>NZ_OANU01000095.1 GCF_900089835.1 Vibrio thalassae | reverse complement strand
AGGATTACTTTTATCGGATACAAAGGTACCTCGGTCACCACAAATACCAAAGAAAGAATAGACTAATTCGGTATAGGCCGTTGCCCCTACATTGGCCAGCGCAAACTTACGACCATATTGGGCCCAATCAGAGACATAGCCGCCAAACTTAAGCTCATTGTTACGAATAACACTCGATGCGTTCGCATTAGAAATTACTTCTGACACTTCCTTACCGTCAATATTGGCAACCGCAGTACAATAGCCTGAGGTGCAGTCCGCAGGATTAGAAGGTGGTGACGAATTATCATCCGTATTATCTGTGCTCGAATCGTCATTAACAACTGAACTATCATCAGTACTATCTGTGCTCGAGTCATCATTAACAATTGGATTATCAACATCCTCCACAATCACCACATCAGGATACTTTGCCTTAACACAGTTCTCGTAACCATCATCATCAAACGTTGTATAAGCAGTTTGATAAGTGACGAGTTTACATTTGTAGGCATTTTGCCAATCTTGCTCCCAGTAAATAGGCACCGCCCCCGCGCCCGTTGACTCAAATGGCTTCATATCTTGACAGCCAAGCGCCTCATCTGCAGGGATAGCCATTGAAAAATAGTCAGCAAATTTTTGGTAGTAGGAGATACGATTTGCAGGACCGGTATGGCTTTCATTGCCCGCACCACATTCAAGACCGCCGTTAATAATGTGAATCGTTGCGCCAAATCCACTACTGATACCAGCGTCAATATCGGCTTGATTCGGTTTCCAAGAGCCATCAATAACACTCAGCATTGAAGGTTTAGGCGGTTGTGGGTACACATAAAAGAAGATAGCAGAAGCAATGTTTAACCATGTATCAGCCACTTTCTCTGGGCTGTTAAGTAATACATTAGCATCGCCGTATATAGCATCTGAGAATGGGCCGTAATTATAATTGTAACTTAGCTGCTTGGCACCACGACCAAAATAGGACTTGTACTCACCACTGTCAAACTTACCACAGGGCCAGACTTGGCTGGCAAAATCGTCTGGATTATTACAATTGCCGTTATAGCCATTTAACGCAGTTTCTGTCCAGCCCATCTCACGCACGAAGTACAAACCTTGCTTCCATGTTTCGCCGTCAAAGGATGAATTTTTCCCTGTTTCCTGAACAAAATGAGCAAACATGGTTACTAGCGATTTACGACAGATAGCATCACTATCGCGACCATCGTCGTAGGTATCACATAAAGCCGGAAACTTAGCTACCGCTTGCAAGAATTTAGGATAAGAATATTCAGGTGCTGCATGAGAGAACAATTCATCCCAATCACTTTGAGTGAATATGCTCTCAACACGTTTAACGTTGTCTGGATTACTAATATTCAACGGAGTTACGGCTTCTACTATGCTGTTGTCCAGGGTTCTGATCATCAACCTTGCATCATTGATCGCCGTCTTATACCCGCTCTCTGCATCAGATTGATGCTGAATAAGCTCTGAGCGATAGATCGTATATGTATCATTTGAATCATCAGTATTGGTATCTGTTGTACTCGTATCTGTTGTACTCGTATCTGATGTACTCGTATCTGTTGGATCTGCAATAGGCACATTAACGGCATCCGCGATGACAGCTGCAATGGTTTTATCAGAGCCAGAGTTTGACGCGATGGCATTGAGGCCATTATAAAGCTGTGCACATAAATTGTTGTCGCCATCCTTAAATGGAATACCACAAGCGGTGTAGGCTGCAGAGCGATCAGCAGGGACGGCACCATTGATGCCCAGCCCGTCTTGCATTGCGGTTACTATTCGGCCGTCATCTTGCTCGACAGTCCAAACGAACGTACCAGCTAGCCCAAGAATGTCCGCCAATTTGGCTTTCATATAAGCCGTTCTTGGGGTATCAATGGAAATGTAGTCGCCGGTTACGTTATTGTAATAAGCATCAGCATGGGCTTCAAAATCACTATAAAGAGCGAAATCACCTCGTCCTTGTAAATCATCACCTGCGACATTGCGCCATAGGTCATAGCCTTCCATCACGCCGTTTTCAAAGGTACCTGCTGACGGATCTTTTGATGCTTTCGTACCACTTATGGCCCCTTGCTCATTGGTTGTTAAATCGTTCGATTTAAAGCCTCGACCATAATTAGCAATGCCCATCAATAAGCGATCACGCTTAAAGCCTGCTTGCTCAAATGCTTGAATAGCTGCATTTACACTCCAGCGCATATCATTATCATTAGGTGCAGCGCCTGATAACGACGTCGACGGCATCACGCTAGTTTGATGCCCTAGTTTTGTGTCCCACGCGCCGAAATAGTCGTAATTCATCATATAGATGTAGTCGAGACACCCTTGATCATAAATGGTTTTATAGTGCTCTCCGATATGACCAATAAACGTTGTCGTCGCCCCCACGGCACTCGAGACTTCGACATTATCACCCAGCCCTGATTTCACCGCACAAACTAAGTCTTTAAAATATTGACCATCATTTGACGTGAATTTTCCTGAGGCGCCACCATGGCCAGGAAACTCCCAGTCAATATCAAAGCCAGTAAAGCCGTATTCAGTTTGAAGCGCTTTTAAAGAATTGACGAACGTTTGAATATTTTCTTGGCTCGCTGCCATACGATGAAATGGCTCAGACATGGTCCAACCACCAATGCTGGCAGAAATATTAATATTAGGGACTTGTTTCTTAATGTACTGTATCTGTTCAATCACTCCTTTGCTTTTACCATCGACATAAGGTTTGCTACTTTGACGAGGGCTGACTGAAACACCAAAATCAGCCCAAGGGTCTAAAAATACAACCTCAAATTCTTTCTTACCCTGAGCTTGACACTCTGCAGCTATCGTACCGGCAAGCGATCCCTTATCCCCACAAATACCCAAAAAAGCAAAGACGAGTTTATTGTATGGAAAGGTACCCTCTGGCGTCAGTAGGCGCTCAACATCAAAGCCACGACCATACACGCTCCAATCCGATAAATACCCAGCAACGACTTTATTTTTAAAATCACTAGGAGCTGTAAATGTCATTGTTGTTGGGGTTTTACTTTGAGTTAAGCCACTTCCTTTCACTACGGCAGAATGTATGTCAGTTGTTGTGTTATCGACTTGCGCTATATCTGTGGCTACATCGTCTTCTTCATTATCAACGGTACCATTATCTTCTATAATTTCAGCAACTTCTGCACCAACACTGTTGATAGTTGAGAGTTCTTCTGCACTCGTCACTTCTTCATTTACGATCAGTTGGCAAGTATAATTAACACCATCAAGTGTTAACACACAGCCTTCATTTGAGATAACACCATAAGTACTTTTACCTGTAATACTAGCCCCAATTGAGTTTTCAACATCGGGACTTAGTGACCCGTTCCAGCTCTTGTTGGTGACATTAATAAAAGACTGCCCCTCTACATCTTTCAAGCCACCACCGTGGGACCACATAGAGATAGCACTGACATCTGCAGGTTTTTGAAAGGTTAAAGACCAAGAGGAGGTCGCGACAGGAGAGGCGAATTTGATCACACCATTAAAGCCGGTAGACCATGGTTCACCCGCTTTTTCCAATATAATATCTACCACCGTTTCATTTGTAACCAATTCTACAGGAGAACCACCTTGGTTAGTTCCGGTAGCGTTGACATCATCCGTTATATCACCATCCTCAACAACCTCTTCACTATTGATATCAACTACAAATGAGCTACCACTTACGTAATCAGACAAGGTGTCGTCGTATTTGATGATGCAGCTTTCCCCTTTGTAGCGACATCGGGTCAAGTCATTAACTTCCGTTGGCGACCCCTTACCATTAAATCCAATTACTCTATGCTCATCAGGTTGTAATGGTTGCGAATATTTGTGAAATTTAAAGGTATATTTGGTCTTGCCATTATTAAGTACTTTTTTCTTGAGACCTGCTCCCCAAGCACCTTTCATGTCAAGTGATTCAGAAATCATCGATAAGGACTTATTAGCCACATCCAATGGGCCATCTGAAAGGTTAATAAGTTTTATTTTGCCGTTATAGCCAGCCCAAGCATCACCAGGCTGCCCCCACGCACCATCATAAGAAAAGAGCATAATAACCGGGCCAGCTTCTTTGATGCTTGCAGTAAAATCAAAGTTCTCTGGAGGCGTTTCTTTTAAATCATTAAGTCCGGAGGCCGTTTGATTAAGTTGTTCTGCCAATGTGTCGTCAATAGTGAATTCTGTCGATATTCCCTGCGCGGCCACGGCTTGTTCAACGGAATTACTGGCAAAATCCATCGAACAATTTAACTCATCACAATTAAATGCAACCGCCTCTATAAGTTCATCATGACCACTAGATTCAATGGGAAAATGGCCAAATAAAAGAGAATCCGCTTCAAGACTAATGCCTAATGAATCACTAATAGGTTGAAGCATCGCAACAACGCCACTCGCGACATTGTCGTACTCTTGTTTTATTGAATCTAAGTCTGATAGCGAATCATTATTGAGGATACTTTTAGCGATGAGATCGGTGTAAGGTGTTATCTTTATTGGTTTATCAAAATCTTGCGCAAAGATTACTGCCTCTAAGATTACAGTATCAGAGGCTTCTAATTCTACAATTTGAGCCAATAAAACCTCTGAATTCAAATCACCGGGGATATCTATATCAAAACGGCTCAACGTATCTAATTCAACTGATTCGACTACTGTTCGTTGAGATTTATCATTTAAATCAAGTTCGTAAAGCGTAAGTTTATGTCCAGGTAAACCGGCACCGACGGCGACCGTACCTGCTACATTTTCGCTCACGTCGCTGTCGTGAGTTTGAACAATACCATTTGTTTCAAAACACGAGCTAAGAATCAACGTAGAAAGAGATACCAGTAATGTTTTGAATTTCATAATAAAAAACTGCCATTAAACTAGAGGTTAGACATATCACAAAGGAACAGTATTAATATAAATGTTACTAAGCCGGAATATTAGTCTAGGCGGCAAATCCTAGTACCGCAATAAATTTTAACAAAAAACAACGTTCGCTGTAGTGAGTCGCTTAAATTCATCTATTATTTCAGTAAATTACAAAAAATATTACTTATGGATTTTAAAATCATAAATCTTGTCGGCTAATTTTGAATCTATATTAAGTGAGTTGCTCATTGACTAATGAAGAATGTTGATCAAAGCTGTACGTAGAGATAATATAAAATATAGACTATAAAATAGTTAACGTTCAGATAGTTAGATTTAAGTAGGTTGTATGACAACATCTTTATAATCGGGTAATTATTGTTATGCTTTTAAACTATGTAGTTAGAAAACTATCTATTGACCCATTTTTTTGCAAATTTAGAGTCTTGTACACTCTTTTTTTATTATCAGTAGTAATATCATCACCTTCTCAGGCTGCAGACTCTGACGGTGATGGTTTTAGTGATCAACTCGAAAGCATTTTAACATCGGATTTAACACCCGGTGGCGATGATAGTGGGTTATTTACTGTCGATAACGATGGCGACAATATTGCTGACATTTGGCTTACGATTAAAAATAATCCTGATGCGCTTGCTGCTTATGTTCAGGGAACGACTTTTGACACTACTGCGTCAAGCAGTAGGATATCGCTTTGGGATGAATTTATTGGCATTGGCGCAAGCCAAACCATCAATCTTACAAGCTTAACGGCTAATGATGCCGCATCATTTATTTTTATCATCAACCTAGAAGAGTTTGACCCCGCCCAGTACACAGATTTTTACGACCTACACTTATTTAAATCTAATCCCGCAGCGTCGCCCGACCCATATAACTCATTTCTTTTAATGTCAGAAGGCACAGGTGCGGCTTTGCGCCAAGTGTCACAACCTGGTAGCGAATGGGATAACTCAAGTACCAGCCAAGGTTACGTAACCAACGTCAACTTCACCAATTATCCAGCAATAACCAATCAAACCAAATTTAAGATGTTTTACTTGGCCTACGATGGTTATAGACAATTTAATTTATATACAAATACTAACTCTCTATACTCACTCAACTTTGATGACTTCAGCTTTTCAGGTGGGGACACGTTACAAGTTGGTTTGAATGCTCGAAATGCAAATGGAGCCAGTATTAACACCCATTTTGATAATTCATTATCCGGTGTGTATGGCTTTCAAGCTTTTAATAAAAAGTTAACTCAAACCGAACGGAATGCTTTTTTTAACAGATTTTCAATTACTAATGGAGATACTGATAAAGACGGGGTTCCCAATAAATTTGACTTAGTAAGTACGGTATCAACAGTCCAAAATATGGGAAATCCTGTCATTATTGATACTGTTAAAGATGAGGTTAACCCAAACCTAACTCTTACTGCCGGAAGCAACAATCTTACTCAGGCGACAATCGAGATTATTGGTTCACAAACGGGAGATGTATTATCTATTGATACTAGCTCAATCAGCGGCGCCAATAATAGCTTTAGTGGCAATACGCTCACCATTAATGGCACCGGTAACGCTAGTGATTATGAAACTGCTCTGAGAACACTACAATTTACTCGCACAGACAGCGCTGAAAGCCGACTCATTACATTGAAAATCTCGCTAGGGGACAGCAATAATGATCAAAATATTCAAACGTTTGACGTCAGCGTCTACACACCTTTTGGCAACTTAAAAGCCCAACTCAACGAGTATAATGCAAGCTATATTACTAATTCGCCATTTAATGGTCAGTCTAAACTGCATTTCATTGAGCCTGATGATAGCCATTATCAAGCGATGGGATTTAGTCATTCAGCCTTCGATGGTTATTATGATGAGAATCATTCAGCATTCTGGATAACCAATACGTTGTCTATGCTAAGGCAAGACAGGGATATTATTTCTGGATATAACCTCACCGAGTTTCAAGATTATATCGGTAAAGACGCTGATGGTGACAAAAGACCTAGGTATCAAGATCTAGGAAGTATAAATCAAGGTGTGGATGCGGATAATATATACAATCTATACAACTTATATATGTTGCACCCGTATCCTCCCGCTACAAATCTTTCATCATGTAATAACGACATAGACAACTGTACTGAAAGCCAATTGATCAAGCTTTCTTATAAGCTTAATTCAGGCGTTGAGCAAACCACGTTTCTCTCATTACCGGGGAATCGTTCCTCATCTTCTCGCTATACGAATTGGATAGGTGGCAAATTAGCGGACCTCAGCTCTGACTTGGTTCAGCACAAGTTCATTGTGGGCGACCCAACTGACACTTCACAACCAATAGTGAATGGTTCAGGCAGTCAAAATGCCGTTAGTGCTCTTAATAGCGCATCATTGGAAGTCACTGAGTTAACACACATTAGCGAATGGGAGACAGTAAGAAATTATTTCGTTAATCAGTCAGAAACTAAACCGAGCTATGAGGATTACAACGCAATAGGCTACAGTGCTATTGATGCAAATAATGTTGATGAGCTCACCGACCGACTATCACGTTTAGCGACCATTGAGCCTGCAAGGTCAGGTGGTCATAACTACCCTAATATTAATGTGGTTGCGTCTACTTACAACAAAGTGATGTCGTATATTGACGACAATACCAGTGATAAACCGACAGAATTAGAATGGCAAGATGTCGGTTTTGAAGGTGTAACGTCCGGTAATTTAACGACATTTGAAAACCTAGTAAGCAACATAGGATCAGTTGATACAATTGATGCTCTACGTACTGCAATTAATACTAATACCGCATCGACAGATAATGATAACGATGATGTCGCTAGCTATCTCGATGAAGACGATAACAATCCATATACTGATTATGATGGTGATGGATTTAACGACCTACTAGAAAAAAGCCTCGCGGCTCTGGATCCTCTCGTGGATAACAGTGCCGAATGGACCAAAGATATTGACGATGACCATATTGCCGATATCTATAACGAGTTACAGTCCCCCACCACTCGTGAGCCTATGTCGCACTGGTTAGCTGGTCAGGTCTCTTTCCAAGATTCAAGTATCACATCCAATCGTATTTATAAGCGAGGGTTTACCCCTAATTATGGCCTGGCTACCGACCCAGAAACTGTAGACCTGACATTCTTACGCAATAGTGATGCCCATTATCAGTTCGTTGCCTATTTAGAGCATATTCCTGAATTAAGAGCGATTAAACTATTTGATAGCAAAACTCTTTGTCAAACTGATGAAACCTGCTTAAGTGGTGCAGATGCAGATTATGGTAGCGGGTCAATTGATCTCAGGTTAGAGCATAATCGATTCAATAAAGTACAGTTCAGATACAGTAATCCAGACACAAACATATCTGCTTCGTTACAAACATTTAGCCCGTTAAAGAATAGCCCCTTTAACAAGTTTGCACTGGTGTCGCTCAATTGGGAAGAAAGTAGCAAAACCTATAAACTCTATCTCGATGGGCAGTATCAAGGCAGTGTGACTTATTCAAGGTTCGAGTCGATCCATGACCAAAGCACAGAGATTGGCATGGTAGGCCTTTCCCAAAACGCTTATGCTGAGATGGGGCCTGCAATTTTTGACAACACGCTAACTGGTGTTTATGGATTTTCAGCTATCGCCAGTGCTCTTGACCAAACGTTTGTTTCTACTCAAGCCGCACGATTTTTAGACGCTGTAGCGGATGTTGATAACGATGGCGTTTGGGATAAATTCGATCTGGATATCGACCAAGATGGTGTGGCGAATTCGGATGAATTAAATCAAGACAAGCAGAGTGATCCGTTTTCAGACACCGAGACTCGTGGGGTCTCTGATTTACTCAAACTCGCGATCACCGATTACTATGATGCTCAAAATCAGGCCGCCCCAAGCATTGACAACACATTGCTATCAGATACTGATGGCGACTATATTAGGGACTTGTGGGATCACATCAAAGATGATGGTCGCTCTCGTGCCGCATGGGCGATAGAAGAGTGGGCTAATTTATCGACTCCAACATCAGTTGTGGATAAAATTGTTCAGCACCACCCATATTTTATTCCAATAGCGTTACTCAATGATTCAAGCAGCCCCTCTCCTGTGACGATGGACTTGAGCAATATCGGAGATGGCGATGCGTCTTTTGAGATCATCACTTATATCGAGGACTCAAGTTTATGGGGAGCGGTGAGCTTATTTGGGGTCGATTTAGAGCTTGGCGGTGGACAGCCTACGAATACGCAGTCCACAGGTCAACGCTTTATGCTCAGCAATGGTCATCAAGATAAACAGCTTGGTTTTGAGCTTCAATCCAAAAATGGCGTATCTGGTGAATCCGGCGCTAATGGCTTTACTCGAATAAAAATGGATTTCTCTCCATCAGGTAGCGAAGTACCAGTCATACGTGATGGTCATGTACAGCATTTAGCCTTAATTTACACCCAAAATACTAAAAGCTATGATCTTTATATTGATGGTGTTCTAACCGCAACGATTAGCAATACAACGAATAATACTAATAATGATTTCATCACTGCTATTAAAGCCAGTAACAGCCAGATTGGACTGCGTGTTGAAAGTTCGTCAACAGGTGGATCAGTTAACACCATAAACTCACCGAATGATGGTATTTATGGCTTTGCCGCTTACTCTGGCGCATTAACTCAACAAGAAATTCAGCAACGTGCGGAGGCGGTGGCGCAACGGGCAGAAAATAGTGATGAAGATAGCGCGTATGACAGTTTGGATGTTAACACTAGCCTATCCGTTGCCAGCTTTAGTCAAACCGATTACACCTATAGCGAAAACCAAGGCTCCTTAACTCTTGATAGTAGCGCCAGTATTGTCGACAGTGAAGATACACCATTAGCCAGCTTAACCATCGAACTTATTGACTATGACGCTAACCAAGATTCAATTAACCTTTCTACTATCAACGGCTTAAACATCAACAATACTGGCGATGTGATCACTGTGACACCAAGTACCGGAAGCACTGCAAATCGTAGCCTTTTTGAAGATGCCTTGCAGACATTGCGCTACGAAAACAGCTCTGAGGATCCAATTACGACAACACGTACTATCCGGGTAACGACCAATGATACTCAGCGGGATAACATCACTGATATCTCTTTAACCGTGACTTCCATCAATGATTTGCCCATCGCCAATAACAGTAATGTCACCGCAATAGAAGATACGCGCTATACCTTCATCGCCAACGCTTTTGATTACAGTGATGAGGAATCGAACGACTACAGTGCCATTATCATTGAAACGCTTCCAAGTGACGGCACCTTATCAGTTGGCTCGGGCAGCGCCATTACTCAGGGGCAAGTAATACCACGCGCCGATGTGGCGAACCTGCAATATCAACCGCAAACCAATTCAGCCGTACCCGATTCCTTTACTTTTCATGTCGTCGATGATGATGGTGATAACTCCATCAGCGCCGCCACCATGACCATCGATATTTATGCGAACAATGATGCGCCGAGCCTGACTTTTGATTCACCCGACAAGGCATTTGTCAACGGCGATGGCCCAACGGCCTTATTGAAGAATGTAAACATCACCGATATTGATTCAAGCACAATAGCCAGCGCACAAATCACGCTAATTGGCGCCAATAGCAATGAGAGTTTAAGTTTTACTGCGTCAGGCGGTATCACGGGAAGCTACGATACCAGCAATAACACACTGACGCTGACGGGCGATGCCTCTATCAGTGATTACCAAACCGCACTCGAAGCCGTTCAATATAGTAATACCGATTCTAACTTTAC
>NZ_OANU01000039.1 GCF_900089835.1 Vibrio thalassae | reverse complement strand
ATGGTCGCTGTATAGTCTGCCGAACTTTCAACCTGTCCATCATGATATTTGAATGTAAAAGTGGTGTAGGGCGTACCAAACTCGTCGTTTGAGAATTCAAAACGTAAATTCTCCGCCTGCAGGTCATTCAGTGATACGTCGGTTGTTGGTGTTATATTGCTACCAGAGAGCGTTAATTGTCCATCAGCAGGAGGGGAGGTGATAATTATCTTACTCAGGCTATCACCATCGATATCACTCATTGAAAAGTCGGTGTCTTTGAATTTGATTTCGTTGCTGTCTTCGGTCGCTGTGACAGATACATCAGCACCTGTCGGCGCATCGTTAACATTATTCACGGTGATTGCAAAAGCGGATAAGCTATCCGTTAGACCTGCTTGGTCTTCGACAGTGATTGTGATGTTATTGTGAGCACCCACGTCAATTTGCTGAGGTGTACCAGTCAGTGAGCCATCTGTGGGGTCGAAAGTTAGCCAAGACGGTTTATTTTGAATCGAAAACGTTTTAGTTTCAGTACTATGTCTTTGGTCAGGATCATCATAGGCTGGGGTGAATGAGTATAGGACTCCCTGATTAATGGTCTGTGTAGGTGTGCCGCTTATCGTTGGCGCATCATTGATGTTTATCACCTCAATTTCAAACGTATTCGAATTGGTGGTCACGTTTGAACTGTCAGTGACCTCGATAATAATATTGGAATAGGTAGCTACATCATT
>NZ_OANU01000094.1 GCF_900089835.1 Vibrio thalassae | reverse complement strand
AGGTCACGGTATCGCTAGTGCTGCGATGGCTGACTGAGATTGGCTGATTGACCACGTACTCAGAGGCTTGTGTGAGACTCACTTGCCATGGCGTTAAAGCACTAACTGTGGACGACACACTGCGCTCATCGGAGATTAGCTGAGGCAATATTGCACCACTTGCATCAGAGCGTGCGACTAAGACACGGATATCTTGTCCGTTCTCGTTGCCCGATAGCTTATAAGAGGCGTTATCTTGTCCGATGTTGCTCCAGATGCCAATCGACCCGGTTGTTCGGCTTTGCCACTGGTAAGAAACCCCTGGTGGCATTGTGTCTTTGACCAGCGAACTGCCTGAGAGCAGAGCCGTTACTGTTTGACCATCTTGCAGTGGCGTGGTGCCATTATTAATGGTGACAACATCGTAATAACGTTCACGCACCGTTGTATCGGTAGGATCACTATTGTTTAACCATGCACTGGTTCGGGTTGAATAAAGATTTGTGTTGTTATTTACCGTCACAACCAGCATGTGCTCGAAGTTAGAATCTGAGCCTGTGTTTAATGAATAGCTGCTATTGGTTGCGCCATTGATTGCTTCAGCATTATTGGCAAAGTCACCACCCACAGGGATGCGATACCATTGATAGCTTTCTGTGCCTGTGGCAGAAGTATCTTGCAGATACTTGTCTAGCCATAACATTGACCTTTCAGAAAGTTCCAAGATATTACTTACGCTATCGAAGTCTAAGACTAGCCTTTCGAGTTTAGGCCCAGTATGCTGCACAACTTTTTCAGTTTTATTGGTATAAAGTGGGCTTAATCTGATGGTATTGTCTCTAATCAGGCTCATGGTTATTTGTAAACGTAAATACTGATCATTCTCACTAGATGTAGTGACAAAACGCGCTTCAGTGGCATTGTTGCTAATCGGTGTCCAAGTCTGTCCATCTGCGCTGTATTGCCATTGATATTCAGTTTGAATGGTCGCGTTTTGCGCAGTGATCTTAACGATATCGCTGTCTAGCAATGTAACGTCTTGGCCTGTCGATACTAATGTCGGAGCGATAGAGAGACTCAAATCGTTAGCGAGTGTCGTTAGCTCCTGAGAGTTCGCTTGAGCTTCAACTGGTGAGGTGATAATACTTCTTGAGATTAAGCGTGTATTACCATTTAGGTACTCGACGGTAACACGTAATGCTAGACCCACATCCAATTGCGTTGGTACATAACTGCCATCAGATTTAGCGGTTAATGGTGTAAGGCTATTATCAAGATTCACGCGCTGCCAGTTGACGTTACGCGCAGTAAATTGCGCAGGGGCAGGTGATGCGCTCAAGTGGGAAAGAATGTTTTGGACAATGCCTTGTTGAGGAATAGCTAAGCTATCAAAGCTAATATCATAATTTGTTGTAGCACTAGTGACACTGATCGATTCATCAGAGGATTTTTCACTCGTGGTTAAAGTACTTGTATTTTGTGCTTGGATTTGAAGACGGTATTTACTGCCAACTTGAAGTCCCGATAGTGATTGGTAATTACTCAGTTCTGAACCGAAATCTTGCCAGCTTGTACCATCATGCTCTTGCCATTGATAGGTAATATCGACTGGCTCATTAGCTTCTATATTACCAACATCTGTTAAGATACTGTCTTTATTCAATAAATCTACAGTGTCCATGGTCATTAATGGATCATCAAAGTCCAATAATGGGGTCAGTACACGAACCAGATTGACCGGATCGCTTGAGAAAGCGAAGTCACTTTCTAACGTACGAGAGATAGTAGAGTCAGCTCGACTGATTTGTTCAGCAAAGACCGTGATAGAGCTTGTCCCTGCAGGAATCGAAGATAGATTTGAGTAAGTAATGTTTGGTTGTAAATTAGAGATATAGCTGTAATTTACATCATACTCAGCATTAGCTGGAGGAGGCCCATAGATTTCTGAAGCGTTAGCAGACGCCAAATTGGCTGTCGACCCGGTGGTGACGGGAGGCATTGGTGTAAAGGTAATCACACTATACCAGCTGTCCATATCAGTGGTTCGCGTAATGCCAATAGTCGCGGTTTGGTTCGTGCTAAGATTGCCGTCACTGACTTCTAATTCAACAGTGAGCTGAGTAAGATTTTGATTGTCATCATTAATGGCAGCAATTGCAGCCAACGTCGGGTTCACGCGGAGGTTAACTAAATCGAGTGTAAACCAATTATTAGGGTCGTTGATGATAGTAACGTTTAATGTATTGTTTTCAGGATCGATAATTTGATAACTCAGAAGCTCCGTTTGGCGGCTAACCTTATTTTCGGTGATCCCTCCAGCGATTGGCGTTAAAGTGATCGTCGGCGCATCATTGACTGGTTGAACATCAATGGTCATGGTTGCTTCATCAGAGTAACCGCTTGAATCATCATCCATGATTTCGAATTCAAATGTCGTATCTTGATCATCATTCAAGTTACTTTGATAGGTTAAATTACCAATATCTGTAAAGTCTATTTCGTTACCGACTTGCACTAACGAATTGTTATAACGCAGCTCGCCACGAGGTAATGCCGTTATTTTAATTTTATCTAGCCCGTCGTTTTCAGGATCACTATAAGTAATATCGCTTTCTTGGAAGGTATAGAGTGTGTCCTCATTTATGGTTATAGATAAATTCGGATCAATGGTCGGAGTGTCATTGATAGGGTTAACGTTAATTGTCATCGTCGCCTGAGAAGAGTCACTATTACCATCATTAACAGTGAACAACATGCTGTCATTAGTATCTTGGTTTTGAGCTGTTTTATAGGCATATTGGTCAATGTCATTGGTTAAAATCGTGACGGGATAACTGCTAACAATCGTTTCATTTCCATTGAAATTGCCACTCATATCAAAATAGATAACGCCGCTGGCGGGTTGATAGAGTGCTACGCTGGCCATGGCGTTGCTCTCAAGATCGGTGTAACCAAAATCGTTCTGAGTGAATGGCGAAAGGGTATCTTCGTCCACTTGAATTGAACTCGCGATCGCATCCGGTGAGTCGTTAACCGCTTGAATGTTTATCACCATCGTTGCGATATTTTGTGAGAATTTGTCGGTACTTTTTAGTTTGTAGGTGAACTGGGTATTCTCTTCTCGGTTATTACCAGGAGTATAAGTCAAGTTCGCGATATCACTTTCTGATACAGTGTCATTTCTAGACAGTGGCTGCCCATTAATACTCAGTTCGCCATGAGCGGGTAAGGTTTCTAATGAGATCTCAGTAAATTCAAATAATTGGTTGGCGCTTGCGTTATTATCGTGATCAGGGTCGCTATATAAGATCTCCCCGTTGGCAGGGGATGGCGTATTGTTACTTGATACGACAGATTGAGTAAACGATGAGTAAGGCGTATCTTCAGTGACGTCAATAAAACCATCGATAGCTGCTGGGTGATCATCTTGAGGATCAATATTTATCACCAGCGTTCCCGTGTTTTTTGATTGACTCTGTCCATCGTCGACTTTGTAGGTAAAACTGGTTTGTGTCGTGTCATTTTGGTCGTTGAGGTAACGCAATTGGTCTATATCGGCACGTGAAATTGTAAAAGGAATCTGAGAGTTATCGATGACAGTTTCATTATTACTATTATCAATTTTTTTCAAAGTACCATTATTAGGGATACTTTCAATAATGAGACTTTCCATAATGTCACTGTTGTCATCATCGGTGAACATAAGGTCAATAACAGCGGTTGAAAACGCATATTCGATGTCTTCAGTCACATTAATGGTATGATTGACGGCAACAGGAGTATCGTTAATATTAGTGACGGTTATTGTCATCGTCTCAATATTTTGGGAGAAATCAGTACCGTCAAAGACTTTAAAATTCAACGAAGTGGTATTTACATCATTGAGTGCGGTTTGATAAGTGAGTTTATTGGCATTAATGTCGCTAACGGCAATTTCATCACCCGCTGATATGGCGATGCCATCTAATTGGAGTTGTCCCTGATTGGGTAATTGAGTGATAGTAACCTTGGTCAGCGCATCACCCTCAATATCATTAAATTGAAAATGCGCATAACTTATCGGGAAAGGAACGTCTTCATCAACGGTTATGGCACTGGACAGTGCCACTGGTTCATCGTTGACTGGTTGAATGTCTAACGTTAGGGTCGTATCTGTTGACCATTGTTGACCATCTGATACTTGATAAGAAAATACCTGAGAGCTGAAGCTGTCTGCTGCAGGTTGATAACTCAATTGCCCATTAGTAATCTCGTTATAAAGCACCTCTTGGTCTGGCTGAGTTATTTGTGTATTGTTGAGTATTAAGTCACCATTAGCCGGAAGTTGAGTGATTTTAATAGCGCTTAAATCAGGGCTTTCCTCATCCGAAAAACTAAAGTTGCCAATCCTAAACACATGAGAAGCGTCCTCTTTAAGGGCAACGGTTCTAGGACTTGCTGTAGGGGCATCATTGACATTGGTAATGTTGACAGTCCAGTTTTTATCAATTGTTTTACCGCTACCGTTATCATCGACACTGAGCGTTAAGGTATCTAACGTTTGTTGACTATTGATCGTATTAATACCCGTTTGTGTCAACTGAAGAGAGTCACCGCTAAGGACGAAATGACCATTACTATTATTAGTTAGTCTAATGTTTCTTGCGTCATTTTCGCCTTTGTCATTTATAGAGAAAGTAGCAAAAGTATAAGGCGCTGTAACCAAGTTATCATCTTCCAATATAGATTTGGCTTGAACAATGTCGATGCTTAGCTCGTCCTCAACATTATCAATATTAACCGTGAATTTGTAGGATGCCGCACTGTCATCTTCACCATCATTGAGTTTAAATTCAAAAGTAGAATAGTTAGCGCCAAATTCATCCACGTCAAATACGAATGTCAACTCACCATTATTTAATTGAGCTAGCGTAAAAGAAGAAGGGCTTGTTATCGATGAGCCGTTGGACTTAAGCTCACCTTTACTAGGTAGGCTTGTAACAATAATGCTTTCAAGCGAGTCGCTAGTGTCGACATCATTAAACGTGAAGTGTGACGCAGCAAACGTAAATGGTGAGGTGTCTTCATTAATGGTAATGCTTTCATTCTGGCCTGTTGGCGCATCATTAGTATTATTGACGGTTAAAAGCCATTGTATATCATCACTCTTGTAACCATCAGTGACGTTTAAATTTATAGTGTGATCGCCGACATCTGCATTGGTTGGCGTACCAATAACTTGTTGATTAGTAGCATCCCAGTTTAGCCAAGTAGCCCCTGTTAACGTAACGGTTAACTGTGAATCGGTATGATCAACATCGCTAATTTGAGGTTGATATATGTAGGATGTGTCTTCATCAATGTTTAGCGTTGGAGTGGTGGCGGAGATCACAGGCGCATCATTGACCGGAGAGATAGTGATGGTCATGGTGGCGGTTATAGAATTATTTTGACCATCACTGACACTAAACCCAAAATCCCCTTGATTATTACTGTCTGCCACAGGCTGATAAATGAGCTCACCATGGGCAATGTTTGCCACATCGATTACTGCATTTGTTGTGACAGGACTTGAGCCTAATAATAACTGCCCCCGACTGGCATCTGGTAAACTCAAAATAGTGATAGAGGATCTTATATCAGCGTTATCTTGATCTGAAAAAGTGAAATCATTTTCAGTGAATACTAAGTTGTTATCTTCTTGGGTGCTGAGTGTATTATCCGCTGTTGTTGGGATATGTTTATTGAGATCAAAACTGTCCCAGACACCATCGCTGTCGCTATCGAGCGTGACTGTGGTTAGCGTATTAGCAAGCGTCTGGATATCACTTTCAGTGAGTGCGGTTGAATAAGCCGCGAAGGCATAAATGCCATCCATGCTATCAAGTTGGGTGATGTTGCTGTCACCTGATGCATCCTTAGCAAAGAGTCCTATTGGCGTCGCTGGACTGCGAATGGCG
>NZ_OANU01000033.1 GCF_900089835.1 Vibrio thalassae | reverse complement strand
GACGAACGGCACGGGAATAGGCATCAATGGTAGCAGGTCGTTTACCTTGCAGCTTAAGATTGGTAAGGTGTTGTTCATAAAGAGAATGATAGCGATTGAGTTCATTGGGTGTCATGGTATTTACTCCTGTCTATCCCATCGGGTGATGGGGTATCAGAAGTATGGCGTTTATGTGCTTTACTCTGCCGCGCAGCGGCTTCGTTCAACAAGAAAGCCAAGCATTTAGCTTGGCTTTCTTGTATCTGGTGTTTAGCGTTTCTATCTACTTTTAACAAGCAGAATCCTCTCTGCCAAGTCCTTTATGTCAGTATACAAAGTGAATAGATAGGCATGCTCTATTCATTGGCAAGCTGTTGACTACTATGCTGGTGGGCACAAGTGGGCACGGTTGTGCCCACTTGTGCCCAAAATATTCCACTCAACCCACAGATTTTTGCGTCTCAGTTTGTGCCCATAATTATGATGGGAGTCATGTTTGTTGAGAGAATTAAAATTGCCGTGCAGTGTTTTATCCCAGCTCTAACAAGCTTACTGGGTTAGGTATGCCTGAAATTTGTCATATTAACTAAATTATTAACTAATTTTAAAAACATAGCCTATGGTTATTATTATAGTGGGCTCAAAATTCATTTAATGTAAAATGTAGCGTTAAGGTAACTTGTTGTTTAATAAAGCTATTATTCAGTATGTTTACTTGCATAGCGAGGAGAATACAATGCTAGCTCCGATTAAATAACAATGAAGTTAGCTGAACCATTCGTATTATGGGGATAATATTTTGCTCAGATTTTTATTTAAAACGGCAATGCTAGCGGTCCTAGTTCTTGGTATGGCGTTTAAAGCGTATGCCCAAGACGTCAGTTTGACATACACCCAGCCCTTTGCGGCAGGCACTGAAGTCGGTTTAAACCCGGGTGATGAACTAAGATATGGTCACTGGCAAATCGATTGGTATAAAACGGACGGAAACAGTGAGCAGTTATTGAGCAGTAATAGTCCCACAATACAGCTCAACGACAATAATATGAACGCAGGTGAGCGCATATTTGCAAGACTCACATCAGGCAGCATCATAATAAAGTCAACGGAAACGCCAGCATATCAAACAGCAACAGCTTTCCAATATAACATCCTCAGCGCTCATGATATAAGATTCCCCATTATTGAAAATGGGGAAACGATCACGATTACCTCAACCAGCTTGCAGATAAATGGTATTGCGGTAAACCGCAATGTGACATATCGATGGTTCGGTACTAATTCAGCAAGTGACTTAGGTGAGCCGTACAATAATGTTAACTCACCGATTAATCTGGCAAATACGACAAACAGTTATACCGTCGATAGTAGCAATGGTGCTCGCTATAATGCAGTGGAAATTGCGTTTGTCGATAATAACACGACTATCACCAAAGTCCTGTATTTTGACACTTCTGTCGCTCGTTTACCCTTGTCAGAAACTAATTACAAAGTATTTGAAGACATCATGCTCAATCAGTTAGCTTTAAAAAGCAGTTTAGAGTTATGGCTTGATGTGAATGACTCTAGCACACTGTTTACTGATACAGCATGTAACACACCAGCAAGCGATGGCGATGAGGTAGCATGTTGGATGGATAAGTCTGGGCTGGATAGGCATGTTTACGACATGAATTATACTGGCCCAGGAGGCCTTGCCATACCGACTGCTAAGAAGGATTTTGGGCGACCCGTGTATAACGCATCATCAGTGATGTTTAAAGGTTTTGCCTCACTCGATTTTGAAAGCACAGAATTTGATGCATTAGTGCACAAGCTAGATGCTAGTGATGAATGGTTCGATAATTTTACGCTGATCCAAATCTTAGGATATACAGAAGTCGCCAAGGATTGGTATTCAACCATTGCAACAAGGACCGTTGCAGCTGGAGGCAACACGTGGCCAAATGAACCAAATATGTCGCTACAAATACACCAGAGAGGAGGTAAGTATGCAACCAGCTGGCGTGCGTGGGGGCCTAATGTTGGCGGTACTGGTGCTGACTACAGCGGGGATTTTGGGGATTGGCAACAAAATGTGTCTCAAGTGCTTGAGTTAAGAAATTCGTGTATGCCAATTCCAAACGCAAACCCTATGCCGGCAAATCGTCAGTTGTGTACACAAAACCTATACCGAGAAGGTGAGTTGGTTGACACAAACAGTTTAGACATCAGTGCTGATTCGCTTCTCTTTAGTGAGTACGGTATTAATAAAAACCGTGGTGGTAGTTTAACTCCGACAGCCTCTCATAGTGAGGTGTTACTGTTTAGAAAAGCGCTTTCGGGTTGTGAAGCATTTGTCGTTGGTCGTTACATTGGTTTAAAACTCACACGTGCGATAGGACGGATTCCACAAAGTCAGACTGGCACAGGTTATACCAACGATATGGAAGTATTGGGTTACAACGCATCAGCATCAACTGATTGTAATCAAGATTTTTTTGTTGATGTCGGAGCATCCAGCTTTTTACAATTGGGCTTTAACCCTTATTCACCTGCTGACAGTGACTATGATTTAATTAACAAGAAGGAGTTTTTGTTGTTTGGGCACGATGACGGAGATTTTTCAGACATACAGACGAGTCCGAGCGCAACATTACCACCTACTCCATCAGGCTCAACGATCAACAGCTTTGTGGAAAGAAAATGGCAAGTTGAGTTTGAAAGCCCCAATAACGCACCAGCCCCAATTAAACAGATAACATTGGTATTTAATACGGTTGGCTTAGCTTTACAATTATCCAATGTATCCTATGCCAATCCATATTTGCTGATCCAACGTGGAACACAGTCGTTAGAAGTTGACGGTCGATATTCAGGTAATAATACCATCACATTCGATCAAGTCGATCTAGAACATGATGATATTGTGCAACTAACTTTCGATCTTAACCAACCGAACCGAGCACCGACTTCAGCGGACGTATCGATTTATGGTCAATCACCTTTTAGCTTTAGTGCCAGCGATTTTAGTTATAGCGACCTTGATGGCGATGATTTTTACCGCGTTCGAATAACCAGTGTACCGAGTGAAGGTCAATTAACATTTAATGGCACTATTGTTAATAATGGTGATGAGGTATTAATCAGCGACATTGCCGATCTGGTTTACAGTTTTGATCGCAGCGATTCCATGCCCCAAAATATGACTTACGAAGTGTCAGATGGTATGGGGTGGTCTAGCCCTCATACCTTTACTTTCAATAGTTATGAGTTTTTCCAACAAATATCACCGACGTTGAATCAATATCGAATCGGCGATGAGCTAGAGGTTACGACACGTGTTGAAATTAACCGAGTGGAACAGCCCATGGCACAAGTTGATTACATCTGGTGGGCTGTTAGTTCAGTAAACGATACAAATAGCGAATACAGTTCACGTTTCCCTCAGCTAAGTACCGGCACCCGCTTGACCGTCAATAATGATCAATTTGGTCAATATCTCATGGTACAAAGCAGTTACACCAATGGGTCTGGAGAAACCATCACAGAGCTGAGAAACTTAGGTCAAGTAGGCGCACTTCAGCCTGATACAAGACCAAATCGACCTTGGCCTAGGCAAATGCAGACTAATAGTCAATATGTCTATGACGGGTTGACTATTTCACCATCATTAGTGATAGGAAGTGGTGAAATCAACCCACCGTTAGTCCAATATTGTTACTACAACAATGATACTGATGCGGTGCTACAGGCTTGTGGAAACAATGGTACGTTTGCTGTTGATAGTACAAGCAGTAGTCTTACCATTCGCGTTGAAGCGATCATGTCTGATCCAAGCAATACGAACATCGAAAATCAAACATTGTCTACGATATTGACGCCATTGGACAGTAATATCGATCTGAGTCAACCTGTCATTCAACCCTCGCTTAGGTTGATGCCTGGGGTGACCGTCAATGTAGAACCGCCAACGCGTTTTGCAGGCAATACTGTTGTATATCAATGGTATCGTTACCAAAATGGGCAATACACAGCTATAGGACAAGATCAAAATAGTTATACTGTGACCTTTGATGACATCGGTTTTCAACTCGTGCTACAAGTGGCGGTTGATGATAATGGCACGAATGTATTCTTGACCTCTGGAGCGACGGCAACTGTTAATTTAATAAGTGAGATTGCTCTTCTCCATGAAAGGCCGCTAAGTGAACAAGATGAAATTGGAATAGTCGATCCTAATGCGTTAGAGAATGATATTACTTCATTGATTAACTTGAATGCCAACTTAACCGCTAGTTATCAGTGGGAGGAAAGTAGTAATGGCGTGAATTGGATGGCAATGGGAATGGCTGAATCAACCTATTCACGGCGCCAAAGTCTCAATGCAGGTCAATATTATCGGCTGAAGGTCAATATGTCAGAGCCTGGCTTTGGAGGCATGGGAGTTGGCACGACGTACAGCGCATACAGTAATGTAAGTTCACAAGTCCAAAGTACCTTAGGTAATATTGATTATGACATTAACATTGACGCACTCGAGACACCGACAAAAAATATCGAATATCGCGTATATAGCGAATTGACGACGGCGAGTGGGCAAGCCAGTTATAGTACACGACGTCATAACTGGTATAGAGTCAATCAAGGAGGCAGCTTAACACCGTTATCGACACAAGCGGTGTATCGCCCGGTTAGCGATGACATTGGTTTGGCCCTGCGTGTGACCATAGGGTATTACGATACGAATAATGCGTTACTGAGCGAGATCACACTCGATACTCCGGCGGTGATGCCAGCACCGAGCAGCACCGCCCTCATCGACACCATCAATGCGTTAACGGGCACGCTAACACCCACTGAGCTCAGTGTCGGTATGCCAGTGAGCTTGAGTACCGCCGATGTAACCACCTTAGCGAACAGTGGACTTGATGTGGCCTATCAATGGCAGCAAGGTACGTTGGGGGGGAGTTGGAATGATATTACGGATGCTGAATTAAGCAGCTATAGTACGCAAAACAGTGATGTGGGCAGCGCGCTGACATTGTGCTTAACCCTTACTGAGGGGAGCGAGAGCCAGAGCGTGTGTACCGATCCAACCAATATCGTGACCGATAATGCCAGTGGTTATACCTTGCGTACGCTCTATTTGCGCTTAGACAGTAGTACCGACACCTTATCGCTGATCAACGATTCACAAATTTGGCTGAATAACTTACTGACCACTGAGAACTTGAGCGCCAGCTATCAATGGCATCGTGTACCTGAGAGCGGCAGTGTTGATTCTGGTGGAACAGCCATCGGCTCGGCCACCTCTAGCTACGCCGATTATGTGTTAACGGCCGATGATGACAATTATCGTCATGCACTGCGTGTTACGCTCAGTAATGGTGATGAAGTCAACAGTGATCTCAGCAGCGAGTGGGGCGGGGCCGGCAGCACCAGCACCAACCCCGATGGTACTTTCCAAGACTTGTACTTAGATGTTGTGCGCATTGAAGGGGGCGCCACGCCTTATGTTGTGGGAGATACCTTAACCGCGCGTATGAGTGGCAGCACCGCATCGAACTCACAGCTCCCCGATAGCGTTAACTATCAATGGCAACAATTTAATGCCATGGCGACCCCGCAATGGCAACCTATTTCTGGTGCGACCGGCAGCAGTTATACGGTGGCGATGTTAATGGCCCCAACACAAGTGCGAGTCGTCGCGACACCAATGGTCAATAACGCCGCGCTCACCGCTCGCATTGCCAGCGCCGTTGAGGTTCAAGTTTCTGCGCCTGAGCGTCTGAGTATTGAGATGGTGCCAAGTCTGTCGCCGATCCCTCAAAATGAGATCTTGGGCGTCACGGTGCTTGAATCGCCAGTGAATGCGACGCTGAGCTACCAGTGGTACCGCCTACAAGTCCGTGTTGGCGAGGTAGATAGTTGGCCGGCCAGCAGCGCCATCACTGGAGCAACGGGGGCTAACTATCAGGTGCAAGCCGCGGATCAAGACGGTTATATTGGGGTGCGTGTCAGTGAAAGCGGCTCAAATTTGCAGGCCGGCGTGTTGTCGGCTGGGCGTGTGGCCACCGCGACGACTGGTGACACCTTGAGTCTGGTGGCGAGCATCAGCACCGCCCCCGTGTATGAAGACTCAGTGGCACAGTACCAAGGGCAGTTACTGCGTAATAATGTGATTGATACTAACGCGACGCTGGATGCAAGCTGGTATGTGGTCGATGATCCTGCACAAGTAAATGCGCCCGAAACGTGGGGTACGGCGTTGACACCGCCGCTATCGAACACCAGTTTACAAGGGCAGTCTGGACGCTACTTATTATTGGTGCTGAGTTACACGGAAAATGGCCAAACGCAAGTGCGCAGCACTGACGTCAGTGACGCGATCGAAGCGGCGCTGCCAACCAGCGATCGTGATACGTTAGCCAGTTGGTACCAAGGGGTGTTGATCACGCCAGACTCTCCAGCCAGTTTAGTCTCTTCGCCGTCCCTTGAGCCAACCGATGGGTCACAAACGGTGTCACACGAGGACAACGGCTACACCGTGAGCTATCAATACCGCAGTGAGCAGGCACCGGCGCAAAGCTACAACAGCATTGCCGATCTGCTCAGCGATCACCCCACGACTACCCGCTTAACGGTCAGCGCCACCCAAAATGAAATCGGAGGTACGTTGAGCCAACAGCTAGGGCCGATCACCGTGCCCTTTAGTAATGGCACCTCAATGACCCCTGGCGTATTGGACATCACCGCCCCGTTATTGTCATACTCACAACCGCGCCTATTAGATACCGACAGCATTACGCTCATCAACCTCGTGACAGTTGAAAGCGAGATCGCAGAGCGCTTAGGAGCGAATCAAGGCTTGAGTGTCAGCTATCAATGGCAATCTCAGGATGTGAACGCAGCAGGCATATGGAGCGATGTGGTGGGCGCTCAAGGTAGCACATTCTCAGCGTTATCGTCGCTGAATGTGGATAACTCTTATCGCTTACTCATTACGCTCAGCGATAGCAATAACAACGCGGTGAGCATGACCAGTGACACCAGTACGGTCGTGGAAAGCGCCACAGGCGTAGTGGACTATGACATTGTCTATGAGTCACTCAGTCCCCCTCAAGTCTCTGTCAATTATGCGATAACGTCTGAGCTCAGAAGTCACCAAGCCACAACCAGTTATGCGAGCCGTCGCCATGCCTGGTCACGTGTGGCCAGTGATGGCAGCTTAACACCGTTATCGACACAAGCGGTGTATCCCCCGGTTACCGATGACATTGGGTTGGCCCTGCGTGTGACCATAGGGTATTACGATACGAATAATGCGTTACTGAGCGAGATCACACTCGATACCGCAGCGGTGATGCCAGCGCCGAGCAGCACCGGCCTCATCGACACCATCAATGCGTTAACGGGCACGCTAACACCCACTGAGCTCAGTGTCGGTATGCAAGTGAGCTTGAGTACCGCCGATGTAACCACCTTAGCGAACAGTGGACTTGATGTGGCCTATCAATGGCAGCAAGGTACGTTGGGGGGGAGTTGGAATGATATTACGGATGCTGAATTAAGCAGCTACAGCGCGCAAAACAGTGATGTGGGCAGTGCACTGCAACTGTGCATCACGTTAACGGATACGACATTGATGCAAAGCGGCATCATATGCGCAGATCCAACCAATATTGTGACCGATAATGCCAGTGGTTATACCTTGCGTACGCTCTATTTGCGCTTAGACAGTAGTACCGACACCTTATCGCTGATCAACGATTCACAAGTTTGGCTGAACAACTTACTGACCACCGAGAATTTGAGCGCCAGCTATCAATGGTATCGTGTACCAGAGAGCGGCAGTGTTGATTCTGGTGGAACAGCCATCGGCTCGGCCACGTCTAGCTACGCCGATTATGTGTTAACGTCTGATGATAACAATTATCGTCATGCACTGCGTGTTACGCTCAGTAATGGTGATGAAGTCAACAGTGATCTCAGCAGCGAGTGGGTTGGTGCCGGCAGCACCGGCACCAACTCCGATGGCACCTTCCAAGACTTGTACTTAGATATTGTGCGCATTGAAGGGGGCGCCACGCCTTATGTTGTGGGAGATACCTTAACCGCGCGTATGAGTGGCAGCACCGCATCGAACTCACAGATCCCCGACAGCGTTAACTATCAATGGCAACAATTTAATGCCATGGCGACCCCGCAATGGCAACCTATTCCTGGCGCGATCGGCAGCACTCATACGGTGGCAATGTTGATGGCCCCAACACAAGTGCGAGTTGTCGCGACACCAATCGTCAATAGCGCCGCGCTCACCGCTCGGATTGCCAACGCCGTTGAGGTTCAAGTTTCTGCGCCTGAGCGTCTGAGTATTGAGATGGTGCCAAGTCTGTCGCCGATCCCTCAAAATGAGATCTTGGGCGTCACGGTGCTTGAGTCGCCAGCGAATGCGACGCTGAGCTACCAGTGGTACCGCCTACAAGGTCGTGTTGGCGAGGTGGATAGCTGGCCGGCCAGCAGCGCCATCACCGGAGAAACTGGGGCTAACTATCAGGTGCAAGCCGCGGATCAAGACCGTTATATTGGGGTGCGTGTCAGTGAGAGCGGCTCAAACCTGCAGACTGGCGTGTTGTCGGCTGCGCGAGTGGCCAGCGTCACGACCGGTGACAGCTTAAGTCTGGTGGCGAGCATCAGCACCGCCCCCGTGTATGAAGACTCAGTGGCACAGTACCAAGGGCAGTTACTGCGTAACAATGCGATTGACACCAACGCGACGCTGGATGCGAGCTGGTATGTGGTCGATGATCCTGCACAAGTGACTGCGCCCGAAACGTGGGGCACGGCGTTGACACTGCCGCTATCGAACACCAGTTTACAAGGGCAGTCTGGACGCTACTTATTATTGGTGCTGAGTTACACGGAAAATGGCCAAACGCAAGTGCGCAGTACCGACGTCAGTGACGCGATTGCATTGGGTAATACACCAGAGGAGATTAGACAGTGGTTTAGTCAAATTAACATTGAACCTGCTCAGCCAGTTACCAGTGACTCAGTCGTTAGTGTTATTGCGAATAATAATCTTGAGAATACGGCACCAGAAGATGGTATCTATCAAATAAGCTATTTATTCGTCAGTGATTTAGCACCTAATCAAACATTTACTAGCCTTATTGATATGGAGGCCGCTTATCCCGATACAAATAATGTGAGAGTGATTGCCCATCAAGTGAGTATCCAAAATCTGAATATAGTGAGAACATTGAATAGCAAAACCCATACTTTTGCTCTCGCTCATGACCTCGATGGTGATGGTATTTTGAATGAATGGGATGACGATATTGACGGTGATGGAGTCGTAAATACATTGGATGCGTTCCCTGAAAATATTGAGATTAGCCCAGATATTGATGGTGATGGAGAACCCGATAGTTTGGATGACAAAGCTATTACTCAAATAGACATTAGTGGCGACGATATCTATAACATTGACAGTAATCAAATGGTGAAATTTGTACCGTTAACATTA
Source organism: Vibrio thalassae (assembly GCF_900089835.1). Classification (GTDB taxonomy): domain Bacteria; phylum Pseudomonadota; class Gammaproteobacteria; order Enterobacterales; family Vibrionaceae; genus Vibrio; species Vibrio thalassae. Next base: position 18,112 of record NZ_OANU01000033.1, on the reverse strand, counting down.
AGTAATGGTGGTACATTAACCAGTTCTAATGCATTAGTTGGGCGAGTTTCTATTGTTGATAATACATTGTTATATCAAGCATCAGACTCTATGCCACAACAAATGTATATAGAATATACTTGGGTTAATGACAGCGGGGAAACGATGGCAGACTATCTATTATTGATCTCTAATGATGTAGATCCAAACGCCCCTCGCTTTGATGACGTCAAACCGCGTGATATTTCTGCAACGAGCCTTTTCACCCCAATCGCAAGCCTACCTCCAACAGCTAAAGATGTATTGGGTAACCCACTCCCTGTTTCACTGCGAGATAATATACCCCGTTTACGTTCGGGTAATCACGTAGTTTATTGGGAAGCTACAGACCCTAATACACAGGCTACCCAGACTGTAGGGCAGCTATTCCGAGTATTTCCGCAAGTTAACTTTGAGCAGCGTACAGCTATTTACGAAAATAATAAGGCGCAAATTACGGTGCATTTAATGGGGGCCTCTCCTGTCTATCCTGTCTCAATTCCGATTGAGATTGCAAGCGAGCTAAGCAGTAGTGATTTTAACGATCATTCTTTGCAAGCCATGCAGACGATTACTATTGAGTCCGGTGTAAAAGGGGTGATCAACTTTGATGTATACGGTTCAGATGGCAATGAGGGAAGCGAAAGTTTAACAGTGGTGTTTAGTGAAGATGTAAATGCTGGATCTCATGATTCTTTAACTTTTACCCTATTGGAATCTGAGCCAATGCCTACTATTGATGCAAAAATCATCGACGCCAATGAGAAAGTACGTTCTTTAGTGTATCCCGAGTTAGTTGATGACTTGTATCTAACTGTCGACATATTTAAGCCTAACGAGTCGGTAAGCATCGAGATAGACTGGTATGTAATCTTTGAGGGAGATAAGCAATGGTTAGGTACCACGCTAGATACTGCTAAATTACCAGTGGATATTAGCGGTGAGTCGGGTCGTTACTACTTCGACTATCAAGGAAGAGTGTTAGATACAGATTTGCCCGAACTTAAAGGACGAGTATCGTTAAGGGTGATGGACACCATGGTGCTTACGTCTAATCAAGATAGTGATAATGATGGTATTGCTGATATGTATGAAGGGTTTCTTGATACTGATAACGATCTAATCCCTGACTTTTTAGACGCAGTCAACTCTTGTGAATTGCAAGCTATTGATAATGAAAAGGCACTCGGTGGTGGGTATGTGTTGCAATCGAGCCCAGGAAGTTGTATCCAGCTCGGAAATTTATCAGAAAAAGTAGGAACATACAGTCCATATATTAGCAATGAACAACGCAATATTATTAGCGCTGAAGATGCGGCTCTTTTACCCCCAGATATAGAATTCGAGGACACGTACACCGACAGTCACGTGACCAATTTTACCATTACCGAAGTATTTAATGATTCTATCTCTATTGTTTTACCTATGTTAAGACCATTAGTACCTGGTAGTTTTTATCGTAAATATACGGAGCGAGCAGGATGGTTTACTTTTGATGAAAGTGAAGAGGGTAGTAATTTACGTTATGCTCAAGGGGAATTGGGTTTTTGCCCACCTCCTGGTTCCGATGAATATCAAGAAACGATAATACTAGGAGGGTATTGTCTTGAGATAACGATCAAAGATGGGGGGATACATGACGGAGATGGTGAACGTAATGGACATATTGACGACCCAGGCTATATGGTTTTTGCACCAACCCCACTCGATATCCCAGGTTTTACTGTTGATGCTCAAGCCGTCTTCGATCCACAAACGGATAAAAAGGTATTACAATTTAATTTATGTGATTATATTACCGCTGTCGATTGCCAGAGTTTGTCTGTGAATAATGGTAATATCAATTCTGGCGGAGTAGTCACCAGTGTTAAGCAAGACATCACAATAACTATGCCAGTTTGGATCGATTTAATCGAAGTGCAATTAACAATTAACAATGGCGAATCAGTCACAATTGTTCCTGTACAGTTAGATCTCTCATTGCCAATATCAACGCTTACTGAACCTGAACGAAAGAATTTTGAAACTGTAGCAGGCGGTGGTGCATTGGCTTTATTTAATCTGTTGTTAATATGGCTATTGATCCGCACCAGAAGGTCTGAGAACGTAGTTAAGTGGTAAGTGTTCACCAAGCTCCTATTGACAAAAAAAGCGTGACACTCAGCTGTTTCCCAATTGTCCAACAGTTTGTTGAACGAAGCCGCTCCGCGGCAGAAACGAATAAGCACCAATAATCATACTCTTTAGTAACACCATCATGTCGGTGGTGTGTTACTGGAGAGAACACGATGATCCCGTCTGAAAAAGAGCGCTTTGACGCCTTATATCAACAACACCTCACCCAACTTAAACTTCAAGGTAAAGCCAAAACCATCTCTGCATACTCTCTTGCTGTACGACGTATCACTGAGTACTTTGATCGGTGCCCTGATACCTTGACCATTGAAGACCTGCGACGATATTTCAGCCAACTGATTGGTCAGGTCTCCTGGAGCATGATTAAACTTGACCGCTGTGGGCTTCAATTCTTCTACAAACATACGCTCAACAAGCAGTGGGAATGGATCGGAATCATCAAACCTCCGAAAGTAAAACGTCTCCCGAATATCATTTCTCCTGAGCAAGTCGCTCAGATTATTAATACCACCCGAGAACCCCGTTACCGAGTGTTATTTTTAACGTTATACACGATGGGGCTGCGGATTAATGAGGCTCTCAATCTCACCATCTCCGATATCGACAGTCACAATATGCAAGTCCATGTTCACTATGGAAAAGGCGGTAAAGACCGACTGGTACCACTCCCTCACAGAACGCTTCACGCCTTTATTAGAGCCTTTGTTCATTTTGGGATAGTGTTACCGCATAGATGAAGAGACTCATATTGATTCTGCGTATGAATTGAAGGTTACTGATGGGTGTAGCTTATCAGTGAGGTCGAATCTAACAAAGTCATGAGTTGTCAAAAAGAAGTGATGTTTTAGAGGGATAGAAAAACGCCCACTAAATAACGCATATAGTGAGCGTATGAATTTACTTCGAAGTCTCTACTTGAGCCGTAGTCTGAGTCGGGTAGTCGTGCCCCATCTGGTCCATGATGTCGTAAGTCACAAAGTAGCTGACAAGAAGAATCAAAGGGATAAATTTAATCCAAGGTTTCATGGTAGTAGTCTCATCAAATCAATTAAGGTGAAACTACCACCGAGTTAGCGCTTGCGATAGGATTAAAAACGCAAAGTAAGGTTGAATAGCGCAGTGCTTGAATTTACTCAATGGCCAAATAGGTATGGGAACAACTGCTTTCTTTCTGATTCATTGAGGGCGCTTACACGACCAATATTGTTATCTGGAATGGCTTCTGGATTGGGATAGTGCTTTAACACGCGCTCCATACTTTCTTCACGAATAAGGTGAAAAATAGGGTAAGGGGAGCGGTTGGTCAGGTTTTCAGGATCTTCAGGTTCTGCGCCACCAAAGCAGTAATCAGGGTGGAATGTAGCGACCTGATATATTCCTTCCCAATTATTTTGCTTGATGAGTGCTTCAACCCAATCTATGAAGAAGTTGTAGTCCATAAAATCTTCGAGCATATTCGGAACCACAACTAAAGTCGTTTCGAGATCACTGGCTTCTGTTTGCTCTAACAGCATCAGTTCGCCCAAAATATCTTCCAAAAGACCTTCTTCATTATCGGCAAGACTCACAAAGGTTTTGATTTGATTGTTTCTTTCTGGCTTTGCTGCGAAAGGGCAAAGGTTCAAACCAATCACTACTTCAGTTAGCCACTGCTGAACTTGTTGCTCGATCTTTACTACTTTTTCACGTAAGGGGCTCATTGCTTTCATATATCTTTGTAATCAACGCATTGTGTTATTCAGTGTCTAAAGCTGAATCATCTTACACACCTCAGCTAAAGTAGGATGACGCTCTAATTTACAAAATAGAGCGTCAGAGCACTCCATGCTAATGCAGTTCAAGCAGATTTGAAACTATTTTGAGTCAGGATCAATCATATTCAAAACGCCAAGTAAGCGATTCACATTATTCGCCGCTTATATTCATACACATTACCTTTGATGCGCATGAGAATCGATAAAAAGTGTGTACGAAGCAATGTCAGCGAGGGTTTGCAACCATAGGTGTAGTTTGGTCTTTGCGATTGAGTTTTGCTAATTTCCAGCATAATGCAAACAGAGCGAAGTATAAGACGGAACCGCCTTCCACCACGGAAGCCCATTTGCCTTGCTGCCAACAATATAATAAGAAGAAGCCGCCAATACTTCCGCCTACGTAGTAATGGACAAGATACAATGCTGTCGCGGTTGCCTTAGCTGTCGTTGCTTTTTGGCTAACCCAAGCGTAAGCCAAGGTGTGGGTAAAAAACGCGCCGCCACTTATCAGCAGTAAACCAATCAGCATGGCAGGTATGCTCTCGATAATGGCAACCAGCATGCCCAGCATACTCAGTTCTGTTCCTAAAACCATGCCGAGGATAGGCGAAAAATGAGCACTCCACCGTCCGGTCCATTTAGACGAGAATGTACCCGCTAAATAACAAAGGAAGATCAAGGCAGATAAAGCAACAGGCAAATGATGAGGTGCTGCGACTAATCTGAATCCCATAACGGAGTACAGATTGACAAACAATGCAAAGTTAATCCCCCCAATGACCATTGCAACCCAAACGATTGGTGTCGACAAGTGAGTAAATAGCGCTCGATTGTGATGGAAGAACAAACCACGAGTCGGAGTAAAGTGTTCCTGCTTTGGTAATAGGAACGCCACAATAATGACGCAAACCAATGTAAAGCTGGAAATAATGAATACCGCTGTGTGCCAATCGAAGTAACCTGTGAGTATTCCTCCCGCTACACGTCCGGCAATACCGCCTAAAGAGTTAGCGGCAATATAGCCGCCGATAGCACAAGTAAAAGCTTCGCTCGACAGCTCCTCGACCATGTAAGCCACCGCCACAGAAGCAAATGCTGCCAACGCAACACCCATGCAAGCTCGTAAAAAAACCAATGTTGATAAGCTCTCGGTTAGTAGCATCAGATAACCAATGATAGGAATGGCGAACAGACCAGCAAGCATAACGCTCCGTCTACCTACGCTTTCCGAAGTAATTGCCCAAGGCACCAAGCAAACGGAAAGTCCCAATGTTGAAGCTGCGAATACCCAGTTTATCTTGGTTTCGGACACAGCAAAGTGTGTGGCAAGTTGGGGAAGGATAGGTTGGAAGATATACAGATTACAAAACACTAAAAAAGAGCCAAGCGCTAATGCCCAGGTGATCTGTTGGTATTGTTTTGTATGTAGTTCTATCACAACCTAATTCTCTATTACGAAACTGCGCTTATGTGACCAAGTTAGCACTCAATAAAGGATTAATGAAATATATTAAACCTATGACTTCGATATAAATTATTAATATGGATATTAAGCAGCTAAAGCACTTTCTGGCCGTCGCAGAACATCAAAACTTTACTAGGGCAGCTCAAGCGGTGGCGATTGCTCAACCTGCGTTAAGCATTTCTATTAAAAAATTTGAACAACAGTTAGGCGTGCAGCTTTTGTCTCGTGTCGATAAACAAGTGATGCTTACTCAGGAAGGGCGAGCGTTGTTGCCTCACGCGCAGAAAGTACTGCAGCAAATTGATGATGCCTGCTTAGCCATAGACGAGATGAAGGGACTCTTGAAAGGTGAAGTACGCTTGGGGACGCCAAGCATGATGGGCTCCTACTTCTTTCCTGAAATAGTCATGGCGTTTAAAAGTGCTTATCCCAATCTCAAAATGACCGTTATTGAAGCGGGGACACAAGACATCAGAAAGATGCTACTGCATGGTGAGATCGATCTTGGCGTTATTCGCAATACGGATGTGCCCGAGGATTTAGAAGTTGATCAAATTTTCCGCTCGGAAATGGTCGCCGTTGTCAGCCAAAATCATCCCTTTGCCAACAAACAATCGTTGGATTTTGACGAATTCTTCGATGAGGAACTAGTGATGTTTAAACCTGGTTATTTTCATCGTGACTTTATTGATGAAGAGTGTGAACGTCGCAATATTGAAGCGAAGTTTTCGTTTGAAACCAACTTATTGCCAATGATCCTATCTATTGTAAAACGTGAGTTTGCCATTACCGCCTTATTGGAATTGGTTACCGGACATGAATCAGAGCTGAAGGGCTTATCGTTTAAGCCGCCAGTGTTTGTCGATCTTGCTCTAGCGTGGCGCAAAGATGGTTATTTATCACGTGCTGACCGAACGTTTATCGACTTTGTGAAAAAGCATTTTTGATACAAGTACTTGTTACTGGAAGACGAGTCATTACTTGTCCTATTGGAGTGGCGTTGTAGACTGAAGGACTCAAGCCTTGTTGCTTACGTGTCACCATACCTATTAACGCCATATTCGCACCTATTTGGACATAGATGGGCGTGCCAGACAGTACCTGAGTCATATCACTGCACTGGCTGATGGTCATATCTCTAGAGCTAGCGACGTGAACAAAACACGTTTCAATAGTGAGAGCTGAGCGAGCTTGGTCATGAACCAACAGTTGAATAGGTTCGTTTTCCCATTGCGAAGCATCAATATCAACAAGCGTGGCGATATTCTGATGGCAGCCCAACGGAGCATCCACTTCTAAAATTGCCCAATCATCTTTTGCTGCCATTTTACCTACTTGCTGGTGGTCGGTTTTTATGGACGCAGCATGAGCAAAATCATAGCGTTCATCTTGACCAAATAGTGTGGCGAGTCGAATATCTCGAAGTGGATAAAAGCGATGAGAGCGAAAATCGTAAAGACAGTGGGCCGGTGTGATTAACGTTTGGTTGGCAATTTGGATCGCAAAGCAAGAGTGTATCGGCGTGGACTAGCTACCAACATGAACCACGTAAAGCCGCTGATTAATAATCCTCGCTTCATCTAAAAGTTGGGCGGCACCTGCTTGACTGCCACAGGTGACCAAGACGATCAATACTGCCCACCAATTACCCATAGACTACTGCCTCTCGATACTTATAGAGGCAGTATAGGAAATAATGTATTAGTTACTCTTATACATTCGCTCGAAGTTTTTCGGGTTCCAGCCAACCATGTATTGATCACCAATTTTGAGCACTGGAAGAGAACGAGCTCCGATCGCATCTAATTCTTTACGACCGCGCTGCATTTTAGCGTTGGTGAGACGGTATTTGTAACCTTTACTGTCCAAATATCGCTGCGCATCTTTACAGTGAGGGCATTTGTCTGAGACATACAGTACTAATCGTTTCACGAGGATTCTCTTCCGCTAATAAATAGCCGCCTATAGTACGTTTCTGGTTATGATTGTAAAGCGTTAGCCAGTAAACCAAGCTCGGCATGGGTTATCGAGCATGAGTTGTGACTATGATTGACGTTGGTATCGTGTGACTATCGACGGGCAAGACGAGTCACACGATGCTGCTTTACCGCCATGATCATCTGTGGGATCAGCGAAGTAATGATCATACCCATCATCAAAATATACTGAGTATGAGTAAATGACTCTCCCAATAACATCAAACCGCAAACAATACCTGCGATAGGGTTAGCGATGCCACCAAAGGTGAAATCGACGACGGTCATTCTTTGTAGTAGCCACACATACATACCGTAGCTCAGTGCAGTATTCAAACCGACGACCCAACTTAAGCCAAACAGATTACGCCCGTCAAAGTTTTCTATGACAGAGAAATAGGTGTCTGGCGCCATTGCTGCATGAAAGCCAGAAGCAATGGCTAAGATGGTGCCACCCAAGATCAACTGCCAAGTTAGTATGGTCCACCAATGGATTCGAGTACCCAATGATTTAGTGATACTACTGCCCGCAACAATACACATTATCGCTACTAGCATTGCGCCCAAACCAATCGGGTTGAGACTGATTGAACCAGGTGAGAACAAGAAAAAAGCCAAAGTAACTAAAGCCAAGCCGCTGAATGCTTGTGACCAGCTTGGCCGATGCTTTTTCACCAACCATTGATACAACATGGCGAAAACAGGCACAGAAACCATACCCACGCCAGAAATGGCCGATGGTAGTGTCTGTGCCATTACAAATATTAAACCGAAGAAAGTAGCGATATTGATTAAGCCAAGTGTCAGTAATACTTGCCATTCACCTTTTTTGGGTAGAGTTGGCTTGACCAGCAGTAGCAGTAAGCCAGCTGGTAATGCTCGCAGCGCCCCTAATAAAATAGGTGGCCAATCTGGAAGCGTAAATTTGGTTACGGCGTAAGTTGTTCCCCAAAAAAACGCAGGAATCATTGCCAAAAGTATGTTCATGCTATTTATCTTCACGTTAAGATATTTGCGCACAATCTAACGATAAATTGGCTGCCTGTAAAGTATCTTTATGTTAAACTAATTTCTCTTGATGATTAACCAGTGGATAAATAAGACATGGATGCGATTGATCGTGTAGTCGAGCAGTGGGCAAAGCAGAAGCCTGAGCTTGATACGGAACCAATGGCTATGATGGGGCGATTAATGCGCATCGCCAAATATATGGAAACCAAAGTAGCAGATTTACATAAGAAATATGACTTGAAGCTTGGAGAGTTTGATGTTCTCGCCACCTTGTTACGAAGTGGTAAGCCTTATCGCCTCACACCTTCTGAGCTGATTAATACCATGATGCTAACATCGGGAGCGATGACCAATAGACTGGATAAACTCGAGTCTAAAGGTTTAATTTCGAGAGAGCATAGCAAAGCGGATCGTCGCAGCGTTACGGTACAGTTGACACAAGATGGTTTAGTTCTAATCGACAAAATGATCGAAGAACATGTCGAGGTTCAGGAAAGCTTGGTTAAATCGCTATCAGCTTCTCAAAAAAAACACGTGAATCAAATATTTAAGACTTGGCTAAGTCAGTATGAATAAATATGAGGCCCTAATTTATTAGGGCCTTAATCGTTAAGCAGCGACCTCATCGCTGAACAGATTGGCGCAATTAATTCCTTGAATAGCACAGCGCTCATCGATATCAGACAGATCACCACTCACCCCAATAGCGCCAATAACGTTCTTGTCTTCATCTCGAATAAGCAGACCACCAGGAACGGGAACCATATTGCCGTGGGCCAGTACATTAACCGCGGAGATAAACGCAGGACGAGAGTCGGCATCTTGTGCGAGCTTTCTGGAAGAACAACCTAGCGCCAATGCGCCCCATGCTTTGGCGATAGCGATGTCAGGTCGCATCATGCTAGAACCATCTTGTCGCTGCAAAGAAATCAGTTTTCCTCCATTATCAAGAACGGCAACAGTCAAAGGCGCACAGTCGTCAGACAGTCCAGCTTCAAAGGTGCCATCAATAATGGTCAGTGCTTGTTGTAGAGTTAAACTTCCCATGTTATCTCCTCATCTCATAGCTTGCGCTATTCGTACCTGCCGACTTAATCGTGTATTCGAATCAAGTCGGCAGGGTTTAAACGTACTTTGCCACCGGTTTGGTTAAAGTAACGAATAGCTTGGAAGGGTCAGGAAGTTAGCGAACTGTTTTGCTGTAGAAAGCTCATAAAAAAGGTCAGCTGTTTCATCAAAGCGTCCTGCAGCATAACGTGCATCGCCAACTTCCTGTTTAATCGTTTTTAGCTCTTGGTAGAGCCAAGTGTGAAAGAGTGATGATGTAAAGACTTGGCCATCATCCAGAGTGACCCCGTGATGTATCCACTGCCAAATGTTGGCACGAGAGATCTCAGCCGTTGCGGCATCCTCCATCAGTCCATAAATTGGGACGCAACCGTGCCCCTGTATCCATGCTTCAATGTAGTAGAGAGCAATACGAATATTCTTGCGCACACCCGCTTCATCACGCGTACCTTCGCAAGGTTTTAATAGCGTCTCGGCAGTAATGTCTTCCGATGGACTGACATAATTAAGTTGATTTGTTTTCCCCTGAAGCTGCTCGTCAAACACCGACATCGCAAGATCAACCAGTGCAGGGTGCGCGACCCACGTGCCGTCGTGACCGTTATTCGACTCGCGTTTTTTATCTTCAATGACTTTCGCCGTTACACGTTCCATTTCTTCAGAATCTTTTGCCGGAATGAAGGCAGACATTCCGCCCATCGCAAGTGCGCCACGTGCATGACAGGTTTTAACCAGTAATTGGCTGTAGGCGTTTAGGAACTCTTGGTCCATACCGATGCCGTGTCGGTCTGGCAAAATTCGGTCTTTGTGGTTCTTTAACGTCTTAATGTAGCTGAATATATAGTCCCATCGACCGCAATTCATGGCTACAATATGATCCTTCATTGCATACAACATCTCTTCCATTTGGAACACAGCAGGCAGCGTTTCGATAAGTACTGTCGCTCGAATCGTTCCTATAGGTACCCCGAAGTAGCGTTCAGTAAAGGCAAAGACGTCATCCCACCATTTCGCTTCTTCCATGCTTTCCAATTTTGGAATGTAGTAGTAAACACCTAAGCCTTTGTCTGCACGAGACTGATAGTTGTGGAAGAAATACAACGCAAAATCCATCAAGCAACCACCAATCGGCTGCCCCTGATATTGAATAGATTTTTCTGGTAAATGAAGTCCTCGAGGCCGAGCAATTAATAGCGCTGGGTCGCTATTCAATACGTACTGTTTGTCTTTGGTGTCATCGTAATAGCTGATGGTTCCAAGGTTGGCATCGCGTAAGTTGATTTGCCCTTCAACCATGTTTTGCCAAGTTGGGGAGGAAGCATCCTCAAAGCAACACATAAACACTTTTGCGCCGGAATTCAGTGCATTAATGACCATCTTTCTATCAACAGGACCGGTAATTTCAACGCGACGATCTAATAGCGGAGCTGGTGGCGGGCTAACCTTCCAACTCTTGTCATCTCTTATTGATTTGGTGTCCTTGCGAAAATCTGGCAGCTCGCCCGCATCAAAGGCGGCTTGTTTAGCTTCACGGTCTTGAAGTAGTTGAGTGCGTCGACCATCAAAATGCGCCACTAAGGTTTCTAAGAAGGTGAGCGCGTCGGAATTAAGAATCGCTTGGTAAGCTGTGGACTGGGTATCTCCAATTACCTTAAGACAATCTGCTTGTGCTGCGTCCATAACTTCATTAAGTGCCATTGTTCGTCTCCTTTAAACAATACTTTCTTATTTTGTATACAAAACTGTATCCGTGTATTTACTTATATTGGAAAACAAACAAATGATCAAAGGGTATTTAACATTAATTTATCATCGAATTTTTCTGAAAATATTTTTACGTAAAGATATTTTATATAAAGCATTATCTGTTAGGAACTACGGCGTAAGTAGTCACTTAGTGCTTTAACTCTATGTTGCAAAAATGTTGATTTTGGGGTTGCGATTCTCTGGATATGCTTCATAGTACACAATATGGATTTGAATTGTATACAATCTGAGAGGGATATTAGAATGGCGAAAATGAAGGCAATTGAAGCAGCTGTAGCCGTACTAAAGAAAGAGGGAGTAGACATTGCGTTTGGTGTTCCGGGCGCAGCAATCAACCCCATGTATGCGGCGATGAAACACCTAGGTGGTATTGACCATGTGTTAGCCCGCCACGTTGAAGGCGCATCACACATGGCAGAGGGCTACACGCGAACTAACCAAGGAAATATTGGTGTTTGTATTGGCACATCGGGGCCCGCCGGAACGGATATGATCACGGGACTCTATTCTGCGTCGGCGGACTCGATTCCAATTCTATGTATTACTGGGCAAGCTCCACGAGCAAGACTGCATAAAGAAGACTTTCAGGCGGTAGATATAGAATCTATTGCCAAACCAGTAACAAAGTGGGCGACCACAGTACTAGAGCCTGCTCAAGTGCCACGCGCATTTCAAAAAGCCTTTCATTTAATGCGTTCAGGTAGGCCTGGCCCGGTTCTTATCGATTTGCCACTAGACGTACAGCTAGCCGAAATCGAATTTGATATCGATACCTACGAGCCACTGGCGGCATACAAACCAACCGCAACTCGCGAGCAGGCAGAAAAAGCATTCGATATGCTGTGTGCTGCCGAAAAACCGGTCATTGTTTCAGGTGGCGGTGTTATCAACGCAGGCGCATCTGAACTGCTACAACAGTTTGCGGAACTGACTGGCGTGCCAGTGATTCCAACGTTGATGGGTTGGGGTACTATCCCTGATGATCACGAGTTGATGGCAGGTATGGTGGGTCTTCAGACGGCACACCGCTATGGTAACGAAACGCTTTTGAACTCTGATTTTGTATTCGGTATTGGTAACCGCTTTGCTAACCGTCACACAGGTTCATTGGATGTGTATACCGAAGGCCGCAAGTTTGTCCACGTAGACATTGAGCCGACTCAAATTGGACGCGTATTCTGCCCGGATCTTGGTATTGTGTCGGATGCCAAGTCTGCATTAGAACTGTTAGTCGATGTTGCTCGCGAACGTTCATCAAAAGGCACTCTACCTAATCGTGCGTCTTGGGTTGGTGAATGCCAGCAGCGCAAATCCAGTATGTTGCGTAAAACCCACTTCACGGAAACGCCAATTAAACCAATGCGTGTTTATGAAGAGATGAACAAAGCATTCGGTCGTGAGACTTGTTACGTCAGCACGATTGGTCTATCGCAAATCGCAGCGGCTCAGTTCCTTCATGTATACAAGCCACGCCACTGGATTAACTGTGGGCAAGCGGGTCCTCTAGGGTGGACTGCTCCCGCTGCACTGGGTGTGAAAGCCGCGGATCCAAACCGTGATGTTGTCGCAATATCAGGTGACTATGACTTCCAATTTATGATTGAAGAGTTAGCTGTGGGTGCGCAGTTTAATCTTCCATATATCCACGTAGTCGTTAACAACTCGTATCTTGGCCTAATTCGTCAGGCACAACGTCAGTTTGACATCGATTATTGCGTGCAGCTTGCGTTTGATAATCAGAACTCTCCAGAACTTGAAGGGTATGGTGTTGACCATGTGAAAGTGGTGGAAGGATTAGGCTGTAAAGCGATTCGTGTAACACAGCCAGAAGACATCCAAGAGGCGTTCGTTCAGGCAAGAGAGCTGATGGCGAAACACAAGGTCCCTGTTGTGGTTGAAATTATTCTAGAGCGTGTCACTAACATCTCAATGGGTGTCGAAATCAACGCTATTAATGAATTTGAACCACTAGCTGAAAATGCAACGGATGCACCAACTGCACTGTCGTCGCTAGATTCGTCAAACTCACCGTCCTAAGGAGAAGATTATGCCAAAATTCGCAGCCAACCTATCGATGCTGTTTAATGAAGTCGACTTTCTGAGTCGATTTGAAAAAGCGGCTAATGCAGGGTTTCACGGAGTAGAGTATCTGTTTCCTTACGATTTTACAGCAGAAACCATTAAGTCGGTGTTGGATGACAATAATCTAGAGCAGGTTTTGTTTAACCTTCCGGCTGGTGATTGGAATGCGGGAGATCGTGGCATTGCGGTCGACCCAAGTCGCATCGAAGAATTCCAACAAGGGGTGAGTAAAGCGATAAGCTACGCTCAGACTCTGGGCTGTAAGCAAATCAACTGCTTGGCAGGCATTGTTCCGGCAAGTGTGACTGAGCAAGACGCGAGAACGACGTTCGTAATCAACCTTCGTTATGCTGCGCAGCAACTGGAAGCGGCAGGCATCAAGTTGGTGATTGAAGCGATTAATACACGTGATATTCCAGGCTTCTTCTTGAACACCACAGAACAAGCGAAATCCATTATTGAAGAAGTCGGTAGTGCGAACCTATCGGTTCAATACGACATCTATCACATGCAAATTATGGAAGGCGACTTAATTCCGACCATCACCAATAACTTATCGCAAATTTCTCACATTCAATTGGCTGACAACCCGGGGCGTCATGAGCCAGGTACCGGTGAAATCAATTATGACTTTGTATTGAGAGAACTTGACGCAATGGGCTACCAAGGTTGGGTGGGCTGTGAATACAAACCGAAGACGACCACTGAAGAAGGTCTTTCCTGGTTAAACGCTTTTCAATAATTCGATACGTTAAGGAGAACACATCATGAAAATTGCATTCATCGGTACCGGAATTATGGGTCAGCCAATGGCCAAAAACCTGCAAGCGGCAGGTTACGAATTGGTATTGTCGGATCATTTCAATGCTCCACCGGCTGAGCTGGTTACTCGCGGCGCAACAGTATGTCACTCACCGAAAGAAGCGACTGAGCTCGCCGACGTTATCATTCTAATGGTGCCAAATACACCACAAGTTGAAGACGTATTATTTGGAACGAGCGGTGTAGAAGAGGGGTTAGCGGCAAGCACGTCTCATAAGTTAGTGATTGATATGAGTTCAATTTCGCCAATTGCGACGAAGTCATTTGCTAAACGCATCAAAGAAAGTGGTGCACAGTATCTCGATGCGCCAGTATCAGGTGGTGAAGTGGGTGCTGTTAATGCAACACTAAGCATTATGGTCGGCGGCGACCAAGAAGCATTTGATCAAGCTCGCCCACTGTTTGAGAAGCTGGGCAAAAACATCACGCTTGTTGGTGATAGTGGCGCAGGCCAAACATGTAAAGTCGCTAACCAAATCATTGTTGCGCTTAATATTGAGGCAGTGTCGGAAGCCCTCGTTTTTGCATCGAAAGCCGGTGCGGATCCAGTGCGTGTAAGGCAAGCACTATTGGGAGGCTTTGCGAGTTCCAAGATTTTAGAAGTGCATGGCGAGCGTATGGTAGAAGGCACATTTGACCCTGGCTTTAAGATTGCACTTCACCAAAAAGATCTAAACCTTGCGCTGACTGGTGCTCAAGAACTTGAGGTCGCGTTACCCAACACTGAAAACGCGCAAGCACTGTTTGGTGAGTGTGCCGACTTAGGTGGTGAAAACTGGGACCACTCTGCACTGATTAAAGCAATAGAGGCTCGCTCTAATCATTCAATCCGTAACGATTAATGATTACTTAGGGCCATGATTTCCGCATAAATCGCGTAGTTTTGTCTCCTTTTATACGCGTTCCCGAAATCGTGCAGGCAGTTATTGGAGTTAAAGGGCTTCTAACTTCAACATTAACAGGCGCTGTTTGTATCGGTTTTGGGATTTTTTACCTCTCAGTATTCCCCATAAGTTTTGGACTTATTCTTTGTTTTCATTAAGATTAACTAAGTAGCACATGAGAGCATGGAACAGTATGTCGCGAATCAGACGCAAGAACCAAGACCTTATTATCGAGGTTGCCAGTGAACAGTTTGCTATGCATGGTTACGCTGCCACCAAGATGGCCGATATAGCGAAGGCGGCTGACATTCCCAAGCCTAACGTCTTTTACTACTTTAGCTCCAAAGATAAACTCTACTATGCCGTGCTCGAAACCGTCACTCAGCCATTGCTTGCTGCGTCATTACCTATTGAGCAATTAGACGACCCTGTTGAGGCGTTAACTCAATACATTCGTACTAAACTGACGATTTCCCGTCATTACCCTCATGCTTCTCGTGTATTCGCCAGCGAAGTGATGTCTGGGGCAAAGGTGTTGCCAGAATCCATTCGAGATAAGCTGTTTGAACAGTCGCAGATGATCATTTCCAAGTTTGCCACATGGTCGAAACAAGGCTTTATGGATGAAGTACCACCACATCATCTTATGTTTGCGATTTGGTCCGCGACTCAGACCTACGCTGACTTTAATTGGCAGATTTGCAGTGTATTGGATAAACCCGAATTAGACGACGCAGATTATGAACAAGCGGCGACGTTTCTCACCAAGTTAGTTATACAAGGCTGTGGTGTTAAGAGTCGGGTATAGGTCCACCTTTGCAAGGTAGAGGTGACACACAGCTGCTCCATCAATGTTGAGCGGAATAGAAGCAGCTGTGTCTGATAGATACGTTAAAGGTCTTTATTTCGAGAGGTTTGCTGGCGAATATAGTCACCAAATTCGTATTTACGTTCCTGACTACCAATTTGATACAAATCTGTTTCGGTTCGCTGCTGGGCATAGTTAGAGGCTTTCATTGAGCCATTGAGAATTCTCAACATCTGAGCAGAGACATGCTTCATAAATCGATCAACACGCCTTCCATACACCCTTAGTATGCCTAGAAAGCTGCAAAAGCTCATTGCGAGCGCGACCGACCAATGGATTTCAATCATGAGATTTCCTTGAGTATTATAACGACTTTGACTACAACAAAGGTTATTAACCAGTGCACAAATATTTATATAGTTATTATTGATTGTGAATATAGTTATATCAGTTCGTTATATCAATGTGGCAGAAATCTATTGATACAAACAGTCACACAGCTGGAAACTAATTAACGGAACTTTTAATATTGACATGAATATATCCCATATTATCTTTGTGGGTATTTGCTTGAGCTCACTGTGAGAGAGGCTAGTAGGTGAGATTAAGAAAGATAAATGTTATCGTAAGGTTAATTCAAAGTAAAGTTGACTATATTGTTTATCAGTCGGTGCATTACATAATATATTTGTCATTGTGTGTTAGTTGGTTAGATTATATTTCAAAGCAACCTAACCCACTTTATCGTTCAATATGTTCGCTAAGGATGAATTTTATATGACACCAAATCGATATTAGAACTGTTTTAATATTGCAGAGTCATAGTCGTTAATATCGATAGTTACACCGTATTTTTGAGCCCATTGGTTAAGGTTGGCTTGTGCGGTATTTAAGCTACTCATGGTAATGGTGTTGTCATCGAGCTGCCAAAGTTGGCGTGAACCTTCATAGCTAAATTGCAGGGCCAACATAGCGTCGGCGTTACCTTTTTCGGCGGCTGCTAGCAGCTTTCGATTTTTTCGATAAATGAGATTGAGCGTTTGTTTCAGTTCCCATACATAAACGACTTCTCTCATCTTGGGGTGAGTTTTGAGTTTTAGAAGAACGAGAACAAGCCCAATGGCACCCACTATGACGCCTAGCAGGTTCCAGTGGAAGTTAGAGCCAGAAGGTGAGGGAAACAGGTAAATTAGGGCTTGTGAGATAGCGAGGCTTGAAATCGCCAGGGTCGCGATGCAGGCCACCATGACGATGTTTAAACGAGAACGGTATAACTGCTTGTCGATAGCTTGCAATTTCATCTTCAACTCACTTTAGTTTACGGTTTATTTATTACTGACTGCGAGAGTCCGTTAACGATTGTACACACTTACAGCGACTCATAAATCACACTTGCGCAAATTGACGGAGCATAGTAAAGAATAGAGCGTTCATTCAAATTACGCAACCAACTCACAGCGTAGTGATGCTTTGAAAATAAAATATTCAATTAATAGGGAACGAGTATGAATTATTATTGTCACTGGCAACTTTTTCAAAGGTATTGCTAATTTAGCTGTGGCCATATGTGGATTATTTTTCTTTATAACAGGTTGTTAAGGTTTTCTTAAGTTTTATGATTCTTATCTGTAGCTGATTAAAGTAAATGTTATTATTTTGATAATTTTTGTGCTGCATGAGTTTCTGTTATTTTTGATTTATTCTGATGGTTCTCTCGCTTCGGAATCATTGTGCTTTTAGTTAATGTACGTCCTTAATTAAATCCTAAGTTTTGATGTCTAACTGTAATTTGTATGAGCCAGTCAGCAAGAAATGATTCTCGCTCGACTCAGGAATGCCTTAACCTGCGAGTTAAATATTGTGAAAGATAATAATCCTGTATTTGAAACTATCTCCATGCAAACATTGATGTCCCCCGAGGCAATCGCGGTTATCTACAAAGACAAGTCGCTGACTTATTCTGAACTTGATCTGCAATCAAGCCAACTAGCACATTATTTAATTGGCTAATATTCTTTTGATGACAAAAGTAAAGCTGCAATTTACATGCAACCCTCCGATATTACTCTGCTGATAGCTTACCCACGCTCCCGAATGGGAAAGTTAGTAAGTGTAGTGGCATAGTGAATTTGGCCACCTGATTAGAGGTGTTAATATACACCTCATAGCATGACAGGTGAAACTATGACCAAGCGAACCCGACGTACTTTCAGTGCGGAATTTAAACTCGAAGCAGCGCAACTTGTTCTCGACCAAAACTACACCGTTGTTGAAGCCGCAAAAGCCATGGGTGTGGGTAAATCGACAATGGATAAGTGGGT
>NZ_OANU01000146.1:12698-30389 GCF_900089835.1 Vibrio thalassae | reverse complement strand
TTCTAAATACTTATTCTTCCAATCGTGCAGAGTAGAGATATGCATACCTTCATTATCTGCAAACTCCCGCAAGGATAAACCACTTTCAACAAACCTGCGAATAGTTGCCTTCTTATGCTCTTCTGAATAACGCTTCACTTAATTAAACTTACCGCTCCCTGTTTTACTTTTATTGAGGATTAAGGGCGACAACTATCCTGACACAGGGGGTTAGAGTTAGAGCCAGGCGCTCTGTTTCTGTTTTGGCACAAGCATCTGAATACCGATCCTAGTCATGTTTGGTTAAGGGAGTTAATGGTCGAACGCTGCTCAAAGATCCACAAGCTATAACGGTTCAAACTTAAAGGCGCGCAACATGAAAGTGGTGCTGTCAGGGGAGAGAACCGGAGTCACATCGTGTGTCGGATGGCGCTCCGGTTTTGTGTAAATGGTTGATTAGTGCTTGTATCTAAAGGTGTTACTATCATCGATGATGTCGATTTTAACAGGCGCGATTCCCTTGCTAATGCTTGCTATCTGTTCAAAGGACTGGCGAGAAAGGTCGATGACCCTGCCCTTTACAAAAGGACCTCGATCGTTGATTTTCACGTCAACAGTTTTGCCATTCGCGGTATTGGTCACTCTTACTATCGTCCCAAAGGGCAGGGTTTTATGAGCGGCAGTATACGCTCTCATATTATAACGTTCGCCACTGGCGGTTCGTTTCCCATGGTATTGATTGCCGTACCATGAAGCTTGGCCGACCAGTTGATGTGCTTTGGAGTAGTTCTGGGTCTTTTGACTGTCAATTGCTGCGGTTGAGGCGCACCCTCCGAGCAAAGTAATGAGGAGAGTGGTAAGTACAAGGCTTAAGGTCTTCATGTGAACGGGATACTCTATTACTTCCTGTCATATTGCGTGACTGGTTTGGGTTAAACGATATTGTTAAACACATCCGTATTGGTTTTATCCTCTTATTAGGAGAACAACAACACGGGCACGGAACCCCTTTCCTGCGATTGGGTATTACTCTAACAATATAAGATTAAAAATAGCGAATGGAGAAAAAATAGACATTCGATATCAGGGATTTATTTTCTCATAAGTGCGGCATCGCTCAGTCATAACGAGGAAAGACTCTGCAAAAGAAAACACAAAAATAACGAATATTTTTATTACGTTATACGAATAGTGACTATCGTGGGAATGATGGAAACAGGAACCATCAGCATGGCTAATGCAATGATGGCTGTTCGTTGCTTATTGCCACATCACTAAGATGGCAGCGATGGAAATTAGAATAAGCGCGGTAACGTCTTTACGCGCGATGCGTTGTCCTAGCCAAAAATACGAAATCAGTATCATGAATACGATTTCAACCTGTCCGAGGGTCTTAACATAGGGAACGGCTTGCAACGACATTGCGCTGAACCAACCGAGGGAGCCGATAACGCTGGTTAAGCTGGTCATGATGACCAACTTAGGTTGTTTGAACATCTGCTTTAACGTTTGTGGTTCCTTGAATAATAGGAATAGCGTGATGATGCACGTTTGCAGAGTGATGACGAGAAATAGCACCCAAGCAGCGCTGTGTGGAAATGGAAGAGCAAGACTTAAACTGGCTTCACGAATCCAAAGCGAAGTTAACGCAAAGGCAGTACTGCAGGATAGGCCAAGAAAGAAGATTTTGGGAGAGACGCTGCGCCAGCCCGATGAACTGCTCATAAGAAGTACGCCTAGAGTGCCTACTAGGACGCCTATCCAACCGACAACAGATAATACCGTTCCAAAAAACAGAACCCCGAGCACTGCTGAAACTGGTGCTTCACATTTTGCGAGTCCTGCGCCAATGGCGTAGTTTTCTAGTTTAAATAGCACCACCATTAGACCCGTTGCGAGGATCTGCATGACCGCTGCTGCGATAATATAAAACGAAAACTCGCCAGAGAACCTTGGTATTGAGGCGGGTTGCCATTGATACAGAGCATAAAGATAAAGTAAAGCGATTGGGCCAGCCCAAAGAAAACGAGCCAATGTAACGCCTGCCACACTCATATTCACGCTAAGTTTGCTTTGGAATGCATTTCGCCAAGACTGACTAAACGCGGCAAGTAGGGTGAAAGCGATCCAGCTAATAGACATGATGGTTCCATTCATTACAAAAACAGAGGGCAATGTTAGCAAAATTAGAGGCGACTAAAAAATGGCGGTTGGATTGATGAGGTCGATACTGGTTACGTTGTTTTATTGCCCCTTTCCGTGTTTACGGACGGGCTCAGTTTTATTACAGAAACGACATTAAGCTTGGATAGTAGCCATGAGTGAAAAACATCAGAAATCAGGAGGATACATTAACACACTTCAACCCATTTGAGTCATGATCGCTATTTAAACCTATATCAATAAGGGTAGTGGCAAGAGAAACTTGCCACAGCACTGATGACGAAATTCTTAGAAAGTAGGTGGCAATCCAGCGAATAGAAGTGGTACCAATCGCTGGATGAATGGAGTCACCCCTCACGCCACCAATGGATAAAGTGCAGTAGTGCCATTGCGCCATGACCATAGAAGTAGGTTTCAATCAAGCCAACGCTGGTTTTGTGAATTTTAAGCAATTCTGGGCTGATCCCTGTCGAACTTGCACTTAAGTACCACGCTGTCCCTGTTACAAGAGCGAGCAATAAGGCTAATAAGCCTAAACCTTCAACTGTAGCGGCGATACCAGCGGGGTGAGATTCTGGTAATTCAACCCGGCTTAGACATTGCAGATCTTGTTTGATTTGGGTGAAGTTACCCGATAGCCATGGGTACATATCACCTATCGTTCTACGTTTGATAACTTTGTAGACAAAAACGAGGGTAAGAGGGATCAGCAGCAATCCACTATAGATATGGATTTTGGCGATTGAATTAATACTGCTCCACAGAGTGTCAGCATGAACATGTATGAAGTTGGAGGATATGATTTGCACGAGAACCCAAAACAAGGTTAGAGCGTGTAGTACTTTTTCTGATTCTGGCAGGTTAGTAAATAGCGTATCAACCCCTTCTTTTATGCGAGACAGCATCATCAATTGCCCTTCTGTTCTTTAATAGGTATCCATGTATGTATTAACCAATGTCGTATCCCCAACAAAGCATAGTAGGAGTTCGAGTCTCCTTTAGCTGAGTCTACGCCTGTCTTGTTTTATCTACAGGGATAAAATGTAATTAACCGTTTTTCAACTATAGACGCTAGAAGAATCAGAGATAAATTTAAGCGATAAAAAAAGCCAGCGGGGGGAGCTGACTTTGATCTTTCATTCGCAGATTCTACGTTGAGCTTAGCGATTTGGAACTAGTTAGTGGCTAGTTGAACCGCTTGCTCTTTTTTTGCGGTCGTGACTCAAATCGGTTGATTAAAAGGTAGAATTCTCGTTCAATGAATGTTCCGCTCACCTTATCGTGCATTTGTTCAGATTTTGAAAAACCGATAGTTCCATGCACTAAACGTTTTAATCTGGAACGCAAGGTAAGATTGGTTCGCTCAATCCGTTGAGTGAATCTTTTTCCCACAATATGCTTTTCCCTTGGTAACTCTTTTTCGACACTCGATACATCTAAAACGAGGAAAGCCAGAATGCCCCTTTCCGTGTTTACAAATGGGCTCAGTTTTACCACAGAAACGACATTGAACTTGGATAGTAGCCATGAGTGAAAAACATGAGAAATCAGGAGGCTACATTAACACACTTCAATCCATTTGAGTCATGACCTTAAATCTTGGGTTGGATTTACAGATCAAGTAAATACGACCACGTCGCTTCACTGTCTCGCAATCTTGGTGACGTTTTTCGCACTTTTTAATGAGCTTAAGACTTTCATTTCTCTTCCTACTTGTTGCTAACCACTAGCCCAAAGCGGCGATTGAAATTAGCGACACGCCCCTCTTTATGCATGTCTCACATCATTCTCATTCGCTCACTGGGCAAACGCCGCAACATGGTGAATTTGTTGGTGAAGTAGAAGTGTTGGTTAGAAATGTGGTTAGCACATAAGTCAAAAACTGTCTTAATAAAGGCAGTACTGAGGAACCCGTAGGCTTAAATGGGGCAAAACGTTGACCTCTCCAGACTCGATAACCATCAATGGCAATGTGATTCATGAAGGTGATGGGCTTAATACATCAGGCCACAAGCGAATGTAAGGCGAAATCTATGTTCGTTAAATGAAAGAAACCGAGATTTGATATCTCGGTTTCGAAATCTTGGGGGAAAACTAGCAGGCGTTATGCTTCAGAAACAACGTTAACACAAGCAAGGCTGACGTCTTGATCGATATAGGCCATGCCGAGCTTATTTAAGTAATCCATTCTATCCGCGGTTCGCAGGTCAATATCGGGACCTTCAATATTGTTGCTTTGATAAATCTGCGCTAAGTGCGCCATAAACTGCTCACCTACGCTCATCATTAGCAGGCTCATCGCCCCCACATCGGGTTTTACTTTTTCGCGTTGTTTTTCTGATAAATTGACCGCAAGGACGATAGGTTTTTCTTCACCTTCAAACCGAACGCTGCGGTCTCGAACGGTTTGCTGGGCCCAATAATAAGCCAATTCTTTGCTTTGAGTCAGAAAAACAGGCTCGACAGATTCGGTGTAATGGTTTCCTATCGTTGCCATGGTCTTTTTCGCGGCTTGGTTAAGAGCTTTGTCGCCGGAGCGTTTAAGCCCTTGTCCTTGGATTGAGCTCAGTAGCGCCGATGAGGTGCCGTGGTACCAAACATCACTGGTTGCAAAGCCATCTTGTGATAGTAACTCTTTAGCATCTTGGAGATAGGAAGGAACTGTAGTCATAGGCATTCTCAACAAACATGAATGGGGTTAGTCTAACAGAAGTGGAGAGTGAGATTGCGTCTTGGGGCGTAATTCTCACTCTCTAGGTGTGTTATCTATTTACTCTCATAAGTGTGTAGAGAGTAAATCGCCACCTTAATTAGTCGAACTGGTGAGAAGTATTCAGTTCACCGGCTGCTTTCAACGCATTTTCACCTGCAAAGTATTCTTTGTGGTCATCACCGATGTCTGAGCCAGACATGTTTTGGTGTTTCACACAGGCAATACCTTGACGGATTTCTTTACGTTGAACATTGGCTACGTAGCCCAACATGCCTTGCTCACCGAAGTACTCTTTCGCTAGGTTGTCAGTTGACAGTGCAGCAGTGTGGTATGTTGGTAGCGTGATTAGATGGTGGAAGATCCCTGCTTCACGAGAAGCATCCGCTTGGAATGTGCGAATCTTTTCGTCAGCGCGCTTAGACAGTTCCGTTTCGTCGTACTCAGCGCTCATTAGGTTTGCACGCTCGTATGCTGATACATCTTCACCTGCTTCAACCATTGCGTCATACGCTTGCTGACGGAAGTTAAGCGTCCAGTTGAATGATGGTGAGTTGTTATAAACTAGCTTAGCGTTCGGGTGAACTTCACGTACGCCGTCCATCATCTCTTTGATTTGACCAATATGTGGTTTCTCAGTTTCAATCCAAAGTAGGTCCGCGCCCGCATTAATCGCTTCGATACAGTCAAATACGCAGCGGTCTTCACCAGTGCCTTGACGGAATTGATATAGACCTGAAGGTAGACGCTTAGGACGTACCAGCTTACCATCGCGGTTGAAACAAACGTCGCCTTGCTTCATATCTGCTACATCGATCTCTTCCACGTCTAGGTAAGAGTTGTAGATGTCTCCTTGGTCGCCTGGCTCTTTAACTACTGCGATTTCTTTTGTTAGGCCAGCACCTTGTGAATCAGTACGTGCAACGATAACACCGTTATCGATACCTAGCTCAAGGAAGGCGTAACGTAGCGCACGAAGTTTAGCATGGAAATCAGCGTGAGGTACCGTTACTTTACCGTCTTGGTGACCACATTGTTTCTCATCCGCTACTTGGTTTTCGATTTGAAGACAACAAGCACCAGCTTCGATCATTTGTTTCGCCATTAGGTAAGTCGCTTCTGCGTTACCAAAGCCAGCATCGATGTCCGCGATGATAGGCACAACGTGCGTTACGTGATTATCGATTTGGTCTTGAATAGAATCTTGTAGATCCACATCACCCGCTTCACGAGCAGCATCGAGAGCACGGAACAAACCGCCTAGCTCACGAGCATCGGCTTGACGTAGGAAGGTGTATAGCTCTTCGACTAAACCAGCAACCGACGTTTTCTCGTGCATGGATTGGTCAGGTAGCGGACCAAATTCTGAACGAAGTGCGGCAACCATCCAACCTGATAAGTACAGGTAGCGACGGTCGGTTTTACCACCAAAGTGCTTTTTAATAGAAATCAGTTTTTGTTGACCGATGAAACCATGCCAGCAACCCAATGATTGAGTGTACTTAGAGCTGTCTTCATCGTAGGCCGCCATATCAGCACGCATAATATCTGCTGTGTATTGCGCGATGTCTAGACCCGTTTTGAATTTGTTTTGAGCACGCATGCGAGCAGCAGATTCTGGATTAATAGCATCCCATGGAGCACCAGCAGCGCGTTTTGCAACTTCTATCATTTCGATATCTTGAGTGATTTGCGACATAACTATTCCTTAGTTTCACGTTGGATATTATTGGCCAAATGGCTTAGTCATCTTTCTCCGAGGGCTTCATGTTTCAGATGGGACGACCCGTTTAATTTGTTGTTATGGACAAATCGTAGCTGCATGTGTGATAATTTTGTTAATTTATAGTTATTATATTCGGTATTTTTTATATGAATATTGCTCGTATAGACCTTAATTTGCTTGTGTATTTAGACATGTTGCTACGGGAAAGAAATGTCACCAGAGCAGCAAATCAGTTGGGCATTACCCAACCCGCCATGAGTAATGGTTTGCGCCGATTACGTGATCTGTTTGAAGATCCGTTGTTGGTTAGAACGAGCGAGGGAATGATACCGACAGAGCGTGCGCAAAAACTGCAACCAGTGATTCGCAATATCTTGGCAAACGTTGAAAAGACGCTACAGCCGACCACTGAATTCCATGCTGATGACAGTGAACGCGTGTTCCGCATCATGGCAAGTGACTATGCGGAATCCACCATCATCCAACCTTTGCTTAAACGGCTAAGTGAAATAGCGCCGAAAATCCGTCTAGATATCATGACGCCTAGTGATGTTAGCTACCAAGATGTAGAGCAAGGAACGGTGGATATCATCATCAACCGCTTTGATGATATTCCTCAGTCTTTCCACCAAATGAGCTTATGGCATGACGGGTTCTCATGCTTATTCAGTTGCGATAACCCGATTGCAGATAATTTTGATTTGTTGTCGTATTTGAAAGCACAGCATATTTGGGTAAGTAAAACCGGGATGGGGACTGGGGTTGGGATTAATCCCAGTGAGGCACAAAAGCTCGGTTGGATTGATGAAGCGCTGATGCGTATTGGTAAGACCCGCAACATTACGGTGTTCACTCGACACTATTTGTCGGCCATCCTATTTGCTCAGCAGAAGAACTTGATCCTTACCATTCCAACCAAAGCGGCGCAGCTTCAGCGTCATAATCCTAAGCTTCTGATAAAGCCAGCACCATTTGCGATTGAGCCTTTTGAAGTGAAGATGGCATGGAGCCCACTTTTACAAAGTAATCCAGATCATCAATGGATGAGGCGTTTGATTAAAAGTGTGGCAAATGAGTTAGAAAGTGGTGTAACGGAATAGCGATACTGGGTATTTATTGTGTGAATGTTCACTATAAATGGCATAAATTAGCTAAATTTTTATCCGTTACGTAGATTTATTCAATAGTTATCGATTAATTCGAGAGAGATTTTATGAGCAATCGTATTCAACAGGGAAGCTTGAACATTGATAGCACCCTCTACCAATTAGTTAATGAACAGGTCATTCCTGGTACTGGCATTAATGCCGATGACTTTTGGCAATCCTTTGCATCCATTCTTAAAGATTTAGCGCCGAAAAACCGTGCGTTGCTGATAAAGCGTGATGATCTACAGCATCAGATTGACGCTTGGCATCAAGAGCGAGCAGGGCATGCAATAGATGCAGCAGAATACAAACAGTTCCTACAAGAGATTGGCTACCTAGTTCCAGAAGGCGATGACTTTCACGTCACCACTGCCAGCGTTGAACCTGAGATTGCAACGCAAGCCGGTCCTCAGTTGGTCGTGCCTATTATGAACGCTCGCTTTGCGTTGAATGCTGCTAATGCTCGTTGGGGAAGTCTTTACGACGCCCTGTACGGAACAGACGTCATTAGTGAGAGTGATGGTGCAGAGAAAGGGGGAAGCTTTAATCCAGTGCGTGGAGCAAAAGTGGTGGCTTATGCTCGAGAGTTTCTTGATGAAGCAGCACCGCTAAATGGTGTCTCTCATAAAGACGTGACTAAATACAGTATCAGTAACGTCAGCATCGGTAATACGTTAACCGCAACGCTGGAAAACGGTGAGGAAGTAACGTTAATCGACAGTTCTCAATTCATCGGATACCAAGGGGACGCAAGCGCTCCATCTTGCATCCTGTTGAAGCATAATAATCTGCATATTGAGATTCAAATCGATCCGACAGCTCCTATTGGAAGTGTTGATGCAGCGGGTATCAAGGACGTGCTGGTGGAAGCGGCACTGACTACGATTATGGATTGCGAAGATTCAGTAGCTGCAGTGGATGGTGAAGACAAAGCGCTTGCCTATCGAAACTGGTTAGGGCTGATGAAAGGCGATTTACAAGAGTCGCTTGAGAAAAATGGTAAAACCATTGTTCGTAGTCTTAATCCTGACCGCCATTATACTAGCGTGTCTGGCGGAGAAATTTCGCTTAAAGGCCGCAGTATGTTGTTTATACGAAATGTGGGCCATTTAATGACGAACCCAGCCATTATTGATGCACAAGGTAATGAAGTACCTGAAGGTATCATGGATGGCATGATTACATCGTTAATTGCGATGCATGACTTGAAAGGCAACAGCCAGTATCAAAACTCAACCGCTAACAGCATTAATATCGTTAAGCCTAAGATGCACGGCCCTGAAGAAGTAGCATTTACTAATGAGCTGTTTGGTCGTATTGAAGATGCCCTAGGTTTAGAGAGATACACCATCAAAGTTGGCATTATGGATGAAGAGCGCCGTACGTCGGTCAACTTGAAAGAGTGTATCCGCGCTGCGAAAGATCGTGTGGTTTTTATTAACACTGGCTTTTTAGACCGAACTGGTGATGAGATTCATACCAGTATGGAAGCTGGCCCCTTCGCTCCTAAAGCACAGCTGAAGAGTATGACTTGGATTGGTGCATACGAAGATCAAAACGTTGACCTTGGTCTTGCCTGTGGACTGCAAGGTAAAGCACAGATCGGTAAAGGGATGTGGCCTGAGCCCGATAATATGGCCAAGATGATGGAAGCTAAAATTAGTCACCCTCAAGCTGGTGCTAATACCGCTTGGGTTCCATCACCAACAGCGGCAACACTCCATGCGCTGCACTACCATAAAGTGAGTGTGCCTAGCCGCCAAAAAGAATTACGCGAGCGAGTTCGAGCGAATGTGGACGACATCTTG
Organism: Vibrio thalassae; assembly: GCF_900089835.1. Lineage (GTDB taxonomy): Bacteria > Pseudomonadota > Gammaproteobacteria > Enterobacterales > Vibrionaceae > Vibrio > Vibrio thalassae. The sequence continues at coordinate 20,855 of NZ_OANU01000146.1, read as the reverse complement.
ACGATTCCGTTGCTAGGCAATCAAAAGTTGACGGCGAAAGATATCCAAAGCGAGCTAGATAACAATACGCAAGGTATCTTAGGTTATGTTGTACGCTGGATTGACCAAGGCGTTGGCTGCTCCAAAGTTCCAGATATCAATAATGTTGGCCTGATGGAAGACAGAGCGACACTACGTATCTCTAGTCAGCATATCGCCAACTGGCTACGTCACGGCATCTGTGATGAGTCGCAAGTTATGGAAACCATGAAGCGTATGGCTGCAGTTGTTGATGAGCAAAATGCAGGTGACCCTAACTACAAAAATATGGCGCCTGATTTTGAAACGAGCATTGCGTTTTCCGCAGCATGCCAGCTTGTATTTGAAGGCTGTGCACAACCTAATGGTTACACGGAGCCTGTTCTTCATGCGATGCGCTTGAAGCTAAAAGCAACCCAACACTAAACAATCAACTACAAAAGAAACACCCCAATTAAACCGAGCCCAAGGTGCCGCGCTTTATAGCGCGGTTTTTTTTATCTTTCGATTAAGGTTTTGAACGTCGGGAAATATGCTATAAGCCCTTGAAAATATGACACTGATTTGAAGAGTCAGTATCTAAGTTTGCAAGGCTGAGTTGAACAAAAGCATAGTTTTTATGGCGATAGTGCTTTGTGTGTTGATTGAAACTAATAAGGACGATGTCGCTGCGCTTATTTCTGTCGAGTAGACGACACCTGTTACCAAGTGTCGCCCCTCTAAGAACCCAGCGTGCAACTTTCACCGCACTAGGCTCAAGCCTTCACGAAGGCACCGATTGGCACCCAGCAACTTATAAAGCAGCGAGAGCAGGCTCATGCCAAGAGTTACGGCATTGCTTCTTTGATTTTCTCTTAGCCAAGTATTCTTGGTATTGAGGATCAAAAGGCGTAGCGGCACTCCTGATTTTTACATGTCTCTCTATTGGCACCTTAGCTATTTGAAACAGATTGAACTGACAATCCATATCCATGATCTTCTGCCAACCGTGAAATTGCCATTGACCTTGACGGTTGATGAAGTATTTAAGAGCGATCCAAGTTTTGGATTTGGTTGGATGACGCCTTTTAGCCCAGTGCCATAACGTATTGAATAGCTTGTGACCTACATATCCGAATACCTGTTTCGCAACGCAGTGTCGATAGTAATTCGACCAGCCCCTGAGTTTCGGATTTATCAACTTGATTAAATCGTTGACGGGGATGGTTGCGTGCTTTTTGATGAGTTCGCGCAAATTACTTAGGAACAGTAGCGTGTTGGATTTACTCGGCTTAATGAGTAACTTCCCTTTGTAGTTCCTATGATTAAAACCTAGGAAATCAAAACCACGGCTGACATGGGTAATGTGCGTTTTCTCTTCGGAGAGTGTTAAGCCTCTTTCTGCTAAGAAATCAGCAATCAACGGTTTGATATCGTTCTCCAGCACTTCCTTTGAAGCACAGGTGACGACGAAATCGTCGGCGTATCCGATAAAGTTGGCTCTAGCACCCTTTTTGAGTGCAGTAGACTTTATGCGTTGCTCAAGTCCTGCAAGAGTCATTAGCATCAAGGTCGGGGATATGACCCCGCCTTGTGGTGTTCCCTCGTCAGTACGGTAGAACAGCCCTTTATCCATAAAACCAGACTTTAACCATTGTTCCAACATGCGTTTATCTACGGCAATGTTATTCATAAGCCATTGATGGCCGATCTTGTCGAAACAGGCTTTGATGTCTCCCTCAAGAACCCATTGAGCTGATTTCTTTAATGCCAGACACTTGAAGCACTGTGCGACTGCATCGGCAGTGCTGCGGTTTGGTCTGAATCCATAGCTGTTAGGGTCGGCAAGAGTTTCTGATACAGGCTCCAGAGCAAGAAGATGAAGCGCTTGCTGCGCTCTATCGACCATGCAGGGGATACCAAGAGGTCTGAGCTTGCCGTTTTTCTTGGGGATGTAGATACGCTTGAGCGGTTTGGCTTGATAAGCTTTTCTGCTCAATTGATTGACTGCTTTCATGCGGCGCGTATCTGTATTCCAGATAACGCCATCAATTCCAGGCGTTTTACTGCCTTTATTTTGAGATACCCGCTTAACAGCAAGAAGTTTTGCTGAACGCGAGTGAGTCAGTATCCACTGCAACGCTTTCGCTTTGCTGTGTTTACCTTCTCGTGTTGCCTTTGCAATACGCATCTGAAGCTTTAAAACATGGGATTCAACGTCTTTCCAATTGGTGGATTGCCATTGAGCACTGTTAGGAGAGGCACTAATCTCTTTTGAAATCATCATTTGCGTTTCTCCTTGAATAAAGTTCTTCAAATTCTCTTGCAACGGAAGACCAGTCGGAAGTCAGCTCACTTTCGTGCCAGATAGAAATCTGTATCTGCATCGTTACAATGCAGCCTTCGCTTTTTCCAACATCCTCTACCTGCATCACTATCGGTCGCAGAGACTTTCCCAGAGGGAGTGATACAGGCTTACCGTGTTCCGTATGTCGCGCAATGTCAGGGTAGATGCCCGCTATGGTGCGGAGAGTTCAACGATCACGAAAGAGCATGGGGCAATCTCTTTCCGACTCTCATGCCTTTTGGCAACAGCGTATAAACCACTTCCGCTGCTTCATCACATGACGCACCTTGAACGGATTCACTTATGTTCATCATACTGACTACCTAGCACTCACCCGATTTATGTGGTTATCAGGAGGACCGTCCTCTTATATGGACTCCCTAAAGTAATCAACTTATTTTGAAAATATCGTGGTAGATGCGCTCTTATATACGGGCTTTAACTGGAGAGCTACTCCTGCCCTTTGATGTATTCGCACCAATAGTTCATGTCTCACGAACAGTATCCAGGTACTAGAGAGGACGACTGAATTCTACTGGTTGGTCTTACCGTTTTTTTCGCAATTCGTTGATTTACTTATCTCTTTAAACCGCTAGTAGGGCTGGTTGATAATCATCGTTATTTTTTATTAGTGCTACCGCCGTTCTGACTGTTTTGTTCGCCAATGCTATCGCTGCTATTTTTTTCCCTCTTCTTTCAATCAGTTTTTTTAACCACTGTTCTTTCACCGTTCTAGGTTCCCTTAGCACAACTTTGTGCACCACAGACATTGCTCCTTGGAATAACAAGCTTCTCAATCGTTTGTCGGCACTGAATTTTGATATATGCCCGATGTGCTCTTTCCCTCCTGTTGAATGTTGTTTTGGCGTTAGACCTATACAAGAGGAAGCATCTCGCCCTGTTTTAAATTCCTGTGCATTACCTAGTCGAACAGTTAACCCTAATGCAACCTGAGGTCCAACTCCCTCCAATTTGCTCAGTTTCTGACAAGTAGAATGGTGACGTGTATGTTCCGCTATAAGTTTGTCATAACCATCGATCTGTTCCGTATATTGTTTTAGCCACTCAGATTGAGCATATAGTGCTTGACGATAGTTCATAGGCAACCCATTTTCACCGTCTTCTAAAACGTCAGGTAATGATTTCACCAGATTACGAATGCCTTTTGATATAACAATGCCAAATTCTGACAATAGCCCTCTGATTTGATTTATTAGTGCTGTTCTCTGCTTGATTTGAAGTGTTAGTACTCGTTCCAGCGATTGCAGTCCTTGCTCTTCTTCTGACATAACACAACAAGGCCGAATATGAGGTAATTGAGCTGCAATACCAATTGCATAGGCATCGTTTTTGTCAGTTTTTTGCTTTAACTGAAGCCCTTTTACAGCTCGAGCCTGAAGTATCTTTTCCTGATGACCGTGGCGTTGCGCTAAGCGAGCCCAATAATGAGCTCCGCCGCAGGCTTCCATTGCTACAACTACAGGCTCATGCTTTCCCAAAAGCTCGATTAATGCTTTACGATTGATAGCCTTGTTGTATGCGACGCTATTACCTTTATTAAATTTGCAGACCTGAAATGAGTTCTTTGCCAAGTCAATTGCAATAATAGTAACCTTGTTCATGTGTGGACTCCTCGGGCTAATGTGGTAATTAAGACCGTATCCCTTTCGGGGTAGGGAGTCCATACATCTCACGATTTAGATCCCGATTGGAAAATACCAACCTTCGTTACATTGTCAGACTCGCTACTTTATTCAGAGTCCTAGGTTCATCTGGTGATACAGATGGTTCACTCGTTGAGCGGTGAACAGCGCTTCATACGACTTCACGTCGCACGCCCCAAAGTAAGTTAGCTACCGTTTAAGCCTCTCGTCTCTGAATCATCATATGGCCTATTTTTCCTAATGCCTGTCTAGCGTCTATAGGATCGAGGGAACATCCCCCTTGTTTAACGAACACTCAACCTAGTAACCAAAGTCTTTCACATCAACTTCTAGCTCTCTGACTTGAGAACCTATTTTTTTATGGAAGTGGTAACGAATTTCTTCATCAGCCATATTGGTCAAATCAAAACTAAAATATTGAACTAAAGCCTCTTTCATCTCAGGTATGTCATACTGGTCGAAGTTTGGTACATAACTGGTGTTATATTTGTTGTGGCTAATTTCTTTGAAAGTGCGAACAAACTTTTTAGGTTTGATTTCTACCCCAAAACGCTTACATAGGCGCAGGACATAATGATCTAATCTGTGTAGTAGCTTTTCATCATTGATCTAAGCGAAGAAAAATTGCCAACCCTTACATTTATTCTCAAACACACAGCCCGTGATTCGTAGGTTCAATCGCCATTCTAAAATTTTGAAGCTCTTATTTTTGCTGTATGGCTCGGGTTAACACCAAAACAAACAGCATCTGGCAATGTTAATCGGCTTGGCAGTATTACTAAGCGGGGTGATTGCTATTTGCGTAAACAACTCATCCACGGCGCGCGAACAGTGGTGAATCACGCTCATAAAAAGGACGATGACTTAAACCGTTGGCTCACCGCCCTTAAGGACAGAAGAGGGCGAAATAAGGCCGTGGTTGCTACCGCCAGAAAGCTAGCGAGGCTGATGTGGATTTTGCTGCAAAAGAATACCCTTTATGTGCCTCAATTTTCCCAAACTGGCACCAATGAATACTAAGTTATGGATTGTCAGGGCAGCTCGAACGAGGCAAGGGCTTATAGCCCGAGTGGGTGATATGAGCCCCTGATAATCCCCTTCCATTGTTTGCTTAATGAATGATGACAAAATGGCTTTACCTACCTGCATAAAACCCGGCAAGGGCACGACCTTTAAGGTCGATTGGGTGTTATCAATTTAAGGTGTGCAGGTTCGGAACACATCAGAGGCGCCAACTGAGCATAATCAGCATGGTTAAGCCCGAATATATGTCAGAGCGACACTTTCAAGTCAGCCATCAAATAACGAACAAACAGGATAAAAGTTACAAGCCTAATCGGAACATTTTGAAAAAATGTGTCTGAAGACTAAAAACGGCTTGCATCTGTGAGAACGTCCATATATGTCTGGCTGTTACCAATATTTGAATGTATCAGTCACGGCGCCTGGTCAGAAATCAGCAATAAAATCGAATGGGCTACCAGTTATATATCAAAGAACGCTCAAAAGTCCGCGCAGAGGAAGTCTAAAGAAAACATTACGTTAGACGGAATTTACGCTGAGCTTAATGCTCAAAGTTCTGTCTATGCATGAGCTTATGCTCATCCTTCTGTTTGCCTTACTTAGTAAACAGGGTTCAATGCCCACGGCACACTAAAGCTGGTCTTACCTGGTAAATCTTCCTTGACTCTCGAAATGGCTGGTGACAATTTGATCAATAGTGTATTTATTATACTAAATTATGAACTCCATTGTTTCAATTATTTATTCAAGGGTGAGTCTATGAAACATATATTACTAAAACTAGGCTTGCTGACAGCAATCGCCAGCCCGCTTATGAGCCAGGCAAGCAGTGAGCCTACTCCAACACCACGTATCGATGGCGGTACAGATACAGAACCAGGTGAATATCCGTTTGTGGGCGGCCTCATCAAGAGTCATTCTCCAACCGAATTTTTCTGCACTGGCACTTTCATAGGGGGAAACAAGGTGCTGACAGCCGCTCATTGCGTAGAGGATGAAATTGCCAGTGAAATAATGGTGGTTTTCGGCACCAATAATAGAAGTGAAATAACAGATAAATATCAATACCAAGTTCGCAGGATTATCATGCATCCCGACTATTCGGAGGGAATCGATCAATTCACTTACCCTAGCAATGATATGGCTGTGTTAGAGACCGACCGTGACATTGATACCGCTGAACCAATTAAACTGGCTTCCCGCTACGAATTTTCTAATTCAGAACTTTGGTACGAGAATTTGAAAGCGATAGGCTGGGGCTGGAATCGAGAAGAAACCGGTTTTTCTGCACCTAACATATTGAAACAAGAAGATTTATCTTTTTTAGCTGATACAGAGTGTCAAAGTATTGCGCCAGCCAATTATAAAATAGATGACAATCTCTTGTGTGTATCTCGCCAACATAGCCAACATAATAGTGATAATGGGATTGCCTGTTATGGTGACAGCGGTGGGCCCCTTGTTGTAAAAAACGATAATGATGAATGGGTTCAAATCGGGGTAGCTTCGTTAGGAATTGACCCAAAAAATAATTATTCCTGTAGATGGCTCCATAGTGGGTATGCCGAAGTGTCAAAATTTCGCGATTGGGATCCAATATTCGAAGAAGTAGGCGATGAAGCAGGCCCTTTGAATGACAACTGTGTACGTTTCTTTAAAGGTGCTAATTACTATGGCAAATCTAGGGATTTTTGCCTAAAGGACGATGGCTCTGAACATAATTATGAAGTTATAGATTCTTCTTTCGATGATAGTTTTTCATCGGTAAAGGTAGGTGCTAACGTATACGTCACACACTTTGAAAATAGAGGTAATGGCGGCTGGGCTTGGACACAAAAAGAAGATAACCCGGCCTTTAATAGTGGTACCGACAACACTATTTCGTCTGTAACGGTCTTCCCGAGGTATGTCCATCCTGTGTGCGGTCGCTTTTGGAGTTGGCAAGAGTACAATGGGCAACGCTGGGATCTCTGCTTGCTAAAGGCGAATGGAACCAGAGGAGTCGATGGGATACTCCAGCTAGCATATAATTTAAATAAGAACATAAAGTCCGTTCAAATGGGCACAGCCGCGAATGCTTCTGCTTTTGGGTATGGGGATAGTACTGGAGATGAAGAGAATATTTATGATCTTTTCTGGTTTCAAGAGTTTGATGCAGGTTCACATTACTGGACTACGTTTTACGAGAATGCGTTCATTAATAGTGAGAATTATTTTCAAATATTTTTGGAACCAGTAAATGACTACCGATATCGTATGATTGAAGCAACAGGACTGGGTATGTTCCAGCAAGCACCAGAAGGCGCGTTTTTCACTATTGAGGTAAGCTCAACCAATGGCGAAAAACAAACTATTAAGGTGGAGCTAAAACCAGGTGAACATCATAGTCATATATGGCCTCGTGTGATTGCACGTGCCATAGATTACGCAGAAATTGATGGCGTAGAAGTAGGTGTTGAACATTATGCTGATATCCAGCCCCCTGTTGGAAGCACGTATCCAAATTCTGTCTTTTGGGACCCAGATATAGTCCGATCAGTGAACATTACATTGGTAACCGCCGAAAATTTAATGCGTGATGCTGATGAAGATGGCATTACCTTTCCTTTCGACTACTCTGACGTTATTCACTTTAGCCCCATCCGATTAGATGAAACAGAAACAAATGAAACCTTTACGGGTGACGAAATCATCATCACGATACTCAAATCGGAGATAAATGCGGCACCGGAATTTATCCGCATACCCATTAGTGATTATTGGAAGGAGGCGTGGCGCTGGCCTCTAGCGGTTGCCGAACGTATTAATGAGCTCGGCCGTTCGGGGTTAGCAGCTGGCGAGAAAATTGGTGACCATGTGGTTGGCGCCCCATTGGCGTCAGGTGATGAAAATTATTTGAGATATGAAACACACATATTCAGAGATATCTCCATTAACAATGCGGACTCCTGTGTGACTGCCTATAGTGAACCTGACTATAATGGTGAGAGCTGGTCCTTCTGTACTACTGACAAGCCTTGGTGGGATTCTTCCCAAGATTGGGTGAATAACATTCGTTCCTACAAAGTAGGTAATAATGTGCAAGCTGAGTTTGACACAACGGATGGAAAGGTATTTGTGGAAAGC
>NZ_OANU01000146.1:0-12688 GCF_900089835.1 Vibrio thalassae | reverse complement strand
TCACTCCAAAGGAAAATCCTAGAAAAGTAGGGCCAACGTGTGTTCGATTATGGACCAAGGAAAATTTTAAAGGGCAACCTTTTGACCATTGCATGACTAATGGTTCTTATTTTCACGTTAATTTTGCAGGTCTCGTCGAGAACAATAATATAGAGTCAATAGAGGTCGGTAAACGTGCAAGAGCTGTACTCTGGAATGGTTGGAATGGTGGAAATGGTGCTGTAAACAGAACATTTTTGCCATCGCATTCTTACAGTGGAATTGGTGAGTTTAGGAATCGAGCGCAATCCTTGGAGATATACCCAGCTGGCAATGCATTAGAGCCAACGTGTGTTCGATTATGGACCAAGGAAAATTTTGACGGGCAACCTTTTAAGCATTGCATGACCAATGGTTATCATTTTCACGTTAATTTTGCAGGTCTCGTCGAGAACAATAGTATAAAGTCAATGGAGATCGGTAAAGATGTAAAAGCTGTACTCTGGAATGGTGATAAAAACAGAACATTTTGGCCATCGCAGGATAATAGTGGACTTGGTGAGTTTAGGAATCGAGCACAATCCTTGGAGATATACCCATTTACCAATGCATTAGAGCCAACGTGTGTTCGATTATGGACCAAGGAAAATTTTCAAGGGCAACCTTTTAAGCATTGCATGACCAATGGTTATTATTTTCACGTTAATTTTGCAGGTCTCGTCGAGAACAATAGTATAAAGTCAATGGAGGTCGGTAAAGATGTAAAAGCTGTACTCTGGAATGGTGATACAGCAGGAACATTTGTTCGAAATAATCCTAATCTTGGTCAGTTTAGCAATCGAGCACAATCCTTGGAGATATACCCTAGTTTTTGAAGTTATGATTAATCAACAACTGTTGAAAGATTCCCCCGGGCATGCCCGGGGGTACTTACCGTGACGACGCAAAAGCGTTGGCCAAAATTACAAACAGCTTACGCTGTAATTTTGGAGTTGGCATTTATCCACGGGTAAACCCATGGTTTTATGTATGCACAGAATAAACGGTGCCCAGGAGAATAATCATTTAGTAAACGGTTCAGTTGTGACAGTAGAAGTAACATTCGTTGATGCTAGCCCTGCACAAACCATAGACGTTAGCATTGGTGAGGCGTCCGATAGGCTGGCAATCGACAGGCAAGCAATGTGCAAGATTATCCAGCAAGTCATTGTGGGCCTTTTCTGAGTTTAATTCAGACTCTGGATACACTTTTTCATATAACGTTAAGGCTCTGCCACCCATAGGGATACTAGCCCTAAGCACTTGAAATATTCCCTGACCGTTGATAGAAGACCAATCGACAATGACAAGAGGGAGAGGGTTATGGCCAACCAAATGTTCAGTCATGAACTCATAAAAATAGAGCCGTTCACTATGCAAATAAGGGTTCCCAATTAACCTGTCAGCTCGCTTTATATCGTGCTTCTTATCTGTATCAGAGCTATTTTTAAGACCACGACCAAGGTATGTGACAGTCACTCTTTGGTCACGCATTCCCGATTCAACAAAAGTAAAAACGGTACTAAGCCTGACGGAGTGAATATCAGGGTAAGTCGTTGCGATCTTAGAGATCCCCTCATAAATTTAATGTCACAAAATCCCAAATACTCGGCGGTAAATACGGTGACTCTTCAAGTAACGATAGAAATTATTCATTAAAGGTGCTGCCCATTCTTCCCGCATATTTGGCAATAGTTGATAATAAATACAGCCTTGACGAAATAATGAATAGCTTCGAGTCTTGCTCGTATTCGCTTTTATCGTTTTCTCCAAATCAGCTTCTTCACCTGCATTACTGAGTGATTGAACTCGCTTCACATGCATATTCTGGCCGAAGAGTTCATTCACATGGTTGTTAATTAATTCTTGAGTAATCATAAAGGGAGAAATTGAGGACTAGGTTAAAAACCGTTAGGGGTAACCTCAATCTCCCGCCAATGCTAGCTTATACGAGGGGATGCCTAAGGATGGCGCCATGTTTTCTCTTTGAAGTCATGTGCAGAGCAAGGAACGCTACATTCTGGACAAGAGTAAAGCTCTCCACGTTCAGTCCCCACTTGTAGTTGAAGCTCATAAGGAGAATGTTCTGTATTAAGGGATTGGTCGATAAGTTTCCAGGGGGCTTGCACACCCAACCCGAGCATAAAAATATCAGTAGAATTCAATGTGACTGGACCTTGTATTGGAGCCTATTTAGGAGGTGCCAATTTTAACCTAAACCCACACAAAACGTCGAAGAACCATATTTGTTAGATTAGGCACTGGCAAGATTAGCATTGGTTGTTGAGTAAACCGAGTTTAACGTAAATCTTCTTGGCCTGCACTTTACCCTAGCTTCCTATCAGTGCGATCTTTGTTTCAGACTCACTGCTGGAAACATACTTTGCCATACTTGTGGTTATTCGTAGTTTGCTAATTTAGCAAAAGCGCTGGCAAATAAATGTCCATTAATGATGTTGGACATCACGGCATTCTTAAAAACTCTTATCGTTTACAGCGAGCGATAGCGTCAATAATTGCAACTGTATGTATATAAAGCTTGCTAGGTAATTATACTCAGCATCAAATCCACATCAGACTTTTGCGTTAGGAAGTATCAAACACCCTAACTACCATTACTCACGCCAGAAAAACGACAGATAAAAAAACACCGAGAGCAGAGTCTCGGTGGGGAAAGATAGTAATAGTAAACTCGGGAGGGCTGAGTCTCCCAATACAAAAATCTTAAGGATTGTTGGCTACACATGATGATGTAGAAACAATTCGATCATATATTCACCGTGTCGATTGGAATATTAGACTAAAGTGGTAAAGCGAATGGCAAACTTGAAAACTGATTTTTCATTTTTATTTCACAGAATTTTTTGCGATTGATGAGATTTTTGCTACGACGCATTTCAAAACCGCATAGTCGTACCGTTGCTCAAGGTGCTCATAGAGTGGCTTGAGTTTGTAATCCTGTAACGTATTTAGACTTACTGTTGCTGTCGCGATGGTGTCAAACTCTGCTTCACTAAGATCAATGACTTGTTCGAGTTGACAGGCATCGATTTCAATGGCCTTGGCTAAATGAGCCAATACCGTTGCCGACTTAATATTACGCTCGGAAGCAATCTGTTCAGGTGTTAACCCTTGTTGAAGTCGAGTTAATGACTCAAGCTCAGTCTCATTTAATACGATTTCTTGCTCTGTTTTGGGTTCGATAGCATCAATAAAGCGCTGTCCATATTTATTGATTTTGGTCTCGCCAAATCCCGAAATTTGATGCAGTTCACCTAGCTGTTGAGGCCTTGTAGTAGCGAGCGCTTCGAGTGTTGCGTCGTTACAAATGATATAAGCAGGAACTTGCTGTTCTGTTGCCAATGATGCTCGTACTTGTTTGAGTTGTTCAAACTGTATCATGTCCCCTTTAGAAAGCCCTGAGCGACGAGATTTGGTACTAGAGCGAGTTTTAGAATTGGAAGTACGAAGTTTTCGCAATTGAATTGGTTTTTCGCCTTTCAAATAGGGGCGACAATGTTCGGTCAAGCGAAGGCTGCCATGCTCACCATGCACCTCTAGGAGGTTCATCGCCAGCAATTGACGAAATACACCTTGCCATTGTTTCGCGTTCAGTTCGTTACCGATACCAAAGGTCGATATTTTATGGTGTTGGTTTTGTTCGATTCTCTGATCTGATTTACCCAGAAGAATATTAATTAAGTAACTGGCCCCAAAACGTTGCTCGGTGCGAAACACGGTAGACAGTGCTTTTTGAGTGGCTTGGAGTCCATCCCAAGTTTCAGGTGGCGTCAGGCAGTTATCACAGTTACCACAAGGCTGTTCAAGCGACTCTCCAAAATAAGCCAACAGAGCTTGGCGACGACAAGTGGCAAGATCGCAATAGCCCAACAGTGCGTTGAGTTTTTGAATGGAGGTGAACTTGAATTGTTCTGACGCATCGGAATTTTGCACCATTTGGCGTTGCAAAACCATATCTTGCATACCATAGGCCATCCAAGCGTTAGCCGGCTGACCGTCACGTCCGGCACGTCCGGTTTCTTGGTAATATGCTTCTATACTTTTTGGTAGACTGAGATGCCCGACAAAACGCACGTTGGGTTTATCAATACCCATACCAAATGCAATCGTTGCAACAATGATAATGCCTTCTTCTCGCAGGAATCTCTGTTGGTTCACAGATCGTTGATCCGCCGACATACCTGCATGATAGGGAAGGGCGACCTTACCTAATTCGTTAAGCCATTGAGCCGTTTCTTCTACTTTCTTGCGTGACAGGCAATAGATAATACCGGCATCTTCGGGATGATGGGCTTGAATGAAAGACCAGAGTTCATGCTTAGCATTACTAAGATCTGAGACGTGATATTGAATGTTCGGTCTATCAAAACTATGTACGAAGACTTCGGCATTCTCAAGCGCCAGCTGCCCGACAATTTCTTGCTGCGTGCGGCTATCGGCAGTCGCAGTAAGTGCGATTCTCGGCACAGAAGGAAAGCGCTGTTTTAGGACATTTAACTTCTGATATTCAGGACGAAAGTCATGTCCCCATTGGCTCACGCAGTGCGCTTCATCGATAGCAAATAACGACAAATGACACTGTTCCAGCAGAGCTAGCGTTCGTTCTAGCATCAGTCGTTCAGGCGCTACATAAAGGATATCGATATCGCCCGCTCGAACCTGCTGTTCGACTACTTGCTGGTCATAGGAGGTTAAGGTTGAGTTTAAATACGCCGCTTTCACGCCAATTTGATGAAGGGCATCGACTTGGTCTTGCATCAAGGCAATAAGTGGTGAAACCACAACCCCAACACCGTGCCGCAAAATAGCAGGGATCTGATAACAGATGGATTTACCGCCCCCAGTCGGCATGATGGTTAATGCATCGTTTCCTGACATCAGGGTGTTGATGATGGACGCTTGTTGATGGCGAAAATCATCGTAACCAAAAAGGGATTTGAGTAAATGTTGTGGAGTCATTGGTTTGGCTATTTGAGAATAGGTTGAGACAGTGTCTCAGGCGTAATAGCCCTTTTCAAGCTTAGAGTGAAAGTACGTGCATTGACACCAGGTCACTCAATGAAAGAAATGTAATAAAAGTTGTAATTGATGACAGAGAAATCGAAAAAGAGGGGGCGAAAAGGAAGTTTAATAAGAGAGATAGTCGGGCTTAGCTTGGCATATAAGCCCGACTTATAAGGAGCTTTGGAATACGTTAGCACTCCATTGCTAATCACTCTTTATGTCGAGTGACTTCTTTTTAGAACAAAGGGTAACAAGAAAGTTCCATTACCCTTGCTCAAAAAGTTGGCTTATAGGCCTTTGATGTTCTCAACTTCAAGTTCGTTGAAGTAGCGAACTGTCTTCACTTTAAGCTCTTGCTGAGCCGCATCGTCAGCAACGATGATAGCTTTGCGGTGCATTTGAAGTGCGGTTACTGTCCACATGTGGTTTACAGAGCCTTCAACTGCCATTTGTAAAGCAAGTGCTTTGTTGTGGCCTAGAGTTAGGATCATTACTTCTTCAGCATCTAGAAGAGTTGCAACACCGATAGTAAGTGCGTACTTAGGTACTTGGTTGATGTCGTTATCAAAGAAACGAGAGTTAGCGATACGAGTATCTTCTGTCAGAGTTTTGATACGAGTACGAGATGCTAGAGAAGAACCTGGTTCATTGAATGCAATGTGACCGTCGATACCAACGCCACCCATGAATAGGTTGATCTTGCCGTATGAACGGATTTTCTCTTCGTATGCTGCACAGTGAGCATCGATATCTTCAGCTAGACCGTCAAGAAGGTTAATGTTTTCTTCTTGAACATCAACGTGGTTGAAGAAGTTGTTGTACATGAACGAACGGTAAGATTCTGGGTGCTCAGGGTCGATACCAACATACTCATCCATGTTGAATGTTACAACGTGCTTAAAGCTTACTTCGCCTGCGTTGTATAGTTCGATCAGCGCTTTATAAGTAGAAAGAGGTGTTCCACCAGTTGGCAAACCTAGAACAAATGGTTTTTCAGCAGTTGGTTGGAATGCATTGATACGCTCTGCGATGTGGCGTGCTGCCCATTTACCTACTTGTTCTGCGTTTTGTAATGGAATAAGTCTCATGTTGATCCCCTAATAATAGAATTTAGTTTGTTCTGAAACATTAATTCGCATTATAAAATAAGTTTTTCGAGTCGGCTATTACTTTTCTGTGAATTTTGCGATTTTTCTTGATCGGGATCGAGTTTCATCGATTTCGTGGTGATGAAATGACCAAATCGAAAGCGATGGAAGTTGAAAATTTCGGTAGGTAAATAAAGTGGTTACGATACGGAAGTTATGTATTTTCTGTAGGGTAAAGGCAAGAGGACATAAGATGCCCTCTTAAATTAATTAGATGGCTTGACCGTTTGCAGTTACTGCAACATCGACATTGCCTCTCAAGGCATTTGAATACGGACATACTTGGTGTGCAGCACGAACCAGTTCAATCGCTGCTGCATCTTCCATATCTAAAGTCACCTCAAGTGCAACATCGAGAACAAATCCGCCTTGTTCGTTAGCTTTTAACGCCACAGTTGCTTTTGTTGGTGCTGCTTTTAGTTCGATCTTTTGCTGCTGGGCAACATGCAGTACCGCATTCGAGAAACACGCTGAATAACCAGCAGCAAAGAGCTGTTCTGGGTTAGTCGCTGTTCCCGAGCCGCCGAGTGCTTTCGGGTATGACAATGGCAAATCCAGCAGCCCATCGTCGGTCGTCACTTGACCGTTACGTCCAGCTAGGGCAGTCGCAGAAGTTGTATAAAGTGCAGGCATGATTTAGTCCTTTTTGTTGTGCGTAATTATATTGTGTACAAATCATATTGTTAAATGGGAGTGGTTACAAGTATATTGTGCGCAATATAGATGAATAATTTGGACCGTTATGAAGCTCGACTCACTCGAATCATTAGATATTGACAAACAAGTGTGCTTCGCGCTTTACAGTGCGAGCAATGCGTTGACACGTGCTTACCGACCAATATTAGAGCAAATCGACCTGACATATCTGCAATACATGACCATGCTTGTATTGTGGAAGAAAGCACCGATGAACGTTAAAGACATTGGAGCGGATTTGAAGTTGGATTCTGGCACACTTACCCCGCTACTGAAACGTTTGGAACAAAAGGGGCTTATCGAGAGGAAGCGAAGTGAGACTGATGAACGTGCACGAATGATAACCGTGACAGAACAAGGTATTGCGCTTCGTGAGCAAGCTATGTCGGTCCCTAATTCTATAGCATGCAAGGCTCAATTAGCGTTCGAAGATGCGCTGACATTGAAACGGATTTGTGAGCAATTAACGAATAACCTAATGGAATAGTTCTTAATGGATATCGAAGGATTATCAAAAGTAGGCTTTAAGCATATTCTGGCGCTTCATGTTATGCTTGACACAAGGAGTGTCACCAAATCAGCGGAAGTACTGTCGGTTACGCCGTCCAGTGTGAGCAAAACTATCACTCAGTTGCGTGACATACTGGACGATGAACTTTTCTATCGTGATGGTTCTCAACTCACCCCAACCTCTTATGCTGTCAAAATCGCGCCATTGGTACACTCTATGCTGGCAAGTATGAATGGGCTATTAAACCAAACGCGATTTGAGCCTAATTCATTTGAAGGGCGATTTAGCTTATCGATGAGGGAGAGCACTTTTGAACTATTTGCTCACTCATTGGCTCGTCTTACCATTGAGTGCACACCAAAAGCCAAACTGAATATCATGACAAAAGCTCGTTTTGGTTTCGACGCTTTGCACAGTGGGCAAGTGGATTTCATCATTCTTCCTCACGATGTCAGTCAAGCCCCCACTAATACCAAAGAGTTGATTTGGGAGGTAATTCTGGAAGATGAATTGGTGTGTTTGATGTCCGCCGACAACCCATTAGCGGATCGTGAACTTACGATTGATGATTACTTAAATAGCCAGCATATCGGCATCGCTGATGCTGAGCTTAATCGCCCTTACTTTGAACAAACTTTGCGTCAGAAATATCGCGCCAGAGAAGTTAAGGTCAATGTGTCGGATTTTGGTGCTGCAGCAGTGCTTTGTCATCAATCCAATTTGCTGTTTACTAGCTCAAAAAAATGGGCAGATGTCGCGCTTCAGGCAAAAGGGTTAGTGTCAAAACCGCTGCCATTTGAGTATGGAAAAGTCGCATACAGCTTAGTTTGGAACCGGGCAAGTATTAACGATCATGCCATTGCCTGGCTATGCCATTACCTTCGAAATATCTCCTAATACCCTCGCTTTAAACCTTCATATCGACTTGGATGATAGCACTCTACTTGCTGTTGTCGGTCGATACGAAGTCAGCGTTTAACATTCAAAGCATCAAGAATCACTATCGCCACGCACTCTCAAACTGGATATAGGTTAGTGGTGATAATTATCACACTAAACTAACTATAAAAAGTGAATTAGACATAGAAAAACCGATATAAAAACGGTCTAAAATGCGGTAATGTCCGCGAGTTATTTCTCATCAATAAAAAGCATTCAATGATTAGTAGATTCTCAAGCTTGTCCGACACGGCTAAAGGGGTTAGTGCGTCGGTTATTGCCTCGTGTTTGTTTGGTTTATTACCTCTTTATGTCCAGTTCCAACCAGAATTGGAAGCGTTTAAGGTAGCGGGAGGGGAGGGACATTGGATTGCTGCCCAACGAGTTATCTGGAGCGTATTTGTCGTGCTTATCTTTCTCACGATTAGCGGCAGAATTGGATTGCTATTTAACGCTCTCAAGCAGATGAATCGTTGGCATCGATATTTGTTATCGGCATTGCTTGTTGGTCCCAATATTGGATCTTCGTTTGGGCTCCGTTGTACGGAGAAACTCTGTCGGTCGCTTTAGGTTATTTTTCACTCCCTCTGGTATTGGTTGTGGTGGGACGATTTGTTTATGGTGATAAGCTGACACCATTACAGACTCTAGCATGTTGCATTGCGGGTGCAGGAGTGATCTATGCTTATATGATGGCGGAAGGACTGTCTTGGATCGTATTGCTGATCGCGTTGGGCTACCCCATTTATTTTGTGCATCGACGTACGCTCAACATTAAGAGTGACGTTGGCTTCGCCCTAGATAACCTGTTTTTGATGCCATTTGCATTAACGGCAATGTTATATCTGCAACCTTGGGATTACATTCAGCAGCTAAACGTGTCTATTTGGGCGTACTATCTTGGTTTGGCGGTAGCAGGTTCGGTTCCTATGCTACTGTTTCTGTTTGCGTCACAGTCGCTATCTATGTCGTTATTCGGTTTATTGGGTTACGTTGAACCTGTGCTAGTTTTTTGTGTAGGCTTGCTGTTAGGCGAACGAGTTGCTACCAGTGATCTGCCGACGTATTTGTTGGTGATGGTCGCTCTACTAATATTAGCGACAGATGGATTAAAACGCGCACGTTCACATGGTGCCGTAAAATAGTGATTACGGGTAGTAATAACATTGGGAATTGATAATGTTAGAAAAGATTTGGTCAGAATATCAAACGGGGTTGCGTAGTTTCTTGCTAAGTAAGATTGCTAATGAGGCTGATGCAGAAGATGTACTCCAGGAGATTCTAATTAAAACCTATCAAAACCTCGATAAACTACAAAATCCAGACAGCATTAAGTCTTGGCTGTTTCAAATTGCTAATAGATCGGTGATCGATTTTTATCGGGCAAATGGCAGAAGCGCAGGTCTTGAGGGAGAGTCGTTGTGGTACGAAAGCTCTGAAGAGGACGCAAAGCAACAGCTCGCTCACTGTATGCAACCGTTAATGCGCTCTTTGTCTGAAACTTCTGCAGCGCTTTTGCAGTCGGTCGATATCGACGGTAAATCGCAGAAACAGGTTGCCGCTGAAATGGGCATTAGCTACTCAACGCTGAAATCACGTGTACAAAAGAGTCGCTCGGAATTAAGAGCCGTGTATCAGCAGTGCTGTCAGTTCTCATTCGATGCACAAGGAAATGTTTTGGATTACGAAGCCAAACAATCAAAGAGCAACAAGTGCTAGTTGTTGAGGGCGCAGTGTACTACCAATGGCACTGCGCCTTAACTTGTTTCCATCACAGGACGGAGCGAAAGCTTCCCAACGGCACCTCTAAGGTGTTCTCTCCCACTTTAATTGGACTACCAATCATCTCGTCGTAAGCACTGTCTTGCCTTAGTACGACCTCTTTAGCGTCTATGTTATGGCAGAGGCGACGCATATCGACGACATTGTGGCTGCGGATCAATTGACCATTTTCCTCGGTGATATAGTGTTCGTGGCCATCAATCATCACAGAAGCTTGATACAACGACATTTCGAGTGAATGGATGATCAACTTATCAAACTGAGCAAATTGCTCTAATGAGCTTAATTTGGTGTTCATAGTGCTCTCCTTCTATAGGTAGTACTTCTACGTCCTGAATGGCGCAAATGTTCAAGTGGTATAAATGGATGTTGCACAGGCAAGCTATTTTAAACTCAAATAGCCTTGTGTTTACATTGTAAATACAAGGCGTAGCAAAGGCTGAGTGAGTTGTAGAAAGTGAAAAGCACTAATCTGAGTCAGTGGCCAATCAATACTTTTCGTTATCCGCTTCCGGAGTAGTAGGTACCGATGAAGTAGGGTTGACGTTTTTCATGCATGATGTAGACGTCCCAAAGTTACTTTAGACAAAGCTCGATTTGCTTCTAGGGTTTGTTCAATAAGGTTGCGCGCATCTTCAAGCTCAAATCCTTGCTCTTGGGATTGAGATGCTTCTTTGGTTATTGACTGTAAGATCTGAATCGATGTTGAAATATCATCGTGAGATCCTTTGAGTTCACTAAGTATCTGAATGCTGAAAAGCTGATCCGTTAACTTTCTAATCCCAGATTCCAAGTCATACGCATCCTCACGCAAGTACATAGTGCTCTTATAAGTCTCTAGCTGTTTCAATGTATTTATTAAGCATTCTTGAAGAGTTAACCTATCCATAGTCGTTCCTCAATGATGATGAATACTGGTAATTTGGGATAGGTTTAGCAAATGTCGAACTTTAAGTGCTTCAATGAGAGCGACTTCGCCCTACCTTCGAATACGACATACTTAAAATCCGACTTTCAGTTAAATAACGCCAGTCAACTCAAGGTCGCGGGCCATAGGGATTAAATCCGTCGTAGATTGTTCACTAGGGAACGATTGTGGTTTCTTTATTGCTGAAATTTGTCCTTCAAATTGTTAATCAGCGCTAGCACCCTAGCGCTGATTTTGTTACAACAGTGCCAGAAAATTACCAACCTTAATTGATACAAAAAGGACATGAACGTGGCACAACCTATTCAGTTTGAAAAGTTCGTCGATCTCGATTTTGATTTGGCGGAATGTCCACGCTGGGACTGGCGTAATGAATCTTGGATGTGGGTGAACATCTGTGATGGAGAACTTTGGCGTCAAAAAGACGGTGTGAACGAGAAACTTGAGTTTGGCGAACCGATTGGCTGTTTCGCTATGCACGGTGAGCAGGGGTTCATCGTAGCGCTAAAGTCAGGTATGTATCACATTAGCGCATGGGGTGCAGAGAAAACCTCACTGGCGCCGTTGGTCTCTGAATTTCCGCGCATGCGTTATAATGATGGGCGCACGGCTCCGGGAGGTCGTTTTATCGCGGGAACACGCAACGGTGCAAAGGTTGGCGATCAAGGCCAATTCCACCAATTGCATCTTGATGGCACGATTGAGGCACTTCCGATGTTTGCTTGGACATGTAATGGCCTTGCGTTCTCTCCTGATGGGCAGTGGCTGTATTGGGCTGATACTGGATCAAGTAAAGTGTATAAGCACAGTTATAATCCTGAGACGGGCCAATATGGTGAGCAGCTAGTCCATTGCGATCTCACGGAGCATAATGGTCGCCCTGATGGTGCTAGTGTGGACGCTGAGGGTAACTACTGGGTTGCTATGTATGCAGGTCAATCTGTGGTGAAAATCTCACCTGAGGGCGAGGTTGTTGATGTGATAGCTGTACCATCAGAGAATCCAACCATGGTTGGTTTTGGTGGTGAAGCGTTGACTGATCTTATTGTGACTTCTGCGGAAGGCAGTAATGAAAAAGGCAAGTTGCTGATTGCTAAAAACGTAGCTCAGGGTGTCAAAGAAACACTAGCAGCGGTTACGGTATAAACACAACGACAGTGAAATCATAGCGGTGCATCCAAGTGCACCGCTGTTAACAAGTCATCGAGAGCGGTTGCTGATGATACGCTGCTCGATTCATATCGCTTAAATCATCTTCTGTAATATACTTCTTGGCGACTACGTTGCCAGAAACCACCAAATGAGAAATATAGTCTCGGCAGCTTGTTGTTGGCATATTGCTCCACATAAAATCCGCTTTGGTTGTGTCGCTAAAACCGATGTTAAGCACGATAAATCGTTGCTTATTCCTCATATCGTAGACGTTAATTTGTATCCGCCCCATAAACCCACGGGGCGATATTGTTAGTGTTTGAAGTTCCAGGGCAGGAGCGCATCGATATTTGGCTCTGCTTTCGCCAGCTCTTGCATGCATTTAACCATGTAATCGTAGAGGATGAGACCGTTGACCTTCGCTGTCTCGACGATGCTATAAAGCATCGCGCTCGCATCAGCTCCCTTTGGATTGGTTGAAAAAAGCCA
>NZ_OANU01000092.1 GCF_900089835.1 Vibrio thalassae | reverse complement strand
GGTAAGGTCGCTTATATCAAAGGTTACTACAAGGATTTTCAAGCAAATACCATTCGAACACGCCGGGTACTTTCCTACTTTTTTCTCGGTAAAGAGTTGATAGGAAGAGAAGCTTACTCATTTAGCGTGAAGGATCTGGCCTTAGCCGTAGGAGGCCTCAAAGCGATAAGTGCGGCAGAGTTCCGGTGAAAGATGTGGGGATCCCTCAGCATTAGGTGGGCTACCAACCATAGTAGCAATACCCCCGATGCTGGCACTGTAAGCAATGCCTAAAAGTACAAATACATAAGTGTTGTGCCCACTGTCTTCGTTAACTTTGCTCAAGACACCCAACACCAGTGGCAACATCATCGCTGCAGTGGCCGTATTACTTATCCACATCGACAACAACGCTGTCACGCCGAACAGCATAAATACGGCGACACTCATTTTACCTTTTGCCATTTCAAGCACTTTATCAGCAACGACTTTGTCTAGTCCTTGTCGGTGCATAGCGGCTGCCAGAGCAAAACCACCTAAGAACAAGAAGATAATTGAGTTGGCAAAATTATTGAGAGCCGTTTGTGTATCGAATACATCAAACAAGACCGCAATTACTGGCACCAATATCGCTGTGACAGTGACGTGGAGCGCTTCGGTCAACCACAACACAGCAATAAACACCAAGATACTAATACCAAGTGCAACACTTGGTTCAAAAGGTAAGGTGAAATAGAGCAAGGCAAACAGCAGAACATCGGCAAGGATGATCATGCTATTACGGTTAAGCAACCACTCTCGGGTGTTGGAGGGTAAGGGGACACTATCGTTTCTATTCATTATTATGGCTTCCTTTAGGTAAATGGGCGAAAACGATCTTAAAACACGCTTCAAGGTCGTGGCCCTAACGCCATAAACGAGGTAGTGAAACCGGAATTTAGATTCGATCAGAAGGCTGACTGTATCCGATATAGTTTTATTAAAGGGGATACGATACTGACACTCAGTTTCTACGTTTATGGGACCCCAACATGATCCCATATGGAAAACCAAGCGCATAATGAAAAATTATCAATCTGTTAACCACATCAACAATATGGATATATTTACAACATCTTGATTTTATTGGCGGCTAATCAGTTTATCAAAACTTGATTTTGCCTCCTCACATTGCATCACTCGCCCATGTCCCTGACCTTGAGTGGTCACAAGCTCAACATTAGGCATTTCGCTCGCTGCTTTTGCTGACACTGAGTGTTTCGTAAAGCGATCATTCTCATCATGAACAATAATGGTATCTGCATTACGAAGAGCCAGTTTGTTGTAAGGGTCTATAGTCTGCAGAGGGTATTGGTATTGCGTTTGGATATCATCAACGACAGCCTCAAACAAACGCATTGAATAGCCTGAACGAGCCACACTACCAAACAAGTTGTCCAAATAGTCTAGTACCGGAGCAATCAGTAACAGAGGCTTGTCTTGCAGTTTAGCGTGCTTACATTCGATAGCAGACGCCGTCCCCATACTATGACCAACAAGTCCCGCCACATCGTCTTCATGATCCAACAAACTTTCTAAACCGCCTACAAAAGCCGGAATGTGACCAAAAGCACCTTCACTTTCTCCATGAGCAGGGTGGTCATACGCCAACGCAGTAAATCCTCGACTCGCAATATGCTCCATCAAGGGGAAGAACTGACTCGCTGTCCCAGACCAACCATGCGTCAAGATCCACACAGGCCCCGTACCAAGGCGATACGTTTTCAAAATACCTTCCAATGTCGAAATCTCGCCTTTTATTAGCCCTGATGGTTCGGCGTTTTTAGGCTTGGATCGCACCGGAGTTAGTAACAATTTCTTTGCTGTGTTTTTAGCATGATTAGGCGCTAGTGTATGATGAGCGCGAGTTGTTAGGTTGATCATGCGCTTCTTAAAACTAAATTTATTGGAGGTGTTGAAGTAAATTTTGTCACTCATGACGAAATCTTCCTTGCAGCACGTTTCGAACGGTCGTGCTTTTTTGTGATAAAAAATATTGATTAGCGTGACCAAGACTCAAACGACTTGGTCACGCTATTCCAAAATCTTTGACTACTTTCTTGTTGCCCAACAAGCGAATAAAAAACGTGGGCGCTTAAATAGTGACCGTAAAGTTCAAACGCGGCTTGCTTTGCATCCAGATCTTTTTTGAACTCACCGCGATCAACCGCTTTCTCAATTTGAATCGTTAGATAACCGATCCAACGATGTATCGCTTTGCGTAAAGAGGCCTGCAATTCGTCTTGACGATTGTCGCGCCACGCATCAATGAACAGACAGCTCCCCTGAAAGGACTGATTCCAACTCATCCAGTTATCAATAAGATGCCTAAGCTTATCCGACATTCTCTCGTGCTGATGCTCTCTAACTGGGGCAATCACGCGACTCTGGAACGTTGCATCAGCATATTCAACGACAGCAACCTGCAAATTCACTTTGGAATTAAAATGCGCGAATAAACCACTTTTGGACATCTGACATTGCTTCGCTAACTCGCCAATTGTTAGACTTTCTAAGCCTTCATGACTCGCGATACCAAATGCTTGAGTGAGAATATGCTCTTTGGTCAGCTTACCTTTACTCATTCATGTCCCCGTCAAAAACTGTTCTGACATCAATTTAGCACGGTCGTACTATTTTTCAATCCTCATTTTAACGAGTGACTAGATATGGAATAATTATTCAGTGCCCTTATGCCTGCCAATATGGAATGTTTATGCACTCACTGATCGACCAACTGCTGTTCTCTGTTGCTATTACAGGACCGATTTGTCTTATGATCATTTTAGGCATGATATTCAAACGAATTGGTTTAATTAATGATAATTTTATCGACGTAGCCTCTAAATTAGTCTTCAAGGTTACACTGCCTGCCATGCTGTTTTTGAGCATTGTGAATTCTGAACACGATTTCTCGGCGGCAAGTCAGTTTATTACCTTCAGTATCATCGCTAACATCCTGTTCTTCATCTTTACTTATGCCTTTGTAGGCACACTGTTTCGCGACTCGGCAGATAAAGGCGTTATTATTCAAGGTAGCTTTCGGGCAAATACAGGCATTATTGGGCTCGCCTATGTCGCAAATGCGTATGGAGAAACAGGTGTCGCTCTGGCGGCAATTTATGTAGCAGTCACGACCTTTATTTACAATGTTCAAGCCGTGATCTGTTTAACGCCCAAAGGTGCGACCTCAGGCGTTTCAGCCGGTAAAATCATGTTGACCACGTTAACAAAAAACCCGTTAATTATCGCTATTGTCTCTGGGCTTGTCTTTTATCTACTGTCGATTCCTGTACCGGATATTGCCATTGATGCTGGCAACTATTTTGCAAGAATGACCTTACCTTTAGCGCTGTTGTGTACCGGTGGATCCTTGGATTTAAGTTCAATGAAAAAAGAGCAAAGGCCCGCTTGGCTGGCAAGTAGTTATAAACTTATCTTAGCGCCACTGGTAGTGACAACAGCCGGTTATTGGTTTGGATTTCGAGGGCTGGAGCTTGGGATTCTCTTCTTTATGAGTGCTTCTCCCGTCGCAGCAGCTAGCTATGTCATGGCTCGCTCGATGGGAGGCAACGCGGTACTGGCGGCTAATATTATTGCTCTTACCACGGTAGTATCGACACTAACCTGTACCATAGGCATCATTATTCTCACGTCTTTGCATGCTATCTAGAGCAAACAAAGCCAAATACTATTACAATCGTTCAAAACGTCATAACCTGAGCCTGTTTTCATTTATTGTCATTCTAGCGGCTCAATCTAGGTTTGGAGATCAACATGAATAAAGACCTTATTATCAACGCGCTACAAAAAGTACGTGAACAAAAACCTCTCGTCGTCAACATTACTAATTTCGTCGTTATGAACAACACAGCGAACGCACTATTGGCCGTTGGCGCTTCACCCATTATGTCGCACTCAAAACAAGAGATGGCGGAAATGATGTCATTCGCAGGTGCGCTCGTCATCAATATCGGCACTTTGGATAGTGTATGGCGTCCAGGTATGTTCTTTGCCGTAGAGCAAGCCAACGACAACAATAAGCCTGTTGTGCTTGATCCCGTTGGCTGCGGCGCAACCAAATTAAGAACCTCAACCGCTCGTCAACTTGCAGAGCTTGCCGACAACCTAATCATTCGTGGTAATGCTTCAGAAATCATTGCCATGGCAGGGGAAAAATCACAAAACAAAGGTGTCGATGCACTAGACTCAAGCGAAGCAGCGCTCTCTGCGGCTCGTGCCTTGGTCGACGCCTATGACTGCTGTGTGGTTATCTCGGGTGAAACGGATTATGTCGTCACAAAAGCCTCCACACACGCACTGAATAACGGTCATGAGATGATGCCGTTTGTCACAGGTATGGGGTGCTCACTGTCGGCAGTAACAGGCGCATTTGCAGCGGTTGGCGAAACCACAGGCCTTGCTGCTACGGCAATTTTTGCTATCGCGGGTGAAATCGGCGCTGAGCAATCCAAAGGCCCAGGTTCACTACAAATGAACTTGCTTGATGCACTGTACCAACTTGATGATCAAGAAGTGCTGCGCCGCCTTAACATTCAAGAATGCTAAGGAATAACAATGGCTCACAACCCTTATCGACTTTATCTTGTTACGGATGAAAACCAAGATCTCGACACATTAATAAACGTCGTGAAGCACGCGGTTGAAGGTGGCGTCACTATGGTGCAGATACGCGAAAAGCACCACGATATTAGAACCTTCATCAACAAAGCAGCGGCGGTCAAAAAGGCGCTTGAGGGTACTAACGTTCCGTTGATTATCAATGACCGAGTAGATGTCGCCCTCGCTGTTGATGCCGATGGCGTGCATTTAGGACAGACCGACATGCCGGCGACTCTTGCGCGAACGCTTATCGGTGAAGATAAGATTCTTGGTCTTTCCATTGAAAGTGAAGCGCAACTGCAACAAGCAAAGCAGCTCCCTATCGACTATATTGGGCTGAGCGCCATCTTCTCGACGGCTACCAAAACCAACATAAAAACCGAATGGGGGCTTGAGGGGTTATCGAATGCATTGCAGCAGATAACGCTACCTATTGTTGCTATCGGTGGTATCAACGAAACAAACTTGTTAGACGTAGCAAAAACTGGTGTTCATGGCGTTGCTATCGTTTCCGCGATCAGTCACGCCGACTCACCCAAACAAGCCGCACAACGGCTGTTAACTCTCTTGGAACAAACCGAGTAAGGAACCGAATGCACGATAAACTGTCCACATCCGCACTGGCGAAAAGTCGCAACCAAGAACCCAAAGCTCTGTTTACACTATTAAAACGAGCAGGTTATATCAGCTGGCACGAGTCCAGCTGGTTGCTGACCGATATTGGGTATCGTTTTGGCGGTGACTATGTAGACAGTGATAAATATGGACGCTTTATCGTGTGGCCATCAAACCTTGTTATCGACGAGACACTTCTCAGTGACGCAACACTGACCGCAACCCAGCTTGGCGACCACTTTTCGCTTCCAGCTAAAAAGATCAACCTACTGCTGAGTGAGCTAGGTTGGATAAAGCGTGACGAAAACCAATGGAAAGCCACGCCCATTGGTCTTCGCGCGGGAGCTCGTCTTCGTCAAGATAAACAAAACAATAATCAGTTTGTGGTGTGGCACCCTTCCGTTTTGCGTCATGCTCGATTAAAACAATCGGTGATAGAATTTCAGGGGCAAGACGCCGAAGCGCACTCCACAGAGAAATCTTTTTCCAGCTTTCGGCAAAAATTTGCTGCTAAGCATCGCACTCTCGACGGTCATTACGTTCAATCTAAAGGTGAGTTAATCATTGATAACTGGTTGTATATGGCGGGGGTTGTTCATGCTTATCAAAGACAATTGCCCATAGAAAAAGATGTTGTGAGTGATTTTTATCTGCCACAAGGAAAGGTGTACCTGCAATATTGGGGCTCAGATAACGGAGCGGCAGACGTTAAGACCATTGAACACACTCGTGCGCTCTATCAG
The DNA here is from genome assembly GCF_900089835.1 of Vibrio thalassae. GTDB lineage: Bacteria > Pseudomonadota > Gammaproteobacteria > Enterobacterales > Vibrionaceae > Vibrio > Vibrio thalassae. The sequence continues at coordinate 14,459 of NZ_OANU01000092.1, read as the reverse complement.
GAGCATGATCTGAGTCTTATCGAAGTCTTTCCTGAGGATATAACACAATTAGACGAAGTACTGCCAAATAAGCTCAAGCCATTTGGTATTAAAGCGTACTAATAAGCTTTGGTTGCTATTAAAATTAGCAAAGACATTCATCAAGCCCATGCTGTCCAGCAATCATAAAGGGAGTCGCTGTGGCTGCTGCACGGTAACCTTCACTCACTTGTTTATCCGCACTTGCTACTAATTGCGTTTCACTGGTCGTAAGAAAGACATGTGTGGTTCGAATGAATGCATCCTCGTACTGAGGCAATGCTTTCACCTCTGCCAAATCATTACTCGCAGACTGAAAGGTATCATAGGGACCAATCAAACAGCGGTCACCATTTAGCTCAGGCTTTAACCAAATCGATTTACTCACGTTTTGTTGTAACTGATTCGGTACATCTCGAAGGCTTCCCGATTGCACAAATCCACACTGTATCCAAAATGATTTGTCGTTTGCTGTAGGCTCACTATTACCCCAAAGCCCTTCACCTATCGGACATTCTGTTTCTAAGACTGGAAACGGCAAGTTTGCTTTGTTGGCACTGTCACAAACATAAGGTTGGGAATCCGCCGATACGGGACTGGCCATAAAGGACATCAGTACCATCAATAGGCTGGTCATGACTGTCTTCATGAATTCGCACTCCTGCAGCAAACTGGATTGGTCTTATCTTCTAAGCCTAGGAGGTATCAAAACATTGTCAAAAGTCTCTTTTTTAGCCACAAGGTCTTCATCAGATTGGAGTTAGGTCACAACGAAAATGTTGAATAACCTTTAAAATATCGTATCGCAATTGTTAGCGCCTGATTTTATTTAGCTTTTGAAGGATCAAAACATGATGAAAAAAAGTCGATGGCAGACCCTTTTTTTACTTCCTTTTATCGCCACGTCTACTTTCGCGTCGGAAACGGTGTCTGCAGACACCTTTAACTTCACTCAAACCACCGTAGGTTATGCCGCATTAGTTATTTTTGGCATTGCTTACACTCTTGTCATGATGGAGGAATACCTACAATTACGGAAATCCAAACCAGTTCTACTTGCCGCAGGTTTAATTTGGATCATTATCGGCTTAGTGTACAAAGACCTTGGCCAAATAGAAGTGGCCCAATCTGCGCTAGAACACAACTTGCTCGAATACGCCGAACTACTGCTGTTCTTATTGGTCGCTATGACTTACATCTCTGCGATGGAAGAGCGACGACTGTTTGATGCACTTCAATCTTGGATGGTAGGAAAAGGGTTTAACTTTCGGACCTTATTTTGGCTAACAGGTATCCTCTCTTTCTTCATCTCCCCTATTGCCGATAACCTCACCACCGCATTATTAATGTGTGCTGTCGTGCTTAAGGTGGGGGGAAGCAATCTACGATTTGTAAATATTGCCTGTATTAACATCGTAGTCGCAGCTAATGCCGGAGGAGCATTCAGTCCATTCGGTGACATTACTACCTTGATGGTATGGCAAGCAGGGCATGTGTCCTTCTCCGAATTTATGCCGCTGTTCGTCCCATCTGTGATTAACTACATCGTGCCTGCGGTAATCATGTCGCTGTTCGTCCCCAAGACACAACCAGATGCGGTGCACGCCCATGTAGAACTGAAACGCGGAGCATTTCGCATAGTTGGCCTCTTTATCCTCACCATCGCAACGGCCGTCGCTTTCCATGCCGTGCTCCATTTCCCACCCGTTATGGGCATGATGATGGGTCTGGCTTATCTGCAATTCTTCGGTTTCTTCTTGCGTAAAACACTGCCTCGCTCTATTGCTAAAAAGAAAGCCATTGCTATTGCAAATAACGACGAAACCGCACTAAAACGACTCGGTTCCATCGTACCATTTGATGTATTTAGACGAGTCTCTCATGCCGAGTGGGATACCTTACTGTTCTTCTATGGCGTAGTGATGTGTGTCGGTGGATTGAGTCTGCTGGGTTATCTCAGTGTCGTTTCCGAAATCATGTATACCCAATGGGATCCCGTTTGGGCCAATGTGATGGTAGGGATCCTCTCTGCGATTGTCGATAACATCCCAGTGATGTTTGCAGTCCTAACCATGAACCCAGAGCTTTCTATGGGTAACTGGTTACTTGTCACATTAACAGCAGGGGTGGGCGGTAGCTTGCTGTCTATTGGTTCGGCAGCAGGTGTGGCGTTAATGGGCGCAGCACACGGAAAATACACCTTCTTTGGACATTTGAAATGGATGCCAGTGATCGCTCTTGGTTACGCTGCGAGTATTGTTGCTCACCTTGCGATGAACCAAGGACTGTTCTAAGCCACTCAACAGTCACAGCTTGTAGATAAAAAACCACTCTGTGAAGCACCCCCAATAGTTGGACAACATAACATCTGTTGGGGGTCTTTTTCTGTAGTCGCATCACTTCTGACGAAACACCCAAATAGGACCAATCAGCAGAAACTGCAGGTCATCAAAAAATGATGGCTTCTTTCCTTCAATTTTGTGACCAACAAACTGCATTATCCAAAGTACTACGAACAATCCGATGGAAACAGTGAGCACGGATATGCCAAACATCGCAGCGAAAGTAATAATGGCTAAGCACGCGAGCGTAAAAATCAACATCTGAATAAATACCGAACGCGATAAACGAAAATAGAAAACCATGACGGGTAGCATCACAACCCACACCCAATTGATTGATAAGCCTCCAAGTGATAAGTGCGGCAGGCACCAAATCAATCCCACAATAGACAGATAGATACCGGGAACGGCAATTTTATGTATTTTCCGATTAGTACTATTCTGGTGACTCTCTCCGTAAGCATCTAACCACTGATTTAACGACTTCATTTCACTTCCTTTTTATGCAATTGGTGTTAATACTCTAGACTAAAATGCCCAACTCGTCCTGTTCTACACATCCTTCTAACCTTAAGCTAACTCTCACAGGTGCTCATTTCGAACTATTAACCATCGCTCTCTACGAGAACCTCGACAGAATAAGACATTCAATAGCTGAAATCATGGTAAAAACCTCTCGCTCATGTCGCAATTCTATAAGTAAAAACCATGGATTGGTTTGAACGTGATGGAGAAGGTGGTTGACAGCATTACCAAATTGTCCTTGAACAGCTCGAAGGGCAGCCACCTCTAGAGTAGCCACAATAGAAGCGCAGTCATCGTAAAGCAGAAGTTTCAACTTCATAACTGCATCACACTCGTTAGTTGTTCTGTGTGCCATACTTTCAGTTATTGATAGCTAAATCAGCCTATATGGTCACAAGTGAGTGACCCTCAACTTTTACAACGGAAATAGCAAAAAATGTTAGCAGAGCCGATGCGGTGTAAAACAAATATCTTCAAGCTTAGCTTGCTCTGTGCCGTCATTATTTTTGTCGCATCCTGTGGTGGAGGCGACGAGCAAAGTAACAGTGACGCCAATACTTGGGTTGCCGGTAGCTATCTTGCTTCCAGTGAATTTGCTGATCGGTGTCAAACCCCTCGCAGCGGCACAGATGTATATACTGGTCAAGCCTATCCGGATAAACAGGGTACGCAAATGGACGAAAAAATGTATTTGCGCTCCTTTAGTCATGAAACCTATCTATGGTATGACGAGCTGCCGGATCCTAACCCTGCTAATTTTAGCTCTGTATTACGTTATTTTGACGAATTGAAAACCAGCGAAAAAACCGATTCAGGTAGAGATAAAGATGAGTTTCACTTTGATGAAAGTTATGATGACTATATGGCTGAGAGTCAGTCTGGAGTGCAACTAGGCTTTGGTCTGCATTGGTCCTTTCAACAAGTTATGGCACCAAGAGTCATTATCGTCGCTTTCACCGACGATAATTCCCCCGCTGCGATCGCTGGTGTTACCAGAGGCGATACACTCAAAAAAATTAATGATGTAGATGTAGTCAACAGCAACAATCAGGCTGAGCTCGATATTATTAATGGCGCTTTGTTTTCACCAAAGCTCGACACAGATTATCAATTTACCTTTGAAACTGTTACGGGTAGTGAGAAAACAGTGACTTTGAAGGCAAAAGAAGTACTGGTCTCCTACGTTAAAAACAATAAGATTATTGAAGCTAATGGTAAAAAAGTCGGTTATATCCAATACAATGGCTTTATGTCCATGGCGCAGGATGACTTGATTTCAGCCTTTACTGCTTTTAGTGAGGATGGTGTAGATGATCTAGTGTTAGACATGCGCTACAACGGTGGCGGCCTACTTTATCAATCGGCTCAAGTGGGCTATATGATTGCTGGCGAGGGCAGTCAAAACCGCACTTTTAGTCAACAGGTGTACAATGACAAAATTGAGCCAGATGACCCAATTCCCTTCTTTCCATTTGCTATTGATTGGGACGCTTTAAAAGTTGGTGATGAACTACCCAGTGTCAATATGGAAAAGGTTTATATTTTATCTTCCAGTAACACTGCTTCTGCAAGTGAAGCCTTGATCAATGGTCTTAGAGGAATAGATATTGAAGTTATTTTGATTGGCGGCACCACCCGCGGTAAGCCCTATGGTTTTATTCCTCAACCTAACTGCGGCTGGGTATATTATACCGTGCAATTTAAAGGCGAAAACGAAAAGGGTTTTGCCGACTTTGCCGATGGCTTTGTACCTACCAATAAAAATGATATTGATTTGGAAATGGGCCTGGATGCCAAGGTACCTGGCTGTATGGTAGAGGATGATTTTGACCATACTCTCGGGGATAGCAATGAGGCCACGTTAGCGGCTGCGCTAAATTACATGGAAACAGAAACATGCCCTGTCAGCGGTGTTATAAACGTGGCACCGACGCAGGATATGCTGGCAAGACCAGGCCTAGCAATCAAGCCGCCCTTCCACCCTCTGCGCAACAGTATGGTGATAAGGACCATTAAGGATTAATCACGGATGAAATCGTTGGTAGCAGGGTGCTTATGTCTGTTTATGGTGGCTTGCCAAGTTTATTATCATAAAGAGCCGCGTCCTGCGCTAAGTAATGGCACATCTGCAGAGGCGAAGCAGGAAATTAAACAAGCCATGATCAAATTACGTGGCGGTAAAGCGCCGCTACTAGCAGATAATGTGTTTGAAGATAACGACACACTGCTGATTGAGCGGAGAGTGAGCCGCGATCAACAAGGGCTACCTATTACGGGTAGCACTACCGAAATGCCCGTTACGTTTCAATTGCAGCTCAAAGGTGACGTTTGCGGCGTGTATTATCCGATAAATGATACTTTCGAACCGCTAACACAATTGAGTTGCCGTATTAAGAAACCATAACAAGGGGTAAAGATTCTATACTGCAAAACCCAATGCCATATGCCTAAGATAGCTTAGACATTTCGCGGCTATGGTCTAGTAACCAAGCTCAATGTGGGAGATGATGATAGTTCTATGGTGTGGCCAGTCGAATTGTCTTGGCGCAGTGGGCTTGGCACCGTTGGAACCTAGTTTGTAGAACAAGTATTAGAACAGGAGCGTTAAATGCTAGAACAAGATAATAGCCAACTAATGATCATCGATGTACAAGGTAAGCTTGCCCAAATCATGCACGATAAAGAGCGTTTGTTCACCAACCTACATACGCTGACCAAGGCTGCTAAGCTCATGGAGTTACCGATTATTTGGGTAGAGCAAATCCCAGATAAATTAGGTCATACCATCGATGAAATTCGCCAAGAACTTCCACACCTCTCGCCGATTGCTAAAGATGTTTTCAGCGCTTGGGGTGAAAAATCGGTTCAAGAAACACTTCAAAGTAGCAACCGAAAGCAAATTATCTTGGTAGGTATTGAGGCCCATATCTGCGTTCACCAAACCGCTTGTGATTTGATTGAACAGGGGTATGAAGTCCACCTTGTGGTCGATGCCATTTCTTCACGTACACCTGAAAATAAAGATCTCGCTATACATCGCCTTTCACAACAAGGCGCCGTATTGACATCCACTGAAATGGCCTTGTTTGAATTGCAAAAAGTTGCCCGAGGCGATCAATTCAAGCATTTGCTGAAACTGATTAAGTAATCGTCGCTTCTTCAGCCGCACGAAATGAGATACGAAGTATGAGTTTTAGCTCGAACATATATGTCTATCCCGCTCATGTTTATCGGAAGTTTTAACCATTGTTTATTAGCTCAAAATAAAGCGCCGCCAATTTTGCCACACTTTCTGGTATCGACTCTAACGGCGCATTTCCATAACCTAACACCACCGAGCCGCAGCGACGCTCGTGGCCGATAGGTTCATAGTAAGTCATCGGCCTTACGACGATAGCGTGAGATTGAGCGAGGTCGGAGAATTGCTGTTCATCGACCTCACTTTGCCACTGAACAGTAATGTGCAGTCCTGCTCCCTGAGAGACAATCTGCCACTCGTTGCCAAAGTGCTCCCTAATACATTGCTGTATTATTCTGTATTTTTGCTCATATCGGCGGCGCATTTTTCGAATATGGCGAACCAACATACCTTCATCAATAAACTCGGCTAACGCCGCTTGTGTATGCGATGGCGTATCCCCAGAAAGCGCATCTTTAATGTCTAAGCAAACGTCGACCAAATCTTTAGGCACCACCATGTAGCCGATTCGCAACGCATTAAACATCACCTTGCTCATTGAACCGATATACACCATCCGCTTGGTATTGCCACTTTCTGCAGCCAACCCCTGCATACTTCGTAATGGACGACTATCAAATTGAAATTCACTGTCATAGTCATCCTCAATAATCCAACTTTGGTTTTCTTGAGCCCAGTTGATTAACTGCAAACGCTGTTCCGTTTGAATGGAACTCCCCATTGGGTATTGATTGCTTGGTGTTAAGTACACGCCAAGTGCTTTTTGATTGAGGATCTGGGCAGTTTCTAATCCTTTCTCTGCCGTCACGTTGACAAAATCATAGTCCATATCGAAAGTCTCCAACACTTTGACCACCTGACGGTACCCCGGAAACTCAACCAACCACTTGCCATTATTCCCCAAGCGCTTTATCGCCAGTAGAGCAATAGCGATAGACTGTTGAGCACCAGAGGTAATGATGATTCGATTAGGGTGACACACGACAGAGCGACTGCTAGTTAAATATCGGTGTAACGCTTCTCGAAGTGGCAGATACCCTTGCAGATCTTGGTTTCCCAGCAAAGAAACTCGCGAGCCATGACGTTGCAATAAACGGTTCCACTGCGCAGTAGGAAACAACGCTAGTTCCGCCACGCCAGGCGCAAATAAACCGTTGCTAGGCGTGTTATCTGTCCCCAAAGCTGGGGTATTTTTAGTTTCAGGTGCGTTGAGGTATTGGTCGGGTAGCGTTAAAGAGACAAAAAAGCCACTATGTGGTTTGGAAACTAGATACCCTTCCGCCACTAACTGCTCATACGTTTGAATCACGGTATTGCGACTCACCTTCAACTGGTGTGCCATCGTACGAGTGGACGGCAGTTTAGCACCCGATATCCAGCGCCCATTTAGGATCCTGACGCGTATTTGGCTAAATAGGTTGTGTTGAAGCGTGACACCGGACTCTGCTAATGAGATGTCACTAATATCAATAACATTCAAATTGGATCCACCATTTTTATCTGTTTGGACCTAACCAGAGTACCAGATATTTTTTACTTTAGCATTAACAGTCATCGAATAGGGAACGTCAATGCTTTCAAATACAACTCGAACACAGATAAAAAAAGGCAGTCATAAAGCGGTCTTTGACCCGCAAGCGCTTTACGACATTATTGATGAGTCGTTAATTGCTCACATCGCTATTGAAGAAGACAGAGGTCCCGTTGTGATTCCAATGCTAGCATGGCGAGTAGACAACAAGGTCTATATTCACGGGGCCAAAAATAGCCGTTTGCTTCGCACGCTCAAAACGGGACATAAAACCTGCTTAACGTTTACCCTGTTTGATGGTTGGGTATTAGCGCGCTCCGCTTTCCATCATAGTGCACATTACCGAAGTGCCGTTGTCTTTGGCCAGTTTGAAAACATCAAAGATAATCATGAGAAAGATCGAGTGTTAAACCATTTTATTGAGCATATTGCTCCCGGTAGGACCGAAGAGGTTCGTCTCAGTAACAACAAAGAACTCACTGCAACACAAGTGCTTGCGATTGAACTCAACGAAGCCTCGGTAAAAATTGGCCGCCACTGTGTCAATGACGATAAAGAGGATCTCGATTTGCAAACATGGGCAGGTATTCTGCCCTATCGAACCGTTATAGGGCCACTAGAGCCTTGCGATGATCTCGACTCTAGTATTAATCTCCCCGATTACTCGAGAGCATATAAACACCGTTGGTACAAGTGATCGCCTGAGTATGGCTGTATTTGTGCCCGCAATACATGGTCGCTTGCAACTTTAACAAGTGGCCATCACTTCGAGTAACACTCCCATCGCGACCGCTAACAAGCTAATGAAGTAAAGACTCCAATAGCAAGTCAGTCTGCGTATCGTTCTGTTTTCTTGAAGCTCTTTATCCATCGAAGCACACTCGATAGGCAATAATAGCCGTCGCACTAACCAAAATGAGCAGAAACACCACTAACTCAATTAACCATTCTTTGTCATTCCAACCAAGAAATTCAACGTCATTCTCGTTTACGTCGAAATTTAGGTCATCATACCCTTCGCCTAACTTACCCATAACCATTCCTGTTGTTCGCGTTACAAGGGCATACTACGCAGAGATGAGTGTTCAATATATCAAGTAATATCTAAGTAGCGTTCGGATATACTTAACTCCTAATGGGACAAAAAAAACGGTTCCAGAATAGGAGCCGCAGGGATTCGAAAAGTGTTTCTACACCCATTTCAATCAAGGCTTAAATCTACGATTTAAGTTAATGACAAGCTTAAGGTACCAAAGCACGAACATGCCTCAGTGCGCCTACTGTAGTAAATCAGACGCTCCCCTTCAAAATAGGTCCTATCACCGATTCTGATATGTAGCACGATAAACGTGTAAGAATAGTCCACATCTCACTCGCCAAAATTGCGATATACAACAAATTGTTTCAATTCAGGTCAGTTCAGAGGCGCAATTATTGACTTTGAACACTGCGAAAAATGGGCTAGATGATACTGTTTGCATCGAAGTATTATTAAGGAATCGTGACCTCCATTTATGTCATCAAAGCAAAAAATCGCCAGTTTCGAATTCGCTCGAGTCATCGCTCTGATCGCTGTTATTTCCATTCATTGCCAGCTTTTTATGGATTATGGCTTTATTGGCGATGAGCCTTGGCTTAACTACATTACCAATCAACTCGCCCGCTTTGCCGTTCCGTTGTTTTTCCTAATTGCGGGCTACCTGATTTACCCTAAATTAAACGCAAAGCCATACCAAACCACCAAGGCTTACACATTACCTCTTATGTTAATTTGGCTGATTTGGAGTGTGATTTACTTGGTTTTGCCTTTCAACTTAGCCGTTGTGGCCGAACATGGTTATTTGGCTGAACGCCAAGGCTACTGGAATTACTTATTGCAAGCTCCGCTCAACTCCCTATTTGAGGGGGGATTAGTACACTTATGGTTTATTCCATCCCTTGCATTAGCGGTCTTGATGATTGCCTGGTTTGTCGACAACAAGTGTCGTGCTTTATTGCTTCCTTTCGCAGCGATATTCTATATTTATGGTTTGATGGCAGGCAGTTACCTCTCTCTCACCGAAATTGAAACCCCTATCTTCAGCCGTAATGGGCCGTTTTTTAGTTTTTTGATGGTTGCAATCGGATTTGAAGTAAGACGAAGAGAGTGGTCAATAACCTCGACGCACGCTGTGATACTTGCGTTATTTGGTATGGTATTGCACTTCTCTGAAGCGTTTTATCTCAACTCTTTAGGCCAAGTATTCAATATGAATGATTTTCTGCTCGGTACCGTTTTCTGGTCGACAGGTATTTTCTTCTGGCTATTGAATCATCCAAATTTCGGAAATCATCCAGTCTGGCATAGCCTTGCAAAGTGGGTACTGCCTATTTATGTCGTCCATCTTCTTGTGACTATCTACATGAATAACATCGCAGGAATGTTAGGAGCAAGTCAGTGGACACGTGATCTCATCGTATTCTTTGGAACGCTATTTGGCTCTTACTTATTGGTTATCGTGTTAGAAAAAACCCCATTAGCATTCAAAAAGCTAAGAGCACTAACCCAACCAATCTCACCAAGCTCTTGTGAACCTCGATAAGACCTGTTAGAAAATGTCCAATTTTCATGATTGGACACCACAATGAGTCAGCCATCGCATCTGGAGCAACTCCTCAATACACGTCGCTCTGTTCGAAAATACGATCAGAGCGCCTTCTTTGACCATGACGCCGTTAAAAAGGCCTTAGAACACGCCACACTAAGCCCCAACAGCAGCAATATGCAAATGTGGGCCTTTCATCGGGTCATCAGTGAAGAGAAACGCGTTCAATTAGCCGATATCTGCATGGGTCAAAATGCCGCGAAAACTGCTAACGAACTGGTCGTAGTAACGGTCACCCCAAACAAATGGAAACAGCGTGCGAAAATGAACGCTGATATTGTCCGTAGTAACTTTAATGGTCGTGAAGATGAAACGGCAAAACGCGCCTTCAAGTATTACGACAAACTGATTCCTATGGTTTATAACAATGACTCGTTTGGCATCCGCGGGATACTGCGCAAAATATATAGCTTCTGGCTTGGTAGAAACAAACCTATGGTGCGCGAGGTCAGTAAAGAAGATGTACGCGTGTGTCTGCACAAAAGTGCTGCTCTGGCCTCAATGACCTTTATGCTATCAATGCGTGAGCAAGGCTACGATACTTGCCCGATGGAAGGCTTTGACTCGGTCCGAGCGAAAAAGCTTCTCGGTATTGATGCACATGACGAAATTACGATGATCATCAGCTGTGGGGTGCGCACTGAAGAGGGCATCTATGGCGAGCGTCATCGCGTTGCCAACGATGAGGTGATTTTGAATCACTAATTGGCCAGATTTCGTCTTGGTTTGTGATAGATCGTGACTATTGCAGCAATACTTAAAATCGATTTAAATTTCGTAGTAACTACTCATATACTGGCTCCAACGAAACAAGATTCCACTCTGATTTAAAGAGGAAAGTATTATGACAAACACTAACTTTATCGGTCTTGACCAAGTAGCTGCTGATTCTATTGCGATTGAGCTTAATCAACTACTCGCTAACTACCAAGTGTTGTACATGAACACTCGTGGTTACCACTGGAACATTAAAGGTGAACAATTCTTCGAATTGCATGCCAAATTCGAAGAAATCTATACCGACTTGCAAACTAAAATCGATGAACTTGCAGAACGTATTTTGACCATAGGCCATACGCCTGACCATAGCTTCAGTCGCTATTTAGAGTTAAGTTCGATCGAAGAGCACCAAAATGCATTCCGTGGTAAAGAGTGTGTCTCAGGCTTAGTAAACGGCTTCTCTGTTCTTATCAACAAAGAGCGTGAAATCCTAGAGCAAGCGGGTGATGCCAGTGATGAAGGTACCGCAGCACTAATGGGCGACTACATTCGCGAACAAGAAAAACTACTTTGGATGTTGAATGCCTATCTTCAATAGGTAAACATCAAAAAAAGGCGCTTAAGCGCCTTTTTTCGTATCACTCAACCTGCGATGTTAACGTGATATTTCCCGGATAACGATATTGACCATCTGGCCACATATGAGTTGGGTAATGATAACGTTCTGACTCCATTAAAGAGACGAGATCCGGCAATAAGTGCTTGAGCTCTTTCTGACTTTTTATCCGCATTTCATCACTTTTCAAATCAACACTAGACCCTAAGTACGCCGCCGTCGCCAAATAAAAGAACTCAACCGTCTTACATGCATCATCACATGTAGGGTCATCATAGCTGTACCACCCTCTTTGTTCTGCAAGTTGCCACTGCTTATACAAGTCACTTTTTTTAGCGCTCTTATCACTAAATACCATTGGTAAATACGGCTGCCAACCTGCATTGACTATCAAATGATGTATCTCTTCTTGGGAGGCATCACGACCAAAGCTTGGTGCGGTTTCATCCGCAGACAGATCTTGGCCTATCATATGAGAAAAATAGGGTTCGAGCTTTTCAAAAGCCTCATCACTAAAACCTGATTGGCTCATTAACAAAGTCGCGTGATTGTTTTGAAGAGGCTCGATGATATTGGGTTCATCCATCTGACCGTTTTGGTCGTTGTCTAGCCACTGTGCGGTTACATTCGCCGCATGTTTGAGCTTATCTTGGGGTACCGATGAGGTGGCACAAATGGTCACTACGTTAAATATTCGCGCTTTCTGGGTAAAAAAGTCCCCAGAGCATCCGTCGACTGGTGATACGACAGAAGAAAACTCCCCCGCGTTGGATAATGCACTGAAAAATAATAGTAATCCTATACAACGTTTCATCCCTGCTCCTCAACCATCGTGCCTTTTCGATTCTCATTCTAATAACAGCGATAAAAACTTACTGTATTAACAGGTCATTAATTGTCATGGACTCGCATTCTTCTATTGCCTTAACAAATTAAATAGGTAACAATTATATTGCGCACAATATAATTTCAAGGATATCGGACATGATCAAACTTCACCATCTCAATCACTCCCGTTCAAAACGAATTATTTGGCTGCTAGAAGAGCTTGGCCTCGATTATGAAGTCGTCCCATATCAGCGTGACTCAGTGACATTTCTTGCACCGCCCGAGCTGAAGTCGGTGCACCCACTTGGCAAATCCCCAGTGATAGAATTAGACGGCCAAATCATCACCGAATCCGGCGCTATTACTGAATATCTTATTGAGCGATTTAGCGCAGATCAATTGGCACCAGCTCGTCAAAGCCCCATCTACGCCGATTATCTGACTTGGTTACACTTTGCAGAAAGTTCTGCGATGCTTCCGCTACTTCTGAACGTGTTTCTTGCAAAAGAGCCTGCAGAAACCGCCTTCCTATCAAGCTATGCAGATATGGAACAAAACAAAGTATTGGATTATGTGAATCAGCAACTTGAGGGTAAACGCTATCTGATTGAAGATCGTTTGACTGGTGCGGACATCATGATGTCGTTCGTGGTGGATGTTGTCACGAATTTAGGCGTCATTAGCCAATACGCCAACATTCAGCGCTACTCTGAGCAGCTGGAGAAGAATCCAAACTACCAAAAAGCGATCGAAATTGAACGTCAACATAATCATTAAGCGGCGCTTGGTCATTCCTATGATGAGCTAATCGCCGAACCACGCCGCTCCATATCAATCAGCATTACTGATATGAGCGGCGTAATGCGTATCTCGCCCTACTTACCTGACGACCAAAACATCAGATCCGATTTATAATCATTAACTATGCTTTGGTTTGGCAGTGTCGAACCATGCTCACTGAGCCAACGATTCAGCACTTTGTATGCATACCATGCTCCGATTACATTGGCGATGGACAACCCTACCCAAGTCCCTTCTAACGACCAATATGACCCAAGCAAAGCAAGCGGTATTGTCAAACCGAGCGACTTCACCATGGTAAGTTTTAGCGACGTTCGAGGCGATTGCACCCCATTGAGAAAAGAGGTCGTAATGAGTAGCAGGCCAAACATAGGGAAACTTAAGCCGACAGTCCAAAAATAATCAACTCCTTGTGCCACAACCGTATCAGATTGGGTAAACAGCGTCATGATCGTCTGTGGAAATAGCGCCACCACAGTGAAGGCCGCTATCCCCCAATACACGGTCAGTCGCCCGGCATGAGCAACGATTTTATCCAATCTATGCCAATGTTTAGCGCCGAAATTCTGAGCCACGAAAGGCGTCATCACCACACTCAATGACAAAATGCCCACCAGAATTAGCGATTCTATGCGCGTGACAATACCAAAAGCCGCGACCGCATCCTCGCCGTAACCAGACACGATGCGGGTTATCACTGCGATCGCGATTGGGTTCAAAAGCTGAGCCGCAATTGCCGGCATGGCAACGTATAGCATGCCTCTGAGATCCTTTATCGCCTGTCGAATATCCATAAAGAAGCTGAGTGAGAGCAACGACTCGCGCACTAACAACATCATCATCAAGAGGAAGATGACCGCCCAAGAAAGAACCGTAGCGTAGGCAGCTCCCGCTAACCCCATGGCAGGAAAAGGGCCAAAACCAAAAATCAGCACATAGTCGAAGATTACATTAACAATCCCGCCAATCCCCATCACCAATGTCGAACGAATCATAATCCCTTTCGCCATCAGCGCCGCATTACCAATCAAAACTACCGGTGAAACCGGTAGTATGATGAAAGCCCCTAGAAGGGGCTATGTTTTATAAGCCCGAGAGTCGCAACTGCTCTTGGCGTTTTTCTTCCGACTCCTGATTACGTATGTATTCACGAATCATCTGTTCATCGAGTCCTACTGTGCTAACACAGTAACCTCTTGCCCAGAATTTTCTCCCAGTAAAGTTACGTTTTACC
>NZ_OANU01000091.1 GCF_900089835.1 Vibrio thalassae | reverse complement strand
ACAGTCAAGAACGGCAGTGATACGTCTCTTATCTTTGATAGCGGAGAACGCTGACATTAAGAAAAAAGTATTCAAGATAGTGGATAGGTTCATGGGGCTCGTCGGGTCATGTCTTTTCAGTTGATGCTATGATCGCCGATCAAAATGAATCTGCCTACTTTTTCATGCCATCTGCATGATTCTTCTATGCTAGTTGTGGGGAGCCCTCAGCACCTAATGCCATTGCCGCGGCAGAAGTGGGTTTGTCATTTACTGATTGGATGGCATTTGGTTTGCCTACAACACTTGTCTTATTACCGATGGCTTGGGCGGTATTGTTCTTTGTGTTGAAGCCAAAGCTTGATGGCGAATTTGAAATCAACCATGAAGCAGTAAATTGGGATAAAGGGAAAGTGGTTACGCTGCTGATTTTTGCTGCCACGGTTTTCTTGTGGATTTTTAGTAAACCAATCAATGCCATGCTAGGTGGTTATGCGAAGTTTGATACCATTGTGGCACTTGGCGCTATTGTTGCGGTAAATTTTGCGCGTGTCGTTCACTGGAAAGACATAGAGAAAACGGCGGATTGGGGTGTTCTATTGCTGTTTGGTGGCGGTATTTGCTTAAGTAACGTTTTAAAAGCAACAGGGACAAGTGTGTTTCTTGCGAATGAACTCAGTGAGATGATCTCTCAATTTGACATGTTGGTGATTATTATCGTTATTGCAGCCTTTGTTGTGTTCTTGACAGAGTTTGCTAGTAACACCGCCAGTGCGGCATTGCTTATTCCAGTTTTTGCCTCGGTCGCTGAAGCCTTTGGGATGTCGCCAGTTATTCTATCGGTCTTGATCGCGGTCGCTGCTTCTTGTGCTTTCATGTTACCCGTAGCAACACCGCCAAATGCCATTGTGTTTGCCTCTGGTCACATTAAACAACAAGAAATGATGCGTTTAGGTATCATCTTGAATATTGCTTGCGTTGGGGCGCTGACGGTTATAGCGATGACATTTTGGGCATAATGTGCTGAGAGCTGATTAAGTAAATCGAGTATCGTTAATTTAACAGGGTCACCGGATGAATTCGGTGGCCCTTTTTATCACCAATTGATGGTGCTAAAAGCATCGTAAATGATCTGTGCACCGAGCGGAGAGAGATGAATACCATCGCGCTGAGTTTTTTGGCGTGTGTTTCACTGAGCTGTTTAATGGCACTGCGAACGCGCTCAACATGACTTTCGCTGTGACTTAGCATTGGTAACGAGCCAATAGGATCGACGGCTGATGTCACTACTAGAATCGGTTGGATGCCATGATACTGAGACTGCGCAATCATGGCATTGAGATTGCTCGGCGATGACATTAATATCGGTCCCCCAATTAAGGTCATTCAATCCACCAAAGATCACAACAAATTTGGGGTTACGGTCAACAACTTGCTGTTTGAATCTTGCTAGCATTCCTGTGGTGGTATCGCCAGGAACGCCACAGTTGATGAACTCAAGGTTGGGATGAGCTTGACTCAGTTTATCTGACCAATTTTGCGTAGCTGCTAAGCCCCAGCCTGCTGTCAGGCTGTCGCCCATTAGAACGATTTTTTCACGGATGTTTCTCATGATGATCAAAAAAGCCGCCCTGATCGAGCGGCTATTGAATAGATTGAATTAGTTGCTACGAATGTACTCTTTAAAGCGTGCTTTGGTGTTAGCATCAGCCTTGTTGTACCAGAAAATAAGCATTTCCTCTGCTGTGTTATCAGCGGCGCCACCTGGTACAGCAATTTCTGAGTTTGCTGAGTTCGCAGGCGCTGCTGCTGGCAATGTGACCGCCGCCACTGTACCTGTAGCAGCGACACCGCCTTTGCGGTTGTAATCTTCCGCTTCGCGGTTGTAATCACGACCAATCTGCATGCCATCTTTAACCAATTTATCTTGGGCTACTGGAATAGCATTGCCACTCGCATCGGTCAGAGACCATTTGAAAGTGTCGATGTCTTTCTTGGCTTGACGATCGTTCTGGTAGGTAGGCACTTCAAGAGTCAGTTCCGTATTACTAGCGTCGAATCGAGCAATAACGGCTTGACTTGGGACGCTGACACGCTCTTCGCGGTTTAAATCAAAGTATGGTTCAAACCTGAATACGATCTGGTTAACACCGTCAGGTAGCGTAGCAGTTTTACCAGAGGAGAAGAAGCCGTTGGATTTTGTCTCTGGGTCGCCTGCATTGACTGATAGCAGATCGACAGAGTCAGGGATTTTGATTGTTACATCAGCGACAGCCATAGTACTGCAACCAGCAAGTAGTGCACAAGCAAGAATCTTTGAAGCTTTCATTGTATTTTACCCTAGCAGAATCATTCTATTAGTTTAGCGTACACTAGATTGCCTATGTTATGAATTGAATGCAATCGCCGCCGCAATACTAATTTGGAATTTAATCAAAAAATTACAATGCTTTCTGGTTATATGCAGTGTCTGCGATAGGAAAAACAGCATCGTAGACTAGGTTAAAGAAATAAGCATAAAAGAGAGCGACTACCACAAAGCCTAAGTCAGCCAAAATCGCGTCGATAAGCGTTAGGTTTAAGCTCCATGCCAGCATTGGAATCGTGGCGACCAGCAACCCAATTTCGAACAGCAGTGCATGATAAATCCGTTGCGTAGGGGTTTTCTTGGTTGTCCCGCGCAAGTGCATTAACGCTCGGTAGAAAACGTAATTGTAGATATAGTTCCAGACCATCGCGATTAATGATAACGAGAAAGCAGTGAACGCTGCTGTCTTTACGTTTGCTCCAAATACAAACATGCAAATGGGTGCGGCGATCAGCAATAACAATAGTTCAAACAAAATGGTATGCCTCAACCAATCAGCTGGACTTCTCATTGCGCTTTTTGACGCCATAGTGTGCTCTCCTTCACATCTAATCGAATTGCGCAAACTTTATAAAAATACCGTTACATTTTGAAGATTGATATAATAAATAATCGAATTGGTCTGGGGGTGATAGCTCTAACTATCAAGTTTAGTAAAAATTTGATCTAAATATGCTTTTGTCATAAATTTTGTGAATTTTTTTGTTGTTTGGTGGGTTATTAATATATATATGATGGTTTGTTAATTGCTCTCTGTTGGTCAGGTCGATGATTATCTATCTATTATGTATATACTTGGTCTTTTGCGTTGTACTATTATTTAGTAGCATGAGGATTGGTGATACCTTCGCCAATCTGCACTCAGTGAGCGTAAAATAGCTCATAAGAATGGAATCTAAGTGCTTTGTATAATGACTCAATCATGCACAGAGATTTCATTTGACTACTTCAACCCTCTCAAAATCCGCGTTCGTTTTATCGATATTGGTGTTCACATCCAACAACTATGCTGCGGAATCGAAAACCTCCGTTGATAGTCAGAAAGAATTCGAGTCGTCGGATGATCTCCCTGACCGCAAGTTTGCCGCTTTCCCAGTACCAATCACTGATGACGCTCTTGGTTTGGGGCTAGGAGTGAATGCCATGTACCTACATGACCGTGCAGAGGGCGCTAAAAACCCGTCTACGAGTATGTTTTATGGTCAGTACACAGAGACAGGCAGCGGTATGGCGATCATTGGACATGAGCATGTCTTTGCTCACGATGAATGGCGTGCCGGCTTTTATGCGGGGCATTTTGGTCTCAACCTAAAATATACCGGACGAGTTGGTATGCAGTTACCAAAAGCGGCGCAGTACTCCTCTTACTCAAATTTTGTGTATGGCGAAGTGCGCAAACAGATCTTTGATGATCTCTATCTTGGCGTTCAAGGCTTGTGGAGTGGCGGTGACGCCAATCTTAACGAAAAAACGGATCCTGAAATTAAGAAAGCGTTTGAGCAAGAAATGAGTGGCAGCAATAGCGCGCTCGGTCTGTTAATGACCTACGACTCTCGTGACAACATGATGGGAGCCACACAGGGGTTAAATGTCGACTTGAGTACGCTGCATTACTCGAGAGATAAACGAACCGGTAACCGTTTCACCCGACTTGATGCCGAGGTCAGCCAATACTTCCCAATTGGTGACGATGTGTTGGCCTATCGTGTGATGGCTAAGGAAATGTTGGGTGATGCACCAGAATATGAGTTCGTGACACCGAGTTTGCGCGGCGCAGATTGGAATAAATATCGCGGTAGTTCGGTCTATCAAGCTGAAATCGAGTACCGTCACAAATTCAGTTCGTTATGGAGTGGCGTTGCCTTTGCAGGGGCCGCAGTGATTGGTAACCAAGACCGTTATTATAACAGTGCTGTTCAGTCAGAAGTCGTCCCCTCTGCTGGGGTTGGAGTTCGCTATTTATTGAATGCAAAAGAGCGCTTAACGATTGGTGTCGACGCGGCGGTGTCGAAAATGGGGAATACCAGCTTTTACATTAGATTTGGCGAAGCTTTCTAATTACCGTATCAGTCATTCTATTGATTTATAGAGAAAATAATATCCTATGGTGTTATTGTCTTGGTTTATCTTTGGGTGCAATTTTTGTGCTATTGTTTTACGATAGTGCGCTTGTTAATAATATAGTCAAAGGGTTGGGTATGCTGAATATCGAACAGCTTGTTGCTTTTGTCGCTGCGGCAGAACAAGGCTCATTTTCTGCTGCGGCTAGGCATTTAGGTAAAAGCCAAAGCTCGGTGAGTATTGGTGTCAATAATCTTGAGGTCGATCTTGGCATCACGCTTTTTGACCGCAGTACTAAATATCCTAAGCTGACACCTCAAGGTGAGCGAATGCTATCTCAGGCTAAGGTACTACTGAGACAAGCCGAGCGTATTCGTAATTACTCGCAAGCCAGTGTCGATAGTGTAGAAGATACACTGAAGATCGCAATCGACCCGCTGTTGCCATTCTCTTTACTCGAGTCGGCGATAGAGAAAATGTCGCAGCGTTTTCCTTTTACTCAGGTTGACGTTTCTCGATTGGCCGCTCATCAGCTGACGAATGCGATTATTAACGATCAGGTTGAACTGGGTTTTAATCTCGCGGCTGACGCGGTGCCAGAAGGGCTTGATTTCGTCTCTATTGCAAACATCGAATGGGTATGCATTTGTAGTCCGGATTCAATTTTTGCCGACATGCAACAAGTCAGCAATGAAACATTGATCGGTGAGCGACAAATTGTGTGCCGAAGTATGATGCAAAATACCGTACTTCAAGCACAAGGCGCTTTTTCCCAAGATATATGGCAAGCTGATGACCAAGAAGATGTCATTAAGTTGGTAGAGCAGGGTATTGGTTGGGCCATAGTCCCCAAGGATTTTATCGTTGAAAAACAAGCAATGGGTACTTTGATCGATTTTAGACCAGAGTTCCAGCGCTATGAAATGATGAATTCTGCCGATGTATTGTGGAAGACCAACACACGGTTAGGGCCCGCGGCCAAATACCTGTGCGAAATGCTCGGAGTGTTCTAAATAAAATAGCCCCTCGAAGAGGGGCTATTTTATGCCTGATGAACGTGAACTTGGTTACGACCTTTTAATTTGGCTTGCTGCAAGCTCTGCGTTGCTCTACCAATAATGCCATCGGTACTATCTCCAGTAGCGGTGACGCCAATCGATACGGTTGCTTTAATCCATTCATCATGAATATTCAACGGCAGCTTCTCGATTAATTGCCTGAGCCATTCGAGCTGTTTCTTCGCATCCGCCGTGTCATTGGCTTCGAACAGCACGGCAAACAAACCACTTTCATAACGAGCGATACAGTGCGCTTTCGGCTTTGGAAAACTGCGTTTGATGATATCCGCCACATACAAAATAATCGTATCGCCTATCATGTCGCCGTAATCTGCATTGATTCGTTTTAATCCGTTGATATCAATTAACGCGAAGTAGGCGCCAGAGTTTCTCAGTTGATGTGTGAGTTCAGATCGCATACTGAGCTTATTATCGAGCCCAGTTAATGAGTCTTTATCATTAAGGTACTGAAACAGCAGCAGGTTGGAGAGGGCAACCTCCGAAAAATCGCGAATGGCCCTGATTACGCCGTCAAAAGCAAAGAATGCGCTCTTAATGTATATGACACCAATTAACTTATCCCTCTGATACAGGGGCAAAATATAGTGTCGACCGTTAACTTGAAGCTTACGAGCTAGTGCGTCATTGTTGCTGTTATACACGTAATTTAATTGGCGTGATGTGAATATGGTAGGTAATGACTGACACTGGTGGATTACTTTAGTATTACCATGAAAATCAATGGTTTTAAAGCTCCCTGTGTCTTGTTCAAATAGACAGAACTGGACACCTTTGTGGAAAATAAAGCGATCAAATATGGCTCGTAGGTCATGCTTGAAATGGGCAATATCCGGAGCTTGATTGAGTTTGGCCAGAGAGTGATTCAGTTGGTAACTGATATAGTTGATTGAAAGCGCGAGCGATAACAGCGCGAAAATAACCAAAGCCGTTAATGAAATTTGGTAGGACGTAAACAGAATATCCGCTCGACTAGTACCAGAAACGAATATCCAGTTCATTGGGTTTCTGGCGTCAAATACACTGACTTTTAGCTCACCATTGTAGTGATACTCGTAAATGCCCCTAGATTGACCATCCGCGATTTGTTGCTCAATTCCGTTTAGATAACTGATCGATTCGCTACCAACTCTAAGCGGATTGGGGTGGAATATGAGCCGACCGTTGGTACCATCAATGACAAAGACATAACCGTCCTTTAGAGTCTTGAGACTGGCAAGATATTGGGTGATGTGTTGAGCATCGACTTCAAACCACACTTCAAGTGTCGGTTCGCTCAGTTGTTGTTTTATTGCAAAGACCCAGAGTCCATCGGGCTTTTGATACAGAGTTGACACGGCATATTGATGGGACAGGGCATCAAACGTATGCCATTGAATCGATGATTTTGTTTGTTCATCGATGTGGTCACCTTCATTGTCGATATAAGTTTTAGTGACAGGATCAAAAACGCTGATGCTTTTATACAGGTAAGTGTTATCCAGTGTTTGTGTGAGCAAAGTAGGGAAGCTTGGGTCATCAATATGCTTCTGTAACAAATCCACTTTCGCAAAGGTTGCTTCGATTTGCGACCACACCAATGCTGCCGCCATTTTTACGTTGGATTGGGATTGGGTTTTAGCAAGTTGTACAGAGTTTTGGTATTGCTGGTAGGAGATATAAATGAGTACTGCGATCAGAGCAAATGTAAGCGGTTTTAGCGCGCGTAACAGAATTTTGGGCAGAGACATACAGTATTAAACCAATTGAGCATACTAGAATGGTACTACGTCTTAGATAAGTGATACAAAATAATTATTTGACGTAAAGTTAGTGAAGATCAATTGATAGAAATAAGAGGTTGAAAAACAACCTCTTATTAATTAATAGAAAGGATAATCATTTATCAATCTTTGGCGGAGTAATGTAAAATCGCCATCGACATCGGCGCTTGTAGTACTTCGCCTTCAGCATGACCAACTTCGGATTCAGCGATATGCGTGTCACAGATCGTTTTCCAAGTTTGGTTGCGGTCATTAGGCAAGGTAAAACGTGCTGGTGCTTTGGTTTGGTTGATTAAATAGACCATTTCATCCCCATCCTCACCAATACCAATATGCAGGGCAACGCTGCTGAGTCGATTCCAATCTTCCATACTCATTAACTGGCCATCAACTCGACTCCAGAAGATTCGGTTGTCATTTCGCTTGTCACCACTAAACGCTTGAATAAAGGGCACCATATATTCGTGGCGTGCCGCTATCATATCCGCGAGCCAATGCTTAAAGTGCGCTTTGGGTTCGGTAGAGTTCCAATCAAGCCAACTGATTTCGTTGTCTTGGCAATAGGCGTTGTTATTGCCTTTTTGTGTGTGTGAAAGCACGTCAGCAGTAAGGATATGAGGAATACCGAATGAGAACAGTAACGTCGCCATGAAATTGCGTTTTTGTTTCTCACGTGTGGCTAAAATGACAGGGTTATCGCTAGGGCCTTCAACACCGTAGTTATCTGAGCGATTGTCGCCATGCCCATCACGGTTCTGCTCGCCATTCGCTTCGTTATGTTTGTGTTTGTACGACACCAAATCTTGCATCGTAAAACCATCGTGATAGGTGATGTAGTTAACGGTCAATTTATAGGGCCAATTCGCTGCACTATAAAGGTCTCGCGACCCCATAAGACGGGTTGCGAACTCTTTCAAATAACCTTGATCGCCACGCCAGAAACTGCGGGTGATGTCTCGTAAACGGTCATTACATTCATTCCAACCAAATGGGAAATTCCCAACCTGATAACCGTTTGGACCTATATCCCAAGGTTCGGCAATCAGCTTAGTTTGTTTGAGGAATGGATCTTGAGCCACTGCCCTGAAGAAAGCAGCATCAGGGTTAAAGTTATCACCATTACGGCCCAGTGTTGCCGCGAGGTCGAAGCGAAAACCATCAACTTTAAACTCCTTTACCCAATATCGAAGTGTGTCCATGACAAGATTCAAAGCGGGTTGGTAGTTGAGGTCGACCGTGTTGCCACAACCGGTGAAGTTAGCAAAAAACTCGCCGTGACGTAGATAGAATTTCGAGTCTAAAGCTTTAAGGTTGAAAATCGGGCCATTATCGCCACTTTCTGCCGTATGGTTGTAAACGACGTCAAGAATGACTTCGATTCCGTGACGGTGTAACTCCCGAATGGTAGTCTTTAGCTCATCGACAGCGTCATGGGTGGCATAACGTGGGTCAGGTGCCATAAAGACATACGGGTTGTATCCCCAGTAATTGACTTTATCCATCTCTAGCAGGTGTGGTTCATGCATGCATGCTGCCACTGGAAGTAACTGAATCGAGGTAATATTTTGCTTTTTGTAGAACGCCAACATCTCTTCGCTAATGAGACCTAAATATTTGCCTCTGTGCTGAAGTGGTATCTTGTCATTGAGTTTTGTTAAACCTTTGACGTGAGTTTCAAACAGCACCATTTCTTCACGTGGAATTCTAGGAAGCTCGGTCTCTTGCCAATCAAAATGGTCGTCAACGACAACACATTTTGGCAGGTCGACGCTGTCTTTTACATCGAATGGTGGAACATAATATAAGGCTTTATCTAGGGCTTTTGCGTAAGGGTCTGATAGGAAATGACGCTCTTCACACCCATCTATGACAAAACCATAACGTTGCCCTGCAGTGATTTCGCTAATGTGGATGTGCCTTATTCCGGCATATTCATTAGATAGTGGGAACAATTGAATATTATCGTTGTCATCAAAGAGTGCGAGCTGGATATCTGGGCAATCGGGTGCATGAATTGCGAAATTACACCCTTGCTTATCCAGCGTTGCCCCTAATGGATACGGGCTAGATTGATGTTTTGCCATAAGTCGTTTTTCTATTTGTTCGTGAATGACATTACTTAACTGTCAATAGTTAATAGCTTTGTAAACTTTAGGTCAAGCTAATGATCACAGAAATTCAAATGTAATTTAATTTCAGTTTATTTAGCGTTGCTGTATAAAAAGTGATGTAAAACGTGTTTTGCGCGTCAAAACATTACTAAATTAGCGTGTCCTCCCCCCTTTTTTTATGACTTACTATAAAGAAACGCCATACGGTTATTTTTCTCATCCTTTCTCATCCCCCTCAACAATATTCAGGGTGGAGGACGTATCGCACTTGCTACTTGGTTAATCTGACATCGTTCAATCAACTCGGGACCCTAAACCGATAAACATTTCAAGCCTAAAACGCTCAGTACTGCCTCTGCCGCGTTTTGGAAAATGAAATTGAATATAACGATAAGTTAAACGGAGTTTTCTAATGAAAAAAGTAAGTGTAATTGCTGCTGCAGTGGTAGGTGCTTTAGCTTCAGGTGCTGTGATGGCGGAAGATAAAGTACAAGAAGGTTGGCAAGTTAACGGTTATGGACATCTTCTATATAACGTAGGTGAATCACTACAACTCAATGAAACTTGGGAACATCGCCGTGACTATCGCGCAGCGGGTGCAGCGTTCTCTGGTAACCCTAACCAAGTTGAATTTACCGTTACTAAAGGCAATAACTACGAAAATGGCGCTTGGTCTAAATACATTCTGAAAACGGAATATGGTAACAACGAAGGTGGTAACGGTCGTGGTTTCTATGGTTCGTCAGGCGGTAACGACAGCCACCTTTCATCAGGTCAATTTGAGTTTAAAGAGGCATATATTGAGCTTGGTGACCTATCTATGTTTGCTGAAGGCACCAGTATGTGGGCAGGTAAGCGCTATTTGAACCGTCAAGCAGGTATCATCACAAAAGAATACTGGAAGCAATCGTCTGGTTTAGGTGCGGGTGTTGAATATAAAGGCCTAGGTTTTGCAGATAACTTTGGGTTTGCTGTTGTCTCTGCCGATCCTGGTGATGGTTACTGTGTGAACACGGTTAAGCCCGACAATGCACCAGAATACGATGAGACGGTTAACGGTAAATATTGTAATACACTCGATGATGGTCGCAGCACTACACTAACGTCAATGGATTTATACCTATATGGCATAAAAGCGCTAGGTGGTAGTTTTGACTTTGACGTCAAATACCAAGTACGTGCTCACTCAGATCAATATCGTATAGACACCAAGACCCCAGATGCAGCTGAAAATGGTATTGGTGCTGGCATAACTTACTCACGTGATTACTACGGTTTTGATGGTTGGTCATTAACAGGTGTGACTTACGGTAAAGGCATTGCGGCAACTAAAGGTACAAACTTTGGTAACTGGAATGGTGGTTGGGCTGAAGATGATGTCTCTCTCTTCCTAACGTCTTATGGTGTCGCCAACATTACTGAAAACGTACAACTTGGTTCAGAAATCGTTTACTGGAACATTGATAACAGCGAGCGTGGTCAAGTTTGGGGAGCCACTGATGGTGTGACTCGTGCGTTCTTAGGTCTAACGCCTACATACCGAGTGAACGACAACTTCCGTTTGGAAGCAGTCCTAACCGCTGCTAGTGAAACTGCTAAAGGTTGGCGTACAGACGATACAACGTACTTCTACTCAGCGACATTGGCTCCTGTGTTCTCTGTGAATGCAGACTACTGGGGACGCCCACAGATCAAGCCATACATTGCGTACATGTCGTCTAGTGATGACTCTTATGGTTGGTCTCAATCGTCTAAAGGTAGCGACACTCGATTCGGTATCGAAGCTGAAATCTGGTTCTAATCAACCTAGTTGGATTTACTAGATGCAGTCTTAACGTAACAAGGCAGTCTAAGGACTGCCTTATTTTCTCAAATGGTGGAATATTATGAACAAAAATATTTTGGCGCTAGTACTTGGACTCAGTGTGGTCGGTTGTGCGAGTAACTCTGGTGTTGAACCCACCATTACCGATACTCAAATGAAAGCAGAAGATGTTTGCTGTTTTAGTAAAAAAGATTTTGCTTGGATAGAGTTAGACAAGACTGAGGATGTGAGTTTCGTTATCGACGAAACATCGCCAGTATGGGACTTTAAAACGGGTAAGAGCTTTTTTAACGCGTTTGAGTTTTCTCCTCGTTCTGGAAAAGTGAAAGTGACCTTGAGCAGTAAAATGCTTAAAAAACAAGTGTTAGCACCAACGGTGCAACTTCTTGATAAAGAGTACAATGTGATAAGAACGATTACATTGGATGAATTTAATATTCGTTATTCAGACATGTTCGATGCGAACCGCTACGTAACCAGCTTTGAAGTCGACGCACAATCTCTGCCTTATATGGTCGTCTACACTAAGCATTCTGATATTGGGCAGCTAATTACGGTGCCGCACCCAGCTAAAGTGAGAGCAGAAGAGAGTGGTGAGCCACTACCTATCGTCACTGATCCTAAATTCAAACATAGTTATACTGGTGAGTTGGGCTTAGAAATAGAAACGTTGTCGTTAGGTTCTCGTAAGGTTGATTCTTCGCCAACGAAACAAGCAGCAACTGCGACGGCTGCTACTGTGGCGACTACGAGTGTAACGAGCAAAAAAGTGGCTCCAGCAACGATCCAACCTGAGACCACAAGCTATTATCATAGTGCAATCCAAAAAGCGGTCGCGGAAGACAATATTCCCAAAGCACTGAGTTTGTTAGATGAAGCTAAAGCACTCAATGTTGAAGGTGCACAGGAAGTGTTTGTTAAGGCTATCAATAGTCGTAAGTAACCAAGTTTATCCCACCTCGAATGATTGTGCTGGTCATGATTCACATAGTCATTCGAGGATCTTTGCCCAAATAAAATACCTGCCATGGTTTATTTCCTGCTAACTAAGTTGTAAAAGCGTGTAATAGATCGCCAATATCACTTAATTTATCTCCCTTCCTGCCGTTACTATATAGAGTAACCGTTACCCTAAAAGCTATTAATCAATGTCGACACTTTCTATTGCAATAGGTGCCACTAGCCTTTCGCTGATCTTGGCGTTCATCTGGATGTTTTCGCTATCTTTACGAAGAAAAAGGATGGAGCAAGAACGTCTTGAGCGTGAAGCAGCTTATCGACGCGCAATGGAAAAGGCACGTCAACAAGAAAGACAAGAACGTGTCTACAAAGCGGAAACCGGACATGTTCCGACCATTTTGTATTTAGCCAAAGAAGCGGAACGTAATAATGTAAAAGAAGCGTTGTACTGGTATCACAAGGGGGCGCAACTGGACAACGTTACGGCTATGTACGGTATTGTACGTCTTAGTGATAAAAAGCGAGAAGACCTTGTGTTGCGAGAGCAAGCCAATTATTGGCGTTTATGCATTGCCGGTTCAGAAGGGGATTCGCATGCTAAATTTGAAGCAGCTAAAGCGCTAATTTATGGACGTGGTACTGAGCGCAATATTCCTAAGGGCGTTTCAACAATTCAAGAAGTAGCCGAAGAGGGACACTTAGACGCTATTTTGTTTATGGGAGATTGGAGTATTTCTCCAGATAATCCGACCCCGTCTCCGAAACAATCGACTCAGTGGTTCGAAAAAGCGGCTGAAAAGCAAAGTGAGGAAGGCATGACCAAACTGGGTCTGAACTACCTCAATGGTGTCGGTATTGAACAAAATACAGATAGAGCGTGCTACTGGTTAGAGCGTGCAGCAGAAAAAGGGAACATCGAAGCGATGTATTATGCTGGTGAGGCGTGGCGCGATATCAAACCGAACGGTGCGTCTATTGCCTATATCTGGTTGTTTATGTCAGCGTATCTAGGGTACGAGGCAGCGAAGTCAGCAAGAGATTCGGTGGGCTCTACGCTCGGCGTTGACTCTGTGGTAGGTCTTCAGTCGCTAGCCAAGCCGGTGCTTAAAAAACTCCAGTTTGGTCCCATGGTTAAGCATTCACTCATTAAAGCCCTGAATAAGCTTTATAAAAGGGAGCTGCCACTATTTGCAATAGAGGATGCCGAAAAGCAAAATGCAGAAAAGCCGGATGCCAATACGACTGCGACACCCTCGCCAAAAGCCAATCGTGAGGAAGAATTGTCTGTTTCTGAATCCGATTATAACTATGCCAATTATCACACTTCGTATTCCAACCAATAATCATATTTGCGAAACAAACCTATTGCATATCGAAATATATGTATCATATATGATTCTTTGAAATCATATATGATACACGCATTCCTATTTGTTATTGTTTTGCGAACAGATTGTTCCTAAATGTAGTTCCCGGTTCAATTTTGATGTGATAGTCATCACTTCAACTATGACTTTGACATTTCTCTGACAAAAATGATACTCAACAAAATATCCTGAGCTCAGTTTTAGTGTGGCGTCTAAGGATGCTTGGCAGTGGCCTTGATGTTCGCACGTTAAATTCATGCCTTTTGGCAACCTGTTCTATACGGAGCTTTTCATGAAAACTTTTAAAATGACTCTAGCAGCAGCACTTGTTGCTGCAGTAGCCCTTCCTGCAAGCGCAAACTACGTTGACGTTCGTGGCGCATACAAAACAGAAGCGAAAACATACGAAACTCGTGTGCGTGCTGGTTTTGACTTTGCACAAGATTGGCAAATCCACCTTGAAGGTACTCAAGCTCAAGGTGAAAAACTGTTTAGCAACTCTGATAAGAGCGTTGCAGCTTTTGAAACAGAGCTAAACTACAACTGGGCTATCAACGATAACTTCACGTTAACTCCAGGTTTTGTATACTGGAACGGTTCGGACCACATGGAATACCGTCCTTACCTAAAAGCAACGTATGCTGAAGGCAACTTCTATACTGCAGCTCGTTACCGTTACCAAGCGGCGTCTAGCAGCACGACTCCAGGCGTTCAAACTAACGACACGAACCAAGTTGACCTATGGGTTGGTTATAACCTAAACAACTTCGCACTTGAGTATAACCCTGCATACATCAACCAAAAAGATGGCGGTGCATATAAGAACAGCATTGGTACAGAGCAGGCTGATACCAAGTGGGAACATACGTTCCAAGTTAAATATACAGGTTTCGAATCTTGGGCTCCGTACTTAGACTATCAAATCTTGGACAAAACGTTTCACGATCGTAACACTAACCAAAATAAAACAGAAAACCGTATCCGTGCGGGTGTAACGTTTAACTTCTAATCGTTACCGACTATTTTGTCGCTAAGCGACAAGTCGAATTGAAAAAGCAGCACACAGTGCTGCTTTTTTGATCCTGATGCTGAACGAGTGTGAGCTAACTTTTAGATGATTGGTTATCTGTTGTCGTTCGTGTTCATGGCAACGCCCCGCATCGTTGTCTATTAATCGAGAGTTTTCTTGAATCTCAAGGCCGCAGCAACGAGACCAATAATGGTGAATCCTATTAACCACACGGTATCACGCCATACGTCAGACAAATCAGCACCGCGTAAAACAATGCCACGTATCATACGCATAAAATGGGTCGCAGGCAGCGCTTCCGCTATCCACTGTGCTGCGTTTGGCATCGCCTCATAGGGAAACATAAACCCAGAGAGCAAGATGGATGGAAGCAAGACAAACACCGTCATTTGCATCGCTTGTAATTGAGTCTGGGCAATGGCTGAAATGACGAGGCCCAATGTTAAGCTCGCGGCGATAAACAGCAAACACCCCAAAAGAATTTGACTCACTTGACCGTTTATCGGGACGCTAAATATCACCCAGCCGAGCCCTAGAATAATGAAGATCTGAATCAGGCCAATAAAGATATAAGGAACAATCTTACCTATCATCAGTTCGAGTGAATGAATAGGTGTGGTGATCAATAACTCCAGATTTCCGCGTTCACGCTCTCGAACAATGGCGGCACTGGTGAACATTATCATCGTCATGGTCAATATGACGCCTAGGAGTCCAGGAACAATATTTACCGCGGAGCGACGACTTGGGTTATAGAGTAGTGTCGCTTCAAAGGTTTTTGGAGAACTCGGCTGATAGCCCGCAATAGCAAATTCTTTGAGCGGCATGTTTTGCAACCCTAGAAGCGCGGAACTGATCATCGTATCGGAACCATCTACCAACCATTGTCCGAGTGTCTCTTTATGAGTGATACGCTGCGTTAGGTTATTAGGTAAGATCAACGCTGCGCGCACCACCCCTTCTCGAATGGCGGTTTCTGCTTCGTCAACGGTTGGATATTGTGCTTTCACCGTCACTACTTGAGTCACTTTGACGGCTTCGACAATAAGCCGACCAGGGGCTGATTGGCTTTGATCAACAATCGCAATCGGAATGTTCCTGACATCAGTATTCATCGCGAATCCAAACAGAATAAGTTGGATAAATGGAATCATGACCACCATACCAAACGTAATACGATCTCTTGAGAGCTGGCGAATCTCTTTCACCATAATCGCGCTCATGCCCGTTAAGCTTTTCATTGTCTGCCCCTACCCGTCACAGAAACAAAGACATCTTCTAAACTCGGCCTTGCCGGAGTAAGCTCAGCCTGAGCTAAATCAGGAAAGCGAGTTTTTAACCATTGGATAGGAGCGGTGACGGTTTGATAGATCAAAACCCGGAGTCGAATCCCTAGCTGGGCTGCTGAGCGAACCTCATCACAAGCGATGAGCTTTTCTTTCAACGCACATAATTGAGGAGCTCGTATTTCGATGATGTTGACACCCATATTATTCATCAGTGCCTCTGGTTCATCATCGGCGCGCATTTCACCCGCTCCCAAAATTCTCGACGATTCTCTGGATCCACGGCTGACGTGGGCTCATCCAAAAACAACAGTTCTGGGTTGTGCATAGTGGCAGCAGCCAGAGAGTCGTTGCTTTTGGCCACCACTCATGCCGCTGACTCTTTGTTTTTTGAGGTTAGACAGGCCGTAGATACTTAGCTGCTTTTCTATTCGGTGCTTACAAAAAGAGCGGTCCATACCAAATATTTGACCGATAAACTGCAAGTTCTCTTGAACAGAAAGGTCATCATAAAGAGAGAACTTTTGCGTCATATACCCAATCTTTAGTCGCAATAGCTCGGATTGCTGCGGAATATTGAGTCCGAGGACGTTAACGGTGCCCGCCGTTGGGCTGAGTAGACCGGTTAACATTCGGATCGTGGTAGATTTTCCGCACCCATTAGGCCCAAGAAATCTATAGATGGATCCTTTAGGGATAGACAAATTAATGTCATTAATAGCGGTAAAATCGCCGAATTTTTTGGTGATATTGGTTGCTGTTACTGCGATCTCGCTCACCTATTTCAGCCCCGCTAACTCAACTTGAGCAGGTACTCCGGTAGGAAGCGTTTGAGCACTATCGGGTAAGTCGATTTCTGCCAAATACATCAATCGAGAGCGCTCATCCTCGGTCAAAGCATAATAAGGAGTGAAAGAGGGGTTGGACGCGACCCAGCGTACTTTGCCTGTTAGCACTTGCTTTGGCTTCTTCTGCTATCGCATGAGCCAATATTGCTTCTTGACGTTTGGTATCTAAACGAACCAAAACGTCCCCTGTTTTTACCATGCTTCCTTCGCGAATGGGTAAATCGCGAATAATCTCGTTAGCAGTAGCAGAGAACGTCACTCGATCTCGTTCGAGTGTGCTTAATGCTTTACCATTGTCATCGCTTTGGCATCCGACTAGGGAAAACAAGATTGAGAAAACAATGAACAACGATCGTTTCCTGGAAAACCCTCAAATTCACTTATATCGTCAATATTAGAAGTCAGTTGATTATTTTCTAGCTAATTTTCATAAAGTTATGAAGTCAAGACGGTTTTGAGTTCGATATTCATCGCAAAAGAAGATAGTGATGAATTTCCCAAGCCTGAGCCATAAAGTGGCGCTTTATGAGGAGAGTAACGGCTTGGACGCGGCTATTTTTAAACAGATATTAAACCTAGCATATGGCTTTTATTGATTGTTTGACACAAAGTCACGTCCTGACATTTCCTTGAAGTTTCTGACTAGTACCTGTCATCTGTATTCCGTAAATTAGCGTTTAGTTTTACGAAATCAAGCAATAATGTGAGCTTGATTTGTAGGAGCATTCGTCAACCATCACGGATAAGACACCATCAAACATGAAAGACCAACTAACGATTTCAATTTCGACTATCAAGGGTTCCAAACACTGGCAATTGAGTAAATCGATGCGTCGCAGCTTAAAGAGCTTGCTTGGGGTCAGTGTTGCAGTGGTCTTCGGTGGGGTGTTACTTATTCAACACCTCTATCAAGTCGTCGACTACGCTCAACTCAAACAACATGAGCTTGCCACTGAATCGCAAACCCTTGGTGATGAGCTAGCAAGCTTAAACGATTTAAAACAAACCCTAGAAAGCGATCTCTCTGACAGAGAAGAACGCATAGCGCTGGTTTCTGAGCGCCTTTCTGATTTAGAGAAAGTACTCGGTGTGTCTGAACATGGGGGAGAGGGGGAGCTGGAACTGCGTTTAGATACGGCGGCGATTCACTCTAATATAAGAATGGTAATGCTAACGCAGATCCCAAGTGGTTCGCCTGTCGGGAAGCATCGTATGTCTTCTCAGTTCGGCAAGCGGACGCACCCTGTGACCAAGACAGTTAAAATGCATCGAGGATTAGACTTTGCCGTGAATATAGGCACGTCGATATACGCGCCTGCCGACGGCGTGGTCGAAGTGACAAGACGCAGTAGCAAGGGATCTGGCAACTTTCTTCGGTTACAACATTCATACGGATTTTCAAGCTCTTACTCACATCTGAAGGGCTTTAAAGTGAAAAGTGGTCAGTTTGTTCAAAAAGGGGATTTGATCGCTATATCGGGTAATACCGGCCTGTCATCGGGACCACATTTACATTATGAAATTCGCTTTGTTGGGAAAGCATTAAACCCTAGACCGTTTGTAGAATGGGGTGTGCATGAATTTGAAGCAATCTTTAAAAAGGAGCGAGGAATACGATGGGAATCTTTAGTAAAAACAGTGGAACAAAGAGTCGCTCAACAGCTGCAACTCTCATCGCCAAAGGCTGTGCTATTAGCGGAAAACTCACATTAGAAAGTGATATGCAAGTCGATGGAATTGTTGATGGACAAGTTCATGTTGAAGGTTCACTCGTCGTTGCAGAGTCGGGGCGAGTGAAAGGTGAGATATTTGCTAATCACTTAATTGTTAACGGTATTGTCGAAGGTAATTGTCATGCGGAGCATATTCAGATACTCGCCAATGGTCGGGTTAAAGGTAAAGTCTGGAGTAACAATTTGAGTATTGAGCCGGGCGGTAAGTTCTTTGGTGAAACGGCAGAGTTTCCAGATCACGAAGTGGTAAACCTAAAATCCAAAGAGCCCTCAAGCACAAATAACATGCTTAAAGAAGCAAAAAAGCCTGAGCTTAAGGCAG
Organism: Vibrio thalassae; assembly: GCF_900089835.1. Taxonomy (GTDB): domain Bacteria; phylum Pseudomonadota; class Gammaproteobacteria; order Enterobacterales; family Vibrionaceae; genus Vibrio; species Vibrio thalassae. Next base: position 24,297 of record NZ_OANU01000091.1, on the reverse strand, counting down.
AGGCCAAAAAAACGGCTTAATCAGAATGGTATAAAGGCACAGTGTTGATGCTGTGCCTTTATCTCGATGAGTGATATTGCGTTTATTGATTAGTTCTTTTTTTTCTTTCTTTCTCTTCTTTGTACCCCAGAGTTCTAATGTGTTCACCGTGAATAGTGTTTTTCATCAGAGTCCACAAAGCCGCTAGAAAGCGTTTATGTAATTCGTGGTGACGAATGTATTTCATGTGGACGTAGAGGTAAATCACGATAAACGCCAATAGCGCCAAGATGACACCATAAGTTTCATATAAAGAAAGTAAGTTCATATTGAAAACCTTGTAGAAGCTAAAAGTGAGTTATTTGGCCAAATGATTCATCCAAGCTCGGCTTTTAAAACGATATAGACAAGCAAACCATTTGAATATGGTCTCAAAGAAAAAGGCAACGAACACGATGTCCGCAGGAAACCGTAGATAGATGGCGAAGAACGCCGCAATAGGTAAACCAAAACACCATTGGGTTAATAGGTCTTGATAAAGACAGAATTTAACGTCACCGCCTGCCCTCAGCACACCCACCACCATCACAGTTGGCACTGAACGTAAAACAATACCGATGCATAAAACTAAGAAAAAGCGTTCCGCCAGCGCGTAGGATTCAGGAGTGAGTGCGCTAAACAAGCCCAATACGACATCCTTTTTTGCATAGAGGGTAAGTGCGACAATCATGGTGGCTAACGTGGCAATAACAGCGAAAAATATCGCTTGATAATAAGCACGATCGTAATCCTTGGCGCCCAAATTATTACCGACCACGACGGCAGATGCGTTTGCGATACCTACCAATAGGCTAAGAGAAAATGCCTCAATCGGTGAAATGATTGAAAGGACAACTAAGCCTTCAGTGCCGGTTTGTCCCATTATCGCGGTATAAGCAAATACACCGATAGCCCAGAGAAAAAAATTTAGTGTGGTTGGAATACTAAGAGAGAGGAAATGTTTTACATCATCCCAAGTCAGATTGCTGATAAACCCGTTGAGATGAAGAACTAAAACACTATTTTGGTGTTTTAAGAATAGCCAGATGAGAACGGCCTCACACATGGCAGCTAAGGTCGTTCCTAACGCGGCCCCTTTCAGACCTAGCGCCGGCAGACCAGCATAACCAAAGATGAGTAGCCAATTAAATGCAATGTTCAATACTATACCGATAGCACTAAAGAAAGTGGCGGTAGAGGCGTGATGTATGGCTCGTAAACCCGCAGCAATACTGGTTTGATAAGCCATAAACAGTAGGCTGGGGGCAGCAAATAACAAATAGGTATTGGCTAAGTGAGAAAGAGTATCCTCGTTACTGGCTAGGTGGATGATATTGATCCCCCACAAGCTAAACAATAGGATACACATCACCGCCATTATACTGGTCATGCCCCAGGTTAAAGTAATACTACGAAGCAATCCTTTTTTATCCTTTGCTCCAAAGTATTGGGCTGCAAGCATGGCTCCGCCTGTTGAGATACCAGAAAGCAAAATGGTAGCGACAAACAGAATCTTAGTTGCGACACCAGCGGCAGCGACATCAAACTCAGTCAGTTGACCCAACATGACCACATCAATAACACCTTTGCCGGAAAAGAGAATGGTTTGCAGGGTAATGGGTATTGCTGTGGTCCATAGACTTTTGAGCATGGAAAGATCGAAATAGCTCAATGGAGAACGATTTCCGTCGGTAGATTGATTGATATGCATGTTTTTTTACTTCACAAACTAACTCAAAAGTTGCTGCTATTATGAACGTATATCATATATTATAAAAATCACTTATGTAGGGGATATCCGTTCAAATTTTGGTGGTGATACATGCATACTATTGAGCAAATTTCGGCTTTTGTCGCGGTATACGATTGTAAAAGCTACAGTCAGGCGGGAAGACAATTAGTCAAAGATAGGACAACGGTTCGTGAACTGGTCAAAGCGTTGGAGGACGCGACTAATCTCAAATTGATTAATGTTGAGGGAAGGGCGGCCTTACCAACCGAAGAAGCCGAAGCTCTGATTGAGCAGTTTCGCTTAGTATTGAGGCAAAATGATAAGCTTCTTGCTCATATACAGACGTTACAGTCACCACAAAAGGCGACGCTTACCGTCGCGTATAACGAAGATTTTCCTATTGAGGCTATTCAGAAAATCGAGCAGCATGCACTTAACTTCCATCCTGAGGTGCGAGTTAGTTGGCTGGAACGAAGTAGAAAATTAGCATTGGACGGTATTGTCTCTGGGGAAATTGATCTCGCGATAATGCCATCCCTTGGTTTACTGTACCCAGAAAAAACGGTGGATTTTATGCTGATTGGCTATGTGTCTTATGGGATCTATGTTGGTGAGCAAAGTGCACTCAAACCTATGGAAGATTTTACGTTGGAAGACATACAGCTTGAAATTCAATACGTAAATGAACGAACGATGTTGGCAGAGGGGGCAATTCAACGTTTTTCTTCTCACTCTAGGGTTACAGGAGGAAACCTGCAAACGTTAGCCGCCGTTGAGCGAAATGGATGGGCAGTTCTTCCCAATTGGATATCGACTAAGTGGGGCAAGAGTCGAGTTGTTAAGAAACATTCCCCGCTATTAAGTTGTGATTGGCAAGTGCCTTTTAGTTTGTTTTATCAAGTGGGCAAAGAACGACACCGTGTGATTCAAGATATCCTATCCGTCTGCTCTGATATAAAATTAAACCAATAACGTTTATAACACTTTGATAAAGGTATTGATCCAACACAACGGGCAGTGAAAACCATCTGAGAAGTGCCTATTTCGACGCCTCGACTGCTTGTTGGCGACCAAGTTCACCAAGTGTGTTTTTGCTGCGATTTTTACGTCTAGACCTATCGGTATAAAACCCTAAACTGGGCGACTCTGTAGCGTTCGCCCGCTTTCTAAAAGCTTCGATAATCGGAGTTTTGTAGATCCTTTCATAAAGTCCTACAAAAGTGACAAACGCTGATGTCTGCTAAGAGGTAACCTCAATCAGACATCAGCGTTAAGTCCGAGATTACGTCGGCTTACTTTAGGTCGGAAGCGTACGCGTTATCAATCTCTGCTTTGGCTTTATCAGCTTCGGAGTTCAATAAATTAAACCATTTATCGCCGTCTTTCACGCTTTTCTTGAACCAAGTGTAGACTGGTTCTGCAGCTTGCTGGAACTGAGCTTTTTCTGAAGGCGTTGGCACATATAACTGACCACCTGACTTCGTAAACGCTGAGTACGCATCGATTGATTTGCGTTTTGGTGAAGCAAAGGTCGCTTGTTGGAGTGCATTAAAGCCATCCACGACTACCTTGCGCAGATCTTCTGGCATTTTCATGAAGATTTGATTGTTCATGTACCAAAGCGCTGACATGTAAGCGTGTCCATCCAAAGTGACGTATTTTAGGCCTGCTTCTGGAAACTTCATGCCCATTATGTCGGTAATGCCATTTTTTGAACCTTCCACCACGCCTGTTTGGAAAGACGTGTATAGTTCAGGCCAAGGGATTGGTGTCGGATTAGCACCCAACGCTCTCACTAATTCTTGTGGAAGATCAGCTACGACAGTACGTATTTTGAGACCTTTCAAATCCTTTGGTTCTTTCACTGGTCGTTCCGTGTTAGCAAAGTTTCGCCAACCCCCGGTATTGCCTATAGTCATCAAGCGGATTTTGTTGTCTGAATCCTTCAAAATTTCTTTACGTAGCTCACGAACGAAATCGCCTTGAAGTACAGCTTCCGCTTCGCGATCATTTTGAAGAACATACGGTAAATCTAGTACTTGAATGTACGGGAACATGTTTGCTGCGCCACCTGAAGTGGAGATGTAAATATCCACTGAACCGTCTTCAACAGCTTGTAGACACTCGGTTCCGTTGCCGCAAAGTTGAGTACCGATGAAAAGATCGACCTTAATCTTCCCGTTAGAATGTGCCTCAACAAAATCTTTGAAAACAACCAAACCATCATAGTCTTCGTCATTTTCATTAGAATTTGCGACTGCTCTGAGGTTAAATTCAGCGGCTTGAGCGGCGGTCGATAATGCGCTTGTTCCAACAACAGCAGCCATACTGAGTATGGCTGCCATTGAAGAATTGATTATTTTTTTCATTGTTTCACCTTTTCGTCCTTGTAGAAAAAAGCTCTATACCCTTATTGGGCAGAGAGGCCTTGTGTTTAGAGCGTTGATAGCTCGGTACTGTTATTTTCTTCTCTCATACAACATTGCTACATCAGACCAATCCCAATAGGCGAGGAACGGTCATAGACAGAGAGGGGAAAAAAGTAATTAGAAATATCACCAATACTTGAACCGCTAGAAACGGCAGTATGGCTTTTGAGATGGTCTCTACTTTTTCACCTGAAACGCTTGAGGCGACGAACAGCACAAGCCCCATGGGTGGTGTAGCAAGACCAACGGTTAAGTTAATACTCATAATGATCGCAAAATGGACGGGATCAATACCAAGCCCCGCGAAAACGGGCCCAAGTATCGGGCCTAGGATGATGATGGCAGGGCCCGCATCGAGAAACATGCCCACAATGAACAACAATATATTAATCATAAATAATAAAATGAGCGGATTGTCACTGATGCTCAATGTCCATTGAGCAAGGTCTTCTGCAACGTTTGACAGTGATACGACCGTTTTGAAGGCCAATGCCGCACCAACGAGCAACAACACCATAGCTGCAGAGCGGGCGCTGGTGGAAAATATGTCTGGTATGTCTCGAAATCGTACAGTTTTGAGGACAAAAAGAGCGAGTACTAAAGCGTACCCTACAGCAATAGCGGATGCTTCAGTTGGAGTGAAAATACCCCCTAAGATACCACCTAAGATTATTACCGGAGTAAGCAATGGGAGGAATGCCGACTTTGTTGCTTCCCCGCGTTCTTTCCACGTAGACTTTGCGCTAGCGACCGGAAAGTCGTAGCGATTCGCCATCCATGCTGTCACCAGCATCAGTCCCACGCCTATGAGAATTCCGGGAACTATGCCTGCGGCAAAAAGTGCAGCAACAGATATTTCCATTGTGTAGGCGTAAATTATCATGATGCCAGAAGGTGGGATAATTGGACCAATCACGGAAGATGCTGCGGTAATAGCGGCAGCGAATTTACGGGAGTAGCCATTCTTTTCCATCGCAGGAATGAGCATTGAACCGATGGCTGATGTATCTGCAACGGCTGAACCTGATAACCCAGCAAATAACATACTAGACATAATATTGACATGGGCCAGCCCGCCTCTAACGTGCCCTATCAGTGATTGTGAAAAGTTGACTAAGCTCAGCGTGATGCCACCTCGATTCATAACTTCTCCGGCTAATATAAAGAACGGGATAGCCATCAGAGGAAAGGAGTCAATACCATTATATATGTTGCGGAAAAGTAGTGGAAAGTCCCTCACCATGCCTTCGGAGAAAAGCATGATGCCTGGCGCTGCTAACATGGCAAAAAAGACAGGCAATCCAACCAAAATGAGAACTAAAAAAATGGGAAGAAATAAAGTCAACATATCGGTCTAAGACTCCTTTGATAATGAGAGTTCTGAGGAGCGATTGGTGATCGTAATCAATAATAGCTCTAAATTTGCCAGTAACAGAGTGCCAAAACAGACGGGCATGGCAAGATAGATCCATGCCCGCTTCATATTAAATGAGGCGGCTCGGGTACGAAATCCACGCTCAAAGAACTCTACGGATAATGAAAAAAGCTGCACTAGAACGACAAACGCTAGTGCTAACAAAACTAATCGAAGCACACGTTGTAGCGTTTGAGGCAAGGCTTCAGGTACCATCGTAATAGACACGAACATGCCTTTTCGATAAGCACCAGAGGCGACAAGAGCCATCATCCAAATCATCATTGCTCTCGCAACTTCTTCTGGCCAAGGCAGTGCAGAATTAAACACATATCTGCATACAACTTGGAGTAAGATAGTTGCGACCATGAGAGTCACCAAAACCCAAGCGATGGACTTGCCAATCCTGGCGATGAAATCATTTAGTGACGTTAATCCACCTACAATTTGATTTAATGTAGCCATTGTCGTCCTCTTAACTTGTCACTAAGTGCTGAACGACGCCGAAACGACTGCGCTCAAAAACTAAGCCTTCCCCTGTTTTTGAAGCGTATTTTTGTACGTGGCCGAGCATAATGTCGTGATCGCCTGCAGGGATAGATTCATGCAATTCACAATCAAACCATGCGATTGCACCTTCGATGATGGCTCGGCCACTAGGTGCCCTCACCACAGGCACACCTTCGAATCTCTGCTCGTGATCCCCTAAACAGAATTTCATTGCAAGGTCAGCTTGGTCAGCAGCAAGGATGCTTACTGTGTAACCATTAGACTCAACTATTGGTGCTTTGGTGCTCGACCCGTGGTTTAGACTCCAAAGCACCAAAGCTGGGTTAATAGAAACAGAGTTAAATGACGAGCATGTCAATCCATAATCAACATTGTTGTGTCGAGTTGTAATTACGGCCACTCCAGTAGCAAAACAAGATAACGCGTTTTTGTAGTCTTTACTCATGCAACTTCTTCTCCTGCTGCAGCTGTCCATAACTCAAACCAAGTTTCTCGGTCAATTTCCACTTTGAATGCGTCTGAAATCCGTTTGATTCGTTCAAGGTTATTAGTCCCTAGAACAGGTAGAATTTTTGCTGGATGTGCTAGTAACCAAGCGATCGCTACGGCTCCAATATCTACGTCGTGTTTTGACGCGATACTCTGCAATAGAGGCAACAATCGTGTAGCGGCAGGACTGTCACTAAAAAGAGCACCACCTGCTAAAGGTGACCACGCCATCGGAGGCGCACCAACCATTTGGCTATGAGCTAATGTACCATTGGTAAAACTTTCTCTTTGAAGTAAGTTAAGTTCTAGTTGGTTCGTTGTTAGTTTCGAAGACATCCCTGATTGTAATAGGTCCCAATCTGAGCGATTGAAATTTGATACACCGACAGCGTTAACCTTGCCCTGTGATACCAAGGTATCGAGTACTCGACCTGTCTCTAGGTGGTCCATAAATGGGTCCGGGCGGTGAATTAACAGTAAATCGATGTAATCCGTGTTCAAATTTTTGAGTGAGCGTTCAACGGAATGCATGATGTGCTGGTAAGATGTGTCGTAGTATTTAACGCGGCGAACTGGATACTTATCGGACAAAAGCATGATGTCGCATTTGGTTACAATCTGAATGTCTTGACGCAACGTCGGTGTTTTTGCGAGTTGCTGGCCAAAAACGCTCTCACATTCGTAATCTCCGTAGATGTCAGCATGGTCAAAGGTGGTGATTCCCTGTTCCAGACATGCATCAATTTTCGCACGGACATGTTTCGTCGATGTATCTTGGTCATCGGCTAAACGCCATGCTCCGTATATTAGTCGGCTAAAGGGCGCCAAATCAGGGTGTAAATGTATCTGTTCCATTACTTTCGCTCTCCTACTCCAAGCGGCGTAGCTGGTACTGAATTCGGAACACGACCATATTCATGAGGTAGTGAACACGTTTTTAACTCAGGAATAATTTTAGTGCCTACGATGTCGCACTCATCCTTGTGTGGGTACCCAGAGAAAATAAACGATCTGATACCCATTTTTTGGTAGCGCTCTATTTTGCTAAGGACCTGATCCACACTGCCAACAAGTGCCGCACCACAGCCTGAACGAGCGCGGCCAACACCAGTCCATAGATTAGGCTCTGTATATCCAAATTGGTCTGAGTTATTGCGCTGGTCGCTTTGCAACGAAACGCCAAGGCTCGTTGAATCTAGCGCGCGGTTTTTGATAGTCTGACCTATACCATCGTCTAATTTAGACACGATATACTCGGCGTATTCTTTTGCCTCTTGCTCTGTATCTCTTACAATCATGTGCACACGCAATCCGTAATCAAGCACTCGATTATGGCGTTCCGCTACTTCAGCGACATTTCTCATTCTTAACGCAATGTTGTCCTCAGTTTCTGGCCACATTAGGTAAACGTCACATTCTGATGCGCACAGTTCGATAGCATCAGGAGAGTATCCTCCGAAATAAAGCAGCGGACCTCCATTTTGCTGATAAGGACGCACAGGATCTGTCGATAACCCTTTGAGCTGATATATCTGACCGTCGTAGTTTATTTCATCTTGAGTCCAAGCTTGGCGCAGAATCTCTACGACTTCTTTGGACCGTTGGTAACGGTATTTACTGTCCTCTGATTGACCCGGAAAATCCGATGAGATGATGTTTAGGGTTAAACGTCCTTTCAAAATATGATCCAGAGTCGCAACGGTCCTGGCAAGCATCGCAGGGTGGAGCTCACCGCACCTTATTGCTGCTAGTAGGTTAATATTTTTAGTCAAAGGTGCGACAGCAGAGGCGAACGTTAGCGTATCTTGTCCTACCTGGTAAGACGATGGACAAAGAATATTACGGAATCCATGCTTGTCTGCATTCAACAAGATGTCACTGGTGTGCTCCCAGTTACTTCGGAGCGTGCCGTCGGGAACGCCCAAAAATTGATAGTCATCACTGCAGATTGGTGCAAACCAAGAAACCTCTAACGCATCTAAATCTTGGCTTTTAACTGGCACAACACTCATTGTTCTACTCCAATTGATAATTTTCTATCTTCTAATACCGCCCAAATTGGCGACACGAATCCTCGGGGATAAAGATTTTGTATGTGAATGAATAGTGAATCATTTGTAAATATTTATAATAGTGATACAATTATCAAAAGTAAATGATTGTTGTATCAATAGCGATTGAATTTTAACTAACTATATGTAATATTTAGGTTTATATATCAGGATGTGAATTTGACAAACCACATAAAGCCGAAAAGGCTACCCTTATTTATCCAAATTAGTGAATTGCTGAACCGAGAAATTGTTGCAGGACATTGGCTGCCCGGTGAGCGGCTACCTACTGAGGTTGAGTTAGCGAGGAAGCTTGGCGTTGCGGTTGGAACGTTGAGAAAAGCTTTGACTCAGTTGGAGAACGAGGGACTGGTTGAGAGAAGACAGGGCTCTGGGACTTACGTAAAAGTAGCGAGCTCGGGAGATACCATTTACCAATTTTTTCGTCTCGAATTATTGGATGGAGGTGGTATACCATCGGCCGATGTATTGTCGGTATCCAAATTATCGTCTCCGAATATAGCGGAAAAGCTAAATTTGACAAAACTTGATACTCCGTTGTGGCGTTTTCGCCGGTTGAGAAAATTAAATCAACGTCCAGTCGCTATCGAAGAGATATGGATCTCTTCAGAGCATCGAGAACACATAACTGCTAATGAGTTACATGAATCACTTTACTTCCATTACCGAGAAGAGTTTGGTTTCTGGATTTCTCGTATTCAAGACTTCATAACACTAGGGTATGTTCCAGATTGGACGGTAGATGCATTTCCCCTAGCAGAGGGCGCGTGCTGTGGAATGGTAGAACGTTTGGGGTGGTCCAATCATAACGTAGTTGAAGAGGTATCACTTACTTGGTTTGATCCGAAGGCGGCTAGATATGCGGCACGTTGGTCTTAGCTAGAACTATTACACTAGCTTCAAAATAATAGAAAGGGAGTTAGTCACTTATTCTTTATCTCATCTGCTATGTGTACGAGAAATATTAATTTTCAATATAGAAAAGGTAATAAACGATGCAATACGGATTATTAGGGTGCGGCATGATGGCGCAAGAGCATATTCGTAATATTCAGCTCTTAGAGGGCGCAGAGATAGTAGCATTAGCCGATCCAGATGAAATGATGTTGCAGGCTGCCAAACGATTAGCACCAACGGCGGAGACCTTCGTGAGTTTAGAGGCAATGTTAGCGAGTTCAAAATTGGATGCGTTAGTTATTGCTACGCCAAACTTTCAGCATGCTGACCAGTTACTTTATCTTATGGAGTCGACATCCATACCCATTTTGGTTGAAAAGCCTATTTGTACCAATTTAGACCATGTCCATCGTCTCAGGCTAGCAATTCAATCTCATCCTGCCCCTGTCTGGGTGGCAATGGAGTACCGATACATGCCGCCAGTACAAACACTGGTGCAAAAGCTAAATGAGAATGCTATAGGTAAGCCATGTATCATTTCTATCAAGGAGCACCGATTCCCGTTTTTAACCAAGGTGGGTAATTGGAATCGTTTCAACGATAAGACTGGTGGAACATTGGTGGAGAAGTGCTGTCATTTCTTTGATTTGATGCGCTTTCTAAGCAACAAAAATCCGGTACGTGTATTTGCTTCAGGTAGCCAAGCTGTGAACCATTTAGATGAGGTTTATCAAGGTCAAAGGTCTGACATTTTAGATAACGCTCTGGTGATAGTCGATTTTGATGATGGAACGCGAGCTCTGTTAGAGTTGTGTATGTTTGCTGAGGGGGCTCGTTATCAAGAAGAAATCAGCGTGGTTGGGGACAAAGGGAAACTTGAGTGTTTGATTCCTGGTCCGACACGCTTTTGGCCAACAGCTGAGCTTGGAGCCTCCCCGGTACCCAAAGTGATTATCAGTCCTCGGATACCAAAGGGACCAACTGAAATTGACGTACCGGTGGATTCCTCTTTATTGGAAGCTGGAGACCACAACGGGTCGACTTTTTATCAACATGAAAAATTTCTCCGAGCAGTAATGGGTAAACAGTCAGTTGAGGTCACTGTTGATGATGGTCTAAAAGCCGTCGTTCTCGGATTAGCAGCGCAGCAATCGATTGCTCGAGGTGAGGTGGTGGAGCTTTGTCAAGATGGATTCAGTTTTCTTTAGTCAACCTGAATTAGAAAGTTAGCTTCAAGTCGATAGATAAGTTTAGGTTGATGGCTCAATGGCTGCGGCAAGTAAGAAAGAGGTAGCGTTCGCTAAATGGTTAGTGTTCAGAAATTAATCAAAAAAAGTTGCCATGTGGCATATAGCCAGATTCAAACAACGAGTCAAAAACTGATGAGAGAACGTTGCTTGTAGATAGCAGCGTTCCTGTTCATCGACTACTTAGTTGACAGTGACATTTAGCGGGCAATGTCTAATACGTTATCTTTCACGCCATTGATTCTAAACCAGCCTGCGATACTAAAACGCTCGCGTTGGGTTGGCAGCACTTCGTGAGGGAACTGCTCGGAGAAGAACACAAACAAGCGACCTGATTTTGGTTTGATTCGTGTTAGCTCATTGTCATCTAAGTCGTAGACGACTAAATCACCGCCATCTTGCTCTGTCCATTCATCGTTCATGTAGAACACTGTCGTTAAACGGCGATTCTCATTACCACGAAAACAATCTAAGTGCTTTTGGTAGAAGTCACCTTTTTCATACTTGGCAAAGTGTGCCTCGTATTCAAATAAGCCCAAGAAAAAGTTTTGATTCGCAGCTTGGCGAATCACTTCCATTTTACTCAGAAACTGTTGTACTGGTTCCCCAAGATCGCTAGAGAGCCAACAGATTTTGTCGCTGCGAATGGCACTTTCGCGCATCACGTCGTCATTACGACCGATGCAGGCTTTTTTCCAGTTTTCAGGCAGGCAATCTTTAAGCGCATCTACTTGTTCAGGAGATAGAAAGTCATCCCAAATGTAATAGCCTTGAGAGTGTAAAGAATCGATAAGCTTTTGCATGACAAGTGCCACCCTAGTGTTATTTGAAACAGGAGGCGCTTTATAGGGAATTACTTCTTTAGGTTCAAATCTTGATTTTTGTCGTGACGATTGGTTTGTTTTTCTGTGGACTCAACGTCATTAGCATTGGCGAGGAAGTGGGTGTCTTTAGAGAAGTTAACCACATCCAAAAGTAGGCTGATACCGTATTGCTAGCGACAACTTCAATGCTGGATGGTTGTGCTATTGGTACCAGGTGGGTCTGACCTGTCAAAGTCGGTTTTCCTAGTCTATCGAGCGAGAGCACATCGACTTTCTATGTATGTGCATGGATAGCATACCGCGAGTGCAGTGCTAGCGATGAGAACTGGAACAATCGTGTTTCTAGACGAATTCATGTTCGCGCGACAATAATGAAAAAAGCGAGGAGACCCTCGCTTTTTCTTATTGGTTACTTGGCAACGTTGCCTGCTACGTTAAGGGCGTCCCATGTTCTTGCGAATGGAGGTGCGTAGCAGAAATCCAAATATCCTAATTGTTGTGTCGTCATTTTAGCAGTGATGGCGACAGCCAGTGCATTGATGCGTCCAACAGCCCCTTTCTTACCAATGATCTCGCCACCAAGTAGAATGTTGCTTGTCGGCTCGTACACCAGTTTAATTTTGATGTCTTCTTGTCCAGGGTAATAGTCGGTCTGGTTTTTATCTTGGATGGTTGATGTCTTAATTTCCAACCCGTGCTCTTTGGCCATCATCTCGGAAACGCCAGTACACGCCAGTTCGTAATCGAGAACTTTCAAGCAAGATGAACCTAAGAAGCCGTTTAAGTAAGTGTCCTTACCTGCTAAATGGTCGGCCATCATACGAGCCTGTTTGTTAGCGGTAGTCGCGAGAGGAACATAGACAGACTGACCTAGTGCCATATGGTGAGCAACAGCGCAGTCACCAACTGCATAAATGTGCTCATCGTTTGTGCTTCCAAACTCGTCAACTAATAGTGCGCCATTCGCCGCTTTTGGTAGATTGAACGCTTCGGTATTTGGTTTGAAACCAAGAGAAAGAATGACAATGTCTGCTTCAATATCACCGTTGTCAGTTGCGACGATATAGCTGCCATCTTGTGTATCGCGAATAGCGCTTACGCTGCAACCTGTCTTTAAGATTGCGCCAGATTCGCGCACGGCTGTTTCTACAACCTCAATCATTTCAGGGCTAAACTGACGGCTCATGATGGTATTTTCACGCTCAACGATAGTCACTTCTTTGCCTAGCATATGCGCCGCGTCGAACACTTCTAAACCAATGAACCCAGCACCAATAATACAAACTCGTTGCTTAGAGTTGTCTTTAAACGCTTCTTTTACCGCCAGACCATCTTCTTGACTCGTCAGCGTGTAGACATTTTCTGGATTGTATTCTCCAAATGGTGGCACGATTGGGCGAGCACCTGAGCAGATGATAAGCTTGTCGTAGCCCATCAGCGCATCTGTGCCATTTTGACGAACGCTGATCTGTTTTTCAGTCGTACTTAATGAGATCACTTCACTATTGAGACGAACGTCGAGTCCAGATGCGATTGCTTGTTCTGGCGTTCTTGAAATCATGCGTTCAGTGTCGTCAAAAAAGCCCCCTGCAAAATACGGAAGGCCACAGCCACCAAATGAGATGTAATCACGTTTTTCTATCACAATGACATCGTCACTTGGTTGATTTCGCTTATATTTTGCCGCAAAACTCATTCCAGCAGCGTTACCGCCAACCACTACAACTTTCATAACTATTACCTAAAATAAGACTGAAAAGAGCACCCTGTAGGGTGCTCGTATTATTACTATAAGACGTTAAACAATCGCTTCGCTTTCTTTTGTTGGCGTTGCTGTGCCTTCAGCGTTGTATTGTTCTAAGTCAAGTGTGCCATTTTTCTTCGCAGTGACGACACCAGACAACATTGAACCAGAGATGTTCAGTGCCGTACGTGCCATGTCGATTAGCGCTTCAATCGATACCAAGATAGCAACAACAGTGATGTCTAAGCCCATGATAGTCAGTACAGCAACCGCTGCAAAGGTTGCACCGCCACCAACACCTGCGATACCGAAAGAGGCAATGGCAATGACCGCGACAAGTTGGATGAGGAAGCTTAAGTCAACAGGCATACCCATGACTTGCGCTGCCATAATCGCCAGCATAGCTGGGTAGATACCTGCACAACCGTTTTGGCCAATACTGGTACCAAATGTCGCTGACATGTTTGCAGTTTCTTCGTCAACACCTAGGCGCTGTGTTTGCGTCTCTACGTTTAGAGGGATAGCAGCCATACTCGAACGCGAACCGAAACCAAACACAAGAACAGGCCATGACTTCTTCGCGAATTTCGCTGGCGATAGACCGAACATTGACACCATAACGAAGTGGATGACAAACATGACCGCAATAGCCACGTAGCTTGCGATTAGGAAGCGGCCCATTTCAGCAAGAGCGAACAGGTCGTTAGTCATCATGAACGTGGTCATCAGCGCAAATACACCGTATGGCGTTAGCTTCAAGATTTCACGAACCATGGATAGTACCACTTCTTTTGCCGCATTGATGAAATCAACAAAGCTCTGTACTTTCTCAGGCTTACGCTTTTTAACTTGTAGAATGCTATAGCCTAGGAACATACCAAACAGAACAGTCGATAGCGTTGATGTTCTTTGCGAGCCCGTTAGCATGTCAAAGATGTTTGCAGGAATGATAGACAATACTAGGCCTGAAAGACCGCTGCTTGCCATGGCATCTTGAGTCGCAATTAGGTTGTTACCACGTGCTTCTATCGCGCTGTTTGTGCCTATGGTGCTGACTAGTGCATTCGCATCGATTCCGAAGATATAGATGCTTGCGATACCAACGACTGCAGAAATTGCTACCGTGAAAATGAGAATACCGATAATTTTCGGAGCAATTTTAGAGAGGGCGCCACTGCCATCCACATTCATGATTGATGAGATCATCGCGACGAAGACGAGTGGGATAACAATCATTTGTAGAAGCTTGATGTAGCCTTTGCCGAAAATAGAAATGAATTCCGCAAAACCTGTCGTTGTTTCGTTACCAAACCCTAAGACCAACTGGATGGCACCACCAAACAACAGACCGGCGACCAACGCACTCAGTACTCGGAAGTTAAAGGTCTTCTTTTGCTTTTTAAAGTTTGCTAGGACGGCGTAAAATCCTAAAAACAAGACGCATAACGCTATAAATGTAAGACTCATGAGATACTCCTATTGTTCCCCATGGTTATTTCTTGTGAGCAATGGCTTCGATTTCAACCAAGGCATCTTTTGGTAATCTTGCTGCTTCAACACACGAACGAGCTGGTGCGTTTTCCGTCCCAAATACTTCGGTATAGACTTCGTTGAAAGCTGAGAAGTTTTCCATATCTGAGAGGAAACACGTGGTCTTAATCACGGTGTCCAGTCCTGCGCCGCTCTCTTCTAAAACCGCTTTAAGGTTTTCTAGAGACTGCTTAGCTTGTTCTTTGATTCCACCTTCTACAAATTGCATCGTTTCTGGGACAAGAGGTAATTGTCCAGAGGTATACACTACGTCGCCGTAAATGGTACCTTGAGAGTAAGGACCGATTGCTGCTGGCGCTTTTTCTGTGGCGATAATTTGTTTCACTGTAAACTCCTGATTATTAATTTTATTCAGATTTAAATTCTCGGATGAACTTGTAAACCGCCTGTCGACTGATTCCAAGTTGCTCAGATACTTGTGTCGTCGTTTCCTTTAATTCAAAGATGCCGTTGTCAAACAAACAGCGCGTAATCGCTTTATTTCTACCTTTTGTGGTAATCGCACTGTTTTGGTCAACTTCAGCGATGGCCGCAGTCAGCGCTTGGGCGATGACGTCATTGGCATTGTTACTAAAGTTCTCGTGGACTAATGTCTGTGAGTTTGAGCACTGAGGCATCAAGGTTTTGATGATCTCTGGGAAAGGGAACGATAAATTCATGTTGATGCAAAGCATCCCAATGGCCTTATTATTTGGACCTGCTAAAACGCACGTCGTTGATTTTAATAACGAACCATCGGCGGCATTGGTGAAGTAACTTTTAGGAGAAACTTCTCCGGTTTCTTCAAAAGCACGCCACATTCGTAAACCTAAATCGGTAATCGGTGAGCCAATTTTTCGACCTGTATGATGACCATTGACGATTTTAACGACAGCATTTTCTAAGCTCTCAAAAGAGTGGATGACGACTTCACAATGTGGACCGATTAGGTCTGCGATGGTGTCAGCAACTCTGAAATAATTGGCTAATGCCGCTCTATCTTCTGCGCTAAAAGGCACTTGTTTAACGTTCATACTCGGTTTACATTTTTTAACTTTATGACTTAAATCTACTCCTTTTAGGATAGTTGAGCAACTGTGAAGTAAACTAATGTAAACCTAAAGATGAGGTGGATAAGTGTTTTTTTAACCGATATTTAACAACAAATTCGCCTAAAATACGAACAGGATCACGATCGGTGAGATGTTTGGTTTTAAAATCTTAAACTATATCAAAGTTTACTATTTTAAATTCAATGAATACTAAATGCAGGTTTATTGACTAGGCTCAATTTTAGTGAAGCTAGACAAGCATCCTACTCAGAACAGAGTGAGTAGGATGCTTATTATTTACTGACTCAGTTGAGAAAACCTCGGCAAACTCTTAGCAAACCGCTGGTGGACATCCAAGTAAGTTTGCATGTAGATATCGTCGATACTATCGTCACATGGGAAGCTAGACGAGAAGTCGATATGTTTACGATCAATGGACAGTTTGGCTGCCTCGATAATGTGTGCAATGAACATGCGAGGGTCTTCCAAACCAACGGAGATTCGCATTGTGGTTGGTTTGATACCGGCTTCATTTAGCGCGTCGTCACTAAGCTCAGAGTGGGTCGTTAGGGCTGGGCACAGAGCAACCGTGTTGGTTTGTCCAAGACTTACTTGCATGCCAATTGCCGGTTCGAGCATATCGAAGAACTGTTTGAATCCATCACGATTGATGGGGGCACGATGGCCGTTGCCTTCCATGTCGATAGTGAACAACGCTGCAGGTAAGCCTAAGTACATGTTGTTCTTACAGTGCTGGTAGTTATCACTGTCAGGTAGAGCAGGGCAGGACACATTGATGTCAGGGTGAGCATCAAAGATTTTTGCGAGAGTGAGGGTGTTGATGGTTTTTTGCACCACACGCATCTCGTAGGTTTTCATGCCATTGAGTACTTCAAATGCTTTATCTGCATCTAAGAATGCGCCTTTAATGTAGTACACATTCCAAAAGAGCGTCTCGTTCCATGGAATGGTGACTTCGTCGCCGTTGGGCTTGCTAAAGGTGACCTCTTCTCCTTTTGGTACAAACATGGTTTCGTTACGACCGATGACGACCCCAGCAGTTGTGGTACCTGAACCCGCTAGTTCTTTGGTGTAGGAGTGAATAACGAAATCAGGTCGTTCCATCACGTCATCGCGTTTCAGTACTGGGTGCAGGAGTGGTGTACCAACGGTTGAATCCACGATAATGTCCCAACCACGAAGATGTGCCGCTTTACTAATATTGGCTACATCTAGAACGTATCCATGCGGGTTACATGGCGACTCTAGATAGACATAGATTTTCTTACCAGCGGCTAAGCGGTCAGCATATTTCTCGGCGACTTCGTCAAGGCGAGCTGCAAACTCGCTGCCGGAGTAGCCATCTACCCATTCGACCGCGATGTTTAGGTTAGAAGGCTTACCAAACCAATCTTCTAACAGTTGATAGGAGCCGCCGTAGATATTGCGTGAGGCTAGGACAATGTCTTCGTGTCCAAGTAAATGACTCAGTAATCCGTCAATTGCCGCCATGCCTGAGTTAAAGTTCCATGCAAGGTATTCGTTGGCTCTTGAACCTGCCTCAAGGTCAACCATGTGGTTAGCCAGTGAAATCGATGTTGGGTTGAGGAGTCGAGAGTAAATATCGTGTAACGGCTCTTTACCGTTAAAGGCGTCTTCTATCCACTCCGTACATGCAAACAAATAGGTTGCGGTGCGCGTAATCACAGGACTGGCTGAGAAGATAGCGGCAACATTATCAAAGATAGGGTAAGCACCCTTAGAGGCAAAGTTGCCATTGTTGGTCGCGATGGATTGGTAGGTTGTGCGCATGGGGTTTTGCAAATTGTCGAGGATCTTCGCAATCTGAAATGACAAAAAACGTTTAGCGTTGAACCAAGCAATTCGGTCACTTTTATCGAGCTCTGAAAGTCCATCAACGGTCAATGCCCAGAGGTCATGCGTTTTCGTGTTGGCTTTGTAGAGTGTTGTCGCCAGCTCTATCAGCGTGGTGCCGTATTCACTGTTTGGGTCGATGCCAAAGTGTTTCGCTTGCTCAATGGCAAGAGCTTCTGCTTGTTCGTGTTTGGTTGTTTTACGCAGCGGGCTAAGTTGAGTTGAGGTATTCATAATTCCATCCTTTATTGTACCTCCTGTAATTTTAGTGTTATAAAAATGTTAAAGATTGCGATTTGAGAAGTAAGTTAGCTTCACTGAGCAATAAAATTGCGTGAAATTATTAATAATTAATGGAATATGCCAATGGATGAGATCGACAAAAGAATACTGGCTGAGTTACAAAGCAATGCGCGTTTAACTAATCAAGAGTTGGCTGATCGAGTGGCGTTGTCTCCGTCTCCTTGCTTGCGCCGCGTTCGGTCATTGGAGAAACAAGGGGTAATTCGAGGTTATCATGCCAGTGTTGATCAAGAAGCCTGCGGGTTACCGATTAATGTGTTTGTATTGGTGAAACTTGAAAAGCCGACCGAAGAGAACATGCAAGATTTCGAGCATCACATTGAAATGATTGATGAAGTGTTGGAATGTTTTTTGATGACGGGTAACCACGATTACCTATTACATGTGGTCAGCGAGTCACTGAAAAGCTACGAGCAGTTTATACGCAAGCAACTCACGCGCTTGCCAAATATTGCCTCGATCGAATCAAGCTTCGCCTTCGGGCAAGTCAAAGTGAAGACGAAGTTACCGGTGAGATAAACCATCGTTGTTTTTTAAGTAGCCGTCATCCTCACAAAAGAGAGGATCTCCTGCCTAGTTTAGGTGATTGAAAATATTAGAATAAAACTCGAAAATCAGCTTCGCAAGGCATTGAATTCGCCCCTTTTCAGGGATGACAGTAATTTTTAGGAATGGCTCGAATCACGAAAAGGTCAACGCGTTTCGTAAGTGATTTGCTTACTTACGTTCTTTAAATGAACCCCAACGCGATTAAATTCATTTAGGAGCGTTGTTATGACATGCTGTTGGCCGTCTCCCATTAAAAAGTTTGTTCTATTTAGTTTGGTTTCGAATACGCAGGTAATTTTTAAACTCTGCGGGAAAGATGAGAATTCAACCCTATGGGTTACCCAAATAAAACCATCGTACCCTTTAAGGGTATCCTCACAAACTTTGGTTAACACTTCTCTAATCAGTTTATCGATTTTCTTATCGGATTTTCGCATCAACAAAATGTCCTATTTGTAGGGGATGAGTAACGATAACGACAGATTAAGCGATCCAATATTAGAAAATAAATTGTCACACACAAAAGAGTTGGCTATTTGGTTATACATGCACCAACCTGATATCTAGGTTGAGACTTGTTCAACAGTTGGGGTTTAACATTGGCTGAGCAATGCTTGATCCTTGTTTGTGTCGAGTCAACTATCGTTGCTTATACTGAGTTGGACAATAACCTCTAGTGACGTCTGAATTTCGTAGATACTTGTGCTTTGTGTTGCGACCTGAAACTCGCTCACGCCATAATTTGAAGCTACTTGATTTAAGCCGCCTACGCATAAGCTGAATAACTTCAGATTCACTCAAACCAAATTGAAATTCTATCGCTTCAAAGGGAGTGCGATCTTCCCATGCCATTTCGATTATTCTTGATTCAGATTCCAAGCTCAGTTTCATTTCGAATTACCTATTTTTAGAACGAAATTTCTACGTTCAAATCTGTGCCTTAGTTCAAAAGGCTGTCATATACCTAAAGCTTATTGGATGGATTTATTCCGGCGTTACACGCGACCAACTATAACGCTAATCATAGGTTCATTCAAAGATCCTGCGATGGCATGAATATTATCAGCTATGTCATCGACCATAAGTAACACAGGTTTTTCCTGATTGTCTGTATGCATAAGTACTAGTCCTTGTACCAAAAATGCAGTGATAAGGCTTTTAAGGATAGACAGGTTTTTTTATGAGTCACAAACAATTAGCGCACTATGAGAACGATCTCGCACTCAGGTTTAATGAAACGATTGGCATAATCTTGTGGATACTCAGAGCCTTTCTCTGACGACGTGTGAGGATTATTGATTTGTAAAAATGCGCAGTCAGGCCAAAAATTAACCAATAAACAACGGGCGATTATTTGAGGACGAGAGCATGGGTAGCGTATTTCACCGACATTGTTCGGAGACTTTGCCAACAGTGAGCTTTGGTGAAGGCGTGTATTTGGTCGATTCAGAAGGTCGATATTATTTAGATGGCTGCGGAGGGGCGGCAGTCTCTAACCTCGGTCATAACCATCCGCGAATAAAGGCGGCAATTCAAGCTCAATTAGAGACGATTGCCTATGCTCATACAGGGTTCTTCACCAGTGAAAGCAGTGAAAAGTTAGCAGAGCGAATCGTGTCGTTAGCCCCACACTCTTTGCAGCATGTGTATTTTGTTAGCGGTGGCTCAGAAGCGGTGGAAGCCGCGCTTAAGATGGCGCGCCAGTATTATGTTGAGCGTGGCATGGTGTCCAAAACGGAATTTATCGCACGTCGACAAAGTTACCATGGAAATACATTAGGCGCGCTTGCTGTAGGCGGCAATGAGTGGCGGCGTGAAGCCTTTAGGCCCTTACTTTCCACTGCTCATCATATTGCACCGTGTTACGCCTATCGCGATCAATTGGTGTCGGAAACCGAAGGTCAATATAGTCAGCGCATGGCTAATGAACTTGAAGCAAAAATACTCGAACTTGGTGCGGAAAATGTGATGGCGTTTGTTGCCGAGCCCGTTGTCGGAGCCACCGCAGGAGCCGTACCTGCGACTCAAGGTTATTTGCAGCGAGTAAGAGAGATTTGTGATCAATACGATGTATTGTTGATTTTGGATGAAGTGATGTGTGGGGTGGGGCGAACGGGAACGTTCTTCGCCTTTGAACAAGACCAAGTTACGCCTGATATGGTGACGATGGCGAAAGGTTTAGGCGCTGGTTATCAACCGATTGGAGCCGTGCTTGTCCATGAAAAAATTTATCAAGAGATGGCTAATGGCACGGGCTTTTTCCAACATGGTCACACTTTCATGGGGCATCCAATGGCGTGTGCGGCGGCTCTGGCGACAGTAGAAACCATCATAGAAGATGACTTGCTTACGCAGGTAGTTGCGAAAGGGTGCAGACTAAAACAAAAGCTGTCTGACGAGTTGCAGAGTCTTGATATGGTTGGCGATATTCGCGGTAGGGGATTGTTTATTGGTATTGAATTGGTTTCCAACAAACGTTCAAAAGCTCCACTTGCTATCCAAACTCAAGCGCACAAATGGATTAAGTCGTTGGCGATGGAGAATGGTTTAATGTGTTACCCAATGGCAGGAACCATCGATGGTGTCCATGGTCACCATATTTTGCTTGCGCCTCCATTTATCATCAGCGAGATAGAAATGGATGAACTGGTGGGTAAACTAAAAAAGACCTTAGTCGTTGCTCAACAAAAATGGGCCACCTATGAGTAACCTTAAAATGCCGCATCAAGCGGCCATTATCGTCGCTCCCAATGGCGCCAGAAAAACGCAACAAGACCACCCTGCTCTACCTGTTACACGTCAAGAGAGCATTCTAGAGGTAATGGCTTGTCGAGACGCAGGCGCGGCAATGGTGCATCTACATGCGCGCAATGCAAAAGGACGACACTCGTTAGACATTGCAGACAACTTGCCATTATATAACCAGCTTAAAGAGGCGGTTGGAGACAGCATTATTGTGCAATTGACGACAGAAGCGGTAGGTCTATATCAGCCCAAGCATCAAAGGCAATTAATCCGAGCGGTTAAACCAGAAGCCGCGTCATTTGCGCTGTGTGAACTCATTCCTAATGATGAAAGTCTGAGTGAATCGGCGGATTTTTTTCATTGGGTGGCCCAGCAAGGCATCATCTCTCAGTACATTATTTACAGTCCAGCGGAGCTGGATCGCTATTTCAGACTCGTGGATCAACATGTCCTGCCTGATTATGGTCATCACTTATTGTTGGTTCTAGGACGATATACAAAAGGGCAAATTGCCACCCCTCACGACCTTACTCCATTCCTTAATTGTCGATTATTTGAACTGCGTCACCGTTGGGCGGTGTGTGCGTTTGGCCAATTTGAACACAATTGTTTGACCACTGCTATGCTTATGGGGGCAGATGTTCGAGTTGGATTTGAAAATAATCATTTTGACAATCAAGGCGCTATTGCTAAAAGCAATGCTGCTTTAGTGAGCCAACTCTGTCAGACGTCAGCGACACTCAATATTGAACTAATGAGTGCACAAAAATTTAGAAACAGTCTTGCCAATTACCAGTAATCACGGAGTTTACTGGTTTTTCAACTCTACAACAGGAAGGAACAACTATGAACAAACTTAGAACCATGCTAACGGTGACTGCCGCGTGTCTCACGATGGGAGGCGCGACGCTTGCGCAGGCAGAAGATCGATTTGTGACTATCGGTACTGGTGGAGTAACTGGGGTTTATTATCCAACTGGTGGTGCTATTTGTCGCCTAGTAAACAAGAACCGAGCTGAATTTGGTGTGCGTTGTTCGGTAGAAAGTACCGGTGGTTCTATTTACAACATCAATACCATTAGAGCGGGTGAACTTGATTTGGGTATCGCACAGTCGGATTGGCAGTATCATGCGTACAACGGCACCAGTAAGTTTGCAGACGCTGGTCCTTATAAAGATCTTAGAGCATTATTTTCGGTTCACCCCGAACCGTTTACTGTCGTAGCGCGTGCCGACTCTGGTATCAAGAGTTTCGAAGATCTTAAAGGTAAGAGAGTCAATATAGGTAACCCGGGTTCTGGTCAGCGGGGTACGATGGAAGTATTAATGGACAAATATGAGTGGGATGATGGCGTATTTAAGCTGACTTCTGAGCTTAAAGCATCAGAGCAGTCTAAGGCACTGTGTGATAATAAGATTGACGCGATGATATACACCGTTGGGCATCCCAGTGGAGCGATAAAGGAAGCGACGACGTCTTGTGATAGTCGCATTGTGTCGGTAACCGGACCTGTTGTTGATAAATTGGTTGAAGATAATAGCTTCTACCGTAAAGCGACGGTTCCGGGTGGTATGTACAACGGGAATCCGGACGACGTCGAGACGTTTGGCGTCGGCGCAACATTTGTTACGTCTACTGACGTACCCGATGATGTCGCCTATGCCATCGTTAAGTCAGTCTTTGAAAATTTTGATGACTTTAAACGCCTTCACCCTGCTTTCGCCAATCTGAAAAAAGAAGAAATGATCAAAGATGGTCTGTCTGCGCCTCTTCATCCGGGGGCTGTGAAATACTACAAAGAAGTCGGTCTAATGGACTAAATCACTTAGCTGGTCACAACACCTTTTGAAGCCCAGCAATATCACGCTGGGCTTTTTATTGTTGTTTGAACCATTTGGTTGTCACCGCTGCGTTATTTGATGCCGCGACGATGAATATCGGAGATGCTGATGACGCCAATACAATCGTCGTGGTCATTGACAACGGGTAGTGCTGAAATCGCATGATCAAGCATGAGGTTCAAGGCATCGTAGGCTTTGACGCTTATATGAGTCTGCTTACCGTGGGTGGTCATATATTGCTCAACACAATCGGATAGAACCGCACCATTAGCCAGTGCTCGTCTTAAATCACCGTCTGTAAAGACGCCGATAAGAGTGGCTTGGCGGCAGATGGCAATCAATCCTTTGCCACTCTCACACAATACACTTATCGCCTCTGCTAAGCTCTGTTCAGGTTGGCAAATAGCTCGATGTTCAAATTCTGAAATCACATTGCCTACTGTAGTTAGAAGTTTCGCTCCCAGCGCCCCCGCAGGATGAGACTGTGCAAAATCAATACTATCGAATTTACGAATTTTCATCGCGGTAATGGCTAACGCATCGCCCATGATCAAGGTGTTGACTGCACTTGATGTTGGCGCGAGGCCTAATGGGCAAGCTTCACTATCTATGGCGATGTTAACGACGCAGTCACTATTTTGAGCTAGGTGAGATGAGGTATTGCCAGTCATGCCAATAATAGAAATCCCGCGCTCTTTTAAGATGGGAAGCATGGTTTTAAATTCAGTCATTAGTGTGACTGCAGTCATTAGTGTGACTGCTGTGATTACCGAGGGAGGTTGACGGTCTAATTACCGAAGGACTCTGTCATAGTATTATTAATAGTAGTCAACCTTGACAGTTCTGCTCTTATTCGATAATTGATGCCTCGGCACGAGCTTGCCGTAACTCTCTTGTATTCAGCTTTTCTTCAAGCCAGATGCTCCTTACTGTTGAGTGACTAATCGAGATGTTAAATCGCTTTCTCATCTCACCACTGATCCTGATCGATGTTAGATGAGGTAATTTGAGCGTTAATGAGATGA
>NZ_OANU01000013.1 GCF_900089835.1 Vibrio thalassae | reverse complement strand
CCTTTGCGATTACGCTTCCGTACGCCGCTCTCAAGCTGAAGTTTTTGCCACTGGGGTAGAAAAGCCTGACAAAAGTCATCGACATGGCAAAATAAGTCCACTAATTTGTGCATAGCTGGTTCCTTGTGATAAGTCTCTCTTGGTCGAAAGATCTGATCGCAGAACCAGCTTTTAGTTCCCTTCTTTTTTTATCCCGAGTTCAGGTTAACTAGAATTGCCCAACGCTCATTGTTTGGCTTGTTCTTCATAAGATTAACAATCGCTGTGGTTTTGCCGACGCCCAGAAAACCAGTAATGATATTGGTGGGAACCGCTTTAATGGGCGGGTTTTTAGGGTTCATTGGCAATTCTCCGGTAACCTTGATGCATTTGATCGAGTAAGTTGAGTAGGGCGTGTTGAACCAAAGGCAGTTCTGCCACCACCGATCGAGATTCACTTGCAATCGTTCCTTTATGGGTAAGGCCCGGTTCGCGAAAGTGGACTTGATCATCAATCATCTCGATTCGCTTACCAACAATTCTAATATCCGTCTCAATGATGCTTCCTTCATTGACTAAGCGCGCGTTCTTGATAAGCGTGGCAGACATGGGAATTAGGGACTCCTTTGGGTGAAATAGGCTGTTAAATGGTGGTGATTAGTCGTTTCTCGCACATTCGTCGCACACGCCGCTGATCTCAAATTGTGGACTTAACACGGTAAAGCCTTGCTTTTGGGCGTGTAACTGGAGGCCGGATACCACATTAGGATCAATGATTTGTTCACTGATCTTGTTGCATTGAGAACAGATAAGGAACTGAGGAACGCCGTGCTCATGTTCGCAAAGAATGTGAGAGCAAAAGATGTATTTGTTAGAAACACTGAGCTTATGAGCAAAGTGCTCGCTCTCGAGAAACTCCAAAATGCGATAGACCGACATAGCTTGAATATTCTGGTCAAAATGCGTCTTACAATAATCAACTAAGTCATAGGCGGATAATGCTTTATCAGCATGGACTAACGCTTTTAGGATCAATTTACGTTTAGATGTCAGTTGTTTACCGCGAGTCTTACAGCGCTTTTCGGCATGCTCAATGATGTTGTTAATGTCACCCATAATCGCTATACCATGTCTAATGTGAGTAATAGCCTTCGTTCATTTGGTAGAACCTCAGGTGAGCGATGCACCAGCCCCAACGCTTCGTTACCTTCCCATCCACTGCCTTTTAACAATGCAACGTCACCAGAAGACAGCTGATTGATACTAGCCTCATTAGGATAAATACCAGACAGATGATCGGGCTTACCATGACTTCCTGCACCGAGTTTACGGCGGTCAACGTCGTTATTACTTAGCCATTGGGTCGCACTGCCAAGATAAGTCGTCACGAGTCGACAGGGGACATGATCGACATGAAATTTAGGACACATGGGTTTATCTAAACGAGTCAGACGCAAGCCCGCCTCCTTTAAATCGAATAGACAACAGAACATATCAACGATAAGCGCAATGTCTTCGCCTAAAGCCTCTGCGCAATCATGACTAGCCAGCTTCTCCTTTACCCAATGTGCTGTGTTGCTGGGTGTGACAGTTTGCACTAGCGCTAAAGATGTCTGCTCTTGAAGCAGCAACGCTATACTTTGTGTCATTTTTGTTGAGAGTGAGCGATGCCAAACCGCGATGTTGTGTTCTGGCTGATAAATTCCCGTCAGAGCGCTGGGTTGTAGGCTCAGTGGCAGTGGAGGGGACATTCCCAGATCTGTGGCTGTATTGGTTAAGTAGTTATGCATAAGTGCTTAGCCTCCATTCTCTTGACGTTTGACGGTAACTTTCCAAACCAAGCTTGAAACAAGAAATAGCCCAGCGGCGACACAAACGATCGTTGGGCCGGTAGGCGTATCCATTAGATAAGAAGTGCGCAGACCTACAATGCTGGAACTGCTGCCAATAACCGCCGCCAATACGACCATGATTTCGGGGGTGCGGCTAAATGGGCGGGCGGTGGCAGCAGGAATGATCAGCATGGCAACAATCAGCAACACACCCACCACTTTAATGGCGACTGCAACGACGACAGCAAGTGCGATTGTGAGAATCAGTTGCTCCCTTTTGGGAGAATAGCCACTTGCTAGCGCGAGATCTTTGTTTAAGGTGGAGAGCAGTAACCCAGACCAACGAAAGCCAATCAGTCCAACAACCAGCAACGTACCCAGCCAAATCACCAATAAATCGGTTTTGCTTACCGCCAGAATATCGCCGAATAAATAGGCCATCAGATCAAGACGAATCCCGGATAAAAATGAGACAGCAACCAGACCGATTGCTAATGCCGAATGAGCCATGACGCCGAGTAAGGTATCCATGGCGTAACCTCTGCCGCTGAAGGTGGAGACGGTTATGGCCATCAGAAGTGCAATAAACAGCACACCTGGAAAAATAGGCAGCGAAAATGCCAGTGACAACGCAACGCCCAGCATAGAGGCATGAGCGGTAGCATCACCAAAATAGGCCATGCGACGCCAGACGATAAAACAGCCCAATGGCGCGGCGGCTAATGTAACGCCAATTCCTGCTAAGGCCGCTCGCCATAGAAAATCATCCAACATTGAGTCTTCCTTCTTGGAGAGCGATTGGGGAAGAGTGGTGTCGATAGACACCTAGCACGTCTTCATCATCCAAACTGAATAGTGCTTTGTACTCTGGTGACGCACTGACCTTCTCTGGAACACCTTCGCAGCATACATGTCCGTTTAAACAGATCACTCGATCTGTTCTTCGCATAACAACATGAAGATCGTGACTCACCATGATGACAGCACATCCTGTTTGTTTGCGGATCGCGTCGATTTGCTGGTAGAAATCGACAGTACCTCGCTGGTCTAGTCCTTGAGTGGCCTCGTCGAGTAACAGTAGGGACGGTTGCTCCAGAAGTGCTCGAGCCAGCAGGACGCGTTGTAATTGCCCGCCTGATAGCGACCGAAGTTGCTGTATTTCTAAGTTAGCAACCCCAGCTTGCTCCAAGGCTTGTTTTATCCTTGATTTGGAATGACGCAGAGGAAGCGTTAGAAAGCGATATACCGTCATCGGTAGGGTTTCATCAATATGTAAACGCTGGGGCACGTAGCCGATCTTCAAACTCTCACTGCGCTCGATGTGACCGCTAATTGGGGAGATTGCGCCTATCAAGGTCTTCAATAGTGTGGATTTACCTGACCCGTTGGGGCCGACAATCGTGACTATTTCCCCCTGACTCACCGAGATATTTATGTTGTCCAATATTAAATGGCTGCCAAATTTAACTGACAACCCGTGGGATGAAATCAACATTCACCTTCTCTCAACTTATTAAGTAACGACGCTTAGCACACTTGCACAGAGCGAAAAGATGCTTGCAAGACGTCTGGAATAAAAGTTATGTTATAACATAGCAAATGTGGTTTCCAACCTATATCTTAAAAACAGGGAGAACAAAATGTTTAGAAAAGCCCTATCAGGCATGGTGGTTAGTCTGGTTGCAGCTTCAAATGCTTACGCTCAGGTGCCCAATGTGGCAGTGGATATTGCCCCATTGCATTCGTTAGTGTCTCAGGTGATGGATGGCGTTGGTGAGCCTGACTTATTGATTCGTCCAGAGTCATCACCACATGAATACCATTTGCGTCCATCAGAGGCTAAAGCTCTCTCAGAAGCGAACGTTGTATTTTGGGTTGGCGAGGGGTTGACCCCTTGGCTCGAAAAACCACTATCCAGCTTAGCGGGATCAGCAAAGAAAGTTGAGATGATGGAAGTGGATGGTACAACCTTGTATGACTTCCGTGAGGGGGCCACATTTGAGGCGCATGAACACCATGGAGATGAGGCTCATCATGATGAACATGATCATGAACATCACGATGCTGACCACCATGATAAACACCAAGAAGAGCATCATGGGCACCATCATGAAGGCCATGACCCACATGTATGGTTAGATCCTCAAAATGCCGAAGTTTGGGTTAAAGCCATCGCCAAAACACTCTCTGAAGCTGATAGTGAGCATGCATCGATTTATCAACAGAACGCAAAAGCGACGATTTCTCGCTTACAACAACTGACTTCTGAGATAAAACAGCAAACCCAAAATCTGGGCGGTATTAAATTCATTGTTTTCCACGATGCCTATCAGTATTTCGAACAACGATTTGGCGTGCTAGCGTCAGGAGCAATATCGGTATCGGACGCATCGAAGCCAAGCCCTGCGCGTATTACTCAAATTCGCAACACGGTGAAAGAACTTGGGGTAACTTGTGTGTTCACAGAGCCTCAGTTTAATCCGCAACTGGTGAACTCAGTGTTTGAAAACTCGACGGTCACTACCATCGGTGTGATGGATCCTATTGGTGCTAACATCGAAGTGGGTAAAGACCAATACAATCAACTGTTGCTGGCGATGTTAGGCAGCCTGAAACAGTGCCAACAATAAACTTACAGTCATGAATAACCTCTCTGCGATGTGATGGGCAGAGAGGTTTATTGGCTGGTTAGACGCGAATTATTCCGTTTCAAAAAACGCTTTGTGATAGCTGACTTCGCCCTTAGGGATCGTATAGTCAAACCCTTTCACTAGAAAGTACTCCGCCGGGACGTCTGCCAACGTTAGGCTTGGGTGAGATTCGAACCCAAAACGACCGTAATAACTTGGCTCTCCAAGTAACACAATGCCTTGATAACCAAGTTGTTTGAGTTGAGCTTCTCCTTCTCGAATCAGCGCTCCGCCTATGCCTTTACCTTGATGCTCTGGAACAACAGAGACAGGACCCAACCCGACCCAAGTTGAATCTTCACCGTTTATTAGAATTGGTGAAAATGCAATATGACCAATAATCTCGTTGTCGGCTTCGCATACGAGAGAGAGGGTCAGGGCGTTGTCACGACGAAGTCTGTCGACAATAAGATGCTCCGTCGGTTTTGCACCCGGCTCGTGATGTGGGTGATTCTCAAATGCTTGGTACGTTATTGCGTGGATCGGTTTGCTGTCTTGGTGAGTTTCTGGTCTTATTTTCATGAGGTTACCTGTTATTTCAAAGGATCTTGTATGCATCATTGCATCAACATCCTCCATGAGATGCGCATACTGTAAAGTATAAAGTTATAGACAGGTCAAGGTTTGTTTACGGTTTTTGAATATTGGATTTTTGGTATAAAAAAGCCCTCGCTAGACGAGGGCTTAATCTACTTATTCATGATCAAAGCTAGTATTTGTTGAGAATTTCAGCAATAGCTGCTTCATTATCCGCAGCGATGATGGCGTCAACGTCTTCATCGTTTTGGAAGAGCTCTGCTAAGGCCATGATGGTTTGGATGTGGCTATCAGAGTCCATTGCTGCCAATGTGACCGAGAAATAAACATCGCCGTTATCTTCGGACTCTAAGTTCACACCATTTTTAAAGATGGTGATTTGCAGAGCTTGCTCATTGACGCCGTCTTCTGGACGAGCATGAGGCATGGCAATTTTAGGAGCAAGAACATAGTAAGCACCAATTTCTTTGTGCTTAGCCTTAATGGCAGCTAAATAACTTGGCTCGACTTTACCTTGCTCAATCAGTTTCGAACAGGTGATGTCTAGCGCGGCATCCACGCTTAAATTTGTTTCGTGAGAGATAACGATACCGTTATCTCCAATTAGCTTCATGATGCTCATGATACAATCCAACCTAGAATCAGACCTACTACACCGAAGTCGAAGTCAGCAAATGTTGTTGCCTCAAGACCTAAGCCTCCTAGCACTGGTAGCAGTAGCATTGGTAGGAATGAGATACATAAACCTTGAGTGAACGCGCCCAGTACTGCACCGCGAAGACCGCCTGTTGCGTTACCATAAACACCAGATGCACCACCTACGAAGAAGTGAGGAACAACACCTGCTACGATAATGGTCCAATCAAACATGCCTTGGATGCCCATAGCGACAAGACCAGCTGTGAAAGATGAAAGGAAACCAATCAATACAGCGTTAGGTGCTACAGGGAATACCATAGGGCAGTCTAGCGCTGGCTTAGCACCAGGTACAAGCTTGTCTGAGATACCTTTAAATGCCGGTACAATTTCAGCAATCAACATCTTAACACCTTGCAGTACGATGTAGACGCCACCTGCGAAAGTTAGAGATTGCATGAAGGTGAAGACCACCCAGTTTTGACCACCAGAAACACCCTCTACAAACTCACCGCCTGCAAAGATAGATGCAATCATAAAGAACACCGCCATGGTCGTTGCAACGGCAACGGGCGTATCACGTAGGAACATTAGGCTCTTTGGAACGTTAATGTGTTCAGTTGATTTTTCTGGGTTACCAAATTTGCTACCGATAAAGCCAGCAACAATGTAAGACAGTGTTGAGAAGTGACCCATCGCCAGTTGATCGGTACCCATGACTTTCACAGTATATTTCTGAGCAAGTGCTGGCATAATTACCATGAGCGAACCAACGATAATTGACCCCATTGCAACTAGAGCCGCACCAGTAATTCCTGCTGTCGACAGAATAACTGCCACAAGCATAGACATAAACATGGTATGGTGGCCAGTCAAGAAAATATATTTTAGCGGAGTGAAACGAGCCAAAATAATATTAACAATAAAAGCGAAGAACATAATTAATGCCATCTCATAACCGAATGCCTCTTGTGCTAGAGCAACAATTGCTTCGTTATTTGGGATAACACCACTTACGCCAAAAGCTTCTGTAAATACAGTGGAGAAATTATTTAATGCGCCTACTAAAGCACCAGCACCAAACCCTAAAATTAGGAAACCCATTACGGTTTTAATAGTGCCTTTTAAAATGGTTGAAATATCAGCTTTTTGAGCAATAAGGCCAATGAATGCTATTAAACCAACCATGATTGCGGGCTCTTTTAATAAGCCAAGCATAAATTCGAAAAAGTTAGCCATGGTATTTATTCCTTAGATGAATTTTTTTAGTTGCTCTTCAATTGAAGCTTTATCAAAAATATTCGCTAGGCTAACAATATTCTCTTTACCGGCGTCTGCTAATTGCGTTGCAACATCAGTAGCCGCTACCCAAATATCAGCATTACTTGATGCTGCTGATGATAGATCCTCATGATCAACTTCTGCATCAAGACCAATTTTCTTAGCTACTTCCTTAACTGCCATTTCCATCATTAATGAAGTACCAAGACCGTTTCCGCACACAACCATTATTTTTTTCATATCGTCATTCTCTGTAGAGTTATTGAGAAGGAGGCCGTTCACCTCTCTATTGGATTGAATGCATCATAACGAAAATATCGAACGGATCTATGGATCTGAGTCACAAAATCAAGTTGACCTTATGATCTGAGTCACAATATCAACCAAGTGGTAGTGATTAAAAGATAATCGATAATACTTAAGGGGTAGTGATGAAAGAGTATGTTTATTTGCTTATAGAGGACGATCGGAAATAATGTGATCTAGAAATATGAACTGACTTTCACTTGGTTAATAAGAGTAGGGTCTACTTACCATAATCAGTAAGCATTTTCTTAAGGAGTTTATTGACGTCTTTAGTCTTCTTATTTCTTTTTGTGAGAGCACTTAATGAAGTTGGTAGTTGTGGTTCATCTGAATCCTCAATAGATTCATCATTTTTATCTCGTAGTTTTTGTACCGCGGGTAAAAGCATTCGTACTTCATCACCAACGGAATTTTCTAATACGACAATGTTATCTGATTCGACTTGAATAATAGTCAATAAACCATGGTTGGGTGATTGAATAGTTTCACCAACCATTGATGATTGAACCGGAACAGAACGATCGGTAAGTTGACCACTGCGAAGTTTAGCCGCAGTTATCGACCGTATATTACCGGTATTTTCGAACGCAACAATGACGGTATGTGTATTGTAGTATTCAACAACCGTAACATAGCCATGCTTTTTAGTTTCAAATCTCGCACCTATTTGCATATCTAATGGCGCGTCCATTTTTTTTATTAACATTTAGTTTCCAGTGTACAAACTTTTTAATTTTACTTTGCTAAGTATACACTCAAGATTATTCAATATAAATATTTGTATAAGCCTGGTGGCGATATTACTTCATGGTCAAGGCGAACATAATGGATTGACGGCAACCTTTATATGTCGTTTGAGATCCTTTCGCGATCCTCGGCAGATTGCTTTTCTTTCAAGGCGTTGGCAGCGTAGCGAACCGCAAAAACACAGAAGCATCATGATAAAAGGAATAGATGCCAAGGAGACTTCTAACCACGGAAAGTCAGTAAAGTACTTGGAAAGCAACAAGTGGGAGATGATGTTCAGTAATGCAATCATGATTGCCACCACGAGCAGTTTCGTTTCTTTATTCATTCGAGGGTCCTGCTGAAAGGTTAGTGTTTTAGGTTGCAATGGTTTCAAGCATTAGATGGGTATTGTGCCATATAGGAGGAGAGGTTTGTTGTGTTCATGATCTCGTATTCTCATATGGCAATACTCTCATTTCACTATCTCTCGTGAATACAGTCGAAAAACCTCAGACTTTACGCGACACGCTTGTTCAAGTTGTCATTATTGTTTTACTACCCAAGGTTTTGATGTGTAAAGGAATAAGGAGAACGTGAACATGTGGAATCAGATCTGGGGATTTGTGACTGGTAATGCAGCTTCGATAGTTGAGCAGGTAGAATCTGCCGTAGATGATTACTTCTATACGGATGAAGAAAAGAGCAGAGACAGCGTCTCAGCACAGAACAATCGCACAAAGTTTAAAGCACAAATGGCGGCGATTACTTCACAGTTAGCACAAAATGAACAGCGCTTTAAAGTTCAACTAGAACAGCTTATCGCAGAGCGCGAAAAACAAATCCATGACACCTACCAACGAGAAATCAGCGCCTCGAAAGATGTCATCATCGCTGAGCTTCACCAATCCGATCTTTACACTAAGCGAGCAAGGCCAACGGTGATTTATGCAGGGCTCCTGTTTGTGTTACTAGAACTGCTTGGATTGAGAGTAGCGTTACTTTCGCATCTTGAAGCGAGCTCGGCCGTCATTGAGAGCTCTACCACTATTTTATCGGCATTTCTTTATATGTGGGGAGCTGTCGCAGGGGCCTATGCACTAGGTAGAAGCGCTGAGAAGCGCGGAATATCAAATTCAGTGACCCGATTGGTAACTGGAACGAGTCGTCCACAACATGAGGCGGTGACTAAAACCCTCGAACAGAGAGTAAAGGAG
Source organism: Vibrio thalassae (assembly GCF_900089835.1). Classification (GTDB taxonomy): domain Bacteria; phylum Pseudomonadota; class Gammaproteobacteria; order Enterobacterales; family Vibrionaceae; genus Vibrio; species Vibrio thalassae. Next base: position 30,497 of record NZ_OANU01000013.1, on the reverse strand, counting down.
CAAATTACATGGTAACCATAGTATTGCATTGCTCCGATTCTCACTTTGGTAACGCTGCGCTAATTGCAAAATGGCATCTGGCGAGAGGCTGGCAAGGGATTGGATATCATTACGTGATTTTGAATGGCTGGCTGAGTGCCAAATCTTATCATCCCTGCTATAACGGTCACATCGAAACGGGACGAGCATTGAATAACGATTCTTTGGTCTCTCCGTTTGAAAGAGGTGCTCATGTGAAAGGGCATAACGCTCATTCTGTTGGGATATGTCTGATTGGTCGTTCTGGTGTGTTTACCGATGAACAGTTGAACGCAGCGTTGTCGGTTGTCTATCATCTGGAGAGGCAGTTTGGTGAGGTAAGACTTGTTCAACACAGCGAACTCGATGGAAACAAACCAGACTGTGCGGGTCTTAATATGGCACGTTTCCAAGCCAATCTGCGCTGTTACAAACGGTTAACTGAGGGGCGTTAAATGAATATCCAGTGACTAACACCTAAAGTGGACGAACAGCGATGCGCGATACTGTTTCACCACGTTGCAGTTGCTCCATCGCTATGTCTAAAATGAGGTTGTATCTTAGTCGACGAATTGAGTTAAGCTTATGACTTAACGACGGTTTTCTCAGGTTTGACCTTCCCATCGAGGACTTTTTGGTTCACGCCGTAATAGCGAACGGTAAAAGAGAAGTCTTGGCCGTTGGTGTCAATGTTGTTGATTGCCTCTTGCCCGCCATTTATTACACAAAAGCATATCAGTATTAATACTATTGCCTTTGAACTAATATCGCTAGCCGATAATGACCTCAACCTGTTTAGACTGTAAATGTGTGACGACATCCTTTGGCACAGCATCATCAGTCAGTAAGATGGATATCTCACTGGTGTCGCCAATCGATGACGGAAAGATCTGCCCAAATTTCCTGGAGTCGGTCAAAACAATATTGCGGCGTTTCTTCTGGATGATGGTGTCGGCAATGTCTGCGCGCATCATATCGCGGCTGGTAAATCCGGTATCAATATCAAAGCCATCAATACCTAAAAACGCAGTACTAAAATGAATATTCTCAATGCACAGTTTGGTTAGTGGTCCAACTAAACTTTCACCTTGATGTTGGTAAACACCGCCCAGCAAAATGATGTTGGCTGAGGTATGACGAACGAGATGCGCGATGTAGGCAGAAGGAGTGATGATGGTGACATCACCTCTTTCTGCTAGTGTACGAGCAAGTAACGCATTGGCACTGCCGCCTTCGATAAGCACCGTTTCATTAGCGGCAACAAGATCAGCAGCCTTGTTGGCAAGCTGCTGTTTTATATCGAAATGCACTTCAAGACGAGAGTCGATATCATCACTTTGTAAGGAAACGGCTGCACCATGAACCCGTTTTAAGTAGCCGTTTTGCTCTAGATAATTGAGGTCTTGACGAATAGTTACACCGGAAACACCTGTCAGCTCAGATAGATCGGTGACTTGCACTCGTGTTCTGTCGTTCACTAAGGTTAATATTTCAGACTGTCTGGAATTCATTGAGGCCCTGGGTGTTTGCATACATCAATTAAGAAGAGGGCCAGTATAGCCCTCTTTCGTTTCAATTTCATTTGAAAGTCGTTATTTGAAACTTGTTATAAATCGTGTTCGGTACGAGCGATGATGTCATCCTGCGCGTCTGGAGACAATGCAGTAAAGAACGCCGAGTATCCTGCAACGCGAACCACGAGATCGCGATACTGTTCAGGATTGCGTTTGGCTGCCAATAAGGTCTCTCTCGATACGATATTGTATTGAACGTGCCACCCCTTATGATGATTGAAGAAAGTTCTAATCAACATGGATAGCTTCAGTTTGTCGCTGTCCGACTGCACAGCAGCAGGAGAGAGTTTCTGATTCAACAACACGCCTCCAAGAATCTGATTTGCTTGGATTTTGGCCACTGAGTTGTACACAGCCGTTGGTCCCAAACGATCTGAGCCAGACGAAGGGCTTGCTCCTTCAGCAAGTGGAGTTGACGCTTTTCTGCCATCAGGCGTTGCCATTGTCGAGGCTCCGAATGGCACGTTAGCAGAGATACTAGAGGTCCCCGCATAGTACCCACCGCCAATCGGGCCTCGTCCATGTCGGGTATTAACGAATTGTTTAAGTTCATCAATGTAAACTTGATACGCTTGCGCTAGTAGATGGTCAACAGCGTCATCGTCGTTGCCATATTTAGGCGCAAAGTTAATCAGCTGGTGGCGCAACTGTTCTTGTTGTGAACCTTCAAAGTTCTCCGCCAGCGCTTTCGCCAATTCCGGCTGGCTGATCTGCTTTTCATAGAACACCAGATGCTTGATGGCTGCCAAGCTGTTACCTAAGTTTGCAATACCCACTTGTAATCCGGATATCCAATCATACTTCGCACCGCCTTCCTTGACGGTTTTGCCACTTGGTAAGCAGTTATCAACCAACGATGAGCAAAAGATATCGTGCGCCTGTTGCTCCAGCACAGAGTCGACAACGGTATCAATTTCAATCGACTTTCTGGTGTAGTAGCGGACTTGATCTGCCCAGCTGTGCATCACTTCATCCATACTAGCGAAATTGTTTTTCTCTAGTGATTTACTGTGAGGTAAGAAGCACTCTCCAGACGTGGCATCGATACCTTCATTTAACGCGGCCAATAGGATTCGAGCAAAGTTAATAAAGCTCATACCGGTGCAGCGATAACCCCACTTACCGGGAACCGCGGTTTCAATGCAACCAATCGACGTATAGTTGTAGGCATCTTCTCGCTCGACCCCTAGTTTTATAAACTCAGGAATAACGATTTCATCGTTGTTAAACGCTGGCATACCAAAGCCACACTTAATGACGTCGATACAACCCATTAAGAACTCATGATTCAGGCCTTCGTGATAGCGAACACTCAAGTTAGGTTGCGTGGAGCGGAGTTGGCCACATGACTCAAGAATTGCCCAAGAAAGTGGGTTGACCGCATCCATTGGCACTCCTTTCTCATCAAGCTTTTGACCGCCAATACAGACGTTTTGATAAAGTGGAGAACCAGCCGAGGCTTTGGAATGAGCCCCTGAGCGTATTTTGTTGACTTCCAACAGCTTTAACCAACAGCTTTGTAGTAGCTCTGTGGCGAAGCTAGGCTGTAAGGAGCCATTGTTGATATCGGTGATGTAGAAATCATTAAGATATTGGTCCATACGACCAAATGATACCGAGTGACCGTTTGATTCGATTTGCAGCATCAGTTGCACAAAGTAGCAGAGCTGTAATGCTTGCCAGAAGTTGCAAGGTGGATGATAAGCAATGTGTTCACAGTTTGCGGCAATGGTTTCAAGCTCTAGTTTGCGTTGAGTATCCGACTCCTGTTGCGCCATGTTCAATGCCAACTCCGAGAAACGCAAAATGTGTTGCTGAATCGCACGTAACACAATACCGACCGACTTATAAAACTGCTCTTTCTTAAGTCCTTCATAAGTGGACATATCGTTATTTAAACGATGATCGTCCACCTCGGTAATGAGCCCATCTAAACCAATGGCGAGGATCTTTTCGTTATCGACCGCCAAGTGAGCGTCACCGGATGTCATATTACCTTCGGCTTTGATAATGGTCGTTGCCAAGATGGCTTGCTGCTCATCGGTGAATAGACCATAGCAACGATCCTGTACCGTTTTACCTCGCCAATATGGGGTAAGGGCGTGGATAACGTCTTTGTCTTGCTCGGTGACAGCAAAGCCTGCTCCTGGTCGGTCAGCAAGCTCATCAATCTCTGCTTCAATCCAACGTACGGTGTACTCAGGGAAGATGGGCGCCGCGCGCAGTTTGCTGGCTTGGTTACCCACAATTAGCTCATTATTATCGATCCAAATTGTACGTGTCGCTAAATGTTCTTCCAGTGCTAGTGCTCGTTGGACGATAACAGGCTTGTCTTCATTCTGCTGGTAGACTTTGGTGTATGCTTGCGCACGCTCGGTACAAATAGGTGGCGTAATAATATTAACCAGAGCTTTCTTATGTCCTTGAATACGCTTAGGTAAGTAATTGAGTTCCATAGTCATTAGCCTCTTACAATCACGTTGATACGTGGATACTGCTTGGCGTACTGTTGCGCGTATTCAAGCAGGTCAGGGTTGTTGAGTGGTTTGTCGGAGCATAAATAGGGCATATCCAACAAACGGTATTTATTGATGCCTAGTGTGTGATAGGGCAGCAGGTGTAGTTCAGTACAGCTTTCGATATCAGCTGCAAAATCAATAATGTCTTTGAGCTCTTCGGGGGAGTCATTAAAGTCTGGGACCACTGGGACACGAATGATGATTCGTTTTGCAATAGGCGCTAGTTTGTGGAAGTTGCTCTTAATACGTTTCAGTGAACCCTGTGCCCAGTCTAAGAATTTCCTTTCGTTGGTGTGTTTAAGATCGGTTAGCCAGCAATCAATATAGGGCGCTGCTTGTTCAATGTTTTTCCACGGTACATGCATACACGTTTCTACAGCTGTATTTACACCTTCTGCTTGGAGCTGCTTTGCTAAGGACGTCACTAGATCCGACTGCATCAATGGTTCGCCACCAGAGAAAGTCACCCCGCCACTACTTTGATCATAAAACGGCTTATCCTTCATTAAGGTATCGAACAGCATTTTTTGTTGAGCCTCTTCACCACACACAGTCAACGCTTGCGTCGGGCACACGTTTCGCAATGCAATGATTTGTGAATCATCAAGGGTATCTCTATGTATCTTGATGCCTTCTGGTGTAGCTTCAATTGAAGGGCAAGTGTCCGAGCAGCGATGACAGTCATTCAAGCAGCTGCGCTGATCAAATAGCAAAGAGTGTTTAGCACTGCGACTTTCTGGGTTCTGACACCAGGGGCAGGCCAAGCTGCATCCTTTGAGAAATAATAGACTGCGAATGCCGTCGCCATCATGAGTAGAGAATCTTTGGATATTAAAATACATGTATCATCCAATCTTTCATTTAAAGAAATTAATGCTTTCATTAAATGAAAACATAACTCTTCATATGAAGATTGTCTTGATCAAAATCAAGATCAGACTAATTGGCAAGATCTATATTGTTGGTAACTTGATAATGTTCAAATAAAGGTTTGAGAATAGAAATGATTGAACTCTACTTAGATACAGCGGATATCACCGAAACTGCACGTTTTCATCATTGTTTTCCATTAACTGGAATTACAACGAATCCAACTATCCTTGCTAACTCAGGTGTTGGGTTGAAAGCGACCCTCACTTATATGTCGAATTTGTTAGGAAAAGATGCTCGCTTCTTTGCCCAAGTAGTCAGTAAAGAAGCAGAGAGCATGCTCAATGAAGCAAAAAAACTGAACGAGCTTCCTTACGATATGGTGGTAAAAGTTCCCACAACTGAAGAAGGGTTAGCAGCTATTAAGTTAATGAAACAAGGAGGGATTCAAGTGCTTGCTACGGCGATCTATACCGCACAGCAAGGATTTATGGCCGCTTTGTGTGGTGCTGATTACCTTGCACCTTACGTTAACCGTATTGATGCTATGAACGGAGATGGTGTCGCAGTGGTTCGCGATCTTCAACTGTTGATCGAAAAGCATGGGCTTTCAACAAAAATCCTTGCTGCGAGCTTCAAGAATGTACAGCAAGCGATGGATGTGATGAAGTTAGGCATTGGTGGTATCACTTTACCTGTTGATGTGGCGATGCAAATGTTCTCGCATCCAGCTATTGAACCAGCTGTGGCACAGTTTGATAAAGATTGGGCAGATGCGTTTGGAGATAAGCTTTCATTTGAAAGCTAGAAACTGAAGCGTTGCATTTTGAATGCACTTATTGTTGCTAGAGTTACTATTGAGGTGCTAGACAAGCCATCTAGCACCTTTGGCTAAAGGTTATGCTCTTACATATCGGTTTTTAACAATACAATCAAGGTAACGCTCTGCTGATACATGTTTGAACTTCAAGGGCTTATCGAGTTCACCGAACAATGAAACACCGCCACCAAGAAGGGTTGGAATGGTGGTGATTATCATCTCATCAATCAGATCTTCTGCTAAGAAACTCTGAATCGTTTTACCGCCATCAATGTAGAGGTTGTTGTAACCTTTCGAGTTTAGTTCGCTCACAATGTCACTAAGTTTCCCTTTGACTAAAAAGACTCTGTCTTCATAGCCTTTAGGTACTTCAGTCAGCGTATTGCTTAACACAAATACTGGCTTGGAATAAGGCCACTCGACACCAAAACCCAGTACGATCTCTAGGGTGTTTCTACCCATGACAAGTCCATCAATGCTGTCCATAAACTCAGCAAAACCAAAGTCTGAACCTTCAGGGTTTGGCACATCATGTAGCCAATCTAGATCATTGTTTTTGTCTGCGATATAGCCATCTAAACTGGTTCCGATATATACAATATTTGCCATTGTAGAGACTCCGATATTTGCTATTAAAGGCTGCTTTGTTATAATTCTACAGTGTAGAAATTAACATTAGTCTAGCTAGGATCGTTTATGACTGTCAAGGCCAAAAAAAGGGGGCGTCCAACTAAATGTGATGTCACGCTGAGCAAAGAAGTAATAGTGGAAAACGCAAAGCGCTTGATGCAAATGGATGGAAAGATCCCAAGTATCAGAAGGCTAGCGACTGAGCTGAATATAGATGCAATGGCTATCTACTATTACTTCAAAAACAAGGATGAGTTGCTAGAAGCTGTAGCAGTATCTTTGGTTGAGGGGATATATCTGCCGGAGGAAGGACGAGAATGGCAACAGGAGTTACAGCAACTTGGTTGGAGTTACCTTGAGCTATTGGGACAATATCCGGGTTTACTAGAAACACTGTTCAAGATGAAAACAGCCGGACCCGCTAATGTATTTATCAGTCGGTTCAATCAAGTTATTGAGGAATACCAACATAAAGTCCTGCGTCGTTTGGTCGACAAGATTGCCTTTATCGTCTCTTACGCGTGTCACTAACATATGGTGGCCAGCTTCAGATTTAGAGAGCGTTAGGGTTACATTCTGGCTTTCACCATCCGCTAAGCTAAGTTCCTGACTCGCTAAAGATTCTTGTGCGTGGTTGTAAACATTCATGCTTACGTCCACGCTACCTGTAGCTGCGACGTTCAGTGCAAGTTCAATTGGTGTTTCACCGATTTGATACTCTGGATCCAGTCCCGTTACGTCTGCACCGATTGAAGGTGGAGGTGTCACAATATCATAGCCAATTTCAACGCGATCTAAGCCGCTATTATCTGCCACATACACGGTGTTGCTGCCATAAACTGGTGAGATATTGCCGTTACTATCTTGCTGTCCAGCTTTGATATCAGTGTGTTCATGATTGATTTGTGTCGCGAGAGCGTGAGACCACTGATTTGCCTGTCCTTGTTGCTCTGAAGTAATGGTAATACTGGTAGAAAGGTTTGGTAGCTCACCGTTAGAATCAAAGACGCGAGTGAAAACGGAGTCGCCAACCTTCAAATCCATCGTTGGATTTATTGTACCTGCTTGAGACCAGCCTGGGATGCCAGGATTATTACCATTAAACTGTACGTCAATAACATTATAGAAAGCAGCGGCAGTATCACCCACATCCCACACCGCTAGTACGATTTGATAGCCTTCCCGTTCAGGGACATTACACTGGTGGCTCATTAATTTTGGTGGCTTCTGCATATTGCCTTCTACCACACAAAATGGATTCAGATCGAACGAATCTCTCGTCAAGGCTTGGTTCGGATTCCAGTTCGGCTTTGTAATGTAATACTTCCAATCTTTAGTGACGTGATTGGCTGTAAATGTCCATTCAAAAGTCTGCATACCTGATTGAATAGGGCGCTTTACCCAACGGTCAGACGTCTGCTCGTTGAGAGGAGAAAACTGCGTTAGGCCTGCACTCGCGATTTGGCCGTCAGGAGGGCCAGCTTGAGGAAAGCCCTCTGGACCTTCAACACTTTGGGGTTCCCACTGGACGGAGCCACAATTTACGTTCTTTTCTCCAGTGTCAGCTGGATACTTACATAACGTTGAACGAGCTTCTGCAACACCGCCTTCAACCGCTGAAACGTATCCGTGGCTGTATGCTAACGGGCTAGCAACTAAACCAAGTGCCGCCATTGAAAGCAAGACTCTTGTCTGTTTCATACCAATACCTTCTCTTAATCAGTTTCTAATGCGTATTAACACGCAAGTGGAAGTCTTTATTCTTATGGTCACTCGCATCCGGCAAGTGATGGAAAGTAATTTAGAGTGGAAAAATAAGTGTGGCGAATGGTTTGCCTCATTTATGGAATCAAACTCAATAAATCGGCGAGGTTGGCATTAAAATGACATATTCTAGATGATTATTCTGAAATACTGGTATAACATTGGTTTTAATGTTGGTTTTATCAATGAGTGAGAATGTTAATTCTGCCCGATAAGCGACTTAATCAGGCAGAATTATTTAAGGTATGTTGTGGTCTTTTACGGCCTACAGCAGCGATTCAATACCGAAGTCTTGCCCATAATGCTCAACAACAAAATCGATATCTTTGTCGCCTCTGCCAGATAAGTTGAGAAGAATAGACCCCTTTTCTCCCTCTTTTGCCAATTTCAGCGCGTAAGCAACGGCGTGAGCCGACTCAATGGCTGGAATAATGCCTTCCAAACGAGATAGCTCGAAAAAAGCATCAATGGCTTCTTTATCATTAATATGGCCGTAATTCACTCGGCCAGTATCTTTGAGGTAGGCGTGTTGAGGCCCTACTGATGGATAGTCGAGACCACTTGCCACCGAGTATACTTCTTGAGGCTCGCCTTCTCCGTCTTTTAGCATGTATGATTTGAACCCGTGCATAACGCCAGGCTCACCAAGTGTTAGCGTCGCAGCATGTTCACCTTGGGTGTGCAAATCGCGCCCTGATGGTTCGACCCCGTGGATTTGAACCTCTTCATCACCCAAAAACACGCTAAACAGACCCATTGCATTAGAGCCTCCACCAACATATGCCACGAGATTATTCGGCAGTTGACCTGTCATTTCTTGGAACTGAACCCGGGCTTCGTTACCGATAATCGATTGGAAGTCTCGTACCATTGCAGGGAATGGGTGAGGGCCGACAACCGAGCCAATGGCGTATAACTGAGTATGCGGGTCCGCTAAGTAGGCTTCAAATGCAGCATCTACCGCTTCCTTCAACGTTTTTCTGCCGTGAGTAGCAGGAATCACATTCGCCCCTAGAATTCGCATTCTCACCACGTTTGGGTGTTCTTTGGCGATATCGACTTCACCCATATAGATATCACACTTTAGGCCCACCAAAGCCGCTGCGGTGGCGAGCGCAACACCATGTTGTCCAGCACCGGTTTCAGCGATGAGCTTCTTCTTACCGAGTTTTTTGGCAAGCAGGGCTTCCCCCAGGCAATGGTTAATTTTATGTGCGCCTGTATGGTTTAAATCTTCCCGTTTGAGATAAAGAGGTGCGCCGTATTTTTCTGAAAGATTTTGGGCGTGGAAGATTGGGCTAGGGCGGCCTACAAAGTGTTTATATAGGCGTGCAAGCTCGGCTTTGAATTCTGGATCTTGGCGGCATGAGTCGTAAGCTGCGCTGATTTCATCCATGATTTCTTGCAGCTGAGGTGGGATAAAACTGCCACCGTATTCACCAAAATAACCGTCAGCATTGGGCATAGGGTGGTTAAACGTATTTTCCTTGTGTTGTGCCTCGTTGTTCTTTTATTAAGCACATTTGTTATAACGCGATTTGATGCATATACGCATAGGCTCGTTTTAAACTTGTGACTGCCAACATATGGTCCAGCTATTTATTTGGTAAATGTTTGAGTACAACAAAAAGAGCCAGCGAAATGCTGGCTCTTTGATAAACTCATAGAATCAGAGGCTTGGGAGTATATTCTCAGGCATTAGCGCGTTATGAAGTGCAAGCTTTATTATCTCATTTGCCTTAGCGATATCCGGGGCAAAGTAGCGGTCCTTATCGTAGAACGGCACCGATTCACGCAGAATTTGTTTACCGTGCTCTACTCTTGGTGAGGATTTCAGTGGCGCTCTGAAGTCCAATCCTTGAGCTGCTGCCAAATATTCCACTGCCAAGATACCGCGTGTATTTTCTGACATATCTTTTAAGCGACGAGCTGCAAAGGTTGCCATAGAAACGTGATCTTCTTGGTTAGCCGAAGTTGGCAAGCTATCAACTGAGGCTGGGTGAGCAAGGGTTTTATTTTCACTTGCTAACGCTGCTGAAGTTACTTGCGCAATCATAAAGCCTGAGTTAACACCGCCGTTGTCGACGAGGAAAGGCGGTAACTTACTCAGGGCACTATCAATGAGCAATGCCATTCGGCGCTCTGAAAGACTGCCAATTTCTGCGATCGCTAGCGCTAAGCCATCTGCCGCCATTGCGACAGATTCAGCATGGAAGTTACCGCCGGAAATAATATCGCCGTCATCAGCAAACACTAATGGGTTGTCAGAAACTGAGTTGGCTTCCACTTGAAGTGATTCTGCGGCGTTACGAATTTGTTGTAGACATGCCCCCATCACCTGAGGTTGACAACGCAGCGAATACGGGTCTTGTACCTTCTCGCATGCTTGGTGAGAATCACCCACTTCACTACTGCCTTCCAATAGGTGGCGATAGGCTAGAGCTGCATCCATTTGTGCGCGATGTCCCCTTACTCGATGAATGCGCGGGTCAAATGGACGGCGACTACCCAGTGCGGCTTCGACCGACATTGCGCCACATAGCGTTGCTGATGCAAACAGATCTTCCGCTAAGAACAGACCTTCTAAAGCAAACGCGGTCGAGGCTTGCGTGCCGTTTAGTAGTGCTAGCCCTTCTTTTGGTGCTAGCGTGATTGGTTCAAGCCCAGCAATTTGCAAAGCCTCTAGACCACTAATGATTTTCCCGTTATGTCTTGCTTCACCTTCACCGAGTAAGATTGTGCTCATGTGAGCCAGTGGAGCCAAGTCACCTGATGCGCCCACAGAGCCTTTTTGTGGAACGCATGGGTAAACTCGGGAGTTAACCAGTTCAATCAAGGCTTGAATTACTTTAAGTCGAATACCTGAATAGCCGCGTGCAAGACTGTTAATCTTTAGCACCATCATCAGACGAACGGTTTCATCACTCATTAGCTCACCAATACCGGCGGCGTGTGACAATACGATACTCTTTTGCAGGATCTCGAGATCTTCTGGCTCAATGCGTGTATTAGCTAACAATCCAAAGCCAGTATTGATGCCGTAGACCGTACGATCTTCGGCGATAACTTGCTCGACAATTCGAGTGCTGGCATCAATGTCTTCAACCGCTGAAGGATGCAAAGATAAGCTCACAGGAGAACGGCTGAGTTGGCGTAGTTGCGCTAACGTTAGCTGACCTGGCTCAAGAACTAATTTCAACATGGTGTGCTCCTTAAGCTCGATTATCATCATTTTGATTCAGCATTGGCAGGTCTAGGCCCTGTTCTTTGGCACATTGTTTAGCGATGTCGTACCCAGCATCGGCATGGCGCATTACGCCAGTTGCAGGGTCATTGTGTAAAACGCGCGCAATACGTCGAGCAGCATCATCGCTACCATCACAGCAAATGACCATTCCACTGTGTTGTGAGAAGCCCATGCCTACACCGCCGCCGTGGTGCAGGGAGACCCAAGTGGCACCGCCTGAAGTGTTGAGTAAGGCGTTCAATAATGGCCAATCGGATACCGCATCTGAGCCGTCCATCATGCCTTCGGTTTCACGGTTTGGACTGGCTACTGAACCTGAATCAAGATGATCACGACCAATAACCACAGGTGCTTTTAGTTCGCCATTCTTCACCATTTCATTGAAAGCCTGACCCAAACGCTCACGATCTTTCAGGCCGACCCAGCAGATACGAGCAGGTAAACCTTGGAACTGAATACGCTCACGAGCCATGTCGAGCCAGTTATGCAGATGTGGATTATCAGGAATCAGCTCTTTGACTTTTTGGTCTGTTTTATAGATGTCTTCCGGATCACCAGAGAGTGCAGCCCAACGGAAAGGTCCGATACCTTCACAGAAAAGTGGACGGATATACGCAGGAACAAAACCTGGGAAATCAAACGCGTTTTCTACCCCTTGTTCCAACGCCATTTGACGAATGTTATTACCGTAGTCAGTTGCTACCGAGCCGCGTTGTTGCATGGTTAGAATGGCTGCAACTTGCACTGCCATTGAGGCTTTGGCCGCTTTCACCACGCCCGTTGGATCGCTTTCACGTTGCTGTTTAGCGTGTTCCATGGTCCAGCCTTGTGGTAAGTAGCCGTTAAGAGGATCGTGTGCTGAGGTTTGATCGGTGACCACATCTGGTGTAATGTTTTTCGCTACCAATTCTGCATAGATATCAGCGGCATTTCCTAGTAGACCAACTGAGATTGGTTTGTCGCTATTCTTAATAATGGACAATGCTTCATCGAGGCTATGCGCTTTGTTATCGACATAACGAGTATTTAGACGATAATCGATACGAGATTCGTCACACTCTACAGCAATCATTGAAAAGCCAGCCATAGTCGCCGCGAGTGGTTGAGCGCCGCCCATACCGCCAAGGCCACCTGTTAGAATCCACTTGCCATTGGCATCGCCATTAAAATGTTGCTTGGCCATCGCCACAAAGGTTTCATACGTGCCTTGAACGATGCCTTGAGAACCAATGTAAATCCACGAACCTGCCGTCATTTGGCCGTACATCATTAGGCCCTGCTTATCCAGCTCGTTAAAGTGTTCCCAATTGGCCCAATGTGGGACTAAGTTGGAATTGGCAATTAATACGCGTGGAGCGTCTTTATGTGTTGGGAAAACGCCGACGGGTTTGCCTGATTGGACTAAAAGTGTTTGGTCGTCTTCAAGACGTTTCAGGACTTCGACGATCTTGTCGTAACACTCCCAATTGCGAGCCGCTCGGCCGATACCGCCGTAAACCACTAATGATTGAGGATGCTCAGCAACTTCGTCATCAAGATTGTTCATCAGCATGCGCAGTGGCGCTTCTGTCAGCCATGATTTGGCATTCAGTTCAGTGCCATGTGGCGCCTTGATTTTGCGACTTGCATCTAGACGAGCATTATTACTATCAGTCATCTTGTTTTCCTTTTGAATGGTGGACGCCAAGTTGGTTTGTTATGTGGCGTCGCACTGCGTTTCACGTAGTTGGTTGTTAATTGTTATTTATTGGTTATTTTTGCTGCTTGGACATGGCAGTTAGCATTTGCCAACAGAGCCTAGCGGCGAGTTTGGCGGTGCGATTATCAATGTCATAAGTAGGGTTACATTCAGCGATATCCGCCATCAGCAACTTATTGTTGTGCTGTAATATCGCGTTAAAAAATGGATAGAAGTGTTCAATGGATAAACCAATAGCAGCGGGAGCACTGACTCCCGGAGCAAGCGCTGCATTGAACACATCTAGATCGATTGTGAGATAGAGGTAGTCGACGCTGGCAATAAACTGTTCAAGTTCCTCAAGCATTGGTGTGTGGGGGTTAAGCAGTAGCTGTGTGTCTTCGATATAGCGAACATTCAAGCGCTGCGCTTTATCAAATAAGGCTTGTGTATTGGAAGTTGAACTGATGCCGATACAAAGGTATTCGAAAGCGAGTTGCTCTGATTGGCAGTGGTCAGCAATTTGCGAGAATGGTGTTCCAGAGCTCGGCTTTAAGGGCACGGCTTCAGATTGATACTCTCGAAGATCGAAATGAGCGTCGAAATTGATGATACCGATTCTGGGATTGGGTTCGCTTTGGCGTAGGTAGTTTGATAGCCCTAAGAAAGATGGCCAAGCGATTTCATGTCCACCGCCGAGCACGACGACAGGTCCATGCGAGAGGGCATTGGTAATGATTTCGGCTGTTGTACGTTGATTTTGTTCCAACGATGTGTTGTGTGAGCCGGAATTGCCTAGGTCTAAAATCTTAGTTTCAGAGTGCCAAGCCAAATTACTTAAGGCACCACGGATAGCATCAGGTGCCGTTTTAGCGCCAACTCTGCCTTTGTTTCTGGACACGCCCTCATCGGTTTCAAAACCTAGAAGTTGAGTACCACAAGTGTCAGACATTAGCTCATGAATCTGTGTAATGACGTGATGAACTCTGAGACGCTTCTCGCCATCTTCTAGGTCGTCACGGCCAGACCAAGTAAAACTGTGCTGAGTATTGATTGCTTTAGGCGACATGTTCGATACTCCCAGCAAAGATACGTTGTTTAAGTCCTTTCAGTCCATACTGATAGCTAAGCTCGCTCGGATGGTTGATATCCCAAATGGCTAAATTGGCTTTAAATCCTTTGCGGATTTGTCCTATGGTGTCTTTCTGACCAATTGCTGCCGCAGCATGGCATGTCACACCACGAAGCGCTTCCTCTGGCGTTAGACGAAATAAGGTACAAGCCATATTCATCATTAACTGTAGGTCTGCAAATGGAGAGGTTCCGGGATTAATGTCGCTACCGATTGCCATTGGCACGTTAAACTCACGCAGCCATTCAATGGGCGGCAGTTGTGTTTCTCTTAAGAAGTAAAATGCCCCGGGCAAAAGTGTTGCTACTGTCCCTGAAGTGGCAAGGGCCTTTACGCCTGCTAAGTCCAGATATTCAATATGGTCGACCGACTGTGCTTGATATTGAGCGGCAAGTACACTGCCGCCAAGGTTACTGAGCTGCTCTGTGTGCCCTTTGACAGCAAGACCATGTGCCTTAGCTGCGGCAAAAACACGTTCAGTTTGCTCTAGAGTAAATCCTATGGATTCACAAAACACGTCGACAGAATCTGCCAAGTTGTGTTTTGCGACGTGAGGGATGATGTCGGTTACCACGTAGTTTATGTACTCGTCCGCTCTATCCTGATATTCAGGGGGGACAGTATGTGCTGCGAGTAACGTCGTGGTAATACTGACGCGTCTATGGTTTTCTAACGACTTGGCGGCCACCAACATCTTCGCTTCATCTTCTAGCGTCAATCCGTAACCTGACTTCACTTCGATAGTTGTACAGCCACTTTTAATCAAACTGTCCAACCTTGGTAGGGCAAGTTCAATTAGCTCATCCACAGAGGCGGTACGAGTCGAGGCAACCGTACTGTTAATACCGCCACCGCGCTGAGCGATAGCTTGGTAGGATTCGCCGTTTAAACGTGCTTCGAATTCTTGTGTTCGACTCCCGGCAAAAACCAAGTGTGTATGGGGATCAATTAATCCGGGTGTCACAATACTGCCAGCACAATCGAGTACTGGACAATCTGACCACTCTTTTGGCGTATTGCCGTAGAGTGTGGATAGGTCTTCACCCATAGCGACGATTAACCCACTGCGAATAAGCAGGTAACAAGGCTCCGTAGGAGTGTATCCAGTTGAGCCTTCTTCCATAGTAACAAGTCGGGCATTTTTTAGAATTAAGTGCATGTTTAATCCAAAGCTTTATTGTATATACAAATATTTAGTAGAATATATACAATTGATCAATAGTGCATCGTACAAAATGTGATCTAAGCGTCTAAGATTTGAGGTTTTAGTAGATGATTAAATAGAAGGAGCAGGTTAGGTGATTTTAAATCTTAACGGCGGTAACTCTGTGGTTTAACTGACTGATATACAAGATCTTAAACAGAAGTAGGCCACTATACGGTGACCTACGGAAGTGAGTACAATTTGCCATATATAGGGAAGATTTGAAGTTAAATTTCACTCCAAGGTTGGCAGACTTGGTATCGTAGACAGCAATGTTGTGAATTTCGTAGCTAGCTTAAATCGCAAAGTGTTCCGTGATGTCGTAGGCAAGACCGAGTCCGTATACGAACGCAGTGTCGGAGACTGATGAACCGTTGACCGAAACGTTAGTTTCAACTTCAGAATTAATTTTGTGGAAACCTAGCTTTGCTAGCGCGTAAAAACG
This sequence comes from Vibrio thalassae, assembly GCF_900089835.1. Taxonomy (GTDB): domain Bacteria; phylum Pseudomonadota; class Gammaproteobacteria; order Enterobacterales; family Vibrionaceae; genus Vibrio; species Vibrio thalassae. The sequence continues at coordinate 14,596 of NZ_OANU01000013.1, read as the reverse complement.
ATCGCCCATATAAAGTTTTGGGATGACATTGATTCCGTATGAGGTCATCGACAAGGTGTAATAATCGTTGAGGAAAGACTCTTTGGTTGAACCAAGATTCTTATATTCTAGCTCTGTACCAAGTACAAAAAAGCTACCCAAAGCAAAATCATAGCCGCCATTCGCTGAGTAGCCATTTGTCACTTCGTTACTGCTTACAAACGCCGCGTCGTAGCTCATTTTTGAATAAGAAGCACCAACGTAGAAGCCTTCGTTGGCCAAAGATGACGTAGAGAAAGCGGCGATGTCTAAAGAAAGTGCTAAGACTGTTTTTTTCATTCTGATTTCTCACTGGTTTATGTGGTTATTATGCGAGAAATCCTAACATTGAAGCTTAGATTTTGGGGTAAGTCAACGTAAGCTAACTTTTTGTATTTTCGTTAGTTAGCTTACAAATTAGTGGGTAGTTTAGTTTGTTTAAATAGAGAGTATTACACGTGACTAAAGGGTGACTTTCGAGCTCAGCTGATAGCGGCTTCCGGGATGGTAGAGCAAGGCTGTACTGATAAGGCGGTCGTCACTCCATGTTCTTCTGTGGAGCAATAAACAAGGCTCTTTTGTCGTCATTTCGAGCCTCTGACCAATTTCATCATTACAAATAATGGCTTCGACGGTATGTTCAACGGCAGTCATTGGGCAGTTTAGCGTTAAGTACTCGTTTGGAGTGACTTTCGAGAAATCTTGTTTGTAATAGTCAGGTGCAAACTTTGCGTTCACCCAACGACACTCCAACTGAATAGGAAGGTCGTTTTCTTTGTGTAAGATCTCACTGTAGTAGACCGAGCTCCCCAACATAACGCCTAGCTTGGTGGCGATATTCTGATCGGCTTTGGTTGCCAGGTGTTTAATGACATCGCACGAATAAGTTTTACCTCGAGAAGCGACTTCTTTGGCGATGTTTCGTGTATCAAGTAGAGGACTCTCAGCCTTTTCACTCTGCTTTTTTACGAACGTACCAAGCCTTGGCCGCCGCTCTAATTTTCCGTCACCTACCAGATCCCTAATGGCTTTATTAACGGTCATTCGACTGACAGAAAACTGTTCGGTGAGCTCCATTTCGGTGGAGATACGCTGTCCAACAGGCCAGTGCCCTTGGTCGATCTTCTGTTCGATGTATTGTTTGATTTGAATATACAGGGGCTCAGCGGACATTAACGACTCGTCACTCGATAAATTGAATATACAAATGGTTGTCGAAATTGAATTAAAATGCAAGGAGTTAGATGAAATCCTATCAAATCTGTGGGCTGGGTGCGCAACTACGATAACAACTCAAATCTCGATCCTTGCCTCAACTTTGCAAAATACTCTTCTAAATCATAAGTCTGTCACTATAAATCCGCTAAAATGCACAGTTCTTAGTGTTGAATTTACCTGTCAGTCAAGGAAGGGCAATGAAAGCGGTATTTGTTGGAGATGACTCTTTTTTCCCATCGAAGATCTTGTGCGTAGGCCGTAACTACGTCGAACACATCAATGAATTAGGGAATGAGATCCCTGAAGATATGGTGGTGTTCAACAAACCAAACTCTAGTATCGCATCAGAGCTTTATTCTTACCTTGATGAGCCTCTTCATTACGAGGCAGAAATTTGCTTCCTTATCCGCAACCGACAACTCTACGCAGTGGGCTTTGGATTAGATCTTACCAAACGAAGCTTACAGACTAAGTTGAAACAGAAGGGTCTGCCTTGGGAAAGAGCTAAAGCGTTTGATAACTCGGCCAAATTTAGCCGTTTCATTCCATTATCAGATATGGATGTCTGTGAGCTTGAGGTGGAGTTGTTTATCAATAGTATGCGAATGCAATTAGGTGGCACCAAACAGATGTTGTATAAACCAGACGTGATTTTACAAGAACTGGCTTCTTACACCGAATTGCAAGATGGAGATATTGTGATGACGGGGACGCCCCAAGGGGTTGGTGAGATAGTCGCTGGAGATAGGTTTCTCGGTCGTATTAAATACGCGGGAAAAGCCATTGTTGAAGTAGAATGGTTGGCGATATAACCCTTAATAAAAAGAGCCTTCAACGCTGAAATGCAGTGAAGGCTTTATCTTTGAAAGTCGTTGAACCACTATAAATCTATGGTCACTGTTTACCATCTACAACAAGTGTTAGTGCATTATCGCGGACGCTATGCGACACCTGAACTTGTTCCCCGCTATTCTTGTTAGGGACAAGCAACGTAACAATGTCGTGTTGTTTTGATGCAGAAAATTCTACTTCTACATGACGGTGGATCTCGAGTTCTTGGAACTCGTAAGGGTCCACATCGCCAAAGCCTTCGACGTTGGTCACTGACGTAATTTGCTCCGCGCTCTGATTGATAAAGCTCACAGCTAGGTGTGCTTTGTCTTGGATCACAAAGAGCTTGCCTTTCACGAACCAAATCTTACGTTTGTAGGATTCGATATCTGGTGTAAAGAACTTGTAGGATTCGGTTGCGTCGCCCTCTACAAATTTGACGTCAGAGTCTGTGTCATAGTCTGTGATTTGACCGCCTGCTTCGATACAGAAGCGGTCTTGGTGGCCTTCAAATTTGGTGTTTTTGTTCTCTCCGTACTGTCCTTTGCCATTAAACAGGGGCAAGTTCTTAGAAAAAGTATGACGACGCCACTTCGTATGCATATCGACGCCAAACCCACCATAGTAGCCGGTGATAGATGCTAATGTTTCACCAAAGGCATGCAGTGTAAACGCATTTTGGTCACCGTGTGAGTGGCTAATTGAACCAAATGGCGAACATTTAAAGACCATGTGGATATGGTTATCACGTTCCGTCATCTTGTTGTGGAAAGCCGCCCAGCCGGTGATAGGGAACACTTTTAACAACGGATCGTTTTACGGCGCTTTTTCTTCAGGTGCATCCCAAAGAATATTAAAACGAAGATCGTCATAGCCAAAGTCCCACCAACCAAAGTTATAGAACTTGGTATGTGCTTCAGTATCACGCCCTTTCAACTGGTTGTAATACCATACGTATTCAGGCTTTTGATTTACTCCAGCATAATGCTTGATGTTGTACGCAAGTTTTAACCCAGGGAAGTCACCGATAGAAGATTGGTCGCAGAAGCTGGCTCGCTTCGAGTGAACTGGCATGCAATAAAGTGGGAAGTCTCCTGTGTTTTCGTAGAATGTTTTATTGAACATATCTATACCACAGTATGCTTTTAACAGATCGAATGCTTCACCTAGGAAGGCAGTTTGCGTATTCCAATAATCTGGACCTTCTGCCCAGCCACCATCTTCACCACCCCATGGCGGATAATGGACGGCATAGTATTCCAACGCATAAGCAATATATTCACCAGCTTTAGGATGGTCGTGATAGAGCGCAATACACGTCGGGATAATAGCGGAAGAAATAGAACGAACACCGTGACTGTTCAATGGATTATTTAATAGGTCAACGGTGACTTTCAGGTGATGCATAATTTCATCTAAACGAGTCACTAATGCTTTACGTACTGTTGAACGTTCTTCTTCAGTAAAGTGGCCATGTAACCAGTCATAGCCCCAAGCCATTGCTGCGATGACGCGGAAGGCGGCTTCGTCGTTGTAGCCGCGAGATGTTACGCCATCTGGGTCATAGGACGCGAGTTGGAGCGTCCAAGCTTTAGCTTTGCCAATAAGTTCTTTGTCGTCTTTGACAATACCTGCGATTGCAAGATTGCGTGTCGCATTGAGCGCCATCTGGCAATCTACATACATTTGACGCCAATAAGGTCGCCATAGAGAAGCTTTACCAACCGTTTCTTCTGGGTAAGGTTGAGGTTCTGCGTAAGGCTCAGTATCGAAAAATTTGACCGTTGAGTTATTGATGAAGTCGTCAAACATGCAGTGAGACTCATCTTGCATAACTTTTGATTTAAATTCGTCAAGTTCATTGGCTTGAATGAGTAGGCGAGGGCGAGCCTCTGCAAGGTTATCTAGGAAAGACAGGTCAAAGTCTCGCTTTTGAACTTCAATAGGTAGTAGATCAACCAAATTGCCAGCAGAAGTGTCATTTTCCAGCTTCATAGCCTTGATTGCATCGAATGATTTGTCGTTACCCATACCAACTCTCTTGTAAATACAAAGTGTTTCTAAAGGGAATGAAGACAATATGCAATATTGTAATACAATAATAAAATAATTCTAAGGTTAGATTCATGCTTTTTACGTATTTTGTGAGCAGCGACAGAATCCACATGTTGTCCTGGTCCTCAAACACGCTATTGTGTAGTTTGTCAAAATTTAAAAGGTAATCGATGGGCCACCATCACAAAAAGTGACGGTTTATTTTTATCCTTGCGAATCTTGAATTCTCTAACTAGCCTTTAGTTAACAAAAGTATAACAAATCATTTTGTGTTGTATTTTATTAACATCGGACTTAATAAGTAAGTGGTTATGCCATTTGTATGACCGAGTACTTTTGCAGTTTAGCTTTATTTTTTGAGACTCATGTTTGAGTTGATAAACCTAGTTGGTCTTCGTTAGACGTCGTCGAATCACAGTTAGTTGGGTTTTGGTTGCGGGCTTTGCCATCCTGAATAGTTTGATCACTCTTCAGACGTGCTTGGTATAAGTCATTGGGGAACCACGTTGGGAAAGACGTGGCTAGGCAAAGGAGAAATCTTTTGAAGAGATTGCTGACTATTCACTTATGGATAGGGGTGGCTGCTACGCTAATCAGTCAACCTCTCATCGCCGAGTCGAACGGCTTTAACCTGACTCGTGGTGTTACTGATATCAGTAACCAAGTCTATGACCTGCACATGTTGATTTTCTACATCTGTTGTGCAATCGCATTCGTTGTGTTTGGCGTGATGTTCTACTCCATTTTCAAGCACAGAAAATCACGCGGCGCCGTTGCGGCCAATTTCCATGAAAGTACCAAAGTTGAAATTGTATGGACCGTCATTCCTATCGTTATTCTGATTGCGATGGCGATTCCAGCGACGAAAACTCTCGTCGCAATGGAAGATACTTCCCGATCTGATATCACCATAAAAATAACTGGCTCGCAGTGGAAATGGCATTACGAATATTTTGGAGAAGATGTCAACTTCTTCTCGCTATTGGCAACCTCTCAAAAGCAGATTGACGGTATTGAAGCAAAAGGGGCACATTATCTACTTGAAGTAGACAATCCACTCGTCGTTCCCATTAACCAAAAGATCCGATTTTTAATGACATCCGATGATGTTATTCATTCTTGGTGGGTGCCGGATTTTGCCGTCAAAAAGGACACGATCCCGGGTTTTATTAATGAAGCTTGGACCAAGATTGACGAACCAGGCGTGTACCGAGGTCAATGTGCCGAACTGTGCGGTAAAGCTCATGGATTTATGCCGATTGTCGTCCAAGCGATGGAGCAGAGTGACTATGACGCATGGTTAGCTGAGAAGAAACAAGAAATGGCCTTAGCGGCAGAGGAAGCGGCGAAGTCGCTTGACGCCACGCTGCCTCTGGGTGAGTTGATGAGCGTAGGTGAAGAAGTGTATGCAGGTCGTTGTGCTGTATGCCATCAAGCAAACGGTCAAGGCATACCCGGGGCTTTTCCTGCTATCGCTGGCAGTACCGTTGCAACGACGGGAGATGTGTCGATTCACATCAGCAAAATAGTTGACGGTGTAAGTGGGACAGCGATGCAGTCGTTCGCAAATCAATTGACCGACAAAGAGATAGCAGCAGTAGTGACTTACCAACGAAATGCGTGGGGTAACGATACGGGAGATGTAGTACAAGCCTCTGATATCAATGCGTTCAAAGCGCAAGGTGAGGAGCAAACTAGCTCCAAGGAGTTATGATGAAAATGGATCCTATGGAAACAGTTAAATCGTCAACAGCGACGGATGCAGAGATGAGTCGTGCGGAAAGCACGGCCGTTATTGAAGACGATCATCATGATCACGCCCCTTCTGGTTGGGCAAGATGGGTATACTCCACTAACCATAAAGATATTGGGACTTTGTACTTGTGGTTTAGTTTCGTCATGTTTCTTACTGGCGGCGTGATGGCGATGGTCATTCGTGCAGAGTTATTCCAACCGGGCTTACAACTTGTTGAGCCCAATTTCTTTAACCAGATGACCACAGTTCACGGCTTAGTGATGGTCTTTGGCGCTGTCATGCCAGCTTTTACTGGTTTGGCGAATTGGATGATTCCAATGATGATTGGTGCACCAGATATGGCATTGCCGCGCATGAATAACTTAAGCTTTTGGATTCTGCCGTTCGCTTTCCTAATTCTTTTGTCATCACTCTTTATGCCCGGTGGTGGGCCCGATTTTGGTTGGACGTTTTACGCGCCGCTTTCAACAACCTATGGTCCGGATAGCACGGCACTATTTGTGTTTTCAGTACACATTATGGGGATCAGCTCAATCATGGGGGCCATCAATGTCATTGTCACCATTTTTAATATGCGTGCTCCCGGCATGACGATGATGAAGATGCCGTTATTTGTCTGGACCTGGTTAATTACCGCCTTTTTGCTTATCGCTGTGATGCCAGTGTTGGCGGGGGCTGTCACGATGGTGTTGACGGACAAGTATTTCGGAACCAGTTTTTTTGATGCAGCAGGTGGCGGTGATCCTGTCATGTTCCAACATATTTTTTGGTTTTTCGGCCACCCAGAAGTGTACATCATGATCTTGCCTTCTTTCGGCATCATTTCGGCCATTGTACCTGCGTTTAGTGGTAAGAAGCTGTTTGGTTACCATTCAATGGTGTATGCGACATGCAGTATCGCTTTGTTGTCTTTCTTGGTTTGGGCGCATCACATGTTCACCACAGGGATGCCTGTTTTTGCCGAGCTGTTCTTTATGTACTGTACTATGCTCATCGCAGTGCCCACAGGGGTGAAAGTATTTAATTGGGTAGCGACAATGTGGCGCGGCGCATTGACGTTTGAAACGCCCATGCTATTCGCTATCGCTTTTATCGTCTTGTTTACCATTGGTGGCTTTTCAGGGTTGATGCTGGCTATTGTACCTGCGGACTTTCAATATCACGACACCTACTTTGTCGTAGCTCACTTTCACTATGTTCTAGTATCTGGCGCTGTATTTTCAATTATGGCGGCCGCTTATTACTGGCTGCCCAAATGGACCGGCCATATGTATGACCAAAAGTTAAGTCTGTGGCATTTCTGGTGCTCGGTGATTTCGGTCAATGTGCTGTTTTTTCCGATGCATTTCTTAGGACTAGCGGGCATGCCAAGGCGTATTCCTGACTATGCTATTCAATTTGCCGATGTAAACCAGATTGTCTCAATAGGCGGGTTCGCCTTTGGTCTGTCGCAGTTGATTTTCTTATGGCTGGTAATCAAGTGCATTAAAGGCGGAGAAAAGGCCAAAGCGAAACCTTGGGAGCGAGCGGAAGGGCTGGAATGGACAGTACCTAGCCCAGCACCGTATCACACCTTTAGCACACCGCCAAAAGTGGATTAGAGAGGTGAGTGATGAGCGAGCAAAACCCTACATCCAATAGAAAGTTAGTTACGTGGCTGTGTGTGGCTGTGGTCGGCATGTTTGGGTTTGGTTTTGCTTTGGTTCCGTTGTACGACATTATGTGTGAAGCGTTAGGTATCAATGGTAAAACTAATACCGTATCGGCGGTGCAACCTGTTGGAATGAGGGCCGATATTTCACGCACTGTTCGCGTTGAGTTTATGGCGCATATCAACCCTGACATGCCATGGGGATTTGAGCCTGAAACCGTCTTTCTTGACGTATACCCTGGAGAGGTGATTCAAACGGCCTATCTGGCGAAGAATAATTCGTCGCAGCCTCTAATTGGGCAAGCAGTACCGTCGGTGTCTCCGGGGACGGGTGCCGCCTACTTCAATAAGATTGAGTGTTTCTGCTTTAATCATCAGCCGCTCGACGGTCAGAGCGAAACGGAAATGCCGTTAATTTTCTATATTGAACCCGATATCCCCGAGTCGATTCACACACTGACTTTGTCGTACACACTCTACAACATCACAAATAATGCAAGCGTGCAGGATGCCGTTGAACGCAGTAAGGGTAGCAAGAGCGCACTTAACAGGGAGTTAAGCTATGAGTAAACCTCAATCTTATTACGTTCCAGCTCAGAGCAGCTGGCCCATTGTGGGAGCTGTCGCGTTGTTTTTAGTAGCAGTTGGTGCGGGACTCACAGTTCAACATTTAGAGACGGGTGGAGCTGGGAGTGTCATCGGCAACGTTACTCTCGCGCTGGGCTTTGTGGTGCTGTTGTACATGTTGTCAGGGTGGTTTAGCAATGTTGTCAGCGAATCACTGCAAGGCTTGTACTCAGACCAGATTACGCGTTCATTTCGTCAAGGTATGAGCTGGTTCATTTTTTCTGAAGTGATGTTCTTTGGTGCCTTTTTTGGCGCGTTATTTTATGCGCGGATGATTGCTGTCCCTTGGTTGGGAGGCGCCGACAACAATGTGATGACTCACGAAGTTCTGTGGCCAGGATTCGAAGCGATATGGCCACTCACTACGACCCCTGCGGGTGAGACAACTGAGGCAATGCCTTGGCAAGGTTTACCTTTGCAGAACACCATCATACTACTGCTCTCTTCGATTACGTTACACATGGCTCACGTTAGCCTAGAAAAGAATAAGCGAACAGCGCTTATCGTGTGGCTAGAAATTACTATTGTTCTGGCCGGATTTTTCCTTTACTACCAAGCCGTTGAGTACTCACATGCGTACCGGGATCTGGGGCTTACTTTACAGTCTGGGATATATGGAAACACATTCTTCATGTTAACCGGGTTCCATGGCTTACATGTGGTGCTAGGTACCATCTTTCTGATAGTACTCCTGTTTCGAATCGCCAAAGACCATTTTACACCTAAAGACCATTTCGCGTTTCAAGCAGGCAGTTGGTACTGGCACTTTGTTGATGTGGTTTGGCTCTGTTTATTTGTCTTCGTTTATGTGCTTTAGTCAGCAGTATCTGGTTTTGTATCAGTAGGGGCGAGGGTTAGGAGCAAGGAATCCACTTTGCAGCGCAATAACCAAAAGAATAACAACAATCGCAGAAAACAACACACGGCGACCCAGATAGTGACTCATGGGTTTTCCAGAATTAGGGTCGTCTCGCACCATTCTTATGAGGGCAAGCGCTAAGTTAAAGATGATGAAAAGTAATAGCAGTACTAAAACAATCTTAAACAATAGTGTGGCTGACATTGAGGCGCCTCGCATGATCTGGTTTAAATCGATGAAGTTCTGGACCGGCATAGTATTAACTGTGGCTGTGTTTTCAACTTTGGTCAAACTGGGCTTTTGGCAGCAACAGCGAGGTAACGAAAAATCGCAGCTAGAATCTATGTTGGCCCAGCGAAGTGAGCAATCACCCAGTTCATTAAGTTCTGTTCGCTTTTCACATGCACCCCAGCTAAGTGATGACTATTTTCGCTGGATCGGCGTACCCGTGTTTGCAGAGGTTGCTCCTCTGCCTCAACTTATCTATCTTGATAACCAAACCGTTGATGGACAAGTAGGGTATTTGGTTTATCAGCTTAGTGCGGATAATCAAGCTCGCTTTTGGCTCGTGGAACTTGGATTTGTTAAAGGGATGGTGCAAAGGCACTCATTGCCTGCTGTTGAGCTGTTAACCCATTCTGTGATGATGACAGGGCGTTTATATCGAAAGATGACTAGCCCTTTAGGCAACAAACTCTACCCTGAAGATTTTTCCTCTTCAGCCACAACGACATGGCGGATTCAGAACTTAAATCTGGAAGCATTAGCAGAGCACATTGGCAAGCCTTTACAACCATGGGTCATACAACCTAGCGACTCAACCACGCCTTACGAACATCCATGGAAGCCACTGTCTATGAACTCCGCTAAACACTACGCTTATGCATTTCAATGGTTTGCTATGGCCTTGGTTTTTGCGTTAGTCGTGGGCATTGCCGCATATCGTTGGGCCAGAAAAACTCATTCAACAAGACATTAGGAGCGCTTATGAGCACAGGGACGACACCGTTATTCAAGCCCAAAGCCGTATTGAGAGGGCGACTGACGTTACTGGCGTTAATTGTTTTTTTTGCGCTGCCGTTTATCGTTGCAAAAACCATTCTTAGTAATAATTGGTATGAGTCAGGAGTGACCAATCATGGCCAGTTGGTGGAGCCTCGAGTGACATTCGAGTCACTAGGGATAGTCAACCCCCTTCAAAGAGACAGCTGGCAGCTGGGCTTTGTGCTACCCGCTAAATGTGATGATGCATGCTTAAATCGCTTATACGTTATGGGGCAAACGTATTTAGCGCTAGGAAAGTACAAAGAGCGGGTCACACCAGTTGTTTACATACAATCTGGATACGCTCTGCCCAAACTGCCTGATTCAGTGGCAGTGGTGACCGTAAACGACGGTTTCTCTGACATAGTACCACCGCAAGGATACGTCATTACCGACACTTTAGGTCAAGTCGTGATGGTGTTTGAACCTACAACCAAGGAACAACAGGTCGCACACAGCAAGGGGCTGTTGTCCGACCTCAGAAAGCTACTCAAGCTATCTCGAGTAGGTTAGACGCTAAGAGGTGAGTACACCAATGTTGACGGCATAAGGAGTGGCAATGAGACTGATAAATTTGGTGAAAGGCGCAGTGATACTGACCGTTGTTGTCATTGCCATGGGTGCCTATACTCGCCTTGCGGATGCTGGGTTAGGTTGTCCAGACTGGCCGGGTTGTTATGGTCATCTAACGGTGCCTAGCAATAGCGTTGATGTGGCCGTAGCAAATACGCTTTTCCCCGAACGAGCGGTGGAGCCTTACAAAGCATGGTTAGAGATGATACACCGATATTTAGCGGGAACATTAGGTTTAGTTGTGTTTGCGATTACCTATCTAGCATTGAGGAATGAACGGAGTCGACTCGGCGGGGCTTTGCCTGTGTCGTTATCTTTAGTGATAGTGTTTCAAGCGGCTTTAGGGATGTGGACGGTAACACTTAAACTGATGCCTATTGTGGTTATGGGACATCTACTAGGGGGCTTTACTATGTTTTCTTTGCTGTTTTATACTTACCTAAAACTGCGCCCGAATACAATAGCAACGCGATGGACTAAGGAAACAGAATCACAAAAAGAACGAAGCACTGCCTTTGAGCCAAAAGTGGTGAAACCTAAAACAGTGACTACTGAGCCAAGGATAATCGGTACTCGACTCAAGTTATTGGCGTGCTTGGCACTAATAGCCACCATTTTTCAGATAATACTCGGCGGTTGGGTATCCTCAAATTACGCTGCTGTGGTGTGTACTTCTTTACCTATTTGTGAAGGTGAGTGGGGCCGTTATCTCGATTTTAAGACCGCTTTCACTCCGGTGCATTTTGGCTTTGATAATTACGAATTTGGTGTGCTCGATTATGCTGCGCGGATGACCATTCATGTCAGTCATCGTTTTGGTGCCATAGTGGTGACGCTACTCGTTGGGGTATTAGGGCTAAGCTTACTAAAACATCGACAATCTGCTTTACGGAAGGTCGGTGTTCTATTATTGGGGTTATTAGTCATTCAACTTGTGCTGGGAGTGAGTAATGTGGTGTTCCACTTACCTTTGCTAGTTGCGGTTACGCATAACCTCGGCGCTGCGTTGCTGCTACTAAGCCTAATTCAAACTAACTACATCATTAGGAACATACGATACCCTCAAGCGGAAAAACCGACGCTCACTATTATTGAATCGAAGATCCCTACTGGGAGGATGAAAGCATCAGGAGACAAGGAGAGCTCTTTATGAACAAAGTGACAATAGCGCTAGCAGGTCGTGTGGATTCCCATGTAAGACCTAGGAATAATTGGCGTGTGTATTTAACCCTGACGAAACCCAAAGTGGTCGCATTAATGATTTTAACGGCATTGGTAGGGATGTGTTTAGCCGTACCGAGTGCGCTACCTGTGCAAGCCACGGTGCTGGGGCTTCTGGGGATTGCATTAATGGCCGGCTCTGCGGCAGCTTTCAATCATCTAATAGACCGTCGAATTGATGCAGTTATGGCGAGAACCCATAAACGTCCTTTGCCATCAGGAGAGTTGAGTGTCGGTAAAGTTTTTACCTTTGCTCTAAGTCTTGGCATCTTGGGTTTTGTAATATTAGCTTTGGGGGTGAACTGGCTAACCGCTTGGCTCACGTTCGCAAGCTTGCTTGGCTATGCCGTGGTCTACACCTTATACTTAAAGCGAGCGACGCCTCAGAACATTGTTATCGCAGGTATTGCAGGCGCTATGCCACCGTTGTTGGGGTGGACAGCGGTGACAGGGGAACTGCATGCCAACGCCTGGTTACTTGTTATGATCATTTTCATCTGGACCCCACCTCATTTTTGGGCGTTAGCGATTCACAGAAAAGAAGACTACGCGAAAGCGGATATTCCTATGCTTCCGGTGACCCATGGGGTTGAATATACTAAAACGTCTATTTTGCTCTATACCATTTTATTAGCGCTAGTATGCTTGTTGCCTGCTTTAGTCGGAATGACAGGGCTAGTCTATTTAGCAGGCTCAACATTCTTGAGTGCAGGTTTTATTTATTATGCGTGGAAACTTAAATATTTTGCCTCCGATAAGACCGCAATGGACACGTTTAAATTCTCTATTATCCATTTAATGCTTTTATTTTTAGTGCTGCTGGTGGATCACTATCTTCCTATTTGAGGGGCAAAAATACATAAAAAACAGCCATTACTTTGCAATGGCTGTCAGGTCATTTTAATCAACACTCGTTACTAGGAAAGATCTTTGTCATGTTAATCCATCCCATTCTACAAAATGCAGTTAGGATTAAAACGTAAGGATTGCACCAAGACGTCCAATTGTATCTTTGTCACCGTTTAGGTCTTTAGATACGCCAGCATAAGTAGTGAAGGCATTAGTGAACTTATAGTGTACGTTAGCCGCTACGGTTTGATCCGTCTCGTCTGCAACATCAAACTTAACTTGCTGGAATGCTGCTGCCAAAAGAATACGATCTGTTATGTCATACTTAGATGCCACCTCGAATCCTTTGTAGTCTTGGTCTAACAGTTTACCTTGCGTATAAAGGCCACCTAGATATAGATCATTGAGCTGATAACTTGCACCAACTAGGACGTTTTGGCTTTCTGCGTTTGGAGAAATCGTTAAGCCGCCAGCTGTAACATTAACGTCCTTGTCCTTTTGATAGGCGTAACCTGCACCAAAGCTTAAATCACCCAACTGGTACTGTGCAGCGACACCATAACCTTGATCTATAGTGCCTTTAACCACATGACCGTATTTTTCGAATGTATCAGCAGCGCCGCCGCCATTCGCGTTTGCTTTAACTTTTAGGCCACCAAATGTACCGATGTAGAGCAATTGGTTACTTGTACGGTCAGCTGTAGCGGTTTTGTTGCCTGCTTCACCACCAAATGCGTCGAGAATATCAGTGTAGTCAGTAATCATACCTAATGAACCATCCGTTTTACCGTATTGAAGTTCATTGTTTTCGCCTGCGACACCCACATATAGATAACGGTTTTCATATCCGGCACTGTCATCTGCGCCGGAACGATTAATCTCTTCTTCAAAGAAACCTTTAGCTTGAACGCCGTCAGCAATTTCTGTTGTCGCGAGTACGTTGACACGTGCACGGCTGTTATCTGCAACCGTTCGATCATTGGTATCTTTGTCAAAATCAGCACGCGCTTCAGCTCGGCCACCCACTGCTAGGTTCAGGTTATCACCTTTAAATACGTCAGCAGCATTTGCTGCTGTTGCTGATAAACCTGCAATAATAGCTGCTGTTAAAAGAGAAACTTTTTTCATGTTAAATCCCTATTTAGTCTCTAATAAATTTTATTATTAATACGCTCTTGGCTCGTCGTATCTATAATTAGGCTAAATGATTATTAACAAGGCTATAAGCAGGGATAAATGGAATTAAAGTTTCGACAAATAGGGATGAAAATATCTTAAATACGATTATCCTTATGGATAAATTAATTTATATTCAATATTTAGAGTTAAACCACCGTTGTGATTGACTTGCGAAGTTATTATATAACGCAGCGTAATTATATGTATGGTGTGTAAGCTATTGTCTTTACAGGTGAGAGTTTTTCTTGCGTAAATAATAATTTGTGAATGTTAATTATCACTAAAAACATGACGTAGTTAAAATAATTGTTTTTATCTAATGAAAGAAAACGGTTGAGAAATGACCATAACATATTGTTGAACGAAGCCGCTGCGCGGCAGAGTAAAGCACATAAACGCCATACTTCTGATACCCCATCACCCGATGGGATAGACAGGAGTAAATACCATGACACCCAATGAACTCAATCGCTATCATTCTCTTTATGAACAACACCTTACCAACCTTAAGCTGCAAGGTAAACGACCTGCTACCATTGATGCCTATTCCCGTGCCGTTCGTCGAATAAGCCGCTATTTTGATTGCTGCCCTGACTCGCTCACCCCCGACCAACTCAAGCAATACTTCGCTAGCCTTATTCAAACCCACTCGTGGAGTACCATCAAGCTCGACCGTAACGGCTTGCAGTTCTTCTATCGCTATACGCTCAATAAA
>NZ_OANU01000104.1 GCF_900089835.1 Vibrio thalassae | reverse complement strand
TTGCCAACGCAATATTTGGCAGCGAGTTTGATCGCTGAATACCAAGCAGCATTGGCAGGTAATGTGTGGAATACCCCAGATGAAGTGCAAGCCTTGATTGCAGTCGTGAATAATGACAATGTGGTGGATTCAGATGGTGACGGTATTTTAGATGGGGTGGAACTGGCACAATTTAGTGATCCGAATGATGCCAATCATCCGATTTACCTAGGTCAAATAGACACTGACAACGATGGCACATTGAATGGTCTTGATACGGATTTGGATGGTAACGGTACAGCGGATGAAAACGACCTCTATGTCACGCTTAATTCTGGTGTTCTCGCTGGTAATGTTGACGGCTTGCCGATTCCATACACAACGAATAATACTGCTAATTGTCCAGCCAGTGCTTCCCCAAGCGAAACGGTGGGTAACATTGCGTTGGTCTACTATGACGGGGCAAACGGCTGTGGCTTTCCTAGCGCTAGTTACACAGCGACCCAATATACCGTCAACGAAGGGATCAGCTATCAGTTCAATACCGCGATACCTTTATATCAAATTGGTGCACCGCAGGTGGCAGCAAACTCATTCCATTTAAATAAAACCTACCCAATGCTGCGTTTGCCGCGTGATGTGAAATACGACATTTATGAGGTGACGCTCAATGGCAGTGATTGGGT
Organism: Vibrio thalassae; assembly: GCF_900089835.1. Taxonomy (GTDB): domain Bacteria; phylum Pseudomonadota; class Gammaproteobacteria; order Enterobacterales; family Vibrionaceae; genus Vibrio; species Vibrio thalassae. Next base: position 2,940 of record NZ_OANU01000104.1, on the reverse strand, counting down.
CGCGACCAAATTACAAACCATTGAGGCTGCGGATATTCCCGATGATAACTGGTTATTCATTAATCAAGATGTGAGTGAGCGCACCACGGCGTTGAACCTCATGGCGGTGCCAGAAGATTTAGATCTCTATGGTGAACTGATTTCTAACTTTAGCTTGGTGCAACTAAATAATGACGATACCCGCTTATCTTTCTCTACTCGTATCAGCTTTGATGGTTGGCGTTACCGTCTAGATGGTGGTGAATGGATAACTGCCACTGAACCAAGCGTGATTTTATCGGGATTAAGCCTTGGTCAGCACACGGCAGAAATGGAAATCATTGATGCCGATGGCAACCCACTAACGGCTATCGGTCTGCTAACCACCACTGCTGAGATTTACACGGTAGAGAACCTCACCCCTGATACCAGCTTATCTTTTGATTACACCAATCATTTCACCGGTAGCGAATACCTAGCGGTTGCGATCTTACCTGGATCAGGTTTGACAGGTCCTAGCGAAACACTCACGCCAAATTGGTGGGATACCGCCGAGACCGAGACCCATTTCACGCTTGAGGTGAAAGATGCTGCGGGCAATGTTTATCCAGTGACCTTGAAAGGGCATCGTATTTACAATCAAATTCAAACAGCGATGCATTATGTCACCATCCCTGGTGAGCAATCGCCTGACTTTGATACCGTCAATTATTTCCACATTTCACTTGATAGCGGTAGTTTAAGCGCATTGCCGACGGGTACTCATTACAATGGTGGTGTGGCGAAATTACGTTATGTCACTTCAGCACAAGAAGAGTTGGGCATTTATCCGTTCAGTATTGATTTCACCTTGCCGCACAGTGATTTTGATGGCGATGGTATTGAGGATGGTATTGACCCTGATTTGGATGGCGATGGTGTTGCCGATACACTTGATGTTAACAGCTACAGTGTAACGTCCGATACCGATGGCGATGGCATGGGAGATGGCTTTGAAACCACCTATGGTTTAGACCCATTAACTGCAGGTGATGAAAGTGGTGATCTGGATGGTGATGGCTTCACCAACTTAGTGGAATACCAAGACGGCTCTGACCCAAGTGATGCCAGCAGCTTTGATACCGATCATGATGGCATTCTTGACCCAGATGACGCAGAGCCAACGGTGTGGAATAACCTCGCAACAGGGGAGCGCTTAGGCACCACTACCGTTTCAGCAACGCATGAACGCACAGAATATACCTCGCCAGTGGTGCGCATCATGACTGAAGCACATAGCCGTAGCGAAGATATGTATGTGCCGTATGAGGATTATAACTATTCGCTGGATAGTCACGGTTCAAATTATATGCCAAAAGTGGCGTATTCTGCGGTCTCCAATGGCACCAAAGACGGTGTGGTTTGGCAAGACCAAACTACCATGGCTGTCTACTACAGCGAATTTAATATCGATGGTACACATAATCGGACAATCACTTTACCTAACGCCGCCAATGAGAATCTCTTGTCAGCAACCAGTAATGGTGCGGGTGACATTGTGTATGGTTTAGGGGCTACCGGCGGTGCGTCCGATAAAGTAACGCCAACGACAGTGCGTCTGATCCGGTACGACTTGAATGCACAAAGTGTCACCATTAATCAGACCCTAAATACCAGCACATCTGGTGTTGGCGCAATTGATGTCTGGAAGATAGACGATATGCCGAGCAAACTTGCTTGGTCGGGTGATCGCATTGGTATGAACATCTTGCGTACTTATGCCCAAGGTGGTGATGGTTCAAATCACCAAGGTGGCGGTGCGTACATTTATGATGCGAATACGCTCAACATGACCAAAGGATGGGGTCAAATCTCCGGTCACCAATTTGGTGGTACATTGATGGTCGATAGTCAAGGTAACTTTAATACCTTGATCCTCGGTGATAACTACCCGCGTGGTATCAATTTAGTTCAATGGAATGATACAAACCGCGCAACCCAAGAGCTTCTAAGGCTTAAAACCCAGCATGGTTCCCATTCGAAAAACGGACAATTTGAGGAATACACAGAGATCTCCACACCAACCACGACTTACTACAAGTGGTCAAACGATAATCGAACGTATTCTGAGCTTGGTGGTGTGGTAGAAATGGACGATCGCCTCCTCAGCTTCATGATGAGTGAGCGTGGTCTTAACAATGCCGAAGTCGGCAGAGCCCACAATAAATCGCGTAACATTGCCGTGGTAGCGACCGCGAAAAACGCCGCAGACGGTGAGTACCTTACCTTTGGTGAATACGAAAGCAGTGATTATTACACTTTCGGCGGTGGCTATAACTTACTAGAAAACCGTTATGTGGTGTGGCTATCGGACTTTATCGATATTCAAGACAATATCAGCCGCTTGAAACCGTTGAAACTTGCCGACAATGTTATCTTGCTCTTGATGGAAATCCATACCTTTGATGGCTATGACTACAGTGCTTATATGATGATCAACAAGGACTTGCAAGTGTTGGTACCAATAACGCGCATGCGTCAAGACGTCATTTTTGGTCGCTCCGATGAACTGCGGGTTGAGAATGGCACTGCTTATGGTTACAGCAGTGCGAATGGCAAATTACAGCGCTTTACTATCAGCCTCAATGGTGACCCAACGATTGATAGCGATAACGATGGCTACGGTGATTACTACGAGCAACTCTTAGGCAGCGACGCCAACGATTCGAATTCACCGTTAATGAATGGCGATGTAGACACCGACAGTGACGGTATTCCTGATCACATGGATTACGATGACGATGCTGACGGTATCTCGGATCTGGATGACAGTGCGCCACTCGATCGCAACTCAGACTATGACAGTGATGGCTTAACCGATGGCTATGAAACCGATAATGGCCTCAATCCGATGGATGCCAGCGATGGTGGTGTGGACAGTGACGGTGATGGTATTCGTGATGCGGATGAATTGCTGCTTGG
>NZ_OANU01000090.1 GCF_900089835.1 Vibrio thalassae | reverse complement strand
TCTGTCACATGCCCGAAAAGATTGGGTTGATTCTTTTTTAGCTGAATGGTGAAGTCACCATTCTTTTCCGTGATTTGCGCCATTGTTGGCGCTAAGCAATGCAGCGAGTCTAAGGTGACTATTGCATCTTTTAGGACTAAAGCATCTAGAACATCGTGAGATAAACTGATTTCTTTACCTTTGCCATGAGTAGACTGTTGATAAAGCATTAGCCCACTTTCAACATCATACGCATTGACAACGTGTAACATGCTTTTTAACCCATTTGTTTTAGTTCCACGTAAAGCCTTACCATCTATTGCCAAAACCGATTTTTCGGTTCGAGTTCGTTCAGAATTCAACCATTCAAACAATGCGTCTAGTAAAGTATCACTATCTAACGCACTGATAATGTTAGCAATGCAGTGTCGTTTGGGAATGCCATTTTCAAATCCTCGATATTGTCTTAACCAGTCAATTTGGCTTTCACCAAATTCTTGAATGGACTTCCATCCGGTAGCGCCACTGAGTACAGCAGAAAATACTAGAAAAACGACATCAACTAAGTTGTGTTTAACGTTAATATCATTACGTGGATCGGGTATGCGATTAAGGCGTTCAAAAAGTGTCATTTTGTAGGTTGAGTAGTACATAGATAATGATCTGATCAACAAAATCAGGATTAGTTCAATCGAAAATAAAGAACATTTAATTCCTTGATGCAGGTGAACGCAAATTGACCGTGTTGTTTGGCATTTAATCAATTAAACCCTACAAACTATGTGAGATCTCGCCCTG
>NZ_OANU01000089.1 GCF_900089835.1 Vibrio thalassae | reverse complement strand
AGCGCAGGTGACGACGAAATCGTCGGCGTATCCAATGAAATTGGCTCTACTACCCTTTTTGAGGGCCGTAGACTTAATATGCTGCTCAAGTCCAGCAAGAGTCATTAGCATCAAGGTTGGTGATATTATCCCACCTTGTGGTGTTCCCTCATCGGTGCGATAAAACAGACCTTTGTCCATAAAGCCAGATTTTAGCCATTGTTCCAACATTCTCTTATCAATAGCGATGTTATCAAGAAGCCATTGATGGCCGATCTTGTCGAAACAAGCTTTAATATCCCCTTCAAGTACCCATTTAGCTGATTTCTTTAATGCCAAACATTTGAAACACTGCCCAACTGCATCGGCAGTACTGCGATTTGGCCTAAATCCATAACTGTTAGGGTCAGCAAGCGTTTCCGATATAGGCTCTAATGCAAGAAGATGGAGGGCTTGTTGCGCTCTGTCTATCATGCATGGAATGCCTAATGGTCTGAGCTTGCCGTTCTTTTTAGGGATGTAGATACGCTTGAGCGGTTGGGCTTTGTACGCCTTTCGACTCAATTGATTAACTGCTTTTATGCGGCGTGCATCTGTGTTCCAGATGACACCATCTATTCCAGGCGTTTTGCTACCTTTATTTTGAGATACTCGCCTTACTGCAAGAAGCTTGGCTGAGCGAGAATGAGTTAGTATCCACTGCAAGGCTTTCGCTTTACCGTGTTTACCTTCTCTAGTTGCCTTTGCGATACGCATCTGAAGCTTTAATACATGCGATTCAATAGGTTTCCAGTCGATAGACTGCCATTGAGCACTGTCAGGAGAGGCACTAATCTCTTTAGAAATCATCATTTGCGTTTCTCCTTAAATAAAGTTCTTCAAACTTTCTCGCAACGAAAGACCAGTCGGAAGTGGGCTCACTTTCGTGACCAGACACGGGTCTGTATCTGCATCGTTACAATGCAGCTTTCGCTTTCTCCGACCTCCTTTACCCGCATCGCTATCGGCCACAAGGGCTTTCCCATAGGGAACGATACAGGCTTACCCTGTTCCGTATGTTACGTAATATGTCAACTTAGATGCCCACTCTAGTGCGGAGAGTACTTTGATCACGAAAGGCCAATGCCCAACTCCTTTCCGACTCTCGTTGCCGTTTTGGCTACAGCGTATTAACCACTTCCGCTGCTTCATCATATAACGCACCTTTAATGGATTCACATACGTTCATCATATTGACTCCCTAGCACTTACCCGAATTGTGGTTTTCAGGAGGAACATCCTCTCACGATTTTGTTCCCACTCAGCCTAACGGCCAAGTTTCGTTACATTGTCAGATCCGCTACTTTATTCAGGATCCTAGGGTCATCTGGTGATACAGATGGTTCACTCTTGTCGTGGTGAACAACGCTTCATACGACTTCAGGTCGCACG
>NZ_OANU01000151.1 GCF_900089835.1 Vibrio thalassae | reverse complement strand
CTTTTTACGTAATCCTTTGACTATCACTGTGAATTAGTCAAAGGGTGTATAGGATGATCGTTATGGATGCTAAATCCCAACTTACCGTGGATGTCATTGCTAAAGTGGCACTTAACAAAATATCTATTCTCAATGCCTCGAAACTGCTCAATAAATCCCCCCGAACCATTGAACGTTACCTTAGGCGATACCGTACCGATGGTATTCGTTTCGTTGTTCATGGCAACACAGGAAGAGCACCTGCTAATAAAATCCCTGCGACCTTAAAGAAGCAAGTTCAAGCTCTGATAAAAGCCAAGTATTACGACTTTAACATGCTTCATTTGGCAGACATGCTGGAAGTGTTTGAAGGCATCAAAGTAAAGCGAGAGACACTTCGTACCTGGGCGCACGAAATCCATCATGTAAAACGAGCTAAACATCGCCGCTCCAAAGTAAGAAGACGACGAGAGCGCATGGAAGCAGAAGGCTTAATGCTGCAAATGGACGGCAGCCCTCACCTTTGGTTCGGGGACAAAAAGTCCTGCCTTATTGCTATGATTGATGACGCAACCAGTGACGTTCATGCAGAGTTCTTTCCTTCAGAAACTACGGAAGGCTGCCTCAAAGTAATGAAGGCTTATATCGAAAAAAAGGGGCTTTTTAAGACGCTTTATGTCGATAGAGCGGGTATCTTTGGTGGACCAAAACGCTGCCACTTCTCTCAGATGCAACGAGCCTGCGAAGAGCTTGGTATAG
>NZ_OANU01000181.1 GCF_900089835.1 Vibrio thalassae | reverse complement strand
ACAGTGTTGATAACAGCGTCGATGCTTTTGCCAGTGTGCAGTTGGCGGCGACCAACAGTGACGTTAACGGTATCAGCAACACCATCTTAGGGAATATCCTAGGTTTAACCTTTGATGGTGCGAACGAGGCCGATTATCAAGCGGCGATAGCGGCAGAGGCGAGCATCGCGGATGTGGCGGCGTTGCAAGCAGTGATCGACAGTGTTGATAACAGCGTCGATGCTTTTGCCAGTGTGCAGTTGGCGGCGACGAACAGTGACGTTAACGGTATCAGCAATGCCATCTTAGGGAATATCCTAGGTTTAACCTTTGATGGTGCGAACGAGGCCGATTATCAAGCGGCGATAGCGGCAGAGGCGAGCATCGCGGATGTGGCGGCGTTGCAAGCAGTGATCGACAGTGTTGATAACAGCGTCGATGCTTTTGCCAGTGTGCAGTTGGCGGCGACCAACAGTGACGTTAACGGTATCAGCAACACCACCTTAGGGAATATCCTAGGTTTAACCTTTGATGGTGCGAACGAGGCCGATTATCAAGCGGCGATAGCGGCAGAGGCAAGCATTGCCGATGTGGCGGCGCTGCAAGTGCTGATTGACCGTGTTGATAACAGCGTCGATGCTTTTGCCAGTGTGCAGTTGGCGGCGACCAACAGTGACGTTAACGGTATCAGCAATGCCATCTTAGGGAATATCCTAGGTTTAACTTTTGATGGTGCGAACGAGGCCGATTATCAAGCGGCGATAGCGGCAGAGGCGAGCATTGCCGATGTGGCGGCGCTGCAAGTGCTGATTGACCGTGTTGATAACAGCGTCGATGCTTTTGCCAGTGTGCAGTTGGCGGCGACCAACAGTGACGTTAACGGTATCAGCAATGCCACCTTAGGGAATATCCTTGGTTTAACTTTTGATGGTGCGAACGAGGCTGACTACCAAGCGGCGATAGCGGCAGAGGCGAGCATTGCCGATGTGGCGGCGTTGCAAGCAGTGATCGACAGTGTTGATAACAGCGTCGATGCTTTTGCCAGTGTGCAGTTGGCGGCGACGAACAGTGACGTTAACGGTATCAGCAATGCCATCTTAGGGAATATCCTAGGTTTAACCTTTGATGGTGCGAACGAGGCCGATTATCAAGCGGCGATAGCGGCAGAGGCGAGCATCGCGGATGTGGCGGCG
>NZ_OANU01000087.1 GCF_900089835.1 Vibrio thalassae | reverse complement strand
AAAGGTTCATTATTGAAACGATTAATGACCAATTAAAGAATATATCTCAAATAGAGCACTCAAGGCATCGCAGCTTACATGGTTTTATGTTGAATTTACTTGGCGGACTAATCGCTTACTGTCTGAAACCAGAAAAGCCATCACTCAACATCACAAACACTGAAAAGACAGGATTGATGGCGATGGCTTAAACCGATCTCAGGTTAATTAGAAATGCCTTAATTAAAGTACCACTCTCTATCAGATACAAAAAAAGCTCGATAGAACTACCGAGCTTCTCTAGAACACCATGATTTTGTTACGTAACCTATCTAATACCCTATAAACACTTAGGGTTGGTGAGCGGTTTCCCGTTCGCCCACTTTAGCCAACATATTATCGCCGATAAACATACCAATGAGCATAGTAACAACAAACCCTAAAACACCATAACTGCCATTAGCAATAAACGCGATCGCTGGTCCTGGGCAGATGCCTGCAATCCCCCAACCTATGCCAAATAAGGCTGCCCCGATAAGTAGTTGAGTATCAACTTTATTATTATCCGACAGACAAAATGAATCCGTGCATACTGGTTCTTTTTTGTTACGGATAACTAGCCAATAACTAGGAGCAAATATCATCAACGCGCCTCCCATAACGAACGCTAAATCAGGCGCCCAATTTCCAAAAACATCTAAAAAAGCAACAACATTTGTTGGATCGCTCATACCAGAAATTATCATGCCAGCGCCAAATAAGAAGCCAGCGAGGAGAGAAACTAACTTTTGCATACCCACTAACTCCTCCTATAGTACGTGCAACATGAAAAATGTCGTCAGCATAGCGACAGCCATAAAAGTCATGGTAGCGGCTATTGAGCGAGTTGATAATCGACCCATTCCACAAATACCGTGCCCACTAGTACACCCATTACCCAGTTTTGTACCTAAACCAACAAGTAGCCCTGCAACGAGAACCAATGGTGTTGGTACTACCATGGCTACAGGCGCTAATTCCAACCATTTTGCTGTTACCACACCACCAAGAATCATGCCTAATACAAACAACAGCCTCCAACTTGTATCACCAGCCTTACCTTTATATATCTTACTTACAATTCCGCTTATACCTGCAATCTTTCCATTAAACATCAATAAAATAGATGCAGATAGCCCCAGTATCATACCGCCAAACAACGACATCCAAGGAACTGAAAATTCCATTATCACCTCATAAAAAAACAAACTTAAGAAAATTTAAATAGCAAAACTCAATATGAATTTTGCAAATTAAACTCGCTCTAAGAGAATGGTGCTAATGACAATATAGGTTATGTAATTGGCTAATTAGACTCACGACTCTTTCGTCTTTTAAGGAGTAGTAAACGTGTTGAGACTCTTTTCTAATGTCAACGAGTCCTGCTTTTTTCAATACGGTAAGGTGTTGTGAAAATGCAGATTGGCTTAAATTTGAGTTAGATTGAAGCTGCCCCGCCCCTTGTTCGCCATCAACAAGTTGGCATAACACAAATAGTCTGTCTGGGTGCGATAATGTTTTGAGTACATCCGCTACATCGATGACTCGGCTCTTCATTTGCATTAAGTCCATAACGTTAGTCTCCACGATTTGATCATTTTGCATAGCGCGCATTATCTGCCCAACCATTACTTTAGTCAATACTTAATTAGCTTTATAATATTTAGTTAATTTTATATTAGACATAACTAATTTTATTGATATAGTAACCACAAATGAACATTGAATGATCGTTTAGAACATCGCACCTAAACGACACCGACAGAGGTAAAGTATGACTAAGATTTTAATCGTAGGCGGAGTTGCAGGTGGCGCATCTGCAGCAGCAAGAGCTCGACGTTTGAGTGAAGAAGCCGAAATTATTATGTTTGAGCGCGGACCTTTCGTTTCATTTGCAAACTGTGGACTTCCTTACCATATTGGAGGCGATATTACTGACCGCTCCAAGCTCCTTCTGCAAACACCGGAAAGTTTCTTAGCTCGTTTTAATGTCGACGTCCGCGTGATGAATGAGGTCATGTCCATCAATCGACCCGCGAAAACCGTCACAGTAAAAAACCTTGTTGATGGCTCTGAATACACAGAATCCTATGACTATTTACTGTTAAGTCCTGGTGCGGCCCCTTTTGTCCCTGCGATACCGGGCGTAGACAATCCACTTACTCATACTCTGCGAAATATTCCTGATATGGACCGGATTATTGCCACTATCCAAGATAACAAACCGCAACACGCTACAGTAGTTGGCGGCGGTTTTATTGGATTAGAGATGATGGAGGCTTTTCATCAACTAGGGATAAAAACCACACTAATTGAAATGGCCGATCAAGTTATGACACCGGTCGATAAAGAAATGGCCGGATTTGCTCATGCAGAAATCAAACAGCGAGGAATCGACCTTCGATTAGGCGCTGCATTGGAATGTGTCGAATACCAAGCTGAAATATCCCACTCTAAGAGAACAAGCGAAGACCAACATCAGTCAGGCACATTACACCTAACACTGAACAACGGTGAAAGTTTCAATACTGACATTTTAATTATGTCAATTGGTGTGAGACCAGAAAACAAACTAGCGCAAAGCGCTGGCTTACAACTTGGTTCGTTCGGTGGTATCACCGTCAATAAATATCTACAAACCAGTGACCCCTACATTTATGCGGTTGGTGATGCAATAGAAGACCCTGATTTTGTTACAGGTAAGCCAAGCTTCGTTCCACTAGCAGGACCTGCAAACCGTCAAGGGCGCATGGCCGCAGATAATATGTTAGGTCGTAAAGAGAGCTACCAAGGCACTCAAGGAACGGCCATTGTTAAGATCTTCGACTTAGCTATGGCATCTGTCGGTAAAAATGAAAAGACACTTCAACGTGATAGCATCGCCTACGAAAAAGTTTATGTTCATACCGCGAGCCATGCGGGGTATTACCCGGGATCAGAGCTCATTTCGCTCAAACTGTTGTTTAGTCCAAAGGATGGGAAAATACTGGGTGCTCAAGCGACAGGAAAGGATGGTGTAGATAAACGTATCGATGTGTTGGCAGTGGCGCAGCGTGCAGGAATGACCGTTGAACAACTGCAGCATCTCGAACTCACCTATGCTCCTCCCTTTGGCAGCGCGAAGGATGTGATTAATCAAGCTGCGTTTGTTGCAAACAACATTCTTAAAGGCGATGCAACGCCAATCCACTTCAATGAGATCGATAACTTACACCAAGACCAGTTACTGTTGGACGTGCGTAATCCCGGTGAGCTAGAAAAGGTTGGGTTTATCGAAGGTGCCATCAATATTCCGGTTGATCAGCTGCGTCATCGCATGAACGAACTACCGAAAGACAAAGAAATCATTATCTATTGTCAAGTTGGGTTACGCGGTAACGTTGCCTATCGTCAGTTAGTCAATAATGGCTATAAAGCACGAAACCTGATAGGTGGCTATCGAACGTATCATTTTTCCAAAGCCTAATGCTCGAAGTTTAGCTACCTAACAAAAAGGAGCACAAACTATGTGCTCCTTTTCTATTCGTGACTCAAAGCAAATCGTTAACCAAATAAGCGCTTCCAGATACTTGGGTTACGTTTATCATGGTATTCCAGTCTTAGATTATCGACTTCCCGCAGAGACTGTTTTGCGGCTTCAAGATCGTCTTGTTCCAACTCATCGCTCACTTGATTCAATGCACCAGACAACTTGTTGAAACCTTCCATATAAAGCGCAGCTTTTTCTGGTGGATACTCACCTTGCTTGGAATCCGCAATCAAGGTCTCCAAATCTTTTATTGGTTGACGCATTTCGTCGACCGATTGTGCCTCTGCTGCTTGTTTGAACGCCAGCTTCATCGCTTGCATGTTCTTCTTCAGGTCTACGCCTTCAGCAACAACGCTAGTAGAAAATAGAAGAACCGTTGAAAGTAGGCTAGCGGTGGTTATTTTTATCATTATTATTCCTTTTGAAGATCAATGGGATCTCAATCGAATGAGATCCTAACCGACGAGTCTACTAAATATCGTTAGCACAACGTTATGAAAATTGTTTCTAAACGTATCCTAGTCTGATTAAAGTCCCGCAAATTCCTCGATAGGATCGCGCCCTCTGAGCTCTAAAAAGTCCAAAAACTGCCGAGCACTGTAAGTGATAATTTTATCTGTAGGCATATCTACCGATGTTAATAGCTCACTCGTTAGTTCAAACAAACCAATCGTGTCACAGAAGTGGGAGTCACTGCCCGTAGTAATATACCCGCCGGCTTTTTTTACTACCCGAGCGATTTCATAGCAACGTTCAATACTTCCCACTCGGCTGTGACCTCTCAACGTTGAGTTATTAATTTCAATAGCAACATTATGCTCTGCCGCACACTCAGCCACAGTCTGAAAATCAAAATCAAAGTTGGGGTTCCCTAGGTGCCCCAAAGCATCGACATTACCACTTTCGATCGTATTAATTAGAGCTTTAGTGTGTAACTCTTTGGTTGCTGGCTGAAACACGGGTTCATGAAAACTACCAATTATCCAATCTAGCGCTTTATAAGAGGTTGGATGAACATCCACCTCTCCTGCTACATTAAGGATATTGGCCTCTACGCCACGAATGATAGCCACATCTGACAAAAACCTGGGAATAACGCGTTGGTTAGAGAAAAACCAGAAGTGAGGCGCACCCGGCATAGAATCAGCGTGGTCGGTAGTACAAAGCACTTTTAAGCCATTTTCTTTTGCAGCTTTAGCGTTTTCAATAATGGTGCTATAGGCATGCCCACTTGCGTAAGTATGAGTATGCGTATCAACCTCAAATTTCATGATCATCTCCTCAATTGCTCCAAGCCTCTATTGTCAGCAGCGAACGGGATTCTTTCGCAACAGAGCACACTTTTATTGCTAGTCGTAAGAAGTGCTCTAGAAAAAATCGATACCACCACGTCCACTGTTAGGGTCTTTTGTTGTTTTACGAGCCTTAGTCTGCTCAGTTGTTTTTTTGGTCTTGTTAGCTGGTTGCTGTTTCGATTTCTTAGACTGCTTTTTCTGTTTATTTGCCTTGGAAGCAGGCATCGCGTGCTCGTCTAATTTTGTTGATGTTTTTTTCTTCTTCTCTTCAAGCTCAACCGGGGGCTGGTCACAAACCACCACGTAATATTCTTGGTCAAACTCGAAAAAATCTCCCGCGTACATTTTTCGACGCTTTCTGGTTTCAAGCTCACCGTTGACCGCGACATAACCTTCAGCGATGAAATGTTTGGCTTCACCGCCTCCACCGACAAGATTTGCTACCTTAAATAGCTTGTATAACTCAATAGGATGGCTAGTAACTTCGATGCCAATGGCTTCAATTTCAATAGCCTCGTCATCATGATGGTCGTTGTATTCTTGGTTCATAGTGTGATTTAAATCGTAAATTTTGTCGCATTGTACTGCTTAGTAGCGCCGCAAGCCATTAAAAAGCCCCGTAAAACGGGGCAATTCGACTTTTCCTCTTTTATTACCAACCCACTTACGCTGGCGGGGGGTACCTTCCATCTATTCATGTGCTGTACCCGGATTTACGGTGTGTTGGATTTGTGTTTTTGCTCTTTTTGCAATCTGAGGGTCAATTTGCTGAAACGGAGACTGCTTGTTTATCTCTCTGAGAATCATAATCACTTTTTGGAGTCATTATTGTTGTCGCCGAATAAGGGAATCCACTACGATGATGAGACTTAACTATCATGTAAAATGATAATAATTGGCATTTAGTTTATTCTTACTTTGAATAGCATCTTTTTATTTGAGCAGGATCAATCAACGGTTATATAGTCGCCAATTGTTGGTCATTAAATATCGGATATGAGGCTTAGCTCAGATTAAAATCCAAAATATGGTAAATCCGAATGATGATTTATAAATCTAAGGTACAATTAGGTTAAGTGTTGCTTAGACTATCATAAGGATATTCAGTGGCGCTCTCCTTTAGCTATGCATCTAACTATACAAAGAACATCGATTTCTATTGACTGACCAGCAAATTTCTAAACGTCTGACCGGAAAGCCTAAGTTATTCTCGACTCATCTATTGATGACTATTCTTATCAAATAAGAAAACTACTCTCCTCTCGTGTTCTAAATATATCGAGTTACATTAATCACCATGTCACACAATACAAAAATCGAATTCCTTTTCTTAGTAGTTGGCATTTTTGTGAAAAGCTCCGTTGAAAAAGATAAAAATAACAACATAAATTTTTCAAAAAAAAACAAAAACTTAAATTACTTTCGATTTGTTCTGATATTAGATTTCATCTCATTGATAACCCATTGCATTTCAATAAATTATCACCTAACGAGAATGCACGCAGTTTAAATAACTGTCTATTTTTATAATTCTGTTACATTACGATAGAAGATTGCATGTACTGCATCTCTATTAATTTAATGGAAGATTAATCATCAGTTAGCAAATATGGCTTATCAAGAGTTCTATTTGTTAATTCATGGGCATTTTCCGTACTAAAAAACACAACACAACATCAAAAACAATAAGGATAGTGTACGATGAAAGGAACTTCTCTAAGCTTGGCGTTAGCTTCAACGCTATTAGTTTTATCACCAATTGAGAAAGCACTCGCAAGCGACAAGTTCATCGCTATTGGAACTGGCGGACAGACAGGTGTTTATTACGTAGCGGGTCAATCTATCTGCCGTTTCGTAAACCGTGGTCAAGACGAACACAATATCAAATGTAACGCACCCGCAAGTGGTGGTGGCGTCGCTAACGTAAATGGTTTACGTAGTGGCGAATATAATTTCGGCATCATGCAATCCGACCATCAATATAAAGCCCTCAAGGGTGTTACGCCGTTCCAACAATCAGAACCTATGGAAGATATTCGCGCGGTATTTTCTTTACAAAGTGAAGTTTTTACCATACTTGCTCGTAAAGATGCCGGTATTACAACATTCGATGATCTCAAAGGTAAACGCGTCAATATTGGTAACCCGGGTTCAGGGCAACGCGATACATTTGAGCAAGTTATGCAAGAAAAAGGTTGGACTAATGAAGCATTCAGTCTGGTCTCTGACTTAAAACCAGCAGAACAAGCTTCTGCAATGAGCGACAACAATATTGATGCAATGAGCTATTTTGTTGGTCATCCAAATGGTGCCATCCAAGAGGCGTCAACAACAACCGATGCTGTACTAGTACCTGTTGTCGGCCCAGAAATTGAAAAAATGTTGGCTGAGCGCAGCTATTTTACTAAAGCTATTATTCCTGGTGGAATGTATCGTGGTAACCCAGACGATACTCCGTCCATCGGCGGCAAGGCTGTACTTTCTACAACCGCAGATACCGACAGTGAATTAGTTTATCAACTCGTGAAGTCTGTATTTGAAAACCTAGACCGCTTCAAACGTCTACACCCAGCATTTAAAGACCTAACTGCTGAAGAAATGATTGAAGTTGGTTTATCAGCACCGCTCCATGAAGGTGCAGCTCGTTACTATAAAGAACGCGGCTGGATCTAGTTTCCCCTTTTTATTGTTTATTAAAGCTCTGCGATAATTTTCGCAGAGCTCGTTATTATTTGTATTAGTGAGTAGTTTATGGATAAGACGAACTCCGCGTCCGACGTAGAATTATCTACAGAAGAGTTAATTGCCCAAGATGTGGGTGCTCGCCTGCCAACTGGTTTAATGGAAAAAACGATCACGGGACTTGCCCTACTTTGGTCTCTTTTCCAACTTTGGATAGCATCTCCATTACCTTTTTTATTTGGCTTTGGTGTGTTGAATGATACCGAGACTCGTGCCATTCATTTAGGCTTTGCGCTGTTGCTCGCCTTTTTGGTATTCCCCGCGTTTAAGCGCTCACCTCGTGACCGCGTTCCCGCTTTCGATATCATGCTTGGTGTTATCGCCTGTGCTACTTCTTTATACCTGTACGTAATGTACGAGGCACTTGCGCTTCGCCCTGGCAGTCTAACAACCAGTGACTTCGTTGTTGCTTTGATTGGTTTACCATTGCTTTTGGAAGCCGCACGACGAGTTCTTGGTCCAGTTCTACCATTAATTGCATTAACATTTATTGTCTACAGTTTAGCTGGGCCATGGATGCCAGGATTACTCGCACATCGTGGGGTGCAACTATCGGCTCTGGCTAACCATCAATGGATAACAACTGAGGGGGTCTTTGGCATCGCACTCGGTGTTTCTACCAGTTTTGTGTTCTTATTCGTCCTATTTGGCGCCCTACTCGAACGTGCTCGCGCTGGACATTACTTTATTCAGCTAGCGTTTAGTATGCTAGGTCATTTACGTGGTGGTCCGGCTAAGGCCGCCGTTGTGGCATCGGGCCTAACAGGTTTAATCTCTGGATCATCGATTGCTAACGTTGTTACCACTGGTACCTTTACCATTCCAATGATGCGTAAAGTTGGGTTTTCGGCGGAAAAAGCCGGCGCCGTTGAAGTTGCATCGTCTGTAAATGGACAAATCATGCCTCCTGTTATGGGCGCAGCCGCTTTCTTAATGGTGGAATACGTGGGAATCCCTTACGTAGAAATCATTAAACACGCGTTTTTGCCAGCAGCGATTTCCTACATTGCATTGTTATATATCGTGCACCTTGAAGCTCTTAAGCTTGGCATGCAACCGATAGAATTGGGAAGTAAAAAACCTTGGCTGGCTCGTCTAACCGGCTTTGCTTTTGGTGCAACGCTACTTTGCCTGATTTCAGTTGTTACCTACTACGGTTTAGGTTGGTTAAAACCATTACTAGGTGAATACGTTTTGCCGGGCATGGCGCTTCTTCTCAGCGTTGTGTATTTGCTGTTACTAAAAGTAGCCGCCAGCAATGAACCGCTTCCAGCCGAAGACCCTGACGCTCCGTTAGAGTCATTACCAGATACACGTGCAGTGCTTCTGTCTGGCCTACATTACCTATTGCCAGTTGTCGTATTGGTTTGGTGTTTAATGGTTGAGCGTTTATCACCGGGTCTGTCTGCGTTCTGGGGCAGTGTCATTCTAGTGGTTATCGTTTTAACGCAACGTCCATTGTTAAATTGGATGAGAACAGATAATGCTCATGATTATGGAAGCGTCAAAGATGGCTGTATTGATGTCGTAGAAGGACTCATAGCAGGCGCACGCAATATGATTGGTATTGGTATTGCGACTGCAACAGCCGGCATCATTGTAGGCGCAGTCTCTCAGACCGGTGTCGGACTTGTATTGGCCGATCTAGTAGAAATGCTGTCGATGGGTAACTTATTACTCATGCTGCTATTAGCTGCTGTCTTAAGCTTGATCTTGGGTATGGGCTTACCGACTACTGCGAACTATATTGTTGTATCTAGCTTACTGGCTCCAGTCATTGTCGCCTTGAGCCAGCAACACGGGCTGATCGTACCATTAATTGCTGTACACTTGTTCGTATTCTATTTCGGTATCATGGCAGATGTGACGCCACCTGTAGGTTTGGCCTCTTTTGCGGCCGCTGCCGTTTCTAAAGGCAGTCCAATTAAGACGGGCATTACCGCATTCTATTACAGCTTAAGAACGGCTGCCTTGCCTTTCTTGTTCATATTTAACACCGATCTATTGCTAATTGATGTGAGCTTCGGTCACGGCATTATTGTGTTTATAAGCGCCACCATTGCGATGTTAATTTTTGCCGCAGCAACCCAAGGTTGGCTCGTGGTGAGAAGTCGCTGGTACGAAACGATTTTACTGCTATTGGTATCGTTTACGATTTTCCGTCCGAGCTTCTGGGTAGACTTAATGATTGAGCCTTATCAATCAAACAGTCCTGCACAATTGGCGTATACTCTTGAGCCACTAGACGAAGGCACCCCACTACGCATGAGAATACGTGGTGAAGACGCAGTTGGAAAAATGCGCGAGTTTTCCGTTGTCCTATCCGTACCCGCTGGTGAATCTGGGCAAGAGAAGTTGGATAATATAGGCCTTGAAACCTACCAAGACGGTGATAAAACCTATATTGATATTGTCGGTTTCTCTAGTCCAGCAGAAGCAGCCGGACTGGTCTTCGACCAGCAGATTCTTGACGTTCGCACCCCAGCAGAACAATTTAGAAAAGAATTCATGTGGATCCCTGCTATGGCACTGTTTGGATTCGTCGTCTGGTTACAATTACGTCGTCGACGATACGACATCGCCAGTTCAAAATCACACGTATCCATTTAAATCCTAATTAAAATTTCGGACACGTCGTACTCTAATGCCGTTCACTTTAGGTGAGCGGCATTGTTTTTTGTAAAGTAGCGACTTAGTTTCTTCAGTACCTGAGGTAAGCCCTTTACACCTAGGCAAACACGACGGTTTCATTGAACAAATGTAGTTCAAATCAATGTTAATAGCGCTATCGTAGGTGTTTAATCACATTGCCCTCTTTACTATATCTACCAACCCCCTACAATAAGCGCAAATTTTCCAAGTATTAAGGTTTTCACTCATGTCTATTCAATGGTTTCCGGGCCACATGCACAAGGCTCGTAAAGAGATCGAAGAAGTCATCCCACAGATCGATGTCATTATCGAAGTACTTGATGCACGTATTCCATTTAGTAGCGAAAACCCGATGATTTCAGAACTGCGTGGCGACAAACCGGTCGTTAAGGTACTGAATAAGAGAGACTTAGCGGATCCAGAAAAAACCGAACTATGGATTGAACACCTTGAGAAAGAACAAGGGGTTAAAGCGATGGCAATCACGACATCTAACCCACAAGAAGTTCACAAAATTCTTGAGTT
Organism: Vibrio thalassae; assembly: GCF_900089835.1. Lineage (GTDB taxonomy): Bacteria > Pseudomonadota > Gammaproteobacteria > Enterobacterales > Vibrionaceae > Vibrio > Vibrio thalassae. The sequence goes on along the minus strand of NZ_OANU01000087.1, from coordinate 20,618 downwards.
ATGCCGCAAGCTAGCGCCACATCGCGAAGAAATAGGCAAAAATATTCGTACTATGATTATGGGGATTCCCAATGTAGGCAAATCTACCATCATCAATACATTGGCGGGTAGAACGATTGCGGTCACCGGCAACCAACCCGCGGTCACTCGTCGCCAACAAAGAATCAACCTACAAAACGGCATCGTCTTGTCTGATACCCCTGGAATTCTTTGGCCTAAAGTTGAAAACCCACACAGTGGTTTTAGATTAGCCGCAACCGGTGCAGTGAAAGACACAGCAATCGAATACGACGAGGTAGCATTTTATACGGTCGAATATATGGCGGCGCAGTATCCGGAACGCTTGAAAGAACGCTATCAGATTGACGAAGAACTACCAGACTCAGATCTAGAACTCATGGAGTTAATCGGTCGTAAGCGCGGAGCCTTGCAATCTGGTGGTCGTGTTAATCTGCATAAAGCATCGGAAATTCTTTTACATGAGCTGCGCAATGGTACTTTAGGACAAGTGACACTCGAGCTTCCAGAAATGATAACCGAAGAGTTGGTTCAAGTTGAAATTGAAGCAGCGAGAAAAGCCGAAGAAAAAGCCAAACGTAAAGAAGAACGTCGTAAACGTTATCTTAAGAACAAACGCTAATCCTGTTCGTGGTTGATGGGGAGAACCTAGACACGCGTTCTCCCTATAAAACAGGCATTTATAAGCGACAGTAGTTTCTGCTAGAATAATGGTTTTATCAGACACAGCATTCTATTGTGAGCATCCTTGGTCAACTTCGCCTTCAATGGGCCAATAAAACATTTAACTACAGTGTACTAATGCTCATAGCGCTTTTAGGCGTTGTGATTCCTGCTTGGTACTTCGAACAACACACTTGGGTGACCCCGCTGATCCTTGGTGTGATTGCAGCAGCTTTAGCCGAAACCGATGACAATTTTTTCGGACGTCTCAAGGCCATCACACTCACCTTAATCTGTTTTGCTATCGCGGCGTTTTCAATCGAACTTTTGTTTAATATTCCGTGGCTATTTGCGATAGGTCTTTTTTCTTCAACGTTTTTATTCATTATTCTTGGCGCTATCGGCCCACGTTATTCTAGTATCGCGTTCGGCTCCCTACTCATTGCTATCTACACCATGCTTGGCGCGCACGAAAGTCCCAACATTTGGTTCCAGCCTTTATTGTTATTGGGCGGAGCAACTTGGTACTACTTCGTTTCTATTATTTGGAATAGCTTTTGGCCAATGCAACCGGTTCAACAAAGTTTATCGAATGTTTTCAAAGAGCTAAGCTTGTACTTGGACGCGAAACGTAACCTGTTTCACCCAACGCTGAATTTGATTCCACAACCGCATCGTTTAAAAGAAGCCAGTTTGAATGCTTGCACCGTGTTTGCCCTCAACACGTGTAAAACAACCTTGTTAAATCGCTCTCGTCGAGGTCACGTCGATGGGCCAAGTGACCGCTTTTTACAAGTGTATTTTATCGCTCAAGATATACATGAACGAGTGAGTTCAAGCCACTACCGCTACCAAGAACTCGCGACGCAATTCTCACACTCTGATGTCTTATTTCGCTTTAAACACGTACTAGAAATGCAGGCAAAAGCCTGTCAGGACATCGCGTTTGCACTTAAACTAGGTAAAAAATACTCGCACAGTAACGACTCGATCAAAGCGTTGGTTGAACTGCAGGATTCACTCGAATATTTAGAGCAACAGCAACACGCTGAGTGGGCACCATTACTGGTGCAACTTAACTATTTATTTAATAACTTGGCTACCGTCGAAAAGCTGCTCAGTAACGTCAGTAATCCAGATAGCAGTGTGTTAGAGGATGGCATACTAGACGACACCAACCCTCATAACTTTAGAGCTATGTGGGGCCGAATTAAAGCGAGCATGTCAAAAGATTCAATACTATTTCGACATGCTGTTCGCTTATCGGTAACACTGACTATCGGGTATGGGATTATTCAAGGTTTTGATTTGGATAGAGGTTACTGGATCTTGCTTACCACACTTTTTGTGTGTCAGCCAAACTACAGTGCAACACGACAAAAACTCTCCGCTCGTATCGCAGGAACACTTGTTGGTCTCTTTGTTGGTGTACCTTTACTGACACTGTTCCCTTCACCAGAAAGCCAACTGTTTCTTATCGTCCTGTCTGGAGTTATGTTTTTCGCGTTTAGGATTAACAATTATGGTTACGCCACTGGCTTTATTACTGTATTAGTGCTTCTGTGTTTCCACCAACTTGGCGAAGGGTATGCCGTGGTACTTCCGAGATTAATGGATACATTAATCGGTTGTGCGTTGGCGGTAAGCGCGGTCTATTTCATTCTTCCCGACTGGGAATCAAAACGAATGCATAAAATCATGGCCAACGCGTTGCGCGCAAACCGTAAGTACCTTATGCAAATCATCGGACAATATCGACTAGGCAAAAAAGACGACTTGAACTACCGAATTGCTAGACGAGATGCGCACAATGCTGATGCTAATCTGTCTACTGCGATTTCTAATATGCTTGCAGAGCCAGGCCGATACCAAGTGGATACCGACAAAAGCTTTCGGTTCCTCACTCTGAGCCATGCCCTACTTAGTTATGTCTCTGCGTTAGGCGCTCACAGACAAAGGCTTGAAGATGAGTCAATTCACCTTTTAGTACTCGAAGCACATAGGACCATTAACCGTCATATTGAGTTGTTGGAGCAACAACTTGAAGGCGCTATCGTCGAAAGCTCCACAACAACGGTTGATCAGTTTGATATTCATAGAAGACTCATAGAATGGCGTGATGAAGATGATCGTTCGGCACGAATGGTGTTACAGCAGCTTCATTTGATCTACCGCATGCTGCCCGAGTTTCATGCTCTCGCCGATACACTCACTAAAATTAACGAACCGAAAGCTGACATTTCATAGAACAACGTTATGAATGGTTAGGTTGCAATGACTCTGACGTGTAAAAGCAACCTGACTATTCTTACCGTTCAATTAACTGTTCCTTACAATACTCGGACAAATTCTCATCAGTTCAGCGATAGATTAACGCTCTACACCATACTACGATGTGAAGGTGAACGGAACTCAGACTGCTTTACTCAACAATTTTCATAAAGGTCATAAAATGTCGAAGCAACAGTTTGAACAATTAATAGAGCAACTTAAACTACTGTCACCGCAACAGCTAAAGACACTTCAAGGTGAAATCTCCAACCAACTGTCCCCAAACGCCACCACTCTTTTAAGTGATGAAGAGATGGCCGTTTTGACACAATTGTTTCAATAACCCCCAACACGGTTTTGTTTCAAAGTATTGCATTCCTGCTCGGTCACCCCTTGGATACACGTCACTAAGTAATAAGATATCACATTCCGGCAACACCACGGCTTGTATCTGAGTAACAGGTCAGTAAAATCCCATTCCAAATTGTTTTTCTAAGATCCTCATGCCGAAAATTAATCTTCATAAACGCGATTACCTCGTTAATATTGATCAAGACGTCACGTTAACCGAATTCGATTCTAAGTTGTCTCCAAAGTACCACGCAACTGCGAGAAAGGTGAATCGCAGCCCTTACCTCACAGAGAAAAATGTTAATTATCGTTGGGGCGTGCTCAATAACATCGATGCTAAATTACAGTTACTTGATTCCCACACTCATGCACAGATGGAAAGTTATTCAAAAAACATTGAGTTTTTCATCGGCACACTAAAAATGCCAGTCGGAACAGCCGGCCCTCTGCGGGTGAATGGTCTCTTTGCTCAAGGCGACTATCAAGTTCCGCTAGCGACGACAGAAGCCGCTCTTGTGGCCTCGTACAACCGAGGGTCGAATCTAATTACGGCCAGCGGTGGTGCCAGTGCGATGTTGCTAAATGAAGGGGTGACTCGCACACCAGGATTCGCATTTAAATCTCTGGTTCAGGCTGGAAAATTTGTCGCTTGGTTGGTTACTCAGTTTGATCATTTCAAACAGCTTGCCGAATCAACAACAGATCACGGAAAACTCAATGACATCAGCGTTAATATTGAGGGCAATCATGTTTATCTTGTTTTTGAATATTTGACCGGTGATGCCTCAGGTCAGAATATGGTGACCATTGCGACCAACGTTGTCTTCGATTACATCCTATCTACCACCCCCGTGGAGCCTGATTACGCTTTTTTAGATGGTAATTTGTCTGGAGATAAGAAAGCTAACTCACAAACCTTACGTAGTGTAAGAGGCAAAAAGGTAACCGCAGAGATTCTAATCCCCGCGAGCTTGGTGGCAAAATATCTGCATACGACACCAAAGAAAATGGCCCAATTTGGTCAAATGACCACAGTTGGTGGAGCACTAAGCGGAACCATAGGTATCAACGCACATTACGCCAACGCCTTGGCGGCCCTGTATATCGCCTGCGGACAAGATGCCGCTTGTGTTGCCGAATCGGCTATTGGAATGACTCGCATGGAAGAAACTGAAGAGGGAGATCTGTATGCGAGTGTGACACTGCCAAACCTAATGATTGGGACAGTCGGTGGGGGCACAAGTTTACCTAGCCAAAAAGCCTGCTTAGATCTTCTAGGACTGCATGGTAGTGGAAAGTCTCAAGCGCTTGCTGAGGTCGCGGCAGCACTTTGTTTAGCGGGAGAGTTATCTATCGTCGGGGCATTTTGCGCAGGACACTTTTCGAATGCTCACCATAAGCTAGCTCGCTAATAAGTAAAATTCAAACATACTTGGCAGGGAAGTCACCACACTTCCCTGACTTTTCACGTTCTATTAGTGCTCGCAAGCACTATAATAGTGATATCGTTTGAAGTGGCGCAATGCTTCATACAGTGATTTCTTTTTGATCGGTTTAACAATCACAAAGTCCGCGCCAGCAGCAAAAAAAGCCTGTCTTGTGGACGTTAAGTTATCTGCTGTACACGCATAGATAGGGACTGTTTTGTCGATGGTGTTACGGATTTGCTTAGTCACTTCTATGCCTGAAACAAAGGGTAACTGGTTATCCATCAAAATAAGTTCGAACGACATCGTCTTCAAGAACTCCAATGCCTCTTTCCCATCCTTTGCCCAAATCACATCCATCCCATACTTTTCACAGAATGCTTTGGCGATAAACGCATTGGTATGATTGTCCTCCACGAGTAAAACCTTCACAGCCTCGGGGAAAAGATTGAAATCTATCACCGTTTCCTTAGCATTATTTTCGGCAAGTCCGATGGCAGTCTCTATCGGCAATATCACTTCAAAGCGAGTACCACGTCCAACTTCACTGCTCACGTCTATTTCACCATCAAAAATCGTCACCAAATTTTTCACGATCGCCAAGCCAAGACCACTGCCACCGTACTCACGAGTTAACGTTGCTTCCGATTGTACAAATGGATCGAAGATCTGTTGGATTTGATTACTCAAAATACCAATACCAGTGTCTTCCACTTGGATCTTTAACCCAGCTGCTTTATTTAATTCCTCAGGCTCTAAGGTAAAGCTAACCTCAACATGCCCTTGGTGAGTGAATTTGACAGCATTGCTGACTAAATTAAATAGGATTTGGTTCAGGCGAACTTGATCTGTATTCAATGCAGTATTCACACTCAAGTCGTTTCGAATGATCAACTCAATATTTTTGTGATCACAAAGTGGTCTATAGATCCCCTCCAATGCGGTAATCACCTCTTTAAACTTAAAATTATGTTTTTCTAGTTTAAAGCTGCCGTTTTCAATCTTCGAAAAATCGAGAATGTCATTTAAAACTGCTAATAAATGCTCTCCGCTATTGCACAAAACTTCTATTTGTTCCTGATACTTGCCATCATCTCCTCCCTGCTTCAGGAGCTGGGAGATCCCCAATATGCCGTTTAAAGGGGTACGAATTTCATGACTCATTTTCGCTAAGAAATCAGTTCTAGCTTTTGCAGACCACTCTGCTTCCTTACGGGCTTTGATACTTTGCTTTTCCGCTTCCACCAACTTAGTTATATCTTGCCCCTGAGACAGCACCAGAGTGCTATCGTCTCTGGTTTGGATCGCAGATAAACTCCAGCGGTAAACTTTTTCGCCAATTGGGACATCTATACCGGTTAGCGTCGCCCCCATGCTTGCTTTAAGCACTAGCGGCCTCATCTGGTTGATAAAAGAAACAAAGCTTTTACTGTTTGCTTGGCTCAATTCTTCAAATAAATCTAATGTTTTTTTTGCAGCCGGATTGATTTGCAAGATTGTGCCCTTTTCGGTCCAAACAATGATAGGAGAAAGAGAAAAACTAAACAGATCTTGGAATAACTTCTCTTGTTCGGAAAGACGCTCAAAGGTATTGCTCAGGGTGTTACCAATATGATTAAATTCGTGAATACTAGAGCCAGAAAACTTTTCGACACGATCCTGGCTTACGGCTACTTTGGTGTAAACCATGAGTTCAGATAGCTCTTTAGTCACTTTTCTATTTAGCCAGCGTCTGGTCAGAAACGAGATCGTCGTAATTACTGCAAGAGAGAGAAATATCCAAAATAAGTAACTATTGCGAAGCGCTAATACACTGGGATTACGCTGTACCGAGAAAATGGTTAATATGTTCTGTTTCGTACCTACGTCTAAATTCGTTTCAGTAATAAGGAGTTTACTTAAGTCAGTTTCTCCACTGTAAATCAAGTCTGATATTGACTGGACCGTATAGTTATCATCTGGAGAAATGGTCGAAGCGATAAATTTATCGCCAAAGCGCAAAATTACATCGTCGCTGTTGCTACCTTGCAAAAGATTTGCCAATAGTCCCGCGTTATCATCAAGTATCACCCCAGCAAACAAAAAGCCTAACACCTCTCCCGATTCACTTTGAACAATTGGCGTGCGCCGAATCAGGGTGTGTTTAAGCCCTAACTGAGAATCAGTGACTAAAGCATTCCAATTACTGTGTATATCCACTTTGTGAAACAATTCGGTCAAATTGGATGATTCCAATCCATAGAATAACGCGTTACCGTCATCCCAAATAACGTCGCTTAAATGACTAATAAAACGAAAATCAGGAGAGTGTATCGGTTCGAGGTTATCTTCTCTTAAAAAGAAGTAATCAAGACCTCGATAATCGTGGTTATTGAAGAAGTTCTCGACCGTATCACTCTTGGCATTACTGTCTTGCAGAATCTGCAGTGATGCGAGTCGATATTCAAAGAAGTTATGCACTAAACTACTCGTTTGTCTCGACGTGCGTTTCACCTCTTCTTGAACGATATCGCGACTCAAGTGCCAACTCTGGATCAACACGCCCACAGTAAAGATCGTGATTACCCATACTAGGGTACGGGTAATAAGGGTGGCTAATGTTTTGTGTTTGTTGAAATTCGTTAGGGGCATCAGTTTTGGTCGGAATATCTAAATGCTTTTGCTTTCAACTCATCAATTCTGCTCTGAGGATCTTGACTCGTCACGAGTTCAAAATCACCAGAGTAAACTGTGGGTACTGGTTTTCCTTCTAAGTCCCACTTGATGGCCTCTGCCATGGCTACACCCGTGTCGTCATTCATTCTCATCACCGTGACATCAAGTTTATTGTTAGCGATAGCGTCAAGCTCTGCCGAGCCGCCGCCCCAGCCGTTAATCACAACATCGTCTCGATTGAGTTGTTCTAATGCATCAACTGCGCCTAGCGCAACGTCCGTAGAGCATGCATAAATGAAGCTAATGTCTGGATTTTGCTGGAGCGTATCTAAAGTCGCTTTATAACCGCTCTCTTTATTTGCCTTTGTATAATAAGAGGAAACTAATTTATAGTTGCCTTCCTCCTCCATGTCCTGAATAAATGTCCCACCACGGGCATCACTAACATAACCCTCAGAGAAATACAAAACCGAATAGGAATGCAAGGCTTCGAAACGCTGTATAAAGTAATCCGATAGCATATGACTGCCTTTGACATGGTCAAATCCAACGTAAAGGAATGGTGGATTTTTGTCCCATGCTCTGACTGGAGTGGTAATATTCTGCAAGATTAGTTTGGTATCAGTTGAATGGCTGACGTGTTCAATAAACTTACGATGACGAGTAGTGTCTAACGTAAAGATCAAATAGCCCGATTTGTTTTTTACCGCTTCCATCAAGGAGACACTTTGCTGTCTCAAATCAATATTTGGCCTAGTGAACACTTGGTTAAGTTCATAGTCAATACCAAGCTCTTCCATGCGCAATTCAAACGCCTTTATGTTTCTTACCCAATAATCGGAAACCTGCTGTCCAGGATAGACCACAGAGATAGTAACAGGCTTCGTTTGCTTAACTGAAAGTGGCACTGGTTGCTGACGTACTATTTCAGAAAGCCCGCTAGTAAGTTGTTGTTGAACAGGGTGAGCTTTAAGATAGCCTTGATAATCCCAATATCCTGACAGTATATCACCGGCGATAGAGGGAGAAGCAAAGAGAAGCATAAATGAGAAAAGCAATGTTGAGTATAATCTGTTCATGTGTCGTTTTTCATTATTCTTTTATAGAACAAGTGCATACAGCATCTAAGTATTCAGCTAGTTATCTTAAGGCTGTTATTTCCGTTCAAAACGAGTCGCTTGTTCAACCAAACACTCTTTTTGCTTTTTATTGAGTTTTTTAATAGCGATTTCTGTTTTCAAGGCGTCACTTTTACTGCACTCAGTTTGACTCCAAACCAACTCCAGAGGGCCTTTACCACGCAATGCTTTAGCGCCCTTACCTTGTTGATGTTGCTTTAAACGACGCTGTAAATCATTAGTTATTCCGCAATATAGTGTCGATTTCGCGGTTCTAATTAGGTAAACAGACCATGGTGTATCAGTGCTTAGCTCTTCCATAATAAGAGTGTTCAACCATTAAACGATGAAGGGCAGCGATATCGCTACCCTATCTCTATTAAATCAAAGTGTTGACTAAGGCTTTAAGCTCAGCTAATTCAGCTTTTAGTGAATCGACTTCTTGCTCTAGCGCTTCGATACGCTCAATAGTTGGGGAAGCAACTGAGCCTGCAGGAGCCGATTTTTGAGCATATTGCTCAATATCAATCTCACCACTGAACAAATGCATGTAACGAGACTCTCGCTTACCCGCTTCTCGGGGAAGTTTTACAACTAATGCCCCGCTCTCGCGACTACTCATCGCATCCAGAACCGCTTCCACTTCTTTGACATCGACAAACTCGCACAGACGATTGGTTCGAGTTCTTAATTCTCCTGGCGTTTGCGCACCTCTCAATAACAGACAACAAGCGATGGCTTTTTCTTTCGGGCTAAGTTTTAGATCTCCGAACTCAGTGTTACAGAATCGATGTTGAAATTTTGATACTCGGCTATTAAAGCTGCTCTCATCACTAACTAAACGTCGAGAGATCAGTGCTTGAGCGGCATCCTGAACCTCTGCTTCAGACAAAGACAACACAGGGTCACGGTTGCTTTTCTGATTACATGCTGTCGTTAAGCTGTTCAATGTAAGGGGGTAGTGATCCGGCGTTGTCACTTCTTTTTCGATGAGACAACCAATAACACGAGCCTCGACTAAGGAAAGTTCTATATTCATTGTTATATCCTTTTTGTTCGCTGTTAAGCCTTACAAAAGTAGCAGACTTACCTAGTGTTCAGATAGAAACGGAATCTTAATAAAATTCCCTTCATGATCAACCATAACTACTTTACTTCGATTTAGCTCTACTTCGGTGAACTCTAAACGTGTGCGCTCGTTAATATACGCGCCCTTTAATTTTTCAGAGGCGGCTACTTGCGGCACTTCATCGTTGACCACGATATCACTTTTAAATTCAGGAACTGTTTTTGAGCTAGGTAGCATGGTTCTCTATAGTTCGACAATCATTGGATGACGAAATCATAGCGCTAAGTAAGCTACTAACTCAATTGTTTATTGTTCCGAGTGACGACATTATGAGCAGTAGACTGCCAGTATTGATCTAAGGGCTGTTATAACGAGTTTTGTTGTGCTTTAATCAAGCTAGATTTTGACAATAATTTAGGAAAGGACTTATGAGTAGCGTATTCGAGATCGTTGCACAAGCGCGTCGCAAGAACAAACTAAAACGCGAACTTCTAGATAACGAGAAAAAAGTTCGTGATAACCGCAAACGTGTAGATCTGCTAGAAAACTTGATGGACTACATCAAGCCTGAAATGACTCATGACGAAATCGTCACCATCATCAAAAACATGAAAGCAGACTATGAAGACCGTGTTGATGATCACATCATCAAGAGCGCAGAGATTTCAAAAGCTCGTCGTGACATCAGCCGTCGTATTCGCGAACTGACTGAAGAAGACAAACAGATGGTACAAGGCAAAAAATAATTGCTTTAGCTGATTTAGAAGCCCGCTTTCAAAGCGGGCTTTTTTTAACACTTCACTCAACAAAAACCGTTCTTCGCAACCAATGTTACACAAATAAACGTTTGCGTAATCGCTAACCCTCTCTGAACTCAAAAGTGAGGGTTCCATCACAGAACTATGACTGATATAGTGCACCCGAATTAAGCAACACCGTTCGAGGCAAGGAGCTTCCTCGTAAGTCTCATGATGAGAAGAATAGGTACCAGACTCACTGGCAAGATTTAGAGGAGCACACTATGGACATTAATATGGTTGAGTTATTAGGTTACGCGGCATCTATTATGGTTGCGATCTCACTCACAATGAAGGACATCGTGAAACTACGAGTGTTGAACTTTATTGGCTGTGCACTGTTTACCGCTTACGGCTTAGCTATCGATTCTATGCCAGTTGTGATTACAAATGGATTTATCGCATGCGTAAATGTTTATTTCCTGTTCAAGATGCAACAGGAAAAGCGCGTCGTCAGTTCAAATGCATAATAGATAGCATCTAACAGATTTTAACGAAAAGCCTCACCTATGAGGCTTTTTTAGTTTTATACTGCCTAGCTCGACACTTAAATACCAAACCAACGACTAAACCACGTCACCTCACCATAGGCAATCAAATCGAAAATGGTCAAGAACACAGCAGTAATCAGCGCGAGCTTTACCAGTTTGTAAGCGATAAGCATCATAATATATTCACTTTTTTATTATAAAGTTTGAGCAAGTTTACTGCCTTCTTGACGAATCGCAAGCGAGGTAAAATTGACACCTGCCCAATTACACAAACAAGAGACACTAGTTACCATGTCCTCGTTAGTCCGAAACACTTGAGGTTTACTATTGAAACGAGTTTCTCAATTCGCTTCCGTTGTTAAACCTGGTCGCTATCTTCTCAACTACCCGTTGACTAAATCGTTCAACAATAATGTTAAGTCGACCGCACATACTAAAACTAATCCAATTTTTATGAACAATTATAGCGGATCACGTGCGATTTCTCTTGACGACATCTAGCTGGACTCTTAATTTTGTTTACGGAACGCCTTTGCTTGCGCGTCTGGAACGGCCGAGATTAAGCAGTGCTCGGCCAACCCTTTTAGCAACTAAAAAGAAAGCCAGCTCAAACGAGCTGGCTAAAATGAAGTGCAGTTAAATCGCCCCTCCTGGTATAAAGTACACGAGTAACGACCATGCACCTATCCAACTTAATACCACGAGCGTATCAATCCAATCTCTATTCCACATGATTCCTCCAGTGAATATGGCGCAGCCTGTTGGTTTAGACTGCCGCCGTCAAGATCAGTTCAATAAGAGCAATATACGTTCCACTATTTTAGAATCGACCCTATGTTGTCACGGCCTACTCGATTAACCACACTAGGCTTGTCAGATAAAAGCTTGATAAAACAATCGGCCATCGACCAATTTGTCACGGTTCCATTACCCATCATATTAAGGATGGCATCATAGCCCTCTTTTCCTTTCATTGTGTAAGCACTTGAACTTCCTGTATATATTTTATCCAACACCAAAGAATGACCGGCAATTTTTACGTGACTGACACGTAACCCTTTAGGCTTATCTTTGTCATAATGAAACTCGAGTTGAGAGGTATAAGGATAACTTCCGGATCCCGTACCAATCACACCATTACCTATTGCGTTATCGATAGCGCCTTCGATAATTTGCGGAATATACTTACCGTAAATCTGATAAACACCGATTGGCACGGCAAAAGGCAAAAGCTTTCCGGCAATATCTGCCACCGATATTGCCCCGCGGTTTAAAGAGTTTCTCACGCCTCCAGCATTGTGTATGGCGAAATCTACTTGATGCCCTAGCGATCGCATGGTGTGCACGAATGACATAGCGACAAGCGGAGCTATCTCACTCCCTCCATGCTCATCGGGTAACCTTACGTGACGCAGTGTGCGACTCAAAGTCGTTACTTTCTGATCTTGTAATGCTTTTACCCTAGGCCGATATTTCTCATTCATTATCTGCTTAATTAATGGGTGCTTACGGCAGACTTGCACATTAGGGTGTGATTGTACTTTGTCTCGAATCGCCTCATAAGGAATCGATGAAACGTCATCATCAACGTCCATAAACACCCGGCGCCCTACCAGTAGTTCGTTTTTCCCAATAAATTGGGTGATATTACCCTCGGAGCTGAATTCAATATCACAACGCCCCATCATCATTGCGTGATATCCGGCTTGTACAACATAAGTGCCATTTACACAGACTCCGTAATGGTCTTTGCTCGCTAACCCTAATGCAGAAAAGTCACCCTGTAACACATGACTATGACCGCCGATAATGAGCCCAACCCCTTCTAACTGACTGGCGAGTTCTAGGTCTGCATCGTATCCCATGTGACTCAGGATGATTATTTTATTGATGCCACTACGTTTAATAGCTCGGATGGTCGCACGTGCCACTTGCAAAGAAGACTCAAAGCTGGTGTCACAGTCTGGGTTCGCGATGTCTGCCATTTTGTCGATCGACAAACCAAAGATGGCCACACGCTCGCTCTCTATCTTTTTTTCTATCCACTGTGCTGTTTTTTCTTTCTCATCATAATGATAGACATTAGGGTGGCCGTTTAATGGATATTCTTTACTCCCTTCTTGGGATAGGTTCCAGTTGCCCGCCAACAACGGGAAGTCTATTTCTCGCACAAACTTACCAACAGGTTCATTGCCCATGTCTAACTCATGATTACCAAGTGCCATTGCATCGGGATTCAATTCATTGAGTAGTTCAGCGTTTGCCTCGCCTTTAAAAAGCGAAAAATACAATGTCCCCTGAAAACAATCCCCAGCATGCAATAAAAGAAAGCCATCACTGCTCGTTTGAGTGCGAAGCTGTTCGACTCGGCTTGCGATACGAGCAAATCCCCCAGCACTTACGAATGGTTGATAATCGATATTGTTATGAGAGATATTGAGTTGAAGTGACGTAGGTTCAAAATATGAATGTGTGTCGTTAATGTGGGCGATAGTTAATTTGAGAGGTTTATTGTTTTTCTTCATAGCGTTTCTCTGTTATCTCCTCTCTGATGTTAGACCGCTTTATGTGACATTCCAATGAAGATCATTAAATATCTGGGACATTATACAGGTCTGTATTTGATATACATCACATAAATTCTCTAAGGATATTTGAAATTAATATGAGCTTGATTACAGCTCAAAAGTTAAATCCCTCGTATAATTAGTTGAGATAGTTGGTATTTTCTTTTCTCGATACTCACTAGAACCTTAGGAGAATTGGATGAAGTTAGAACGCATTGATATATCCGGTTTTCGCGGCATTAAGCGACTCTCCCTCTCGCTCAATGACTTAACCACGTTAATTGGTGAAAATACTTGGGGTAAGTCTTCATTACTCGATGCTCTTTGTGTCGTGTTACCCGCAGATGGTGAACTGTATCAGTTTGAAATGAAGGACTTTCACGTCGATTACGCTGCCTCGCACCCCCAAACACGACATTTACAAATCATTCTCTCCTTCGCCGCTACTGAAAGAAACGAAACTCACTCAGGTCGATATCGCAAACTCAAACCCATATGGCAACAAGACAGCAATGGAATCGAACGTTTTTACTATCGAATCAGTGCGACATTGGAAGGTTATGAGGTGACTCAGCACTATGCTTTTCTTGATTTAGAAGGTGTACCATTGCCTCTGCATCATTCTGAAAAATTAGCTCAGGAGCTTATGACATTACATCCTGTTATTAGGCTTCGAGATGCCCGTAAATTCCACCATCATGAGCATCTAACTAACGGTAATAACTCTAGATCAGAAAAGCGTATTAATAATACTGTGCGACGCCTAATGGCGATACCTGGCCATGTTAACAAAGGAGAAATGAAAAGCAGTCTTAACTCAATGAAAGTACTGGTCGAACACTACTTTTCGTTCAAAAGCCACGCTCGCACATTAACCAAGAGCGGCAGTCGAGACGGCGTCTTTTACACACGTCCTTCTCACGAGCAAAATTTATCTCAAGTCATTGATGAAACTAAAAACCATCAAACCAGACTCTTGTTATTGGGATTACTTAACGCCTATTTACAAGCCAAAGGTCCACATGAGCTTAGACGCTGTGCACGCCCGATATTGATTATTGAAGACCCTGAGGGACGACTTCATCCAACTCATCTATCGCGGGCTTGGAGCTTGTTGCAAATGCTTCCTATGCAGAAGATTCTCACCACCAATAGTAGCAACTTGCTCGGTGCCGTGCCCTTAGAGTCCATACGTAGATTGGTAAGGCAATCTGATAAAACCGTCACCACCAGCATATCTCCCAATAATCTTACTAAAGATGATCTAAGGCGAGTTGGGTTTCATATCCGTTTTCATCGCTCTCGAGCCCTGTTCGCTCGTTGTTGGTTATTGGTGGAAGGTGAAACCGAAGTATGGTTGTTTAATGAACTCGCTAACCTTTCTGGGTATAACCTTGCAGCAGAGGGGGTCCAAATTATTGAGTTTGCTCAATCAGGTTTAAGATCGCTGATAAAAGTCGCTCAAGCATTTAGTATCGACTGGCACGTCGTCACAGATGGAGATGCCGCGGGGAAAAAATACGCAACCACGGTTTTGCATCAATTAAAAGGTGACCATCCTCGTCACCATTTGTCCGAGTTACCCGATAGAGATATCGAACATTATCTTTACGCCCACGGCTTTGAAGACTTTTTTAGGGAGCTTATCAAAATTCCTCATGATCACCCTATTCCAGCTAAAAAAGTCGTGACTCGCGTACTGAAAAAGTACGCAAAACCTGACTTAGCGCTCGCGATTGTAGAAGAGTGTGAACAAAGAGGTCCTGACAGCATTCCTCTATTAATAAGGTGGATTCTAAAACGTGTCGTCACTATGGCGAATGGCAATACTTAATGAAAACACCCTATATCAATTCTTCTGATATAGGGTACAAACCTCGATATTTAGTCCTTTACAAGCTCTTGTGTCGCTCTCGCGCTAAGTTGCTGATGTAACCAGAGCCCACTGGCTTTCATTGAATAGCCAAATAGTCCCCCCAGCATAAGAGAGGGAATAACGATTTGCCAATTACCATCGGCAGCAAACGTTGCACAAGCACCGATAAACGTGCCAGGAATGAAACCTAGCCACTCTCTTTTCGCTTGAAAACACATGAAGAATGAGACTACAGCCGTCATCAAATAGCCGACAATTTCTAAGTTGAACAGTGACGAGCCATAAATGATGACCAGTGCCCAAACGACACCCGATAGGTTGGTAAGTAAGCTTTGAGCTAGCCCTTTTACACCATCTTGCGGAGAGGCAAAATAACTGGTGCATCCCAGAAAGCCAGCCCAAGATAGCAAACCTAATGACATCGCTGTCCATCCCCAAATGCCGGAAAGAATACCAGTAGTGATAGAAATAGCGATCAAAGGGCTCATAGCAGGTTAACCTAGTCAATAAATGATAATGCTAGGTTAACAAATACCCTATACATTTAAGTGACTCGGATCACATCATAGAAACTTAAATTGCATTTCATACATTTAATTTGTGATATTAGTCACTAAAGAACTGAGGGACGCCCTTTCATCATCCTTAATCCTTCGCGCTTTGCACATTCAGCTAGTGGGTTTTCAGCCATATCAGCACGCCAGATAAAAGACAGAGTACGCTCCATTTCCAATTCAGGAACATTCAGCGCAACTAATTGACCTGCCTCGATAAAACGTTCTACATCTAGGTACGGAAGGCAAGTAAGATATTGGCTGTTCGCAACCATACTGCGAAGAACTGGTACGTGTTCGTATTCACGCCAAACATCTAGATCAGCAATAAGGTGGTGGATTGAACTGTCAAAGATTTTGCGAGTACCAGAACCATGTTCACGCAATACCCAGCGGGCTTGTTCCAATTGTGCAAGGCTCACTTTATCTCGTTTAGCGAAAGGGTGATGAGCAGACGCCACTACGGTTAGGTGATCGCGACACCATACTTCTTGATGCACACGATTATCATCACAGCGACCTTCGATAATGCCAAGATCATATTTGTAATCCAACACGCCTTCGATTACGGAGTCAGTACTTTGTACGCCTAACGTGATGCGCATTTCGGGAAAATCATTGTCAATCGCACTGATAAGATCAGGGACTAGGTGCTCCGCGGGTGTCTGACTCGCACCAAGCTTTAACTCCCCGCTTAACAAATGCTGTTCATAAAACCCCATTTCAATTTGCTGGGCATCTTGCAACAAACGTTTGGCTTTTGGACGTAACCACACACCCCAATGAGACAATGCCATTTGCTTGCCCTGACGTTCAAACAGAGGGCGTCCTAGCATTTTTTCTAACTGCGCCAATGACATACTTGTGGCTGACTGGGTTAAAGACAGTTTTTCTGCTGCTTGACTGACGCTTCCCGTGTCGGCAACTGCATCGAATACTGCTAACTGCTTTAATGAATATCGCATCTGCTTTCCTTCCACTACTAAATCCAAATTTAATGTCGCAATCAATTTACAGGCGTCGACCGGACATTATCAGTTTCCCTTATGCTGTCCGCACGGTGGATTTCTTGTGATTATTTTTTCACCACCAACAATCTTCACAACCCGCCAATCTCTCACATAAAAACAGTACGTTATGGACAACAGCCCCATTCTACCTTGTGCGGTTAACTTATCAATATTTCTGATTTAGATTTTAAAAATTATCAATTTTACCACTAGGTACTCTACCCCTTAATCTAGATTCGAACACGGCAAGGGGCCTTGTTCTCGCACTTTGATTAAGGAGTTATGACATGAGCGAAACATTCAATAAAACAAGAGTAAGGGGTTATTAATGGCATCAGCTAGCTCCGACAATCATCTGCTCTTTTCGCCACTTGAAATGATGGCAGAAGCTGAAAAGTTTGCCTTAAGTAAAGCGAAGAAAACCAGTGGGATGACAATGAGTCTGGCCATCATGGCTGGAGCCTTTATAGGTCTTGCATTCCTTTTCTACATCACTGTCACGACTGGAAGTGCAGATGCAGGATGGGGACTAAGCCGATTCGCAGGCGGACTCGCATTTAGTATGGGACTGATTTTAATCGTGATTTGTGGAGGTGAACTGTTTACCAGCTCTGTACTTTCAAGCATTTCATGGGCCAATAAGCAAATTAGTTTCAGCAAAATGTTGTCAATTTGGGGAAAGGTATACGTTGGCAACTTTATCGGCGCAATGTTTTTGCTGCTGATTGTGTCGGCCGCCGGTCTTTACCAAATGGACAATGGTCAATGGGGTTTGAATGCGCTGAACATTGCTCAACACAAGCTACACCATACTTGGGTACAGGCCTTTGCACTTGGTGTGCTTTGTAACCTACTGGTTTGTTTAGCAATATGGCTAACCTTTAGTTCGGCTAACGCTATGACTAAAGCAGCAATGACGGTTTTACCTGTTGCCATGTTTGTAAGCAGCGGCTTTGAACACTGCGTCGCAAATATGTTTATGGTGCCACTTGGCATCGTAATTCAGAACTTTGCAGGCAGCGAGTTTTGGACCGCAACGGGAACAACGGCCGCACAGTTTAGCGACCTAACACCAATGCACTTTGTTATTAACAATTTAATACCAGTCACGCTAGGAAACATCATCGGTGGCGCGGTTTTGGTAGGGCTAGCGAATTGGAGCATCTACCGAAGACCACAACTAAAAGCAGCAAATGTCACAGCGATCACAACAACTACTGCGCTAACGTCAGTAAAGGAGACACAAATGAACAACAACATCATCATTAAAGACATCATGAACACTCAACCTGTCACACTTAGTGTTGAAATGCCTACTTCTGTCGCACTTGATACTCTCTTAGACCACAACTTAACAAGTGCGCCAGTGACTGATATTGAAGGACGTTTGGTAGGTTTCTTTTCAATTCACGACGTTATGGTCGACCTTTGGTGTCAGGACTATATCCCGGAACAAGGACAAAAAGTGGTTGACTTGATGAGCCGCGATGTCGTTGCCATCAACGCAGCAGAGAAACTGGTGGATGTCGCCGAGTTTCTTTGCATCGACAAAGAACAGCTATATCCAGTGAGCTCTATGGGCATTTCAACTAGCTTCTCTACCCTCTCTCTAGAAGAGCGAGCAAAGGCGATGAAAGTGAATAAACCACATGTACTTCCAGTGCTTGAAAACGGCGTATTGGTTGGCGTGCTCTCTCGAGCTGAAGTGATGAAAGCCGTTCGCCCAATTTATGGTGACCGCTTGAATATTGTTGAACGTGAACTCGAATCTGCATAGTTCAATACAAAAGTTTTTGGCTAGGAAATAAGTCGTTTGGCCGAAAAAAGCCCCGGTGTAAAAACCGGGGCAATCTTATTCGTAAAGACTTAATTATTATTTGAAACGATACTGAACACCAGCGCCTGCAGATAGTTGAGAGTTAGAACGCTTACCCGCTGTTTCGTAGTTAACAGTCATTGATGAAGACCAGTTTGCATTAAATTGATACGCACCACCAAGAGCAAGAGCTTGTTTAGAACCCGCGGTACCAATACCTATACCCATCGCAAACTCACCAGCATCTTGAACCATTGGGCGAGCGTTAGTAACTGCATGAGATGTTGCGACAACACCATCCATGCGGTCTTCTAGGTCTAGCATCTTGTTGCCCATTTTCTGCATGTCTTGTTCTAGAGAGTCAATGCGCTTGGTGTTGCTAGAGATACGGCCGTCAAGTTGATTGTAAGCAGTTGTCGCATCGTTGTAAGCGCCCACAGCGATTTTATCTAGCTCTTTAGCTGCTGAACTGCTTGCGTCAACGATAGCGTCAATTTTAGCTTTGTTGCGCTCTTTCTCGATGCGGTTTTTCTCTGCATCTGGCGTTACTACGTCAGGACGAGGCTTAATGTCGTCTTCTTCGACTTTTACATCACTATTAGTAATATGCTCGAATACCGCTTTTTCTGCTCGTCAGACATATTTTTAACAATTTTCGCAACTTCACCAATGTTGTTGCGACTGATTTCATGCTCACCAATCTTAACTTTATTGCCTGCATTTACCTGATCCACTACTGCGTCGGCAATAGAGTTGAAACGACCATCATCGTGGTTGTTTTGATCATTGTCACGACGATTAGGTCGCTTTTCTTCGTCTGGTGATGGCATTGGAGTTGGCATCATATCGTTATCAACAACTTTATAGTTAGTGTTGTCACCGTTGCCATCCATATGATCGATGCTTCTGATTTGACCAGTGTTATCTACGTCAATACGAACAACTTCGCCGGTCGATGCATCATGCATAACGTGAGAACCGTCAGCGTTGCGATGATGTGTGCCAAGAACTTTGCCGTTCTTGTCTACTAGCTTGTCACCTTTAAAGCTTACTGAGCCGCTGTTCATTCCTTGCTGAATATTATCGATAACATATTGAGCTGCTTAAACAGCTTCTTTTTGAGAGATGTTCTTCTCGTTCCAAGATGGAGTAGCTGCCATTGCTGGCGCTGCGAAAAAAGAAGTAAGTGAAAGTGCGATTAGTGTCATTTTCATTTTTTATAACTCTTCGTATCAATAAGGAAAATAGGATTATTTGGTGACTATCCCTTCGCCTTATCGAAACATCAGCCACTCACCGTAGACTACTCTTTCGCCAGCTGCCAAGACGCTCCTTTTGCAACTGGTGTGCTCATTGCTGAGAACGGGGCGAATGTTAGAGACAAAGAATTATGGCTCTTCTCCGCTTTGTTGAGTCATAACGCAATACTTATGACTTCTACCATACTGACTAATAACCCTTTTTTAGTCAGTATGGATGAATCCTATTTTGACCCAGTTACTTTCTCAGCTTTTACATATTCAGGGGCGTGCGACGTGAAGTCGTATGAAGCGCTGTTCACCGCTTAACGAGTGAACCATCTGTATCACCAGATGAACCTAGGAGCCTGAATAAAGTAGCGGCTCTGACAATGTAACGAAGGTTGGCATTTGCCAATCGGGATCTAAATCGTGAGAGGACGATCCTCCTGATAACCACAAAATCGGGTGAGTGCTAGGTAGTCATCATGATGAACATATGTGAATCCGTCCAAGGTGCGTTATGTTATGAAACAGCGGAAGTGGTTAATACGCTGTGGCCAAAAGGCATGAGAGTCGGAAAGAGATTGCCCCATGCTCTTTCGTGATCATTGAACTCTCCGCACTATAGCGGGCATCTACACTGACATTGCGCGACATACGGAACACGGTAAGCCTGTATTACTCCCTCTGGGAA
>NZ_OANU01000057.1 GCF_900089835.1 Vibrio thalassae | reverse complement strand
ACGTGGATCGGGTATGCGATTAAGGCGTTCAAAAAGTGTCATTTTGTAGGTTGAGTAGTACATAGATAATGATCTGATCAACAAAATCAGGATTAGTTCAATCGAAAATAAAGAACATTTAATTCCTTGATGCAGGTGAACGCAAATTGACCGTGTTGTTTGGCATTTAATCAATTAAACCCTACAAACTATGTGAGATCTCGCCCTGATTCACACTCTGATTCTATGATCTATCAATCTGATTGTAATATGCGGGCTTCATAAGAATCGTATCTTTAGATTGGTGAATAAATGAAAAACTCCACATTATTACTAGCCATTACTTTAATGGTTGGTTGCTCTGCTAAGCCCATTAACCAAGATGCTAAATCGGTCAGAATTGTCGATTCTGCACCTGCAAATTGCTTGTACTTAGGTGAAGTCGATGGAACGCAAGGTAATTGGTTTACCGCCGACTTTACAAGTGACAGAAACATTCTGGTTGGTGCTAGAAACCAGCTGAAAAACGAGGCACATAAACTAGGAGCGAATGTCGTTGTACTACAAAAGAGTGTAGATAATAGTAACGATGGTCTGTACGCTTATGCGGACAAAAATTCGTTTGGTATGTCTAGTAGTAAAGGTACTTACAGTAGTACGTTAATTGGTGAGGCGTATTTCTGCGCGGAACAATGATATTTTTATCGATAAGAAACTATTCTATCGAGTCACTTCAAACCCAATTGTAATTGATATATCCCTTGCTGCTAGATCATTCAAATTAGCTCGACTTTGCATGGCAATAATCGAACTAAAATATTGTTGTTGTCTAGAATAACGTTAATTTTAACGTCTAAAGAACAGTAGAATGAACAGAGCAAATTATTGGCCCTATATTATATCAATATCGATGTTATCAACGGATGGTTTTGCGGAGGGAGTCGCCTACCTGGACACTAAACCTAGCGTTGTGAACGCCATCAATTACGACCAAAGCCTGAATATGAACGAGTACTATGTTAGTGAGAAGTTGGACGGTATTCGTGCTATTTGGACAGGAGAACAGTTAGTGACGCGCTCGGGACGCGTAATTAACGCTCCAGATTGGTTTATACATTCGCTCCCCTCCATCATGGTCGAAGGAGAGTTATGGGCGGGAAGACAGCAGTTCTCAAAAGTCCAAAATACAGTACTTGACCTTATCCCTGATAATGAAGCTTGGCAAAAAATCCGTTTTAAATTGTTTGACGCGCCTGGGCATTTAGGAACATTTGAACAACGTTATGAATTTCTTAAACGTTACTGTCAAACTGTTGCTATGAGACATATTCAATGTGTAGAGCAGCGTACGGTTTTAAGCCATAAAGAACTCGATGACTATTTAGAATGGATAACAGCGAACAAGGCTGAAGGGCTGATGCTTAAACTGAAACATGAGGTCTATCATCCGGGCAGAAACCATTCACTTGTTAAAGTCAAAACCGTACAAGATATGGAAGGCCTGGTGGTTGGCTACAAAGAGGGGAAAGGCAAGTATCAAGGAAAGATGGGCGCATTACTTATCGAACTCAGTGACGGCGCACGGTTTTATGTCGGTAGCGGATTTAGCGATATAGAACGTACTAATCCTCCTAAAATCGGAACCGTGATTACTTTTAAGCACAACGGATGGACAGTCAATGGATTGCCACGCTTTGCTCGATTTTTCCGAATTCGCGATCCAGAGTAGCCATTACGGTTGCCTTATCTCCGTCAGAGTTTTACCACAGCGCTTAAACAACGACTTCCAATAGAATACATGCTGCTGATTTGCCGCTTTGAATTCATCATAAATGCGGTCGAGTCGATAAACCGACACCTTATCTTGCTGGACCTTGTCCAAAACGTGCTTGATAAACACCACCTCGCGAGAGATGGCTTGATATTCACTGCTGAGAAACGAGAGGTAAGGCTGAATATCGGTGATGAATAGGTTGTTGAAGACATTAACCAAATAGTTAAAGCGGGTAGTATCTCTGTTAGCCCCACATAAAATTTTATTATCGTACTTCTGCAATTGTTGAGTGGCTACCGTCAGCCACTGTGTACTCGCTTGAAGAGAATAGGCGAGATTTCCGATAAGTTTCGTTTTCTCTAATGTTTCTTGGTACGGTGTAATCGACGGAGGTAAGGTTAAGGTATGGCTTCCTTCGGTTTGTGTGAGAATGTAAGCGGCAATACTATTGAATGTATTTAACGCAGAATGTAATTGAGCCGCTTGACTACTTATCCCTTCATCTAACCACTGATTACCGGATAGCTGAGCGCGCATCGCATTACTGGTAAAGATAAGATTTGAAAAGTAGCTGGGAAGATAACGGTATTTAGTGGCCAGAATGTCTTCAAGCTGGGCTTTCACACTTTGTTCTATTTTATCTGATAACAAGCATCGCTCTATACCGTCGATTAATGTTATCTGATAGTCAAAATCACGAAACTGGTCTTGGACTTTACCTAAAACAGAATTACGTTCAGCTATCAGCTCAAAAAGATGGCATTTTCTAAGCTGATAGCTATCGACGATGCCCAGCGTAGTGCGTGGAATATCGATAGTAATATCGCGTTGGCTCGGAAGGGTGATTAAAGTGTTTTCAGGGTGAGGTAACGCGTCGCTGTTTTGAACCGAGGCAATTCTCGACAAATAGTCTTCGAAACGGCTCTCAGCTCCTTTCTGCTCAATACATCCAGACAAGGCGCTTAAGAAAAAAACAAGCGCCATGACTGCTTTTGCTGATGGAGGTGTTGTTAGTGCTTTCAAAGTTTTCTGCGCGTTAAACTACGTATCTAGGTATTACGTAAGCATAGTCTATCTTTGAGCACCCTTAATAAACTTATCGATGCTCTAAAGCTAGCGGCTCGCGTATTCGAGTTGTAACTCATCGTTTTGACGGTGCATCCATAGCAGTCGGATAGTGAGCATGATAGCGGCACTTGATAGACCAGCAATAAAGCCAATCCAGAAACCAACAATTCCCATTGGCTCGATAATTAAATCGGTCATTCCGAGAACGTAGCCTAATGGTAATCCAATTAGCCAATAGGCGATAAATGTACGATTAAAAATGGCTTTCATGTCTTTATAGCCACGTAATGCGCCCGCTGCAACAACTTGGATTGCGTCTGTACATTGATAGATGGCTGCAAAAATCAACAGGTGCATTGCTAGCGCTACTACTTCTACATTGTCGGTATAAAGGTGAACGATTTGTTGCTTAAAGATTAACGTACAGATTGCGGTGAAAATAGCGGTCCCAAGACCCACTCCGAGGCCGACACGACATGCAATGACGGCTCCAGCTGTATCAGTCTCACCCAGTTTATGTCCAACGCGGATACTGACTGCTGCACCGATACTCATTGGGATCATGAAGACTAAAGATGAAAAGTTCATTGCCACTTGATGCGATGCCACGACAAGTGAGCCAAGTGGCGCGACAAGCAATGAAACAACGGCAAAGAGTGATACTTCAAAAAAAATTGCAGCAGCGATAGGAAAGCCAAGTTTAACCAAGCGAACCTGTGCTTTTCGCTCTGGTTTATGCCATGTTTTAAAAAGTTCAATGTGCTTGAGTCGGTCAGTAGTGATGGCATAAAATAGCATCATAAAGAACATGAGCCAATAGACGATTGTGGTCGCAACGCCACATCCAACACCGCCTAACGTTGGTGCACCGAATTTCCCGTAAACAAAGATCCAGTTAAGTGGGATATTGATCAGCAAGCCAATAAAACCAATAACCATCGCGGGCTTGGTCAGCGACATTCCGTCAGTGTAACTACGTAGTGCTTGGAACAACAGAAAAGCAGGCACCGCAAAAATAACTGCGTAAATGTAGCCTACGGTTTTTTCTGCCATGATGGTTTCGACATTCATTAGATCGAGTATGGTTTCTATTTGCAATAGGACCATGATAATTGGAACACTAATAAGCAGAGCCATGATGAATCCTTGATGGATCTCATAAGGGATCTGCTTTTGCTTTCCAGCGCCATTGAGTTGTGCAACAACGGGTACCAAGGCCATTAACAGACCGATACCAAAAAGAATAGAAGGAAGCCAAACACTGGCTGCGATAGAGACCGCCGCCATGTCAACAGCACTGACGCCACCAGCCATGATGGTGTCAACGAATCCCATTCCTGTTTGAGCTATCGAAGCGATAAGAACAGGGGAGGCGAGTTTGATAAGATTTTTAGCTTCGGTCTGATAGCGTTGCACGTAAGAATCCATGTTTGATAATAACCACTGTGAATGATAGAGAATATTGCCAAGTCACACCATGATTTATTGTCTCTGTGGTCAGAAAATTGTTGATTTTAGAAACGAACCTTCAGTCACAATTATTTCACGGTGCCTGTTTTATGATGGACGATTAACTAAGGCAAGGAGGAGCCCTTAAAATCAGACGCTAAAAATAACAAAAGCCTGCGTTTAAGCAGGCTTTGTAGAAGCTGAATCAAGTGTTGGTTACTGTAACTCAGAGAGTTGATCAGAGAACCAAATCTTGCGTTGGAAGCGTGGGTTCTTTGAAGACATGTCGATCTTGTATGGGTTTTCCTCGACTGAACGTTGAGGAATATCAAGAATTTTACAAAGCTCTTGAGCCAAGAATTTCTCGATTTTTAGTACCACCATCTTCTTACGCAGACGACCTTGCTCATCACGGTTAAGGATGGTTGGCATCGTGTTCAGCGTTAGAATTTCGCCCAGCGCAGGGTTTGACATGCGCTCACGACCTTCAGAGCTTGCGTAGAAGTGCGAAACAGTAAATACCATGTTCGCTGGCTTCAACTTCTGTAAGAACTGACAAGATTTAACGACAGTAGAGCCGGTACGTACCATGTCGTCAAACAAAACGATACTAGGGTTATCGAGCCCTTCAAACGTATCTTCGCTCTCTTTATGTAGCGTGATTTCAACTTTGCGCTCAGCGGTACGTTCTTTGTCTAGCATGATGAACTTGGCTTTGGTTAAGCCTAAAGTGTTGTACATCTCTTTGACAAAATCGCGCGCGCCTTTGTCTGGAGCACACAACACAAGACCTTCGCCTTCCTCACCGAAGCTCAAGATATTTGAATTTAATAGATAGTGCGCGTAAATCTCATAAGGAATAAGGTTGTAGAAACGACCTTCAAATACATCGCTAAACATCTTCTGCACAGAGATAGAGTGGTTGTGAACGGTAATCACATCATCCACGCCTGACAGTTTAAGCATCTGTGCGTAGAGCTTAGCGGTGAAAGGCTGACCATCGAATTTCTTAATATCAGAGACAGAGCGGTCAGTATCCGCATCACCCAGTTCTGGGCGAGGGCCACGGTCTTGAGCAGAGAAAAACAGATCAGGTTCGACTAAAACTACACGGTTTGCACCATTCTCTTTTGCTGCGCGAGCAATGATGAAGTTGTGCATGGCCAGCTCTTGTCGACTAGTAACGAGGTTACCAGTACTGACGATCACAACCGTTTTGCCTTCTAAGCTGTTACCGATATTGTCCATATCGTCTTCATCAGAGATAAAACGTGGGCAAAATTCGGTGTTCATGAAGTGCTTCATGCTGATGACATCAGAGATATCTTCGTGTTGTCCCATAGCGTAAGCGACATCAATGGCAAAAGGGTTATCAGAAGAGTTGCTTACGATCACGACTTCGTTAGACAGTACGTTTTGGCTGCTCATGGCATTCCTTATCCGTAGGATGGGGGAGTGGGTTGCGCGTATTCTAGCTATAAAACGCGCAGAACGGCAGTGGAAATAGTGAGTTTTTACTAAAAGAATTAATTCGGAGTTACTTTGAGGTGGCTGGTTGAGCAAACGTTTGCGTATCTGCGGGCGTCTAGTTGTGCGATTGACTGATTATAAGGAAAGGTAACAGGGGACAAGAATTAGGTTCGTTCAGCGAATAGGTTGCTGAACGAACCAAAGATAATAGATGAAATCGATTAGTTGATAACGATAGTTGAACCAACCATTTGGAATTTTTCACCATCAAACTGTCGGAAGGCGTTCGTACCATCTTCAGTCGCGATAGATAGGTTGTTTTCAAATAACGTATCAACAGCAGGGAAGATTGTTTCAACACGTTCATCGTTGCTTAAACTCACACGGTGAATTGCATTACTCGCAAAGATGCCTTGTGTATTGTTTACTAGCGTGTTGTTCTTAACCACAACGTCTTTTGGTGTCCACTGCTTTTGTAGTGTTTTACCATCCGTTGAATCTTTACTTAGCACTTCGCCATTCGCTACATCGATGATGCCAGTGTTCAGCACAAGAGCGCCACGGTAAGTACCTTTACCTAATGTGCCTTCGATATAGTTGTTTTCAATCACGTGGTTCTCATCATAGATGCGGATACCACCTGAATTAGCCGTGTTACCCGGTAAGATTACGTTGTTTGTCACAACATTATTATGGCCGTGTCGAAGAGAAATCATCGAAGTACTGTTTTTGATTGTGTTGCCATCAAAAGTGATACCGCTCGCTTTCACTGAGACAAGCTCGATCTCGCCAGACCCGTTTTTACCGACATAACCACTGATATTGTCGAAGTAGTTATTGCGGACAATACTTTGTGAGTCAAACAGAGAGTTGTGGCTGTCACCCACGCGGATCGCTTGTCTGTCGTTACGGTTTGTTCTCACCATTTTCGGGGTAGAGTTTTCGATGAGCTCCATATCTAAAGCCGTAAGGTCTTTAAAGATGTTACCTTCGATTAGGGTTTTCTCTAACTTGTCTGATGTTGCCACAACAAGCATCGCGCCACGCTTGTACTTACCTTCAAAGGTATTGTTGGTAATCTTGTTGTTTTCACCGCCAACCGTGATCCAACGGATGTTAGGGTATTTCCCGTTCTCATCCGCTACGTATTCGTAGTCGTTGAACTTGTAGATGACAGAGTTGTTTAACGTATTGTTTTTACCAAAGATACCAAATACGCCCATGATGTTTGCATCATGACTTTCAGTGCTTAGTGTTGCGCCGCCATCAGTGAAGACCAAGCTCTCAATGAGGTTGTTGTCACCCTTAACCAAGAACTGAGTAGAACCGTTAAAAATAGCGGTTCCAGGCTCTTGAGCGACAATCTTGACGTTGTTCGCTGATAAAGTCACACGACCTAAATCAGCATAACGACCTGGTTTGATGCTAATTACGTCGCCATCTTGCGCGTTGTTGATGCTCTCGCGTAGCTCCAGCACTTCTTGTGCAGAAGCAACAGCAACACCTTGATCAACCATAACTGCTGTCGGTTGGGTAATTTGTTCTGTGCTTGCGTGGCTAGTTGTCGCGCCTGCGAATAGTAATGAACCTAAAATAAATGCAATTGGTGACTTTTTCATAAGTATCTCTTTTGTAGGGTATTTGAGTATGAGGGAAGGTTAGCCACACAAAAGAGGGCGAGAAAACCGATTCGCTTCTGGAATGTGGTCTGAATCGCGTCGGCTTTGTTAAATTGTGGATAAGTTCAAATAATTTGATAATACAAATAAAACTTTACTATTTGAGGGTTGTAAAGGGTCTTGGTTCGGGATAGTAGGTCTCTTAAATTTTCATTTTAAATTTAAGTTATTGTTTTTGTTTGTAATATTCTGGTTTTTCTTTGACTCTTAGTAGATGCTTAACTAGATCTATATGAGCGGCTCTGCAAAGAAGGGAGGGGGATTAGTAATATTAGTGTACTTAGTATGTATCCGCTCAATACTCAGCAGGTCGTGAGCGGATAATAGTGACGATTTAATCGTTTTTGATGTTCCAGGGTAGAAGCGCTTCGATTTGCTCGACGCTTTCTGCGTATGGCAACTCAGTAAGAAGGGTGTGTAAGTATTGGTATGGCTCTAGACCATTCAGTTTTGCTGTTTCCACCAAGCTATAACACACTGCACTCGCCTTTGCCCCTTGCCTAGTGTCTGCGAACAACCACGCTTTTCTG
>NZ_OANU01000084.1 GCF_900089835.1 Vibrio thalassae | reverse complement strand
GACGAACGGCACGGGAATAGGCATCAATGGTAGCAGGTCGTTTACCTTGCAGCTTAAGATTGGTAAGGTGTTGTTCATAAAGAGAATGATAGCGATTGAGTTCATTGGGTGTCATGGTATTTACTCCTGTCTATCCCATCGGGTGATGGGGTATCAGAAGTATGGCGTTTATGTGCTTTACTCTGCCGCGCAGCGGCTTCGTTCAACAAGGCTATTGAGAGAATTTTGGAAGGGGACAATGAACTACTCACAAAAATGTTCTTAGCTGACGAGTTTGATATATTGAAAGCACCTTCCCCAGAAGCTAACCATTTACCTAAAGACTACATGTTGTTGTTAGGCTATGACGATATCTACTTATCAAGTAGTTATGAAATGCTTCTGTATCTCGAATCTAGCGATTTGGAACGACAAGAGCTTAATGAATTTGTAAAAAACAAACTCAAAAATATGCATGCGTTTTTTAAACTAAGTGAGGGTGAAAAGGTGGATATCCTTCATGAGTACTATGATCGACTCACTTCTATAGAGCATGCAAGTAAGCGCAAAGTATTTTTCATTGTCTATTCCTTATTGCCTCGATTCTCTGCTTACGCAAAGTCATATCAGTTTTGGTTGTATTCCAAGAAAAATACAAACCATGAAAAGTCTAGAATCAAGAAGGTGTTGGGGGACTACAAAGAGTTTGTCCCAAGCGCTGACTTTGGCTCAAAAACGATGAGTGGTGGTATACAAAATGAAATCACATAACAAATAAGGATTAAGCGTTGCGCAGCCAACGTTAAATCCCGAGTGTTGGACAAGCCCGAGCCTCTATATAAGTAAATTGTGCGATCTGCTCTAGAAGGGTGGCGGCCTTGATGCTTTTCTCAAGGCGAGCGCAGGTATTGTAAGGTGGAGAGTTCCGCCTTATCAATGGGTTAACTGGCTAATGTTGGTTCTTAGTGGCTGTTTCTCCTTCTCTTGTTGATGACGGCCATTATCCTTATTATTAGATGCCTTTCGGCTA
>NZ_OANU01000081.1 GCF_900089835.1 Vibrio thalassae | reverse complement strand
CGCAAATTATGGCTTATGCCGACAACAGTTATGCCACGGGTTTAAGCTTTACGGATTTAGACAAGGTAATAGGATTAACTGGACTAAATGCGAATAACCACATTTATTACCAGACCTTGATTGCCGCAGAGGTTGGCAGCAATGTCGACACCAGTGCTAAATTGCAAACCTTGATCACCAGTGCCAACGCCAGTCAATCTCAAATTGACACGATCAGCCAATATGCCGCAAGTGATAATGCTGATGCCTTGACCATCGCCATGCTACAAGGGATTGCAGGCTTGAGCGTTGACACGAATAACCTGTCTTTCTACCAAGATTTCATTGTAGAAAGCGAGGCGTCAGACGTCAGCGATCTTGTCAAATTACAAACCCTGATCGATGACGCTGATGCCTTTGCGCTCGATCCACAATGGGCAGTGACAGGGCAAGTGGTGGCGAACAACATCAGCGGCGCAACAGTGCGTGTGTTTGCGATTGAATCAGGCGTGAAAGGTGCCGATATTACTCATACAGAAGGCACTACCGATGCCAACGGTGCCTTCAGCATGGCGATTGTGCCGACTGCGCTTCCGGTGATGATGGAAATTACTGGCGGTGTCTACATTGATGAAGCAACGGGTATTTCACTCAATAACGGCACGCTCACCACAGTGTTGCCAGAGATTGCGCGCCGAGATAGCGTGACCGTGTCACCATTGACGGATATTGCGGCAAAAGTCGCGGCAACGGATCTGAGCGTAACAGGCATTAACAGCGCCAATGCACTGATTGCCAGTACTTTCTTAGATTCTGCTAATGCCGATGATGTGTTTGCGATTGCGCCAGCGGCGATGAACGCCACCGG
The DNA here is from genome assembly GCF_900089835.1 of Vibrio thalassae. Lineage (GTDB taxonomy): Bacteria > Pseudomonadota > Gammaproteobacteria > Enterobacterales > Vibrionaceae > Vibrio > Vibrio thalassae. Next base: position 21 of record NZ_OANU01000081.1, on the reverse strand, counting down.
CTCAGGCATTGAACAGCAATA
>NZ_OANU01000110.1 GCF_900089835.1 Vibrio thalassae | reverse complement strand
AAAGCGCGTTGTAGCGTGTTTTGCTGTGAATTGTTCGACTACTTTTATTACTCAACGCGCAGGAGGAGATCCTCGTTTTCACGAGGATGACGCATCGTTTGGGGTGGCGATGGCAAAGCGCTGTATTGACCTAAAAGAGTCCGTCATTACCATTGATAAATGGATTTCTCAAAGTACTGTATTTACCTATAATAGTCCTTCATTCCCTTGCAAAAGGGAATCTCCCAAAGCGCGTTGTAGCGTGTTTTGCTGGGAATTGTTCGGATACTTTTATTACCCAGCGCGCTGGAGGAGATCCTCGTTTTCACGAGGATGACGCATCGGTTAGGTTGACGATGGCAAAGCGCGATATTGACCTAAAATAGTCCGTCATTCCCATTGATAAATGGATTTCTCAAAGCGCTGTAATTACCTAAAATAATCCGTCATTCCCTTGAAAAAGGGAATCTCCCAAAGCGCGTTGTAGCGTGTTTTGCTGTGAATTGTTCGACTACTTTTATTACTCAACGCGCAGGAGGAGATCCTCGTTTTCACGAGGATGACGCATCGTTTGGGGTGGCGATGGCAAAGCGCTGTATTGACCTAAAAGAGTCCGTCATTACCATTGATAAATGGATTTCTCAAAGTACTGTATTTACCTATAATAGTCCTTCATTCCCTTGAAAAAGGGAATCTCCCAAAGCGCGTTGTAGCGTGTTTTGCTGTGAATTGTTCGACTACTTTTATTACTCAACGCGCTGGAGGAGATCCTCGTTTTCACGAGGATAACGCAGCGGTTAGGTTGATGATGGCAAAGCGCTGTATTGACCCAAAATAGTCCGTCATTCCCTTGAAAAAGGAAATCTCTCAAAGCGCGTTGTAGCGTGTTTTGCTGTGAATTCTTCGACTACTTTTATTACCCAACGCGCTGGAGGAGATCCTCGTTTTCACGAGGATGACGCATCGGTCAGGTTGATGATGGCAAAGCGCTGTATTGACCTAAAATAGTCCGTCATTCCCTTGAAAAAGGGAATCTCCCAAAGCGCGTTGTAGCGTGTTTTGCTGTGAATTGTTCGACTACTTTTATTACCCGACGTGCTGGAGGAGATCCTCGTTTTCACGAGGATGACGCATCGGTCAGGTTGATGATGGCAAAGCGCTGTATTGACCTAAAATAGTCCGTCATTCCCTTGAAAAAGGGAATCTCCCAAAGCGCGTTGTAGCGTGTTTTGCTGTGAATTGTTCGGATACTTTTATTACCCAGCGCGCTGGAGGAGATCCTCGTTTTCACGAGGATGACGCATCGGTTAGGTTGACGATGGCAAAGCGCGATATTGACCTAAAATAGTCCGTCATTGCCATTGAGAAATGGATTTCTCAAAGCGCTGTAATTACCTAAAATAATCCGTCATTCCCTTGAAAAAGGGAATCTCCCAAAGCGCGTTGTAGCGTGTTTTGCTGGGAATTGTTCGACTACTTTTATTACTCAACGCGCTGGAGGAGATCCTCGTTTTCACGAGGATGACGCAGCGTTTCGGTTGGTGATGGCAAAGCGCTGTATTGACCCAAAATAGTCCGTCATTCCCTTGAAAAAGGGAATCTCCCAAAGCGCGTTGTAGCGTGTTTTGCTGTGAATTGTTCGACTACTTTTATTACTCAACGCGCAGGAGGAGATCCTCGTTTTTACGAGGATGACGCAGCGTTTCGGTTGGCGATGGCAAAGCGCTGTATTGACCCAAAATAGTCCGTCATTCCCTTGAAAAAGGGAATCTCCCAAAGCGCGTTGTAGCGTGTTTTGCTGTAATTCTTCGACTACTTTTATTACCCGACGCGCTGTCGGAGATCCTCGTTTTCACGAGGATGACGCAGCGGTTAGGTTGATGATGTCAAAGCGCGGTATTTACCTAAACTAATCTCGTATAATCCATCACACTTTTGGCCTGATGCAGCCACTTTCTATCCAACTTTACTCGATTACCTCAGGCCTGCCTTTGTCCTTGTAGTAATATCCGTGTACAATGCTCGGACTATTTGGAAGTAGCATAGAGCATGCGCTATGAGCCACATCTTAGACACTATTGATACGGTATATCCGTTTCCCCCTAAGCCTGTTCCTCTAAGTGATGACGAGAAGCAGCAATACATTGCAAACATCAAAACGCTATTAAAACAAAAAGACGCGGTTTTGATTGCTCACTATTACACCGATCCTGAAATCCAGGCACTGGCCGAAGAAACAGGTGGTTTCGTGGGTGACTCTCTTGAAATGGCGAAGTTCGGTAACCGCCATGATGCGTCGACGTTGATCATTGCTGGCGTTCGCTTTATGGGCGAATCAGCAAAAATCCTAACGCCAGAAAAACGCATTCTGATGCCAACGCTAGAAGCGGAGTGCTCTCTAGACCTTGGCTGTCCTGCGGACAAGTTTACGGAATTTTGCGATGCGCATCCCGACCACACCGTGGTAGTTTACGCCAACACGTCAGCCGCGGTAAAAGCACGCGCAGACTGGGTTGTAACATCAAGTATCGCCCTTGAAATCGTTGAGCACCTAGACGCCGAAGACAAGCCAATTATTTGGGGACCAGACCGCCACCTTGGCTCTTACATCGCCAACCAAACTGGTGCTGATATGTTGTTGTGGCAAGGTGAGTGTATCGTACATGACGAGTTCTCAGCCAAAGCACTGAAAGACATGAAGTCGGTCTATCCAGATGCCGCGATTCTGGTACACCCGGAGTCTCCGGCTAGCGTAGTTGAACTGGCGGATTCTGTTGGTTCTACCAGCCAGCTAATCAAAGCGGCAAAAGAGCTACCGCATAAGCAGATGATTGTCGCAACCGACAAAGGTATCTTCTTCAAAATGCAGCAAATGGTGCCAGAGAAAGAGCTGATCGAAGCACCAACAGCAGGCGCTGGCGCAACATGTCGCAGCTGTGCACACTGTCCTTGGATGGCGATGAATGGCCTACGAGCTATTGAGAAAGCCCTAAAAGACGGCGGTGAAGAGCACGAGATCTTTGTAGATGACGAGCTGCGCGTTAAATCGTTAATTCCGTTGAACCGTATGTTGGACTTTGCCGAGCAACTGCAGATTAAAGTGAAAGGCAATGCGTAACCGCGAAAGTTAACGCTGTTCTCAAAAACCAGTCTTCGGACTGGTTTTTTCATATATGCAGTCGGCGATTTTCATATATGCTTAACAGATAATCCGTCTATGAGTAGGGAAGTCTGTGGCGATTTGGTTGCAACTTAGAAAATGGTTTCATTCTCACCTGTTTGAACTGAGGTTTAAAAGCTTAGCAGTCGCCATAGTACTCTATGCTGTATTGTCGTGGCTGTTACTTAAAGCCAGCGGCGAAACGGATCTGACGGTTCCAATTTCTCAATTTATCTATTTTATCGTCGTTACCGCTTCAACAGTGGGGTATGGCGATCTATCCCCAACAACAGAAGCCGGTCGATGGGTAGCCATCTTATTTGTTATTCCTGGTGGATTGATGTTATTTGCAGCCTTGCTTGGCCGCCTAGCTGCACTTGGGCTCGATTCTTGGCGTTCTGGACAACTCGGTAAAAGGAAAGTAACAGTGGAAAATCATATTCTAATGTTGGGTTGGAATGGTCAACGTACCATTCATCTTATTCGTATGCTGCAACATGAAGAAACAGGCCGCAGACCTATTGTATTGTGTAGCCGTTCGGATATCGAAAACCCGCTGCCAGGTGAGATTGCCTTTGTAAAAGTAAACAGCTATACCGATGGTCGAGAAATGGAAAAAACCAATATCGAAACTGCCAGCTGTATCCTTATTGATAACCCAGAAGACGACATCACGCTTTCTGCTGCTCTTTACTGCTCAAACCGCAATCCCAGCGCGCATCTGCTGGTTTACTTCAAGGATGAAGCGCTGAGTGACTTGTTACACCAACACTGTCCAAACTCTGAGTGTATTCCTGCTGTGGGTGCAGAAATGCTTGCAAAGGCGGCGGTTGACCCAGGATCAAGTGCTCTGCACCAAGAGTTATTAAGCTCAACTCGCGGAATGACACAATACTCAGTTCGTTATCCGAACGATGCGGCACAAACGTCGGTTGGAGCCTTGTTTAATTGGATGAAGGTCGAATATCAGGCCACTCTCATAGCGGTAGATGTGGGAAATGGCATCATTCTTAATCCCGATCTCGAGCAAACAATCTCGGCGGGCAACAAACTGTTCTACATTGCTGACGAGCGGATCGACGATTTTTCTTGGGATCACGATTAGTCTCAAGTTTTTATCTTCACGTTGTTCATCAATATTTGGGATATGAATAGTTAGATGTAGAAAAATATCTTGATACAGAAACTTGTTCTGTTTATTATGCGCGCGATTTTTAGAAAAAATGAATGAACGTTCATTCATTGATTATGGGAATATAATAATCCATGCGCGTAAATTTGCTGTCGCTTCTTGTTGTTTCAGTTATTACATCCTCTTATGTGGCCGCTCAAGAAGATGTCGTTATTCCTAGCTATGCTCAACTTGAAACAAGTAAAGAAGACATGGTATTCGAGCACGACGTTACTAAAGCAGACGCGAGAGTAGACGAATACGATGATGCTATCTCAAAACTAAAAGATGAAAACACAGATAGTCGTTATTCAGAAACGATTTCGGATCTAAAGTACGCTAAAAAATACTACAGAGAAGTGAACGGACTCCCCATGTTCAGCTTCTTAGGCGGTCCTGCTTTCACGCCAGAACAAGGGGTTCTTGTTGCGGTCGGCGGGCTGTACTCTTTCAAAACAGATCGTGAGCAACATCAGTTGCAACGTTCAAGCGTTTCGGCGTTTCTTATTGGTAACTATGTAGACTCTGAAATTGGCTACGGTTTAAGAGCCAGACATGACCTATTTTGGAACCATGACGATATTCAATTCCAAGGTGCATGGAATGCAGGTACCCAAGGCAAACACTATTGGGGTATCGGCTATAATGCAGCGCAGCAGTTTGAATTTGGTGATGTAACGCAATACAAAGCCAATACCAACAACTACAAAGGCAACTTGATCTTTAGGATTGTTGACAACTGGTTCGCAGGACCATCCGTCAAACTGAACTATTTTAGTCCAACTTCCGAACCAGAGTCGGCGATCTTGGATGAAAACTTCAATCAATTCAAAGACAAACCGTTTACATGGGGCCTTGGCGGCAGCATTCAATACGACTCTCGTGATGTAGCCGTTAACCCATGGAGCGGCTCTCTGTTCCGTACAGAGGTGCTGCTATATAGCGAAGCACTGGGCAGTCAAGCCGAGTACCAGAAACTGGATGTGGAATATCGTACCTTCCACAGCTTCCAAGAAGGTAGAGTTTTAGCGGTGCTAGGACGTTTTCAACAAGCCTTTGGCGATACACCATATTACGACATGCCTGAACTCGGTGGTGCTAACTCAATGCGAGGTTACTACCAAGGTCAATACCGTGATCAAGTTGCAGCAGAACTAACGGCCGAATATCGACACACATTCCGTCGCAGCTCAGGCGCGCTGTCTAACCATGGTATTACCGTGTGGACGGGCGTAGGCTCAGTAGGTGAAACGGTTGAAGACTTGTCAGGACATGCCATTTTATCCTACGGCATTGGTTACCGCTATGAACTTCAACCGCGCATGAATATCCGTCTCGACTTGGGTATGGGTAAACATGGGTCGGCATTTTACTTTAACTTTACTGAGGCATTTTAGGTAACCCGTTTTGATTAGATTGCTAACCTTAGTCGTTATCACGCTGCCTTATATGGTATTAAATACTGTATATGCAGCGAACGACGAACTGAAACAACAAGTAGAAAGAGAGAAGAACCAAGCTCACTGGAGCGGCTTGCCTGTGTGGGGAGAACAAGCGCGTGAACTGGGTTATGAACTGCCGATTCCTGTTGGTGTTGGCATCTATATGAACTCTCAAGATGTTGAGTATGTGGCGACGGATGACTTCAAAATTGATGCAACAGGCGGTCTGCTTGGCGGTCGTAACAAGCCTAATCATTATGTAGTACCAGCAGATGATGTATCGATTAAAGGCTCTGACAAGAGTGTTCAGCTTAGACTCGACGCATGGGTATTTCCATTCTTAAATGTGTATGGCCTAGCTGGCTATACCGAGGGAAATAAAGAGATCAGCGCCGATCTCTCAAATGCAACACGTAACGGTAGACCGTTTCCAGTACCAGCAACCATACCAATCGATATCGAATATGAGGCCTACAACTTGGGTATCGGTGCGGTACTCGCAACGCAGTTTGAAGTGATAGATGGATTCAACCCTATTATCGTGACGGCAGCGGGAGCCGTGACCAATGCTTGGACGACCACGACAGACAGCACCATTTTAACCAAAATCGGTGCAGTGCGAGTCGGACAGCGTTATGACGTACCCTACGGCAAGTTGACAATGTTACTCGGCTATCAATACCAGAGCATTGAACAGAACGTAACGGGTAGCCTAACCGACCTAAACGTTGGGGGGCTAAACCTTGCCGATGAACTGCGCTTTGACGTAAACCTAAAAAGCAAAGAAACATCTAACATGTCACTTGCTGCCATATACGATTTTGGCTATGAGAAAGAGTGGAATTTGATGGCGGAATACAGCTTCCTAAACTGGAATCAGCTGATTGTGTCGATGGGCTATCGTTTCTAAAGATAATAAAAAGCTCCTCATCATGAGGAGCTTTTTGCATTACTGCTGTTCGGCCAGAACCGCGCCTTTTTGTGTGATCCCACAAAGCATTATTGGCATGGCACTATAAATCTCAGCAAATTGCTCTAAACCTTCAATACCTTGCGCTTGTAACGTTGCGATAGATGTCTCTGGGTCGAAAAGCATACTCAATGACAGCAGTACGCCACCTAACAGAGCGCTGTCTTCGCTGTGCTCTGGCATGATGGTTTCCCAATCATCTCTGGCTAGTTGCCAGCCTTGTAACACGCCTTCGCAAAAATCTTTAGTTGCCAGTGTCACAATCTCTTCTTCATCAAGCTCACAACCTGCAGGCCATTGCCATTCGCCGTCTAAAAGAGCAGGGCGGATATCATTCCACAACCCGATAATCGCTTGTGCGTAAGTCTCTAACTGTTCACCGGATGTGAACGGAGCGACTTCCTCACCACCCCACAAAAACGGTAGCCACTCTTCTGGTGGCAAGGTGTGCGGCGCAGCGGCCATAGAAGTGACAAAGCCTTGTGTTTGCGCTTCGTTGAGTAGTTTACCTTTTAGCTCTGGAAGGGAAAGTATGTCTTTTAATGTCAAAATGCTTTACCGTAAAGGCGAAAATGATGCTTAATAGTAACAAGCTATAGACGAATAAAATAGACGAAATTATCTGAGTCGAACAAGAAGAAAGAATCGCTTCTCTAGTAATGGTCATCAAGGCGTCTCTCAAAAAGAAAAATGTCGTCGCGCTAGCGCTGTATCCGGTATTTAAACTTGCGGCGAGTGGTGGTATTTGGCCCGACCCGTATTCGGTAGATCACAATGTTAAGCTCACCAGCTTGTTCTATAACCGAACGAGTGACGGAACCGTTGATAAAATCGAACTGTGAAACAATCCCGAAGCCGATGGTTACCATCTAGATCCCTGGTACACCTCAGTAAAAAACCAACCTATCAATATCATTAAGCGGTTTGAAGTGCATAAAGCCCTTCCAGTTTTCAAGCAAACGCAACTCTAATGTAGAGCCTTTGCGTTAACGTGAACCATTCGCAGTGACACTAACTTCATTGTCGCTGCGCCCTCCGACGTTTTCCATAACGACACAAAATCCCAGAAAATACTGACTTCAACTCGTTCACTCCTATAAAGCTAACTAAACCTTAGTTAGTCGCGAATACAAAATTGTTTAGAGCTGTAACTATTGTACATAACGTGCCACTAACTCACTGAATATTGGTGCTATAGTCAATAAATGTAATGAAATTACAACAAATAGCGAGTTTATCTAGTTTGAAGTTCAAAATTGGTGATGAATTTACCATGTGACTTCAAATACGGTATGTAAAACTGATGATTTGGTGTTCTAATAGCGACGAAATCTAGATAGTAAAAGATATCTAGTAATATGAATTGCCAAAAGCATTTTTTGATAGTTTATTATTCCGTGAGATTCCTGAATTGAAACCTAAAGCTCCTTTTTGTATTCGTAACGCCGCAGCAGACACTTTTGCTATGGTCGTCTTCTGTTTCGTTACTGGCATGCTAATCGAAGTATTAGTATCTGGTATGACGTTCGAACAGTCATTGGCATCACGTTTACTGTCGATCCCGGTCAATATCGCGATTGCATGGCCATATGGCGTATTCCGTGATTGGGCACTAAGACAGGGCGCGAAAGTATCCGGTTCGGGCACCATGAAGGCTATCTCAGACCTAATTGCTTACGTTGCGTTCCAATCGCCGGTATACGCTGCGATTCTATTTACGGTAGGTGCGTCGACTGACCAAATCATCACCGCTGTATCGAGTAATGCGCTAGTATCATGTGGAATGGGTGTACTTTACGGCTACTTCCTAGACTTATGTCGCCGCTGGTTCCGAGTGCCGGGTTACTACCAAAGCATCTGATTTGTCGATCATTTGATCGAATTAATCACAAAGTAAGCAAACAATTAAAAAAGAGCGCTTTTTTCCCGATTTGCACTTGACCCCATCGAGGATAATCATTAAATTAGCGCCTCGTTAGCCAACAGCGTTAACAAACAATACGGTGAGTTGTCCGAGTGGCTGAAGGAGCACGCCTGGAAAGTGTGTATACGGCAACGTATCGAGAGTTCGAATCTCTCACTCACCGCCACATTCAAGTTTAAAGACGTCTCAGGACGTCTTTTTTCTTATCTGAAGATCATCAAAATCAATCAGTTACCATCTTGTAACGTTCCATAATGTTCCACAAAAGCGTTTGTTTTTCGTAATACCTAAAGTAATACCCAGTCTCCCAATCTGATGCTAGTATTACTTTAGAGCACCACATTAGGTATTACTTTCTTATCTTTATCTCCACCAGCATAAGCAGTAACTATATGTAAATTAATAAGTTACTAGCCATAAGTAATACCTAGTTTTTTCGGTGTGCGTGCTGAGAACAGGTATTACTTGAGGGATCGAAATGGCGAATAACCTAACGGCAAGGCAAGTCCAAACGGCAAAACCCAAAGATAAGCTTTATCGACTATCTGATGGCGGTAATCTCTACTTTTGTGTGCGTCCTAGCAATTCTCGATCTTGGCAGTTTCGCTATAAGCGACCTGGTCAAGACAAAATAACCTATCTCTCTTTTGGTACCTATCCTGATATGTCTCTCGCAGAGGCTCGAGATAAAGCTCTCGAAGCAAGAAAACTATTGGCTGATGGTATTGATCCCCAACTTGCTAAAGCAGAGCAGAAAGCCAAAGCGATTACTGAGCAAAATGCGACATTCAAGTTTGTCGCGGAGCAATGGAAGGTGACTAAAGAAGGCCAGATTAAGGAGAAGACGCTGAATGGGAACTGGCGCAAGCTCGAACTCTATGCCTTTCCAAAGCTTGGTACCATTCCGGTGAGTAAGATCACGGCGCCTATTGCTATCGCTGCTTTACGTCCTATTGAAAATCAAGGCTTACTAGAAACCGTTAAACGTACTGCTCAGTTAATGAATGAGATCATGAACTACGCCGTAAATAGCGGGGTGATCCATGCCAATCCATTGTCTGGTATTCGCGATGTATTTAAGAAACACAAAGTCGTGCACATGAAAGCGTTACAACCGCATGAAATGCATGAGCTTATTCGCACGGTTGCTACAGCCAATATACAGCATGTGACGCGCTTTTTAATTGAATGGCAGCTGCACACCATGGTTCGGCCTAATGAAGCCTCTGGTGCTCGCTGGGAAGAGATTGATATAGAAAATCAGCTGTGGATCATCCCGAAAGAGCGTATGAAGATGAACCGTGAACATGTAGTTCCTCTAACTGCTCAAACTTTGGCAATCCTTGAGGCGATAAAACCGATTAGTGGCCATCGTGAATTTGTTTTTCCATCGAGCCGTAATCCTAAGGTACCTACTGATTCAGAGACCGCCAACAAAGCGCTTGGCAGAATGGGCTTTAAGGATAGGACGACTGCTCATGGTATGAGAGCACTCGCCAGTACCACACTCAATGAAAAAGGCTTTGATGCCGATGTGATTGAAGCCGCGCTTGCTCATACCGATAAGAACCAAATTCGTAAGGCCTATAACAGAACAGACTACCTAGACTCTCGACGCCAACTTATGTCCTGGTGGAGTGAGCATATCGAGAAATCAAGCTATGGAAGTTACAGTGTTACTGGTGGCAGTTACCTGCAGCAGGTTAACTAGTAGCTCGTTATCGTTGGCGGAGCGGTTTTGTTTGTTGCCATAAATTTGAACATCAATGCTAAATTTTTTCAGACATATGTCATCAAGGTGAAATCTATTCACTGATGAGGTGTCAATATGCGAAATAAACCGATTCGTTTGATCCGCTTAAATGAAGTGCTCGCGATGACTGGATTATCAAGATCTAGTATGTATCGTTCCATTGAAAAGCAGCAGTTTCCAAAGCAGGTGTCACTTGGAGATAGAGCTGTCGCTTGGGTGGAGTCTGAGGTTCAGGACTGGATACATGGCCGCGCGAGTGCTCGTTAGCTCTTTATCTATAGTCAACAAGCGTATGTTATTGCTCAAAGATCTCACGATGTTTTTGACTGATGAGATCTTTAACAATGTTTTTGGAAGACTTAGACAGAGCTCTTTCTAGTTCAACTAGCTGAGCATAGGAGCTCATACGTAAGTTAATGCTATTTCCATTTTTCTCCTCGTTAGATATTTTTCTTAGCCAAGCTTTTTTTAATTTTGCACTTAGATTTTTAGCGGATTGATTATCATAGTGCCATTGGATATCAAAATAAGTAATTATTGATTCGTATAAAGTATCGATGGAGGTTGCCAGCCATGGCAGTACAAACCTCTCTCTCTCTTCCTTTTTGAGGATTTCTATTATCCATTTTAATTGACGCTCATTTTTTCTGTCTATCCACTCAGTAGTATTATTGCTTAGATATACATTCTGCCAATTAATCTTAAGGTTGATTAATAATTCGAGTGCATCGAGAGCCAGTTCTCCTCTTGTTTCCTCTGATGCATCATTTAGGTATTTAGATATCAGTCTCAGACGTTCTTTATGGCTCGAGATACTAGATGATGCAGGAAATTCAAGCGGATTCTTAGGAGTACTATCGATTACTATTTTATCGACTCGAACAGCAGTACCCTCATTGATCTTTTCTTGCTTGATTTTTTCAGCATATGAACAATCTGGGCTTTTGCTTCTATATGTATTTAGCGATCTACGATCACGAGGAGAACGAGTATTAGCATCTAATGGGTTTGCATATTGTTGGGTACGAGCCTTTAACTTTGATAGTGGTTCGCCGTCCATTGATGAGAGGTATCTCATGAAGTCTCTTTTTTGAAAATCGATCATCATGAAGCAAAAACCAGATACCCTCGAAGTATTGATCCACGCCATTGGCTCGTGATCTGGATCAATTTCTGTCTGATACTCTATCTTCCATTTGTTGGCTAGTAGTACTGCCGTATGTGAGTCAAAATTCCTTGCGATAACTTGGTTCAGCTGTTCGACTTTACCTCTTAACCTGAGTCGTTCGAACTCTTCAGAGAGTTCGCCTGCCCCAAAGTAGTCGACTACTTTCTCAGTGAAAAACTCTACTTCATCTTCCGTTGAAGCATTTATGTACACAAAAGATTTCATACCCATCGCCATATGATTTTTTAACCATTCTCAACAAAAATATTGTTCTTTCAATGGGAATTTTTGTTCTTTGTGATGCTGGTTTGTGTATTTTATGAGTATTAATTATGTTCATATTTTTCTGAAAAAATTCACCGTATCAAGAGAAATTAAGGGGAAACTGGCTGTAGTGCTTCAAATCTCCTAACTTCAGAGTGTAATTTATATGGAATAAGTACAGTCTTCAGGTTGCTATAGAAGAGGAAGTTGGTCCCGAACTCGCCCAATCAATGTTGGTATAGTTATATACATAGCTCTATACATAGCTCTCAGTGAACATACCCTAGTATGATCATGTCACTGTCTTACCAGCTAAAAACTTAGTGGAGCTCATTACCTATGAATGAAAAACCATAGGTGACGAAAATGAACAAGAACCACTTCAAAGGACTCCCTATCCAGGGGAATGTGAATGACTACAATGTAAGGTACTTAGACAGGATGCTAGGCACGATTAATCGTGCCTGTGATGACGATAAGCGAGTGTATGCAGTGAGGGTAGACCTAAAGATACCACAAGCTTCCCAAGAGCTAGATTGCTTGAGTCGAGACGAGCCTGTTAACCACTGTCGATTCAGAGATAGGCTTATCTCTAGATTTGTAGAATCACTGAAGGCAAAAATACAAGCAATGGATCAGAGGTATCGTAGAAATAATAGAAGGGTGTACCCGACAAGCGTGAGATATATTTGGTGTAGGGAAAGGGATAGCTCGATAAACGACCATTATCATGTTGTTCTTCTATTTAATAAGGATAGGTTTCATAGACTCGGTGACTGGAATAGTAGGGTTAGTTTATCTGGGATGATTATTGCTTCATGGGCTAGTGCATTGGGAATTGAGTATCATGGTGCAACTGGTTTAGTACACTTTTCAGAAAATGGTGGGTATTATCTGCATCAGGATAAATATGAGTTCAATGAACAGTACTCTGAACTATTCCATCGGGTGAGCTACTTGGCAAAAAAAGAAACCAAACACTATGGTGAGGGAAATAGAAACTTTGGTTGTAGCCAGAGATAATGGTAAAGGCTAGGTAAATCCTAGCCTTAGTATAGTGGCTCTTCTCCGCTTAGATGAGCTTGACAGAAGGGTATAATATTGAACTTACCTCAGGTACTGAAAGCTGTTTAATCTTCAGTTTGAAGTATTCGGTATCTCTTATCCCGCGAGCTCTTCTACGCAACAATCCTATTGATACATTGCCAGCCTCGATTATAGAGCTGGTTAGTCGGTCATACTTTGCAAAGTTACAGATGCCTTCTTT
>NZ_OANU01000140.1 GCF_900089835.1 Vibrio thalassae | reverse complement strand
GGATATCACTTTCAGTGAGTGCGGTTGAATAAGCCGCGAAGGCATAAATGCCATCCATGCTATCAAGTTGGGTGATGTTGCTGTCACCTGATGCATCCTTAGCAAAGAGTCCTATTGGCGTCGCTGGACTGCGAATGGCGCTAAGTTGAGTTGATTGCGCAGTGGCTGCCCGTTGACCATTGACATAAACCGTATAAGTGTTCGCATTTTGCTCGTAAACATAAACAAGATGCACGAAATCGCCATAAGGTGAAGCATCGTTAATCACGTTAGTAAGATTGACGGCTCCTGTATTGTTGAGTGTCACTCCTAATGTGTTTGAGTTGCTGTTTTCAAACGTCAACGAGGTCGCATTAATTGTGTCTGTGATGTCATGGTGACCAAGCAACACAAGATCCGCAAAATTATCACTGGTTATTTTAGCAATAAACTCGTAACTGGCTTGATCGCTTGGCAATGCGGAAAGGTCAACTGTTTTTGCTTTATTTGGATAAACATAGCTATCGTACCCAGCGATAGGTTGGGTCAAGGTAACAAGAGGGTTTAAATTAGAAGACTCGACCGACCACGTTTGATTTATCCATGATGCCATGGCATTCGGGCTCACTTTGACTTGGTCCCAAAGCACCGCCACACGACTGCCATTATCATCAGTGAGTAAATTACTATCGTCAGTTGAAACAGCGTCAAATTCAAGGGCAGTTTCGAATTGATCGTTTAACCCGTCTGAATCTTTGTCAGAGAAGCTATTGTTATCATCATCATCGGTTGTAACTAATAGACCATCACTGTCCGAGTCGAGATCAAAGACGTCCCATATGCCATTTTGATTGTTATCGCTAATGGCACTTAACACGGTAGTGGCGCGTGATTGAATGGTTTGTGGTGACCAAATATCGTTGTGATGTTGAATATGAGTCACCATATTTCTTCTAATAGCATTGTTAGCCACGTAATTTTTTAATGTGCCACTAAGTATACCTTGTACATGTACACCTATTCTGGTGTTAGCCGAACTGAGGGCTGTGAAGCTACTGTCTTGTACACGGCCAACTTCACTACCGTTGATATACAAGGTAAAGGTTTGTGAAAGGCTATCGAATGTCAATGCCAAGTGGAAATATTGTCGACTAGGGAACAAGGTTGATTGGTTGTCGGTAGCAGTAAAGAAGTGAGGGCTGCCTGTTTGTGTAAGTTCTTCAATGTCATCGGCTCCATCGCTGCGGATCGCAAACTGCTTTTTGCTCTCAGATGCAAAACGTAACGACATATTTCCCGATTGAATGAGAATACCCTCTTCAAGTAAGGGGTTGCTTGCCTCGTTGCTAAAGTCGAGGTAAGCGACTAACTCGTAAGTTGCATCACCTGAAATTGAACTCCAATTTTCATGATCAGCACCAGAAATCAGGCTGATAGAGCGTGGATCTGAACTGGCTTTGTCTGCTAGTTGTCCATTAATGAAGTACCCAATTGCTTTATTTCGGGTATCGTTATTAGACGTATTGGTCATCTGTTGCCAAATATCAGCAATACCATTGCTATTACCATCATTTAAAATGGTATTTTTGTTATCAACTAATGGGTCAAACCCCGTTAAAACGGTTTCCATTTTATCGTTAAGATCATCGCCGTCATAGTCTGTCCAAGGGTTGGTATCGTCTGAATCGTTGGCAAATGTGACGCCGTCACTGTCGAAATCAATATCATTAATAAGGGTTTGCAGTTCTGCAATCGTGTTAGAAGAGGTAATGTATAAGTTATTAACTGCACTGAGGACCGCGCTGACATCTTGGGAAATACCGATATTGGTATAATCCCATGACGAAGGGCGGTAGTTGTTGGTTTTAGAAAAGAAGGTAACAATATCAATTGCACTGGTGATTGATTCTTGCGTTTTTAGCGTTATATCTCGAATCCATTGATTGATTTGAACAATTTCAGTTGAGGTTAAATTAACAAAGCCGACATTGGCATAAATTGTCGCTGATGGCGGAGTGCCACCATTAGCGGCGTAATCGATTAATGCTTGCCAGTTGTTGTATTCATTGAAAATAGCTTGTACTTTGGCAACCGTATCGGCCCCTTGAGCTTGTACTTCACTGCGCACAGCACCGACATTGCTTGCATCAACGCCAGTGATCCCAGCTTGGGTGTAATCGGTTTCTGCGGGAGCGCTTGCCCCTGCAATGTTTTTGGCGTGGTTAATGACATTTACCATGGCGCTAATGTCGGTTACCACGACTAATTGTGTGTCGTTTAGCCAA
>NZ_OANU01000086.1 GCF_900089835.1 Vibrio thalassae | reverse complement strand
GGTTCATTATTGAAACGATTAATGACCAATTAAAGAATATATCTCAAATAGAGCACTCAAGGCATCGCAGCTTACATGGTTTTATGTTGAATTTACTTGGCG
Organism: Vibrio thalassae; assembly: GCF_900089835.1. Classification (GTDB taxonomy): domain Bacteria; phylum Pseudomonadota; class Gammaproteobacteria; order Enterobacterales; family Vibrionaceae; genus Vibrio; species Vibrio thalassae. Next base: position 3,716 of record NZ_OANU01000086.1, on the reverse strand, counting down.
GACTAATCGCTTACTGTCTGAAACCAGAAAAGCCATCACTCAACATCACAAACACTGAAAAGACAGGATTGATGGCGATGGCTTAAACCGATCTCAGGTTAAGTTATTGTTTTTCACGAAGTCTTCATCGAGGCACCTTGGTAGTGAATGCCATGTTAACATTATGTGTTGATATGGTGATGTCGGTATGCCATTCTGTGACTAAAAGCAGAAGTTTTAATGCAACTGTGTTCAATGCAAAATAATGCGCTATGATGCATTGTAATCTAATTTCAAAACGATAATTTAGACAAAAACCATAATAAAAAATGGTTGGCATAGGGTTAACAATTAAACAACCTTGCCTGATTACAAATTTATATACAAGATTCAACGTTTGAATGCTCGATGAAATTATCGACATTATCATCCGTTAATAATGAAGTCGGGTACCCCCATAAGTAATTCAACTACCCGACAATAAATGGAAAAAAAAGCTGTAATAAAACGGAGATATCAATGGCTGGTGTATTGGGAATGATTCTTGCTGGTGGAGAAGGCTCTCGCCTACGTCCTTTAACTGAATCACGTAGCAAACCTGCGGTACCATTTGGAGGAAGCTATCGTTTGATTGACTTCGCTCTGAATAACTTTATCAATGCTGACTTAATGCGTATTTATGTCCTTACGCAGTTTAAGTCTCAATCGCTCTATCAACATATGCGTAAGGGTTGGAATCTAACCGGAATTACCGACCGATTCATTGACCCGATCCCTGCTCAAATGCGAGACGGTAAGCGCTGGTATGAGGGCACTGCTGATGCGATTTATCAAAATGTTCGCTTTATCGAATTAGCGAATCCAGAACATGTATGTATTTTTGGTTCCGATCATATTTACAAAATGGACATTCGCCAGATGCTTGATTTCCACAAGCGTAAAGAAGCTAAGCTTACGGTATCTGCTTTGCGTATGCCTTTAGCAGAAGCGTCAGAATTTGGTGTCATTGAAGTCGATGAAAATGGCAAAATGATTGGGTTTGAAGAAAAACCGCAGCATCCAAAAGCGATCCCAGGCCACCCTGATATGGCATTAGTGTCGATGGGTAACTATATATTCGAAGCGGAAAGCTTGTGCCATGAGATTCGCGTAGATGCTGAGAACCCAGAATCAAGCCATGATTTTGGTAAAGATATCATTCCTAAAATGTTCCCTGAAGGGAATGTTTACGTCTACGACTTTTCGACCAATAAAATTAGTGGCGAAAAAGACACAACCTACTGGCGTGATGTAGGTACTATCGATTCCTATTGGGCAGCACACATGGACTTGCTCCAAGAGGACGCTCAGTTTTCGTTATACAACCGAAAATGGCCACTTCACACATACTATCCACCTCTTCCACCGGCAACGTTTGTCGATGCGGAGCATCAAAAAATCAAAATTACCGACAGCTTGATCGCTGGTGGTAGTTATGTTCGTGGTTCATCAATCTATCGTTCTGTTTTGGGTTTTAGAAGTAACATTGCGGCTGGTTCAGTGGTGAGTGAATCTGTTATCCTAGGTGACGTTAAGATAGGCGCTGGTTGTACAATCAAGCGTGCGATCATTGATAAGAATGTAGAAATTGCCCCTGGGACTGTGATTGGTGAAGATCTTGAGTTGGATGCGAAGCGTTTCCATGTCTCCCCAGGTGGCGTTGTAGTCATCAAGAAAGGGACGAAAGTTGGATTCTAAAATGCGAAACATAGATGTATGGTTTCCAGTTTCAGAAGCGCAAGGACTTGTTAAAAGCGGAGGCTTGGCAGATGTTGCCAAGGCTCTGCCTAAAGCTCTGCAAGAACTGGGTAAAAACGTAGCCATTACTTTACCCGGTTATCAGTCACTGCCCAATAAAGAACAGTATGAATTTGTCTTAGCGACTGAGTTAGAGCATTGGCCGCATACTCCATATCAAGTTAAAAAAACACAACTCGATGGTGTTGATGTGTTCGTTATCGAGTGTGATCGTTACTTCGATAGGCCAGAGCTGTATGCCGAGCACAATCGAGCTTATGCTGACAATGGTGAACGATTTGGTTTTTTTGCGTCCGCGAGTTTGGATGTGCTACCGAAACTTGGCATTCGACCGTCTATCGTCCATGCCAACGACTGGCATACGGGATTAATCCCGTTCCTACTTAAAACGCGTTATGCTGATGACGAGCGATTTGCTGGAATAAAGTCAGTGTTAACGGTGCACAATGCTATTTTTAAAGGCATCTTTTCCTACGCTCAGTTGGAGATCATTCCAGAACTTCGTCTTTCTGGAATGGAGTTTCTACAGTACGGTGAAGGATGGGTAAGCACGCTTCGTGCGGGCATCGCTTTTGCAGATAAAATCAACGCCGTGAGCCCCAATTACGCTGCAGAGCTAGTGACGCCTTTGGGGTCTCATGGTTTGGTGGACGATTTTGTACATCGTTCCAAAGATCTGCATGGCATCGTGAACGGTTGTGACTACTCAGAGTGGAACCCTAAACTTGATAGCTTTCTGCCTGTTAATTACGACGATGACTTAGAGAGTATGCTAAGTGGCAAACTGGCCGCTAAGCTGGCATTGCAGCAAGAGTTATCGTTGCCAGAGCGCAATGTTCCAATGGTTGGTATGGTGTGTCGATTGACACATCAAAAAGGTTTCCACTATATACTGCCGATACTTGATAAGTTCCTGAAAAATGATGTTCAGGTTGTCATTATAGGAACCGGAGAACCGCAAATTGCCTCTCACCTAAATGATATAGCTGAGCAGTTTTCGGATAAACTGGCGTTTGTAGAAGCGTACAGTAATAGGTTTGCGCATTTAGTAGAGGCTGGTTCAGATTTCTTCCTGATGCCTTCAGAGTTTGAAGCATGTGGTCTAAATCAAATCTATAGTATGGCGTACGGGACGCTGCCAATCGTGCGTAAAGTCGGCGGGTTGAAAGACACGGTTATCGACTTTGATGATGACTCTACGCAGGCCACAGGATTTGGTTTTGAAGAACCTTGCCACGATGCATTGCTCATTGTGTTGCAGCGTGCCCTGTTATTTTATTTGCAGCATCCAGAAGCCATGCATGAAATGCAGCTTCGCGGTATGCGCAGAGATTTCAGTTGGACAGAATCGGCTAAAGAATATATCAAAATGTATGATTTGGCGCTTGGTTGCTGCAACCGATAACCTGAATCCAAGAGCGGCATTGATGCCGCTCTTTTGCATGTTGTAAAGCCTAACTCTAGACACAATTGGACATCATTTTTTCTAAAATTCCGCGCAATTTTCTCCAGAGACGTGTAGAGTTGTGATAACTTAACTTTCGTCCTATCAACTTATCAGAGAACTATGTCCGAAAGCCTACTATTTCATAAAACCTATACACACCCTACGAGCGATGAGTGGGTGGTTTTTGTGCATGGAGCAGGGGGTAGTTCATCCATATGGTTTAAGCAAATTCGTGCTTATCGTGAGCATTTTAATTTGCTGTTCATTGACTTACGTGGACACGGTGTCAACGCCAGTTTAAAATTGACCCACTTATCGACGTTATCGCCGAAGTAAAACTGACCCACCCAAGTAATTAATTTTTACTTTCAGATAGATTTTCTAGAACTGTTGGTATGGTTCCAGCCGCCTTCTTTCCTCGTAATCGGTAGCTTTCTCCACTGATTTGTACGATGTGCGAGTGATGAAGAAGCCTATCCAGTAATGCCGCCGT
>NZ_OANU01000038.1 GCF_900089835.1 Vibrio thalassae | reverse complement strand
GATAATTATCACCTCCCCTCCTGCTGATGGACAATTAACGCTCTCTGGTAGCAATATAACACCAACAACCGACGTATCACTGAATGACCTGCAGGCGGAGAATTTACGTTTTGAATTCTCAAACGACGAGTTTGGTACGCCCTACACCACTTTTACATTCAAATATCATGATGGACAGGTTGAAAGTTCGGCAGACTATACAGCGACCATTAATATCTCTGCCGTAGAGGATCAGCTTGGCCTCACCGTTACGTTATCAACAGCATTAACCGAAGACGACAGCGGCATCACTGTCGGCCACGTCGTCGCAACTTATGCGATTGATGATAAAGGAGAAAGTGATATCGGTGGCACGACATTAACGCCACTAACGGCCTACCAGCTGGGTAACAACAACACGATTACACTGACTCAAGATGGGATAGATACCCTAAATGCCACCGGAACGCTACCAGCATTCACCCTTTCTGTCGATGACGACGGTACTGGAGCCCCCACTCAAGAGACGAATACACCTATCGTTGTAGCGGAAAATGACTTACCTGTTGCCAAGAATAGTAATGTCACCGTAACAGAAGATACGCGCTATACCTTCACCGCCAACGATTTTGATTACAGTGATGAGGAATCGAGCGTTTACAGTGCCATTATCATTGAAACGCTTCCAAGTGACGGCACCTTATCAGTTGGCTCGGGCAGCGCCATTACTCAGGGGCAAGTAATACAACGCGCCGATGTGGCGAGCCTGCAATATCAACCGCAAACCAATTCAGCCGCAACCGATTCCTTTACTTTTCATGTCGTCGATGACGATGGTGATAACTCCATCAGCGCCGCCACCATGACCATCACTATCACATCGGTCAATGATGCGCCGAGCCTTGCTTTTAATTCACCCGACAAGGCATTTGTCAACGGCGATGGGCCAACAGCCTTATTGAAGAATGTAAATATCACCGATATTGATTCAAGCACAATAGCCAGCGCACAAATCACGCTAAATGGCGCCAATAGCAATGAGAGTTTAAGTTTTGTTGCGGCAGGCAGTATCTCGGGAAGCTACGATGCCAACAAT
>NZ_OANU01000083.1 GCF_900089835.1 Vibrio thalassae | reverse complement strand
ATCGGCAATGCTTGCCTCTGCCGCTATCGCCGCTTGATAATCGGCCTCGTTCGCACCATCAAAGGTTAAACCTAGGATATTCCCTAAGGTGGTGTTGCTGATACCGTTAACGTCACTGTTGGTCGCCGCCAACTGCACACTGGCAAAAGCATCGACGCTGTTATCAACACTGTCGATCACTGCTTGCAACGCCGCCACATCCGCGATGCTTGCCTCTGCCGCTATCGCCGCTTGATAATCGGCCTCGTTCGCACCATCAAAGGTTAAACCTAGGATATTCCCTAAGATGGCATTGCTGGTACCGTTAACATCACTGTTGATCGCCGCCACCTGTATATCAGAGAACGAGCTAACACTATCATTGACGTTATCTATCGTATTTTGCAACTCACTGACCGTTGAAATAGCTCCCCCACTACCAATTTCTAATTTATATTCCTCCAAATTATGGACAATAAGGTTTTCTAGGTCGAGAATACTCTCTAGCGTAATCATATATATATCACTAGTATCGCTCGCCGCCACTGCATTTTTTACTGTTACAAAACTCTCGTTACTTGTATTGATATCACTAATATATCTTTGAATCTCACTAATACTTCTAAAATCAGTTCTTCCAACAAGGCGAGATTGATACTCTAATAAGTTACCTGATTGAACATTAACTAATAAACCACCCAATTCCCAATCAGCTTGCGTTAATGTAGTTGCATTAGCAATTGCATCATTAATCGTCGAAATTAATACATCGTCACCATTTTCTGTATTAATGTAACTTTGTAAGTCCAACCCATAAATAACACTTGTTATCGAGTTAATTACAAAACTAGATATATAGCTCGACAACAACTCTTGTTTTACATTTGATAACGTCACTAATGCTGCGAGATTTTCGTAAGTAATGGCATTTTCGTCTGTCGACAACGCCGTATTTATCGCACTAATGGAGAGATTTTGCTCGGTTAATATTGCATTAACCTGATCTAAGCTTGCGAGTGTTAAACTACTGATATTTCTTATTTCAACACCACTATTTTCGCTAAATTCAAAACCTTTATAGTCAAGATAGGTCGCATCTGGTAGGTGAACTCTAGCAACATTAACCCCTCTATTATTAATATTTAAGGTGTCTGTCACTTTGCTAACTGCCGCAAGAATACCTACATCTGTGTAAATCGTTGAGCTTGTGTTATAGGCGACATGTTGAGATAAGGAATTGATTGTATTGCCCATATCCGTACCATGGACAGTACAGTAATAGCTGAAGTTGCTATTATCTGCATTGGTCAATGTAACCGCAGTATAAGCACCATTTTGACCAGGCACACCAGTGCTAACCACAGAAAAATTATTGCTATCCGAAGTAAATCCAATAGGGTGATTTACATTGCTGCTAGCTGATTGATCAAAATAGTATGTTACATCCGGTGCCAATGATAAGGTTGGTTTTACCTCACCATCTACAAGAAATACATTTGCCCCTAAGTAACTATCAAAGACGACTTCTATCTGATGAACTTTTATGTCTTTTGGCGTTAAGAATAATGATTCATTGTTGCTCGTATCATGAAGTTTTAATTTACCTGTATCTGAAAACAAATACTGTCCAGGTAAATTATACTCGCGCTCTAGTACACCTTCTAACATTCGGCTAAAACCTAACCGAGTAATATCATCTCTTAATGAGGTTACATTTGTACTATAACGTGAGAACGCATCTAAAGGTGTTTGTAATGCCGTTTGTTGTTGGTACGCATCAATCGTCGCGCTCAGCAATGACTGATTTGAGTTAACCTCTTGAACTTTTGTCAAAAGAGTCGCACTCGTTACAGGTAAATTAACAATGGAAGCCAAAGCAACCTGATAGTGGATCTCATTGGCTTCGACTATCGTATTTTCAAGCGACAACACTCTTTCTAGAAGGCCTATTGATAAACTATTAAAACTTTCATTTTGTAGATATGTATTAATCTCTGCCAACGATTGAATACTTTCATTCGTCCGATAAATTAAAGACTGTAAAGAGTCTACGCTATCGATAGATAATTGTTCAGCAATAGTGGTTCGATACTCAATAAGATTCGCTTCTATAAATTGTAAATCACGGATAGCCGACAGGGTAATTAGTTCGATAGTAGACGCATCGCTACTCGTCGCCGCCAATTGCACACTGGCAAAAGCATCGACGCTGTTATCAACACTGTCGATCACTGCTTGCAACGCCGCCACATCGACAATGCTTGCCTCTGCCGCTACAGCCTCTTGGTAAGCGGTCTCGTTCGCACCATCAAAGGTTAAACCCAGGATATTCCCTAGGGTGGTGGTGTTGAAACCGGTAACGTCACTGTCGGTCGCCGCCGTTTGAACCTCGGCAAACGCCAATAAGCTCGCGTCCACACGTTCAATCAGCACTTGCAGCGCCGACACATCGACAATGCTTGCCTCTGCCGCTATCGCCGCTTGATAATCGGCCTCGTTCGCACTATTAAAAGTTAAACCTAGGATATTCCCTAAGATGGCATTGCTGATACCGTTAACGTCACTGTTGGTCGCCGCCAACTGCACACTGGCAAAGGCATCGACGCTGTTATCAACACTGTCGATCACTGCTTGCAACGCCGCCACATCGACAATGCTTGCCTCTGCCGCTATCGCCGCTTGGTAATCGGCCTCGTTCGCACTATTAAAAGTTAAACCTAAGATATTCCCTAAGATGGCATTGCTGATACCGTTAACGTCATTGTCGGCCGCCGCCGTTTGAACCTCGGAAAACGCCAATAAGCTCACGTCCACACGGTCAATCAGCACTTGCAGCGCCGACACATCGACAATGCTTGCCTCTGCCGCTACAGCCTCTTGGTAAGCGGTCTCGTTCGCACCATCAAAGGTTAAACCTAGGATATTCCCTAGGGTGGTGGTGGTGAAACCTGTAACGTCACTGTCGGTCGCCGCCAACTGCACACTGGCAAAAGCATCGACGCTGTTATCAACACTGTCAATCAGCACTTGCAACGCCGCCACATCGACAATGCTTGCCTCTGCCGCTATCGCCGCTTGGTAATCGGCCTCGTTCGCACTATTAAAAGTTAAACCTAAGATATTCCCTAAGATGGCATTGCTGATACCGTTAACGTCATTGTCGGCCGCCGCCGTTTGAACCTCGGAAAACGCCAATAAGCTCACGTCCACACGGTCAATCAGCACTTGCAGCGCCGCCACATCGGCAATGCTTGCCTCTGCCGCTATCGCCGCTTGATAATCGGCCTCGTTCGCACCATCAAAGGTTAAACCTAGGATATTCCCTAAGGTGGTGTTGCTGATACCGTTAACGTCACTGTTGGTCGCCGCCAACTGCACACTGGCAAAAGCATCGACGCTGCTATCAACACTGTCGATCACTGCTTGCAACGCCGCCACATCCGCGATGCTCGCCTCTGCCGCTATCGCCGCTTGGTAATCGGCCTCGTTCGCACCATCAAAGGTTAAACCTAGGATATTCCCTAAGATGGCATTGCTGATACCGTTAACGTCACTGTTCGTCGCCGCCAACTGCACACTGGCAAAAGCATCGACGCTGCTATCAACACTGTCGATCACTGCTTGCAACGCCGCCACATCGGCAATGCTTGCCTCTGCCGCTATCGCCGCTTGGTAATCGGCCTCGTTCGCACCATCAAAGGTTAAACCTAGGATATTCCCTAAGGTGGTGTTGCTGATACCGTTAACGTCACTGTTGGTCGCCGAAGTTTGAACCTCGGCAAACGCCAATAAGCTCGCGTCCACACGCT
>NZ_OANU01000078.1 GCF_900089835.1 Vibrio thalassae | reverse complement strand
GGCGGCATTACTGGATAGGCTTCTTCATCACTCGCACATCGTACAAATCAGCGGAGAAAGCTACCGATTAAGAGGAAAGAAAGCGGCTGGAACCATACCAACAGTTCTAGAAAATCTATCTGAAAGTACAAAATAATTACGTGGGTGGGTCAGTTTTACTTTGGCGATAACGTCGATAAGTGGATCAATTTTAAACTGGCGTTGACACCGTTAGGCAAAGCGATAAAATACACGCTTGGTCAGTGGCCGAAACTTATCCGTTACATCGATGATGGTCACTTATCTATCGACAATAATCGTGCTGAACGCGCAATTAAACCGCTGGTTATTGGCAGAAAAAATTGGCTTTTTTCAACCAATCCAAAGGGAGCTGATGCGAGCGCGATGCTTTATAGCATCGTCGAGACAGCGAAGGTCAACGGTCTCATCCTCTACGATTACATGGTTAAATGCATGCAAGAGCTGGCGAAAGCAGAGCCAAATATCGATGCGCTCCTGCCCTGGAACTTCAAACACTAACATTATCGCCCCGTGGGTTCATGGGGCGCATACGCTGAAGCGAGCGCGATGCTTTACAGTATCGTTGAGACTGCGAAAGCCAATGGACTGATCCTCTACGACTACATGGTCAAGTGCATGCAGGAGTTAGCGAAAGCGGAACCTGATATCGATGCGCTCCTACCTTGGAACTTCAAACACTAACAATATCGCCCCGTGGGTTTATGGGGCGGATACGGAAGAGTTACAAAAAGAGCTGGACGAATGGATGGACTACTACAACAATCATCGTACTCATCAAGAAAAAATGTGCTGCGGCAGAACGCCAATAGAAACATTAGAGGATGGAAATCAATCTGGGCTGAAAAGAATCTAGCCCAGATATAATCTGACAGGCACCAAGTCGAAATTGGGTAACTGTCAGATCAGGTCTGAATTAGTACATCTCAATGTGTAGAAGAGGACGCTTTTTAAAATTTTACAGTAATTTTTGTTCAATAAACTTAATTTCGGAGTATTACAATTAAACCTAAGCTTTCAGTCGCTCTTTACCCAATCTAGTGAGTACCTCTTTAAGTGTAACCTCGTAGTCTTCAAGGTAAGATAGCAGCTGCGCTCTCCCCAAAATTTCAACACCACACGTGGTCGCTATTTCGTGAGTTCTTTTAGCTAACGATGGTGAGTTGGTTACGAAAATCAAACGTTCGAAAGTACTTCTCATCGCTGATTCATAAATTGGTTTCGCAGAATGTATCTCCTGTATCCCTTTATAACCATCATATTGGCGTTGCGTAAATTTAGCCTGAAGCAAAATATTGCCACTATTATTAAGTAACACACCGTCAGCACCATGGTCAGCGCCATTATTCGTCAACCACGCACTTTCGCTATCAGTAATTTTTGCCAGCAATACTACACATAACGCTTCAAACTGCTGCCAACTTAACTTATCAAGCTCAGTTGCTGTAATACGTTTATCTATCAAGTCACCAGAAACCGCTCCTCCAACACCTGCTGGTTGTGGAACAACATCTTCCGGTGTGACAACAGCGTCCTTCAGCAAAGTTTTTTGAGTAAGGAGCCTATGTAGATTTACATCAAATGATTCAAATTCAGGGTGATGTAACAGCGGAATGTAAATATGAACCTCTTTTTCCTGTCCGATACGATAAACCCTATCCGTAGCTTGAGCTTCTTTAGCTGGGTTCCAGTGCCGCTCTAAATGAACAACATGATTCGCACCGACTACAGTTAAACCGACACCAGCCGCAACTGGCGACATTACAATTAAGTTAAAACCTTCTTTGGCTTCAAAGTCTGCAATCATTGATTTTCGAGTTGGGACAGATTTACGCTTTGCTACGGCTTTAGCATCACCATTAATCACTGAGAGCGGACCTAGGTTATAGATCTGTCCCAAAGTCACGCTTAAGAAACTTTGTAGTCGTTTGTTAACCGCAAAAATAATGCACTTCTCATGTTTACTTCGTACTCGATCTAAAGTCTCAAGCAAGGAAGCTAGTTTTCCTGATTCTCCGTATAAAACCCTAGCTGATTTTGCATTTTTTGGAATATCAAGGCGACCTCCATCACTTAAGCGAGGATGTAGCGAACTATCTCTTAGCCTCATCAACGTGGTAAGTGCGTGGCTCTCTTCATTCTCAAGTTGGTTACTAATAGTCCCTTCGTAAACGTCTCTCTGGTAGCCAACCATTGTCGACTTAAGTTCTTCTAAATATTTCCAGTTTTCAAATTCTCCGCCAGCATACATATGTTTTAGAGGTAACCCTTTAAGGTTGTCCTCTTTAATGCGTCTCAACATCAATGCCCCGACCGCTATACGAAGTTCTCTTCCAAGCCTAGCTCTTGTTTCTTCAACTTCATCACCAGCAGCTTTAAGAATTGGTGAAATATACCGAGCACGAAATTCTTGATAGCTACCCAGATGGCTAGGGCAAGCTGTATCCATCAAACACCAAAAATCGGCTAAGCTGTTTTCTACAGGCGTACCCGTAGCCACTAGTTTGAAATCAGCTTTTAGCCCCTTAGCTGCACGAGTTTGAAGTGCATTTGGGTTTTTAATGTTTTGGGCTTCATCGAAAACCACGATACCCCAATCAATCAAACACATGGAGAACTGGTAATCGCGCAAGGTTTGATAAGTAGTGATAACCAATCGCTCTGGTAGATCTAATCGGCCTGGACCAAAGTGTTTCCCTACTTTCAAAGAATACTTGGGTTCTAAACTATCATCAGATGCACTTTGGCTTCGAATCTCCACACCACCCACGCGATAGTCATTTAGCTCAGCAGCTGATTGCAAAATAACTACATCGTTGAATGGCGAGCGTTTAAAGGTTTTATCTACCTCATCCTTCCAGTTTTCCAATAAACTCAAAGGAGCAACTATCAGCGCAGGTTTCTTCGTTTCACCACTAATTTGTTGTCGTTGATAAATATGTTCGATTGCAGAGAGAGCCATAAAAGTCTTACCCAGCCCCATATCATCAGCTAGCAAGGCTCCACTAATTTTCGAGTCTGATGAGCTTTTTTGTTCAACGCCTAAAATCCAACGAACACCAATATCCTGATGTGGAAAAGGTGTACGCTTGTGGTTTTCCCAATTTAACTCACCATCCCATGAAATATCAGAAATCAGTTGTTCAATTTTAGGAGAATTTTCAGACAGCTCTTCATCATTTAGGTCAATATCAACAACATGTATTTCTGACCTTTCTGATTCAGTCTCGGTATCTTCTGCCTCCACCTCACTAGAAAGGTCTGTTTCAGGGTTAGATATCTTGTGACCTATTTCTTTTAGAACTTTCTCAACAGCTACAGACTCACTGATATCGTATGATTTTCCTTCATAATCTAAAACAGTTGCTCCGGTTTGTTGGGCATCTTCAATCTTCTTAGTTACGTCCTCAAGAGTTGTTTTATCGCAAACTCTATCAGCCAGCTTAGATATTGGATTAATCACGTCAGATGAAAAGGAAGCTCCAAACCAATCAATGCCTGACTCGTCCGTTTCTCCAAAATAGGCGTGTTTAAAGACTGTCGCACCATGAACCCTGATAGAAAAGCCTAAATCAAGATCGACTAAGCTCGCATCAATATATGCAGTAGGGTTCTCCAAGAACGCTTTAACTTGTTTTTGAGGTATGACTCTATTGCTAAGAACTTCTTTTACAGCCATGAGCTTTTCTTCAGAAAACAAGACTATTTCATCACCCACTTTCAGCGTAACGGCGTTGTCGCTTTGCAACTGTCCCAGAACCTTTTGAATCGCCTCATGGCTCGCACTTTGCCCCATGTTGGGAGTCAATATCAGCTCACCTTGAGAATTCAGTTCTGCTTCTACCGTGATTTTATTTGGTGTTAGTATTCTTAGCTTTTCAAAGTGCTTTAGATTCAACTTACAACCACTCTTTTGAGCCTCTTGTAAAGAGTGTAGGTAAAGTAAGTTATCGTATTCAGACTGAGCGGACTTTCCATGGGCTTTATGTGCGTTAAAAACCATAAGCTGCTCGGGCGTTAACAGATACTGCTCACTTTGACTAAACCGAATGAAAGGTCCATCCACAGTGTAATTTAACGTTGTTCGACCCTGTTTGGTTGTTACCGAAAGGTCAATTTTAAAGGTAGGTGTACTAGCTTTTCCTTGAATGTCAGCATCAATAGCTCCTTGCCAAACCGAAGGAAAACCAAGCAAAATTCTCAAATCAGAGTCGAGCCTTACCGCTGTTTCAGGTGGCATAATAAAGCCATCTGGAAATGAGCTTACATCCCCCTGTTCTTCAAGCATTTTAAGAGCAACATACTGCGCCGTTATCCACTCATCAGCTTTACCAGCTTTAATTTTCTCTAAGGTTTTCTTGGAGGTAGTGAAATCAAGACTATCATCACAGACCAACTCAAATTGAGACGTCTTATCTAGACCAGAAAAGAACTTACTGATTAAAGAGGTTAACTCCACTCTCGCACCCCATAACGTTGTTTAAAGTCAATATAATCTTCATTTGAAAGCACATCTTTAGGCGTCAATTTAATTCCCAGCCCTCTAAGTGCGGTAAGTGCTTTTCGCTGCCATGAGTAGCCAATTGGCGAGTGCGTTATTTTTGCTACAGCTCCCGATGATAATCGTGTCATCTGATTATTGATCCCACTGGTTAGCTGAGAATACGTTGGCCTAACAATGTCATAATTAAATACGCATACTGACGAATCTAAATGCTTGTACAACCACAAGTAACAACTGTGGCTTCCCTCTACCATGTGCGCACCATTCATTTGCACATAAATTATAGATTTATCACCATCTTTAACAGTCGAGAAATTGGGTAAGTGCTTAGGGTCATAGTTTCTCTTCAAATACCTTGCAGCATCCTGACTCAAATAAAGCCGAGTATTTGAAATAATCCCTGCATCAAACATCCCCTCTAAGAAACTTTTCCTAGATGGGTACATTCTCTGTAACTCGTAATTAGCTGAAGAGTATGAATAATCCTCCAACGCTTCCAAAAACAACTTCAAATCTAGTTTTGATAACCATCCGCGAACAGCTTGAATCAGATTTGGTTCTAAACCCTTCCACCACTTAATGTATCTTGGATTTGAACTTGGTACTCGTGGATCACCGCCAATCGCTAAGATCACATTCATCCAAGGCTCACTGATGTGAGCACCTATCGAACGGCCAATCAAAATTCTAAGAATTTGATGCCCTAACAAACTTTCAGAGTCATATCGAGAATCAAAAACCGCCGTTTTTTGAACCTCCTCTAGGAGAGGATGATCTTGGCCTAATGGTATGGTGTTTAACTGCTCAATATAGTAGATGCCTTTAGCCGCCGTTAAATATCTGCCATTTGCATAACGTTCCAGCTTCATCTCCGCAATTAAATGATCAAAATCGACACTATTTTGAATAGCCCTTTCCGCAAGCCACTTGGGGCCATTGGTTGACAGTATATTTTCATCAAACTGCTCATCATTGCCTCGCAGCCTTTTAGCCTCCAACAACCAGTCTGCTGTAGCTTCCAAGTCTGCTAGTCGGTCATACTCTGATAAAAAATGCTGATAAAACGACTCGATGACTAAAGAGCTTGGTTTTTTTACAATTTCTGTAATTTTATTAAGTAATCGACGCGTAAAGCTGACATTTTTCTTCGCATCCGTATGTAGCGAAAGAGCTAAAGCGCGAACGTGTACAGAGCTATCTATAACGTCCTCAACTCTTTTCTTAGAGGCAAGCGCATTACATACTTCTCCATATGCAGTTCGGAACTTATTGTTTTCAATACCGGCACTCTTAGAAAGCACCTCTAGCTGATTCGATAGATGTGCAAAATCCTTGATGGCTTGACCAAACGGATTAGCTGGCAAACTAACCTTGAGCTTTTTTATATTTAAACTCACTGTCCAACAATCCTCTCGAGCTCAGCAATAGATGGCTTCTTCACTGTAAATCGAATATCAATACGCCTATTCTGACTCTTTTCTTGCTGATTAGACTCTTGTAGATTGGCTCGTCTTGTAGCCGCATAACCACTAACCGAAAATAGCTTTGCATGATATGCGTTTTCTAAATCACCGAGTTTAGGCGTTAAACTGAGTTCATTTTGCCAGACATTCCAGACAGATATTGCTCGATCAGTTGATAAGCCCCAGTTCCCTTTCCCTCTGTAATGGATACCATCGCTATCAGTATGACCTTCAATAAATACGGTATCGAGATATTGAAATCGGTCTTTCTTCTGAATTGCAGAATGAAGAACAACACCTATGTCCTTAACTGCTTGCTGTATGGTTGCATCATTCGGAATTGATGATTTACCTGATGCAAAAGTCAGTGTGCTTTCGGGGATTCGGATTACTGTATCATTATCAGCAATTTCAACAATGACGTTTCTTTTAGCCAGTTCGTCTCGAACATCATAAATTATATTCTTTCTTGCTAACTCAGCTTGCTTAAGCTCTTCGATACCAGCTTCGACATCATTAGTCTTTTGAGTCAATTCAATAATCAGTGCAACAGCTGCAAGTATAAATATCACGAGCAAAGCTGACATTAGATCGGAAAATGAAACCCAGTACGGATTTTCTTCATCTACTGAGTTTTGTGTATGCGAACGAATACCTCTACGCATGTTGACTCACTTTATCTTGAATTTCATCGACAACACTAGAGATAGCTCTAACTGCTGTATTCATGCTCTCTGCATACTGTGTACTACTGTTAGCCCAGACTTTGAGGTGCTCGGCGGTTTGTCCGTTGGCCTGCTCTGCATAATCTTCAAGCAATTGAGCCATTTGTTCCGTTAACTCTTTTACATTGCGCTTCATTTCTGAAGTGAGTTCGTTAAGATTACCTTTTTGTTCCACAAGGAACTCATTTTGGTTTGTACGAAGCGTGCTAAACGATTGTTCTGCACTATTCAACATATTATTTATCTGCTCTGCAATTGCGCTAAACTTACTTGTATCTTCCAGTAATTGCTCTCTTAGCGATTGAATTTTCACAACGCCTAGCTGGTTTTGTTCCGCTAAATCCTTCGTACTGTTAACCGCTTCAGTAACAGCGCCAGATAGTTTGTTGCCCGCCTCTTTAATATTTGAGCCGAACACATTCATACTATCAGCCGCAGCTCGTAACTCATTCGCAGAAAGCTGCATACTCTCAGTGGCTCGAGCAGATGCCGAAACAGATGAATCAATGCTGTTTTGTAATTGCTTACCTTGCTCAATAATATTATTAGATGTGGTTTGTTGTGATTCAGTCGCCGCTTTCACTTGAGCTAGAAGCTCATCCGTTCCAGCTTTCATCGCCTGCGTTTGATTCACAAATATATCATTACGCTCTTTTTCCATCTGACTTGCCATCCCATCACGTTCGGAGAACGTTTGGGTAAGTTGGCCAACCTGATTCTGGACAAAATCGGTCAATACTTGGCTTTGTGCTGAAACATTTTCTACTAAATCTTTAATCGTGCTTTCCATTGAGGAAGCCAATTTCTGTTCACGCTCAGAAGCAGCTGATTCTCTTTTAGTAAGCTGTTCACCTAACTCGGAGACTTGTTTTTCCACGAACTCGGTTAGAACACGCTTCTGCTCATTACCCTGAGTAACTAGCTCAGAAACTTGAACTGAGATAGTTGAGATCAGTTCTTTCTCTCTTTCTGAAGATGCGTTCTGCTGAACCTCCAATTTATTGACGAAAGCAGCCATCGAAGTACTCATTGATTCTAGCGTCTTATTTACATTTTGAGACGCAGCGTCCATCGCGAAACGTTGCTGTTCACCTTGTTGGCCAAAACCGTCCATGAAAGATTGAAGAACGCTTTCAAGCGCTTTTTGGTTCCCGTCTGACGTCTCATCAACAAGCTTATTGATAGCCGGGGCCATGATTTTCTCCAGACTACTCTCAAGCCCTTGTTGAATACCCTGTGTTGCTTGAACTAATGACTCCTGCATTTTCTCGCCAATTTTCTCAGCAAGTCCTTGCAGGCTTTCTCGGGATTGCTGACTGTTATTGGCAATAGATTGCAGTTGATATTCCGCACTTAATCGAGGGAACATTCTGTCAATGCGGTTTTGCAAAGACTTAATTTGCTTTCTAATTACTTGCTCAAGAATTTTCTCAATGAAGTTGAATGCAACACTGAGTAAGACACCCCAAACCGATGTCATAAATGCGATTTTTGCACCATTTATAACTCCAGCAACGCCGTTTTTCATCTCATTAACATCAACGTTACCCGCAATATTGAGATCTGAAAGTCCTAGCTGTAAACCGACAAAGGTACCAATAACACCCAGAGCCGTTAAAAAGCCAGGAACCGCCGCAATCATTCGGTTTTCAGTGCTACCACCAGCCAAACTAGAACTATTAAAAAAGTAGTCAGCATCAAATGTGTTATGTAATCGAATAACATCGTCAGCACCTTTTACTTCGAGCAATGTTTCATCAAACTCGAGCCACAAGTGCCCGACAGAATCTTTTTTTTGTTCTGCCCTAGAAATTAGATCATTTCGAACATCTGACGGAGTCGACTTCTCCGCATCATTCAAAGATTTGTTAAGCCAAACTACTCGTTGTCTCGCGCGAAAAAATGCGGCAATTGACCAAATTAAGAAAAATAGAGCTACGCCCCATAAAATAACCACAAACAAAGCACTCAACTGCTCAGGAGTTTGAGGTGGCATTACATTTAGACTGCTCAAGTCTGGCCATAAACTGGAGAGATTAAGGCTATTGGTCATTCAAATTATTTCCAAGATTAGTTATTTAATAAATATGTTCTTTAGCGTTGGGACTTTTACATCCCAACCATACGCTGCATGCTTTGCGTCCAAGACGCTTTAAAAGCAGGGTCTTGTGCAAACAGCTTGTACAGCTCTAATTCGTCTTTACGGCGTTGAAGCATGATTTCTTTCAACATCTTCTCAAACGCTAGATCTCGCGTATGAGGGTCTGCGTTGTTTTGGTATTTAGCTTCGAAGTCTGGGTGATTCCGGATACTCTCAGCAATATTCACAAACTTTACGCGTTGCTCTTCTGGTGTTGCGCTCCAGCCTTGGAACCAACGTTCGTTAAAGATTTGGATGATCTCATCTAACGGGTCTTTTTCACTTTCAGGACCATGTGCTCCGCGCGGGTTCGGATTTTGAGGATCTAACTCAGTTTCAGAGTCATCTAGCTCGATGGAGTGGTTAAGCTTAACCCTTTGTAATCCATAAGAGCTCAAATCAACTGAATCTAGTAACGAGTCTAGTGCTTCTTTATCTGGATCTTCGACGGAAAGTTTTGGAATCAAAAACTTCAAGAACCAGAACAGTTTCTCCCACTGAACGACCTCATACGGCATGATAGATGCCATCTGGCCATAGATTTTCACAAACTGCTTGGCCTTCACTTTGAAATCGACTTTTAACTCGTTTTCTAGTTCTAACTCGTGGTTAAAACGCGCTGCTGCGATGTCAATGATTGGGCTTAGGTCCTGAGCATCTCTTCCTTCAAAGAAACGCTTGTTGAACTCCTCAACTTCAAACCACTCATAAACACCTGTGTCGTCCATATCATCTTTTAGCTCATGAAGAACATTGACATCAGTGGCTTCAGAAAGTGTTGTCGATGTATAGAAAGGGTCGAATGCGGTTTTGATATCATCCACTGAGTTGAAGAAATCCAACACAAACAGATCTTCCGTTTTCTTACCGTACTTTGGTGCTGAACGGTTCAAACGAGACAACGCTTGCACACACAGTACACTTGCCAGTTTTTTATCTACATACATGGCACAAAGCTTCGGTTGGTCAAAACCTGTCAAATACTTATTGGCCACGACCAACAAACGGAAAGCATCCTGATCTACATGCTTAGGAATTGGGGAGCCCGACTCCTTACGCTTGTAGTTCACATCAAAGTAATCTTTGGTATCACCTTCTGGGAACCCATTAAGATCTGCTTCAGTGTATTCAATACCATCAACTTCTTTGGTGCCAGAGAAGGCAATCGCGACTTTAAATGGGTTACCCATCTTATCGAGTTGCCTTGTTAACGCTCGATAGTAGCGGATAGCTGACTCAATATTTTGGGTCACCACCATGCCTTTGCCTTTACCTTTGAGCTTCTTACCGTTAATCACATGTTTGATAAAATGCTCAAGCATGATCTCGGCTTTGGTATCTATCGTCTCTTGGCTTGCCTCTACATACGCTCGCAAACGCTTCTGCGCTTTTTTACTATCGAACTCAGGGTTATCTTGAATTGATTTTTCAATCTCGTAATAACTCTTATAAGTCGTATAGTTGGCAATAACATCGAGAATGAACCCTTCTTCGATCGCTTGTTTCATCGAATACAAATGGAAAGGAGCGTAAGTTCCGTCCGCTTGTCGCTGACCAAACTTTTCTAGAGTGGTATTTTTTGGCGTTGCAGTGAACGCAAAATAAGAGGCATTTCCACGCATCTTACGAGAGCGCATTGCCTGTAGGATTTTGTCCTGCGCATCTTCTAGCTCTTCGACTTCCTTCTTACCCATTGCACGGTTCATATTGTCATGAGCGGAGCCAGACTGAGAACTGTGGGCCTCATCAATAATGACGGCAAAGCGCTTATCACTTAAATCTGCAATACCATCAATAATGAACGGAAACTTCTGAATGGTGGTAATGATGATTTTCTTGCCATTCTCTAATGCAGACTTTAGCTCAGACGATTTGAACGCTGGTGCAACAATGTTCTTCACTTCGGAGAACTCTTTAATATTGTCGCGTAGCTGCTTATCAAGTAATCGACGGTCAGTAACAACGATGACCGAATCGAATAGAGGTACTTCTTTCCCTCTACTTCCTGGTAGATCATCGCTAATAGGGTAAGTTTCGATGAGCTGATACGCAGCCCATGTAATTGAGTTAGACTTACCTGAACCCGCTGAGTGCTGTATCAGATAGGTTTGCCCAACACCATTAACTGAACAGTGATCAACCAAACGACGCACGACATCCATTTGGTGGTATCGAGGGAAGAACAGAGTTCGTTTGTCCAACTGCTTTTTACTGCTGCCATCAAGGCGAACAAAGTGCTGAATAATATTAGCGATGCTTTCTTTGCGGAACACCTCTTGCCACAAGTAAGCCGTCTTGTGGCCATATGGGTTAGTAGGGTTTCCTTTGCCTAGATTAAAGCCTTTATTGAACGGTAGGAAGAATGTCTTTTTACCTGCCAGTTTGGTCGTCATATAGACTTCATCGGTGTCAACCGCCATATGAACCAAACAACGTGCGAAGTTCAACAGAGGTTGATTCGCGTCTCTATCATCTCGGTACTGTTTCTGACCATGATAAGCCGCATTTTGTCCCGTCCAATGGTTTTTAAGTTCAAGAGTAATCAGCGGGATACCATTGATGAAAAGCACCATATCGATCTCTTCCAATGGATTTGCATTGGAATAGCAAACTTGACGAGTCACACTGAACAGGTTGGCAGAAAAATTTTTATTTACCTTCTCAGAACTACTGGCAAGTGGCGCTGGATACATTAACGTTAGAAACGCATCATCAACGTCTAGCCCCTTTTTCAACAAACGCAAAACACCATGACGCTTGATCATACGATCGAAACGCTCAAGGATTTTTCTCTGCCAATCGTGAGGGCTGGTGCGCTTGAGTTTTTCTAACTCACTCGCTTGAGTATCTTCGAGGAACTGCCAAAACAAACGGGTATCTAAAGCGTACTGTTTATCAAAGTCACTTGGAGAGCCAATAAGATAAAGATCATTATTGTAATTAAGAGGCGCTTCACCCAGCGCTAACTCTTCTTTACAAATACCTGCTAAACCTTTTTCAATTGCGGCCTCTAGTGCCTGTTCATTTGTTTTACTAACCATAAATACCACGTTGTTTGGTTTGATGACTCGAAGTTTTTATTGATGTTTATAGTGCTGAGCAAATACTGCCATCATGTCTTCTAGATGGTTATCTATTTGCTGTTTGCCCCATCGCCCCTGCCCTTTTTCAGCAAACATTTCTCTTAACTTGAGTGCGTCGAAATGGGGCTTCCTATCGAAATCAATACGCTTTTTGTCAACATCTTGATTGCTGTAAGAAGAGTTTTCACCGGGACTAAGTAGTACTAAATTACCAAATGAGTTTAAAGTTTCATATGCTAACTCACTCTTATATTCATCATTTTGAGGATGAACATGTTCTACTGAGTTTTTGGATGTGATTCGGTACTTTTTGAACTTATTCAATTCTTCAGAAGACAGTGAAGATTCTGAAGCTTTCATTTGCTTCCAAATTAAATATTCAAGCTTCTGAAACCAGTAGTGTTCGAAACTCGTTCCTAACGTTTTTGCAAAGTATGTCGATTGGGATTGCCAACTCTGACAATTTGGCTCTATGCCTACAGCGAGTGCGAAGCTGGCCTCTTTTTGAGTATCAACAGACAATGACATTTTGTTGTCGATGTTTTCTAGCAGCTCTAGCGCATCGGAGTCTTGCTTGATACTCGAACGGATCAAGCCGGAAATAAATGGTGTTAACCAATACTGGGCGCTGCGCTCACCGGTAAAGTTGCGGACACTTTGCAAAAGCACACTGTCCGTCAGCTCTTTCTGCGTTCGGTTGATGTAGTAAGTGTCGTTCGACTTGCTGCGAGATTGATACGTTAAACCAAGCTGCGCATCTGTCGCATCGTCACGTTCAACCCATTTCACAACCCAACGGTCAAACTGGTAGCGAACCTGCCATAGCGTTTCGATAAACAGCTTTACCGATTGCTCATCACCGTTGATAAGTGGGTCGAATATTTCCAACAAGCGATCACTGTGCAGTCGTGGCTCGATATCATTATGATCATTAAGCGCTAAGTAGACTCGGTAAGCGTGAATCAATAACAGTGGGAACTTGATGATTGGGCGACAGTAAACCGTTTCTACATCCAGATCGTAAGTTTCAAACTTCTCTTGCTCGGTGTTATCAGGAATTGAACTTGCTTTAACTTGTGACGCTAGCTCAGCAATCGACAAGCCAGAGAACGCCTCTGACGTTTCATCTTTTGCAGCGAAACGTTCAGCATCAAAAGACGCCAAATGTTCGGGTTCAATATGGTACCAATCCGCATTAGGAAATACTTTGCGTACATTGCGTTCAAAATAGTTTTCCAGATGCTCACACGCCACCCACATTGCATCATACTGTGCTTTGTCAGTATGAATATGTTTGAACAGCTTCGCCTTTAAAATGTCCGCTTGTTCTAACTGAATGCCAGCGGTATTCATGGTGGCGAACAATCGGTTTAAGTCCATTTGTGTTGGGACAATGTTGTTCACCCATTGAACTTGGCGGTAGAGGTAATCCCCCATGGCCTCAGCACTCACCACATCGTCTGATTTGAGTTTTTCTACCTCTTTGGTCAATACATCTAACGCCACGCCCATCTGTTTCAAATAAGCGTTGTCGGCGATCGTTTCCTTAGACGGCACTTGATAGTTCTTAAGCCCCGCTAGGCCACCCAAAAGCTGCTGAACTTGCTCACGAATCGAGAACTGGAGACGAGGCTTATCTTCGCCGTTACTCGATGTATAAACAGCAAGACCTGCAAGATCGGATTTAATGCCAGCGTATTTAAAGGCAATGGTCATGAGCATCAGCGTCGTCGTTCGCTGCTGACCATCGATCAATTCATAGATCCGCTCTCCATCCTGTTCAATGCGAGAGGACAGGATGGTGCCGATAAAATAGTTTGGCTCTTTTAATCGACACGCTTCTTTAATATCTCTAAACAGCAGCAAGACATCATCATCTGACCAGACATAAGGACGTTGATAGCTAGGTATAGAAAACTGATAGTTATCGGTGTAGATTTTCTCAAGCGTCAGAAGCTCAGTTTGCACTGATAAGTGATCACCCATGTTTTGCTCCTAACGCAGAGATGTGTTGGCTAAATGCAGGGCCAAATTGATTGGCATAGTCTTGCTTGTCTATATCAAGGCCAAAGAATTGAGATACTTTTTCGACGAAACGTTTTTTAACGCTGTTTTTATCAAAGCCACTCTTGTCTACCGACAGCTTAAAACCATCTAGCTGTGCAAAACACTGCTCTGGGGTATAGCTCATTGCAATCCAATCCAGCACGGGGGTTTCTTTGACAAAAGCAGGAACCGATTTCTCTTTTACTGCTTTTTGGTTCTCCACTCGTCGAGAGTAAACCACGCGGAATAGTTTTTTGGCGGCAACCTCTAAGCTTTGCTGCCCATGTTGACTGATGTAAAGCAGCAAGCAAGCGTCATAAAGCTGTTTAAGATAGCCGCAGCCATCGAGTTTACACACCAGTTTTCGATAGAACTCGTAAAAACCAGCAAGCTCACCCTGCGTTGTTTTATTCAATAAATAGGTTTGGCGCAGTTGCTCAAAATATTGCAAATAATGAATGGTGTTGGCGCCACTATTTAACGGTTGGCGAAACTCATAGCCGACTTGAGGCTGTACCAAGCTTTCACCACCATTTGGCATATAAGTACGAGCAATTCTACCAAAGGCAATATCGTCGCCTTTGCCTGTTTGCTCTGCCAGTTCGGTAACAATGCTATTACGCACTTGCTGAGTTTGGTTATGCAACGGGTAGTCTCGGAAGTTCAGATATTGCCAATAGCGACCACGCAACAATATATCGACCACAGGATTTAAATCCCCTAGTGCTTCCCAACGAGTGGCAAAGGTGTTTACCGCAGATTTGTCTTTCTCATCAACAGCTCGAAGATGATGCGCTTTGATAATATCTGGCCCAACTAATCGCACCCCGCCCGTGTTTTGGGTTTCAAAAAAGCGGTAGGCTTCATCTTCGCTGTCTGTTATCACCAAGGTGATGTTGATTTGCTCAAAGTCGATATCAGCTAATGAGGTTTCATGCTTATACAGCCAACCAAGATTGTGTTTGATTTGCTGCTGACTCTCTGGGGATTCATAAACCAACTCAAGGTCGGAGTGTTTACTCGCGAAGTAAGAAATCAACGCCATTGTGGTCAGGCGTTGCTGACCATCAATAATATTCAGCTTGTCATCTTGTTGATGCAAAATGACACTGCCCAAGTAAAATGGGCAATGTTCTGCGTCAGGTTTACCAGCTAGATCTTGCTGATGAAGCTTAAAGTCATTCAACAGACGTATAATTTGCGCTTCATTCCAGCGATATGGGCGCTGATATTCAGGGATGGCAAGCATCCCATGAACGTCTTTTTCAACCTTACCGTCAGAAGCTAAAATCGGCACACCAGAGAACAGCGTATCCAATGTGCAACTGGCAACAACCACCGCCATTTATGCAAGCTCCGTCACTTTGATTTTTCCTGTTACAGCACTGTTGATCAGGGTGGTTTTGTATTCTTTTAGCTTACTTACTTGCTCAGCCTGAACAGTTATAGCTTCATCAACTTTCGAACATTCTCTGCTTATGTAATCAACAATCTGTGTTTGTTCCTCATAAGGAGGAAAGCCCATAGCCATATCAAACAACATATGCCCATAAAAACGTAATCGAGAAGAATGTAGTCCTGTAGAGACCTTGTTGTAGTACTCAACATACTTAGTTGATTTAAGTAGCATCTCTAGATATTTAGGTACAAAAGTTCCCTCGCGCTGTTCACGGAATACCCCATATGATGGACTCACAATACCAGTTCTGTCAGATACACCTAACGCTCCCATCCATGCCCACATTATATTGATAACTAGGTCACCAGAGTGGCAAAGCTTTGAACCTGTATAGTCTTCCGCCATAAACATGGTGACATTCTTCTCTGAGCGTGGGGTCACACCCGTCATGTGAGAAACTGACAATAGTTCTTCAAGCCCAGTTTCAGAACGCTCATTGATTTCATCTAAAAGGTATTTAGCTCTTTTGACGCTCCAATGCTCTGGAATTGTTCCTATCCAATCCACACCAGAATCTTTCATCGGCACATTAAGATTCAAACCTTGTGTCACAGCTTGCTGAATGATGATTTGCTTACGTTCTTTTAGCAGTTCAATTTGCTTTTGTTTGATTGCGATGGCTTCATCGATTTGTATAGCTTTACTATCTAAAAATAGAACAATGCTAGCTTGCTCCTCTCTTGGAGGTATCAAGAATGGTATGCTTTTCATTCGAGTTTTTGACAGATCCCACTGACCAACTCGAACACCATCCGAAGCACTCCCAAAATATGAAACATAAAGTTTGCTTCGAATAGCCCAATTAAAAAAATTAGGATCTATATCTTTTATGAAATCAAAGATGAAATATGCGGGACTCACAATTCCAGTGAACTTAGATACACCATACGAACCTTGCCATGCTTTCATCTTATTCATGCCAAATTGACCTTTTTTAAGTACTTTATAGCCACTTAAGTCATCGGGAATGAAATTATGATTTGATTCTTGATCTTCAATATCTCTTTCAATAACACCGAGCTCTCTTGTTATTGACAATAAAGGTAAGTCTGACCGATTTTTTTCAGAGTACGCTTTCAAACAAACACCTAGACTAGTAACGTCCCAATGTTCAGGAACATCACCGATCCAAGAAAAACCTGAGTCCTTGTAAGCTTGGTACTCGGTAGTCTGCACAAACATAGTATCGCTCATCTACCTACCCTTGAACCTTAGCCACAGAGATACCCAAAATGTCAGCAATCAAACCTTCCGCTTTTTGCTCTAGCGCAATGATGTTGTTAGCTACCTCATCCATTGAGCGCAATGGCTTATGGCGATAGAAGTACTTGTTAAAGCTGATTTCGTAACCAATCTTGACGGATTCTAGGTTCACCCAAGCTTCATCCACATGCGGCTTTACTTCATCAAGGAAGTATTGATAGATGCTCTGTTCTAGTGGTACAGATTCGCTGTCACGCAGATCTGAGCTTGATTCATAAGTCACAAGCTCGTTGTGGTTGCCCGTTGGGTAGTAACCGAAATCTGGCAAGTCTTGAAGCTCGCATTCGTAGTTTTCTAGCAAGTCATCTAACTTGTCTTGTTTAAGCTTGGCGACTTTCTTGATGACTTTTTCTGCATTTTCGTCATACCAGCTGACAGCATCCAAAATGGCTTTCTTTTCTGGTGCTGAAAGCTTAAGGCCGAGTGATTTAAGCTCTGTATCTACTATCTGTTTGAACTGGTTAAAGTCGTTGTAAGTGCCTTCACCAATCTTGCTGTGCAACTGGCTTGCTGCATTAACCAGTGTGCGCTGTTTAATCCAGTTTTTCGTATCCAGCAACTTGGTTTTTGCCGCTTTGTTTAGGCTGATATCGTTTTCTTCACACCACTTGGTGATCTCTTTTTCAATCCCTTTAACAAAACCTGCTTCATAGACATTTTCGCCATGTTCGGCGTACAAGTACTCCATCACTTCACGCAGTGATTTTTCAAAACGTAGTGGCTCAATCAGGTCGGCACGGAATTGGGCACTGCGGCGATCAGGGCGTTCAATATTCACTTTGTAGTAGCCAAAATCTTGGTTCTTGAAGACTTGTGCAGCAATACCTATCGAATCACCTTTCTCATCGATGGCACGCTCAACAGATTGGTTGTCTAGATAAGTCGAGACAATTTCCGCAATGTGCTCTGGTGAGAACTCACAGTTTTTGTTACCCAAATTCTTACGCAACTTGCGGAACAGTAAGCTAGCGTCAATCAGCTGTACCTTGCCTTGGCGGCTTTCAGGTTTGTTGTTATTAAGCAGCCAGATATAGGTGGTAATACCCGTGTTGTAGAACAGGTTGTTTGGCAACTGCACAATCGCATCCAGCATGTCATTTTCGATGATGAAACGACGAATGTTGCTTTCACCACTGCCTGCGTCACCGGTAAACAAACTTGAACCATTGTGAACCGATGCAATACGAGCACCTAGTGGGCTCACTTGTGGCGATTTCATTTTAGTGACCATTTCCATCAGGAACAGCAACTGACCGTCACTTGAGCGAGGAATCGCATCTTGTTCTGACTCAACGCCCCAGTAGTCTTTTAACTTCACTTTAAAGCGGCCATCTACGACATCTTTACCGTCTTTGATGTGCTTTTGCTCACTCGCCCAGCTCTTACCGTAAGGTGGGTTAGAAAGCATGAAGTCGAAACGCTCTGATGAAAATTCATCGGTAGAAAGCGTTGAGCCAACACGGATGTTTTCTGGGTTGTTACCTTTGATCATCATATCTGACTTACAAATGGCGTAAGTCTCATCGTTGATCTCTTTACCGTAAAGGTAGATATCACGGTTTGATGCAGGGTATTTCTCTTCAACAAAGTTCTGTGTTTCTGTCAGCATACCGCCACTACCGCAAGCAGGGTCGTACACTGTGATTGAAAGTGGCAAGTTATCTTTAATTGGATCGAAAACAAGGTGTGTCATCAATTCGATCACTTCACGCGGAGTAAAGTGCTCACCTGCCTCTTCGTTGTTCTCTTCGTTGAATTTACGGATCAATTCTTCAAATACATAGCCCATACCAAGGTTGCTGAGCGCTGGTAGTTTGTTGCCCTCAGGATCTTCTTTAACCTCTGGCGTTAGGTTGATGTAAGGCGAAACGAATTTCTCTACCACATCTAGCAGAACGTCTTTCCCCGCCATGTGACGGATTTGAGCTTTCAGGTTAAAACACTCAACAATCTCTTTTACGTTATCGCTAAAACCGTTGAGGTAATCTTCGAAGTTAGCCAGCAGAATCTGTTGGTTATTGGTCGCTGTATTGAACAGCGTTTGTAGGGTCCACTTAGAAGTGTTGTAGAACACATAACCTGATGCTGCACACAATGGTGCATCATCAAGCTCAGTTTCATTCATTTCTTCTTTTTGGAATCTGACTTCTTCCAGTACCGCTTCTTTTGTTGGCTCCAAAAGTGTATCCAGACGGCGTAGCACCACCATAGGCAAGATAACATCGCGGTACTTACCACGAACATAGACATCACGAAGACAGTCGTCGGCAATCGACCAAATAAATGAAACGAGTTTGTTATGTACTGAATGGTCCATTTGGGATCCTATTTCTTTGTTACCCACACCTAATCGTGTGGACGGCATTAATCTTATTGGTTGAAACCAGGCAAAAGATCGGTGCTTTCTAAGCCCGATAACACATCTGTATTCTTTAAGTGCAGCTGATATTGCGAAGCGTTCAGGGAGCCCTCTTTTGAGCAGTCCACATTCCACTGTGTGAGCAGGTATCCCACCAGAGCAGAGCGAACTTCAATATTCAACTTCCCTTGAGTCATTTCATAATCAAGTTCAATAGCCTTTGGATGCTTTATTTGAGGGTGAACACCAATCTCAAGGTCAAGAACTGTATTCCAAGCATTGTCGTAACTTGCAAATTCACCGGTTTTTGGTGGTGTTGCTGAGCTCTCTATTTTTGTAAATCGACTGCAAACAAAATCACGGAAGCTGTTCGTCTTTCTATCAAATGCTCGAACATGCCAACGATGACCATTGTTTATGATGGCGTGAGGGACAATGGTTCTATTGCCAGCGCCAGAGGACAGTGAATGGTAGTGGCATTGGATAGCCTGATTCTTGTGAATTGCTCGCATCAAGACTGCGACAATGCTTTGCTTCGGTTGCGTCAAGCGAACTGCATCAAAGCACACTTGAGATTTGTCACCTTGAAGAGAGGCTCCATGTCCTTGCATCAGTTGATTCAATGCTTGTTCAGCATCATGAGCAAACAAAGGTACAAACGTATCAGTACGCATGTACTGCTTGGTTTGGTGTACTAACTCAGCATTATCAGGTGCCAACTCTCTGTAAAGGGTGAGATCTCTAGAACAAGAAGCTAACCCCGTTTGGAATTGTTGAACTAGGTCTGCTCTAGCCACAACCCCATAGTATTCGAGGCAGAAATCGATGAACGCTAAGCGCTCTTTCTGCGCGTGATTGAGTTTATCTATTGATTCGTGCGTCATAATAATAAAGATGGCATGTTGATAGAAAGATTCTATACCACAAACTTGCACAAGTAATCATTTTGATACTATCTTTTTGATATAGCGCAATAGAGATTACTCAACAAGGATAGATAGCCTCTGTGTTTTTACAAAGACCTAAACCTTACCGTGATGAAAGCTTGGAAAGCTTCTTTATCCGAGTTGCAAACAAAAATGGCTATGATGATGTCCATCGTTTCCTAGAAGCAACAAAGCGCTTCCTACAAGACATTGACCATAACGGCTATCAAACCTTTCCAACCAATATCGCCAAGATTAACCCCTACTCGGCTAAAAATAGCTACAAATTCACTTGTACTCACACACTCACATTCTGAGCCATACAACAACATGGTTCCTCTACTTGCGAAGCTAGGTCAACCACAAAAATATGTTCATACTAATATTTAAGCTTTAAGCAAGCATTTAGAGGTAAATTATAGATTAATAAAGTGGTGACATAAGAGCTGGAGAGTCGAGTGGTTAGGCACACTATGATTGAGATACTGTGAGCTTAACTCTGCTAATTTTTAAAAGCGGTTAACTTCCATTATTTGTTTTCAAATAACTTAGTTGTTGACCTCAGCAGAGCTGAGAAGATAAGCCAGTTTGGTGAATTCAATGAAAATGAGCAACAATTTCATCTTTAAACGTAAGGGTAAGTTCCTAGATTCCGCTATTGTTATTGACCCCAACACTTATCTTACACTCGCATTTTTGAATTGCAATACCTGACAAATCTTATATTTTTCATAGATTTGAGAAAATGGTTATTAATAGAGGACTTAAGAAATGAAAATAATTTCAAATTTTTTCACTTAAGCCCCCTTTTGCTATTGACACAAAATAGCGTCTCGAAGGGTTATCACACTTTTTCCCACTCTAGATTAGCATTTTTGCCGCTAAGTCTCAGTTGACATGCTTCCGTCACAATACGTCTAATCGCGCAATCATCAATGCCTTCTAGCGTCTCATTTAGCATTTGATGATACTTCGTCTCGTTTTGCTCATGTTCCCGCTTACTACTCGAGAGGATTATTTCGATTAGCTGCATACAACGCGCAAGCATCTGGCTAGTATGAGTCGCGCCAGATTGATAATCACGTTGCGCTTCTGGCTGTTTCGCTTGTTTGATCGCCTCCTTATGCTTAGGGGGTTGCGTTTGTTTTTTCGGTTTGCGCTTGGCGCCTAGACCCTTGCTGTGAGCAAACTCTTTATTGAAAAAGTCATAGAACATGCATTGGTAACGCTCACCGTAAACAACCATTTCTTCACGAGTGAGTTTGCAGTTATCGCGCAGCAGATAGATAGGAGCGTTTACTTGTGGGTTCATTTCTCTTGTGTAATCGTTCACAACCTGAATTTGCGACTTGACCAAATCCCATTGACCAAAAGTCGAGTTTTGACCATCCAAGTAGTAATGAATGTGTGCACATCTCTGTTTGTCCACTTCTCGTTCATCATCGTGTACTACCATCAACTTGATGTTGTACTGTGGGAAATGCTTAGTTAGAAAGCACTCAACGAGATTAAACCATTCATATGGAGCAATATCATGGTGAGTAACTTGCCATTCACTTGAAACTTTAATCACGCCTTCTTGAAGGTGCGTGACGTTCTGAGTCGGCTTTTCACCAACCAACTGGTTGTGAGCTTGAATGAATTTGCTGACAGCATTCAGACGCTGGCTCTTACGTCGGATAGTTAAACGCTCTAATGCGTTAAACCAATACGTTCCAATCTCACAATCACTGTCGACCTGCCAAAGCATCTCGAGAATATCTGCCGCTTCAATGTAAGCTGGATTGCTATGCTTCTTCGCGTACTTTCTCTCTTCCACAGCTGCTTTTTTCAGTTTGTATTTATAAGCGCTACGCATTTTTTGCCAACGCTTACGCTCTCGCGCAGCAGACTTGGGAAGAAGCCCCTCAACCAATGCTTTGCGCTCATTCTCAGATAGCTCATCAAGCGGTTGCACTTTGTGGTTTAGCCAAACTAAATTGGTATGGGCAAACGATTCGTTCCAATGAGGCTCATTTTCTCTCTGCTGCATACGCAAGTTGTGCATCAAAGATGAGCGCAAGCTAGCCACCTCTAACGGGGTAGAAAGATAGTTATACGTAGCGTGGTAGATGTGGATGGTCTTCATGCGACAACTCCTCGTGAGGTGTCGGCCAACTTCGAATTTTCAGGTGACCAGAGATACCCCCTCTGGTAAGTGCTTGTGCTTCCATCCTTCATACAATATAAATTCTGAGTGTAAGTAAACTGGTTTAACAGACGACAAGCTTTTGACAAACTTTTGTGGTCGGTGAGTGCAAAGGTACACCGCATCTTAATGCACCTCCATGAGCAGCTCAGGAGGGCTTTGTAAATGCCGACAATTAAATTAAGCAATGAGCACAGTTGTAGTTCAACTAACTCCGCTGGAAACCAGATATTTATTGGATCGGCACTTATTTTAGAGGGAGCTTGTTCACATTTAAATATGTCGAACTTGTAGTCATCTGTTGCCATTTCTATTCCGACAATTTCATTCATACACTTTTCCCTCTCAAATGGGTGCGATCACGATGCACATTGTTATGACTGAAGGAAGGTTGACTGTGCTTTCTCACTCCATACGCCAGAACTGCTAGCGCTTCTCTCCGTGGTTCTTGTTCAACTATCTTCGCCAGTTCTTTGAGTGATATTTGGGGGTCTTCGATTTTTAGATCGAGCCCATGCCGGTAGCAGAAGTCTTTTGTCCCCCATACACAGTTACCCACTGCATATGAATCATCTAGAGAAACATTCCCATTTGCCATCTTAGCTTTTTCAATCAAGCGACTCTTAATAAAATTTTTATCATATACCTGAAGCTCGATCTTTTTGCTTAACCCCCTTAACGCTGATTTAATCGTCTTTCCATGATATGCATACCCATCGCTATGTATAGCAATAAATCCACGAACTGTTTTCTTTTCTGTTCCACGTCCGTTGACCAGCCATGTTGCAGCAATTACTTCAACGTTTGAAGGGAAGTCTCCTATCAATGGTGTTGATACATCAAGGTTAAACAACTCATCAACCATAGCTAAATCACGATTACGCACACGACTCCACCACTGCCGCGAAATTTTAACCGTCACATTGAGGTCAGTTTTTCGATAAGTACAGCTCCGGCTATACTGCTCGCCTTTATTGGTGTATGAATCGTAAGCAACAGCACTAGGGTCATCGACTAAGGAAACTGTAATATCTACTGTACCGCTTACACCGGGCA
Source organism: Vibrio thalassae (assembly GCF_900089835.1). GTDB lineage: Bacteria > Pseudomonadota > Gammaproteobacteria > Enterobacterales > Vibrionaceae > Vibrio > Vibrio thalassae. The sequence continues at coordinate 382 of NZ_OANU01000078.1, read as the reverse complement.
CTACATTTCGATATAGATAATCTTCAATTCTGCGGATTTTCATTTTTTGTGCCCTCTCGATACCACACATTCCAGTGTTAATTCGATGATGAAGGCTATCTGAATCAGTTTTTGAATCTCGATATTTGTTTTTCAACAAGAGGACTTTATGTCTATAGCCCATCTCTTCTTTGTATTGTCAACGCCAGTTTAAAATTGATCCACTTATCGACGTTATCGCCAAAGTAAAACTGACCCACCCACGTAATTATTTTGTACTTTCAGATAGATTTTCTAGAACTGTTGGTATGGTTCCAGCCGCTTTCTTTCCTCTTAATCGGTAGCTTTCTCCGCTGATTTGTACGATGTGCGAGTGATGAAGAAGCCTATCCAGTAATGCCGC
>NZ_OANU01000077.1 GCF_900089835.1 Vibrio thalassae | reverse complement strand
TTACTCGTTGCCAAACCTTGAACCCGTCACAAAGAGCAAAGCCACACGCTGCTGTCCTTGCTGTCAACATGAGATGGCCTGTGTGGGGATCACTCGACCGAGATAGCCGAAAGGCATCTAATAATAAGGATAATGGCCGTCATCAACAAGATAAGGAGAAACAGCCACTAAGAACCAACATTAGTCAGTTAACCTATTGATAAGGCGGAACTCTCCACCTTACAATACCTGCGCTCGCCTTGAGAAAAGCATCAAGGCCGCCACCCTTCTAGAGCAGATCGCACAATTTACTTATATAGAGGCTCGGGCTTGTTCAACACTTGGGATTTAACGTTGGCTACGCAACGCTTAATCCTTATTTGTTAGGCATCCCGTTATTGTGCGTGTTAGGGCGTTGTGAGCGCCATGAAAGTTGTAAATAGGTAATGGTGGCGCAACAATAAGAGGTGATACGTAGCCATTGCTGCAGAGAAAAACACACACATAAATTGTTATTGAGCTTTTGGAGTGACTAGAGGCCTCAGCCTTAAGAGCAGGTGATAGTGCCCTGTTTCGTGATTATGAAGTCATTTCAGAATTCGGAATCCGAATTTCATTTATCGTTATTTTACGAATATTCTTGATAATGGGCTAACAACGCCATTGGCGCCTCTATCAATGATGTGAGTATAGATTTGCGTTGTCTTCAAATCGGTGTGACCAAGTTGTTCTTGAACGGTTCTGATATCCGCTCCGCTTTGAAGAAGGTGCGTAGCGAATGAGTGCCTTAAAGTATGACACGAGATGTTTTTGTCAATGTTGGCTTTTTGGCCTGCTACCTTAATGTGTTTTTGAAGCGCTGTTGGGTGAATATGGTGTCTACGTAGCTCGCCTGTTTGTAAATCTGGCGACAAACGACTAGAGGGAAAGAGGAATTGCCAATTTAGGCTCCTTTCTGCGCTCGGGTATTTTCTAGCGAGTGCTTCAGGTATGTATACACCAGAGAAAACTGTGTCATTCATGTCTTGATGATAGTAACTCGCGGATCTCTGTTGCTGTTGTTTGATAGCGGGGAAAAGCTCTGGTGCTATTTTCACTATACGGTTTTTACCTCCTTTCCCTTGCCATACACGTACAGATTTATATGCATAATCGATATCTTGTATACGTAGGCGTAGACACTCCATCAAACGCAACCCTGACCCATACATTAATTGATAAGGTAATTTGTAGTTAGGTGAACAGTGATTGAATAGCCTTCCAATCTCTTCTGGAGTCATGACTGTTGGCAATTTTCTTGATTTATCTGAGCGCCGAAACTGCATATCAAGCTCTATGGGTTCTTGAATAATTTCTTTGTATAAAAAGACTAATGCATTGAGAGCTAGACTTTGCGTTTTCCTCGCTGACTTTTTGTTAACAACCAGGTGCGTTAGGAAATCTTCTACATGTCTGGAAGTTAAGCTCTTTGGGTGCTTTTTATCATGATAAAGAATGTATTGGTGAATCCAATAAATGTACGCCTCCGTTGTACGAAGGGCATAGTGCCGTCCAAGCATATATTCTTGTATATACGATAGAAATGGTGATTTTTTCATTAAACTTTAACTGGTTATGCATACATAGGTTTCAGTTTGGCACATCAATTCATGCTATATAGAAAAATTCTGTATTTTGGGATGTAGGAAGGGAGCTGTAGTGCTTAAGTTACTGTTAGTTTTCATAAAAACGGGGTATCGTTTACGTCATTGAGATACTAGACAGAATAATTCTGTATTTAAGTGCAGAATTTTTCTGTCTAAATAGCTGTTAGAACATGACGGTTCTCACGAGTTTTATGTAACTCGTTGTTATTTAAGTATGAAGAGAGTTTATTGAGTTGGCGTTGTAGCGACGAAAAGGACGAATATTAGGCATTTCTATGCTAGCCTTGAAGCGATTCAAGCGCACCTTAATACGCGCTAGCGATTGAAGAGTGACGCTAGACTCGCTTCAAGGTCAAGGTAGAGCGATACCAAATACTTCGGCATCGATTTTTTGTCTTCATACCGTTAGTCCCTAATTCGTGATAGAGGGGCTCATCAACATCATTGACTCTAGTCATGTTCTAACAAGACGCTGAAACAGACGCAGGAACGTAAGGCATGTGTGGCTTGAAGTTCAGTGGGTGTTGATAGTGTATCGAGTGCGCAGTTTAGCTAAGCGTTAGAAGTTTTAGGAATAAATATGGGACGCAGGAGAGAACTAGGTAGTATTGCAAGCGGTATTATTGACTCGTTTCGGAGTAGAAACAATGATGTCGATGGTTATTGGGGTATCGGTAAGCTATACCTGTCCGTAGACCACCTTCAAAGCAAGTGTGTTTCAATAGACCTTTGCTCCCAACAGATTGCCCCGTATGACCCGCACTTTGACCTCATGACCGAACGCTATTCAAAGATGTTTAAAAGGTTGCTTGTAAAACATTCAATTCCGTTTGAATGGGTTCGCTCAGCATACGTTTACGTTGAATTTGAAGCAGAATTTGAGGAGCGTCATCACAATTGGCGGAGTGCATTGGGAAATCCGTGCAATCTTGTTTGTGTAGTCATAGATGACAATGGCAAAAGTCATGTCGCTTGTGCATATACAAACTGTTTTCCACATGACGCGAAAAGGGAAAGTCGGAGCACTAGGTGAGCAAACTTCTAACAAATAAGGATTAAGCGTTGCGTAGCCAACGTTAAATCCCAAGTGTTGGACAAGCTCGAGCCTCTATATAAGTAAATTGTGCGATCTGCTCTAGAAGGGTGGCGACCTTGATGCTTTTCTCAAGGCGAGCGCAGGTATTGTAAGGTGGAGAATTCCGCCTTATCAATAGGTTAACTGACTAATGTTGGTTCTTAGTGGCTGTTTCT
>NZ_OANU01000042.1 GCF_900089835.1 Vibrio thalassae | reverse complement strand
TGTCGAGTAGACGACACCTGTTACCAAGTGTCGTCCCTCTAAGAACCCAGCATGCAACTTTCACCGCACTAGGCTCAAGCCTTCACGAAGGCACCGATTGGCACCCAGCAACTTATAAAGCAGTGAGAGCAGGCTCGTGCCAAGAGTTACGACATTGCTTCTTTGATTTTCTCTTAGCCAAGTATTCTTGGTATTGAGGATCAAAAGGCGTTGCGGCACTCCTGATTTTCACATGTCTCTCTATTGGCACCTTGGCTATTTGAAACAGATTGAACTGACAATCCATATTCATGATCTTCTGCCAACCGTGAAATTGCCATTGACCTTGACGGTTGATGAAGTATTTAAGGGCGATCCAAGTTCTAGATTTTGTTGGATGACGCCTTTTAGCCCAATGCCATAACGCATGGAATAGCTTGTGACCTACATATCCGAATACCTGTTTCGCAACGCAGTGTCGATAGTAATTCGACCAGCCCCTGAGTTTCGGGTTTATCAACTTGATAAGATCGTTCACAGGGATGGTTGCGTGCTTTTTGATGAGTTCACGCAAGTTACTCAAGAACAGTAGTGTGTTGGATTTGCTCGGTTTAATGAGCAATTTCCCTTTGTACTTCCTATGATTAAAACCTAGGAAATCAAAACCTCTGCTGATGTGGGTAATGTACGTTTTCTCTTCGGAGAGTGTTAAGCCTCTTTCTGTTAAGAAATCAGCAATCAACGGTTTGATATCGTTCTCCAGCACTTCCTTTGAAGCACAAGTGACGACGAAATCGTCGGCGTATCCAATAAAGTTGGCTCTTGCACCCTTTTTGAGTGCGGTAGACTTTATGCGTTGCTCAAGCCCTGCAAGAGTCATTAGCATCAAGGTTGGGGATATGACCCCACCTTGTGGCGTTCCCTCGTCAGTGCGATAGAACAAGCCTTTATCCATAAAACCAGACTTTAACCATTGTTCCAACATACGTTTATCGATGGCAATGTTATCCATCAGCCATTGATGTCCGATCTTATCGAAACAAGCTTTGATGTCACCCTCAAGAACCCATTGAGCAGAGCGTTTCATAGCCAAGCACTTGAAGCACTGCGCAATAGCATCAGCAGTGCTTCGGTTTGGTCTAAATCCATAGCTGTTAGGGTCGGCAAGTGTTTCTGATACTGGCTCTAGTGCAAGAAGATGAAGCGCTTGCTGCGCTCTATCGATCATACACGGGATACCCAGTGGTCTGAGCTTGCCGTTTTTCTTGGGGATGTAGATACGCTTGAGCGGTTTTGCTTGATAAGCTTTTCTGCTCAATTGATTGGCTGCTTTCATGCGGCGCGTATCTGTATTCCAGATAACGCCGTCAATTCCAGGCGTTTTACTGCCTTTGTTTTGTGACACCCGCTTAACAGCAAGAAGTTTTGCTGAGCGCGAGTGAGTCAGTATCCACTGCAATGCTTTCACTTTGCCGTGTTTACCTTCTCGTGTTGCCTTTGCAATACGCATCTGAAGCTTTAAAACATGGGATTCAACGGCTTTCCAGTTTATGGATTGCCACTGAGCACTGTCAGGAGAGGCACTAATCTCTTTTGAAATCATCATTTGCGTTTCTCCTTGAATAAAGTTCTTCAAATTCTCTTGCAACGGAAGACCAGTCGGAAGTCAGCTCACTTTCGTGATCAGATATGAATCTGTATCTGCATCGTTACAATGCAGCTTTCGCTTTTTCCAACATCCTATACCTGCATCACTATCGGTCACAGAGACTTTCCCAGAGGGAGTAATAC
>NZ_OANU01000135.1 GCF_900089835.1 Vibrio thalassae | reverse complement strand
ATCAAGTCACTCAGCTCAACCAATGGCTACAAGAGCAAACGCTAAATAGTGATGACAAAATCACCAGTGCGTATCGGATCATCACTGCGTCAATCAACAAAACCATCGATGATTACTACAACATTGGCATCACGCCAGATCTAACTCATGTTGACCCGTTAATCATTGATGCGGTGTTGGCCGTGACGGTGGCTTCTACCGATTCTATTGCTGAACTACAAAATAAAGTGGATGCACTCGATGTGGATAACGATGGGGTGAGTTTTGGACAAGAGCAAGGTGAGGATACCAACCCTTGGACAGACTATGACAGCGATGGTCTTAACGATAAAATGGAAACCGTTTTAACGGGATTTGATCCATTAGTTAATAACTCTAATACCATTTTAAATGATGGTAATGGCAATGGTACTGCTGATATTTGGCAACAGATGACTAACACGTCTAATATAGATACCCGAAATAAAGCAATTGGGTACTTCATTAACGGACAACTAGCAGAGAAAGTCAGTTCAGGTCCACGCTCTATCAGCATGATTTCTAGTGCTGATCATGAAAATTGGAGTTCAATTTCAGGTGATGCAACTTACGAGTTAGTCGCTTACCTCGACTTTAGCAACGAGGCAAGCAGTCCCTTACTTGAGGAGGGTATTTTCATTCAATCGGGAAATATGTCGTTACGCTTTGCAGCTGAGGGGGAAAAGAAGTTTGCGATCCGCAGCGATGGAGCCGATGACATTGAAGAACTTACACAAACAGGCAGCCCTCACTTCTTTACTGCTACCGACAACCAATCAACCTTGTTCCCTAGTCGACAATATTTCCACTTGGCATTGACATTCGATAGCCTTTCAAAAACCTTTACCTTGTATATCAACGGTAGTGAAGTTGGCCGTGTACAAGACAGTAGCTTCACAGCCCTCAGTTCGGCTAACACCAGAATAGGTGTACATGTACAAGGTATATTAGGTGGCACATTAAAAAATTACGTGGCTACGCATGCTATTAGAAGAAATATGGTGACTCATATTCAACATCACGACGCTATTTGGTCACCACAAACCATTCAATCACGAGCAGATACCATTTTAACGGCCATTGAGGATATCAATCAAAATGGCATATGGGACGTCTTTGATCTCGACCCGGACAGTGATGGTCTATTAGTTACAACCGATGATGATGATAACAATAGCTTCTCTGACAAAGATTCAGACGGGTTAAACGATCAATTCGAAACTGCCCTTGGATTTGACGCTGTTTCAACTGACGATAGTAATTTACTCACTGATGATAATGGCAGTCGTGTGGCGGAGCTTTGGGACCAAGTCAAAGTGAGCCCGAATGCCATGGCATCATGGATAAATCAAACGTGGTCGGTCGAGTCTTCTAACTTAAACCCTCGTGTTACCTTGACCCAACCTATCGCAGGATACGATAACTATGTCTATCCAAAAAAGGCGAAAACTATTGACCTTTCCGCATTGCCAAGCGATCAAGCCAGTTACGAGTTTATTGCTAAAATAACCAGTGATAATTTTGCGGATCTTGTGTTGCTTGGTCACCATGACATCACAGACACTCCTAATGCGACCTCGTTGACGTTTGAAAACAGCAACTCAAACACATTAGGAGTGACACTCAACCAGACAGGAGCCGTCAATCTTACTAACGTGATTAACGGTGCTTCACCTTATGGCGATTTCGTGCATCTTGTTTATGTTTACGAGAAAAATGCGAACACTTATACGGTTTATGTCAATGGTCAACGGGCAGCCACTGCGCAATCAACTCAACTTAGCGCCATTCGCAGTCCAGCGACGCCAATAGGACTCTTTGCTAAGGATGCATCAGGTGACAGCAACATCACCCAACTTGATAGCATGGATGGCATTTATGCCTTCGCGGCTTATTCAACCGCACTCACTGAAAGTGATATCC
>NZ_OANU01000076.1 GCF_900089835.1 Vibrio thalassae | reverse complement strand
CAAAAAGGTTCATTATTGAAACGATTAATGACCAATTAAAGAATATATCTCAAATAGAGCACTCAAGGCATCGCAGCTTACATGGTTTTATGTTGAATTTACTTGGCGGACTAATCGCTTACTGTCTGAAACCAGAAAAGCCATCACTCAACATCACAAACACTGAAAAGACAGGATTGATGGCGATGGCTTAAACCGATCTCAGGTTAAAAAAGCCAATCATTAGCCTTTTTGTGACATTTCAATTGGTTTGTTATGACATAATCGCCATAAGCTCTGAAGTGACACCTGCAGAGTGAGTGATAGGAACTAACGAAGCGCTTGCCGCACGACCATTAGTGAGGCCGACGTCGAAATATCTTATCGGTAAACGTGACAAACAGTGTTCCCACATATCCCCCCGTTTGGTTATCTGATTACAATCAAAATATTCCGTCATCCACCTAGAGCTGAATTAAATACGGCTGCGACGTCAAAGCTCTCATCTTTCTCTGTTTGTTTATGGGCAGTCGAAGCGCTAGAATCTAGAGAACAGATAGGAGAATTACTGTGAGTACAAAATTTACCCATATAGCTTGGCAACAAACTGACATCACAGCTAATGAGAAGTTAGTATTATTGAAATTAGCAGATATTTCCGGCCAAGATGGGAATGTGGTATTTGTACTATCGGACATTGCCAAAGAGTGTTTGTTGGGGGAGTTTGGCTTAGCTGATGTCTTAACTAGTCTCGCCAATAAAGGGCTATTAACCAAAGGGCAAGTTGAGTCGACACCTCTGGGACAAAAGCATCACTTCACATTAATAAGCTCTGAGCCGAATCGATTACCCGTTATTGAGGCGTCGAGTGCTGCTCCGACTGCTCGTCAGCCTTCCCGTGTGACGACTATGCAAGAATCTAGTGCTCCAGGTTGGTCAGTTCCATCTCTTGATCTTTATAAGGTTCCGCCTAATAGCAGAGACAGTGTGTGGCAAAACTTCGTTCGCGAGCATGGTACCAACACAACGAACATTACACGTTTAGCGCGTCAGCTAGAGGACTGGCTTGAGTATTCGAAACGATCTGGCAGTCTGCAAGCGGTCATTGGAGAGCAGCAACCAAATTATCGCAAAGAGCAAAACAGTAACTTTGGGTCTAAGAATCAAAGTGCCCAGCCAGCAACGAATAGCCAGTATTTATCGACTCATGATCTCAATGAGTTCGAAATTCCAGATTGGGCCTCTCAAACTATCGCTTTTTCTCGGTTGGAAATTGATCCTAATTTGTTCTGGGAAAAATTTGTGGTTTATTACAAAACACGAGCGAATGAGTACACCAATGTCACTCAAATGCTTAATAAGCTAAGGTTGTGGATAGTCAATGAGAAACAGGCAGAGGATCGCCGCAAGCAAGCTGAAGAAAGACGTCGTCAATCCTATCAAACGTCTAACAAATCTGGCGATGTGAGTCCTTCAGAAGAATTTCGAGAGTACTTACGAGGACAAGGTAAGAACCCGAATTTTTAGCTCTTGAATAGAGCGCACTTTGCATACTTTACATAGGTAATAGCCATGAGTAACAGCAACAAGCCGAAAAACGTTGATTTTGGCACAATGGAAAGAAAACTCAGAGAAATGGGGGTCAGCGGTAGCCTTGAGCACTTGAAGGCCTCAAAAGCTGTTACTCCAAAAGATGAGCGTGTACCTCAGGAGTTACGCTCGACTGAAGTGATGGCCACAGCATCGTCTCGCGTTGTCACCACGAATGAGATTGAGCAAGAAAGACAACCTAGCGATTGGTGTAACTATATATTCGGTACCTTACTGAGTATTTACGAGTCGACGTGGATTAAATCTTACGGGCGACGCCCGACGGGACGTTTTCTCGACTTTGCGGATAGTTTGACGGAAGCAGAATTAATGCGCGTGATGCAGCATTGCCGAGAGAGACTGCAGGCGGGCGAAAAATGGCCACCAATAATGGGAGAGCTGACCTTGCTCAAGACTCAGCTTACCGAATCAGAGTCTTTGGAGGCAATGAACCGCGTCATAAATAAAGAGCCAAATAATCAACTTGAAAAGTGGATTATGCAAAATAAAGGCTATGAACTGCGCCGCTTACCTCAGTCGATGATTGTTCGTCGTTTTAAAGAGTTTTACCGAGAGGCTATGAGCTTACAAGAGAAAGGTAAATTGGTGACAGAACTGCCAAAAGGTTTAGCCCAGCACTCAGTGAAAAACCTCGTAGACCTTAAACGAGAAGAGTTTGAGCAGCAACATGGAACAGCACTAGACCCAAGAATTGCGGCTATTCTGAATAAAGGTAACAGAGAACAAGAGTAGATTGTCTGAGTAGAAAAGTGCTTGTTGTTAAATTTATTATTTGGTCACAGTTTAATAATAATTAGATGAATTAGCACATGAAGTTATTTAAACTCGCTGAGTGTTTTATGATCAGTTGCAGTTAAGTTGTGGCAAGTATCAAGATTTCAGTGGATCGAATTCAGCCGGGCCTCCATGTTCGGCTTCCTCTCAAATGGAATGATCATCCATTCCTATTCAACGTTTTTAAGATTAAGTCAGACGAACAAGTCCACATTATTAAGCAGCTTGGGGTGAAATTCGTTTATGTGAATCCGGACTTAAGTGATGTACTGCCACTCCCTGCGCAACATGCCCCCTTAAAACCTAAAACTCAAATTCAAGCGAGCTCAGATCAATTATGGGAAGAGAAACAAAAGCGTATAGAAGAGCTGAGTGCATATAGAAGACGGGTTTCTCGATGTGAGAAAGAATTTGACCGCTCACTGGCCAGAATTCGCAATGTGATGGCTAAGTTACGCAGTAGACCAGAGCAAGCGACGAAAGAAGCACGTTTATTAGTGGATGATATCGTTGATACTTTACTGTCTGAAGATGAAGTCACGTTGCATCTAATGGGAAGCAAAAGTGAGTTTGAAGATATCTACTTCCATAGCCTAAATGTTTCGGTGTTATCCATGATGATAGCTAAAGCTCGGGGCTTCGAACCAGAAGAAATAAAGCTGGTCGCCTTATCGGCACTGTTCCATGATATTGGTAAAGTGAAAATTCCTCCGGCTATATTGAGAAAGACGACGCCACTGACAGAGCCAGAAACGAACTACCTAAAATTGCATACCCAATACGGCAGTAATATTGCAGGTATGATGGATACCTTACCGCAAGAAGTCATTACCGTGATTGAACAACACCATGAACTGTTGGATGGTAGCGGTTATCCGTTAGGGCTGAAAGGGGAGGAAATTGATACTTTCTCGCAGATAATTTCTGTCGCTAATGCCTTTGATAACTTGTGTCATCATCAAATACCAAGCGAGAAGAAAATTCCCTATACCGCATTATCCTATTTATACAAACACACCAAAACGTTGTACAACCAAGAAAATCTCGACGTTCTTATCAAGTATATGGGGATTTACCCACCAGGTACCGTAGTAAAACTGTCTAATGAGATGGTTGGTCTTGTTGTTTCCATTAATAGCGGTAACTTACTCTGCCCCAATGTGCTGATTTACGACCCCACAGTCCCTAAGCTACAAGCACCTATTATTCCTCTTGAAGAAAAAGAGTTGAAAGTCAAATCAGTGATTCATCCAGAAAGATTACCGAAAGAGGTTCGCGAGTACTTAAATCCAAGAGCATGTATTTCTTATTATTTTGAAGACAATACTTCCCGCTAACGGTGACCAAAACCTTGTTAGACGGTTAATTAATACATACTTAGATTTAGCAACACGAACAGATTGAGAGAGCGTTGTTCGATAAACCTCCACTTTTACGTGCTTTTGGCTAATAAAGCCGCAAATGGCGTATTTTTAAATATTTTCTTTAAAAAACACTTGCCAGCGTGATCCGGATCTCTATAATACGTCCTCACTGACACGGCAGAGCCCACAAGGGTTCAGGCGAGAGTCAGTAAGGCGTTTAGCTGACAAGATGGTCTTCTAGTTGGATTTGAAAAAATCAAAAATAATTAGAAAAAGTGTTTGACACTGAGAATCATCTCGCTAGAATAGCCGCCTCTTCAAACGGAAAGCGAAACGCAGAGTTCTGAAGAGAATGTTCTTTAACAATATAAACCTATCAATCTGTGTGGGCACTCGTTGATGATAATCAAATTAGATACTTCGGTATCAAATTAGGTTTCAATGAAACGAAGTGACCATTGAATCGAAAGATTCAGCACAGTCAATTCAAACATTACTTATGTAATGTTCAGTATTCATTGAGCCGAACAAAATCTTAAATTGAAGAGTTTGATCATGGCTCAGATTGAACGCTGGCGGCAGGCCTAACACATGCAAGTCGAGCGGAAACGAGTTATCTGAACCTTCGGGTGACGTTAACGGCGTCGAGCGGCGGACGGGTGAGTAATGCCTGGGAAATTGCCCTGATGTGGGGGATAACCATTGGAAACGATGGCTAATACCGCATAACGCCTTCGGGCCAAAGAGGGGGACCTTCGGGCCTCTCGCGTCAGGATATGCCCAGGTGGGATTAGCTAGTTGGTGAGGTAATGGCTCACCAAGGCGACGATCC
>NZ_OANU01000088.1 GCF_900089835.1 Vibrio thalassae | reverse complement strand
AATGCTTTATCAACAGTCTACTCATGGCAAAGGTAAAGAAATCAGTTTATCTCACGATGTTCTAGATGCTTTAGTCCTAAAAGATGCAATAGTCACCTTAGACTCGCTGCATTGCTTAGCGCCAACAATGGCGCAAATCACGGAAAAGAATGGTGACTTCACCATTCAGCTAAAAAAGAATCAACCCAATCTTTTCGGGCATGTGACAGACGCTTTTTCAGCTGTTTATAGTCAACCAGATAGCATGGCGGAATGTACCCAAGAAAATGAAGGACATGGTCGCAAAGAATGGCGTAATATCATGCAGATAGAGGCGAATCTCCCACCTGAGTTGAAAGAAAAGTGGCCTCATATAAAAAGCTTTATTGAAGTGGCAAGTGAGCGTACTTGCAATGGAAAAGGAACAAGAGATTCACGCTGGTATGTTAGCTCATTAGAGGTTGATGTTGAACTTGCTGCTCGGACAGTCAGAGAGCATTGGTTGGTTGAAAACCAGCTTCATTGGGTTCTTGATGTCGTATTCAGAGAAGATGAACTAAAAGTAAAAGACCCAGATGGAGCTGCTCACTTAGCGGCATTTAATCGTGCTGCGTTGAACACGATAAAGCAGGATGAGAGTGACAAAGATAGCTTGGCTGCCAAACGTAGAAAGTCAGGTTGGTCTGGTGAATATCGCTCAAAAATAATATTTGGCTAATATTTATTCAAAGTGGAATCCCGCCCTG
>NZ_OANU01000175.1 GCF_900089835.1 Vibrio thalassae | reverse complement strand
GACGAACGGCACGGGAATAGGCATCAATGGTAGCAGGTCGTTTACCTTGCAGCTTAAGATTGGTAAGGTGTTGTTCATAAAGAGAATGATAGCGATTGAGTTCATTGGGTGTCATGGTATTTACTCCTGTCTATCCCATCGGGTGATGGGGTATCAGAAGTATGGCGTTTATGTGCTTTACTCTGCCGCGCAGCGGCTTCGTTCAACAAACACATTATTAAACAGCGAGTTGCAGGGTTCCCACTCTCTACTTCGAGCTTTCGAAAAGAGATATTTCACAATTTTCATCAATAACAGTGTTCGAAAAAGAACATAGGTCTCAAAAATATACACACCATCAATATGAATAAGACTGCATGGTAAACTGCTTTTATAAAAAAGCAGGAATAAAGAATGATTACTAAGGATAGAGATTCAAAAATCGACAACAGTCTTCAACAGAAAGCTGGCGCAAAAGTAGAGCAGGATGTCGCGTTTTACTTACGCAGAGAGTTTGGAGATGCAAATGACATCTTCATTATCAATGACCTACGCATACAGTTTAAAAATGAAACAGCTCAGATCGATCACTTAGTCCTTTATAACAAAGGATTTATCATTATTGAGTCGAAATCGATTCGCGGTGAGGTTAAGGTCAACAATCAACTCGAATGGAGCCGAACCGTAAGAGGGAAATGGACAGGAATGCCCTCACCTATCGAGCAAGCTAAGTTGCAAACCAAACTATTGAAAGCACTTTTAAATGACAACGCTAAGTCGTTATTAGACCGAATTGCATTTTTACAAGGGTACTTTGGTGGTCGCTGTTGGGATCAACTCTGTGCCGCGTCCAATGACGCTCTAATCGATCGAACTTCTATCCCTAAAGATATATCGAAGAAGCTCATTAAAGCCGAATCTATTGGTAGCAGCGTTAAGAGTCTCATCAAAAAGCACCGCGTAGGTTCAATACTAAATCCGAATCCTACGTTTAATCGTGATGAACTGTACCGCCTAGTTCACTTTCTAAACGAACAACATGTGCCTACGTCTTCTCCGGCTCCCAAAGTACATATCGCAGAATTGAGCGAAACTGAAAAGGTAGACTTGCTTCCAGCTCAAGAAACAATTGAAGAGGCCAAAGTTCCACAAATAAGGCATGGTTTTAATTGTAAGAAGTGTCAAAGCCCTCAGACCGAGCCGAGGTATGGAAAGTATGGGTATTACGTCTACTGCCCACAATGTAAGGTGAATACTGCAATGCGTATTAGTTGCCATTCTTGCCAATCTAATTCAGCCAAAGTCAGTAAGAAAAAGAACACGTACTCAATAGCATGCTCTCGGCGTTTTTCAAGGTAGTTGTCGCCTTTAATTTTTTAAGCAGCTTCTTTCTGCCTTTCAGGATTTAGCTTAACTTCACCAACTTCATCCCAGTTTCTAGATTCGTTTGACCACCGCTGTGGGTTGGCTGCTCTCGCTTGTTTATAAAGCTCTTTGCGCTTAGCTAAGATGGTACTATCCTCTCCATTATGGCGTTGAACTGGGGTCAC
>NZ_OANU01000176.1 GCF_900089835.1 Vibrio thalassae | reverse complement strand
GATTTGCGCTGCGGTCGCTAATGTGCCGTCACTGTTGCCGTCGATGTCTTCAACAATGGCGTTAAAACCATCCACTGCACTTTGAATAGCTGCAATCGTGGTCAGCTCTCCCGTCGCGATTTGATTGACAATCTGGGGTGTACTGACCATATCTAGACCAGTGACGCCCATCGCTTCAAGCTCATTTTGTTCAAGCGTCGCCGTGGCGTTGGCGCCATTGGCAATGAAATCGGCCAAATCATTCACTGTTGATATAGCATCACTGATTTGTTGATTGGTTAAGGTTTGACTATCTAGACTACTCAACGCTTCAGCGTACAAGCTCTGATTACTGTCTATCGCGTCCGATATGCCTGCAAGCGCATTGATTTGCGCTGCGGTCGCTAATGTGTCGTCACTGTTGCCGTCGATGTCTTCAACAATGGCGTTAAAACCATCCACTGCACTTTGAATAGCTGCAATCGTGGTCAGCTCTCCCGTCGCGATTTGATTGACAATCTGGGGTGTACTGACCATATCTAGACCAGTGACGCCCATCGCTTCAAGCTCATTTTGTTCAAGCGTCGCCGTGGCGTTGGCGCCATTGGCAATGAAATCGGCCAAATCATTCACTGTTGATATAGCATCACTGATTTGTTGATTGGTTAAGGTTTGACTATCTAGACTACTCAACGCTTCAGCGTACAAGCTCTGATTACTGTCTATCGCGTCCGATATGCCTACAAGCGCATTGATTTGCGCTGCGGTCGCTAATGTGCCGTCACTGTTGCCGTCGATGTCTTCAACAATGGCGTTAAAACCATCCACTGCACTTTGAATAGCTGCAATCGTGGTCAGCTCTCCCGTCGCGATTTGATTGACAATCTGGGGTGTACTGACCATATCTAGACCAGTGACGCCCATCGCTTCAAGCTCATTTTGTTCAAGCGTCGCCGTAGCGTTCGCGCCATTGGCAATGAAATCGGCTAAATCATTCACTGCTGATACAGCATCAATGATTTGTTGATTGGTTAAGGTTTGACTCTCTAGACTACTCAACGCTTCAGCGTATAAGCTCTGATTACTGTCTATCGCATCCGATATGCCTACAAGCGCATTGATTTGCGCTGCGGTCGCTAATGTGCCGTCACTGTTGCCGTCGATGTCTTCAACAATGGCGTTAAAACCATCCACTGCACTTTGAATAGCTGCAATCGTGGTCAGCTCTCCCGTCGCGATTTGATTGACAATCTGGGGTGTACTGACCATATCTAGACCAGTGACGCCCATCGCTTCAAGCTCATTTTGTTCAAGCGTCG
>NZ_OANU01000073.1:9809-131864 GCF_900089835.1 Vibrio thalassae | reverse complement strand
TCGGCCTTTGCGATTACGCTTCCGTACGCCGCTCTCAAGCTGAAGTTTTTGCCACTGGGGTAGAAAAGCCTGACAAAAGTCATCGACATGGCAAAATAAGTCCACTAATTTGTGCATAGCTGGTTCCTTGTGATAAGTCTCTCTTGATCGAAAGATCTGATCGCAGAACCAGCTTTTAGTTCCCTTCTTTTTTTATCCCGAGTTCAGGTTTTTTAGATTAAAAAGGCCTCGCTTTGTAAGCTAGGCCTTTGAGTTAACGCGATACAATGAATAGATCGCTCAAATAAGTATTTTAGGCTTTTGTTCAACGATAAGCAGAACATTAAAACTTGTTGCCTAAACACCTATTCGTCGTCAAATAGCTCCATTGCTGTTTGCGATAGCACAAAATAGTTAGCGCCAGATTTCGCATCCACAAAGTCCAACAAACGATCGTAGTCACCGTTCTCATCGGCATACATCATTTGACGCAAAGAAGTTTCTATGACGTTAGAATCCGCTGCGAAACCGATGAACATGGTGCCATGCTCCAGAGCATTACCAAAAGGGCGATTCTGACGCAGCATCTTGATCTCTTGGTCATCAATCACCACTTTACTTTTGTTATTGTGGGCCCATGCAGGTTTCTCATCGTCATCGAGTTCAATATTGTCGAACTTCGTGCGACCAATAACTTGCTCTTGGTAGGCTTGAGGTTGTTCATGCCACGCGAGTTCACGATCGACGTACCGTTGTACGGTAAGATAGCTGCCACCAAGATGAATGTCTGCTTCGTCTTGCACTAAAACAGCATTCACGCGTGCTTGGTGTTTTGGATTCTCTGTCCCGTCAACAAAATCAATCAAATCACGGTTGTCTAAGTATTTAAAACCTTGGATATCTTCGACCAGTTCTGCGGATTCTCTAAAGGCTGCTAACAGGTATTTAGCGGCTTGGTAGTTTAAGTCGATGCGTTCAGATTTGATCATCAAGAAGATGTCGCCAGCCGTACTTGGAAAATGGCGGTCGCCATCTTTCATTTCAGTAAATGTTGTGAGGTGTTTAGGCATGACAACATAGGGAAGCGCAATAGACCATGCATTTTTAGCGATACCCACAGTGATACTCAAGTTTGCACTAGGATCTTTCTGTGCAATGGATTTTTCAATGCCAGAGATTTGTGAAAGGGCATCTTGAACAGATGTGGTGTCAGCGCTATTTTTGAGGACAAAGGTCAGGTACTCAGCAAATGTAGAAGGATCCGATAGCACACCCACTTGTGCTCGTTCTACAATGGTATTTTTCATATAAGAAGCCTCTATAATCATCATTCCTAAACATCATTCAATACCTCTTGGGCGAAGCTCAAAGTGATGAATGCCTTAAAGAACTATATACCAAACTTTGCAACTGCGTGCTCCTGCATGCTTAATTTGCAAAGTTGCAGCTTTAGACACTTCTTGGATTAACTGAGATTCCCTTACGCGCAGAAATCAACATACGATGCAGCCCATACCCATATGGGACATGGGATAAATTTGAATGCAAATAAAATAATCTATCTAGAACGTTCTTTAGCTTAGTGCGGGAAAGAAGTTTGAGCTAAAAACCGATTACACCCGTTTTCCAAACGCCCAAAACGACGAAAGGCCGCTATAAAAGCGACCTTTCTATGTATGGTACTGGTGGGTGACTTAACTGGGCAGGCACTCCTGACGCCACGCTGGATTTGAATTCACAAACCCTAGATACAACAAAGCCCCGACTTTCGTCGAGGCTCTGTCTTAAAATATGGTACCGGTGGGCGGACTTGAACCGCCACGCCCGAAGGCAACGGATTTTGAATCCGTCGTGTATACCAATTTCACCACACCGGCATCTTGGACTAATGTCCTTCGATGTTTGGCATTATACGTAAGCTCTCGTTGCGTGCAACAACAAAACGCTGAATATTCTATTGTTTGCTGATATTTTCGCCACAATGTGATGATATTCAGCCTAAGAGGCTTTCTTCACGTCGATAGAATCGCTATCCTGTGGCCAGTTTTGACTATTTAATGATGTATTCAATGGAAACTCAATCTCTTCCACCAGCAGGCTTCTTTAGACGACTTGGGGCGTTGTTTTATGACAGTTTAATCATTCTTGCCGTCATTATGATGGCCGGGGGTATTGTTGTCGCAATACTAGAAGCGTTAGTGGCCGCAGGAGTCATGAATTATGCCCCTTATACCGACGCAAGTGACTTTCTCGGAAACCATCCATTTTGGAGCCCTGTTTACACCGCATACCTCGCTTTCGCATGGATCTACTTTTTAGTGTTTTTTTGGACTCGAGCTGGCCAGACATTAGGAATGCGAGCTTGGAAAATTGAACTACAAAATCTAGAAGGCGGCAGAATTACGGTCACTCAGGCGTTAATCCGCATCGCAACCTCTGCGTTTGGCCTAGCTAACTTGTCGGTCCCAATCGATCCTCAAAAACGCGGATTTCATGATATTTGGGCGAAGACGAAAGTTGTGGTTTTACCCAAAGCAAAGTAAATCACTACGAATAAAAAAAGGTGCCTTTCGGCACCTTTTTCATTTCAACGAATAAGTATCACAACCATTAAGCTTTGTATGCTTTGAATGCGTTGATTAGACCATTAGTCGAGCTATCGTGAGATGTCACTTCGCTGTCATCAGCAAGCTCAGGTAGGATTTGGTTAGCCAGTTGCTTACCAAGTTCTACACCCCATTGGTCAAAGCTGAAGATATTCCAGATAATACCTTGAGTGAAGATCTTGTGCTCATACATCGCGATTAGATTACCCAGAGTACGAGGTGTGATTTGCTTCACTAGGATTGAGTTGGTTGGACGGTTACCTTCGAAGATCTTAAATGGTACTAGATCTTTCACTTGTTCCGCACTCTTACCTGCTTTTGCGAACTCAGCTTCAACCGTCTCTTTAGACTTCCCGAATGCAAGTGCCTCAGTTTGAGCAAAGAAGTTAGACATTAGCTTCTGATGATGATCGCTCACTTGGTTGTGAGAGATAGCAGGCGCGATGAAATCACAAGGGATCAGTTTAGTACCTTGGTGGATTAGCTGATAGAACGCATGTTGACCGTTCGTACCAGGCTCACCCCAGATGATAGGACCTGTTTGATAGTCAACCGCGTCACCATTGCGGTCAGTATACTTACCGTTTGATTCCATATTGCCTTGCTGGAAGTAAGCAGCAAAACGATGCATATACTGGTCGTAAGGCAGAATCGCTTCAGACTCCGCACCGTGGAAGTTGTTGTACCAAATACCAATTAGCGCCAGTAGTACTGGAATGTTGCTTTCTAGTTCAGTTTCAGCAAAGTGCTTATCCATCTCATGCGCACCAGTTAAAAGCTCAACAAAGTTGTCAAAGCCCACTGCTAGAACGATAGATAGACCAATTGCAGACCATAGTGAATAGCGACCGCCGACCCAGTCCCAGAATTCGAACATGTTGTCTGTGTCGATACCAAACTCAGACACGGCTGTTGCGTTTGTAGAAAGCGCCGCAAAGTGCTTAGCAACGTGTGCTTCATCTTGTGCTGTCGCTAAGAACCAATCGCGAGCAGAATGTGCGTTGGTCATCGTCTCTTGAGTCGTAAATGTCTTAGAAGCAACTAGGAATAATGTTGTTTCTGGGTTTACTTTCTTAAGAGTCTCAGCGATGTGCGTACCATCCACATTTGATACAAAATGCATATTGAGATGGTTAGTGTAAGGTGCCAGCGCTTCTGTCACCATGTAAGGACCAAGGTCAGAACCACCGATACCAATGTTTACTACGTCAGTAATCGCTTTACCTGTGTAGCCTTTCCAGTCACCAGAAATGATGCGCTCAGAGAAACCTTTCATTTTCTCTAATACTGCGTTTACCGCTGGCATAACGTCTTCGCCGTTAACCATGATTGGCGTGTTGCTGCGGTTACGTAGTGCAACGTGAAGAACAGAACGACCTTCTGTTTGGTTGATTGTGTCACCAGCAAACATGGCTTTGATTGCGCCTTTAAGCTCAGTCTCGTTCGCTAGAGCAAATAGGTTCTTCATCGTATCATCATTGATTAGGTTCTTAGAGTAATCAACAAGAATGTCAGAGCCGAAGCGTGTAGAGAATTTGCCAAAACGGTCAGCGTCTTGAGCGAATAGCTCTGTTAAATCCATATCTTGCGCTGATTCGAAGTGCGCAGTCAGTGCTTTCCAAGCATCAGTTTGCGTTGGATTGATGTTTTTCAACATGGTCTCTATCCCAATTTTTAGTCGGTTTTATCCCCAATCCCCCCAAGGAAAAGGAATCCCCAGTTTAGCGAATAATAAACAGTATATTCTAAATACAGCCCAGTGCCTTTTTAGGTTCACTCGACGTTACAAACTTGTCTTCCGTTTACAAAGTCTAGACTTTGTTTTCGTAATAATTTTTCAGGCGTAATTATGAACCAGAGCTATTGCACTCACCTTGAGATAGGTCACGTAACGGTTCACAATATAAACAAAATAGGTAAACACCCTACCACTATGAAGCACAATAATACAGAGGAGCCTTTATGTGGCAACAAAAGACATTGTACCTCAGCGCTAAGAGGCGCGGCTTTCACCTAATAACTGATGAAATTGAACAACAACTACCACAGTTACGAGACTACTCTGTAGGTTTACTACATCTCTTCATCCAACATACCTCAGCCAGTCTAACCTTAAATGAAAATGCCGACCCGACAGTACGCAGTGATATGGAAAGTCACTTCAATCGTTATGTTCCGGAGAACGCGCCGTATTATAAACACACCTATGAGGGCAGCGATGACATGCCTGCTCATATTAAGAGTTCACTGCTTGGCGCAAGCGTGACCATTCCAATTAGCCAAGGGGAATTAGCGTTAGGGACATGGCAAGGCATTTACTTAGGAGAGCATCGGGACTTCGGTGGGGAGCGACGAATTATTGCCACGTTGCAGGGGCAGATTTGAGGTTAGAGCGGTTGCGATGCCTTGGATAGCTAACGCCTTGTCTGCCTGTTGTGACGAGGCAGACAAAGGTTGGTTTGAAGAGCGCTATGAGTCGTTCCCTACCTAATCAGGGATGACAATATTTAGCTTCGATCGAATGCTTGAGTTCGGTATTGAGGCTCGGTATCGAATAGTGTCCGACGTCACTTCGTCTCGCTATAGCTCATTTCAACGCGAGAAGTGAGCTTAGTCACCAGTTCATAAGCAATAGTACCAATGTGCTCAGCGACTTCTTCAGATGGAAGCGCTTCCCCCCACAAAATGGCTTCATCACCCACTTGGTCTAGGGCATCTGGGCCAAGGTCAACGGTAAGCATGTCCATCGATACTCGACCGGCTATTGGTACTTTACGACCATTCACTAATACCGGTGTGCCATTAGGTGCAGTGCGAGGGTAGCCATCGCCATAGCCAATCGCAATCACACCGACTTTCGTGTCTCGTTGACTGGTCCAAGTCGCCCCATACCCCACACTTTCGCCTTTCTTTACATCGCGTACTGCAATCAAATGAGACTTAAGTGTCATAACAGGTTGAAAGCCCATATCGGCTGCCGTCTTGTCTCCAAAAGGAGAGACACCGTACATAATAATCCCTGGACGAACCCAGTCTAGTTGACTTTGCTGCCACTCAAGAAGACCTGCAGAGGCCGCCATAGAACGCTCACCATTACAGCCTTCTGTTAATGACAAAAACAGCTCTATTTGCTTTTGAGTCATGGTGTTATCTAGCTCATCAGCACAACCAAAATGGCTCATATAACGCAGCGGCTTCGCCACATTCTCACAGCGATGTAAACGCTCGACGAACTCTTGGTACTGTTCTTCACGAACGCCTAGACGGTGCATGCCGCTATCCACTTTAAGCCAAACAACGACCGGAGTTTCTAGCTCTGCCTGTTCTAGTGCATCAAGCTGTTCATAACAATGCACCACCGTTTGTATATTATTGGTCACTAACACCGGGAGATCATTTGGTGAGTAGAAACCCTCAAGCAGTAGTATTGGTTTTACCACACCACTCGCTCTGAGTTGTAACGCCTCTTCAATGCGAGCCACACCAAATGCATCTGCACCCGCAGCATTTTTGGCGATATGTCGTAAACCATGGCCATATCCATTAGCTTTCACTACCGCCATCACTTTGCTACTCGGTGCTTTCTGTTTAATGCACGCTAGATTGTGCGCCAGCGCATCCAAATTAATGTGCGCTGTCGCTGCTTTCATATAACTCATACGTCTGCCCTACTACTCTTCGTCAAACGCAGGACCTGCGTAGTTATCAAAGCGAGAATATTGACCTTGGAAGGTTAAGCGAACCGAGCCGATAGGACCGTTACGCTGCTTACCGATAATGATTTCTGCGATCCCTTTTAACGCACTGTCAGGGTGATAAACCTCATCACGGTAAATAAACATGATTAAGTCGGCATCCTGCTCGATAGAGCCGGATTCACGAAGGTCAGAGTTCACTG
The DNA here is from genome assembly GCF_900089835.1 of Vibrio thalassae. Taxonomy (GTDB): domain Bacteria; phylum Pseudomonadota; class Gammaproteobacteria; order Enterobacterales; family Vibrionaceae; genus Vibrio; species Vibrio thalassae. The sequence goes on along the minus strand of NZ_OANU01000073.1, from coordinate 125,381 downwards.
GACGTTTATCAGCACGTTGCTCCAAGGAACGGTTGAGCTGAGACAGAGCAACCACAGGAACATTTAACTCTTTTGCGAGTGCTTTCAGTGAGCGCGAAATCTCTGCGATTTCAAGAGTACGGTTATCAGACAGCGACGGTACGCGCATCAATTGAAGATAGTCGACCATGATAAGGCTGAGGCCACCGTGCTCACGAGCAATACGTCGAGCGCGCGAACGCACTTCGGTTGGTGTCAGTCCAGAACTGTCATCGATGTACATGTTCTTCTTCTCCATGAGCATGCCCATGGTGGTCGAAATTTTCGCCCAATCCTCATCGTCTAATTGACCGGTACGAATCTTGGTTTGATCCACGCGAGAAAGAGAAGCCAACATACGCATCATGATCTGTTCGGCAGGCATCTCTAGCGAGAAAATCAATACCGGTTTATCTTGCGACATCGCTGCATTTTCACATAAGTTCATTGCAAATGTCGTCTTACCCATCGATGGACGCGCCGCGACAATAATAAGATCCGAACCTTGAAGACCAGCGGTTTTTTTATTCAGATCATTAAATCCTGTCGTCACTCCGGTAACACCATCTTGTGGTGTTTTATACAGAATTTCGATTCGTTCTAGTGTTTTTTCGAGTATGTTATCAACATTTTGTGGGCCTTCATTCTCGCTGGTTCGTTCTTCTGCGATTTTAAAGACCTTGCTTTCCGCCATATCAAGCAAGTCTTCTGAAGAGCGACCTTGTGGATCATAACCCGCATCAGCGATCTCATTCGCGACACCAATTAGGTTGCGGACGAGAGCACGTTCAGCAACAATATCCGCATAGGCATTAATATTCGCTGCACTTGGCGTATTTTTGGCAAGATCGGCAAGGTAAGCAAATCCGCCGACATCATTCAACTGCTCACGCTGCTCTAAGAACTCAGATAAAGTGATCAAGTCGAGAGGTTTACTCTCCTCTAACAACGCTTGTATTCCCTCGAAAATTAAGCGGTGAGGACGACTGTAGAAGTCACTGCTGATCACCTTCTCGGCAACGGTATCCCATCGTTGGTTGTCCAACAGCAAACCACCTAGTACAGATTGCTCCGCTTCTAATGAATGAGGAGGGACCTTCACTGATTCCACTTGAGCATCTTTTACTTTTTGATTTCGGATATCCGCCATAACTCTACTCGATAACACACTATGACCAGACATTATATACTCAACTAAGTGTGGGCTAAAGCAAAGAAAACGCGACTAAAACAAGGATTACTCCTTCAAAATTTGACCTATTGCTGACGATGGTCGAATATGCCACACATATAATCCCGAACCCTGTATTCGCCCTGTGAGGTTTTTGTGTCAAAGAAGTTACTTTTTGGTCTAGTGTTGCTTGCCTCGCCTGCGATCTATGCTGAAGAATTTCTACCTCCAAGCGACACGGAAGATTCGCCACCCTCTCCGCTTCAATCCGAAGTGGAATTTGGATATCAAGCGCACACGGGTAATACCGACTCTCAATCGCTCAATGCTCGTGTTGCCGCAGAGTATACAGAGGGTCGTCACCGTACTAGTGGAGAATGGAAATATTATCAGCTCTACAAAAACGGCGATGAAGATAAGAACCAACAAAACTACATAGTTCAAACCGACTATAAGTTAGGCCCTAAAGCGTATTTATACGGAAACTATAACGGTTTTTCTTCGCTATACAGTTCATACTACGAAGATCATACAGTATCAGGCGGTTTGGGTTACCAACTCGCTAACCGAGATGACTTTCTGTTTGAGGTGGAAATAGGTCCGGGTTTTCGTTATCAAGAACCCAACCTTGAAGAGATCGATGATAAAGACATCATCTTTAAAAACGTGGTTAAAGAAGCCATTATTCGTGGCAATATCAATTTGATTTGGAAACCTTTAGATAGCCTTACCTTCGGAACTAAACTGACAACGACATCAGGTAAAAGTAACACCCGTTTTGATACGGAATTAAACGTCACCAACGCGATTACCGAAACTATCGCTTTGAAGCTATCTTATGACAGCCAATACCACAGCAAAGTCCCAAGCCCTACATTAAGCAAGCGTGACTCGATCTTCACAGTCAACCTGCTATTTAGTTTCTGACCTTAAAAAGAACAAAAAAAAACACCAGCCGAGGCTGGTGTTTTTCATTGTTCTTCTGACTGAGATTACTCAGCAGCAACAACTTGTAGGTTGATAGCAGCGAAAACTTCAGAGTGAAGTTGGATGCTGATTTCGAACTCACCAGTTGTGCGTAGAGCACCTTCAGGTAGGCGAACTTCGCTCTTAGCTACTTCAACGCCAGCTGCAGTGATTGCATCAGCGATGTCACGAGTACCGATAGAACCGAATAGTTTGCCTTCGTCACCAGCTTTAGAAGCGATAACAACAGCTTCTAGAGCGTTAACTTTCTCAGCACGAGCTTCAGCAGCTGTTAGTTGCTCAGCAACTTTAGCTTCTAGTTCAGCGCGACGAGCTTCGAACATTTCAACGTTACCTTTAGTAGCCATTACTGCCTTACCTTGTGGGATAAGGAAGTTACGAGCGTAACCAGATTTAACGTTAACTGTATCGCCAAGACCACCTAGGTTACCGATTTTATCAAGTAGAATAACTTGCATTGTTTAATTCCTCTATCTAAATAAACGGTGCCGATTACTGATGCTTATCAGTGTATGGCAGTAGAGCTAGGTAGCGTGAACGCTTGATAGCGCGAGCTAGCTGACGCTGATATTTAGCGCTTGTACCAGTGATACGGCTAGGTACGATTTTACCAGCTTCAGTGATGTAGTTTTTAAGAGTTGCTACGTCTTTGTAATCAATCTCTTGTACGCCTTCTGCAGTGAAACGGCAGAATTTACGACGACGGAAGAAACGAGCCATGGGCTATCTCCTGATCTAAATTAAAGTCTTGTTGTCGGTAATTGAATCAATTACCAAGTACTAAATGAGTAATGAATTACTCTGCAGCTGCTTCTGGCTTAGCTTCAGTACGCTCTTCGCGACGTGGAGCACGCTCTTCTTTCTGCTTAAGCATGATAGAAGGCTCAGTGATTGCTGCTTTAGTACGCATAATCATGTTACGTAGAACTGCATCGTTGAAACGGAAAGCAGTTTCTAGCTCATCAATAGCTTCTTGTGGTGCTTCAACGTTCATTAGAACGTAGTGAGCTTTGTGAAGCTTGTTGATTGGGTAAGCCAGTTGACGACGACCCCAGTCTTCTAGACGGTGAACAGTACCGTTAGCTTCAGTGATAGAACCAGTGTAACGCTCGATCATGCCAGCAACTTGCTCGCTTTGATCAGGGTGCACCATGAATACGATTTCGTAATGACGCATTGGTTGCTCCTTACGGATTATTAGCTTCCACGTTTGGCTCGGTCGTCCAGAGGAAGCAAGGAACGAATAAAAAAGACCGAGAATTAAGGACCGCGAATGTTACATAAAGGACGGAAAATAAGCAAGCAATTTTAGAGATTTAACGTGTCAGGTGGTCACTCTTGTTGCCTGTTCACCTATAAATCCTTGTTATTCATCAGCATAGATTTTTACCGTTAGCTCACCACGGCTATCCACTGACGCACGGTACATCCCAGAGCTATTCATAGCAAAATGAACATCACCTTGAGCATCCACGGCAATTAAGCCACCTTCTCCCCCCATGGTTTTGAGCTCACCTTGAATCACCGTTTCACATGCCGTATGAACGTCTTCTTTGAGATAGCGCATTCGCGCCGCAACATCACCAGCAACGGTTTTACGGATAAAATACTCACCCATTCCGGTAGTTGAAACTGCAACATTACCGTTTTCAGCAAAGGTACCCGCACCGATAATCGCGGTATCGCCAACGCGGCCGTACTTTTTATTGGTTACGCCACCTGTACTAGTCGCAGCCGCTAAGTTGCCGTGGCTATCCAGTGCTACTGCGCCTACGGTGCCATACTTTTTATCATCTGGGTATTTTGACTCAGATAAGGCAAACAGTCCTTTCTCTTTCATCGAAAGCAATTGATCGTAGCGACGCTCTGTGAAGAAGTAATCTTGTTCGGTGTATTCGTATTGACGTTCAAATGCAAACTTCTCTGCTCCTTCGCCGATAAGTAGCACATGATCGCTATTTCGCATCACATCTCTCGCCAGCTCAATAGGATTGCGAATATGACGAATACCAGCGACCGCTCCCGCATCCATAGCTGCGCCATGCATCACAGAGGCATCCATCTCCACCATTTCTTCATGAGTTAATACTGACCCTTTACCTGCATTAAAATGCGCCGAGTCTTCCATCACTTTGACCGCGGCTACTGCTGCATCTAATGCATCGCCACCCGCCTCTAATATTTTGGCACCCGCTTGCACTGATTGAGTCAAAGCCGCCACTATCTCTTGCTTTAATGTCTGTGTCATCTGGTCGCGCAATATGGTTCCAGCACCACCATGAATCGCAATTGCAAAAGGCTTAGTCATCCCGTTCGTTCCTACTTCCCTACAGTTCAAAACTAAAAAGACCTCCCAAGGGAGGCCTTTTCAAACTCAACGATTAGTGAGAACCACAACCGCCGCCACCGCAGCAACCGTCTTCTTTCTTCTCACCGTGGTTGTCACCACCACAACAGCCGCTTTCTTCACCGTGACCTTCGCCGCCACAGCTACCGCCACCTTGGTGAATATGACCATGTTCAATTTCTTCTGTCGTCGCTTCGCGAACAGCTACCACTTCAACGTCAAACGTAAGTGTTTGGCCTGCAAGCATATGGTTACCGTCAACCACAACTTCGTCACCATCGACTTCTGTTACTTCAACAGGAATTGGACCTTGGTCAGTGTCAGCAAGGAAACGCATGCCCACTTCAATAGTATCAACGCCTTGGAAAACGTTCGCAGGAACACGCTGCACAAGTGCATCGTTGTGTTCACCGTAAGCGTCCTCTGGAGACACAGTCGCTGAGAATTTATCACCCGCTTCTTTGCCTTCAAGTTCCTGTTCTAGACCAATGATTAGGTTGTTATGACCGTGCAGGTAATCTAGAGGTGCCTCTACTGTTGATTGATCAACAACAACACCGTCTTCTGTTTTTACTTGGTACGCTAGGCTAACTACTGCGTTCTGAGTAACTTTCATGTGAGCTCCAAAGGTTGGCCTTGAGATACCATTGAAACAGAGTCACATTGCGACTAGCAAGCACACTCAAATGATCATCTCATCAAAAAATTAATCCGCCTTTAAGCGGCGTGTTCGCATATTATGGGGTCAGAAAAAAGAAACTCAATCATTCGGGCTTAAAAATTCCGATTAATTCCTCATCACTGCGTTCAGTTTTCTCTACAGCTTTTGGAGTACGTTGTTCTTTGAATTCACACTCTACACATTCCACCCACTCAACATTGTGGTCTATCCACCAGCGCAAACTGTCTTGCTGGCTACACTTAGGGCAGCTTGCCCCAGCAATAAAACGTTTCTTGGTACTGCTCATGTTACTTCCTAATTCCGACCTTCAACCGCAATGGGGTTAACAGCAAGGTTAATCCCAGAAATTACGCGATTGACGATCATTTTCCATTTCACGGCCAAAGATTTCTTCGAGTTCTTTACGAGCTTCTTTCGACCTTTGTGCCAACTTTTTATCTTCACTGTGTTGCGGCAATAGCTCTTTAAGCATGGCATTATCCAGTTTTCTAAAGTGGGCTTCTGCGCGCTTTGCCTCATAAGGATGAAATCCTAGCTCCACTAACGCCTGACGCCCCAAATCAAGTGCCCCCAAGAATGTCTCACGCGAATAGCATTGCACGCCATGATTCATCAGTTGATAGGCCTCGACTCGGCTTCGAGCCCTTGCTAAGACCTTCAGCTTAGGAAAATGGTTATGACAAAGATCGACCACTTCCATAATCTCCTCTGGAGAGTCGGTACAGATAATAATCGCTTCGGCTTTATCAGCACCTGCCGCTCTTAATAAATCGACTTGAGTCGCATCACCATAAAACACCTTATAACCGTATTTTCTCAGCAGATGAATTTGGCTCGCATCACTTTCTAATACGGTCACTTTGACCTTATTGGCGTACATCAAACGACCGACAATTTGTCCAAATCGTCCAAAGCCCGCGATGATCACTCTCGGCTGCCTATCTTCAACATCGGTTTTAATAGGGGGGGCTCCTACTTGATTGAGTGATTTCTCAAACCATTTTTTCTGTCCCATCAGCAGCAGTGGCGTGGTTACCATCGACAAACTCACCACAACCAGCAGAAAGGCCGACTCTTGAGCAGGCAATAGCCCTTGCGCGCTCGCTGCTGTAAAGATAACAAAGGCAAATTCACCACCTTGGCTCAAAATCGCCGCCATTTTGCTGCGCGATTTCGGTCCGATACCAAACAAACGGGCCAGTACGTACAAGATAAGCCCTTTGATAATGACCAAAGACACTACAGCAAACAGCACTGCAAGTGGTTCAGAAATCAGTAATCCAAGGTTTACCGCCATCCCCACTGCGATAAAAAATAACCCTAGTAGCAGACCTTTAAATGGCTCAATGGCGATTTCCAACTCATGCCGGTACTCACTTTCGGCCAGTAACACCCCTGCTAAAAACGTCCCTAACGCCATGGATAACCCAAGCTTTTGCATAAACGCAGCAATACCAATCACTAGTAGCAAGGCGGCAACAGTAAATAATTCGCGCACCCCACTCATAACTACATAGCGAAATAGAGGACGAATCAGAAAATGACCGCCCACCAGCAAACCTAAAACACCCGCTAACATCCAAATAATGTCTGCCCAATTGCCTGCGGTGTTACCCGCAAGTAAGGGCAGCAATGCCAACATTGGAATAACCGCAATATCTTGAAACAGCAGAACGGCAAAGCCGGATTGTCCAGTTTCACCTCCCCCTAGCCCTTGCTCTTCAATAACTCGAAGAGCTATCGCCGTCGATGAAAGCGCGAGGCCCATCCCGATCGCTAAACTGGTTTGCCAAGAGAGATTGAACAAAGACGCAATCGCAGAAAGCACTAAGGTGGTGACGACAACCTGTGCGCCACCTAAGCCAAGGATGGGGATTCGCATCTGCCACAGCTTCTTAGGATTCAGTTCCAAGCCAATTAAGAACAGCAGCAGTACGACACCAAATTCGGAAAAATGAAGTATTTCATCCACATCGCTAATAAGTCCTAGCCCCCACGGACCAATGGCAACACCAGCTAACAAATACCCGAGAACACTGCCCAATCCAAGGCGCTGAGCAATAGGAACTGCAACCACAGCAGCAGAGAGGAAAATAACCCCGCTTTGTAAAAAATCGCTAGTCATCGCCATGTTCCACCTCCGTACTTTTCAGCGTGGACATCATCAAAGACTCATCAAATGGATGCATTAACCATTGGCGATACAATTCCGCATGTTGATATCGCTCCATATCACCGACACGTCGCGACCAATAGAGCACCAGCGGCTCCATCCATTGCATTTTGCACAAGGCCGCCGTCAGCTCGAATGGCTGTAAAATCTGCTCTAACGGGTATTTGTTGTAGCCCGATTGACTAAAGGCAGACTCTTTACCTCCGGTAGTAATGACACTGCGCCAGTATTTACCTTCCAGTGCACAATCGTCACCAAAGGCAAAGCCTTTACCGAGCACACGGTCAATCCACTCCTTTAATAAAGAGGGGCAGGAATACATATAAAGCGGATGCTGAAGCACAATTACATCATGCTCAAGCAAAAGCTGGTGCTCGGCTTTCACATCAATAAAGAAATCAGGATACAGTGCGTACAGATCTCGTAAGGTAACATTGTCAAGAGATTGAATCTTCTTGAGCATGACCTGATTGGCAGTCGAGTTTTGCGGCTCTGGATGGGCAAAAATGACCAGAACCTTAGGGGATGAATTGGTGCTTTCTAGTATGGAAGTCATTCCGAGACGTCTATCCTTAAACCGAGCGATACCCTTAAAGTTTAAGGGTATATAGATATGATTGTTACGTAAATCATTCTATTTTTGTTATCAATTTGTTCCATCATAACCCAAACTCTCCTTAAGGTGCAGGGTAGATTGCGATGAGTAGGCTCGGATAATGATCGACATTTATCCACTTTGCCCCTAGTATTCGTTGGTCAAAAACTCAATAACAAGCTAGCTGTATTCATATGATCACCTTCTCTGATATTCAATTGCTTCGAGGTGGTAAACCACTCCTCGAGCAAGCCTCTGCAACCATTCACCCAGGTGATAAAGTAGGTTTAGTGGGTAAAAATGGTTGTGGTAAATCCACGCTATTTGCCCTACTAAAAGATGAGCTTTCCATCGATGCTGGCTCCTTTAGCCAACCTGCACATTGGGAATTGGCTTGGGTCGCGCAGGAAACCCCAGCGTTAGAGCGCAGTGCTATCGAATATGTCATTGATGGTGATAGAGAATATCGTGCGTTGGAACAAGCTCTGGTTGAAGCCGAGAAGCAAGACAACGGTACACGAGTGGCAGAACTTCACGGTAAGATTGAAGTGATTGGTGGCTACAGCATCCGTGCACGTGCTGCTGAACTGCTTGATGGTCTAGGCTTTAGCCAAGCACAAATGAGTTGGAGCCTAACGCAGTTCTCTGGTGGTTGGCGCATGCGTTTAAACCTTGCCCAAGCCCTGCTATGCCGTTCTGATCTGTTGCTACTCGACGAACCGACCAACCACTTGGATCTCGATGCCGTCATGTGGTTAGAGCGTTGGCTGCAAAACTATCCGGGTACCTTGGTTTTGATCTCGCACGACCGAGACTTTTTGGATCCGATCGTTGGTCGCATTATCCATATCGAAAACCAGCAGCTAAATGAGTACACAGGTAACTATTCTTCGTTCGAAGATCAGCGTGCGCAAAAGCTGATCTTGCAACAAGCGCAATATCAGAAGCAACAAAAGCAGATGGCTCACATGCAAAGCTATATTGATCGCTTCCGTTATAAAGCGTCTAAAGCTCGTCAGGCACAAAGCCGTATCAAAGCGTTAGAACGTATGGAGAAGGTGCTGCCAGCTCAGTTTGATAACCCATTCAGTTTCGAGTTTAGGGAACCAGCCGCGCTTCCTAATCCTATTATTATGATGGATGACGTCTCGGCCGGTTACGATGATAACGTCATATTGGAAAAGATTCGTCTTAACCTCGTTCCCGGTAGCCGCATTGGTTTGCTAGGTCGTAATGGCGCAGGTAAATCCACACTGATTAAACTGCTCTCTGGAGAGCTAAACGCAAAGGGTGGCGATCTCAACTACTCGCAAGGGGTGAAAATCGGTTACTTTGCTCAGCATCAATTAGAGACACTTCACCCAGAAGAAACACCTTTGCAGCACATGATGCAAATTGCGCCGCAACATACTGAGCAGCAGCTTCGTGACTACTTAGGTAGCTTTGGTTTCCAAGGCGAAAAAGCACTGGAGAAAGTCGCGCCTTTTTCTGGCGGTGAAAAGGCACGTCTGGTGCTGGCTCTGATCGTTTGGCAAAAACCAAACTTGCTATTACTCGATGAACCGACCAACCACTTAGATCTTGATATGCGCCAAGCGCTAACATTGGCTCTGCAAACCTTTGAAGGCGCGATGGTTATCGTCAGTCACGATCGCTACTTGTTGCGCGCGACCACAGATGATCTTTATCTTGTGCACGATCGTCAAGTGGCACCCTTTAATGGTGATTTAGTGGACTACTATAAGTGGCTAACTGACCAGCAGCGACTAGAGCGCAAAGAAGCGCAAGAGAACGAGCCAGAGAAAAGCTCGAACAATAGCGCAGCGGCAAAGAAAGAGCAGAAACGCAAAGAAGCTGAGTTTAGAAAGCAAACTGCACCAATTCGCAAAACACTGACAAAACTTGAAGAAAAAATGGATAAGTTATCCGCCCTTGTCGCTGAGGCAGAAGAGCAATTATCCGATTCTTCTCTGTATGATGCGGAAAATAAAGCTAAACTCAATGAAGTACTTGCCAAACAGGCCTCAAGCAAATCCGAGCTCGAAGACGTAGAAATGGAATGGATGGCCCAGCAAGAAGTTCTTGAGCAGATGGAACAGGAATTTAATCAGTAATGACCACAGAGCACGTATCTTCCACACTCACCCTAGAACACCTTTGGCAGTTTAGCCTGCAATATTACGGTGTGCGTGAAGTGAAAGAAGCGTGCTTAAATTTACAAAACCAATTTCATGGTAATGTGAATCTGTTGCTGTTGCTAAAATGGCTCGATGAACAATCGGTTCGCTTTCAATCTGAAGACTGGCATCTGGTCCAAGCTTGCTTAGGGCGAACCGAACAGCTCCTACACCAATATCGAGATATCCGCCGCCAACTCAAACACAACGTGGTCGATAGCCTTTACCGTGAAGCCCTCGAATTTGAACTCAGTCTGGAAAAACAGCAACAGTCGGATCTTGTTGACTGCGTCAATAGCCTAGCACTGATCCCCCACGATCACGAACCACTGGTACTGATCTACTGCCGACAACTTGGTGCCGAACATCTAGGATCAATCTTCGCTAAGCCCATTAACGAACTCGCTACCAGATAAACACCACACAAGAAGCCGTCAGCGCCGCCATGCTAGAGTTAAAACGTCGCCACGCAGTGGGCGTCGATAGCCAACGACGAATAAAGGTGCCAAAACCAACCCACACGGACGAAGTTTGTAGCTGAACCACTAGAAAAATCACCGAAATGCCAATCAAGGACCACCAATAATACTCACCAGCAATGGCAAATGAACTGACCGCCGTGACTGACATCACCCACGCCTTAGGATTCAGATATTGAAACAACATGGCTTCCAAGCACGTCATAGGCTTTGCCTGCTGAGCCCCCTCTCCTTTGTTAATGCCAGCGGTTAGAATGCGCCAAGCCAAATACAACAAGTATCCACTACCAAGCCATTTCAAAATTTCTTGCACCACTGGGTAAGTCTTAAACACTACACCCAAACCTACGCCATTTAGCAAAATCAAACTAATCAAGCCAAAGCCAATGCCGAAGAAATGAGGAATCGAACGCATATAGCCAAAGTTCGCGCCTGAAGCAGTGAGCATGACATTATTGGGTCCTGGGGTGCCAGTCATGACAACAGCAAAAAGTGCCACAGACAAGAAAAATGACCAATCCATATGATTTTCTCCCAAATTGTGCCGATACAATTACAAAAATTACGTTGCTTTATTGTTAATAACTGACCAAAATAACCCTAACAAACGATCAAAATTGACGCAAAAGGTTTATTGTCACCATGACAATCAAGACAATTACGGTATACAAGCAGGATCCAACACCGATCTACAAACAGATCGCCGATCAGATCGCCCATCAAATTGAGTCAGGAGAATTGGCGAGCAACAGCAAATTGCCGACCCATCGTTGGCTTGCTGATCAATTGCATGTCACTGTAGGTACCATCACGCGCGCCTATTCTGAAATTGAACGTCGTGGTTTGGTGGAAGCTCGAGTCGGAGCTGGAACCTATGTAACCGATAGCAATAAACCCAGCTGGGCGTTTGCAGAAAGCAGTATCGATCCCAATGAATACAATTTTGGCTATAACATCCCACCACAATTGGATCGCAGTGACATGCTGAGACAGGCGATGCAGAGGATCTCCACCTCTCCAGCTCATTTAAACCAACTAATGATTTATCAGCCTCCTTCTGGCCTTGACGCTCATCGTTCAATTGTCACTCAGTGGTTAAACAGCAAAGGTATTAAGCTACATGCCCATAAGCTGCTATTTAGCTCAGGGGCTCAGCACGCTATCCAAATGGTGTTAGATACCTTCACCAGAGCAGGTGATACCGTATTAGTAGAAAAGTACACTTATCCAGGCATCATTAGCCTAGCGCGTCAGAATCAGTTGACGCTGAAAGGGATTGAGATGGATGAGTTTGGTGTCACCCCAGAATCGCTTGAAGTCTGTTGCCAACGCTATTCGCCGCGATTTATTTATCTCACGCCGACACTGCAAAACCCGACTACGGCTATCATGCCAAAAGAGCGTCGACTCGATATTATTCGTGTGTGTGAGCAGTACAATGTTTATATCATCGAAGATGAAATCAATGGGTTGTTACTCGAATCACCACCTGCCCCTATGGTGAACTACGCTCCTGAACGAGTGGTTCATATTGGCGCTTTCTCAAAATGCCTAGCCCCTGGTTTGAGAGTAGGCTACGTACACGCACCAGAAAAATTGTATCAACAGTTATTAGTTACACTACAAACTCATAGCTGGATGATTAGCCCGCTGCTCACTGCGTTAACCTGTGAAATGCTCAACTCCGGTGATGCAGAGCGCAACTTAGCCCTCATCCACAAAGAGATGAAAGCGCGCATTGATATTACGACACAAGCGCTTGATGGTTTCGAGTTAAATTATCAGACAGGCGGCTTTCATGTGTGGTTAACGCTTCCAGAGAATTGGCGACTGAGTGAATTCGTTAGTCAAGCCCAAGACAAGGGCATTATCGTTAAATCCGGTGAACTGTTTGCCCCACCAGGTGGCTCAGTAGCGCCTGCTGTGCGTTTGTCGTTAAGTTCACCGCAAACGATCGAACAGCTTCACATCGGCGTAGACAAATTAAAAGCCTTGTTATTGTCCAACACAGTCAATGAATTCACCTTATGAGTACTAGTAACTTTATCGCCGCTAAAGGGCTTGGTAATCCACATATACAAACCCTAATTCCTCGCTTCGTGAGAAGAAAGCCGTTGTTTGAGCCTATTTGGGAAACGTTAGATACTCCAGATGGCGACTTTGTTGAGCTAGCTTGGAGCGAAGACCCGCATTCAACAAGTGCCAAATCCAAACCTGTGTTTGTTCTCTTTCATGGGCTAGAAGGCTGCTTTAGTAGTCCGTATGCCAATGGTTTGATGCACGCCTTTGCTCAACAAGGCTGGCTGTCGGTGATGATGCACTTTCGCGGCTGCGGTCCCAACCCGAATCGACTCGCTCGTGCCTACCACTCAGGTGAAATTGGTGATGCTAGACAGTTTATCGAGCTTTTGGATCATCGTTACCCAAACGCCAAAAAAGCGGCTGTGGGCATCTCCTTAGGGGGTAACATGCTGACAAATTACCTTGCTCACTATCAGAATGACAGCAAGCTAGATGGCGCGACAATTGTCTCTGCTCCGCTGGATCTCGGTGCATGTGCTCGACGCATTGAACAAGGCTTTTCCAAGCTGTATCGCTCATACTTACTTAGTTCAATGAAAAAGAACGCGTTAAACAAACTGAGTCTCCTCAGCGATGCACTCGACCTTACCGCAGAAAAGATCCAAAACATGCGCAAACTGTACGAGTTTGACAACTTGATCACCGCGCCACTGCATGGATTTCGAGATGCTGAAGATTACTACCATCAGTGCTCAGGATTACAAAAAATGTGTGACATTACTGTCCCGACTCAGTTTATCCACGCAAAAGATGACCCATTTATGGGGCATGAAGTGATTCCAAACTTCACTCTCCCAGAGCATATTGACTATCGCCTACACGAACGTGGCGGCCATGTGGGCTTTATGTCCGGCAGTTTTCATCAACCTAAATTTTGGTTAGAAGAAACTCTGCCAAACTACTATCGCCATCTACTCCACTCGTCCACATGACGGTATACTCTCCCGAATCATAGAGTGATGAGGTATTTATGATTATTCCATGGCAACAAATCGCAGCAGAAACGCTGGATAATTTGATCAAAGAATTCGTTTTACGTGAAGGCACCGACTATGGTGACACCGAGTGGTCATTGGACGACAAGGTAGCACACGTAAAAGCTCAACTGGAAAGCGGCGACGCCGTGATCGTTTTCTCTGAATTGCATGAAACCGTCGATATTCAGCTACGTCGCTCGATGAAATGACGTGACCATGACAATCTAGTGCTATAGTAAAACGCTATTGAACCTATATGAGCAGACAAAGTCTAAACAGCTCATAGGGTTAGCAAAACACAATGATAACTACCATTACACAGGAAGTGTTATGTCTGCAAAACACCCCATTATTGCGGTGACCGGCTCTTCTGGAGCAGGCACAACAACAACGTCAGAAGCGTTTCGCAAAATGTTCAACATGATGAGCGTGAAGCCCGTTTTTATCGAAGGTGACAGTTTTCACCGCTTTACTCGTCCAGAAATGGATATCGAGATCCGCAAAGCCAAAGAGCAAGGAAAACACATCAGCTACTTTGGCCCGCAAGCAAATGACTTCCCGGCGTTAGAAGAATTTTTCCGTAATTACGGACAAAACGGTACGGGACAATTCCGTCGTTATCTGCATACGTTTGACGAGGCCGTACCATACAATCAAATGCCAGGCACATTCACACCTTGGCAAGATCTGCCAGAAAATTCCGACGTGCTGTTTTATGAAGGCTTACACGGTGGTGTTGTCGATGGAGAGGTAAACGCAGCACAACATGTCGACCTACTTATCGGCATGGTGCCAATAGTCAACTTGGAGTGGATTCAAAAGTTTGTTCGCGACACCCGCGATAGAGGACATTCCAGAGAAGCGGTTACCGATTCTATTGTGCGTTCAATGGATGATTACCTTAGTTATATTACCCCGCAGTTTTCACGCACTCATATCAACTTTCAGCGTGTGCCTACGGTGGATACTTCTAACCCACTCAACGCCAAAGGTATCCCAAGTCTAGATGAAAGTTTCGTGGTGATTCGCCTGCGTGGTATTAAAAATGTCGACTTCCCGTATCTACTGGCAATGATTGATGGCTCATTCATGTCGCGGCATGACACCATAGTCGTGCCTGGCGGCAAGATGAGTTTTGCGATGGAATTAATCGTCCGACCAATACTTCAACAGCTCATAGAAACGGGGAAAATAGGTTAGCTTGCACGCTCAAACCTTAGGCGATGTTTTATACCGTGATCTTGTGCACAACTTTCCCTATCAAAATGGACTGATGACACGATTAAAATCAAGAAAATTGATGCAAAAAAGGATACTATTTAAATGTAATAGAGGATGGCTTGCGCCATCTTCAAAGTGCTTTTATGCTAGTAAGTCTTAGCCAACGGGCTTGCTAACAAAATATGGAAAGCAGCAAGCATCCCCTGCAGAGGAAGTAAGATATATGGTTCTAGGTAAACCTCAAACCGACCCAACGTTAGAGTGGTTCCTGTCACACTGCCACATTCACAAGTATCCTTCTAAGAGCACGCTAATTCATGCGGGTGAAAAAGCGGAAACTCTTTACTACATCGTAAAAGGTTCTGTAGCGGTACTGATCAAAGATGAAGAAGGCAAAGAGATGATCTTGTCTTACCTTAACCAAGGTGACTTCATCGGTGAACTTGGCTTGTTCGAAGAAGATCAAGAACGTACAGCATGGGTACGTGCAAAATCTCCTTGTGAAGTAGCGGAAATCTCATTCAAGAAATTCCGTCAGCTGATTCAAGTTAACCCTGATATTTTAATGCGTTTATCTGCTCAAATGGCCAGCCGTCTGCAAGTGACCAGCCAAAAAGTAGGTGACTTAGCGTTCCTAGACGTAACAGGCCGCATTGCTCAAACGCTACTAAACCTAGCGAAGCAACCAGACGCAATGACTCACCCAGATGGCATGCAAATCAAGATCACTCGTCAAGAGATCGGCCAGATCGTTGGCTGTTCGCGTGAGACAGTGGGGCGCATTCTTAAGATGCTAGAAGAGCAGAACCTCATCTCTGCTCACGGTAAGACGATTGTTGTTTACGGTACGCGTTAATTTCTAGCGACGTTACTTTTGCAAAGCTAATAGCTAAAAAGCCACCGCAAGGTGGCTTTTTTATTATTGGTGCGTACTCTCAAAAATCTTATCCGCAGATGCCGCGACGAAGCCTTGATAGTAACTGCCATCCGCCATTTGATATCGCTGAGCAAACTCATAGAAACCGCCAGGAATAATCTGTTCTCCATCAGTGAACATCACTGGCACTTTATCCGCCATTGTTGAAGATTGCTCAAGTAACACCTCTGGAGAGCCTTTCACTTCACCGCCAGATTCATTGATAGCAAAACCGGCCTCACGAAGATGTTGGTTTACTTCTACAACTTCCTGAAAACGATCCAGCTGATTTACGCTCACCGTAAAGTGGTTAGCGCCATAACCGTGGGCAGCTAACCAAGAGGCATACTCGCTCTCTTTAGCTAGTGTCTGAAAATCAGCGTAACTCAAGTCCCATAGACGCCCACCATAAAGGAAGTCTGCGCTATCCAACTTCGCCGCTTCAACTTGAGCCACC
Organism: Vibrio thalassae; assembly: GCF_900089835.1. GTDB lineage: Bacteria > Pseudomonadota > Gammaproteobacteria > Enterobacterales > Vibrionaceae > Vibrio > Vibrio thalassae. The sequence continues at coordinate 109,099 of NZ_OANU01000073.1, read as the reverse complement.
AGCTTAGCGACAATATCTTGCAGCTGCTGCGAACACAGTTCGACTCTAAGCTCACTAATAAACACTTTTGGTAATAGAGCATTACTATGCTCTAAATGAATCGCGGAAAGCTTCTTAGCCTCAAACACATAATCACCAGAGACTTTGTAGCCAAGGGCGATAAAGTGCTTTGCCAACGAATCGATACCCAGAGGGCCGACGTTAAAAGTACGCAGCGCGATATGGTCATTGATCAGCGCATCATCCTCTTTGAGTAGAGCATGGACTTTATCAGCAGAAGGGCAAAGACGGCGAATATAGTCTTGCCACAAATGGTTAAATAGAGCGTCTACAGTCATAACAGAAGTTCCTTAGAGTTCAATACCAGGGCTTAGCGTTGCAGGAAGCTCGGTATTGTCTCCTTCCATGGACGCCATAGGGTATGCACAGTAATCGGCCGCATAGAAAGCACTGGGTCTTAGGTTACCTGATGCACCAGGTCCTCCGAATGGCGCATCACCACTCGCTCCAGTAAGCTGACGGTTACGGTTTACGATACCTGCACGAATATGGTCAACGAAGTACTGCCACTCTTCATCGCTTTGCGAAATCAAACCTGCCGACAAACCAAAACGAGTATCGTTGGCGAGTTCTACTGCTTGCGGTAGCGTTTCGTAGCGAACTAGCTGTAACAAGGGACCAAAATACTCTTCATCTGGAAGCTGCTCGATATCCGTTGCGTCAATCAACGCAGGCGTAACAAAGGCAGCTTGTAGACGCTTCGCTTCCACTAAACTCTTACCACCTAGCTTCACCAATTCGGCTTGTGCAGCAATAATATGGTCAGCCGCTTGATCAGAAATTTGTGGCCCCATAAACGGAGCTGGCTCGGCGAAAGGCTCATCGATACGGATCTTACCAATTGCAGAAACTAAGCGTTCAACCAGTTGATCACCTTTTTGCCCAAATGGCACATAAAGGCGTCTTGCACAGGTACAGCGTTGTCCAGCACTGATGTATGCCGATTGCAAAATGGTATAAACCGCAGCATCAATATCCCCAAAGTCTTCACTGATCACCAGCGGGTTATTGCCGCCCATTTCTAGCGCTAACATCTTGCCCGGTTGCCCCGCAAATTGCCTATGCAGAATGTGTCCCGTATTGGCGCTACCTGTGAACAATACGCCATCGATACCTTTAGAATCAGCAAGCGCAATGCCCGTCTCCTTGCCGCCTTGAACAAGGTTAATGACACCAGATGGAAGACCTACCTCTTCCCAAAGCTTCATGGCTAACTCACCGACAAGTGGCGTCTGCTCAGATGGTTTAAAGACCACGGTGTTCCCAGCCAGTAACGCAGGCACAATATGACCGTTAGGTAGGTGACCAGGGAAGTTATACGGCCCAAAGACAGCCATGACACCAAGAGGCCTGTGACGGAGGACGATTTGGTTGCCCGCTGCTTCGCGTTGGGTCTCGCCGGTACGCTGATGATAAGCACGAATGGAAATGGCGATTTTACCAGCCATCGCTCCCGCTTCAGTGCGCGTCTCCCATAGCGGTTTACCCGTTTCTTTGGCGATGGCGATGGCAATCTCTTCACTACGCTGTTTCACTTTCTCTGCGAAAGCCAAAACAATGGCTTCACGCTCTTCAAATGGACGCTTCTTCCACTCGATAAATGCCTGACGAGCAGCAACAACTGCGCTTTCAACTTGCTGAGCAGTCGCTGATTGACCTTCCCAAATAGTTTGGTTGTTGTAAGGGGACAGTGACTGAAAAGCGTCACCTTGGCCTGCAACCCAGTTCCCTGCGATCCATTGAGTCATAGTGAAGTTCCTTAAATTATGTGAGCAAAGAGCAAGCGGTGTTTCCGCTTCTCTAAACAGTAGTGCTAATCGACCACCATCTTATTATTTGACTGTTATTGAGCCAGCATACGCACCATATCGCCTTCAGCGACATTCAGTGCTTGTGCAGCTTCCACCGTGAGTAATACCTTACCGCTTGCTGGGTCATAAGCCGCTTTAGCCGCCACCGCTCGAAAGTTCTCAAACGAGGTATTGGCGACCAAATAATCTTGAGAGCTTGAATGCTCTGCAATCGCTACCTGAGCTCGGAAAGAGTCGCGAACCGCTTGAATATTGCGAAGGTCACATTCAACTGTTGGGCCAGCATCAAAAATGTCGACATAATTACGACAGGTGAAGCCTTCGTTTTCAAGTAGTTTCAAGGCTGGACGGGTATTCTCATGCACCTGCCCAATCACCTCTTGTGCTTCTTTGCTGAGTAAGTTGATATAGATTGGGAGTTTAGGCATTAAGTCTGCGATAAAGCCTTTTTTACCGATACCGGTCAGATAATCCGCCAACGTGAAATCAATAGAGAAGAAATGCTCTTGTAACCATTTCCAAAATGGAGAATTGCCTTCCGCATCGGACACACCGCGCATTTCAGCAAAAATCGTTTTAGAGAAACGTTCTGGATGCTCTGCCATCATTAAGAAACGGCATTTAGACATCAAACGACCATTCAATCCACGACGAAATTCAGGGCGTAAGAACAAGGTACAAATTTCACTGCACCCAGTGTAGTTATTACCGAAGGTCAAAAGCTTAACGACATTATTGACGTTAAGTTTTGGCGACGAGTGCACGACGGTACTGATGTGATAAGAATAGAAAGGGACATCCCAGCCAATCGCACCTTCTATACCTGTGGTACCCGCCACTTCGCCAGTGTCGGTATCGACGCCAACCATCAAATAACCTTCATCGGTCGGCGAGGTCACGTCTTGCTTGGCAAAACTGTATTCAGAATGGGTAATTCGGTTAGTGAGAAGCTCTTCATTCACCGGAAGAGAAGTAAAACCGTGTCCTGATTCTACCGCGCAAGTATGCAGCGCATCGTAATCAGACATAGAGATAGGACGAACAACAAGCATCAATAATCCCTCCTGACGCAAACTCTCTCGGCACATCCAAACATCCGAGAGAGTATCTATTTACTAACTAAACTTACGCCGCTACTAACGTGCTGATCGCTTTATCGAGTTTAGCTAGTCCTTGTTCCACTTCTTGCTTGGTAATGACGAGTGATGGCGTAAAACGAACCACATTGGCCCCGGCAACCAATACCATTAACCCTTGCTGACCTGCTGCAACTAGAACATCGCGAGCACGGCCTTGCCATTCTTCATTCAAAGCGGCACCAAGAAGTAGGCCTTTTCCGCGAATTTCACTGAAAATACCGTATTTATCGTTTATTTTCTGTAGTCCTTCACGGAACCATGCTTCACGCTCTTCGACACCAGCCAGAACATCAGGGCTCGACACCACATCCACAACCGCTTCTGCTACCGCACATGCGAGCGGGTTGCCTCCATAAGTCGAACCGTGCGTCCCTACTTTCATGTGAGCAGCAAGTTTTTCAGTCGTTAGCATGGCACCAATCGGGAAGCCGCCACCAAGAGACTTGGCTGTGCTCAAAATATCCGGCGTCACACCCAAACCTTGATAGGCATAAAAGTGACCAGTACGACCATTACCAGTTTGCACTTCATCAAAAATAAGTAGGGCATTGTATTTGTCACATAATTCTCTAACGGCTTGAACAAACTCAGGCTGAGGAGAAACAATACCGCCCTCACCTTGCAGCGGTTCCATCATCACTGCACAGGTTTTTTCTGACATCTGTGCCTCAAGCGCCGCGATGTCGTTATAAGGAATATGTGATACGTCACCTGGTTTTGGGCCAAAGCCGTCGGAATAGGCCGCTTGTCCACCAACAGTGACTGTAAAGAAAGTACGACCATGGAAACCTTGGTTAAAGGCGATGATTTCAGACTTTTCTGTGCCATGAACATCTGCAGCCCAGCGACGTGCAAGTTTCAACGCGGCTTCATTGGCTTCTGCTCCTGAATTGGCGAAGAAAACTCGCTCAGCAAAGCTCACTTCAGTCAGTTTTTTAGCCAAACGCAGCGCAGGCTCATTGGTCATGACATTACTTAGGTGCCATATCTTATTCGCTTGCTCAGTGACTGCATTTACCATCGCCGGATGGCAATGGCCTAAACAACTCACAGCAATACCGCCAGCGAAATCGATATATTCATTCCCTTGCTGGTCCCAAACTCGAGCACCCTCGCCTTTTACCGGGATCATTTCCATCGGGTTGTAGCAAGGTACCATTACCTCATCAAACCACTCACGAGTAACCGCTTTTTCCGTTGTCATAACACATTCCTTCTCATTACAGCATGTGGGAGAAAGGCGCTTCACTTTTCCATTTTAGCTTATGGATCAAGAGTGATCCTTTAAACACAGTTAGGGAGAAAAGATTTTCTATCGCTTTTCCACAGATGCAGCATTGTATTTACATTTATTTAACCATAGCAATAGTGAAAAATACTTTTTAAGCATACTAGGAGCAAAACCCAACACTTTTGCATGAGTATTTATGCATCAAAAATGAATTATAATGAAGTTATTTTTCTACTATTGACTAAGAAAGTCAGCAAATAAGGTGTTGCTAGCACCAACATCAGTAAAAACGAATAAACTTTCAATTTAATAAGAAAAACTTATGATAGATAAGAAAACAGAAAACAGTGATCAAGATCGACTATTTTTGAGACAGGAAATTGTTGAGAAGTTCGTGACCTTGTTCGGTCTTGATAGATTCAGGGTGGAATTGAACCGCATGCAGGCAAAGTGACGTGTGCTGATAACCCATAATTTCATCGAAATCACCATTTGCTAACTCAGTCCAAGCGGTAACTTCAAAGCACTCTGGAAGCGACTCTTTTTCGACAATTAGCGAGTGATAACGAGTAACGGTTAGCGGGTTATTAAGACCAGCAAACACACTTTTGTTGTTATGACGAATCGGTGACGTTTTTCCATGCATCACTTCACGGGCACGAATCACCTTGCCACCAAAGACCTGAGCGATCGCTTGATGCCCTAAACAGACGCCGAGTAGTGGTAATTTACCAGCAAAGTGTTTGATCACCTCTAAGGAGATTCCAGCCTCATTAGGTGTACAAGGTCCTGGAGAGATAACTAAATGAGAGGGATTTAACGCTTCAATACCGGCAATATCAATTTCATCATTGCGCACCACTTTTACTTCAACGCCCAGTTCAGAAAAATACTGAAACAAGTTAAAAGTAAAGGAGTCGTAGTTATCAATGATGAGTAGCATAGCGCTCGCTGTGGTATTGAGTTTGCGAAAAATAAGGCGGTATTTTGCAACAAGATGACAGAAAGGCAAGTAAAAATGGGGAGAAAAAAAGCAGCAAGGCTGTAAACACCTTGCTGCAGAGAACAATTACCCTTGTTTACGTCGACGTAGACCTAACAGCAACATGGCTGACAAACCCACTAAGCCAACCGAACCACCACGCATATTCAGATCAATCACCGCAGGATCATGGTCAGAAGAGCGGTAATGGTCTTGATACTTAGGAAAGTCTCCTTTGTACTCATCGTTATAATCAAATAACGTCGACTCCGCCGCATTGATATGCCACTCAGTGGCATCAACGACATGTTTCGACAAGCTTGAGCTAATCAGGATATGGTCAAGCGCACCAACTTCATCATTGTATGAATAACTCCAACCTTGTGGGTGCATCTCTCCCAGTACGTTGACATAACCATAGCTGTGGTCAATGACCGCGCCATCATCTCCAAATTGTTCTTGCTCACCAATAAAGGTATTGCGAGCAGCACGAATGGTTTTGCCATACTTCTCTTGACTGTAGTCAGTCAGAATCAGCAGTGGATCTTCTTTTCCATATGCATTGAAATCGCCCAAGACAATTTTATGTCCTTTAATCGCTTCCAACGCATCACCTAACGCAACGGCTGCTGCAACACGGAAGTTTTCACATGACCCTTGCTGATCAGTATCTTTGCCTGCTTGACCACCTTCAGCAACAGGAGCTGCATCTTCCCAACATTTAGAGCCTTTCGATTTGAAATGATTGACTGCTACCGTCAGCTTCTCTTTCGCCCCTTTCACTTTAAAAGTTGGTGCTAGGGTATTACGTTGGTAGTTCTTACCATCTTCAATCACTTTGCCATCGTCATTCAGCACTTCAGGCGCCACCTGTCGAGGCATTTCCAATACGTTCACTTTTTTAAGTTTCACTTGCTTAGGACGGTAAATAACGCCTGTCGTAATAGCATCGGTACCCACAGCATCAAGCTTATCCGTGACACCATCTTGATTACTGTCTAGCGAAACAAAGTCATAGTGCAATTTCTTGTTATCGATACGAGCGTTAAGCTCTCTGACTAACTGAGCAATGGCTCCATTGTCACCAAAGCCGTTGTTCTCTATTTCCATCAAACCAACAATGTCGGCATCAAGCTTGATAAGCGCATTGAGTATTTTCTCTTGCTGGACTTCAAACTCAGCAAAGTTGCTAGCACCTCGATTGCCGCCGAAGCGGTTTTCATCACCACCGAATGGCGAGGTAAAGTAGTTAAGAACGTTAAAGGTCGCAACACGTAGGTCTTTCTTGTTCCATGGCTGCTCAGCAAGCTCAGGAGCTTCAGTGCGCGGTGTATTACGAACGAAGTTATCAGCAGAAATAGTATTCGTCACAAACAGGCGGTAATCACCGTAGCTGTACCCAATGACCCCTTCAATATCGAACAAGGTATCGTTGATACGAATGTAATCTTCCGTACTGCCATCTTGGTCCACATCGGTACGACCAAATTCAGGGTAGTACGGCACTTTGCCGTTTGGTGCTGCCGTTGGTGACTCAACAAATAATCGACGTAAGCCGTTATCTTCGCTTTGTGCTTTAGCTTCATCAGACCCTGCGGCAAACTGCTGATTTGGATGCAGATTAACGCGTTCATGCGTCAACACCATATTGTTGCGACGTGCGCCATAGTCATAACCAAAGGTGCGACTAATGCGCATATCAAGCGCTTTTGGTAGGCGCACTAGCATGCCTTCGTAACGCTCTAATGTCTGCTCAAAGTTCTCATCGGACTCAAGCACTTCCATTGCTGTCGCTTGTGGGACAGCTTGTTCTCCTTGCTTAAACCAATCTTGTTCATTGAGTTTAAGCTGAGTTTGCCCATAGAACTCTTGGATTTGGCCGCGAACGCAAACGACATCACCAGCCGATAGACTTGGGTTAGCCTGAGTGTAAACATACAAACCATTAGACGTGAGCGGATTATGATCATCTTGCAGCGCTTCGAGATAGAAGCCTTGATTAATCCCCGAACTCACTGCTGTCACAACACCTTGAACGAAATGCTGCTCACTGGTGATATAAGGGTAACCATTGATGTAAGGAGAGCGGCTGCCTTCTCCCTGAATGGCTTGAATGTCTGTAAAGGATGGTGCAGAACCATTGTCGAGACATTGGAATGGTTCCGGCGGCGTTATATCATCCAACTGACCTAAACCTGTCACATCATTCTTGCTCAGTGTCGCCCATTGGTCCGGTTGGTAACTCGCTGATGGCTGATGAAATGGCGTATAGCGTACTAAGGTTTTATCCGCCCCAAAGTTCTCCCCCATCGTGCCAATCATATCGATGATTTGGCCATTGCTATCCATAAGTGCAATCGGGTCGTCACCATTAAAATTCAATACTTGATCAGAGGTTGAAAGCGTTGCAACACCTAAAATGGTATCGTCTGCGCGAGAGTTTGCGAACACAAGTACTGATTTAGCTGGTATCACATAGCTGGAAAGATCTAGCGTGCTCCAACTGCCGTCACCATTTGGCGATTTAGCCAGTTGGTAACCCAGCAACTGAACATCTAAATCTCCAGAGTTGGCTATCTCAACCGCCTTGTTATAACCGCTTCCTTCCACATATTGCGAAAGAAAGATCTCTGCGTTGGCACCTCCGGCTAATGCGGACGTTATCGCTAACGCTAACCACTGCTTTTTATTTGTGCGTGTCATCATTCACCTCGAATTAACTGGCAATGTTATCCCTTGCCTTTATTGCACTTTATTGAATATGAAAATGATTATTTTCGAGACGAGTGTTGTCATTCAGAGTGCAAATGAACAATGAATATTCAGTTAACTGAGAGACACCTCTCATTCGAAGTTTGAACAATTTCGTCTGTGCCAAAAATTCAACAGGAAACGTTAGTAAGTCGAGATTATGCGATAACAACGAAAAAGCCCTTTGGCGAACCAAAGGGCTTTTCAATATCTGAAGTACAGCTTGTGCTATGGGCGAGTCACAAAACCTACTGCTTTGTAGGCTTCAGCCAACGTCACTGCAGCACGAGCAGAGGCTTTTTCAGCGCCTTGACGCATGACTTCATCCATATAAGCACGATCGGCACGAATACGGTGGTATTCTGCTTGAATTGGCTCAAGCATAGCAACCAGCGCTTCACCGACATCTTTCTTAAACGGACCATACATCTCTACACCCGCATATTGCGCTTCAATTTCTTCAAACGTTTTACCCGTTGCTGCAGAGTAAAGGCCCATTAGGTTAGAGATGCCCGCTTTGTTTTCCCAATCGTTGGCAATGCGTGGTGGTGTCTCAGCATCGGTTTGAGCTTTATTGATCTTCTTGATGATCGACTTAGGCTCTTCAAGCAGAGTAATCACGTTCTTACGGTTATCATCCGACTTAGACATCTTCTTAGTCGCATCTTGTAAGCTCATTACACGAGCGTTCACCGTTGGGATATAAGGCTCAGGAATGGTGAAAATCGGCGCTTCAGGGCTGTAGATATTGTTGAAACGAGTCGCGATATCACGCGCTAACTCTAAGTGCTGCTTCTGGTCACTACCCACTGGTACTTGATGTGCGCCGTAAAGCAGAATATCGGCAGCCATTAGCACTGGATAGTCATAAAGACCAACGTTAACGTCATTGGCGTAACGCTGAGATTTGTCTTTAAACTGAGTCATGCGATTCAGTTCACCCATTTGGGTATAACAGTTAAGAAGCCAACCAAGTTGAGCATGCTCAGGTACGTGTGACTGTACAAATAACGTGCTCTTCTTCGGATCAACACCAACTGCAAGGCAGATTGCGAGTGCGTCTAGTGTCGCTTCATGCAGTGCTTTCGGATCTTGACGAACTGTAATCGCATGCAGGTCAACCACGCAGTACTGGCAATCGTAATCATCTTGCATCTGTTGCCATTGACGTAGAGCACCCAAGTAGTTTCCGATACTTAGTTCACCTGACGGCTGAACACCACTCAATACGATGGGTTTGCTCATGATAATGATTCCTTCGACTTCTTAACGAGATAATTAGGATAATGAAAAACCGCGTAATTCCTTACGCGGTTCTAGCAGTGTACTCATTGGCGAGTATATTTCTAGTACTTTGCTTGGCTTTTCACTCAGCAACGCACTTTTTGTCGCGATTTAACCGTTAATTCCTACGGCTTCAAGCACGTTCGACACGATATCAGCCACAAAGTCAGGATTCGCACTGGCAATCGGTTCACCGTGGTTGTAACCATAAGTGAGTCCAAACGCTAGGCAGCCTGCATTACGCGCCGCCAAGATGTCGTTTTTGGAATCTCCGACCATCAACACCTGATCAGCAGATACTTGTTCTTGTTCCATTAACCAATGCAGTGCCATCGGATCCGGTTTACGTTTTGGGAACGCATCGCCACCAAGAACATGCTTAAAATACTTATCTAGCTTATGCTGTTCGAGCAGTTCTGGCACAAACTTCGATGGTTTATTGGTAAGCAGAGCTAAAGTAACACCATTTGCCACCAAGGTATCCAATGTCTGATGCACAGCTGGATATAAATGGCTTAGCTTATGCCCACTAGCTTGGTAAAAGTCATCGAATAGGGTACGAGCTTTAGCCAGCAACTCTGGCGATAACTCAGGATCAACATTGATGTTTTGGCTTAATGAACGACCAATAAGAATATCGGCACCGTTACCCACATAGTCACGAACTTGCTCTTCGGTGACACTCGGGTAGCCCAGCTCTTGAACTGCCTGATCAGCAGCCAACGCCAAATCAGGTACGCTATCCAACAGCGTACCATCCAAATCAAAAACAACGAGTTTAATTGCGCTCATGTCTACTAATTCCGAATCTATTTGCTGGTGACTTTTGCAAGTTCTGCACGCATTTCGTCGATAACTTCTTTATAGTCTGGACGATTAAAGATAGCGCTACCAGCAACAAACATATCAGCACCTGCTTCGGCGATTTCACGAATGTTGTCGACCTTGACACCACCATCAATTTCTAGACGAATGTTACGACCTGATGCATCAATACGCTTACGAACTTCACGTAGCTTATCTAGCGTCGAAGGAATAAAAGATTGACCACCAAAGCCTGGATTTACCGACATCAGCAGAATCAAATCCACTTTGTCCATAATGTAGTCAAGGCAAGAAAGAGGCGTTGCTGGGTTAAGTACCACACCAGCTTGACAGCCATGCTCTTTGATAAGCTGCAGGGTACGATCAACGTGCTCAGAGGCTTCTACATGGAAAGTAATCATGCTCGCACCTGCTTTAGCAAAATCAGGAACAATGCTATCGACAGGTTTAACCATTAGATGAACATCAATTGGCGCAGTAATGCCGTAGTCGCGCAGTGCTTTACAGATTGGTGCGCCAAACGTCAGGTTAGGAACGTAGTGATTGTCCATCACATCAAAGTGAACCACGTCAGCGCCCGCTGCGAGTACTTTTTCAACGTCCTCACCTAGGCGAGCAAAATCTGCGGAGAGAATGGATGGAGCAATTAAAAAGTCTTTCATACCTAACCTCAGTTGAATTCAAAGCCAGCGACTATCGCCAAGTTCGCGCAATTCTACCGAAGCGGTTGATTAAATCCTAGTCCTTACCAGACAGTTATTGATCTTGCGGCTCAAATAACGCCAATAATTCATCGACTTTATTGCGACCAGCACCATTACGACTGATGGTTCGCTTCACCTTGACCACGTTAAGCTGTGCACCATGATACAAGCGACGCGTTAATGTCGTGTCATGATTAGAAATGAGCACCGGAATACCACGATCAAACGCCGCATGTTCAGCAACATCAGCAAGTGCCGCTTGGTCATCAAGACTGAACCCGTTCCCCGCATAAGAGGTGAAGTTGGCCGTGTTCGACAACGGTGCGTATGGTGGATCGCAGTAGATAACACTGCCTTTTCGAGCACGCTTAAAGGTGTCGTGGTAACCCTCACAAACAAACGTGGCTCTCTTGGCTTTTTCCGCAAAGAATATCAGCTCATTTTCGGGAAAATACGGTTTTTTATAAGAACCGAATGGGACGTTAAAACCGCCTTTTTTGTTGTAACGACATAAGCCGTTAAAACCAAAACGGTTCATATAGAGAAAGGCGACAGAGCGAAATAAGACATCGTCACTCTGATTGAACTGAGCACGTATATCCAAATACACTTCTTTGCGATTATGCTCAGCAGTGAATAGGCGCTTAGCTTCAGAGATATAAGTCTCTGGATCTGTTTTTAACAGATTATAGAGATTAATTAGGTCGGGGTTGATATCAGCAAGCAGATACTGCTCATAGTCAGTATTAAGGAAGATAGACCCAGCACCAACGAAAGGCTCTACCAGCTTTCTTGCGTCTGGCAAATGCTTTTGAATGTCTTCAACCAAGCCATATTTTCCACCAGCCCACTTAAGAAAGGCGCGTTGCTTTTTCATTACTTGCTCTATCTACTGCCACCCCAAAAATTAAGGCTGGGGAATATATCATAATTCAATTTGTTATGTTTACCTTTCTAGTAGAAAGGTCTGTGAAAATCACTCATACGCCCAGTAAAAGATCACTCTTTCCAACGAGTAATCTCGCGCTGCACTTGGCTAAGCGATTTTGGCCAAGGCCCAAGAGACTGGATATCTTCAGGCAAGGCTTCTGCTGCATCACGTGCGGTTTGAATACTTAGGTACACATCGTAAGTCACGATATACCATTTTTCATCACCACGTAATGTTGGATATATACGAACTGGTTTATCAAACGTATGTTGATTCAAAAACAGTTGTACATCTTTTAGCTCCGTCATCGCAGCGATTTGTAATGTGTAGTGGTTTACAGGTAAGGCATTCAGTTCCTCACGAGCAAAGGAAAACGTAATCGGTGTTTGCGGCTTTTGTACATTATCCACCACATCCACTTTTGGCGTCACGACATTTTGAATCTCAGCAGCATTTGTCACCGCAACCTCGGTGTTGTCATCAAGCAAAGCATCAACAACATCTGAGGTAATGACAACGCGTTCACCAGATTCTGCCACACCGACACTCGCAGTTTCTGAAGTAACAGCAGGAGGAAGGGAGGCGGTATCGTCCGTCGGTTCCAGCTGAGAGGGCATTTCTTTATTTGCCCCTTTCGCTTGTTCTTCAGTAGCGGCATCAGTGGGGCCATCTAAGGTAGGTATCACCGTTTGCTCAATCGGTACTTCGCTGGGTTCTGTAGGCGGCGTTGCTGGCGATTTTAGCAACCAACTATAGCCTAAGAACAGCAGCAGAACGATCACCGCCACTGTCGCTGCAATCTTGGCAGGTGAACCAACCAATGAACGAATAATCACCTTCTTTTCCATCTTTTGTTCTCCTAACGCCAGAATCTCACCCGGGAGCGGTGTAATGTTAGTAAACGCACTTTTGACTCTTTTTTCAACGCTTTCATCTATATAGCGTAGTACCATAGTGTCAAAAAAACGCTCAGCCTCCACGTCGGTCAACGCGTCTATATCCAACTCTACCGGCTTATTGTCAAAGCCATGACTCAATCGAGACAATCGAGAGCTAAGCGAATCGCTGGCACTGAACAATACAATACTGATGTTCTGTTTGGTGACATGCAAAGAGGCGGTATACAGCAGCCAAAGCTCAGCGAGTAAAGCTTGTGAAATGTGCTGAGCATCATCGACGACAATAACAATGTTGCTTGCCTCACCGTCAAGAATTCGCTCAACGCTTTCATGCAATGAATCTGTTGCACTGTACATTGAATGAGGAAATAGCTGACGAAGAATATTACTGCGATTCACTTCATCATCTTGATTTGCGAAACAGGTAATTAGAGATTGATTTTTGCCATGTGCCCAAGCTTCGAGATAACGGTGTGCAAGCCACGTTTTTCCCGCACCAGCGTCACCCTTGATAACGACAAAACTCGACGCAAATTGAGTCAGTAGCTGCACACGCTCTAGCAGTTGGGTCTGCGAATCCAGTTCTAACACTCGCAGCTCATACGACAAACTCATTCTGATCCTATCTACCTAGTCATTAAACCTAAAAAAGGCCCCTTTACGGAGCCTCACATCTAACTTACTTTCCATCGCAGCGACAATAGCAACACTACTGTCGGCACAAATCGATAGCTTGTTTTATGATGTCACTCGGAACGTCAGAGACCACCTGAGCAGTACCAACAGAGGTTGGTAACACAAGGCGTAATTTACCCGACAAGACTTTTTTATCACGCATCATGTGCTTGATAAAGTCTGCAAAGCTCATGGATTCCGGCGTATGCACAGGCAGTTTAGCGCGCTCTAACAACGTGATGATACGCTGTACTTGTTCAGCGCTGATATCGCCAAGTAAATGAGCAGTATGGGCGGCCATGGCTGTACCGGAAGAGACGGCCTCTCCGTGTAACCATTTACCATACCCTAGTTCGGCTTCAATCGCATGACCAAATGTATGACCTAGATTCAATAACGCGCGAATACCCGACTCTTTCTCATCTTGAGCCACAACCTCAGCCTTAATCTGACAGCAGCGAGCAATAGCATAAGTCAGTGCTTGTTGATCCAAGGCATAAAGCCTATCGAGGTTTTCCTCAAGCCATTCAAAGAAGGCTTCATCATAGATAATACCGTACTTTATCACCTCAGCAATACCTGCCGCGAATTCACGTTCAGGCAGAGTTTTCAGGCAGTCGGTATCAATGATGACAGATTGAGGCTGATAAAAAGCGCCAATCATATTTTTGCCAAGATCGTGGTTTACCGCCGTTTTGCCACCCACAGATGAATCAACTTGGGATAGAAGCGTGGTTGGGATTTGAATAAAATCCACCCCACGTTGATAGCAAGCGGCAGAGAAGCCAACAAGATCACCGATTACGCCACCACCAAGGGCAACCACCACCACATCGCGGCCGTAATTGCCCGACAACATGTGTGTCATCACCGTGTTGAAAGTATCTAGTGTCTTGTATTGCTCGCCATCAGGCAGTTCGAGTAAAGAGGTTTTGCAACCTTTGTTATCAAGCTGCTGGAGAATAGCTTTAGCGTAGAGGGGAGAAACGGTGGTGTTGGTAATAACAACCACTGATTTTCCGTCTGGAATTTGGGCAAATTGAGCCGAGTCATTAAATAACCCGGCACCAATTGAAATTGGGTAGCTGCGCTCACCAAGATCGACCGTAATCCGTTCCATGGGTTGCTCTCCTATTGAAGAAAGAAAGTTAGACTTGACCTTCTTCTAGCATTTTTACGATCTGGTTGGCTACCACTTTTGCACTTTGATCATCGGTACGAACCACGTAGTCCGCCACGTCTTTGTATAGATCATTGCGCTCGTCCGCTAGAGACTCAAGCACTTCGCGCGGATTGTCCGTTTGAAGCAGCGGGCGTTTTTTGTCGCGATTTGTGCGAGCAAGCTGTTTTTCGATGGTTGTTTCAAGGTAGACAACAATACCACGCGCAGAAAGGCGATTACGGTTGTCTTTACTTTTAACTGAACCACCACCTGTAGCAAGTACAATACCTTGCTGTTCGGTAAGATCGTTAATAACGGATTCTTCGCGTTTGCGGAACCCCTCTTCACCTTCAACGTCAAACACCCATGCGATGTCTGCGCCTGTACGCTCTTCAATTACTGTATCAGAGTCAACAAACTCCATGTGTAGTTGTTGAGCTAGGTGTCTACCGATTGTACTTTTGCCGGCACCCATAGGGCCAACAAGAAAAATATTACGTTTCTCAGCCATGTTTAGCATTAATTTACAACGTTAATTCAATGACATCGCCACAAGAAAAGACCGAAAAGAAGCCTCGGAAAAAAGGGCTTGTGGCACCGATTCCTCACAGATAAGTCGTGATAAGACCCGAAATTATCAAGGTAAGGTGTCTTGAATGCAACTTTATTTTTAGTCCTTTTGAATTATTCGATAATTTACAGTTAGTTACTGAGTAATAATCTTAGGGGTCACGAAGATCAGTAACTCATTCTTACCAATGTTTTCATAGGTTCGTCTAAATAATGCACCCAACCCTGGAATATCCCCAAGCAGCGGCACTTTGTCCACCTTACTGGTCATCGCGTGTTGAAAAATCCCACCTAGTACCACGGTTTCACCATCGTTAACCAATACTTGAGTTCCTATTCTTTGCGTATCTATCGCTACGGTCTCGCCCTCTAGTGTTTTCAATACTTCCCCAACTCTATCTTGGGTCACATCCAGATCGAGAATTAGACGATTATCGGGTGTGATTTGTGGGGTCACCGTCAAGGAGAGGACCGCTTTCTTAAATTCGACCGCGGTCGCACCACTTGATGTCGATTTCAAATAAGGAATTTCCGTTCCTTGCTCTATATAGGCCGACTTTTTATTGGTGGTGATAAGACGGGGCTGGAGATGATTTCTGCTTTCGATTCGCTTTGTAATGCCGATAACTCCAAATCAAGCAACGTATTTGAACCTAAGCTTGCTACTTGAAAGGCAATACTGGCGGCGTTATCCGACAACGTGCCAAGGTTAACATTTAACAAGTCATCGATATCAACCTCTCCCCCGCCAATACCCGAAGACGCGAGGTTACCTTCTATTGTACTACCTATCGTGGTATCACCATGAATCGAGGTATAACCCCATCGTATCCCCAACTCTTCAATATTGCCCTCTTTGATAGTAACCACCCGCGCTTCAATTTGTACCTGTTTCACAGGTACATCGAGAGAGGCAATGATCTCTTTAATCACACTAAGATTTTCAGGCAGTTCTCGCACCAATAAGGCGTTGGTGCGCTCATCGATAGCAACTGACCCTCGTTCAGACAACATACTGACATCACTATCTCCACCAATCATGGCCGCTACATCTGCCGCTTTAGCATAGTTAATGTTAATGATTTCCGATTTGAGCTGACCAATTTGCTCGGCCAAACGGCTTTTCTCTAAGGCTTGTGTCTCTTGTAAATCTAACTCCGCTCTCGGTGCCACCAAGATGATGTTGCCTTTGACGCGTTTATCTAACCCTTTGACACGTAATATAATATCGAGAACTTCGGTCCACGGCACGCCGTCTAGACGTAAGGTTAAATTACCTTGGACACTATCTGATACCACTAAGTTAAAGTGGTTATAATCGGCTAATAGCTGCAATACACTGCGAACAGGAATGTCTTGAAAGTTGATGGATGTAAGCTTCTTACTATGTTCTCCTAACAATGTTTGTTCATCCGTTTGCTGTTGAGACAAGGGCAAGACAGTCACTCTCAACTGCTTATTTTGTATCGTATATTGATAGTGTACCGGCGCGGCCGTTTCAACGCGGATTCGAGCATCTGGATTGTCATCGAACAGTTCTATGACCTTTACCTGCGTCGCAAAGTCTGTCACATCCAAAATTGCCAACTGTTCTGACGTTATTTGTGTTTTTTTCAACACGATATTAACCGCCTGATTATCAGCGCTAATATCCACGACACTGCCTACTTGAGAGAGCTCGACAACAATGACCGCGCGCCGCTGCTTATCTAACTCAAATGAGACATCAGTGATGGTGTTACTAGACGCCTTCGCAAACAGTTCAAAACTGCATAACGACACCAAAACCCAGAAAAGACGCCCACACCAAACTACTTTCTTATTCGTCACCGTCAGACTCTCCATTACTTAAGTGCCAATGTCATTTTCCTTTGACGCCAACAGCCAAGTCCATCCGGAAGCGTTTCATGGATAACCAAACTATCTGGTGTTATCTGTTTGACTAGACCACTGTTTTCACCGATGTACTGCCCGACTTTCACCGCGACCACTTGGTTAATGGGAATGGCGACCAAACCAGTTAATTGCTCTCCTTTTCCCATTACCCCCTTTAACTGCAACTCGCTAAGCAAATAGCGTTCTAGCGGCATTTTGCTGCGCTGTTTGGGCTGCCAACACGACAAATTTGCACTGGATGATGAGTGCTCCTGAGCAGCTTCAGGCAAGCTAAAAGGTGTTCCTTGAGTGACAGAATGAAACTTGATCGCTTGAATTGGAGTAAACAAGGGCATTCGGGCATGCGTTAGCTGAGCGTCCCGCAGTGTTTGAGTAACAAATGGCTCTAACGGTTCTTGATTTGCTAAACAACCAAACAATATGACACTACTAAGGAGTACAATATTAATTCTGACTAACACTATTCCCATCCTTTGGCTTTTCAACTAGCTGATACGTCGCAGCTTGAACGCGAAAATGCAACACACTGCTCTCCTGACTGACGCGTTGCCACTCTGCGTCTTCGATAAGTACCATGCGAGGCAATTCTGCAATCGCTTGACTGTAATGTCCGATATCGTTGTAATGCCCGGTCAGCTCTAAGTTAATTGGCAACCTGTAAAGGAAGTTATCCGCTACTCTTTTCCCCCAATCGATTCGAGTAAACGTTAACTGGTTATGTAGACCTTCTTCATTAACACCGGCAAGCAACCTAGCCAGCTCTTGCTGCGCGGGTAAAAGATGAAGTAACTGTTGATAGTGATTGATTAACAGATCCAGTTGCTGCTGCTTGTGAGGGAGGTTCGCAGCCCGTTTGACCACTGATTTCAGCTCTAGCTTCAAGCGATGCTCCGATTGTGTGGCGTATTGTATTTCATTGAACTGAGAGCGTGCAGTTAGCCATAACGAGATCGCCATTGTGATGACACCAACCAGCAAGCTCAGCATAACTTGATGCCTGAATGGCCAATCCTTAATGTCATCCAAGTCAAAGTCCAGCATCACTGACTACCCCCTTTTTTTGGATCGTTGCGCGGTGTCATCTCTGGCAGCAAGCGGTTTAACGACACTTGGAATGACAATTCAAAAGCTTGGTAGCTATTATTAAAACGCTGACGATCGTGAACAATGGAGTGCATTTCTACATACGTAACCGCAAGCTCTCGTTCAAAGCGTTCTAACATCTGGGCCAGAAGCGCCGTGTTTTCACTAATGCCAGACAACTTAAAACGATCTCCTCTCATACGTATCTTGTCGATATACACCCCTTGAGGAACAAGCATCGGAATGAGATTCATCACCGCGGTTGTTTTGCTTCTTTTCAATTGCAGCGTTTTTATGTATTCAAGGCGATCATCGAACTCCTCATACTGCGTCATCACATCGGATAACCGATTCACTTTCTGACGCTGTTCGCTGATAGCGTGTTGCAGATAGTCAAGGCGCTGAAGTTGGCGTGTCATTTCTGCAGCCAAATAACGCTCGATTAACGCGGATATGAGATAACCGAACAACACGGCACAAGTGAGCAGCAGAATGCATCGCTGTCTGTGGTAACGTCGTTTATGCTCACGCCAAGGCAACAGATTAATGGTCGACATTTAGCGCTCCTTGAACCATTGGATCGCGGAATAAGCAGTCCCTAAAGCAGTGACAAACGCACTTCCTATTTGCGACTGGTTTTCGGTAAAAGAGGGAAGATAATTATTGATGCTTTCGACAGTCATGTTAGTGCGACTGGCAATCATGCTTATCATTTCGTCATCATTGGCATGCCCTCCTGTAACCAGTATGCCATCAATCGTTTTGCCATTTAGCATAGAACGGTAGAGTTGCAGCTGGGTATTCGCCTTGAGCAGCGCCGCGTCCAAACGTAGGGTAATAGCAGGCTTATAAGATGTCTGAAAACTGAGACTGACCTCATCTTCAGACGGCAACATCCAGACTTTATGTAATTCGATTGGTAACAAGTTTGGCGGCAATAAAGAAACATAAGTGTGGCCAATATCGATCAACACTCTACGGCTCAGGTGTGGAAATTTGCTAAGCAATAGCTTGTGAAAACTGCGCAAAGAATGAACATTACTGCTAACCAATTCCGGTTTAAAGCCAATTGCTTTCACAGCCTGCTGCCAGTTATCCATAGTATGTCGGCGAGTGACATGGACCTGATACGCGATATTCTCGCCATTAATGCTCGGTTGGTTGTTACAGTCAGCAACGAAATCGAGCGCCAGCGCATCATTGTCAAACGGGGACTGATAATTCATCGCTTGATACACAGCATACTCTAATTCATCTTCTGCCAATCGCGCGTCCAGCGTAATCACTTTGCTCATTACAGCACTTGCTGGAATCGTGACTGCCGCTTTTTTATGGAAAATAGGCGCGATCTTTCGTAGAATTTTAAGTTTCTTTACAGTTTCTTGATGTTTGAGCGTATGCGGATCAGCGAAAATGGCGCCGCAACCATTAAGCTCTAGTTGGTTTACAATTTTGATGTCGGTGTCTTCATAATTCAGCACCACGGCTTTGGTACTGTGATGGCCGATATCGATACCTGTAATCCATTTTCTTGCCATTTAAATAACCTCAACGAATGCATTAACAACGTGAAAAGGTTGAGATCGACGCTCAAATAAGCGTTAATTAACCCGAATAGGTAAATTTTTGGTCTAGAGTACAAGTAATTGCCTACCCATAACCTTAATTAATCAGGGAATCTCCGGTGAAGTTCATAAAGAGACTGTTGGTTTTTGCATTGATTTGCATGCTGCTTGGAGTCGGTACCATCTTCGGGTTTTACTACTACGTAAAGCCTGAGCTACCCGACGTTGCAACGTTAAAAGATGTACAACTACAAACTCCAATGCAGGTGTTTAGCCAAGATGGGAAGTTGATCGCACAGTTTGGCGAAAAACGTCGTATACCAATATCTTACGATGAGATTCCTCCAGAACTTATCGATGCTTTGATTGCGACGGAAGACAGTCGCTACTACGACCACTATGGCTTTGACCCAATAGGGATTACGCGTGCGGCGTTTGCAGTGATCGCATCAGGCAGTGCCTCTCAAGGGGCCAGTACCATTACTCAACAGCTGGCACGTAACTTCTTCTTGTCTAATGAGAAGAAGGTTATGCGTAAAATCAAAGAGATCTTTATTGCGGTTCACATTGAGCAACTGCTGAGTAAGCAAGAAATCATGGAGCTGTACGTCAACAAGATCTTCCTCGGTTACCGTTCATACGGTTTTGGCGCCGCAGCTCAAGTCTATTTTGGACGCGACCTCAAAGATCTAACACTAAGCGAGATTGCCGTGTTGGCTGGCTTACCTAAAGCACCATCAACGATGAACCCGATTTACTCGGTCGAGCGTGCAACGCAACGCCGCAATGTCGTACTCTCTCGTATGCTGTCAGAGAAATACATCACTCAAGCACAGTTTGATGAGGCTCGTAGCGAACCTATCATTTCTCAATATCACGGTGCAGAGATTGAACTCAGCGCACCCTATGTTGCAGAGATCGCTCGTGCTTGGATGGTAAATCGCTACGGTGAAGCGGCCTATGAATCAGGCATGCGCGTCACCACAACGATTGACTCTAAACTACAAAAAGCAGCCCATATTGCCGCCATCAAAAATCTACTGAGCTACGATGAACGTCACGGCTATCGCGGTGCTGAAAAAGTACTTTGGAAACCGGGACAAACCGCAATGAGCGAAGAAGAAATCATCAAACATCTTCGTAGCCAGCCGACTTATGGTGAATTGCGCCCTGCGGTCGTTGACAAAGTCGCAGGTAAAACAGCCACGGTATACGTTAAGAGCTATGGTGAGCAGACGATTGATTGGGACAACATGAAATGGGCTCGTAAGTTTAGAACCGATGATCGTCAAGGCGATGCGCCAAAAACTGCATCAGACATTTTAGCGGTTGGTCAACAAATTTGGGTGCGTGCGGCTGACTTGGACGGTACGCCAGATGTAGCTCCAGAAGACAAAGAAGTCCAAACTGAAGACGGTGAAATGCCAGAACCGGTGGCGATTTCTTGGCGCTTAAGTCAAGTACCAAATGCCAATACCGCTTTTGTTGCAATCAACCCTGAAAATGGCGCTGTACTGTCGTTAGTGGGTGGTTTTAACTTTGTTCACAGCAAGTTCAACCGCGCTACTCAATCAGTAAGACAGGTAGGTTCTAGTATCAAACCATTTATTTATGCGGCAGCACTGGATAAAGGGATGACACTTGCCAGTCTGGTTAATGATGCGCCTATAAATAAATGGGATAAGAGCGCGGGTACCGCTTGGCGCCCGAAAAACTCACCACCGACTTACACTGGTCCTACTCGCCTAAGAATTGGTTTGGCACAGTCTAAGAACGTCATGGCGGTGCGAGTGCTCCGTGAAGTCGGCTTAGATGAAACTCGCGATTACCTGACTCGTTTTGGCTTTGATAAATCCAAGCTACCACGTTCAGAAACCATCGCTTTGGGTGCAGGCAGTTTAACGCCAATTCAGATGGCACAAGGTTTCTCCGTGTTTGCTAATGGTGGCTACTATGTAGAGCCTTATTACATCAGTAAAGTTGAAGACCCATTTGGTAAGATTGAGTTTGAAGCAAATCCAAAGGTGGTCTGCCACCAAGATTGCCCACAAATGCAAGCACCAGAAATGGTCGATGCCAGCAACGATGATGGCACAGCACCAAGTGTTGAAGAAGCAACTAACGCGACAGAATTGGCGCCGGTTGATATTGCTCAGTTCAATGAAGAAGACATGGTAACGGATCAGCCGCGCTATGCGCCAAAAGTCCTGTCTGAACAAACGGCGTTCTTAACTCGAGAGATGCTCTACAGCAACGTGTGGGGTGGCGGCAGCTGGCGAGATGGCACTGGCTGGAATGGCACCGGTTGGCGTGCACAAAAGCTGAAGCGTCGTGATATTGGTGGTAAAACCGGTACGACCAACGATTCGAAAGATGCATGGTACAACGGCTATGGTCCAGGTATTGTTGCTACCGCGTGGGTTGGCTTCGATGACCACCAGCGCAAGCTAGGACGTACTACCGCGAACCCGAACTTAGGTAAAGACCAAATTACTGGAGCTGAAGCAGGGGCTAAAACGGCACAGCCAGCTTGGGTCGACTTTATGCATGTTGCGTTAGAAGGTCATCCACAACAAGCGAAGCAAATCCCGAATGACATCACCCGTGTTCGTATTGATCGTGATTCAGGGCTGCTCACCAATAAAACAGATGGTTCGACTATGTTTGAATACTTCAAAATTGGCACTGAGCCAAAAGAATATATTCAAGACAGTCTTACTGACACCTTGTATTCAAGTGATGAGTCGGGTGGTGATAGTCTGTTCTGACGATATGGAAGGGACCTTGCGTTCCTTCTATCATCGGTTAAGCATAGAAGCCATACCTAGAATTTTCACCCCTGCTTAGGCAGGGGTCTATCTAAAGCATGTTCAGTGGGTTATCAGCCTAAATACTCAGTAATTGCCTTCGCCAACTTTTCAAATCTTGCGCGCAGTGGCGAGCCTGGTCGATAGGCTAAAACAATGCTTCGAGAAGGCGTTGGGTTCACAGCTTTAAGATAACACACACCATCTTTCACTTTGCTGCTTGGCAAAGACAACTGTGGAAGCAAGGTAATACCCCCGCCAGCTGCGACCATATTGCGCAACGTTTCCAAACTTGTCGCTTTAAAACGTTCATCATCACGAGCACCAGCAGCAAAACAGAAGCCTAATGCTTGATCTCGTAAACAGTGTCCATCTCCTAGAGAGAGGACTGTCTGACCGTTTAACTCTGCCATTTCAACCTGATCTTTGTGCGCCCATTCGTGGTCACAAGGCACCGCCACACTCATTGGCTCATTGTAGATCTCAATTTCTTTAAACGGCGCGGTTTCCGGTACAGAAGCCAGTACGAGACAATCGAGTTTGCCTTCTTCAAGTTGTCTCACCAGTTGGTGAGTTTGTGCCTCATGCAAGTACAACTCAAGTTCAGGAAAAGAATCTTTCAACTTAGGAATGATTTTAGGTAATAAATAAGGCCCAACAGTAGGAATAAAACCGATATGCATTGGACCGGTCATTTCACCGCTTTGACCTGCTGCCATTTCACAAAACGTTTTTACTTCTTTTAGTACATGTTTAGCTTGTTCCACCAACTGTAGACCCGCTTCAGTAAACAGTACTCTGCGACTACTGCGCTCCAATAGTGACGTACCAATTTCATCTTCAAGTTTACGGATTTGACCACTTAAGGTCGGCTGACTGACAAAACAAGCCTCAGCCGCCTTGCGAAAATGTCTGTGTTCCGCGAGAGCGACCAAGTACTCAAAATCACGAATGTTCATTGCTGACTCCGATAGAATATAGCTATCGATACCATAACAATAAACGATTAGAACTATCAATCCATTTTTTTGATAATGGTCTCAACGAACCAGCGCTGTAAGCGTTAAGCTCATAAAGATTTTCATAGTATTAGAATTTAACATTCCATAAGGACAAGATTATGTTTGCATCTAAAGAAGGCCAAGCCGTTCCTCAAGTAACATTCCCCACTCGCCAAGGAGACGCCTGGGTAAATGTGACCAGCGATGAGCTATTCAAAGGCAAAACGGTTATCGTCTTCAGCTTACCAGGCGCCTTTACGCCAACTTGTTCTTCTAGTCACTTACCACGATACAATGAGCTGTTCCCTGTATTCAAAGAACATGGTGTTGATGAAATCCTTTGTGTGTCCGTCAACGATACCTTCGTAATGAACGCTTGGAAAAACGATCAAGAAGCAGAAAACATTACTTTCATCCCAGATGGTAATGGCGATTTTACTGATGGTATGGGAATGCTGGTTGAGAAAAACGACCTTGGTTTTGGTAAGCGTTCATGGCGCTACAGTATGCTAGTGAAAGACGGCATTGTAGAAAAAATGTTTATCGAACCAAACGAACCTGGCGACCCATTCAAAGTTTCAGACGCTGATACCATGCTTAGCTACATTGCGCCTGATTACCGCACTCAAGAATCTATCACCGTATTCAGCAAGCCGGGCTGCCCTTTCTGTATGAAAGCAAAACAGAACTTAATTGACCACGGCTTGCAGTACGAAGAAGTGATTCTGGGTAAAGATGCGACCACAGTAACGCTACGCGCTATCTCTGGCCGTACTACGGTTCCACAAGTCTTTATCGGCGGTAAACACATTGGTGGTAGTGAGGAACTAGAAGCTTATCTAGGCTAACGCTTCTCATACTCAAATAAACACCAAAAAAGCGAGTCCCATATGGGCTCGCTTTTGGGTTTCATCTTAGGGTAGCTTCTGGCTTACTTTGTCTCAATTTCAGCGGCAATAACAGAAATCTCTACCAACAGCGCTTCACGCGCCATATCACCGGTCACGCACGCACGAGCAGGAGCAAAACCAGCGGGGACCCAAGCATCCCATACCGCGTTCATTGCTTGGAAGTCTTGCATGTCTTTTAGGTAGATAGTTGCCGACAGCATGTGCTCTTTGTCACTACCAGCTTCCAAGAGCAACGCTTCAACCTTATCGAGCATGGTTTGTGTCTGCTCTGTAATATCTTTCGTCGCGTCTGCACAAACCTGACCACATAGGTAAATAGTACCGTTGTGCTTAACAATGCGGCTCATGCGCTCTTTGGTATGGATACGTTCAATCATTCTTCTCTTCTTAGTCTTAGAGGACAGCTTGTAGTGAAACAGGAAAGCGTATTCTAGCGGATTCGATGGCCGTTCAACACGGCGACACTGTGACATGCTTGGCGATAACAGAATTCAATTACAAGATTTGCCGAACGGCAGAAAGAAAAAAGCCCCGTAGTCAACCTTGACTCGGGGCCTTCTTAGATTCTTCTAAGAAAAAGCAGTGGTACTTTAATAGACCGCGCCTTTTCTTGTTGGTTCCCAGAAAAAAGATCTTTTTTAAAAACTTTTTCGATCTTTTTCTCACTCACTTATTTTTCAATGCGTTAGGCTACATTTTTCTTAGTGATAATTTGTTCTACTAAGTTAACCTCTAACGCTACCTCATCACAAGCATGCTGTCTTGGGCACTGATCACAGTCTTTGAGAACTTTTTCAGGCAATAGTGTCTTCGATGTTGGAATGAAATCATGCTTCATAAAGAACTCTGGAGTACGGGTCAGCACAAAGACTTTCTTAATTGCCATCTTACGTGCTTTCTCAACGAGATGTTGCACTATGGCCGTCCCCTGCCCTTGACCTTGCCAGCCTGCTTCAACGCCAAGAGAGCGAATTTCAGCCAGCCCCGAGTCATACACATACAAGGATGCGCAACCGGTCACTTCGCCATGATGCTCTGCGACTGCAAAAGAGCCGATATCACGCACCAATTCATTACGACTACGCGGTAAATTCTCTCCAAGGTTAGCCCAATAAGCCACCATACTTTCTAACGCATCAATATCGGTGAGTCTGGCTGAGCGCACTTTCACCGCTGAATTATCACGCGCACTCAGGCGTTTCGTTGCTTGCTCAACTGCATACGCCACTTGTTGAGGAGCCACTCCCCCTAAGGCACTGCGTTTCTCCAGACAGCTCTCAATGGTTAAAATGTCGTACACGTCTTGCTCAATAACCGGCGAGAACTCTTGCAACTCTGCAATAGAAAGCTCTTCCAGCGCACAGCCTTTGGCAATAGCACTCACAACCGCAACACCGACAATATGGTGTGCTTCACGGAATGGAATGCCTTTTGCGACCAGATAATCGGCAAGCTCCGTTGAATTGGCATAGCCTTGTTTCGCCGCTTCAAGAGTACGTTCACCATTTACTTTAATGCCATCAAAACACAGTGCTGCCATTTCCATGCAGTCGTTCCAAGTATCCAATGCATCGAACAGGCCTTCTTTGTCTTCCTGCATGTCTTTGTTGTAAGCAAGTGGCAGTGCCTTTACTGTCATCATCATGCCAGCTAAGGCACCGTAGACGCGGCCTGTTTTACCACGAATGAGCTCCAGCGCATCTGGGTTCTTTTTCTGTGGCATAAGAGAAGAGCCAGACGTGACGGTATCAGCAAGCTCAATAAAATTAGATTCGCCTGAGTTGTAGAAGATCATGTCTTCCGCAAGACGAGATAGGTGCAGCATCGAAATAGAAGCAATGGACATCAGCTCCATCACATGATCACGATCGGAAACGGAATCTAGACTATTACGCGTTGCTCTTCTAAAGCCGAGGTTGTGAGCCAGTTGCTCCCTATCCATCGGATAAGCCGTGCCTGCAAGTGCACCGGAGCCTAATGGACAAGTATCCAGGCGTTTGATAGCATCTTCCAGACGTGAGTAATCACGCTCAAACATTTCTACATACGCCAAACTCCAATGCGCAAATGTCACCGGTTGAGCACGTTGTAAGTGTGTATAGCCAGGAAGCACAGTGTCTTGATGAACTCTCGCCACTTCAACCATTTGCGATTGTAATCTGTCCAAACCGAGTAATAGCTGTTGACCTTGCTGACGACACCATAATTTCAGATCGGTTGCTACTTGGTCATTACGAGAGCGTCCGGTATGCAGCTTTTTACCGAGGTCGCCAACTTTGCTAATAAGCTGTTGTTCAACCCAACTATGAATATCCTCCGCGTCAGAGCGTAAGATTTGCTTAGGGTTTTCCATCACCTCTAGCTTTAGCTCGTTTAGCGCTAACTCTAACTTCTGCTGTTCTTCTTCGGTCAGTACATTCACCGATACCAGCGCTTTTGACCAAGCAATTGAGCCAACAATGTCTTGCTCAGCAAGTCGGTAATCAAAGCGTAATGAATCATTAAAATCTTTGAATCTCGTATCTGCTGCTTGGGTAAATCTTCCGCCCCATAATGCCATCGTGTCTCTCCTAACTGCTCAATCTTCACTGCTTTGTTCGGCTTGAATCTGATGCAACTCAGTTTCTTTATTGTTAGGGTTCAACTTACGGCAAATTGAATTAAAAATAAAGTAAAAATTCACTTATTTCACATAAATATTCAACAAGTGTATTCAAGACTGATATTGCGGCAAATAGCAAGAAACCCATTTGATAGCAAATGGGTTTCTTTATTTCAAACAGTATAGCGAAGCTTGAGAGCTTGCGCAGTGCGCGAGGTGATTACTTATTCTTTGCTGCGTTTAATGCACGGATACGACTTGAAAGTGAGTACAGGCGGATAAAACCTTCCGCATGACTTTGGTCATAGACTTCATCTGCGCCAAATGTCGCGAACTCTTCAGAGTAAAGACTGTTCACACTGCGCTTTTGCGTCACAACCGCTTGCCCTTTATAAAGCTTGATAACAACCTCACCATTGACGTCTTTCGCTAACTCCTCTGACGCCGCTAAAATTGACTTACAAAGTGGCGTAAACCAACGACCATCATAAACAAGGTGAGACGCTTTGATACCCAGCTCTTCACGGAACTCAAAAGACGTTTTATCTAGTACTAATTGCTCAACAGCACGCAAGGCTTCCATCATGATAGTGCCTCCTGGAGTTTCGTAGCAGCCACGGGACTTCATGCCAACCAAGCGGTTTTCAACGATGTCGATACGGCCTACACCATGCTTCGCGCCCTTTTCATTCAAATAGACCAGCGCGTTGTATGGTGTCATTTGCTCCCCGTCAACGCCAACCACTTCACCTTGCTTCACTTCTAGCGTGACATATTCCGCTTCGTTAGGCGCTTGCTCAGGGTCGACCGTCCACACCCAACAATCTTCATTTGGCGCATTCCAAGTACTCTCAAGCACTCCACCCTCTGTAGAAATGTGCCATGCGTTGGCATCACGAGAGTAAATTTTAGTCAACGATGCGGTACATGGAATATTACGCTCAGCCAGATAGTCTAGACACTCTTCACGACTCACAAGATCCCACTCACGCCAAGGAGCAATCACCGTAAGATCCGGAGCCAGTGCTGCAAATGCACCTTCAAAACGCACTTGATCATTACCTTTACCAGTACAGCCGTGACACAGCGCATCTGCACCGACTTTGCGCGCCACTTCCACCTGCGCTTTCGCAATAATCGGACGTGCCATAGAGGTGCCTAACAGGTACTTTCCTTCGTAGTAGGCGCCCGTTTTCAGTGTCGGATAGATGTAATCGGCGACCATTTCTTCTTTCAGGTCTGCGATATAACACTCAGATGCCCCCGATGCTTTGGCTTTTTCTTCAATGCCAATCAATTCTTCTTCACCCTGACCAACATCGGCAACGAATGCCACGACTTCACAGTTGTAGTTTTCTTTTAGCCACGGAATGATGACTGACGTATCTAGACCGCCGGAATAGGCTACAACAACTTTTTTTACAGATGGTTTGCTCATTTTTCTCTCCTTATCCGAGCCTGATTTTGGCGGTCAGTGCCTCGGGTTACTCAACTCTTCAGATAACTGTTACTACAAAAATTAATTGGGTACGAACTGGGTGCCGATACTTTTACCAGCAAACAGGTCGACTAATTTGTTCGGATAGCGCCAAGTGGCGACTTCGATCGGGCGACCAAGATCATTCGCCGCTTCCAGAGCAGCTTGAACTTTTACAATCATGCCATCGGTAATCACTTTACCTTCAATCAAGGCATCCGCTTCTTGTTGAGTTAGGCTTGGTAATAGATGGCCTTTACCGTCCAAGACCCCACTCACATCAGAGAGCAAAACTAACTCCGCATCCAATGCGCCCGCTACCGCTACCGCTGCTTGGTCCGCATTGACGTTCATCAACTGACCTTGGCTATCAAGACCGATTGAACTGATGATTGGCAAGGCGCCTGATTTGAGCACAGCTTGCAATACTGCCGGATTACCTGCCTTCGCACTGCCTACAGCACCAAGTTCAGGATCCAGTTCGGTCACGTCACACAAACCGCCATCAGCAAGGCTAAGGCCCACTGCGTTGATGCCCGCTTTAATCGCGTCACCTTGAAGCAACTTGTTTGCTGTCCCTGCCAGCGCTCCAGCAATGAGTGGGATTTGCTCATACGGGGTCACGCGCAGCCCTTGTTTTTTTATCGTTGGAAGGTTTAATTGCTTCATCAAATCATCCACTAGATAACCGCCACCATGAACAATGACAATCTCACGCTGCGCTTGTTTTTGATAATTAGAAATCGCTGCAAATAGCTGGCCCAGCGTCTGTGTGCAAGATAAGGCAGCACCCCCTAACTTGATGACTAATGGCGGATTTGGATGACTCATACTGCTTTCCTCGCTCTAGATGAGTGCCGTTAACTGGGCAAATTTATTTTTAATGTTTAAGCACTGCATTGCTTGGCTCGACGCCCCTTTTAGCAAGTTATCAATCGCTGAAACAACGATGATATGTTGACCTTGCAACTTCCAACCTAAGTCGCAAAATGGAGTGTGCTCAACATCTTGAATTCTTGGAATAACATTGCCTTTAACGCGTACACAAGGCTGCCCCTGATACGCGGTTGCAAATGCCTCTGCCACTTGCGCTTCCGTCACGCCTTCATTGAGCTTCATCGTGATCGTCGCCAAGATGCCACGTTTAAAATTGCCTAAATGAGGAGTAAAAATCACCTCGCATCCCAAGTGTGTCGCAATCTCTGGTTGATGCCTGTGATTGAACAGCCCGTAAGGTTGCAGGCTGACTTCACAGAAACTATTGGTCATCGTCGCTTTGCGTCCGGCACCAGTCACGCCACTGGTGGCATTAATGACAGGCCACATCTGGGTATCAATTATTCCTGCCTCTAGCAAAGGTTTGATGGCCAATTGTGAAGCGGTTGGGTAACAACCCGGCACAGCCACCAACTGAGCATGTTCAATCTCTTGCGCGTCCCACTCTGCTAAACCATACGCGGCCTTGTCCAACCAGCTTTCATTTTGATGCTCAAAACCATAGAACGTGGTATAAAAATCGTCGGCTTTAACACGATAAGCACCTGATAAGTCAAATACTTGGCAACCTTGGTCTAAAAATTCAGGCGCTAAGTCATGACTGACTTCATGTGCCGTGGCAAGGAAAACAATATCGCACTCACTCGCCACTTGTTTAACGTCGTTTAGGGGTTGAACCGACATATCTACCAAACCTGCGAGTTTGCCGTGTAATTGTGAAATCGGCTTACCAGCATCCACACTATTGGCGGATACATACAAACCTGATAGCGTGAGTTCAGGGTGTTTTGTGACCATAAGAGCAAGCTCTGCTCCTGTGTATCCTGTGGCGCCAATAATGGTCGTTTTCAGCATTTCTCTACATCCGTTAATGAGTCTGTTGAACTAGGCTTGTGATATCGGTTTATGAACATGGCAACTAATGACTATAAATATAGTAAAAAGGTCATTAATTGATTTTTTATTCATTAAATTTGATTTAATATGTTTTTTACCGTCTTAGGATTAATCTGTCAACAGTAGAAGCGAAGATAATATGCAATTACCCAGTTTTTTAGAGGTCTATAAAGGCCTAATTAGCACTCCTTCGATCAGCTCGACTGACCCTAGCTGGGATCATGGCAATGCAAAAGTCATCGAAAAGCTGGCAACTTGGATGAAAGATCTCGGCTTTGATGTTGAAGTGATCGAGGTTGAGCCCAATAAATTCAATATGATAGCCAAGAAGGGCGATGGTGAGGGCGGCTTACTTTTAGCGGGTCACAGTGATACCGTTCCTTATGATGAGGGTCGCTGGAGCTTTAACCCTCACGAATTGACTGAAGCCAACAATCGATTCTACGGATTAGGAACAGCGGATATGAAGGGCTTTTTCGCCTTCATCTACGAAGCGGTTAAGAAAATTGATTGGAGTAAACAGACCAAGCCTCTTTATGTGTTAGCCACATGTGATGAAGAGACGACGATGTTAGGTGCGCGTCACTTTACCGAAAATGCACCGTTCAAACCGGATTATTGCATCATTGGCGAACCAACCAGCTTAGTGCCAATTCGTGGTCACAAAGGCCACGTTGCGAATGCGATACGTGTTACTGGCAAATCGGGTCACTCGTCAGACCCAGCGCTTGGCGTTAATGCCATTGAAATCATGCACGAAGTGTTATTTGCTATGATGAAGCTGCGTGACCGTTTGATTAAAGAGTACCACCACCCAGGATTTGCGATTCCTAGTCCAACCCTCAACCTTGGTCATATTCATGGCGGAGACAGTGCCAACCGAATTTGTGGTTGCTGTGAGCTGCATTACGACGTCAGACCCTTACCAGGCATTAGTCTAGATGGCTTAGATAATTTATTACGTGATGCATTAAAAGAGGTTGAAGCCAAATGGCCGGGCAGATTATCTATCACTGCCTTACATGAACCCATTCCTGGTTATGAGTGCGATCACCATCATCCATTTGTTAGCGGTATGGAAGCGCTGTGTGAAACCTCGTCAGAAACCGTGAACTACTGCACAGAAGCCCCTTTCTTGCAGCAATTGTGTCCAACTTTAGTACTTGGACCAGGTTCCATTGACCAAGCCCATCAACCTAATGAGTTTTTAAGCTTTAAGTTTATCGATCCAACCATCAATATTTTGGCTAAATCTATACGCCAGTATTGTTTCGAGTGACTTACAAACTGTAATAAAATTTCAACAAGTCAATAAACAAAGTTCACCAAGTGTGCGGATTTCGTGCCAAAGCGATAATCGCAAACATGGTTTACTTTATTTGACTCGCACTAACATTTTTAGCTAGATTGTGAGGCTGATAAGGAATAATCGATGTAGTTAAATTACAAGGCAGGACGACTATGAACGAAAAATATGCCCCATTGAAGAGCAATGTTAGGATGCTAGGGCACTTGTTGGGTAATACCATCAAGGAAGCGCATGGAGAGGAGATTCTCGCGAAAGTAGAGAAAATTCGTAAGCTTTCCAAATCCGTTGTGCGTGCAGGCAATGAAGCCGATCGTGAATTACTAATCGAAGAAATTACCAACCTGCCGAATGAGCAACTCACTCCAGTAGCTCGCGCATTCAACCAATTTCTAAATTTGACGAATATCGCCGATCAATACCACACCATTTCACGCAGCTGTGAAGCCGATGTGTGTGAACCGGATCCTATTTCGTCACTTTTTTCAAAACTAAGCCAAGAAAACATCAGCAAACTCGATAGTGCACAAGCAGTTCGCGCGCTTAACATCGAATTAGTACTGACGGCACACCCTACTGAAATTACTCGTCGCACCATGATCAACAAACTAGTGAAGATCAATGAGTGCCTATCCAAACTCGAGTTGAACGAACTTTCAGAAAAAGAACGCAAAAGAACCGAACGCCGTTTAGAACAATTGATTGCCCAAAGCTGGCACTCTGATGTGATTCGTCAACAGCGTCCGACGCCACTTGATGAAGCCAAATGGGGCTTTGCCGTGGTTGAAAACTCCCTATGGGAAGCCGTACCTGAATTCTTGCGTGAATTTGATGAAAAACTCAAAGGCTTCCTTGGTGAAGGTTTACCCATTGATGCGCGCCCTGTGCATTTCTCATCATGGATGGGCGGCGACCGAGATGGTAACCCCTTTGTTACCCACAGCATTACCCGTGAAGTGATGCTATTATCGCGCTGGAAGGCCGCTGAGCTTTACCTCAGGGATCTTCAAGAGCTTATCACTGAACTCTCCATGGTGAAATGTAACGATCACGTTCGTGAGCTTGCTGGTGAACAGCATGAACCATACCGTGCGATCTTAAAGCCCGTTCGCATTTTGTTAATGAATACCCTCGAAGTGATTGAAGCGCAAATCAATCGTCAAGACGTGCCTAACAAACCTATTCTTGAAGACGCTGAACAGCTGTGGCAGCCGTTAATGGCTTGTTATAAGTCTCTACGTGAAAGCGGTATGGCAATCATTGCAGACGGGTCACTGTTAGATACACTACGCCGCGTTAAAGCGTTCGGTATTTACCTTGTTCGCCTCGATGTTCGCCAAGAAAGCACTCGTCACTCCGATGTCATTTCTGAACTGACACGTTATCTGGGACTGGGTGATTATGACCAATGGAGTGAGCAAGATAAGATTTCTTTCCTTATCAATGAACTCAGCTCCAAACGCCCACTCCTTCCTCGCGATTGGGAGCCATCGGCTGAGGTTCAAGAAGTCCTCGATACTTGCCGTGTTATCGCCTCTCAATCACGCGAAGCTTTCGGTGCTTATGTGATTTCAATGGCGCGCACTGCCTCAGATGTTCTGGCCGTGCACCTAATTCTTCAAGAGTGTGGCTGTAAGTTCCGTATGGACGTGTGCCCACTGTTTGAAACGCTAGACGATCTGAACAACTCTGAAGCCGTAATGAAACAGCTGTTCGATATCGATTGGTATCGTGGCTACATTCAAAACCATCAGATGGTGATGATTGGTTACTCAGATTCTGCTAAAGACGCCGGTGTTATGTCTGCTGGCTGGGCCCAATACAGTGCTATGGAGTCCTTGGTAGAAGTGGGGGAAGCGGCCGGTATCGATATCACGCTGTTCCATGGCCGTGGTGGTACGATCGGTCGTGGTGGTGCGCCTGCACACGCCGCGCTGCTATCTCAGCCACCGAAGAGCTTAAAAGGTGGTCTACGCGTTACCGAGCAAGGCGAAATGATCCGCTTTAAACTTGGCCTGCCAGAGATTGCCGTCAACAGCTTTAATCTATATGCCAGTGCCATTTTAGAAGCGAACCTTCTGCCACCTCCTGAGCCTAAAAAAGAGTGGCGTGACTTGATGGACGTGCTTTCTGAAGTGTCATGCGACGCTTATCGCAAAGTCGTTCGCGGTGAACCGGACTTTGTGCCGTATTTCCGCCAAGCAACACCAGAGCTTGAATTGGGTAAACTGCCATTAGGTTCTCGCCCTGCGAAACGCAATCCAAATGGCGGTGTAGAGAGCTTACGTGCAATTCCTTGGATTTTCTCTTGGAGCCAAAACCGCTTAGTTCTTCCAGCTTGGTTAGGTGCAGGTGAAGCGATTCAATACTCAATTGATAAAGGTCACCAAGCACTTCTCGAAGAAATGTGTCGTGAATGGCCGTTCTTCTCCACTCGTCTAGGCATGCTAGAGATGGTGTACGCCAAGTGTAATATGGAAATTTCACGTTACTACGATCAACGTTTAGCAGCACCTGAACTGTTACCATTAGGTGATAAGCTACGCGCTCAACTTCAGCAAGACATCAAAGCGGTGCTGAACGTAGAAAACCATAACCATCTGATGCAGAGCGACCCTTGGGGTCAAGAGTCAATTCGCTTGCGTAATACTTATGTCGAACCGCTCAATATGCTTCAAGCGGAACTGCTTCATCGTACTCGTCAAAGCGAAGAAACTGAGGCTGAATTAGAAGAAGCGCTGATGGTTACTATCGCCGGCATTGCTGCTGGTATGCGAAATACTGGTTAAACGACATATAATATCAAAAAAAGGACAAAAGGCTGCGTTTTGCAGCCTTTTATTCCAATTGGCGTGACTATTGATAGCTTTGTCAATTTTTTTTAAGTGATATCACTCTCTGTTCCACTGCATGCTTATAGATTCCAATATAGTTATGGTATAGTCGCATTAAAAACAAGTACGAATATATCGACAGTTCGGTTCACGCGTTCGCGTGTCCTTCTAGGTGACAAAGGCTTAAACAAGGTTACAGGTGCCAAACAAAATTGGCTTTGTTCTTTCGCGCGAGTTTCATGAACTCACACAAGTTCTGCAACAGTCTTCTATCCGCGACCAAGAGCAACATAATTACTAATACACTATTGACCATTTGGACTTATAACATGTCACTACCACACGTAATCCTTACCGTTCTTAGCACTCGCGATGCGACTGGCTATGACATAACTAAGGAATTTTCTGCGAGCATCGGTTACTTCTGGAAAGCGAGTCATCAGCAAGTTTACCGTGAACTCAACAAAATGGCTGACAAAGCACTGGTTACTTGCAAACTTGAACCACAAGAAGGTAAACCAGATCGTAAAGTCTATTCGATTACCGACTCAGGCCGTAGCGCATTAGGCGAATGGTTTGAACAACCTACTGTACACCCGACTGTGCGCGATGAATTCTCAGCCAAGCTAGCCGCTTGTGCAGTGCAACCATCAGCAGCATTCCGTATCCAACTTGAAGAGTTGATTGAAGAGTCGAAAAAGCTCGTTGCGCACTACCGTGAAATTGAAACGGCCTATTACGCAACGCCAAGCACATTAGACAAGAACGCTCGTCTTGAACGTCTAACACTGCGCCGCAACCTACTTGCTCGTCAAGCATGGTTAGAATGGGCAGAAGAAGCGCTGTCTGAGTTAGAAGCGTTAGCGTAAAACACGTGAGACAAGCTAGGGTCGCTCTCGACCTAGTTTGGTTCTTGAGTTCAAAAAAGCGTCAGGGGTATCGAGATACACCTGACGCTTTTTTGTTGTCATTGAGGAAGTCTATGAGATCACTAAACCTGAGGGCGTACGCCTAGTGTATGGCACAGTGCATAAGTCATTTCAGCACGGTTTAGGGTGTAGAAATGGAAATCCTTTACCCCTTCACGGCTCAAGACACGAACCATATCAATCGCCTGACTCGCTCCGACTAACTGGCGCGTCACTGGATCGTCATCCAAGCCTTCAAACTGCTTTTGCATCCAACCAGGTACTTTTACTTTGTTCATGCCAGCAAATCGTGACGCCTGTTTAAAGTTGGAAACCGGCAGAATACCTGGGACTATTTCCACATCGATACCAGCCGCTACACAGCGATCACGAAAACGTAAGTAACTTTCTACATCAAAGAAAAACTGGGTAATAGCACGATTTGCTCCCGCATCCACCTTACGCTTCAAATTCAATAAATCGGCTTGAGCACTTTTTGCTTCTGGATGCACTTCAGGGAAAGCAGCCACTGAAATATCAAAATCGTGACGCGATTTTAATAACTCGACCAAATCCGATGCATACATGTCCGGCTGACCACCACCCGCAGGGATGTCGCCACGCAATGCGACAATATTCTTAATGCCGTTACGCCAGTAATCTTCAGCTATATCAATAATTTCATCGCGAGATGCATCAATGCAAGTCAGATGCGGTGCTGCAACCAGTCCCGTTTCGGACTTGATCTCTTTAATAATAGAATGAGTGCGGTCACGCTCGCCTGAATTTGCACCGTAAGTCACAGAAACAAATTTAGGATTTAACGTTTTTAGGCGGTGCACAGACTTCCAAAGAGTATCTTCCATTGTTGGTGTGCTCGGTGGAAAGAACTCAAATGAGACGTTGATATTGTCTGAAAGCTCAGCAATATTCTGATTCAATGCATCAATGTGCCCAGCGTGTGTGTATCCCATGGTTCTCTCCCTAAATACCAAGATTGGTTATCCCATCCAATCTTAGATAAAGCCTGTCTATCTATATCTATATTTTATTTTTCGACGTTTAGACGTCTATATGTCTACAGAATGAAATGAATGGCATTTAAAGTCAATAGAGTAAGTATGAATTTTTTTCATGTGCCATGTTAAAGAAATTAAAGCAGAGGCATGGCATACGTCATCTCCTTGAAAAAGGAGATCTCCCTCCGCGAGTGACTGCCTTACCGTAAACGTAATACTCGCCTAAATGGCCGAGTAAACCTCGCAACGTTCAAACCACTAGAACAGTGCCACGCGCGTCAGAAGATCTTCACTTTCGCGAAGATGACGTATGCCATGCACCTATCCCTAACCACCATTCCCACGCACCCTAACGACACAACCATCGTCATCTCCTTGAAAAAGGAGATCTCCCTCCGCGAGTGGCTGCCTTACCGTAAACACAATACTCGCCTAAATAGCCGAGTAAACCTTGCAATGTTCAAACCAATAGAACAGAGCCACACGCGTCAGAAGGTCTTCACTTTCGTGAAGATGACGCAGACTGGGGCAAAAGGCACCTAAAGAAAAAGCGACAAATAAAAAACCCCAATCATTAGTATTCAACGATTAGGGGTCTGCTCAGTATCGCTAACCTAGAGATAGAGATAAAAGGAATTCAAAACCAACAACTTAGTGTCCGCTAAAAGAAACTCGACATTAAATTTAAATCTGACTGAATCGCACCAGCAGTGACTTCACGCCCAGCGCCTGGACCACGAATCACAAGTGGGTTCTCTTTGTACCATTTACTTTCGATAGCGAAGATATTGTCACAAGGCAGCAAGTTGGCCAGAGCGTGCTCCTGAGACAGCGCCTCAATGCCCACACGAGCTTTTCCTTGACGATCTAAACGCGCCACATAACGCAGTACTTTATCTTCACGCAGGGCCTTCTCAAGACGTTCTTGCAAGATTTCACTCAGTAGTTCTGCCTTTTCAAAGAAGCCATCCAGAGAGAGTTCTTTGAGCTCTTCAGGCACCAATGACTCTACCGCTACCGCATCAGGCTCAATATCTAACCCAGATTCGCGGGCAAGAATAACCAGCTTACGCATCACATCAGAGCCATCCAGATCGGCACGAGGGTCCGGTTCCGTCAAGCCTTGTTGCCAAGCTAAGTCCACCAGCTCACTAAATGGCACACTGCCATCAAATTGCTGGAATAGCCAAGATAGTGTCCCCGAGAAGATACCGGACAACGCCACAATATCATCCCCACTTTCACGCAAATCACGCACCGTATGGTTAATCGGCAACCCTGCACCTACCGTGGCGTTATACAACCAGTGACGTCCCGTTTTCGAGAAGGCATCTTGTACAGCGTGGTAGCTCACACTAGGCGCAGAACCTGCCACCTTGTTAGCAGAAATTAGGTGCATGCCATTTTCAGCGATGCTTTGATACTGCGCGGCAAGCGCTGGGCTTGCCGTAACATCAAGAACCACAACTTCGTCATAACCTTGAAGGTTAGCAAGCTGCTGTAGCCAAATATCGCCTTGGTATACGACCGCTTCATCTTCATAGCG
Source organism: Vibrio thalassae (assembly GCF_900089835.1). Classification (GTDB taxonomy): domain Bacteria; phylum Pseudomonadota; class Gammaproteobacteria; order Enterobacterales; family Vibrionaceae; genus Vibrio; species Vibrio thalassae. Next base: position 71,227 of record NZ_OANU01000073.1, on the reverse strand, counting down.
CGCCAATACCGTCTGTTCATTGATGCCTTGGTCATCAAACCAATAGGTTTGGCTATCCACAACCGCAACCAAGTTGAAACTCATTCCACGACGTTTTTCTAACTCACTTTTTTGCTCTTTAAATAATGCCAACCAGCTAGAGCCAATGTTGCCTTTACCACATAAAGCGACCGCAACGCGTTTTTGAGCTTGGAACAACTGAGTGTGTACTGACTTAAGCAGAGGTTGGATATCTGATTTTCTCAACACAGCCGCAAGACTTAACTTGGATTCAGCTTCGGAGAAAAACTCTACCGGTGCGTGCTTAAGCTGCTGATAAAAACCAAAACAGTGGTTGGCATTCTTAGTCACGCCAGCGCCTACAGCAGCCAACATGGAATACCCTTCTCTGAGCTTAATCTCGGCTTCAATCGCTAAATCTTGCAACTCATTAAGTGCTCCTGAGGCTATTTCAGCGGTGTACGCAAGACGCAAACGAGCCTGATCAGACTGCGCTTCAAACGCTAACGGTTCAAGCTGTGCGCGCTTTAGTCCATTCAGTACTTCATTTTGCGCGCGTTCAAAATCATGGCCGCTAGCAAACGCGAGGTCGATCAACAGCACTTCATCTAACGAGGTAATAATTTTAGCACCACGTCCAGAGGCCAGCACACGCTCTATTCGAGTAGAGCCTGATTCAGGTTGATAGCTGCAACGCAAGTTTAAATCCATCACGCTTTGCGCCACTGGCTGAAGGGTGCGGCTATGCAGCACAGGAGCGGCCAATCGAGCTAACTCGCTTGCCTCATCCAAACGGAGTAATGGCAATAGACAAGCATCACTCACGACTCGAGGGTCGGCGCTGTAGACGCCCGCAACGTCACTCCAAATGGTCACGCAAGAGACCTCAGCAAGTGCTCCAATCACCGTCGCCGAATAATCAGAACCGTTGCGCCCTAGCAATACTGTATCGCCTTCATCGCTTTGCGCCATAAAACCTGTGATCACAATGCGGTGATGCGCATGCTGAGCTAACACATCTTTAATCAGAGCATAGGACTTGGCACGATCCACTTCTGGCTGGGTACCAAATTCTGCCCGCAAGAAAGCTCGTGCGTCTTGTGCAACTGCCGGTAGGTCCGATTGGCGTAAAAGTGCTGCAAGCAATCGTGAAGACCACACTTCACCGTGGCCCAATACGGCCGCACGCTGCGCATCATTTAGGGGATAGCTCAATTCACCTAAAGTACTAAACTCGTCGCTGAGCAAAGAGACAAGCTGTTCAGCGTCATCACCTTGCAACAGCTCACGAACCAGCTCGATTTGGAACTGCCTTAGCGATTGAAGGTGCTCGTGAGCAATACGACCATCTTTATTGAGCGCATCGAGAAACTCGATTAAACGGTTTGTGGTTTTGCCCGCGGCAGACACCACAATAAGATCTTCGCTGTGTGAATAATCTTTAAGAATAGAAACAACGCGACGATAACACTCAGGGTCAGCTAAGCTACTGCCGCCAAATTTATGTAGTTGCTTCTTGGTCGGAGCGGGTGTGGTACTCATAACTCAACTTATCCTTGGAATGTTTTCGCTTTATCAAATGCTTGTTGTAAATCGTCAATAAGGTCAGTGGCATCTTCCAGTCCAACAGACAGACGCAATAGTTGCTGCGACACTCCCGCTTCTTCTAGCGCGGCTTCGCCCATCGCTCGATGGGTCATTGAGGCAGGGTGACAAATCAAACTCTCGACACCGCCAAGTGATTCAGCCAGCGAGAATAGCTTAAGCTCACCAACGAAGTATTTTAGCTGCTCAAAACTTCCCGCAAATTCAAAACTGAGCATCGACCCAAAGCCTGATTGCTGTTTCTTGGCAATCTCATGTCCTGGATGTTCCGGTAAGCTTGGGTGATAAATCACTTTAACCAGAGGCTGCTGTTTTAGGAATTCAAGAATGTGTTGTGAGCTCTCTTCATGCACACGCATACGCGCCCCAAGCGTACGAATGCCGCGCAGCGTCATGTAACTATCAAACGGTGTCCCTGTTGCGCCAATGCAGTTACCCCACCAGGCGAGATCTTCCGCGTGTTGTTCCGTTTTAGTGATCACCACACCACCAATCACATCCGAGTGACCGTTGAGATATTTAGTGGTTGAATGGATAACAAAGTCAGCTCCGAGCTCCAAAGGCTTTTGGTATACCGGAGTTAAAAAGGTATTGTCTACCGCCACCAGCGCACCGACTTTTTTGGCTTTTTCGCATACAGCCGCGATATCGACCACACGAACCAAAGGGTTGGATGGAGTTTCAAGTAAAACGAGTTTAGGTTTCGTTTCAAGTGCTGCCTCTAGTGCTGCGTCGTCACCTTGATCGACAAACAGGACTTTGAAGTCCCCCTTTTGAGCTCGAGTATTGAACAATCGATAACTACCACCATAGCAGTCGTGTGGTGCCACAATGGTATCTTCAGGCCCTAAAAAAGCCGATGCCCACAAGTTCAGTGCCGAGGTGCCACAGTTAGTGACCACCGCTCCTTTGCCCGATTCGAGCTCATACAACGCTTGTTCCAACAAACCGCGATTTGGATTGCCCGAACGGGTATAGTCATAAGTGGGGACTTCTCCAAACGCAGGGAAGCCATAGTTAGTAGAAAGGTAAATTGGCGGTACCACAGCGTGATGCTGGGTATCTGATTCGATACCAGTACGTACGGCTATTGTCGCTGGCTTCCGATTGCTCATAGAAACTTCCTTTATCAAATCGCATTGGGCTGATGGGTGTTGCTCAGTGTCTACTTTTGTCTGTCAATATGAAACCAACAAAAGAGGCAAACACTAGAAAATTAACATTGCGTTAAAATCAATGTCCACTTTACTTTCCATTTTGTGAGACGTCAACACTTCTAGACGTCCATATGTCTTTGCTTATGGCAGTAAATCCCGCTAAAATTGCAGCATTCTTATTACGACTACTTATGATTAACAGAGCGAAGGTGTGCAATGGCAGATTGGAACGGCGAATACATTAGCCCATACGCGGAGCACGGAAAAAAAAGCGAACAAGTTAAGAAGATCACGGTGTCTATCCCGTTGAAGGTGCTAAAGGTATTGACTGATGAACGTACTCGTCGCCAAATCAATAACTTACGCCACGCAACTAATAGTGAACTATTGTGCGAAGCCTTCCTACACGCCTACACCGGTCAACCGCTTCCAACCGATGAAGATTTGAGAAAAGACCGCCCCGATGACATTCCAACAGAAGCGAAAGAGCTGATGACGGCAATGGGCATTGAGTTTGAAGCGTTCGATGAAGAATAAATTCTGATATAGAATCAAAAAAGACGGCATTCACGCCGTCTTTTTGTTTCGTTGACTGTGAAAAACTACGCCATATAATTTTCTGGCATCTCAATTCGCGCCACACCGGAATCGACTGCAGCTTGAGCAACCGCTTTGGCTACACGTGGCAGCAAACGTGGATCCATTGGTTTGGGAATGATGTACTCCTTGCCAAAAGTAAGTGACTCTACACCAGCCGCTTTAAGCACCTCTTGTGGTACTTCTTCTTTGGCAAGCTCACGAATTGCCTCAACCGCAGCTAGCTTCATTTCGTCATTAATTTCACTTGCACGTACATCAAGCGCGCCGCGGAAGATAAATGGGAAGCACAGGACATTGTTTACTTGGTTAGGGTAGTCAGAGCGCCCTGTGCCCATAATCAGGTCATCACGTACGTCATGAGCAAGCTCAGGTTTGATTTCTGGATCTGGGTTTGAGCAGGCAAACACAATGGGCTTATCCGCCATCAGTTTCAAAGCTTCTGGTTCAAGTAAGTCAGGGCCCGATACACCTAGGAACAGATCCGCCCCTTCAATGACATCTTCCAAAGTTCGCATGTCGGTGTTGTTGGCAAACAGCTCTTTATACTCGTTCAAATCGTCGCGGCGAGTGTGAATCACCCCTTTACGATCAAGCATGTAGATCTTCTCACGCATCGCGCCACATTTAATCAGTAGCTCCATACACGCGATAGCTGCCGCACCAGCGCCAAGGCACACAATGCGCGCTTCTTTCAGATCTTTTCCTTGTAGTTCAATCGCGTTCAGCATACCTGCAGCGGTTACAATCGCAGTACCGTGCTGGTCGTCGTGAAACACCGGAACATCACAGCGTTCAATCAGGCGACGTTCAATCTCAAAGCAATCTGGGGCTTTAATATCTTCTAGGTTAATACCACCGAAGGTATCAGAGATATTGGCTACCGTATCAACAAACTCATCAATCGTGCGATGTTTCACTTCGATATCGATAGAGTCTAGACCAGCAAAACGCTTAAACAACAGTGCCTTACCTTCCATAACCGGTTTCGACGCCAGTGGACCTAAATTACCTAGTCCCAAAATCGCCGTACCATTAGAAATGACCGCCACCATGTTACCTTTGGCAGTGTACTTATAAACATTTTCAGAGTTTTGTGCGATTTCACGCACTGGCTCAGCCACACCGGGGCTGTATGCAAGGGCGAGGTCAGCCGCTGAGTCAGCAGACTTAGTCAGAGCAATTTCAATTTTTCCAGGGACGGGGTTGGCATGATAATCAAGCGCTTGTTGGCGAAATTCGTCGTTTTGTTGGTCATCGGACATGGTTACAATCCTGCTTATTCTACGAGTATTAAAGACTGAATGTGTGAGTCTAAACCGCTTTGTATTTGTTAACTTTGCTTCTAAAGGGTTGCAGACTTAGCAGAGTGGACAACACGAACGGGGGTACTGACGCATAGTCGTAGTGACAGCAGTTCGTCACTCTGATGTATTAATACTACGCTAGATAGTTAGAATTTTGAATGGATTGTATACAGAATTGTTTTATTTTTGCTTCAAAACAAAAAGGACGCCGAAGCGTCCTTTTCTAGAATCTGCAAAAGTAAGATTACTTCTTGCTAGATAGAGCACCGAAACGCTTGTTGAAGCGATCAACACGGCCGCCTGTATCAACGATACGTTGCTTACCAGTGTAGAATGGGTGGCACTTGTCACATACGTCTAGGTGGATAGAATCTTTACCTAGAGTAGAGTTGAATTCGAATGTGTTGCCGCAAGAGCAAGTTGCTGTTACTGCTTTGTATTCTGGGTGGATACCAGCTTTCATGGGGAAACCTCAAAGTTTAGGCCGTGTCGCCATCCGATTCTGAGCCGGACACCACACGTAGTTTAATAAAAGACTTATGGTATCGCTATTACTGCATTAAATGTAGAACAAGCCATACCATCAAGGCGCAGTATAGTAATGAATAGTGCCTTTAGGATCAACTAAAATTGCCACTTTTTTCGCCACCTTTAGATGGATTGACTGAGTTTCTTCAATTAACGGTTTCTCCTAAACGAATTAGCTAGGTAGAATGACCCTTTCTCTGAACAATATCGACTCTACTATGCGCCCAAATGTTGCTCGTGTTGCACTGCCTGTGCCACTGGATAAACAGTTCGATTATCTGGTCCCAACGCACCTCTTCCCAGTGGTGGGTGGCCGAGTATCTGTGCCTTTTGGACGCCAAACCTTAGTCGGTATCGTTACTCAATTCAGCCATCAATCTGACTTCCCCATTGATCAGCTCAAGCCCATCAAAGCGGCACTTGATACCAGCCCTGTCTGGCCAAAGCCACTGTTCGATCTCATCTCTTGGTGTAGCCAATACTATCAACACCCATTGGGCGACACGTTAAACAACGCTCTACCCTCGTCATTGCGCAAAGGAAAGCCTGCAGAGTTTGCTGCCACCGTTGAGTGGCGTATTACAGAAGCAGGCAAGAATCAGCTCATGGCTGGGTTTGGACGAGCTGTGCAACAAGCAAAAGTCATGCATATGCTGGAGTCTGGCCCTTGTGCTCATCAGGCGTTCATTGATAATGAAGTCAGCTCTAGTGTCTTAAAAACACTGACTGAGAAAGGCTGGATTGAATCGCATGAGAAGCTAGCCCCTACTCCACGTTGGCCAGAAACGATGACCAACCCACCGACAGAGCTGAGGCTGAATGCTGAACAAGCTGTAGCGATCGCGTCAGTAAATAGCCAAACCGAATTCGGCTGCTACCTGCTAGAAGGGGTGACAGGTTCGGGGAAAACCGAAGTTTATCTGCAAATGATCGCACCAGTACTTGAGCGCGGCCAGCAAGCGCTTGTCTTAGTGCCAGAGATTGGTTTAACACCACAAACCATTAACCGCTTTAAAAAGCGTTTCAACGTGCCTATTGAAGTAATTCACTCTGGGCTTAACGATACCGAACGGTTGAATGCATGGTTGAGTGCTCGTGATAAAGTCGCAGGGATTGTTATTGGCACACGCTCGGCGTTACTCACACCATTTGCTGATCTCGGCATTATTATTGTCGATGAAGAACACGACACATCATATAAGCAGCAAGACAGCCTACGTTACCACGCGCGTGACGTCGCCGTCATGCGTGCCAATAAAGAACTGATTCCAATTGTACTTGGTTCTGCAACACCATCGATAGAAACTCTGCAAAACGCGCTGAGTGGTAAGTATCACCATCTGATTTTGAGCCAACGCGCAGGTCTTGCAGTGCCAACGACCAACAAGGTTATCGATGTCAAAGGGCAATACTTAGAAGCGGGCTTGTCCGCTCCCCTTATTGCTGAGATACGTCGCCACTTAGAACTGGGCAATCAGGTAATGCTGTTTCTTAACCGTCGAGGTTTCAGCCCAGCGTTGATGTGTCATGAATGCGGATGGACCGCTGAGTGCCGTCGCTGCGACGCCTACTACACCTACCATCAATCTAGTAATGAGATTCGCTGCCACCACTGTGGTTCACAGCGACCCACGATTCATCAGTGCGAAAGTTGTGGCTCCAATCAGCTTGTCACCGTTGGTGTGGGTACCGAGCAGCTTGAAGCACAGCTTGAAAGTCTGTTCCCTGATTTTAATACCATTCGAATTGATAGAGACAGCACTCGTCGTAAAGGCAGCCTTGAGAGTGCGCTTGAGGCGATTAAAAGGAATGAATACCAAATACTGATTGGTACGCAAATGCTCGCCAAAGGTCACCACTTCCCGAACGTGACCTTAGTAGCATTATTAGATGTGGACGGCTCGCTATACAGCAGCGATTTCAGAGCGTCGGAAAGACTGGCACAGCTCTTCATCCAAGTGGCCGGCCGCGCAGGCCGAGCGAGTAAGCCCGGTGAAGTGCTGCTGCAAACGCACCACCCTGACCATCCTCTGCTGCAATCACTACTGCATAAAGACTATCGTCATTTTGCAGAAACCGTGATTGAAGAGCGTAAATTGGCTATGCTGCCACCGTTTAGCTTCCTAACTTTGATTCGTGCCGAAGCTAACAACAGCAATGACGTTGAGGCGTTTTTGCGTCAAGTGAGACATTCACTTGAGGCGCATCCGTTATTTGATCATCATTCGATGGTGTTAGGTCCTACACCAGCACCTATTGCTAAGCGTGCAGGGAAAGCGAGGTGGCAATTGATGCTTCAAGTGCCTACACGACCATTGATGCAAAAAATCATCACCAGTGCTAAACCTGTGATCGCGCAATTACCACTCGCAAAGAAAGTTCGCTGGTCAATGGATATCGAGCCACAAGATCTCAGTTAAACGCTAAGAAGTGATTAATTTCAAAACTATAACTAGCTCTGGTTGTGATAAGCTTCACAATTGCAATGCAAAATATGTTAATAGGCCCGTAACTTTCCCTAGATAAATGAATAATATTTATTAATAGTTCATCATTAAAGCCAACGTTTCATTCGCGCTATTTATTAGACAAATGAAACATTTAACCAAGTTATAACCCGCTAGATTGCATAACAAAACATAATAAATCGCAGTCTAATTTAGTCACACTGAAAATAAGAGGACTCACGTTTATGGCGACAATGAAGGATGTTGCCCAGCTTGCAGGCGTCTCAACGGCTACGGTATCTAGAGCACTGATGAACCCCGAGAAGGTCTCATCGTCCACTCGAAAGCGAGTCGAAGATGCGGTTCTCGAAGCTGGCTATTCTCCTAACTCTCTGGCGCGTAACTTACGTAGGAATGAATCCAAGACCATTGTTACTATCGTGCCAGACATCTGTGATCCGTATTTTTCGGAGATCATTCGAGGTATCGAAGATGCAGCGATGGAACATGGGTATTTGGTGCTGCTGGGAGACAGCGGCCAATCAAAAAAGCGCGAAACATCATTTGTAAACTTGGTGTTCACTAAGCAAGCAGATGGCATGCTGTTACTTGGCACCGACTTACCTTTTGATATCAGTAAGCCTGAACAGAAAAACCTCCCCCCTATCGTCATGGCTTGTGAGTTTGCCCCTGAACTTGAGCTTCCTACCGTGCATATCGACAACCTTACCTCTGCATTTGAAGCCGTAAACTATTTGTCGCAGTTGGGGCATAGAAGGATTGCACAAATCGCGGGACCGGATACGGCGTTTTTATGTCGCTTCAGACAACAAGGGTATCAACAAGCTCTGCGCAGAGCCGGATTGCAGATGAACCCCGCTTATACCGTGAAAGGCGATTTCACCTTTGAAGCTGGCGCGCGTTTGATTCGCAATCTTCTGGCTCTACCAGAACCGCCGACAGCCATCTTTTGCCACAACGACATTATGGCCATTGGCGCCATGCAAGAGGCGAAAAAATTAGGACTGCGAGTACCGCAAGACTTATCAGTGGTTGGCTTTGATGATATTCAGTTTGCACAGTATTGCGATCCGCCTCTAACGACGGTCTCACAACCTCGCTATGAGATTGGTCGCCAAGCCATGTATATGATGCTTGAAGTACTGAAAGGTGTCGATGTTAGCGCGGGTTCAAGACTACTGGATACCGAACTTGTGATCCGCAACAGTGCTGCTCCTCCAAGAATCCTATAGTTAGCACGATACTGACTTGCAACTTGACCTTGTGGTATTTACCATGAGGTCAGTTAATTCATTCAATTAGAACCTATCTTCGTGGCAAACCGTGACTATGTAAGGCGTGGTAAAGGTACCAGTCGCCGACCAGCAAAAAAGAAACCTTCTGGTAAGAAACCATGGCGTAGTGGCCTTTTGGCAATCGTGCTTGCCGGCGTTTTTGGTTATGGTCTTTACACCTTAAGTAATGATCCAGAGCCAGAACAACCGATGCCAGCTGAAACGGTGCCGATCGCCAAACCTAAGCCTAAGCCCGCGAAGCCCATTCCACCGCCACCAGAAGAAAAGTGGGACTACGTTGAAACGCTGCCTAAACGCGAAATAGAAGTGCAAGCGAAAGAACAAGTGGTTTCTAAAATCCCTTACATCATGCAGTGTGGCGCGTATAAAACCCTCGCCCAAGCTGAAGCGCGTAAGCTGGATATTGCTTTTCAGGGACTCTCAAGCTCGATTCGTAAGAAAGAAGGCAGCAGTTGGTTCCGAGTGGTGCTCGGCCCTTACTCACTTAAGCGCGACGCTGAACGAGATAAACACAAGTTGCAACGTGCAAAAATAGAGCCGTGTGCGATTTGGAAGGACTCGCAGTAGCATCTTACCATTCGATGCTTTTACATCGATTCCGTCATCTTCACACCCACTCCGTCATCTTCACGAAAGTGAAGATCTCCTGAAGCGCTTGACTCACTTAAATCAATCGAGTTTGCTAGGCGCTCTGGGAGATCTCCTTTTTCAAGGAGATGACGATATACTGTGATGATATTTTGTGGTTCTTGTAGAGGCTATTTTTCTCGCCCCCTAAGTCAAACACTTGCCTAGGGCCTAAGACCATCTTTTTCCAGTATCGCTCTTACCTCCCTTGAATTACATTCCTCGCGTCCACATATCCCATTCATACCCGAATTAAAACCAATGTGAGGCAAACGTCGTGACTACTATTGTATCTGTACGCCGAAATAACAAAGTCGTGATCGCTGGTGATGGACAAGTATCCCTAGGCAACACCGTAATGAAAGGGAATGCTCGTAAAGTTCGTAGACTATACAACAACAAAGTACTAGCGGGCTTTGCTGGCGGCACGGCTGACGCGTTTACTCTGTTTGAGCGCTTTGAAAGCAAACTACAAATGCACCAAGGTCACCTGACCAAAGCTGCGGTTGAATTAGCCAAAGACTGGCGCAGCGATCGTGCTCTGCGCAAACTAGAAGCCTTACTTGCCGTCGCTGATGAGACCGCATCATTAATCATCACAGGTAATGGTGATGTCGTTCAACCAGAAAATGACCTAATTGCTATTGGTTCTGGTGGTAATTTCGCTCAAGCAGCCGCTATCGCGTTACTAGAAAACACCGATTTAGATGCCCGTGAAATCGCGGAAAAATCCCTTAAAATTGCAGGCGACATCTGCGTATTCACTAACCATTATCACACTGTTGAAGAACTAGAAAGCGATGCGCAGTAGCATCCAAAAAATCAAAATAGTGTCTGAAATTTTGTAAGGAATTGATTATGTCTGAGATGACTCCACGTGAGATTGTTCACGAGCTAAACCGCCATATTATTGGTCAAGATAAAGCGAAGCGCTCTGTGGCGATCGCTCTTCGCAACCGCTGGCGCCGTATGCAACTTGAAGAAAGTTTGCGTGCGGAAGTATCACCTAAAAACATTCTCATGATCGGCCCTACCGGTGTCGGTAAAACAGAAATCGCTCGCCGCTTAGCCAAGCTTGCCAATGCGCCTTTCATCAAAGTGGAAGCCACTAAGTTCACCGAAGTGGGCTACGTAGGCAAAGAAGTGGAAACCATCATTCGCGATCTGACTGATGTAGCAATTAAGATGACTCATCAACAGGCAATGGAAAAAGTCACTTTCCGTGCCGAAGAGCAAGCCGAAGAGCGTATTCTTGATGCCCTTTTACCACCAGCTCGAGATGCTTGGGGTCAAAACGAACAGAAAGAAGAAGGCTCGTCCAATACTCGTCAAATTTTCCGCAAGAAACTGCGCGAAGGTAAATTAGACGATAAAGAGATCGATATCGAAACTGCAGCACCACAAATGGGCGTTGAAATCATGGCGCCTCCTGGCATGGAAGAAATGACCAACCAGCTGCAAAGCATGTTCCAAAATCTAGGTGGCGATACCAAGAAAAAGCGCAAGCTGAAAATCAAAGATGCTTTCAAAGCACTTACTGAAGAAGAAGCCGCAAAACTGGTAAACCAAGAAGAGCTCAAAGAGCAAGCGATCTACAACGTTGAGAACAACGGTATCGTGTTTATCGATGAGATCGATAAAATCTGTAAACGCGGTGAAGCCTCAGGTCCTGATGTGTCTCGTGAAGGTGTGCAGCGTGATTTACTGCCTCTTATCGAAGGCAGCACAGTGTCAACCAAGCACGGCATGGTTAAAACTGACCATATCCTGTTTATCACCTCTGGCGCATTCCAACTAGCAAAACCATCGGACTTGATCCCAGAGCTGCAAGGTCGTCTGCCAATTCGTGTTGAACTGGAAGCCCTTAGCAGTGATGACTTTAAACGTATCTTGACCGAGCCAAAAGCATCACTCACCGAACAGTACATTGCCTTGATGAAAACTGAAGAGGTAGACGTAGAGTTTACTGAAGACGGCATTCAGCAAATTGCAGACGCCGCTTGGACAGTAAACGAGACGACCGAGAACATTGGTGCTCGCCGCCTGCATACAGTTATGGAGCGCTTGATGGATGAGATTTCATTCGATGCAACGGATAAGCCGGGTTCAAAACTGACGATTGATTCAGGTTACGTGAAGTCAAAACTTGGCGAGTTTGTCGAAGACGAAGATTTGAGTCGTTTTATTCTTTGACGACTTGATGTAAGAGTGATCGAACGGTGCTTTTGAAGCGCCGTTTTTTTATTGTTAGTCATAAACTGATCCACGCTTGCGACTATTCAGAAGAGTCACGCGCTTTAGAAGATCTTCACTGTCGTGAAGATGACGACGTTAACCGTCATTTCCTTGAAAAAGGAAATCTCGTACAACAAGTGCCTCCATTACAGCCAACATCTAAACTCATCAAGCTGAAAATTGAACACTATTCACCACAAATCTGGCGTCAAGTCTCGCCAATAAGGGTTATGACTAGTCACAAGTTCATTCTTCCACGAGCGATTCCAGTGCTTAATCTGCTTCTCACGGGCAATAGCGTCTTCCATACAATCAAACAACTCATAATGTACAAGGTGATAGACATTATATTTCTTCACAAACCCATCAGTTACGCCATTCCGGTGCTTCCAAATGCGCTGTTGTAGATTTGACGTTACCCCAATATAGATAACCCCACTCCCCTTGGAAGCGGTAATGTAAACACACGGTTGTTTCGTCATCAGATATTCCCTTATCAGTTTGACATCATTCCATCCCACCATGCTAGACATTTATCCAAAGTCTCTTTTCAGCGCACTTCACGTATTTCGATTTATCATACTAATCCCATACTATGCCCTTAAAGATAATGCGTATTTAGCCATGCATACTTTTCCCGTATACTTAAACCAAATTGTTAAAGCATAAGTCTACGATGAATCAATCAGTCCGCATTTGGCTCGACGCAGCCAGACCTAAAACACTCCCACTCGCTTTAGTGTCTATCATTACAGGCAGCGCACTTGCCTTCTCAACTGGTAGTATGTCTTGGAGTGTCGCCTTTCTCGCTCTAGTTACCGCGATGTTACTACAGATTCTCTCCAACTTAGCCAATGATTATGGTGACGCAGTCAAAGGCACGGACAACGACAATCGTTTGGGCCCAACACGCGCAATACAGTCGGGTGCAGTGTCCCAACAAGACATGAAGAAGGCCATCGTTTTAAATATCGTATTGACCATCGTCGCCGGATTAGGCTTGGTGTTTCATGCGCTCGATTCAGCACAAAGCATCATCACGTTTATTGGGCTGGGTGTCTTAGCCATTATCGCAGCGATTGCCTACACCGTTGGTAATAAACCTTATGGTTATGCTGGGTTGGGTGATATTTCCGTTTTTATTTTCTTTGGTCTACTCGGCGTATCCGGTACCTATTTCTTGCATACTGGTCATATCGATTCCCTACTCTTCTTACCCGCGGTCGGCTGTGGATTGCTCGCGGTTGCCGTGCTCAACGTCAACAATATGCGCGACATTGAGAATGACAGCGCCTGTGGCAAGCACACTGTGGCGGTGAGACTCGGAGAGCACAAAGCAAAAATCTACCATTTCACTCTGTTACTATGCGCAGTGATTGCATTCGCTTGTTATCTCGTTTTACAACAATCACCACTGTGGATTAGCCTTCCATTTGTCATCAGTTTAATTGTTGTGATAAAACATGGCAGAGCGGTCTGGCAAGCAACCCGACCAGCACAGATTGCCCCTATGATGCCGATTGTGGTTAAGTGTTCATTAGTCACTAATATCTTATTTTCGGGAGTGGTTATAGCTCAAACTCTGATGACTTAATTGAGCCTTGTCATTGCATTGACCTATTCAACCGATATACTCGATTTATACCTTTTGTAAATGACAAAGAAGAGTCGCCATGGAATACAGTACTTCAGCCCTATGTGATATCTACCTAGACCAGGTAGACGTTGTTGAACCAATGTTTAGTAACTTTGGCGGCCGAGCCTCATTTGCAGGTCAAATCACTTCGGTTAAATGTTTTGAAGACAACGGGGTTATCCGTGAGATCTTAGAACAAGACGGCGTGGGCCGCGTTCTTCTTATCGATGGGGGCGGTTCACTACGTAAAGCCCTGATTGATGCCGAAATTGCCCAATTGGCAGAAGATAACGAATGGGAAGGTCTCATCGTTTATGGCTGCGTGCGCGAAGTGGATGAGTTGGAAGACATGAACCTTGGTATTCAAGCACTAGCTTCTATCCCTGTTGGCGCTGCGCAATCCGAAGTTGGTGAAGTTGATGTGCCAGTTAATTTTGGCGGCGTGACCTTCTTACCTGAAGATTACGTGTACGCGGACAATACTGGAGTGATTCTCTCTCCTGAGCCTCTCGATATGAACTTTGAGGATGAAGAGGCGGTTGAAGAATAAACGTCACAAGAGACGCAACACGCTATCTCTTTAGAAACAATCCATTATTCTCAAATAATCCGTCACTCCCAAGCAAGCCGTCATCCGCAGCAATCCGTCATCCCCTTGAAAAAGGGGATCTCCCAAAGCGCGTTGTACACTTCACAAGGTCGCCACCTCCGTGAAGATAACGACTCCAACCGTCATTTCCTTGAAAAAGGAAATCTCGCGCAGCAAGTGCCTCCTCACAGCCAACATCTAAATTCATCATGCGGCAATTTGAACACTTTCACACCTACGACTATTCAAAACAGTCATACGCTTCAGAAGACCCTCACTTCCGTAAAAATGACGGCCTATTTCAAGTTATTAGTCTCTAGTCATTACCAAACAAGTCACGCGTATACACTTTGTCAGCGACATCAGCCAACTCTGGCAACATACGGTTTGAAATAATCAAATCGGCTTCTTGCTTAAACGCATCAACATCTTGAATCACGCGTGAGTGGAAGAAGTGCTCTTCTTTCAGCACTGGCTCATAAACAATAACTTCAATACCTTTTGCTTTCAGACGCTTCATAATGCCCTGAATACTGGATGCTCGGAAGTTATCCGAGCCCGACTTCATGATGAGTCGATACACGCCAACCACTTTAGGCTCACGCTTTAAGATAGATTCAGCAATAAAGTCTTTACGAGTACGGTTCGCATCAACGATTGCACCAATAATGTTATTTGGTACTTCTTGGTAATTAGCAAGCAACTGCTTAGTATCTTTGGGTAAACAGTAACCACCATAGCCAAATGATGGATTGCAGTAGTGACCACCAATACGTGGATCTAGCGCCACACCTTCGATGATTTGGCGTGTATCCAATCCATGCGCTTCAGCATAAGAATCTAACTCATTGAAGTAGGCCACGCGCATTGCGAGGTAGGTGTTTGAGAACAATTTCACCGCTTCAGCTTCAGTTGAATCAGTAAACAACACATCAATATTCTCTTTTTGAGCCCCTTCCACCAATAGGTCAGCGAACACTTTTGCACGTTCACTGCGCTCACCAATAATAATACGAGACGGATTGAGGTTGTCGTAAAGGGCGCTCCCCTCACGTAAAAACTCTGGAGAGAAGAACACGTTCTCGGTACCCAGCTCTTCACAAATACGCGCACTGTAACCAACCGGTACGGTGGACTTGATAACAATGACCGCATCAGGGTTAATCGCCATCACATCTTTAATCACCGCTTCAACCGAGCTGGTATTAAAATAGTTGGTTTGTGGGTCATAATCTGTCGGTGTAGAAACAATCACATAGTCCGCACCAGAATACGCTAACTCTTTGTCCAGAGTAGCCGTAAAGTTTAAGTCATCACGCTTCAAAAACGCTTCAATTTCACTATCAACAATCGGCGATTGCCTATTGCACAGCATCTCAACCTTTTCTGCGTTAATATCTACCGCTACTACCTCATGATTCTGAGCCAGCAACATCGCATTTGATAGGCCAACATAGCCTGTTCCTGCAACCGCTATTTTCATAGTTTCATCTTACAAATTGATTATCATTTTAGCTGGTTATCTAAGGCGTCATAATTTATGTGGACACACTTAGTCAAATCACCAGTTTCTCTAGCCTTGTATTATTGACAGCGAGCGCTAAGCAATCAAGTAACACTTTGTCTCACTTGTTATTTAGGCGCACTTGGCTAACGTATACGATCTCCAGCACCCTTACCTATGGCTGTCGCGATAATTAGCCTAAAGTACTGAGATAGTGAGTGGTTGCTTATCATTCTCGCATCTACTTGCGCTAACTTTTTCGGCTCAGACATATCGATGCCATTTACCTGAGCCAACCCAGTAATGCCTGGCAGTACTTTATCCACACCTAACTCGCGTCTCTCTTCAATGAGTTCTTCTTGATTAAACAAACAAGGCCTAGGACCTACAAAACTCATTTCACCTTTAAGCACATTAACCAGTTGAGGCAACTCATCAAGCTTAGTTTTTCGAAGAATAGACCCCAACTTAGTGACCAATTGAGCATCTACCATATGCGTCGCTACCGATTGTGTTGATACCACCATCGTTCGAAATTTGTACAAGGTAAAAGCTTTTCCTTCTTTACCAACTCGCGTCTGGCTGAAAATCGGAGAATCGCTATCCATTCGGCCAACAAGATAGACAACAAGCATCACTGGCCATAAGAGGCATAGCCCTGTTATTGCAAATACAAAATCTAAAAGTCGTGTTAAAGGTGTGTTCATTGCGCTTCGCTATCCTTTACTAATTTTAATATGCCTTGCTTAAAAGAATATGGAGGAGTCCAGTTCAACGTCTGCTTTGCATGGCTGATGTCAAACTGAAGGCTACCAAACATTCGTTCAGCAATATTCTTCTTCCCTAGTACTTTAAGCAAACCACCTAAAATAGCGGTGGGAATAGGGAGCAGCTTGATGCGATTTTCATAGGCATTAGCCAACTCTGTTATCAGCTCAGTAGTAGAGACATCATCATCGTCCGAGACCAAAAATGTCTGATTGGCTGCTGAAGGGTGCTCAAGACAACAACAAATAATATCAATAAGATTATCTAACGAGATTAGGCTTCGTTTATTGTTAATGGCTCCGAACGGCAATGGAAGCGCCGTCCGGCTCAATTTCATGAGAGCCGCAAAGTTCGCTTTAACTCCTGCGCCATAAACCAGAGGTGGACGCAAAATGACGACTTCCATCCCCGTCTTTTCAGCAAGTCGAACTAATTCAATCTCCGCCTCATGTTTACTCATTGCATATGGGTCGCTAGGAGCCTTGCTGACAAACTCAGTCAACGCACAACCCAAGTCACTGCGTTCGCCATTCACTTTAGCAGTGCTGATGAATATGAATCGCTTTACACCTGCGGCCGCGGCTTGTTGAGCAAGTCTTATGGTCGCATAAGTGTTCACTGCCCTATACTCGTCAATCGGACTTTGAGCGGTATCATTCAGAATGTGCGCTCGAGCTGCGCAGTGCACGACTACTTCTATTTGTTGTTCACGCAAAGCCTCTTCGACTTCAAAAGGGACTGATAAATCAATCTCGATTTCGTCTGTTGCACACTTAACTCGTTTCATTGCTATGGGGTGATACTTCGGAGATTGCTTTAACGTTGTTACTAAAGCCTCTCCTAAAAAACCCGAAGCTCCCGTTACCGCGATATTGTTCACACCTATCCCGCTCCTTGTCTGCTTTAGCTGTGTATTATGCCTTAAAACAAGCAAATTACTTAGCTCACTTCTAACCTAAACAACCGCCACTTACTTTTTTGAATCACTTCGTACTTCTGAATCAGGGCTTAACAGTTACTCTCTAGCTAGTTTGAGTGACAACAGGTAGAATACAGAAAACCATAATTATATACTCGTAGCGGCTAGGTTTATCATGCTATTTCAAACGCCTTTAAATTTTCTCCTCTCTGCCGATAGAAAGTTAAAACGTTCAATAACAATAACTTATGATGTTTTTGCTATTGCACTTTCTTTGTATCTAGCCATCGCCTTACGCCTTAATGTATATGTGTTTGAGTTGCATACTCCTGAAGTCCTCAGTCTTATTAGCACGATTATTGTTACCATCGTTTGCTTTATAAATTTAGGTATGTACCGCGCAGTCTTGCGCTATATGATGCTGCCCGCGCTCAGTAACATTTTCTTTGCTGTCTTTCTATCAGCAACAACGCTTGCCCTGTCAGGATTTTTTTTCCATACCTTTATTCCAAGAAGTGTTCCCTTTATCTATGCGGGATTGGCCATTCTAACGCTTGGTGGACCAAGGGTACTCATTCGTTCTGTGTACTATCAAGTTTACAAGAGGAAAAAGCCAAACGTGTTCATCTACGGAGCAGGCTCAGCAGGTCGAGATCTTGCAAGCGCTCTTATTCAGGGTGCTGAATTTCATCCAGTTGCCCTTCTTGACGATGACCGAGAAAAAGTTGGGCAGATATTTTACGGTGTGCGTGTTTACCATAGCTCTGAATTTGACGATTTGAAGGGGTTATATAGCCCAGTAAAAGTATTATTAGCTGTGAATAATATAGGGAAAGGCGAGCGACTAAGATTACTCGAGAAGGTATCGCACTGGCCGGTAGAGATCTTGTCAGTACCATCAGTGGAAGATATTGCGACGGGGAAAGCGGAATCGACAGAAATTAAGGATTTAGATGTCGCCGACCTTCTGGGCCGTGAAGCCGTTGAGCCAGACATGGCACTTATGGCTCGTAACATTGAAGGTGAAAACGTAATGGTGACAGGTGCTGGCGGATCAATTGGATCAGAACTTTGCCGCCAAATTCTTCGCCTTAAACCACGCTCATTGGTTATATTTGAGCTTAACGAATATAACTTGTATAAGATTGATCAAGAGCTAAATAATATCAAAGAACGTTTACACCTCGATGTAGCTATTATTCCAGTATTAGGGTCAGTCCAACGCCAGAATCGTTTAGAAAAAACCATGTTAGCTAACGAGGTACATACCGTTTTTCACGCAGCTGCCTATAAACATGTACCACTTGTCGAGAGTAATATTGTTGAAGGGGTGCGTAACAACGTATTTGGTACCTTATATTGCGCTCAAGCAGCGATTAACTGCAATGTGCGAAATTTTACCCTGATCTCTACTGATAAAGCGGTAAGACCAACAAACGTTATGGGAGCAACAAAGCGTATGGCTGAATTGGTCCTACAAGCACTCGCTGACAAACAGCGTGATACCACCTTCACTATGGTGCGCTTTGGCAATGTACTAGGCTCATCCGGGTCTGTCGTACCACTTTTTAAACAACAAATTCGCAAGGGCGGGCCTGTTACGGTAACCCACCCAGATATTATTCGTTACTTTATGTTGATTCCAGAAGCGGCTCAACTAGTTATTCAAGCGGGAGCTATGGGTCATAATGGGCAAGTTTTTGTTCTGGATATGGGAGAGCCAGTACAGATACTCGATCTAGCAAAGCGAATGATCCATCTTATGGGTATGAAGGAACATATCGAAGCATGTGGACAAGATGGTGATATAGAAATCCACTTCACTGGTTTAAGGCCTGGAGAGAAGCTTTATGAAGAATTATTAATAGGTGACAACGTTGAAGGTACAGGCCATAAGAAAATCATGACCGCCAAAGAATATATGCTTAAGTGGGAGGATATGAGTGTTCTACTTAAAAAACTAGATATTTGCTGTCATGAGTTTGATGAGAATTGTATAAAAGAAATCTTGTTGAAAGCGCCGACAGGTTACTCACCACAAAATTAGAGAAAAAAAGTGACATTGTTTATTTCAGTAGTGAACCATAATCACGACAATATGATTATTAATAACTCCACGTTACAATCTTTAGCTAGCGAATATACTGTAATCATAAAATCAAACACAAAACCTAGCAAGGAACTGACAGGATATTGCAAATCATTCGGTATACTTTTAATTGAAGGAGTTGTTCGTAAGGGATTCGGAGAAAACAATAATGAAGTTTTCGACTATGTTGTTAGAAACTTCGGACTACAAAGCACTGACTATTTCCTTGTACTCAACCCTGATATTGAGATAACGCTTTCTACGGTAAAAAATCTGATGTTTAAAGTTATAAAAGATAACACACTAATATCTACGATAAATCTATATAAGGACCGTAATTTTAAACAGCATGACTATTCAATAAGATATTTCCCCTCTTTGCTAAATCCTTTAAAAAGCCTTTTAAAGATAAAACGCTCCGATTTTTATGATAAAAGCCAAGTATTTAGCCCAACTATCGTAGATTGGGCCGCAGGATCATTTCTTCTTTTTCGAAACGATTTATACAAAAATCTTAACGGATTTGATGAAAAGTATTTCATGTATTTCGAAGATGTGGACATTTGCAGACGAGCAAAGGAGCTAAATATAAATGTAGTTTACTACCCTCAATTCAAAGCCGTACATTTCGCACAACATAGCAATAAGTCACTATTTTCAAAAGAGCAATTTTATTATATAAGAAGTACCTATAGATACTTTTTCAGTAACTAACTTTATTAATTGGCAATTAACTATCGTCACAGTTATTTAAAACCAAGACATTCAAATAATGTACTTTTTAGTAAAGTGTCTTCAAATATTATCTTGTTTAAGAAATAGGCTCGATATAATCGTGCATATGATCCCTACAAACATTGCTAACCATAAAGTAGAAAACCTTACGATTAACGCGATAGTAGTGGCAACAGTAAGAGAAACCCCCCAATGATTCAATATTATCACTATCACCGCTTCAGTTGCACCTACTCCTCCAGGAATAAATGATACTGCTCCTGACAACATAGCTGCTGGGTAAACTGCCATCAAATCTAATCCGTTTACTTGTATATCAAATATATAAGATAAATAGACCAGAATAAATGATGTAGAACACCAAGCCATTGTTCCTAACAACATATATACAAGAAAACTTTTAGTTTCAAGGCCATAGTTAACATTACAAAAAACCTTATACACCAGTAAAAATAGTCTTCTAGTATTAAAGTAGTTCTTATTAACAAAAAACCTGCATATCGATTTAGTCAAAGTAAGATTGTTGGCTAACAATACCACTACAGTTATCATAAAAATTATTACGACTGCAACTAACTTAAGGCTCGAAAAATTTACTAATAATACTGATGCTAATACCAAGACTACTATTAAATCAAAGAAACGCTCTATTATAAAGCTAGATATAACCACATCGGATGATACACCGATAGCCCGATAGTGAATAACTCTCGAAAGCTCTCCTATTTTCCCCGGAGAAGCAGTGAAAGCAAAACCAGAAACATAAAAAAACAACCCTCTAAAAAAACAATGATCTTCTCCATTGTTTTTCATTATCAAATGCCATCTAAAATATCTAACAAAAATGCTAACCAAAAACAATAGGACAACTACTACTATATTCTGATAATTGATCTTTTTGAGCAATTCCAGTCTAAACTGTTGTTCAAGAACCAAAATAACTGATATATAAAATAATGAAATAAATATAAAAGCATAGATAAAGCTCTTCTTATTAGTTAGCTTTTTTTTCATTTAACTATTCTCTAAAAGATAGGCTCTTGTGACCAATAAAACTTGTAAAAACTGGCACTAACACACCAATTAAATGGGAAATTTCATGAATATATTTCGATATGTTGAAAAATGGAAGAATATAGTATGCAAGAAGCATACTTACGATCCAAGTCTGAGCAATTGCTGCTATATTGATAAGAGTAAAATAGAATGCTGAGCGAACGACCGAATTTTTGGAATCCGTAAATACGAATACTCTTGCTAAGGCAAACGCAGTAACCATTCCCATTAAGTACGCTAGTACAATTGCAGTCGAAAAGCTAACATATTGACTGAAGAAAATGCGACTGCCAAAATTGACAGCCGCAGCAAAACCTCCAGTGCAAAGAAACATAACAAATTGTCTCGAAGCATAGATATTAGGCATTTATTCAGTTCCAACCATCTTGGCTATTTTTTTACCAAATCGAATACCTTCAGATACTCCACGATCCTCCGGATAGTAATAAGAAGTATCGGCGACGTAGAGTCCTTCTACCGCTAAGTTTACAGGAGGCAGCTTTTCTAAAAATCCTGGTTCACAAATAGGTTGTGCATAGCGATATCTATTAACGTGAATATCGATAAAATCGTCATCAGATAATTCAGGATTGATGATTTTTAGATAAGACTTAACTTTATTGATGAAGCTACTGTCCGGCTCTGAATATTTATCGTTTTCAGCTGGCATATAATAGGGGACATAAACAATATGATCCTTAAGGGGATTTAGTCTAGAATACTCTACGATCCCTGGTATATCCATTCTTTTATCATTGATATTTAACCAAAAGTTCTCTGTTACTGATTTTTTCAATTTAACGATCAAACACACTACCGCGATATTTTTCAGCTCTTCAAACTTTGACCGTTCTTCCTCAGGAAGATCAGGGATAAGATTAGGTATATAAGGTGCAGGAACCGTACTCACTACATTATCAAAATCTAGTATTTTGCCACCAACCTCTAAGCCATTGACTCGACCTCTATCAATATTTACCTTGTCAACCTTTGATGAAAGTATTACTTTCCCTCCAAGTGACTCAATTCTGTCTTTCATCGCATTTAACAAAACTTCAGAGCCACCTTCTAGATACCCTAATTTCTCCTCCATCATATTGTATCTGGAGTTGCCAATGCGTTTAATTCTAGTCCAAATCCAAGCGGCTGAAAGATTATTTGAATAGTTATAAAACTTTAGATCAAACAAACTTTTCCACAAAACATCATAGGCTTCACTACCAATCCATTTCTTAATCCAAGTTGTAGCTGATACATCATCTAACCGCGTCCAATCTGAACGTTTTGTAGATAAGAATGCATGTATTCCGTATCGGAGTTTAGAGACGAGTCCAAGCTTTGGAAACCTGAGCAATGAAATTGGATTCCCCCAAGGAAACAGCTCTCCTTCATAATAGAAGCCCATCTTAGTCTTTGTCCATTTCAACTTATCATTTAACCCCATTTCGGAAATCATCTCAAAATGAGGATGGTCGTTTGCACATATAAAGTGATAATACCTTTCTATATCCAAACCTTCAAAGTTGAATGACGCTGTCATTCCTCCCACTCGGTCATCAGCTTCAAATACTGTAACATCATGGCCATCTTTTGCTAATTGGTAAGCAACGGCCAATCCCATTGGACCTGCACCTAGCACTGCTACTTTTTTTACACTCATTTAAAATTCCAATTTAATTTTACTGTATTTTTCGTCAGAAAAGGTTTCAATGACTGCTGCTTCAAATGGCGTCGCTGAGACATTAAACTCTCCTTCCCAGTCCATTACTTCAAATTCATCACAAGCAACTAAAGCATTTAATTGCTCAACAGTAAACGGTGGGTTTTTGTCGAATACGGCCCATATTTTAAGTAAGACAGAAAAAAGAGAAAAAGGAATCTTTAGTATTATTGCTTTAGATTTTATTGCACGTTTAATAGTACGAATTATATCTATATAGTCAACCTTCTCCAAACCAGAAATATTGTATACTCCACCAATCCTTTTCATTTCAATACAACTGATTATTATATTAGCAAAATCACCAACATAAAGAGGTTGTCTCATATATCTTCCATTTCCAGGAATAGGAAAAACCGGTACCTTTTCCATAAATCTAGATAACCATCCTAAGTGTTTTCTGTCAAACCAACCAAACATCAAGGTCGGTCTTAAGACAATACAGTTAATACCACTATCTAGTACTAGATTCTCCTGCTCTTTTTTAGTATTTGTATAGTCGTCATCTGCAATAGATTCAACGACAGATGAGCTTATATGTACCGTATGATCAACATGATATTTCTTTATTGCCTTAATTACGTTATTTGTTGAAACTACATTGTTACGGATGAATAATTCTTTTTCTTTAGCGCCTATTTGAGCTTGAAGCATTATCACACTATCAGCTTTTTCGAAGTGTCTTTCCCAATCACCTTCCTGAGCAAGATCAGCAAACTCCGCCTGAATATCAGGATGATTTTTCTTTAAAACTTCAAGATTTTCTTTATGTTTATCTATAACAACAAGCTCGGTAAAACCCTTATTTTTGAGCCTAACTATAAGGTTCTGACCAACTAAACCAGCGCCACCAGGCAATACAATTTTCATTTACATCCTCTATAAGCTCATTTCTAAAAACTAAACAAAATTACATTATCCAAATAAATAACTAGCCACTTAGCTGTCAGGCCAAGAGAAAGGATAGCTAATTAATAATATTTATTCATATTCATGCAATATAAACCTAATAACTATAGCTTCAATTTATTGAATAAAAACAAAGGCAAAGTCTTAATACACAACATTATGTAACGCCAAAAGAAGGGCGTATAAATGATACTTTTCCCATATTCAATTGCCTTAACAATATCTTTTGCCACTGTATCTGTCGACGCAGTTAACCGCTCTGGTAAATCTAGAGACTGTGTCATTGGAGTTGCTACAAACCCTGGTCTAATATCTAATACGCTTACATTAGACTGTTTCATCCGCACACGAAGTCCACTTATGAAGGTACTTACTGCTGCTTTGCTTGAACCGTATACATAATTTGATGCTCGACCTCGATCACCTGCGACCGACGTAATAACAGCAATAGTCCCTCTCTGTCGAGCCTCCATCTTATTTGAGATCAAAGTAAGTAAAGCAAGTGTACTTACCGTGTTTGTATTGAACTCTTTGACCAAGAGATTTACATCTCCCTCACACTTTTTCTGTTCCGGTAGAGTACCATGAGCGATCAGTGCAATATCTATATCGCCAATTGATTTGTGCACACTGTCGAGCATAGTTTCATGATTTGCCAAATCGTTAACGTCTAACTCAAAAGTAGCTACCTTCTCCGCACCACGCGCAGTCAAATCACTCGCAATTGTGGTTAATTTTTTACCATCTCGCGCTACCAGAAATAATCGGTTTCTTCTTTGAGCATACTTCCTCGCTACCGCTAAAGCCATACCTGATGTAGCGCCAATAATTAATATATTCTTCATTATCTTGTTACTCTATGCCAAAATTTAGACATTATTCTAGGATCGCGAAATCCTTCAACAATTTCCCAGTTAGAATAAGAATCCCTAAAAAATTCACCACTCATGTGAGCATCTTTTGCGGGATACAATCGACCGCCAGCTTGAGAAACTATGCTGTCTAATTGGTCAAACAACTGATTAGTTTTTCCTTTAACTTGCGGAAAATCAAGCGCTAAGGTTGCACCTTCCATAGGAAATGAGAGAATTCCAGGAGAATTAATATCTCCACATCTTTTTAGTACCGCTAAAAAGGAACCAAAACCTTTTGTCGAAATTGTAGTTAGGATTTCTTTCATTGCATCCTGAGCGTTGTTTTCGGGAATAACGCATTGGTATTGTTGAAACCCTGATTTTCCATAAATACGATTCCACTCTGTTATTGAGTCTAATGGATAAAAGAATGGCTCGTAACTAACCAACTTGTTAACCTTTTTACTTAACTGTTTATTATAGTAAAAAGCATTAAATGCCTTCAAAGTTAGTGGATTCACTAAAGAAAAAGGGAGGTCGACTGGAACACTAAGCTTTGTACTTTTCGGTAACTCTAACGTTCCTCTCTCCATATGATTGCCGACCATATAAATTCCACGCCCAAGATTAGATCCTTTCGATACACAATCCACCCAAGCGACTGTATAATCAAATTTCTCATCGATCTCTCTTGATAAACTAAAAAAATCATCAAGGTTTGAAAACTTAATATTCTGACTGTCTATCATACTGGAGGAAATGGGCCTCAATTGCAGTTCCACCCAAAGAATAATTCCAGTCAAGCCCAAACCACCGACTGTGGCATTAAATAGTTCTTTATTCTTACTTGCAGAACATTCAACTAAACCCTGTTCTGATCGGTAAAGACCAAACTTTCTTACATGTAAACCAAATGTACCTGCCACATGATGATTTTTTCCATGGACATCATTAGCTACAGCTCCACCTAGAGTAATAAGCTTGGTTCCGGGCGTCGAAGCTAAAAACCATCCTCTTGGTACCGACAGCTCTAATATTTCACTCAGAAGAACTCCCGCTTCAGCCCGTATGATTCCTGTTTCCCAATCGACTGACAAGAAACGATTTGAGTTTCTCACTCCGAAAGCGTTCCCATTTTCTGATAGGCAGCTATCCCCATAACTTCGACCATTACCAAATGGGAGATAAGTTTCGTCAAAACTATCAATCACCGTCGGTATTTGAGTCAACCAGTCTATCGGTTGAACACTATTCTTACTATAGGGGAAGCGACCCCAAGAGCCAATTTTCATTATATAGCCATCCAAAACACTAAAATAAACAATACGCCAACTATTTGACTCACCCTATCTTTCAAAGCAAAAACTACAGGGTCATCATTCATAAGCCCACGATGTGTAACAATCCATGTCCTACTAATCCAAAAAAGGAGTAAGGGACAAGCAGCCCAGATTAGCGTTGGATAGTGATACATAGAAGCGGTCAAAGGCTCGTTAATATAAAGGGATAAAACCAATACGGAAAGGTACCCTGATGCAGTTCCTAATGACGACAATAACTCAAGGTCAGAAGGTTGGTATCCCCTGCCTCTTGTTTTAGTCAAACCAAGTTGCTTCGCTTCGTACAACTCGGCGTAACGTTTGACCATTGCTAAACTCAAGAATATAAACATAGAAAACGCGAGCAACCAAAAAGTTAATTCTAATCCAAGAACCACACCACCTGCGACAATTCTAACCGTATATAACATCGCGAGAGTAATTACATCAACCATTACCATCTTTTTAAGTTTAAAAGAGTACGCCAGTGTTAATAAATAGTACGATAGCAGCACAAAAAAGAAGTTTGGCGGAAGTAATACTATTGATAAAACAAACACAGCTAACAAGATCAAAGGAACAGCAAAGATTCCAAACCTTACATCCAAATCTCCCGAAGCAAAAGGTCTATTGCATTTAGTTTTGTGATGTCTATCATCTTCTAGATCTAGAAGATCGTTAAGCAAATAAACCGTTGATGCACAGAGACTAAAGATTAAGAAGGCGAATAAAACCGTTGTTAGCATCTCGAAGTTCATTAGATAGTGAGACGCTGCTAATGGGACGAAAATTAGCACATTCTTCGCCCACTGATGTACACGTAGTGCTTTGACGAGTGTTCTTAAAAAAGAAGGACGTGTGTCGATAATTTTTGAAACGTTAGCTATACGACGAGCTTTTTCTAAAACACCTCTGTCTGGATTTACAACGATAGCTTCACTCGCCTTCTCCCATACTTGGATATCGGCTTCTGAATTACCTATATAATCGAAACCCTTTTCACCGAATTGTTCGACTAGCCGTTTAGCTTTAACTTTAGAAGCAAGATTTATTTCTTTATCACTAGCGAGAACTAAATCAAAAGCCTTCGTAAAATCAGAAATTTGATTAGCATATCTAATATTAGACGCTGTCGCTAAAATTATTTTCCGACCTTTTTTTCTTTCTAGAACTATATAATCCAAAACGTCATTATTATAAGGCAGCACTGACACATCAATATCAACTACGCTGGCTATTTTTGACTTTAACTGGCTTTTTCCTTTAAATAAATACCTTATAAAGACCAAAAAATTAAATATGTTACTCTTTAGAAAAAGAAACAATGACTCTATCAAAAGGTCACTCTTTATTAATGTTCCGTCTAGGTCAACTACAAGCGGTTTCAACTTTTCCATTACATTAGCCAAAATTTAAAATTACTGTAAATATAAGCAACCATGAAAGAGAAATTTAGCTGCTACTAAAACAACAGCATAGTTATCAATTTCCTATGCCGTCCTAAAGATCTATTTATTAACGTAAGGAATAAATAAATCACAACCATATATAGGTAAATGTTCCCAGTTTTGGTTATCGGACCAGCTCGTCAAATCACTCAATTTAGGTAAATCGACTCTTGGACAGTAAACTACGGCCCCAAGTTTGCCTGGTTGAGCACCAAGCTCAGGATTAACAGAAATCTTATTGTAATCCTTATACCACTTTGGAACAGCAAAACCTTTTCTCTCAGAATAATAAGGATATACCGAGCTCCAATCATCACCAAAAATAACAATCTGGGCGTCTTTTTCTGTACGTTCCTTTATTACTTTAGCAATTGCTAGTTGAGTTTCTGTTTTGTCGGTAAAATTCCGTTTCATCATTGTAGACAGCTCGGAAGTTTGGAACAATATGATATTAACTAGGATAAGTACAATCGTAACAGCAAGCATCCACTTATTACCAATAGGCAAATAGACAACTGAAATGGATACCGCAGCTAATAAATATATAACGTTAGCTGTTTGATAGTAGTCGTGGACATAGTGCAAGTTTGTATAAGTATAAATTGGAGCAAGACCAAATAAAATCGAGACTAAAATCAATACTGTAACTTTGCGATTACGGCGCCAGTTATAAAATATAGCGCATAGAGTGACTATCCAACCTAATCCTAGAAAAAAATTGTGCTTTGTAATCCTAGATAACAAAACCAGATTATTAAACTCATATGAAAAACGTTGAGACAGTGTTCCCCAGTTCCAATTTGATAACGACGAAGATGTAATCTGAGAACCAAATACAGATAGGTTTTTTATTTGGTCCGTATAAGAAACCCATAGAACTGTGATTAGAATTGGTACCACTAACATCAAACTAGCACGTAAAACTCTCTTGACATAGACATCAGATAAAACCGAAGAAAATCCACTTTGTCGTCCTAGAGCTATTAAATAAACTAGAAAACAAAGACCAATTGCGATAAATAAAGGTGATGGCGTAGTAGATTTCTGTAACAATCCTAATGTGATAAAAAATATAAATTTAGCATATCCTCTACCATTAACACATATATTAACAAAGTAGTTAATTGCAGCAATCGTGAAAAAAAGTGCAGCAGTCTCTATCATATAAGTCCTTGACCAATACAAATAGATAGGAGATGTTACTAAGAGTGCAGAAAAGACTAAAGACACCCTGCTATCAATATCTAATTTTTTAAAGATAGAGTTAGTATAAGGTAGTATTAATAACAAAAATAAATAAGAAATCAACCTTCCGCTCGTATCAAGACCAACACCTGTTGAATTTGAAAAAAGAGCTACAATAGCCTGATAAATAGGGAATTCAAATGGTATCGACCAAGGATAACCACCAACAGGAGTTTCATAAAAATTGATAATTCCGTTTTTGATTAGCCAATAAGATGTCAAAGCAGTCTGTGTTTGTCTAAAACTGTAGAAGTCTAATAATGGTTGATCCGCGTAATACAAAGCATAAAATGTGGCATATGCAATGCACAAACAAGCTAAAAAGAACAAGGCCGCAGTGGAAGTAAACCATTTATTTTCACTAATATTAAAATTCATGTTAAATCCAATATTCCTTAATATGATATTCTTCTAACACTTCAGAGAGCCCTTGGATCAGACTCACTGTAGGACTCCAACCTAAGGTTTTTTTTGCATAATCATTAGAAAGGCACACTCTAGGTATATCTACTTTCCTAGAAGGTAAATACTTGACTATAGCTTTCTTTCCGCTAACCTTTTCGATCGTCTTAATTATTTCATTGAGACTGACTGACGCCATAGAACCAATATTAATTACCTCATTTCTACTTTGTAAATGCATTACTTTTTCCATAGCAGAAACCAAATCTGAGGTATATATAAAATCCCTTTCAATACTGCCATCACCCCATATTTCAATAGATTTATCATTCATAATTCTATGACAAAATATAGGTATGGCTCCCTGCATTTTTTCTATTGATTGGTATTTACCATAAGGATTAGAAATCCTTAGTGAATACGTGCTCAATCCATGAAGGTTTGAATATAGTGATAGGTATTTTTCTATCGCCAACTTCACTATTCCGTAAGAGCAATTTGGATTCGTTTCATGAAACTCATCCACAATCGGGTCATTTGATGGTCCATATATCGTCCCTCCAGATGAAGTAAAAATGAATTTGCTAACACCTGCTTCGACAGCATAATTTAAAAGAGCCAGACTACCTATCAAGTTACTCTCTATATCGAAAACTATATCACTATTCGATGTCTGAGGTATTGTTGTTGATGCTAAGTGATATACGACATCAACCTCCAAAAATGATGATTTTACTGCAGGATTGCTCTGGTCAAGAAAACTACCTTCAATAAATTCAACATCACGAGGTAACCAGTCTGGCTTGCGAATATCAAGTACTTTTAGTTTATAGTCACCGATTTGAAAAAGGTACATAACCAAATGCCGACCTATAAACCCTCCCCCACCAACAATTAAGACATTTTTCATGAGTCAACCTCTTCGCTAATATATATATCTTGCATCCTTTCAAATAGAACATTGGGGCTAAACTTATCTTTTATATCAGCGACAGCTACAGAGTAATCTTTTTCACTATTAGCAACACTTAAAATCAAATTAGCCAATTCACCAGTATTAATCTGCCAATTATCTAATTCAAACAATTCTCCTGCAAAAAAATCTCCGTTTCTGCTAGAGAGCATATTCTTAATTTCTCCTATATTGGATGCAAGCATAGGAGTACCCGTTCTTATACAATCGATTATAACTAATGGGTAGCTTTCACCTTTGAATTTACTTGGTAGAAAGCCGATATCTGCCATAGAAAAGTAATCTCTGATATTATTCGCAAATCCAAGCAAACGTATGTTTGGATGAAGAGTAACTTTACTTAATCTATCTTTCTCTGGTCCATCTCCTATCATCAATAGGTAAATTTCTTTTGGACTGTTTTTAATTGCTACCGTAACGGCATCGACTGCTTCTTGCCAACCTTTATCCGGTATCGCCCTAGAGACCAAACATAGCACAAAAGCGCTTTCAGGTATGCCAAGGCTATGCCTTTCTATTGTATTAATAGGTAGATCTTGTAGTGCGTTCTCTACCTTCACTAGTTTTTTACTTTCTTGTAGGCCTAACTCTACTAGTGGTTGAAGATTTTTTTCTGCGGCATATACCAATCTATGTGCCTTGTCATGAAGTCGAAGAACAATCTTGTCCTTCACATTGTCGTCAAGCATTTCATACATGCCATGCATAGATACAACATGCTTCGCTTTCTTGTTATTTTTGATTGAAGTAGAATCTAATAGATCAATAATATTCATATCAACCCAAGCATGGTGACTATGGATGACATCAATATCAAAGTCTCTTACTATGCCGTTTATTTCGAATATATTATTGACAACTGGTATATCCGGAGATAGTAGCTTTCGAATACCAGGATTAGTTTTTGCTTCGTTGCAGTTTAGGAAAGTAACAGTGAATCCATTGTTTTTAAACAAGTTTGCAAGTTGTATGGGAAAAGTCTCGCCACCACCGGAAACAAACGCGTACCCTACCATCAATATTTTTGGCTTTTTGTTGTTCCGAACTTCTTGTAAAAATACTTTATCTTCATAGATAGCTTCAATATCTTCCAGTTTTATATCAGTATTTATCGACTTAAAATGCGAGGTAATAGAAGAAATATGCGCTGATATTTCATCATCAGATACCGTATATATATTTAGAATCCTAGTAAGAACAACGTAATGTTCTTCATAGAATTTTCTAAGTTTATGTGATGTCACTGAAATGTTGCCATCATGTTGCCTATAATAATTAGTTGGTGCCGTTTGATATGCAATACATCCTCCCTTAGCTATCTCTGCATAAAATACCCAGTCTCCACATACCTTCATTTGACGCCAAGACTCGTCCTCTAAAAGAGTTAACTTATGCGGTTTTCTAAACATAGCACTACTTACATTAGGTATGATATTCTTTCTAGTAAAACCATTTTCAAACAAGTATTGTGAGGGAAGTACAAAATCATTTTCCACATTAATAGTATCTATATCGAAGAGATACTCATTAAGACTCCAAATTTCCTCTTCATTTCTTACAAAAATTGTATTAGAAAAAGCGAGCATTACTGACTCATCCTCGAACGTAGATACCAAGCTCGCTACAAAATCATAGGAACAAAAGTCATCACTTTCTGCAATCCAAATAAGCTCTCCTCTTGCAAGTAGTAAACCTTTATTCCATTGTTTAAAAACACTCCCTGAATTACTTTCATTAACTACAAGCCTAGTTTTATCACTATGAATTTCTGCATATTCACTTAGTATCTCTCTACTTCTATCTGTCGATACATCATCTAGTAGTATGACCTCATAATTTTTGTATGTTTGTTTATATATACTTTCCAGTCTTTCCCTGAGATATGGCTCATGATTATAATTAGGAACGATAATAGAAACTAATGGCTCAAATATCTCATCGGTATTATTTTCTTTTATAAAGTAGTTATTGTGACTACAATGGATTGAGCTATACTTTGCCTTTTTCCTATAAATTAGTGATCTAATTAGCAAATTTACATATACTAACGGTTTTAAGATAACCTTCACTACAGGATACTTATTACAAGTCCTAGTATAGTGAGGTCTAATTAATCTAATCATAGAAAAATAATTTTTGCTGATAATTGACATTATGTAGCTAGCAAATCCATTAATCTTGCTCTTAATCTTCTTCTTTATTTTTAACACATTAATTAGCCTATATAATGGTAAGTTATTAGCATTTAGTATGCTTATTTTATAGCTCTCATTGGTCTTGTAATTTTCCACGACCGAGAGTTATAGACAGATTCCAGTTCACTTTTCAAATGATTAAGATCTGCATATTGAGAACTGATTTTTTCTAATAAATCTTCTCTTTCAGCTTCTAAAATCTGTTTCTCATAATTTGCTATAGTACTTGTGCCAAGACCACCAAAGAAATCGACTAAGGTCTCTTGAACCTCTTTGGAGTTAGAGTTCAACCAATCAAAGCTATAGCTACCATCATCAAAAGGAATCTGAAGAACTCCTAAACCATGTGAGTGAACAAACTCAATATTATTAGGGTACTGTTTTGTTAACTCACCCCATAGCTTCCAAACACCAAACTCACGTTCCCTAACAACCGTATCATGAAATAAAATGATAGCTCCTGGTGCAAGCTTAGGTAACCAAGTTTCAAAGTCATGTTTGACAGCTTCGTAAGTATGTAGACCGTCGATGTGTAAAAGATCTATCGATTTATCCGCAAAGTTATTTGCTGCTTCATCAAAAGTCGTTCTTAATAAGTATGAGAACTTAGAGTAGTGATCTTTATTGTGTTTACTTACATAATTGTACACAGATTCATCATAATTACCGGCATGCTCATCACCTTGCCATGTATCTACTGCATAACAAACCGTTTCTTTATTTGATTCAACTATCGTTTGGCATATTGAGAAATATGAGTTGCCTGAATGAGTCCCCAACTCTACATATAACTTCGGCGACATCTGTTTCACAAGCCAGGAAGCAAAAGGAATATGTCCCATCCAGGCAGATGGGGATTGAAGTGATCTAGGCTTAAATTTCGTTGTTGCTGCTAAGTCTTTATTAAAATACATCATTATTCCTCAAAATCTTTTAGTTCTATATTCTGCATTGGTATAGCTACTATACCTGTTGATACACTAGACGAATCTGCTTTAAAAATTAGCGCATCGTGCATCCACTGAAGTTGAACATGCTCTTGTTGTGTACCATCTGCTAGGCCAATAGTAATACTATAATCACCGGCAGGTAGCCTTGGCATATGAAAACTAAATTCAGCAAGAAAGCGATCACCGTTCTGATAGTTATAACTCTTGTCAATACAAGAAATATAGGTATTTTCCCCAAAAATAGCTTGGCCGAATTGATTATTAACAAAAAAGCCTACAATTGGGCTTTTAATATTCGATAGCGCTAGCATTTCTATTTTCAAAGAAACCTTTTCTCCTCCTACACACCAAGACAAAGGTCTAGTATTTGTATCGATTAAAGCTACATTAATAATTTTAGCTCCACCAGTACCAAATGAATCTGCATTTTCATCAAACTCAAATATCTTTAAGTCATTTCTAAGGTTACTACTGTTAATAAAGTCATCTCTTTGATCATAGTACTCCACATCGATTTTCGATTCCGATGTAGAATATATATCATCATTTTTAACTTCAGTAACTTGCTGTTCATCATACAACTTCTGATGATATCTTTCACAAACTTCCTTAGGAGAGCCGTCCTCAACAAGCTTACCTTGATTAATCCAAATTACACGGTCGCAAAGACTCTTAACTGCAGCTGTATCATGACTAACAAACAGAATGGTTCCTGTTTGCATGAATTTTCTTAAGAAACGCATACATTTTTGTGTGAAAAATGCATCTCCTACAGCAAGAGCTTCATCTATCACTAATATATCAGCATCAACATGAGCAATAACGGCAAAAGCTAACCTTACCATCATACCACTGGAATAGCTCTTCACTGGCTGATGAATAAAGTCTCCAATATCAGCAAATTTGACGATATCATCATATCTTTCTAAAATATCTTGTTTAGTCAATCCCAAGATAGTTGCATTCATAAAAATGTTATCATGACCAGTGAACTCAGGGTTAAAACCAGACCCTAATTCAAGTAGGGCAGCAACTCTTCCCTGAACTTTAATTTCTCCACTCGTTGGCCATAATGTACCACAGATCATTTGAAGCAAGGTCGATTTTCCAGAGCCATTTCTTCCAATGATCCCTACTGTTTCACCTCGATATATATTAAAGTCAATGTCACTTAACGCTGAAAATTCACTATAATATTGCTGACAGTCTTGATTTAGCAGTTTTTTGAACTTAGGAATCACTAACTGCTTAAGCCTGGAACTAGGTTTATCATATACGTGATAGCACTTGCTGACTTTCTCTACACTTATTACTGGGTTAGAGGACATCAGAAAACCCCTTTCTTGATTTTTGGAAACAAAAATAACCTACATAGCAAACTATACTTGAGCAAAAAGTATACCCAATGACTAGTTTGTAATTAGGAAACTCGCCATAAAAAGCAACAGCTCTAACTTGTTCAATAATGATAGTGAGGGGGTTTAGATATAGAATTTTTTGGTATATTTCAGGCAAAGCAGATATCGGATAAAAAATAGGAGACATAAATAACATAGTTGTTATTAAGATAGAAACCAGTTGATTAACATCCCTAATGTAAGTTCCTATTGCGCTTAGAAACCAAGTCAAGCCCTGAACCATTAGTAATAAAGGTAGTATTACAATAGGAACTAACAATATTGTAGCACTAGGTATTCCGTACAATGCAATATAGGCAAGCATCCACACCAGAAAACTTACTATACCATGAAATAATGAAGAACCTGTATTAACCCACGCTAAAGCTTCTAGTGGATATACTACTTTCTTCACATAGTTTGGGTTAATTAATATTGAGGTAGGTGCTTTGGATATAGCCTCAGAAAATATATTAAAAACAATAAGGCCACAGAATAGTATCAGTGCAAATTCAGCTTTACTTTCACCTCCTCCATCACCCCACTTAGCTTTAAAAACCACGCTAAACACAAATGTGTAAACTAAAAGCATAAAGATAGGATTAACAAACGACCATAGTATACCTAATAAGGAGCCCTTGTAACGTCCAACGATTTCACGTTTAATTGACGTAATTATTAAGTTTCGATTCGCGATAAAACTACTGGCAATACTTTTAATAGAAATGGGAAATTCCTGCATTAAAGGGGCTCCACGTTAAAGAAAGATATTCCATTCTTATCTTTTTCAGAAAGTTGAATTTCACCCTCTATTGGCCATTGAATATCAAGACTAGCATCATTCCATATAATTGTATTTTCATAATCAGGGTTGTAATAATCAGTACATTTGTAAACAAATTCAGCTGATTCACTCGTGACGTAGAAACCATGAGCAAAACCTGCTGGGACCCATAGCTGACGTTTATTCGTCTCTGACAGAATAACCCCTACCCACTGGCCATATGTCAACGAATTTTTGCGTATATCAACTGCGACATCGAAAACTTCTCCTGATACAACTCTTACCAATTTACCTTGAGTATTTTTTGTTTGGTAATGTAAGCCTCTTAATATTCCTTTCTTTGATTTAGAGTGATTATCTTGAACAAAGACTGTTGGTTCCCCTCCAGTTACTAGCTGTTCAAATTTCTTTTGTTGCCATGTTTCCATAAAAAAACCACGTTCATCGCCAAATACTTGTGGTTCTATGATTTTTACATCTGGGATTTTAGTATCAATTACTTTCATTGTTTGTATTCCGCAATATTGGTCAATGCGAATTTCCAATCACTCGGTGTTACTCCGAATACAGACTCTATTTTGCTGCAATCTAATCGCGAGTTGGCAGGTCTTGGTGCAGGAAGTGGGTATTGTTCTGCTGTTATCTCGTTTACTTTTGGAACACTCTTCAAGACATTGTGAACTTGTACTTGCGAAAAGATCTCACAAGCAAATTCATACCAACTAACATGAGGAGCACCCGAAAAGTGGTAGACACCTGAAAGATCGCTATTGGATTCAGCAAACTTGTCCATCATGACGATAAGCGCATCTGCAATATCACCTGCGTAAGTTGGACCACCAAACTGATCTCCAATAATACCCAATTCTGGTCTATCCGCTCCAAGTTTCAACATAGTCTTGACGAAGTTGTTTCCAACTTCCCCAAATACCCAAGCGGTACGCAAAATTGCATAAAGGGAGCAATGCTCTTCTACCGCCTGCTCTCCAGCTAACTTACTCTTTCCATAAACGCCTTGGGGACCTGTAACATCATTTTCGTTGTAAGGATCTTGCTTAGTACCATCAAAGACATAGTCAGTCGAAATATGTAGCAGTAACGCATCGATTGCTTTTGCCGCTTTGGCTAAATAAAGAGGACCTTCATAATTAATGGCATAACTCTGGTCGATATCAGTTTCAGCTTTGTCTACAGCAGTATGAGCTGCAGCATTAATAATGACACTGGGTTTTAGCTGAGCAATAATCGTACTGACTTGCTCTGAATTCGTAATATCTAAATCTTCTCGGTCATAAGCAATAACCTCAACACCTGTTCGTTTGTTTAGACGTTGAACTAGACAGTATCCGACCTGTCCGTGACAGCCCGTAATTAAGATCTTCATTATTTGGCTGCTCTCTTTTTCTTTTCCGTGACAAGACGGTTTAAATACTGACCATATTCATTTTTAAGCATAGGTTTCGCTATTTCTATCAGCTGTTCATCAGGAAGCCACTGATTCTGCCAAGCGATCTCTTCGAGACAAGCTACTTTTAGACCTTGAACATGCTCAATTGTCTGAACAAAAGAGGACGCTTCATGAAGGCTTTCATGAGTCCCCGTATCTAACCAAGCAAAACCACGTCCAAGTAGTTCAACATTCAAAGAGCCATCATTTAGGTACATCTCATTTAACGTGGTAATCTCTAGCTCTCCACGCTCTGATGGCTTAACTTGCTTAGCCATTTCAACTACACGATTATCGTAAAAGTATAAACCTGTAACAGCATAATCAGATTTTGGTTCAACTGGCTTTTCTTCTATCGAAATCGCTTTCATCTCAGCATCGAATTCGACAACACCAAATCGTTCAGGGTCTTTTACTTTATAGCCAAATACTGTTGCAAGCCCTTTGGCTGTCAACTCTCGAGCATTTTGCAATTGCTTACTGAACGCTTGGCCGTAGAAGATGTTGTCTCCAAGGACCAAGCATACTGAATCATTGCCAATAAACTCTTCACCAATTATAAAGGCTTGAGCTAAACCATCTGGGCTAGGTTGAACCGCAAACTCCAGATTAATACCAAAATCACTTCCATCTCCAAGCAGGCGCTTAAAGCCTTCTTGGTCTTCTGGAGTAGTGATAATGAGGATATCGCGAATGCCCGCTAACATAAGTGTTGATATTGGATAGAACACCATCGGTTTGTCGTATACAGGCAAGAGTTGCTTTGATACACCACGAGTCAGTGGGTAGAGACGAGTACCGGAGCCACCAGCTAAAATAATACCTTTCATCTTATTTCTCTGCTCCTAAACGCTCAAGACTGTATGAACCATCCAATACACGGCTCCACCACTGTTTATTGTTCAGGTACCATTCCACCGTTTTCCGGATGCCAGTCTCAAACGTTTCTTCTGGTTTCCAGCCCAACTCGCGTTCAATTTTTGATGCATCAATAGCATAACGGACATCGTGTCCTGGTCGGTCTGTCACGTAAGTGATTAGTTCCTCATAAGCGTTAACACCCGCTGGTTTATTTGGAACCAGTTCTTCGAGCAGAGAACAAATAGTCTTAACGACTTCGATATTCGCCTTCTCATTGTGACCACCAATATTATAGGTTTCACCAATTTTGCCCTCAGTGACTACTTTGTAGAGCGCTCTTGCATGGTCTTCTACAAATAGCCAATCGCGGATCTGCATTCCATCACCATAAACAGGCAGTGATTTTCCATCTAACGCATTCAAGATCATTAATGGGATAAGTTTTTCAGGGAAATGATACGGGCCGTAGTTGTTAGAGCAATTTGTTACAATTGTTGGCAGACCATACGTTCTTAGCCATGCTCTAACCAGATGATCACTCGATGCTTTTGAAGCCGAGTATGGCGATGACGGCTCGTACGATGTCTCTTCTGTAAATAAGTCGTCAGTACCTTCTAAATCGCCATACACTTCGTCGGTCGAGATATGGTGGAAACGGAAGGTTTCTTTCTTATCTTGATTTAGCGTATTCCAGTAAGCACGTGACGCTTCCAATAACGTGTAGGTACCAACAATGTTGGTTTCAATAAACGCAGCAGGACCATCGATAGAGCGGTCAACGTGAGACTCAGCGGCTAGGTGCATAATAGCATCAGGTTGATGCTCTGCAAAAATTCGATCCAATGCTGCTCGATCACAAATATCAACCTGCTCAAACGCATAGCGCTCATTGGATTGAATATCCTCAAGCGACTCCAGGTTACCTGCGTAAGTTAGGGAGTCGACATTAACAACCTCATCTGAAGTGTCGTTGATAATATGACGAACGACCGCAGAGCCAATAAACCCTGCGCCACCAGTAACAAGTAGTTTCATCAAATATTCCTTAAAATTGAATACGCTACCGCCCTTGAGTCAAGCCCTCAAAAGCTAAGCCTTTATGTTATGAGATAAGTCCTTATGACGTAGCACCACAAAGATAATTTGCGAAGAGTATATAGGAAACCAAGTTCAACTGCGATAGCATACCTGACAAACCAAAGATGAGAAATTCAGCCTCCATTAGACTGGAAACTAACGGCACAGGCGGTTTATTGTATGAGGGAAAAGAAGGTTGCACGGCTAACGACTACCACTGACATCAGGTTGAGCGTAAAAGCATTTATGCTACTAAGTTGCTCTATCGACTGTTTTTTTATGAGTGAAAAGTATTCATATGGCTTTTTTTCACTACAAATTTCCA
This sequence comes from Vibrio thalassae, assembly GCF_900089835.1. Classification (GTDB taxonomy): domain Bacteria; phylum Pseudomonadota; class Gammaproteobacteria; order Enterobacterales; family Vibrionaceae; genus Vibrio; species Vibrio thalassae. Next base: position 32,206 of record NZ_OANU01000073.1, on the reverse strand, counting down.
CTTATCCGCGCATTGTTTAGTAAAAAAGTTATCGTTTAACCATGCATCTTTCTCTTGATATCATCGTTATGACGAAAGTTTGACGCTCTTCAACATTACAAAATTATGACCATTTCCGACAAAATAATTAATCTGCAATGATTCATCTCGAACTAAACCCACCTGTGGCCAATCTCAAGGTCACACCACGTAGGCGGGTCGGCTGTTCTCAATTCGTTCCAGAACAGAAAGGCTGATCAAGATCACGTCTTTACAAAATCAGCCAAAAAAGCATACGGTTCCATAACTCCCTGATTTTATTTTTAAACATTATAAATATGTCGGTAGCTTAGGTCTGCTAAAGCATCCCATTGTCCATTGTTCTCTTGTGACAAGGTCATATTTACCCTAGATTTTCCGTACTACAACTTCCTGGGTGCGCTCTAAATCTCGTACCCCCCCCTACCAAAAAGCAATGTCAATTGGGTAGCGAAAAACACAACAATGGATGTTGGTATTATGTTGGAACTTTTTAGCGTCAGTGCCTCAGCGCTGCTTTTTCTCTTCGTGTTCACCAAAGTAGCCAAACACGTCGGCCTAGTCGATGCGCCAAATGCAAGAAAACGTCACTCGGGGCTAGTACCGCTCGTTGGGGGTATTGCTGTCACTCTCGCCATATTGGGTTATCTGCTCACTTCATCAGAGAGCCTTCCATATGAGTCCGTTCTCATCGCTTCGATACTGGTCGTCCTTATCATGGGGGTAATTGATGACAAGTACGACTTATCCAGCAAACTGCGCCTTTCTGTTCAATCCTGCCTTACGGCGTTGGTCGTGTTCTCGACCGATATTAAGCTGTTAAGTTTCGGCAATGCGTTTGGTTTTGGTTACACGGAACTGGGGTGGTTAGCGTTGCCCATCACCATTGTTGCTGTGATTGGCGCAATCAACGCGTTTAATATGATGGATGGCATGGATGGGTTACTTGGCTGCATAGCCTGCATTACCTTTGCTAGCCTAGGTGTTTTATTTACCTTAGTTAACAACCCACTACACGCACTATTTTGCGGCGCCATGATCGCCGCGCTACTGCCTTATATTGCCATGAATCTGGGTTGGCTAGGTAACGCGAGAAAGGTGTTCATGGGTGATGCTGGAAGTATGGTGCTCGGGTTTGTAGCGATTTGGTTGTTATTCACGATAAGCCAACCAGGCTCAAACACAACGGACACTCTGTTTTGGTATAAATGGACAGCTTACGAAACCATTAGGCCAGTCACTGTGCTTTGGCTCATCGCCGTTCCATTGATGGACATGGTGGCGATAATGGCGAGACGCATGAAACGTGGCGTGTCTCCCATGACTCCAGATAGAGAGCACTTGCATCATATTTTGCAACGCATCGGATTTGATCGTAAACAAACACTTTTGATCATATGCGCTATTGCGGCATGCTGTGCACTTTTTGGTGTTTATGGAGAGATCCACAATATTTCAGAGCCTGCCATGTTCTATGGATTTCTTCTTTGTTTCGCTGTTTATTACGTGCTGCTCAGTAAAGTTTGGCACCTTACCGCCTACTTACGTTTACTCAAAAAAGAGCAACGTGGCAAAAAGGCTCTCGAGCCTGTTCAATACAAGTAATACGAACGCTTTAATAACATCTACTCCGCAATAATGTGGGCTGCGCCGCACTGGTTGGTACTCTTCACCGCTAGTGATTATCAAGGCAATTTAACAAAAAGAGAGATCCATCCGCTTTTTCTCGCTTCATAGACGGTCAAATTTACGGTAGAATTTTTAACAATAACTCAATAAAAAAATCCTATTTTCTCACTTAGTTTGTCAGTGGCTCTTCATGTTGTATTTATTATCTTTCGTGTTCATCTTGTCGTTCTGCACGCTACTTGTGAACCGACGAATCGCAAGGCATATCGGTCTAGTCGATAAACCTAACGCTCGAAAACGCCATTGCGGCGCGATCCCTCTAGTCGGTGGGATTTCCATTTGCATCACCGTCACTCTCACCCTCAGCCTCTTTGAACACGATCTGAAAGATTCTGGGTTATTTCTTGCTTCCATCTCGTTGCTGACCTTGCTTGGTGCATTGGATGACAAATACGATATTAGCTTCAAGAGTCGTATGATCGTTCAAGCCTTGCTCTCACTTGCGATGATGCATTTTGCAGGTTTAGAGCTCGCTACATTAGGCGATATGTTTGGCTCAGGACATGTGGATTTAGGGGGATTCGCCGTATTAATTACTATTCTGGCCGTGATTGGTGCTATCAATGCGTTCAACATGGTGGATGGTATTGATGGTCTGTTAGGTGGGCTTTCAATTGTCACCCTCGGAGCGTTAGGTTGGCTACTCCATAGTAACGATCACGCTACCTTAACGTTACTCTGTATTGTGTTTATCACAGCAATACTCCCTTACATCGCGATGAATCTGGGATTGTTGGGGCCACAGCGCAAAGTCTTTATGGGCGATGCGGGCAGTATGATGATTGGTTTTACCGTCATTTGGCTGTTGCTTAGCGCGAGTCAAGACGCCAGTGAACCATTAATGAGGCCTGTAACTGCGCTTTGGTTAATTGCGTTGCCACTGATGGATATGGCAGCGATTATGATCCGTAGAGTGAAACGTGGTGACTCACCATTCAAACCCGATCGTGAACATCTTCATCATATCTTCCAACGTCTAGGGTTAAGTTCAAGACAGACGCTTGCTGTCATATGTCTGCTTGCTTCTATGCTTACGGGTTTCGGTATCTACGGTGAGATTAAGCAGATCTCAGAGCCCGTGATGTTCTATATGTTTATTGCCTGTTTTATTGGCTATGCATTGTGTCTGTCTTATGCGTGGAAAATCACGCGCTTCATACGGAAGATACAGGGAAAGGAAGCTGTGATTGAGACGAATGTGCTTTGATTTAACAGAAAAGTCCGTTACTTAAAACACAGCCCTGTCTACAAAGGGTTGTGTTCCTCTTATTGTTACGCTTTCAAGCGAAATAAAAATGTGATTTCCACCCCAGCTTCCAAAACACTATATGACACAAGATACTATTGACTATATTATCAATTTTGTCTCTTACTTCTGCAACTAAGAGCACAAAACTTCTGAGTGTTTTTCAAGCCCTCGCCGAGGGCTTCTTTTTGTTTATAAGGAAGTAATACCCGCTCTTGTTTCTGGAAAAGTGCCACTAGGCAGTCCATTGGATAAAAAAGGGTTCTTCAAAAAAATAAACGGACCTGTTCTTCCTAGAACGCGCAGACTGGTTAGGTGTGCGGTTAGTGATGAATAGCATGCTGCCTCCTGCTCTGTGGCGTTGTTGAGCATAAGAAGCAGCACCGCCATTGGCGTGAGGCAAAGTTCAATTTGCGAGTGAGGAGGCACTCAAAGAGTCGCGTTTACATAAAAAGGATATGGAGACGAGTGACGCTCTTGAGTTAACAAGGAGGGTCTTGAAACAGCTTGTCTTCATCAATGACATCATCGAGCTCCGCCACAAAGCTTGAGTTATTGTCCCTCATCAGCTCCCAAGCGCCCATCTCATGCAAAAAGATGGCGTTGGCATTTGCTAAAATAAACTCATCAACAGACATCCCATCAATCGTCGGCTCTCGCTTGACACGTTTTTGTTTGCCATTGATCATAACCATTCGGTACTTCCTTTGGCGCTCGCGCTTGGCCGCTGCCCGCGCTTTCTTTTGTGCTTTCGTCTGCTTTTTGTTCTGTTTGTGTTGCGTTACCATCGCACTTCCCCCCCCAACAGCGCTCGCTTAAAAGTGGATCTTAGTCACTGCTAAGCAGGTCCAACAGCACCTCTGGTTTGAGGTGGCTGGCTTCAGACTGACCAGACAACACCTTATCTGCCAAGTCTCTTTTATCCTCATGCAGTTGAATGATCTTCTCCTCGATGGTGTTCGTTGCAACAAGGCGATATACCGTTACCGGATTGGTTTGCCCCATGCGGTAAGCTCGATCACTGGCTTGATCTTCCACAGCAGGGTTCCACCAAGGGTCGAGGTGGATAACGGTGTCAGCCTCAGTTAAGTTAAGCCCAGAGCCACCCGCCTTAAGACTAATAAGGAAAAGCGCATGCTTGTCCGACTTAAAGTCCTCAATGGCCTGTTTACGCTGCTTGGTACTTGACTGACCGTCCAAATAACTGAACGCCAACGCTTCGGCCTCGAGTAGAGCGGCAAATCGCTTCAGTAACTGCACGAACTGGCTGAAGATTAATACCTTGTGCCCACCTTCAAGCGCTTCATGTACTATATGCAGCGCTTCTTTGAGTTTGCTACTTGTTTCTGACATGGTATCAAACACCAAATGTGGGTCGCAGCATACCTGACGCAAGCGCGTCAATGCCGCAAACAACTTAATCGTTGTGCCACCATTGAGCGTCTCACTGATACGCAGAGAATCTTGTCGCACTGCCTCATAGGCACTGCGCTCTTTCGCGCTCAGCTCGATATGATGTATCAGCTCGGTTTTTTCAGGTAATTCCGTCAACACCTCTTTTTTCACGCGGCGCATAATAAATGGGCTAACGAGCGCCCGCAGTCTGAGCATATCCTCAGCATTCTTTGAAGCCTGACCATACTTAGCCTTAAACTGTTTGAGCGCCCCTAGTAAGCCTGGGTTTAGGAACGAAAACTGACTCCAAAGTTCAACCAGATGGTTTTCCACCGGCGTACCCGATAGAGTAAGACGGCGCTCTGCATTGAGATTGACTAACACCTTGGTACGCTGCGCGTTAGGGTTCTTGATTTGATGCGCCTCATCAAGCACCACACTCTGCCATTCAACCTCGGCAAGCTCTTTCGCTAGGCGAGTCACCATGCCATAGCTCATCACCACAACCTCGCCCGCCTTTGCTTGTGCCAGCATCTGAGGGCGATCATCACAGGCCTCCAAATCAAGGATCGATAATGCCGGCGTAAAACGCGCACTTTCTTGCTGCCAGTTGAGCAGCACCGATTTAGGGCATACCACTAAACTTGGCCCTAATGAACTAAAATGCTCGATGATCTTCAGCGCTTGAAGGGTTTTACCTAGGCCCATGTCATCGGCTAGGCAAGCCCCAAAACCGTGGGTTAACAGGTGAATCGCCCAGTGGACACTGGTGCGTTGATAATCACGCAGTACCTCCAAGCATTGAGGAGCTAACTCAATAGGCTTCGCCCACTCCCGCTCAAGCGCTTGCCAACCTTGGTCACTGCTGATTGACATGGTTTCCACTAACTTCTGTAGTGGATACGCCATCTTGCTGTTTACCTCAAGCTCATCATTGAGCACGCTATCAAGGAGCGCCAGTTGCTTACGCAGTGCCTCATTAACAAGCAGCGTCAAGTTTTGTTCTTTGATTTCAATATAGCCCGTACGCCGTGACTCCAATAGACGCTGCAGATCCAAGACCAAGCCACCATCAAGCACCACCTCAGCAGAAAGACCAAACCAATCACCTTTTTGGTTGATTTCGAGATCCACATCTTGGGCATTAATGGTCTTCACTTGCCTGCTATGAGCATGCCAGTGCACAGGCACATCATCCAATGCATCAATAGCGATCAGCAGCTCAGCGAGATCTTCAGAGATCACAACCGAGCTGATCACCTTGCGATTTTTAATACCTAACGCCTTACACAGACTTGCCAACTGTGCCTTCTCTTGCTCAAGATCGCGCTCAAACCATGTCTTCCCATCTTGGTGAACCCAGCGCTCTCCGCTTGCCGACGGCACACGTACCGTCCCTTTCAGAGACTGATGCTCAATCGATAGCTCAAGCTGACCGTCCACTAAGTTCAACCACAGGTGCGGACGCTTATCCCATACACCAACATCAATATTGCCCTTTTGCTCAGACGAGCTATACCAATCAATATCGCTACCAAGCAGTGGGATCAAATTATCCACATACCCTGCCGGCACCGATGGCATGGTTTCAGATAGAGTGAAGAAGCGCTTTACCTTGTCGGAGGTCGCGTCAAAAGTTAAGATCCCCGGAGCTCTCTCTTTAAGCACCTCTAACTCCGAACGCTCTCTCTCGGGGAAGCACTCGAGACTAAGCAAGCCATCACACTCCCCCACCACCAGCAAAGAAGGCTCTGGCACGATAGACACTGGAAGACCTTGCTGATCCAAGACATTGTTTGCCCGAGATAGCAGGCTTAACGATGCCTTGGATAACACATACTGATCACGCCAGCCGTAGGGATCTCGCTCGAAATAGGCAATTAACGCAATGTCGCTTTCCGAGAGCAGCTCTGAGTGGCTGTATTTAAGGTTTTGAAGCGTCACCTGCCGGCCTCGGCTCCAACCTTTTTTGCCTTTTTTCTGCATTTTTGCACAGACGCTGTTATCGTCGTTGAGCACCCAAGCTACGCGTTCATCACCAACCAGCATCTCGACATTAAATAAGTTTTCAACATCTCTTACCCACAAATCCCAACTATCTGGCTTATCAATCATTAACTCCAGGTTGGTAAGGTGCCTTAAAAGCAGCTGTCCCATACGCATCAGGTTAAACGTTGGCGTCAATGCGAGGATATGCTGTGTCAATGCATGCGCTGCCAACTGCTCAAAAAACGCCGACAACTCAGGCCTATCGTTAACTCGACACATTTGTAGCAGCTCTAAGACTAATCGCCCCCACTTTACTTTTTCATCAGCCACCAACGACTCAAGCCACATATTGGCATCGAAAAACAGCTCGGCGAGCTCATCATCGCTCATCAAAAGATACTGAAGCTCTCTCTCCCATGAGTAAAAACCAAGCGCATATCGCTCAGCCAATGGCAGCGCCTGATATTGAGCCACCAGCTCACTCGCTTGTTCGGGCTGCAAGTTTCGAACAATAAAAAGATCAATCAACGAAGATAAGCTAGGGCGCGTATGATGATTAATCGAAAAACGCTGAGCCCGGGTTTCTAAATACCCCACATCAAGCTTGCTTAAAAAATGCGCCGCGTCTTTCGGTTTGTTAGAAAACAGCGGGGCATCCCCCACAACATGGACCGGCAGCCTAGCTTTAACATGATTCGGAAGCGCCGCTGTGAGCGATTGGTAGACGCTTGGACAGTGTGCGCCGGCAATTAAGTCCAGCCACGTTTGCAGAAAGTAGTCACCATACCCAGTGGCGACCTCGACAGTTTGGACTAGCCGCCACAACAGCGAGCTTTGACTGAGTAGCAGTAGGCCATCATTAACGCTCTGCTCCTTCAGTTCTGAGTTAGTTTGGAGGCTGTAGTAATGATTACGAGAAAAACCGGAGGCAATAAAACGTGCATAATGAGCTCCGGGCGCACGCACCGCTAACTCGATACGCCTTTCCACTCGATAACTTTCTTGCTCACAAACCACAATCGAAAAGCTCAGGCCCTGCGCACTAAAATGAATAAAGCCCTCCCTCTCGCCGTTAACCAATCGAACCAAACCAAGAGAATGAAGCTCACTGATGACCTGATTAAACTCAATAGTCGACTCATTCTTAGAGGTCAGGTTGACGTATGACAGATAGACATCGCTGCGACGGCGACTGACACTGAGCACGATGGCCAGTAAGGCATTGGTTTGTAAAGCGGTAAGCTCGATCTGGGCAAGTTGGGGGTCATTACTCATAAATCGTCACAATAGAAACGCATTGGGGCTAACATGGCATAGTAGTTTGAACCATCATGATTCTGCTGTCACCATTTAACAATGTGCATAGTGCTGCTTGAACAGCGCGAACATGTTTCTTTTTCGCTTGTACAATTGCGCGATACGGTAAACCTCGGCGTTGAAGCGTGCAGTCATCTCTGGTGAGTACGCCAACCTCTTTTCGAGAGATTGTAGATAGCGCAGGGCTTGTTCGTAGGCGCCATTATTGGTTCGCTCAATCGTGGCACACACCACCCGCGAGTAATAACTCAACGCGGTTTCTGGCGTGTCGGTTATCACTTCATTCGCAAGCTCTATCAGTTCTTCGGCACCGACTTAGCCGCGCTTAATCCTTATTTGCTACATCTATGTCGCCAGAGCAAAATTAATCGTGTGTACTTTCGCCAAGTTTACATTTTGTTTAGCTTGCCAGAGATCGTAATTATCTTGCAGCGTTAGCCAACTTTCTGGAGTGCGACCAAGTGCTTTAGATAAACGTAAAGCCATTTCAGGAGACACCGCACTTTGCCCTTTCAACACTCGGTTCAGAGTTGAAGGAGACACATCAAGCTGCTTTGCAACAAAGCGGCAACTATAGCCAAAGGGCTCCATGTAAATATCCTGGATGAACTCACCTGGATGTGGAGGGTTATGCATACTCATTAGTGGTAATCCTCATAGTTCAAGATATATGCATTGCCGTCGACGAACTCGAAAGTAATGCGCCAGTTACCGTTAACTGTAATTGACCAAATACCATCTCTGTCACCTTTCAATGGGTGTAACTTGAAACCCGGCAAATCAATATCGTCAACGATAGTTGCAGTATCTATGGCTGCTAACTGCACTCTGAGCTTACGCTCATGTTTTGCTTGTATCCCAGCTTTACTGCCAGTCTCATAGAACTTTTTGAGACCCTTATGTTTGAAGCTTTTTATCATAGAAAGAAGTGTAGCCCGTTGCGCACCATGATACAAGCGTTGACTAAATATCGTTCAGAGCGAAGCAGCCGAGAATTATTGCTGGTAGATACGAAATATATGGTGAGCTTACGGCAGCATAGCTCAACTTAACTCGCCAGCTTTGGTTTACTAAGTGCTTATCCAACATAAGGAAGGCTGCGGCACCATGCAAAACCAGAAAAACCTGATTCAGGCCACTGCTGACTTTGAGCACTGGCGACAAACTCTTATTAATAAACATGCCAGCATCCCCGATGAACTACGCTGCTTAGCACTCAAGTTGCTTGAAGAATATCCGATCAGTCACGTGACCAAAGCACTACGGATCTGCACCACCCAGATCAATGACTGGCGCAAGCAACTTCCCTCTAAGTCGTCCGCTCCTGATTTTGTTCCGTTACAGATAGAGCCTGATTTACTACCTAAATCAGACCTGAGCCTTCAACTCAGTCACAATATTTTCAATTTCAGAACTCGACTTCGATTCTAATATTGGGATTAGGTTAACCAATAGGTTTTGGTTGGCGAGAAGCCTAGTAACCTGATTCAACGCGGATAGTGCTCTCGCGGCAGGTGTCACTTTCTTCAGGATTTTTACAGTCTCTATACCATCGACAGGTAGCGGAGGGATATCGTAAGGAACTTCTGGATTAAACATTCAATTACCTAGCGTAGTGTACTTGGTTTGATAGGTTAATTTTTTAGTTAAAAACTAACATGTAGTGCATTGTGGGTAATCTAAACTAACAGTTAAAGTGTATAGGTTAATTATTTCTAGAATTTTTAACATATCGTCCGTGACGTGTTAATTGGATTAACACGTAATTAGGATAGGTTAAATTGACTCCTGATCACCCATGACCTTTTGTAGAGATCTGAAATCCATTTCAGCATGAGACATTATCACAACTCACAAAGACCATTTGAGACAGCGTTCAGCACAGTGGCCAACTTAGTGGCTCGCTCTTGCCGCTTCCAGCTTCCAGAAAAGAAAAAGCGCCAAAAAAAACGGCAGTTACATTGACTTGTCGTACTGAGTACCATCACGGTATTCGACACCACTACGAGACCCACTGGCTTAATCGTATTAAGCGTTCAATGAAAAGCCATAGGCCCATTTTTCCTTCAAATATCACTATCAAGACACCTTTTATTTAACTATTGGGAACACACTCAAATAAGCCATCTAGACGTCCAATTTAACAGATAAAACACCCGCTCTAAAAATGACCAATCGCGACATATAGCACTCAAAAACCTGAGTTCGAATGATGCATTTTTGCACCATTTTCAACGAGAATTTTGTCGATTTTTCAGCAAAAACAAAGAACGTTCTTAGTCCAAAAATCTATCACACCGCGATAACCTGACTCTCTATCAAGATCACAACGCTGCTAATATCAGACGATTGAACAGAAGGTCGCTCATCGGGCATTAAAGAAGGGATATGCTCGGTGTTTTGTTCCCATGAAAAATGGCGCCGGCTTTGGTGACCGCCCATTGAATAAACGGGGCGCCTCTGGGCGTCATCGCGACCACGGTGTTCCCACATAGGGTGTTACCCCAGATTCAGCAGGACCGTCACGAGGCTCACCACCACCCCGCCGACATACGCAATGCGCACAAGATGACGCTCACACCACGCCACGTACGCGTCAATTTTTTGCCCCATCGTTTTCATGCTCCCTTCCTCACCGGTTCATCTCCCGATCCCATCGTCGACACCACGTCGATGCCACTTCGATACCAGGCCTACCCGCAGGCATAATCACAGTGTGTGCTCAACACCCCCTCACATGCCCACTTTTGCCTGCCAGTCTCATTATCAAGACGGTTTTTTGTTCGATTATGCGATCGGCAGCACAGTTATTGCTCCATTATTCGCCACTCACCTCTTGACGTGATATGTCCATTGACACCTATAATAAACCACAAGATGTAGACACAAAGGCATCAAAATATACTATATACAGTATTTATATCTCTGATCTGACCAAAACCGCGACCACAAGGAGTGTGCTTATCGCCGCTATCAAACAGGTACGACTTTCTCAGTTTCGTTATGATTATCATCCTTTGACGAAATTGCTGCTTCGCCGCGAGCGCTTTGAGCTTGGTTCCCACGACACTCTGACTCCATTACATGATGAGCAGATCGCCACCCTTCTCGACGCTTTGATACTCCCCGTCTCGCTCTCCGGTCAAACCGACCCTTATCAACTTTTAATGCCCGTACCGTTATTTGAGCTCATTAAATGCCATCCTTATGCCCAACATCTCAACGTCACACTGCGTCTTTATGACGATCCTTTGCAAGCAATACCCACTCTCATGCTCACGGGGCCAGCCCTCCATCATCGCGTCAAGACCACCACATTGTCACAACTTGCACAGCGACTGGCGGCAGCAAAAACCACCCCTTCGCCGTTCAACGTCACTTATCCTAAAAAATCCACACTGGCTAAGCTTGCCAATGTGAATCCTTCAGCGATACGCATAACCACGACAACGCCTGCGTCTCACAAGGAGTCTTGCGATGTCTGACATCATTAAAATTCATCATCGCTTGAAAAGCAGCGGTAGCGTTCCCCCCAATGCTCGTTCCCATGTTTTCAAATTAGTGGCGGCGCTTATCCGACTCAAACAGCGATTTAAACCCACCCAGAGCGATCGCATTGATGCTTACGATCGAGCGCTGCTGATGTTTTTATACCTATGGATCACCGGTAACATCGAAGCGTGCCAACATGAACGCGATCTGCCGGATCTCTGCTTCGTCAGCGGGACTCAGCCATGTGGGCCACATCGACTTCGCCGAGTGAGGCGTAACAACCCTTCTTGGGTGGAATACGCTCAGCCTTATCTCACTCGTTCTGGCCTCCAATGGCACTGGCAACCCATGCCTACCGCTTTAAATCCCTGGTTTTACCAGGCACTGTCACACATGCAAACAGGTGACCATTCACTCCACCTCTGCGCGAATGAAAAAACACAATTTATCGCATTTCTTCACACCAAATGGCGCACCCCAGTTGCGCTACTGGGCTGTCCACTGGTGCGGCGTGATACGTTTTATCGATACTTCCAGACCATGGTACGGTGCGATCCCACCTTGCCCATCACCAGCAAATACATCAGCCTTCAAGGGAAACACATCTCCCATCACAGCGCCTTTGCGTATCAAACACGAAACAGCAATCAAATCCGTTATGATCTCTTTTGGGCGCAAAATCGTTATCTAGACCGACTCGCGCGTGCCTTGCCCGCTTGCTTTCTACCACTGCTTAGCCCGGCGCTGCCTGTCACTCGAAATACGCAGCCGTTATTGGCTCACCGCACTCAACTGCAGCCCTACTTAGAGCAGCCCGCCCTCATCGAGTCATTTCACCTGCAACTCACAAAAGCCACCAAAAACTATACGCCGATCCCTCCCGTCGTCATCGGCTCTTCCAGACAGCTCGATGTGAAAGCGGTTCGCCGCTTCTTTCACCTCCTCGAGCAGCAAGCCCAAAAACTCAATGGGCCCACTCACTCACTGGAATCGCTCAAAACACTCCATAATTTTTTAACCAATCAACTGGCGCTTTTGTTTATCGTGCTGACCAGTGCACGCCCCACTCATGCCATTTCAATTGAGCGTCAATATTGTTTTGATCATCGCTTTGCCATTATCTTCGATAAAGGTCGCTATCGCTCGGTTTGGCTCTGCGATTACCTGCGCGATGCACTGCTGCGTCTGAGCCAGTTTCAACATCAACTTCAGCTTCGCATCCCAACCATGACCGAACATTCTTATTTATGGTTTGAAGTGAATGACGCCGACCTTTGTGTTCCACTGTGCGCAAGATCACTTCGAGCATTTATGAACACGTGGTGGTCAAAGGCCAACCCACATTGCAGCGCGGTTCCCTATCAACTGCGACATTTTTTTGCTCAACATGCGCTGAATACTCCGAACGCTGAGCTCACCACTGTCGACATTGACCGACTGATGGGACACGCCACCTATGGTGAACAACTGGGTAGCGATGCCATCTACCTCGCTAAGCAGCATAAACTGACGCGATTTTTAAACGCGCTCCCCAGCTATTTGCGATTGCCTTCGCTCACGCATACGAAGGCGAAAGACGATGCATGATCATTTTAACGGGCGTCGTATTCGCCACTACCACCAAGAAACCGGTGTCGAGTGCGCCGATATACCGAACCTAGACTGGATATGCACCGCTATCAGCGCCCTTTCTCTGCCCACACGAGAGTTACCCCTTGATGCACTCAATACCCTCAACGCCCGTATTGCCACTGTGCCCAGTGGGCGACGACGCGCGCTTCTTCATGCCCGTGATGATGTCCTGTTTTATTTAAAATCCGTCTGTGAATGGCAATTACCCGAAAAGAAAGAAGCCGACTATGAAGATCGTGCGATGCAATGGATGCTGTCAATACTCAAACACAGTCACAGCGCCGGTCAACTCCATACGCTATACACGCAGCAACGACAAACGTTTACACAAGAGCGATGGCACGACATCGGCTGGGTGCTTTTGGTCATGAACCTAGACGTCGCCCCCCTCCCTCTGTCCTATTGGGTCAAGGTATTATCCGAGCCGTCGTCTATCGCCTTTTTTGAAGGGCAATTTACGCTGAAAGTGCCTCATCCTAAACCCATCGCTGTCTATGACAGTCCCGAGCACCCAAGCTTTACTCGTTATCCCTTATCACTGTTTGCCTATCGCGTTCTGTCCGACTTTTACCGCTCTTTATCTTCCGACTCAGTCTCTTTGTCCACCCAGTATTTATGCCAGCAGCTCAACCGTTGGTGTGAACATGCGCCGTATTACCTCCCCTCACAAGGGGTAGCTCAATGGCATCAAACCTTCTTATGCGTTTGGCATTATCGTGATAACGTTCCTGCACCGCTGCTGCGTGACTTGTCCGATCCCATGCGCCATGTGGCCACGCTGTCGTCCATTCGTACTGCGACCCCGCCCCTTGCAGACTCAAACCTGTTTTTTCAGCCACCGAACGCTGGGCAAAAACAAAATATAGACCCCGCTCAGCCCTGTGCGTCCACTCGCCTTATCTGGCCTCATACTCAGCTCATCAAATACTACCGAGGAAAACGCGCACAAAAGCCTTCACCGCCGCATTATTTAGAGGGTAATCTCCTCCCATGGCTGTTCTACACGCGTACCTTGTCCTTATTTGAAGACGGCGGCGTTCAAAAAGATCGCCTCCCTGCCGCCAGCATTGAGCGATACACCAATTTCTATAAACGCCTTTCCCCACTGAGTCTCCAGGAAGCGCTCTCACCTGACTCACTTCATGCTTGGGGCCATGAACAGTTCAAACGCCTCAATGGCACCAGCAATACCATTCATTTGTATACCTTTCTCCAACACATGGCACACCAAGCGCTGACTGACCACTTGGATCTCTCGCAGTTTGAAAAACCGACCCTTCCCGCTTTGGTCGACCCTTGCCGATTGCAGGTTGGACAGATCCATCAAACGATCGACACCCTTCTCAACTGTGCGAAAGGCGATCCCCTACAGCGCCTGTTTGCCAGTGTGGCCGTCTTGCTTGGCTTTTATGGTGCACTTCGTCGTGGGGAAGTCCTTCGCCTTAGACTCTGTGACATTGCCCCTTGCACCGTCGACGAGCAGCGCTTTGATCTTCACATCACCACGACGGATGAAGGTGGCCCCAAAGGCGGAAAACATCGCCTCGTCCACGCTTATTTCTGCGCCCCAAGCGCCAAACTGTTGCGCATTCTATTAAAGCTAAAAGACCAATGCCCACCCGACGTACCTTTACTTGGCTGGCTCAATGAACGCTACTCTCAACGCGAGCAGCGCTATCTCTATCCTGTGACGCAAGTATTAAAAGCGCATTTTGGTAAAGGCGTGCGATTTCATCATCTCAGACACAGCGGCGCCGATCTTCTTTTAATGCAAGGCCTGCATCTCGCGCATCAGTGCCCCAACCGTTATCTCGATGACGGTGTGTGTGACCATGACACTCGCGTTATGCTCAGCCAAGAGGTCTGCGAGGCACGGTTTTACTTTTGGATTGAGGGCAATCCCTTTGATTGGTTCAATGATGGTGCGTTACTGGACATCATTGGTAAAGAGCTCGGACACACCTACTATGCCACGACTCGTAAACACTACGTCCATGGTATGGAGCGGATCCTTCCCTTGCTTCGCTCCCCCTCATTAACCACGGACAGAGCAATGTTGCGCTACTTGCTTGATATTCCCGTCGGCTCCAATGACGTGGCTCGCGTACTGGAAACGCTGGATCCAGAATACGCCTTGCTCGAGCCGTTAGAAAAAAAACAGTATCAACCCGCCTTACGCGACGCTCAGCTGCTTTCTCGCCTGCTGAATGCATCCTCACTTGAGGCCTCCCAGAGCTCATGCTCTCAACGTGCTAAAAAAGCAGGCTCACAAGGTGCATGCACTCAACCTCCCCTCTCGACACATGAACCGAATGCGTTTTATCACTTATGGGCGAAAGGGGTACCGAGCACTTTTAACGACACATCACTTGGCCGTTTTCGCTTGCTCAATCGCCACACTCTCGCCAACTCTAAAGTCGCCCCGTTTGATTTCTCGCGACTGAGTCAACAATGGCATGCTTTAAACCATCTGTCTCATTTACAGTTGACGAAAGAAGACAAGAAGGCACTGACCCTCTTAGGGCCGGTGCGTGTCACTCTCTCTCACAACACGCCCGCCACCGTGGTGTTGAGTTGGACCTGCCGCTGCAATAAAAAAACACAAAGCGCGTATCAGCGGCTTTTCCATGAAGGCCCCTTTCAGCGCTGCCCAGCCACTCTGACTTTGCACCAAAATCGAAAAACCCTGAAAAGCGGCAAATTTGAGCTCGTCGAAGCCGCGTTCAAGCGAGCCTCTGATCGTTTGTTACGCGAGATTATTGACCCCGGTGACACCAAACTGGTGATCATGCTCACTACCCCGATCCTTGCCCAAGGGCTCATTGCCCCCATGTCAGACTATTTTTCTTCACGTATTGATTCCAATTAAGGAGAGACACCATGCCACTACTCGCATTTGAATCCCATCACCATCAAGATATTGACTATTTACTCGCTCCGATCAAGTCAGGAGATAGCAAGGCTTATCTCACCTGTAACATCACTAAGGAGTACTGCCAGATAATCGGTGGCACACAAGACTACCCTCAAATGGTCACTCTGCCCGTCGACAACACCTGGAAATTAAAACCAGGGCAGTGGTCCATGTCTGCCAGCAGTTTTAAAGAATATTGGAACAAGAAAAAGAGTCTTACGGACGCAAACAAACGCAGCGAGTTGGAGGTCAACTATGATGAAGACCGTCGTTACCCGACACTTCGAGCGCTTACCGTTGATGATGCCCTGATCTATATTCGCACCAAAGAAGCGTCTGCGGCGCATCTGGACTTTCTGGCATTCTCTCAAGCCGACGCCCATGACCGCTTTCAAGTGGATGATATCAAAACCCTCTTAGACATCGCAGACATCTATCGCCCCTTTGACGCCTTCGAGATCAATAAACAACAAGGCACAATTACCACGGAGTGCGATCAACAAAAACTCTCCCATGCTCTGCCAGAGCGCATTGAACCGGCTTGTGATTTGATGCTTAATCATGAAAGCGCCGCTCAGCTCGCTCACCTGTGTGAGACAACAACCACTAAGGCGATCCAGATTTATACCGATGATGAACGTGCGATTTTCAGCGATGGCAATCGCATGCTCTCGAGCTCTTTGCTGTCTCTGCAAGCCTACAAGCAACGACAAATCGTCAAGTATAAAAAAGAGCTGCGGTTGATCATTGAAATCGCAGGATTCAACGACCAAGTTCGAAGCTACCAAAGTATTGCGCTACTCAAACAAAGTAATGAAGCCTTACTGTACGTTGATAAGCAGTGCGTGATGCTCGCCAGTCTCGTGCCAGAAACCGGTGAAAACCGTTTTCTTAAAGTCAAAGACATCAAAGTGACTCAGCCAACGGTCTATCGTATTAACTTAAGTGAGCTCTCAAAAATCCCTATCAAAGACATTACCTCAATGGATAGTGTGAAAGTTCAAATGCTAAAAAGCCCGCAAGGAGACTATAAGCTCGGCTTTTATAATGAGAAGAATAAAGATCATCCTTATCAAAGCGTTCATGATGTGGCGCCAGCGCCGGATAGGTTTGCCGATACTTTACAAGCCAAAGAGATACTAGAGCGTAAACAGCGAGAGTCCGGCGGCGCGTGTTCCATCGAAGCGCAAGGGGATTTGCTTGGCTATGATGATGAGTAATGAGTGGTGAGAAAAAAGCAGGCTGGTGACAATGAAAGAGCTCGAGTCAGAGCGTTCAACAAAGGCGATCGCACAAGAGGTGAAGTAAGGCGTGTCGTGATGCGCACCAATGCGAAAGGCGGCGCCAAAAAACACTGGACAAATAAACAGCATTAACTATAGTGATAGGTGAGATTTTAACCAATGGGTGGCATTTATCGACCTATTGGGAAAATGGACAAGCAGTTGGGATAGGAAGGCGGCAACCTCCCTACCCCGTACCGGCTGCGACGACGTTTAAACCACACCCAGCCGATGGTACGATTTTAACCAATTCCATCGGTAAGGGACAGATCTATTTGATGGCCGGCTTTCGCCGCGCCGCAGGGCCTTTCTGGCAGACAGAGGGCTCGGTGAATAGATCGCTAACTGATGGAGGCCACTATGGCTCACATTCGCATTCGCCCCAATGGGCGCATTCAATTCGATCTGCACATGTTTGGTGTCCGCTTTCGCGAAGGCACGCAGTTACTGGCCACGCCCAAAAATCTTCGAGCCGCCCAAGCGCAGCTTAAGCAAATGAACGCCGAAATCGATTTGGGCACGTTTCAATACCGCGACTACTTCCCCGAGAGCAAAAAAGTTGCCAAATTTGAAACCCTGCATCGAGAGCGCTTTCCCGATCATCATTATCCGTTTTTGTCCAACTACGCCAATGAATGGTTTGAGCGCAGCAAAGCCAACTGGAAACCCAGTTATCAAAACACGGTGCGTAATACCCTCGATCGCTATCTGATTGCTGAGTTTGGCGATATGCGCATCAGTGACATTCGACTCTCACACGTGGATTATTTTCGTCAAGACTTACGCGGTCGCTGCGGGCGTGACGGTAAGACGCCACTCACCAATAAACGGATCAACCACATTTTATGGCCCCTGATCGCCATCTTAAGCCTTGGGGCGGAAGAGTATCAGTTTAATTATCCGTTTCGACGCTACAAAGCACTCAAAGAAGAGCGCGCCGAATCCAGCCCGATGAACATTGACGAAGTGCAGGCGTTTTTGGCCGCTGTCGACCCAGATTGGCGCGACTATTTTCTGGTGCGTTTTTGGACGGGGCTTCGCAGCTGCGAAATTCACGGCCTGTATTGGAAGCACATCGATTTTGACCATCGATTGATCCGTGTGAGGCAAAACTATGTCAATGGAGAGATGGGGGATGTGAAGACGCCAAAATCCAGACGAGAGCTCAGAATGAGTGAGGCGGTGTATCAAGCGATGCTAAGACAGCGCTCAAAAGTCAACCATGAAGACGAGGCGTTTGTGTTCCCTCACCCGAAAGGCAGTGGTCTCGATACCCATTATGTCAGCGAGAAGCTGTGGTATCCAACCCTGGATAAAGCAGGGCTTAAACGTCGCCGCCCATATGAGACGCGCCATACCGCGGCCGTTTTGCACATCGCCGCGCATGAAAACCCACTCTACATCTCTCACATGTTAGGCCACAGTAACACCAAGCTGCTGTTTGAAGTGTATGCGCCTTATGTCGCCAACGCATCGCGTCAAGATGGCCGAGCGTTCGATGCTCTAATGGGAGGGTCACCGTTATGATTCCTTCGTTCACTCTGGCGGCAGAGCTTTATGATACACAGCATAATTTTGAATGGTTGCGCGCTTTTGCGCTGGGCGTTCAACACCCGGCCATCCATACCATCGTCAGCACGCACCCCAATGCCTTGACGTCACTTGACGGTCAAGCGCAGGTCGAGGCCGCCGCCCGTGCCCACTGGCGGCAGGCGCAATGTCACTGTGGGCTCAGATGGACACTCAATCGCTATGCAACCGCACTTTGTGGCGCACATAACCTCACCTTTGAGGATATTGACCTGCATCTCGCGTACCCTGAACTGCCGCTACTGAAATACTACGGCGCACTGTTGAAAGCCAGCCGAAATACAGACAAAGAACCGTTATGGCGCCGTCACCTCGCCTACTGCCGCGCTTTGTCTTTAGCTCTGTATGAGTACTCGCGCGCCCCAGATTCGCAGCTGTGCTACAGCGCCAGTTCAATTGTCACCACTTCAGCTGCGAAAAAGGAAAGCGTCTGTTTTCGTTATCAAGCCACTGCGCATTGTTATCATGTCAATGACTGGCGCTACTTTTTACTGCCGATGCCGTGGGAACCCACTTGAGAAAACGAGTGACTAGCAGCGGTGCTTTGTATAACGTAGTCCAACGCTGAACCACCTCTTCATCACTCCAAGACTCCGCGGCAGTGGTATCAACATGCAGCACTCAATGGTAGTGATTGGACATAATAGCGTATGCACATACATCAATGGCAAACACCTGGCTAAGCAATCGCATACGCTCAAAAAACCATACTCGGCGATGCTCAAAGCTTTGACCCAAGTAGGCATCGTCGCTACATAAAAAAGCACGGCGTACACACCATGAAATGCAGTGATAGTACGCCGTTTCTTGAAGAGAGATTTGAGTTAAGCGAGCTTGAGTCATCATGACCACCAGTGAGCAAACTTTAAAAATACAGAAGCAACTGACAAATAGGCACTTTCAAGAATCAACCTCAGGCTGCAAAAAGTTAAGCTGCTAAAATGCAGCTTATACCCCTTATCATTGAAGATGCTTGATTTTTCCTTAAAGCAGGATCATGCTACGCACCATGAAAATAATACTGACTCCTCAACAGAAACAACAACTCGAAGAGATGCACGATTCAACTCGTGATGGTCGAGTGCGTGACCGCATCAAAGCGGTTTTACTCGCGTCTGAAGGGTGGAGTCAGACGATGATTTCTCAAGCTCTTCGTATTCACGAATCGACGGTCGCTCGTCACCTCAGTGATTATGTTCTCTCTGAAAAGCTTAAGCCTGAAAATGGTGGTAGCCAGAGCCGACTTTCTGCTCAGCAAACTATGCAGCTTATCGAACATCTGGCAGAGAAAACGTACTTCCACACCCACCAAATTGTGGCTTATGTACAAGCTGAGTTTGGTATTCGTTATACCGTTGCTGGCATGAATAAGTGGCTACATCACCATGGCTTCTCATATAAGAAGCCGAAAGGGTACACGTTCACCGAGGTATCTTGACTTACCACGCCTGAAGAAGCATGTGCAGTTTATAGATCAAAAACATTCGGGTACGGTTTCTTCTCAACGACTGACGTGATGATCTCACTCAACACTGACATGCTGATAGACCGCGATTTGTGCAGGTTTCGATAAGTGTATGGATGCGGCTACGGAATTTATCGCCAGCATCCGAGGTCGTTCCGAATCTGATTTTCCTTTGAATGACAAAGCCCCTAATACATCGCTCAGCTTCATTATTGGTTAAGGGGATTGAGGTTTTCTTGAGAAAAACCCACAAGCTTTCTCTATGTTTGAGCAGTAACTTGCATCGCCCCCGATACCACTTGACCATCGCATATGTCCCTTTGCTCAACCAATGATCGAACAATTTTTGTAGCCTGTGCATTCGCCGCAAGTACAGTGAATCATCCAATTCACCTTGCTCAAAACGATGTCGAGTATGGAAAATGGCGTTCGTCAGCAAACAAAGATGTTTGCCAATATAAGCGGTGTGGCCACCACCACTATAATCCGCCATTTGCTGAAGATTTCGCTTCACATGTGCCAGCATAATTGATGACGGTCTGCGGCTATCCAGTTAATAGCTTGGACACTGGTCGCTGACCAAAATATCTGTATAGTCTTCATCGATGACCTTTTCTGCTGAGGGGTTGAGCGTGAATAGAGTATTTGTTCATAGACAAGATCATCACTGGCCACTAACCAACCCCAACGAAGGCTCGTTTCATCATTTTGGTGATGAGAGCTTTCGTTGATGCCCTGTGTGGTCTTGTTTCGCTCTTATCGAATTGCGACCACCAGAGCTTTCAGTTTTTTTCGCTCATGGCTTTCTTTTTAGATTTTTTATGTCAATAGGGCTTGGTGAATACTTACTGTGCCGTAGCCGTAACATTCTATCTCGATCCGTAAACTATCCGTACAAATTGAATGTAATTCAAGTTTACACTATACTTCCTAAAATTACGGAATATATCCGTACATAGGGGGGGTTATGGCAACAGCACGTTTAGATATCCGTCTTGATGAAGAAATCAAGGCCAAAGCCGAAAAAGCATCGGCTTTACTTGGTTTAAAAAGTCTCACGGAATATGTCGTGAGGCTTATGGACGAAGATGCGACTTCAGTTATTGAGGAGCATGAAAGTATTATGGTTAAAGATAGTGTCTTTGACGAGTTTATGGCTGCGTGTAATAAAGCAAAAGCACCTAATCAAGCTTTGCTTGAAGCGATCAAATTTACAGATGAGAGTGGCATTAAGTGAGTTGGGGCAAAGAGTTTGTTGAACTTAGTAAATCAAAGCATGATCGCAACTCATTTGACTGTGGTGAGCAAGAGCTAAACACATTTATCAAAACTCAAGCTGCAAAGCACATGCAAGCAGGCATTAGCCGAACAATGGTTTTACCTAGTGTTCAACCATTGTTAAATCAAAAATTCGCTATTTGTTCATTTTATAGTGTTGCACCGAGCTCTATCAGCCGAGAAACATTACCGGTACAACGAGCAAAGACACTTCCTAGGTATCCAATCCCTGTTTTTCTTTTGGCTCAATTAGCTGTGCACAAAGAGTTTCATGGCTCTGGACTCGGAAAGGTGAGTCTAATTCGTGCACTGAAGTATTTGTGGGAAGTGAATCATCACATGAGGGCATACGCCATTGTTGTGGACTGTCTGACAGATTCTGCTCAAGCGTTTTATACCAAGTTCGGCTTTGAAGTACTGTGTGAATATAATGGACGTATTCGTATGTTCTTACCAATGAAAACGGTGGAACAGCTTTTTGAACAATAGGCCCGAATTCGTAAACTATCCTGGTGAACGTGTTTACAGCAAAAAGACTAGTTACCTCTTACTTGACTCGCCCTTAAAGGCGAGATTGCGCAAGCATAATGTTCAACTATCATTAAGCTTAACTAGAGATTTGCATCAGAGACTTACCCGACACCCACGCTCGATTCATATGCAGCGGATAACGTTCGAGTTCTTGAGCCGAGCCCTTCCAATACCCTAAGCAAAGTGGATAGCTTTACATCACTGCCCGCTGCAATGCGCTGATATTGTTGCTGCTTCATGCCAATCCGCATGTACATGTCTTTTTGCTCGATACCGATCTTTCTGCGTTGCCCAGTAAGCAAGGTTGCAATTTCTTCTACGCTTTTCATTCTGTCCACCACACAACCTACCAGTTGTTCCAACCCCTCTTAACAACTTTTACGTTGTAAATTCATCCATTAACAACTTAAAGTTGTTTTACCAATCTTTTCTGTGAAGGTGAGGGCTGCCAACAATAGCCATGTGATTCATACCCGCTTGTTGAACGAAGCCGCTCCGCGGCAGAGTAAATACAGCATAAGTCATACTCTTATAACACCATCATCCCAATGGTCGTTG
>NZ_OANU01000073.1:0-9448 GCF_900089835.1 Vibrio thalassae | reverse complement strand
CTACAACTCAAACGCTACTTTGCTAACCTCATCGAAACCCACTCATGGAGTACCGTTAAGCTCGACCGTAACGGATTGCAGTTCTTCTATCGCTATACCCTCAACAAACAGTGGGAATGGCTGAATATTGTCAGACCGCCACGCAGCAAAAAACTCCCTGATGTTTTAGCCCCAGAACAAGTCGCCTTACTCATCTCGTTGACCCAGCAACGGCGTTACCAAGTCTTCTTTCTTGCCTTATATTCCATGGGACTTCGCCTCAGTGAGGGACTCAATCTCACTGTACAAGATATTGATGCCCACACCATGCAAATACATGTCCGCAATGGAAAGGGGGGCAAAGACCGCCTCGTGCCTCTTCCCCAACGCTCCCTGAATGCCTTGCGTGCTTATTGGCTCACTCACCGGCACCCTAAGCTGCTTTTCCCTGCTCGGGAAATCATGACCAATAAAACCATGGACAGAGGTGGCGTACAAAAAGCGATGAAGCAAGTTCTCAAAGACTGTGGTATCAATAAACCCATATCACCCCACTCACTGCGCCATTGCTTTGCGACTCATCTATTAGAGCAAGGGCTTGACCTGCGCTCTCTGCAAATATTGCTTGGACACGGTAGCCTCAACACCACCGCTCGCTATACCCGTATGACCAAGAGTAAACAAAAAGACGCCGCACTCGCCATCAATCAACTGACCGATGCATTGAGCATTACGTGGGAGGCAGCATGAGTACTTTCATTGAACTGTTGCGCACGCATAAAAAAGCGCTCGAACATCAGTATGCCAATCAACTCAACCCAGATATGCGCTCGGCTATCCAAGCGATGTTACGGTGTAAAACAGAGCAACAAGGTCGCTCGCAATGGTATTGTGCCCATTGCCACCACAATGACCGACTGCCACTCTCATGCGGACATCGGCACTGCCCCCAGTGCCAACACCGCACCACTTCGGACTGGTTAAACCGTCAAAAACAAAAGCTGTTACCCGTCCATTACTTTATGGTGACCTTCACCCTACCGCACCAGCTCAACCCCCTGGCTCGACACGCGCCAAAAGCACTCTACCAAACGATGTTCCAAGTCGCTTCAAGCGTGCTAAAGAGCTTCGCCAAAAGACAGAGCAAAGGAGCACTCGGCTTTACCGCTGTGTTGCATACGCATAGTAGGCAACGCAACCTACATCCCCACCTACACATCATCGTCGCGGGTGGGCGGTATGATTCATCCAAGCAAGTATGGCACAAAGGCAGCAAGCAATACCTATTTAACGCCTTCGCTCTCGCTAAAGTATGGCGGGCTCAGTTACTGCATGCTCTACATCAACATCCTCTGTTATGGGTGCCAGGCGGTATACCAAGCAAGTGGGTCGTTGACTGCCGATGTGTCGGGAAAGGTCAACCTGCACTGGAGTATCTGTCTCGCTATCTATATCGAGGTGTGTTACCCGACCGCGATATCATCAAAGTGGAAGAAGACTCGGTGACGTTCCGATACAAAGAGAGTCAAACTCAGCAGTGGATACAACGAACACTGCCAACGCTCAAGTTCTTACTGCTCATCTTGCAACATGTACTGCCTAAAGGGCTGCAACGAGTGCGTGATTATGGCTTCTTGCGAGGGCAAGCTCGGCAAACACTGGGTCGTATACAACTGTTACTACTTGGACTGTTTTGCTCATTGCCAAACCTTGAACCCATCACAAAGAGCAAAGCCACACGCTGTTGTCCTTGCTGTCAACATGAGATGGCCTGTGTGGGGATCACTCGACCGAGATAGCCGAAAGGCATCCAATAATAAGGATAATGGCCGTCATCAACAAGATAAGGATAAACAGCCACTAAGAACCAACATTAGTCAGTTAACCTATTGATAAGGCGGAACTCTCCACCTTACAATACCTGCGCTCGCCTTGAGAAAAGCATCAAGGTCGCCACCCTTCTAGAGCAGATCGCACAATTTACTTATATAGAGGCTCGGGCTTGTTCAACACTTGGGATTTAACGTTGGCTACGCAACGCTTAATCCTTATTTGTTATATGCCTTTCATGTACCCATACTTAATGCGCACATTAAATACGCATAGGTAATTATCATGAGAAACGCACATAGCACGCAAGCGCCTAAAAAAGCAGCAAACTTAAGCTTAAATAGCGAATTACTCGCTGAAGCTAAGCGCCTGAATATAAACCTCTCAGCAACAATGGAAAAAGCGCTTGAAAAAGAAGTTAGCCAACGCCGTAAGACTGAGTGGTTGGAGCAGAATGCTGATGCTATCAGTGCTTGCAACGAACTAACCGAAAACCACAGTCTGTTTTCCGATTCTTACAGAATATTCTAATGTCAAAGTTCTCACTATACCAAAACAACGATAAAAGCACTGCTACCGCTTATCCATACTTTGTTGATGTTCAAAGTGAAATGCTTGATACGCTAAATACCCGACTGGTGATCCCATTAACATCAGTTGAAATGTTAGAAAAGAAAGCCCCTACTCACCTATGCCCAGTAATCCATATTGATGAAGGTGACTTCGTGACCCTCACTCACCAAATGGCAAGTGTGCCGACTAAGATCTTACGTGATCCAGCCAATGAATTGAGTACATTTAGAAACGAAATCATTGCTGCTATTGACTTTCTGATTACTGGCATATAACGCTCGATATATACCCGTGATCATTGAAGATGCTTGATTTTCAATGAAATTAGGATCATGCTGTTCACCATGAAAATGGTACTAACTCCTGAGCAAAAGCAACAACTCGAACAGATGCACAACACTGAGCGTGATCGTCGAGTATGCGACCGTATAAAAGCTGTCTTGCTAGCTTCCGAAGGTTGGAGCCCGACTATGATCTCTCAAGCCCTTCGTATCCATGAATCTACAGTTGCTCGTCATCTTAGTGATTATGCTCTATCTGAAAAACTTAAACCTGAGAATGGCGGGAGCCCACGGAAAAATCATGAACATCCCCGTCAATAAAGGCTTGCCAGAACCTTCAAAAGGTACTCAGAATCCATCGCACACATCGCTCTTTTGTGTTTAATACTCGCTTTCAAAGTCGTTTCACTCTTCAGCATGTTTAAACATCTGTCTGATCCTTGCAAAGTTCTCTGCGCTTTCTTCCGCTCGTTTTCGGCAAGCATCTTGTAAGCGCCAATAACTCCGCATTCTTTTCGCTTTGAATATGAACCTTGATAATGACCACTGTCATTACTCATACAAGGTTCGGTCATGTCTACACTTCAACAACACCCGCTTTCCACTGCGCCGCTACAAATCCCTCAAAGAAGAAAAGGCCGACTCCTCTCCCCTGACAGCCGATGAGGTAAAACTGTTTTTAAGCCATACCTCAGAGGAGTGGCGAGACTACTTTCTCATCCGATTTTGGACCGGTATTCGCAGCTGTGAGCTGCATGGGCTCTACTGGGAACACATCGATTTTAAGCACCGCCGCATCAAACAGCGCCGCACCTCAGACTGCCCGTTCGTGTTTAGTGATAAAAATGGCGGCGGGCTCAGCACACAATTTGTTAGCCGGAAAATCTGGCAGCCCACCCTGAAAAAAGCAGGGCTCAAACATCGACGAGCTTATGAAACCCGCCATACTGCGGCTGTTTTGCATATTGCTGCGCTAGAGAACCCTTTATACATCTCTCACATGCTCGGTCACAGTGATATCAAGCTACTATTTGAAATTTATGCGCCCTATATCGCCAACGCCGCTCGTCAAGATGGTCAAAACTTCAGTACGATGATGCAAGGAGGCATAGCATGAGTCTGTGTAACTTTTCCCAACCACAGCACTTTCTGCGTGGTTTAAGCAATGGGGCAGACCTAAGCGCTTTTGCACTGGGCGCTGAAAACTCCTATGTCCATTTTCGCCTGCAACAAGATGGGCCAATCCCCTCAAGCCCTGAGCTTCAAAATACACTTGAGGATCTGGCTGCCTATTTACTTTACTTTAAGATTGGCAAATAACGTCCATTGAGGAATTGCCCGACACCCATGCTCGGTTTGTATGCTGCGCATAGCTCTTCAGTTCTTGAGTGCGTATTCCGCTGATTCCGGACACTGATTCCCCCTTTCAACAATCCATACTCGGCGATGCTCAAAGCTTTGACCCGAATAAGCATCTTGGAAAAGAGGTTGAGCCTGAGACAGCTGAATCAAACTAGGCGTTTGGAGTACCGCTGTGATTTTAGTCAAAGCTGTAGGCCTCTGACTTACCAGCTTCTTTTTCTGCTTTCGCAATAATGGCTTGCTTTACAAACTCGTAAGGCAGATCGGGGTTGTCTTCCATCATTTCACCAATCTTCGCCCAATGCTCAATCTGCTTAGGTGTCGTTCGGTTGAGTGCTTTTGCCATAATCGCCGCTTTTTCAAAAAGCTCTTGATCAATGCGAACACTTACAGTTGCCATAATATAGCCTCATAAATCGATTCAACTTACCACCACTGTAGTAAGTTGCGACAAGCGTTACAAGTGGGGGGGCATTCATTTACTATCAAGCTTAGCTGACGACTTACATCAGAGACTTGTCAGACAGTAGGTGAAGAGTCCTGCAATTTTTTGATGCTAGTATTAGTGGTACTAATTTAATAGTGGTAACGACACGAAATGATTGTTACCGCGTGATCATCGACTGCGTAAACAAGCCTATTGGTGTCATCAATACGGCGAGACCAAAAGCCAGATAAGTTCTCTTTTAACGGCTCTGGTTTACCAATACCCTCAAATGGAGAGCGCTTAACATCATTGATGAGTTTATTGATTCGCTTGAGTGTTTTCTTATCTTGAGTTTGCCAATACAGGTAGTCATCCCAAGCATCATCAGTCCACGACAATAAACGTTGACTGCTACTCATCAATTAACTCTCGTGCTGTTGTTTTACCAGCACGGTACTGTTCTATCGAGCGGTTTAGGTGTTCAGCGTTTTTGGGAGAGCGTAGTAAGTGCACTGTCTCCATAAGGCTATTGTAGTAGTCCAAAGACATAACCACTGCATCTTCAGAGTCACGACGTGTAATCACTGTTGTATCAGCATCGTTAACAACACCGTCTAAAACGGCTTTAAGACCATTTCTAGCTTCAGTAAAAGATACGATTCTCATAAGAACCTCCACATGTACATTTAATGGGACAAGTATAGTCTTCACCACTCTACTTGTACAGTAAGTTGAACATGCGGAGTTTTTGGAAAAGAAAGGGTATCCAATATTTACTTTTCTTTAAGATTGACATATAACTTCCATCGAAGACTTACCTGATACCCAAGAACGGTTGGTGTGCAACGCGTAGCTCTTGAGCTCTGTGGCTGAGCCAACTGCACAGCGAAATTTCCCCCCAAAGCTTTCGGATAATGTAAACCATTCATCAGCACTCATATTTAGCCGCGTTAGCAGCATACTGTGCCTCGGTGGAATATAACCACGCTTGCGTTGCCGTACCACTTGGCCTAATTCTTCTACTAACGCTAGATAATCCAGCAAAGAAAATTCAATCCCAAAACAGGGCTGCACTTTTCTCTCATTACCTAAAAAACCAGCCAGGCCTTTTGTGGGTAAAGACGCGAGCTCGCCTTTGCCTTTGTCTTGCTGACACGCCACTGAGTGGATACGCTCATAAATAGAAGTAAACTCCGAAGCTTCAAGTGATTGAGCCATGTCAGCCCGAACCGGGTTTAAATCCACGTACGCCATACAGCTAAGCAACGCTTTTTCATCCAGCAAGGCTTGAGACTTAAACCGCCCTTCCCAAAATCGACCTTTGCAGTCCTCTTCTTTATTGGCCTCTCGGGCGACATACTCATTGAGATTACGCATAAACCAAGAGATATCGGTCAATCGTTCACGCCATTCATCAATTAACTCAAGCGTTTTACGCGTTTCAGCTTTGGACTTTAACCCACCATTTAGCCAACGAGTGACTAGCAGCGGCGCTTTGTATAATGTTGTCCAACGCTGAGCCACCTCTTCATCACTCCAAGACCCCGCGGTAGCGGTATCAACATGCAGCACTAGGTGATAGTGATTAGACATAATGGCATACGCACACACATCAATCGCAAACACTTGGCTAAGCAAGCGCATACGCTCCACAATCCAAATACGGCGATGCTCAAAGCTTTGACCTGAATAGTTATCTTCGCCACATAAAAAAGCACGGCGTACACACCGTGAAATACAGTGATAGTACGCCGTGTCTTGAAGGGATACTTGAGTTGAACGCGCTTGAGTCACCATGACCACCAGTGAGCAAACTTTAAACAGATGAAGTAAGCCTAGTTGTGGAATGGAGACTCGTCAAATATATGGGTGTCTTGTATTTTGCAGTATTTTGCACCGAACCAACGGCACGAATTCGAACGGCTTTACTCACTCATGGACACTGTACCTCCATGGTTTCCAGTTCCATGGTGGCATCAAACAAAAAACCATGATATTTCGCTTGCACGAGTGCGAATTGCAGACTTGGGGCAAACCAAAACGTCACCTCCTCGGCCCCGGTTTGCTCAACCTGAATCACATCAAGTGCTCCCCAAGGGGGCAGTGTCAATGACTTCGCACCAAGGACTTGGTAGTGGTAGGGCTCTGGGCCATCGGTGGCTTGTCGAGTTAGGTTAAATGTTGTTTTCCCTTGCATCACCAAATGTCGAATCTGTATCGACAATGTATCGACATCTCTAAGTGGCTGACCATGGTTAGTGTAATGGGTGACCTCACCATTAAGATCCACCTCACTCTCACTGCCGTTTTCAGAAAACGTCACATTCATCGTTCGGCTGCGAAACCCAGATACCTTTTGATAAAAGGTGGTGGTTAGGTAATCACCAGTACCAGACGACTGCACCAATTGCGCCTTTTGTCGGTAGCGTGTCCCTATGCCTAAAATACTCGCACGGCTATAAGATTCAACCGTGCCACTTTTTACTCTTGCCTCAGCTTGATTATGCTCAGGCTGACCTGGTGTGGCTTCATACCAGGTCTCGATGCGTTGCATGGACCCCGTGTGAATACCACCTAGATAAATACCGTAATCATATCGGTTCTGGCAGGTTTTAAGATTCGTCGCATCTTGTTCCAGACTCACAGCCTGAGCCACGGTTGTGTTTGCGAACGCACTGCCAAGCCAAAGCGTATGACACGCCGCCAACGTCAGCATCGTTGAGTAATACCAAGAATGAAAACGCATTAAAATGCCTCTTTTACATTCAAGTAAAAATGCGTTTCATGCTTCCCTTTACCAATATCAGCACGCAGGTTTATTCGGTCTTTAATACGTACCCGAAACCCCGTCCCAATCGATGCCAGTAGCTCTTGATTCAGCTCGCGTACACTCGGCGCCACGCTGCCTACCCCGCCCCAAAACACCATGCCGTAGCGTTGAAAAACCGGTAAGCGATACTCCACTTGCCCCATCGCCATTTGGTTATCGCGATAACGGCCACGAATATAACCACGCATCGCGCTTGAACCACCAATGTCAGGTAACGCGTACCAAGGCACATCACCGCTACTAAATTGCCCCTGAACTTGCCATGCGATAAGCCCGGGCATTGGGGACAAATCAACATAATTGGACAACTCTACCCCATAACGGCCATATTGCTCATTGGTATCAGAGCGATGAAACAACCCCGCATCCGCTTCCACAAGCCAGCCTTGCGAAGGGTTTAAATGATAATCACGTGAATCGTAACGACTAATGAAACGCAAGCCAGCGCTCGTACTGCTTGGTAACGCTGCTGTTTCTGTACGGGTTGCAGTGCCTTGGTTACTTGTCTCATCACTCAATGTAAGGTTTTCTGCACTGGCATGGGTGACGTCCGCGCCAAGGCCAACAAAATAACGATTGGCGACTTGTGTCATATAAGACGGCTGAAACGAGATTAACTGTTCATCAAAGTCATGCTTATTGGCGTCATTATCACCCGCTTGCACCCCAATCCCATAAAACACGGCGGCCTCATTGTGCAACTCAAGAGCTAACCCTAAGCGCTGCCGACCTTGGTTAAAATACGTCAAGTTTTCCAGTGCCACCCCATAAGATTGGTTCATAGAGCCAAACGTGTTCACCACCAATGAAGACGGTTGTGGACTCGGAGCATCAGGATCGGCTTGATACAAACCCACAAGCAATAGCCCCACCCCAAATTGCTTTTCAGGCGTGTAATAGGCCGTCGGGATGTAACTCATATCAATGGCTTTTGAACTGTCAAAGCCACCATCAGCACCAAAGACATCTAATACATTGTCGACAAAAGTCGGTTCCATGTCCGGTGGTGTATCAAATAAAGGCTCTACGGAGAAGCTGTAAGAAGAATAGACCAAAAGTGGCAAGGCTAAAGTGCACACTTTTCCTTGTGTGAAAATCGTCATTATAGAACTGAATTAATTAAAGAAATAAGTTGGAGGGAGTATATCGTTAAACGCGAGTCAGTACCGTATTGAGGGGAATAATTAATGCGAATAAAGGGAAAAAATAATCAAGTATTGCTTGATAACATCCAATGTAGAGTAAGGGAGGGGATACACATACGACTGTCACATGAGTTTACTCAGTTCACAATGGTTCAAATACAACCATGAAGTACTTAAAAATGGCACGCTCTCATTGAACTTTTACCTGACACCCAAGCCCTATTCGTGTGAAGCGCATAGCGCTCAAGCTCTTTCGTTGTACCAACCGCACAGCGAAACTTGCCCCCAAAGCTTTCAGACAGTATGAACCAATCTTCAGCATTCATGTTTAACCGCTCGAGAAGCGTAGTTTGGCTTGGTGGAATATAACCACGCTTGTTTGGCCGAACCACTTGGCCTAATGCTTCTACTAGCGCTAAATAATCCAACAACGAAAACTCAATTCCACCTATTTGGGGAAAAACCGATGGCTGCATTTCTCGCTCATTTCCTAAAAAACCAGCCAAGCCTTTAGCGGGTAAAGAGGCCAACTCGCCTTTTCTTTCATCCCCTTTACAAGCCACCGAATGAATGCGCTCATAAATGGAAGTAAACTCAGACTCTTCAAGTGATTGCGCCATATCCGCTCGAACGGGGTTTAAGTCCACATACGCCATGCAGCTCAGCAGCGCTTTTTCATCCAACAAGGCTTGAGACTTAAAGCGACCTTCCCAGAACCGACCTTTGCAGCCTTCTTCTTTATTGGCTTCACGGGCCACAAACTCATTGAGGTTACGCATAAACCAAGAAATGTCTTGCAATCGTTCACGCCATGGCTCTTCTCCGCTTAGATGAGCTTGACAGAAGGGTATAATATTGAACTTACCTCAGGTACTGAAAGCTGTTTAATCTTCAGTTTGAAGTATTCGGTATCTCTTATCCCGCGAGCTCTTCTACGCAACAATCCTATTGATACATTGCCAGCCTCGATTATAGAGCTGGTTAGTCGGTCATACTTTGCAAAGTTACAGATGCCTTCTTT
>NZ_OANU01000065.1 GCF_900089835.1 Vibrio thalassae | reverse complement strand
GCCTTTGCGATTACGCTTCCGTACGCCGCTCTCAAGCTGAAGTTTTTGCCACTGGGGTAGAAAAGCCTGACAAAAGTCATCGACATGGCAAAATAAGTCCACTAATTTGTGCATAGCTGGTTCCTTGTGATAAGTCTCTCTTGGTCGAAAGATCTGATCGCAGAACCAGCTTTTAGTTCCCTTCTTTTTTTATCCCGAGTTCAGGTTAAAATAGCAAAAAGCCCACAACTGATTTGTGGGCTTTTTGTTTGTGAATCTGTTTGTTATCTATTATGCACTTGCATAAATAACGCTACCACCTTTTATGGTGTCTATGATCTCTTTAGACAATTTTTCTGGCAAAGCCGGGCATCCCCAACTGCGACCAAGATAACCATTTTTTCGGATAAAGGATTCATTGGCGTAATCAGCACCATGAACAACGATATAGCGGTTACGTGCATTGTCATTGACGCCTTTAGTCAACCCATCCAGCCTAAGAGAGTAACCATTGGCACCATAGTATGTCGAATCGGTTAAGAAAGTTCCGAGCGAGGTTTGACGAGAATTGATGATGTTAGAGAATTTAGTCGCTGTTTTTTTACCGCTATTTACGCCATGTGATACATAAGTATTATACATTAATAACTTTTTCTCTAAGTCAATGACATAAAAACGTTTTTCTGTAGATGGCTTGGAATAATCGATAATCGTCAATAATGGTTTCGAGCGATTTTCAGTATTTTCATAGGCTAGATAAGCATTCTTAAATAATTGAAAATCAACAACTTTAGATAAGTTAGCACTCTTATATATACCAATTGCTTCATCAGTGGGAGATAACGTCGCACTACGAGCACTAAAAGAGAATAAAAATAAAGCGAAGGAAAACACCATCCAACATTGAGATTTGGAAAATTTAATCATTATTACAACAAGTTATATCAAAAACAGGCAAACGTTGAAGCTTTACCACACTAAGGCTTATATTATCTTAAGTTAACCATTAATAAAGTCCAGTTTACTATTATTTACATATTTAAATCTAATTAGGTAATTACAACTAACAGAAAAAACCAATAATCATATAGCTATCAATACATTAGGTAATGATAAGGCGAGGTAGAAAAATAATAGCGCCGACCTCTGCCCATCATAAGCATACAATGACATATTATGCAGCTACGCTATCATTTAACGTCGTATTCTCATCGACTGTAAATGTCGGTACAAGTATACCCACAATCCAATAGCCAGTAGTATCATGCTCACCGTTATACCCCAAAAACCCCAAGGGCTATGTGTTTCAGGAATGCCTCCTACGTTCATCCCCAACAACCCGGAAACAAAAGTCATCGGTAAAAATACCGTCGCAACTATGGTGAGTCGAAAGCTCGACTCTGACATTACTTCGGCGCGATTGGCATTATCTAAATTTTGCAGAACATCAATTCTATTAATTAAGTCATCGAGATTATCAATATTAAGGCTGACATGGTTTGAAGACCTCAATAAAGCGGTACGGTCCTCTTTCTCTAAATTCAGCGTCGCATCTTCCATGCGAATAAGTAGCGCATTGCGAAGCACCGTCAATATACGTCTTATTTTACATATATCGCCGCGTAACTTTAGTAATAATTCCGCATCAAATTCGTCTTGGCTATCAAAATAACGGTCTTCAATCACAGCCAGTTGGTCAGACATAGTAAAGGTTATTTTTTCAATATATACGATAAGATTTTTTACGATCGCTTTAAATACATCAACCACTCTAACGTTAGATTGAGCATCATTATTAATCAGCAATTGTGAGTAGGTTCGGTCAATAGCACTAACAGGGTGATAGCGAACCGTGATAATTCGGCTGGTATCGAAGAATATTTTTAAATCGATCAATCCAAGCGATTGTGTGACCGGTTTCTCATTGCTGATCATCAATGCTACCAATACACTGCCATCATGAAGATTGCGGTGATTAACAAAATTCTTTCTTAATAAGAAATTAATCAAGTCTTCTGCTAAACCACTCTCTTTAGTCAACCAATGGTGATCTTCCTCCTTGGATAAATCCAAATCAATCCAACACGGTTGTTCTTTTCCTTGATGACCTTCAACATGCTGAGCATTTAACGGAGTAATAACTGGCATTGGCATCCTCGCTGTTATTGTTACTTTACTACCAAGATAGATTTTACGCGTTAGGGGCTAATTGTGAAGTATTTACCCTGTCCTATATACTAACAGTATATGGCACGACGACATTGGTCGTTTGTAGGTCAATCATCACGTTTTTTGGAGTGCTTCATGGTTTTGAAAACCAACTCAACTCTTTGGCAAAAATGGCGAGGACTATGGCGTCGATTTCGCCACAGCTTAATCGCCATCGCCGTGTTTATTAACGGCCTGTTTATTATCAATACGATTTGGGGCATTAAGTACAGTCTTGTTGATTTAATTCAGCTCGAAGACTTTGCTAATGTTGATTGGGCTAACCTCGCCAATGGACCATGGTTTCTTCTTGGCCTGTTCTTAATGATCAACGCATTTGGCCTGCTCTTTCGAGCTCGTATCGCGTGGTCGGTTAGCATCATTTTATTAATGATCACATTAATATTCACTTGGCACTTTTTTCCTAACCTAACGCACAGTCTCGCGTTAAACCTTGTCACCTTGGTGAGTTTGTTGGTTTTAAGCAAGGACTTCGACCGCTCAAGCGCGACGGCTGGGGGGATTTTTGCCTTTATCAGCTTTACGGTTCTGATTTTCTATTCCAGTTATGGCGCGCTCTATTTTGGCAATGAATTCAAGCCTGCAATTTCTGACCTGACCACCGCTTTTTATTTCGCAATTGTAACGATGACCACGGTAGGTTACGGCGACATCGTTCCCTTGTCTGAACCTGCCAGATTATTTACTGTTTCTGTCATCATTGCAGGTATTACCGTCTTCGCGACGTCCGTGACTACTGTACTTGGCCCGCTCATACGCGGGGGATTAAACAAACTCGTTAAAGGCAACCAAAGAAAAATGAAGAGAAAAGATCATTATATTGTATGCGGTACTTCGGTTTTGGCGATTGCGACAGCAAATCAACTACTTGCTCGTGGTCTGAGCGTCACCATCTTAACGATTGAACCAGAAGAAAACTTTCCCATCATTCAGCAACGTGTCTCTGGCGATGTGGATATTCTTTCTGGAGATAGTAGTGATAATTCCGTGCTGCAACTTGCAGGGATTAGTCAGTGCCGTGCACTGCTTGCACTGACGGATAATGATGCTGATAACGCGTTTATCGTTCTTACTGCCAAAGACTTTTCGCCGTCAACCAAAACAGTTCTTGCCGTCAATGACGCCAAAAATATGAATAAGGTGAAACAAGTGAAAGCCGATATCGTGCTATCACCACTCCTGTTTGGCAGTAAAGTTCTCGCCAGTATGATGTCTGGCGAACCGCTCGACAACGATCGTTTGGTGGCTATGTTACTCAATTCAGGGCAAGGGCTGTTCGATAAACAATGACCCCTAGGCTCTGCTCACGTTTCCTCCCTTTGACCGTACTTATTGCAATAAGTACGGTCAACTCCCCATCCTATCCCGGCTTAACTACTGTCATTCACGGCAATGGCGCTGTCGCCCATGTTATGGATTACGTTTGTGGCGGTGTTATAGGATACCCCATCACCCCTTCTACCGAAATTTCCGAGCTGTATGAAGCCTTTAGAGCCTAAGGCGGTTGGATTGTTTGGGGGAGTTGAGCAACATCGCACTAGTTAACATATGGTTTTATATGCGCATTATTCCTATTATGGAACCAGACTCTGCAGGATATACGTCCGCTACCCACTCTTTACCATCCTCGGAAAAAAGCAAAAAACCTGCCCCCCACTGAGAAATTGTCGTATACACAATCGGAAACGAGTGAATAACGAAAGGTATGGACGGAGAGGTACCCCTGTCAACGACGGCGAGAGAAACCGTCCCTTTAGCCATACGAAGCGGCGTCGAATGGGTGTTATCGCGTCGATCAACCTTGGTTTGCCTACAATACCCTGTTCCTTTCTGTAACACGCCTGTGTCAAAACGTGACACTATCATCTAATAAAGCGTGGTCGTCGATAATGCAAATAAATGAGGTAAACCACTGACCAACAGTAAAAATCTATTGGCTTAATAGGTTGGCAAGTTACTTGCAAATAGTCCCTTTGGAAAAACACGGAAGGTATTTTTACAACAAAGAAAGAGAGGTAATTATGATTTACGACGCACCGGGCACCCCAAATTCTAGGGTGTCATTTAAAAGCCA
Organism: Vibrio thalassae; assembly: GCF_900089835.1. Taxonomy (GTDB): domain Bacteria; phylum Pseudomonadota; class Gammaproteobacteria; order Enterobacterales; family Vibrionaceae; genus Vibrio; species Vibrio thalassae. The sequence continues at coordinate 23,136 of NZ_OANU01000065.1, read as the reverse complement.
ATATGAAAACTACATAAATGGAGAGTGGGTTGCCCCTGTTGATGGAGAATATTTTGAGAATGTCTCTCCTGTCAACGGAAAAGTTATATGTAAAATGCCACGAAGTAACAACAAGGATATTGAATTAGCATTGGACGCTGCACATCAGGCTAAAGCGTCATGGGCTGCCACGTCTGTCACTGAGCGGTCAAATATCTTGCTTAAAATAGCGGATATATTGGAACAACATCTCGAAGAAATGGCGATCACGGAAACGTGGGATAACGGCAAGTGTATTCGTGAGACCCTTAATGCAGACATGCCGCTGGTTATTGATCACTATCGCTATTTTGCTGGCTGTATTAGGGCACAGGAAGGCACTCACAGTGTAATAGACGACAAAACTGTGGCCTACCATTTTCACGAGCCTATTGGGGTAGTGGGACAAATTATTCCATGGAATTTTCCATTGCTGATGTCGGCTTGGAAGATCCCTCCTGCTCTTGCAACGGGTAATTGTATCGTATTGAAGCCAGCGGAGCAGACACCATTATCTATTTGTATCTTTCTGGAACTAGTGGCGGACCTACTCCCTAAAGGCGTACTAAATGTTGTTCATGGTTACGGACAGGAAGCAGGCGCCGCACTGGCAAAAAGTGATCGCATTGAAAAGCTTGCCTTCACAGGTTCGTCGCAAGTTGGCCAGATAGTGCTGAATCAGGCGGCAGAAAAAATGATCCCCGCGACTGTCGAGCTGGGAGGTAAATCTCCAAATATCTTTTTCGAAGACATCTTCGACCACGGTGAAGAATATCTTGACAAATGTCTTGAGGGTGCGGCAATGGCTTTTCTTAATCAAGGTGAAGTCTGCACTTGCCCATCACGGATCCTAGTACAAGAATCAATTTACGACCGATTTATCGAGCGCTTACTTGCAAGGACTAAAACGGCGACCCAAAGTAACCCACTTGATACAGACAGCAAAGTCGGCGCTCAGGTCAGTCAGGAGCAGTTCGATCGGATACTCAGTTATATCAATATCGGGAAAAATGAAGGTGCGGAGGTACTCACGGGCGGCGCTAAGACACCGATTGACGGTGAGAATAAAGATGGCTTCTATATTATGCCAACCATTTTGAAAGGCACCAATGACATGAGAGTCTTTCAAGAAGAAATATTTGGGCCAGTAGTCGGTATTACAACCTTCAAAAACGAGCAGGAAGCCATCGAAATTGCGAATGATACTATGTACGGACTTGGCGCAGGTGTATGGACCCGAGACATGAATCTGGCATATCGCGTTGGACGGGCAGTGCAAGCAGGTAGAGTCTGGACAAATTGCTACCACCTCTATCCAGCCCATGCCGCGTTTGGCGGATATAAAAAGTCAGGTATCGGAAGGGAAAACCACAAGATGATGCTGTCACATTATCAGCAAACCAAAAACCTACTGGTTAGTTACGATGAATCTCCAATGGGCTTCTTTTGATCAAGTCAACCTTGATAAATAAATCGATTTTTAATCGTATTTGGAACAATATTCACCATATTAATAGCCATAGGAAATACATTAAGTCATATCTATTGCTAACAATACGGCACTGCTTTATTTGAACCGTATTGTTCAGTAATAGATAGCTGTGAAGCTATTTATCGATTTATATTCTAAAGGAGCTATAACATTGATAGGAGGTACTATATGTGTTCAATGAAATGTAGGTTAATTGATATTCTTATTTCACCAACACCTAAACCAATTGGTCCAAATGGTGTTGCAACTGGCATATATAAGAAGAGTATTGATAGAAGAATAATGATTAAAAAGTTAGGGTTAGAGGGAGATATCCAGGTCGATAAAAGAGTACATGGTGGTTTAGAAAAAGCAATTTATCAATATCCATTTGAGAATTATAAGAAATTAAAAGAATACTTCCCTCAATTATCAGATAACTTTAATACACCTTCAGTTGGAGAAAATTTTTCAACCGTAGGTCTAAGTGAAAACGATGTTCATATCGGTGATACATTTGTGCTTGGAGAAACACTACTTCAGGTCTCTCAGCCAAGAATGCCATGCTGGAAATTGAATCATAAAATTGGTAATGCATATGTTTCAAGCGTATTAATTAATGAGTCTATTACTGGTTGGTATTATCGCGTTATTTCTGAGGGGAGCATAAACACAAATGATGAATTGATATTACAAGAACGGCAAGCTGGCTCAATATCTATTACGGACCTCTGGAAAATATGGAAAGATCCTTTAACCCGTAAAGATATAGAAAAAATGAATATTCCAGGATTATCTAATGAATGGTACTCAATCAGCTAAGGAATCAGAAAGAGTACACTGTATTTCACAAAGGAGAGTAACAAAAATGTCTGTAACTAATATAAACGCAGATTTTGAGACGTTGACCAGTCACTGGTCCTCAATGAACAACCCACGAGAAAATGCCAGAAAGGAAATGATGGAGAGTGTGGGTGCCGAGACGTGGACATACGGAAAAAACTTTGCTAAACAGCTCAGAAGTAAAATTTTCCAACACCCTGTCGCAACTAACCCTATGATAAGGGCCATGAACGAGGGTCAGTTCTCGTTCCAACAAATGAGACATATTCATCTAGAGTATCGACACGCTATTGTACAGATCTTTGTTGATGCTCTCTTAAAACTGACGTTTAATTGTGAATCGTTTGATAACAACCTAAAACCAGGAAGCAAACAAGCACCTCGCTTCTTAATTCTGCTTAACCTTTTGGATGAACTGGGCTTTTTACCAGGCCTAGACGAATCTGGATACTACAAAGGTAACCCTATCTACTCTCATTATCCTTTGTACGAAGATGTCCTTTACGCTTATCAGATTTCAGATGAAGACAGAAAGCATTATGAACCCTCGGTTATTTCCAGTAAGGTACGTGAGTGTTTGCAGGCAGAGTATAACAATGTTCTCGGGCTTGCAGCACTTCTCGCTACGGCCGAGATCCAGGTTATGCTCTTCAGTCCACCACTGAGAGAAAATAGTGCCAAAGTAGGGATTAATACTGATGAGGGTTATTACATGGTCCATGGATGCGCCGATAATGGACAGGAGTTCGCCAATGATGATGATCATGAAGCCGACTTATGGTTATTGGTTGCCATGTTGGTTAATAGTGATAATGCAGCATCCGTTGAAAATGTGGTGATGAATTACTGTGACTTGTGGGATGAATTTTGGCTTCATCAACATACCTTTCATTCGTAGGGCTATATATCAAAACAGGTGGAGTTTACGCTTCATCTGTTTTTACTCTGTTCCATTTGCAAGGAGAGCTAGTGTGGCATTAAAAAAACAAGTAATCGCTAATGAAATGCTTAATATATTTATCTGCCAAAATAAAAAAATCAAAAATGGAAGTAAGTCTGGATGTGGCTATATTTTAAATCCGGATATCGTCCTTTATTTAAAATCAAGACTAAAAAATGAAGATATTAGTAATGTAAAAGTGTCTCAGACAGATTGTTTGGGGCGATGTAGTAATGGCCCCAACATTGCTATCTTCCCAACCAATGAATGGTACCATTTTTCTAATAAAGGCGATGTTGATGAATTGATAAATCAATTATCTATTACAACCAGTGAAGATACAGAAAAGAAAAAAAGTGAATCGACGCAATCTCCCTTTTCTATCTATTTAAAATTAAGTGAAAAAACATTTAGTGTTGGTAGTGAAACATCGATTCTATCTGTATTATTAGAGAACGGGTATGAGATCCCTTATTCATGTAAGCAAGGATTATGTGGTAAATGTCAGGTGAAGATCTGCCTTCCTGAAGGCGAAGAAGACCCCTTAGCCTTCACACCGTCTCCAGAGAAGTGGATAAAAACATGCATCTATCGTACTGGAAAGAACAAGACGGTTGACATTCTGCTGTGAAGCAACAGTCAAACGAACCAAAGATAGCTTTTACCTATCAATTAAAGAGAATTAATTGATTTTAATTCTCTTTACCAGTTCCTCATAATGGTTCCATAAGATTTGAACTGAGTGATACATCCCATGGTTAAGACGATTCGATTTGCCGCTATCCATTTTACTATTGCCTTTACGGTTGCATATGCGCTAACTGGCGAAATCTTAATCGCGAGTCTGATTGCAATGCTTGAACCTGCGGTAAATACCGTTGCGTTTTACTTTCACGAACGTGTTTGGGACAAAAACCAACGCCTTCAAGCTTTGAAAAATAACGAAACCATTAAGACCGCTTCATTTGCGACCGTACACTTTAGTGTCGCGTTTGGTGTCGTTTACTTGTTAACAGGTGATGTCTTGGCGGGTGGGATCATGGCAACATTAGAGCCAACGATTAATACCATCGCGTACTTTTTCCACGAAAAGTCTTGGAATAAAAAGCACCAACAAATGTGTTTTGCGCATTAATCACTTCAAAGGTATATCCCTCAATGAGAGAAGTTTGTTCATGCATTTTGTAGGTCATGGTCAGATTCTTATCAGAATGCTCCTATTTACTTGGGTTAACCAAGCCACATAATTTCAATATCTCATTTTAAGCTGGGCTTTTGCTGCCCAACACCTTCCTCTTCTACTAAGAGGGAGATTCACTTTTTAACGACCCAAAAACTGCTCAAGTTCAGATTGTTCGTCGTCATATTGTAATAATTTTCAAATTATTAGCTCAACAACTGTACAATTCATGCTCAAACAATCAAAATTAGTCACCACAGGCAGCCATTATTCTTCTATAATCACCGACCGTATTTTTGGTCAGCAATCATTTTTGATTGGTTAACGAGAAACACCAAATACCGCCATCTGCTTTTAGGAACAACGAATGTCATTTTTATCACAAGGTTTTTCATCCGAGATCGTGCAAGCACTGACCGAGTGTGGTTATGAAAAACTCACTCCAGTTCAGCAACAAGCGATTCCACATGCTCGTCGTGGACACGATATTTTGGCACACGCTCAAACCGGCACGGGTAAGACCGCCGCTTTCTCTTTGCCAATCATTCAACAGATTGTTGATGCGCCAAAAGCTCGCGCTCGTGGAGCAGTACGCGCACTTATTTTGGCACCGACGCGTGAATTAGTCGCTCAGATCGCGAACAACATCGAAAACTACACACAATATGTCGATCTGACGGTTGCGGCTGTATTTGGTGGTGCAAAAATGTCGTCACAAGAGCGTAAGCTTGAAGCGGGTGTAGACATCCTAGTTGCCACGCCAGGCCGTCTTATCGAACACTTAGAACTTGGCAACGTCAAGCTTGCTAACCTTGAGTTTCTCGTTTTTGATGAAGCAGACCGTATGCTGGACATGGGCTTCATTAATGCTATCCGCACTATTATGAGTAGCATTCATAGCCAACCTCAAACCATGCTTTTCTCCGCGACGTCATCACCTCAGATGAATGCTTTGGCGCAAGATCTGCTGCGTAAGCCAAAACGCATCATCGTCAACGCAGAGAACTCAACTGCTGATACTGTCGCTCACGTGGTTTATCCAGTAGATGAAGATCGCAAACTGGAGCTGCTCTCAGAACTCATTGGTCGTAAAAACTGGCAACAGGTTTTGGTCTTTGTGAACTACAAAGAAACCGCTAATGAAGTGGTAAAAGAGCTTAAACTTGATGGTATTAAAGCTGTGCTTTGCCATGGTGATAAAGCACAAAGCTCTCGTCGCCGCGCGTTGGAAGAGTTTAAAACCGGCAAAGCTCGCGTGATGGTTGCCACCGAGGTGGCTGCTCGTGGTTTAGACATTCAAGGTCTTCCACATGTGGTTAACTATGACATGCCATTTTTAGCGGAAGATTACGTACACCGAATTGGTCGCACAGGCCGTGCTGGTCAACAAGGTCATGCCGTTTCTTTTGTTAGTCGTGAAGAAGAGCTGACGCTGGTTCAGATTGAGAATCTGATTCAACATCGCATTAAGCGTATCCAACTTGCAGGCTACGAGCCAGCAAACCGCGACGCACTGTTACAAAAGATGCACACTAAACCTGCTTACAGAGATCGTCAAGGTCGTACAAACAATGCTAACGACCAAGGTTCTGCAGAGCGTCGATTACGCTTGATGAAAGCGATCAAAAATAAGTCGAGTAAAACAACTCGTTTAAAAGGCTAACTATTATCAAAAACGCAGCGTGTTATCGCTGCGTTTTTTGTTTCTGAGGCTACGGTTTTATATACGCCTTAGCCATTGGATTGTTTCGCAAGCGGCTCTAAAGAGGCGTCTAAACTGTCTGATATCATCACCAATTCATTCTTGGCACGCACCACGTTATCAGTACTTTTAGTGCAATCCAGTGCAAGTTCATTCACCACTTTAAGGTTTTCGATCGACTGCTCACAAAGGTGTAGCGTTTCTACCGAATCGTTACAGATCTGCTCATTCAGTGCTAAAAGTTGATTATACGCCACCGTAATATCGTCAAAACTGACGGTAGAGCGCGTGGTAACTTGAGAGATTTCACTGACACTGGTTTCACTTTTTGCGATAGCCGAAACCAAAGCACTCGCGGTATCAATGAGCTGTTTAGTCATGGTCTGAATTTCCGAGACTGCGTTTTGGGTATTCTCAGATAGCGTTCTAACCTCTCCGGCAACCACAGCAAAACCCCGTCCAGCTTCACCAGCACGAGCCGCTTCGATGGCCGCATTAAGCGCGAGTAAATTGGTTTGTTCTGATATGGAGGTAATCACATGCAATACATCACGGACTTTCATGGATACTTCAGTTAATACATTGCTGGATTGGTTCGCTTCCGCCATTTCGAGTCTGAGCTGTTCCACATCTTTAGTCAGTTGTTGGTTGTTCTCTTGTATGGCTAAGAATTGATTAGAAATAGACTGGCTCGCATCGAGGCTGCGCTGTGCTTCTTGTTCGCCACGGCTAATAGCAACCTGAATATTATTTATATCAGACGTGGTGTCCGCGAGCTGATTAACCTGTGTTTTGAACAAGGTATCCAATTCAGATGAGGAGCTTTCAATATGATGAGTACAACGTTGCAATTGCTCCACAGAGCCATCGACGTCATTGATAAGGGAGACTAACTTATTGAGCGTACTGTCTACCGCAGAGCCAATTTGGCCAAATTCATCCTGTCCAGAAAACCCAATTCGATGATCAAGTTGCCCACGCTGTACTTGCTGCATCGTATCAATAATATGCTTGAGAAGCGGCAAAATGTTTCGGGATATCCCCGTTGACAAGAACATAATCAAGCCGATAATTACAACTGAAAATACAATAATAACCAAGGGTGACAACGATAATTGAACAGAATCGCCCGTCGATAATACGCCCAGAGCGTATAAGTTGGATAGGCACAACAAAGCAATGCCTAAACACCCAACGATTCCAGGTAACAACATCTTTATTGGCATGCTGATGTTCATAAACAGTCTATCTCGCCAGCCAATCTCAATATCACTCATTTCCATTCCCTTGAATTTTTGACCATACGGTCAGGATATTGAGCAGGATTTGGTCGATAGTGTCAACTTATTCTGAAATTGAGGTGTGCGTTTTATGATGCCTGCAAAATGACGTTAGAAAAAACGGCACTAAAAGTGCCGTTTGTTTTCATTGGTTAGCTAACCTCTAAATCTTGATGATTAGCCGATAACCATAGCGATATAACCGAGAATCAAGACGATGACCGAAGTTAAGGCGTATGGTACAGGATAGCCAATCGCAGGCATGTCACTATGAGTCGCATCTTGTGCACCTTTCATTGCAGGTGTGCTATTACGACCACCAGCACAAGCACCGGCGAGAATCGCAGGGTTCATTTTACGAACATAGAGCCCATATAACCAGGCCAACAACGGTGGAACGAGTGCCGCGGTAACCCCAAGCAACGCTATTTTAATCACGATAATACCTTGGAACGATGCTAGGATTTTAGGCCCTACTGTCGCGGCAAGCACGGCTACAAACAAGTTGAGGCCGATGTCTTGTAAGAAGCTTCTAGCCCCCTCACTCATTGGACCGCCAAACGCTGGATTTCTGGTGCGCAAGAAAGAGAACACGATACCAGTAAGCATACAACCGGCTGATGTACCCAAAGCAAATGGAATACCTGCAATGGTCACACTAAAGTGACCAAACACATAACCCACTAACAGAGCCAATGCCAAGTAGAACGTTTCTGTGACTGTACTTTCTACAATAGGGACACTATTGAGTTGAGAAGCGGTTTGATCGACACACCATTGTGAGCCCGCAACCCTTACCACGTCTCCCACTTCTACTGTGGTTTGAGGTAAGAGTGGTTGCTGATGACCTTGACGGAATAGTGCTTTGAAATAGACACCAAAGCCAACTTCAGAATGCAACTGTGCGATGGTTTTACCTGCGTGCTCAGACTTACCTACATGGATGTCTGCCACTTCAATATCGACATTACGAGCACGTGGCTCATCAACTTCATTACCGATATCGGCTTCACCTTCTTTGATGAGCGCACTGTATTCTCCACGAACACCAATAACGTCACCTAGCTGCAAGGTCGGATTTTTCGAAGCATCCAATACCTCATCACCACGTACCACTTTGAGCACAACAGCGTCCGGAAACTGTTTGTAGAGGTCTTGGACAGTACGGCCAACCAACGCAGTATGAGTTACTTTGTAGGCACGCACATCAATCGGTAGCACTCCTACGTCTGAAAAGCCGAACGTACTAGGCAGTTTTTCCTCATCTCCCCCCGTAGAGAACTCTTTCTCCGCGTCTTTACCTGCTTTGATAGGGTCAATACCAAACATTGAAGGTAAGTATTTGATAAGTAGAATAATAAACACCGTCGAAAGTACGTAACTGATAGCATAGCCTGCAGCAATATTGGCACTGACTTGATCAGCACTCAGCCCTGCAGGAGGCACAAAGGCACCGGAAGTGATCGCTGATTGGGCCACCCCCATGACTGCGGTTACGGTATAGCTTCCTGAGATTATACCTGCCGCATACCCAGGCTCAAGCCCTAGGAGCTTGGCGCCAATCATGACGATAGCAAAGTTGCTGAACACAACAATTAAGCCTATCACCACAAAATCAATACCACCGCGAGCGAGTCCTGAAAAAAACTGAGGCCCAACTTTCATACCAATCGCATACATAAACATCATTAAAAAGATGTCTGATACAAGCCCTGGCTCTTCGATCTTTACCCCAAACACTGAGAAAGAAGTTAACGCCAACGCCACGCCTACGATTAACGTGCCTGCGGTTGTCCCTAAGCTAACACCTTTTACAGAAATACGCCCTAATGGGTACCCGATCGCGAGAGATAGAAAAAGAAAAACAAATGGATTTTCAGATAAGTAATTAAAAAGAAAAGACATGATCTTAGCTACTACATTGTTATTGAATCAGCAGAGTGATGCACTACATCACTCTGCCGTTTACCTAGAGTGGCGGAAATATTAACCGTGGTTAAAGTTACTTGACTCATCGGCATCGCTGCCATTGACTACTGGGTGCTTCTCAAAGAAATCTACACAGTGTTGTAAATCTGAGATAAGCAAATCGGCCAAATCTCTGCTGAAGCCGTGACGAACCAAAATACGCATGATCACCAAGTCTTCTCTGTCTGCTGGCATGGCATAAGCCGCAATTTGCCAACCACGAGAGCGGATACGATCCGATAAGTCATATAGATTAAAGCCAGGATTTGCACCTTTCTTAATAGACCAACTCAGCGCTGGAATACCGCCATGACCGTCATAAATGATCTCAAACATTCCCATTTTTTCGACTTCTTTCGCAATGTAGCGCGCGGTCTCGTAGCAAGCGTCGTGGATTTTCTTATAGCCTTCTTTACCCAGTCTTAGGAAGTTATAGTACTGAGCAACAATTTGTCCGCCGGGACGAGAGAAGTTCAATGCGAATGTCGGCATATTTCCGCCTAAGTAGTTCACATTGAAGATTAAGTCTTCATGCAATGCTGCAGCATCACGCCAAACTACCCAGCCAACACCGAGTGGTGAAAGACCAAATTTATGACCAGACGCGTTAATCGACTTAACACGTGGCAAACGGAAATCCCACTCTAAATCGGGATCACAGAAAGGAGCAAGGAATGCGCCACTCGCGCCATCAACGTGGATAGGAATATCTAAACCCGTTTCTTCTTGAAGCTTATCTAAAGCTTCATGCACCGCTTTTACCGGCTCATACTGGCAAGTAAAGGTAACACCCAGAGTTGGTACCACGCCTATTGTGTTTTCATCGCAACGTTTGATTACCTCTTCAGGAGTCATAATAAGGCGATCACCTTCCATTGGGATTTCGCGAAGTTCAATGTCCCAGTAACGAGCAAACTTATGCCAACATACCTGAACCGGACCACAAATAAGGTTTGGTTTATCGGTTGGTTTTCCTTGCTTTTTCATCTTTTCACGCCAAGCCCATTTCAATGCCATACCACCTAGCATTGCGGCTTCACTCGAACCTGTCGTTGAGCAGCCCATTGGGTTTTCGGCATCCGGAGCATGCCAAAGATCCGCTAACATATGAACACAACGAGACTCGATCTCTGCGGTTTGCGGGTACTCGTCTTTATCAATCATGTTTTTATCAATGCATTCATCCATCAGTTGATGGACTTCGTCTTCGACCCATGTTTGACAAAATGTCGCTAAATTCTGACGCGAGTTACCGTCTAGCATAAGTTCATCATGAACCACTTGATAGGCATGTTCTGGAGCTTGCTCATTCTCGGGAATTCGATACTTTGGCATTACTACTGACAAGTCTTTAGAAGAATAAACATCATCTAACAATGAACCACGGACAGCTGACTTTTTATGAAGAGGCATAATCAATCCTTTAAATCATTGAAACTATTGCGTATTTTGTCATTAAGCGCTTATTTTAAAAGACACAACGACGTTGGATTAAAGTTAGTCGAGATTTTGATAGAGCGCTAGTGTCATATTCGGTTGTTAAGATTCAAGGCGTTATTACTAGACATTTTTTAAGATGAGAGTAAAGGTAGACGCAAAAAATATCTTGATAATTTGGTGTGCCATTTTTCTCACCCAATGATAAAACATAGCTAGTAATCGCTAAAACCTTAATGAAAGACGTTATTTCCAACCAACATGATCACAGTGGGCTCTCGTATTTCGACTATTCCACCCACACTCACTGTAAGATAAATCCTAGTAGTAACGACCAAATTGGCTATCGTATGTTACATCTTGTTCAGAGGCCGAGTGTTTTACACTCAACCTCTTGATTTACCTTTTGTTAATCTGGCTCTCTTTTTGCTTGTTATTTGTTCGCTTTGTCCTAACTAATAACGAAAATTGGAGATACCACTACATGGATAACCGTATCATTAAGGTTTCAAGGAATACTGAAAAAGCGCCTGTAAGCCTAATATCGACGCAGTCTGTTGCCTTTTCTCACTATAATAATATTTCGGCTCAATTACCCATTGACCCTGCGACTAAAACTCTTGTTGCGGGTGGCATAGAGCAGCAGGCAAAACAGTGTCTGAACAATATCAAAATGATAGTGAACAGCACTGAGCAAACGATGAGTGATGTAATAAGGATCAATATCTACTTAAAAAAACCTCTGACATTGATAAAGTGAATGAAATCTACGCGCCGTTCTTCCCCTTGCATCGCCCAGCATACACAGCAATCGCAGTTTCTGAGCTGCCTTTCACGGGCGCACTGATACAAATGGATGCGGTTATTTCCAATGGTGAGGGTACTTTCCCTCAAGACCCTTGTGATTTAGTGAAATTAACTCGAAATACGGTTAACGCACCACTCACTCCCCTTTCTAGTCAGACGGTTGCTTTTTCTCACTACAATCATATTTCAGCTCAGCTACCTATCGAACCAAAGTCAGGAAACCTCGTACCAGGTGGGATAAAAGAGCAGACGCAGCAATGTCTGCGTAATATCAAAACGATACTAGATAGTATTGACGTGCCGATGGATGATATTGTCAAAACAAATATTCATATCACCAAGTTGGACGATCTTGAGGCCGTTGATGAAGTGTATAAAACCTTCTTCCCAGATTCTTCCATAGCTCGTGCCGTTAATTACCTACCAGCACGCTCCATTATAGTGGTGGAAGGCTTAGCGCTGGATGCACTCGTACAAATCGATGCAACCGTTTCTCAAGGTGATGGTACGCCGCCTCAATTAGTTGAAGACCGTCACGGAATTGTTATTAAGGCAACCAATACCGACAAAGCGCCGTTAAACGCCCTATCGACGCAAAGCGTGGCCTTCTCTCACTACAACAATATCTCAGCGCAACTGCCTATTGATCCTTCGATTGATAAGATTGTTGCTTCAGGGACAAAAGAACAAGCGATAAAATGCTTCGAGAACATTAAAGCCATCGTAGAAAACATCGACCACGTGATGGATGATATTGTTAAACTCAATATTCAGCTAAAAGACATGAATGATTTGTGCGCACTAGAGGAAGTATTGAGAAGCTATTTCAGTGATTTGTTGCCAGCTTTGACCGTTATTGGCGTATCCAGTTTGCCGTCTAATGCGGTAGTTCAAATAGATGCCATTATGTCGAACGCCGAAGGTACGCCGCCAAATAAATAGACCGATGGTAGCTCGCTGACCAAGCTTCCAGCTGACCTGAGTGCCCTCGAAGTTATCTTCTAGGGCACTTTTACTAACGAAACACTGCGCTATTACAATGTGATGCTCTTAACCATCCCAGCCTCTGCATGGCCTGGAATGTTGCAAGCAAACTCGACTTGTTTCTCTCCATGAAAATGCCACAAAAGCTGCCCTGCTTTGCCTGGTTCAAGATAAACCACGTTGCCCATACCATGATGGTCATGTCCCGCTGGCATCGATTTCATCATTTCACGGTGCTCCAATTGTTCTGCAATAGAACCGATAGAAAACTCATGGTCGATTTTGCCAGCGTTCATGACCACAAACTGAACGACGTCATTAGGCTCGATCTTAACATCACGCTTAAAAGTGATTTTCATGTCATCCGTTAAAATGACATGCACCACTTTATCGGGCTTCGCTCCCTTAGCAGGCATACCTACAGCAGACATCCCATCCATATTCATCATATTACTATGGTCCATTTTGGAGTGGTCCATTTTAGAATGATCCATCTCAGAGTGATCCATTTTCGAATGGTCCATACCTCCTGCCATTACAGCGGTTGAAATGATGCTAAGCGCTAATGTTATCAATGTTTTTTTCATGATTGCTTCCTTGTTGAATAAGTGATTAGTGACCTTTTCATTATAGGTCTCTGGCGTCTATTGGTTCGTTTCTTTTGATTTCCATAACTTGTAGATAGCCGGAAGTACCAGCAATGTGAGCAATAATGCGGACGCCATGCCGCCAATCATTGGGGCGGCGATGCGTTGCATCACTTCAGAGCCAGTACCTGAACCGTACATAATTGGAATAAGACCGATGATGACTGTTAACACCGTCATCATGACGGGACGCACGCGCAGCCCTGCGCCTTCACGGATCGCCTCGGTTAACATATCGAGCGTTAATGGCGATTTATTTTCTTGTGCCGCTAGTTTGCGTGCATGCCATGCTTGATTTAGGTAAACCAACATAATGACTCCAATCTCGACCGCTACCCCAGCAAGCGCGATAAAGCCCACTCCTACAGCAATCGAGAAGTTGTACCCAAGGTAGTGCATAAGCCACAAGCCACCTACCATGGCGAGCGGCAGTGTCCCCATAATGACCAGCACTTCACCGACTCTTCTAAAACTGAGGTAAAGCAGCAACATAATGATTGAGAGAGTAACAGGCACAACAACGCTTAAACGCTCTTTAGCACGCTCCATATACTCATATTGACCAGACCACGTTAGCGAGTACCCCGCTGGTAGGGACAATTGCTCTGCCACAATGTTTTGAGCCTCGGTGACATACGACCCAAGATCGCGCTCAACAATATCGACAAAAACCCAGCCGTTCGGACGAGCGTTCTCAGTCTTAATCATTGGCGGGCCATCTTCGTAGCGAATTTCCGCCACATCTGCTAACGCGATTCGAGCACCATTTGGAGTGACAAGAGGCAGGTTCTGTAGCTTCACCACCGAATCACGATAATCTTGTGGATAGCGAACGTTAATTGGGTATCGCTCCAACCCTTCCACTGTCTCGCCCACATTCATACCACCCACTGCCGTTGACACCACTTGCTGAACATCACTGACGTTCAGACCATAACGCGCGGCGGCGAGTCGTTTGATATCAATCGTGACATATCGTCCACCCGCTACCCTTTCGGCATATACCGACACCGTTCCTTGAATCGTATTGAGGATAGGTTCGATATTGGCACCTATCTCCTCGATCACGTTGAGATCAGGTCCTGCAATCTTGATACCAATTGGCGTCTTTATCCCAGTTGCCAACATGTCAATACGAGTCTTAATTGGCATTACCCAAGCGTTCGTTAGCCCTGGGAACTTCACCAGATCATCAAACTCCTTACGTAGTGATTCTGTGGTGACGCCATCTCGCCACTCAGAGCGAGGCTTCAGTTGGATGGTGGTCTCAATCATAGTTAAAGGAGCGGGGTCAGTGGCGGTTTCTGCACGACCAATCTTGCCCCACACAGTCTCGACTTCGGGAACGGTCTTGATCAACTTGTTGGTTTGTTGAAGCAGTTCACGTGCTTTACCAATCGAGATACCAGGATAGGTCGTTGGCATGTACATCAGATCCCCTTCATCCAAAGGTGGAATAAACTCACTACCTAACTTACTGGTCGGATAGAAAGCCGACCCCATCAAGATGATAGCCAGTACAATCATCGATTTAGGGTAACGAAGGCTTAGGTTAAGCATGGGTCGATATAAGACAATCAACGCTTTGTTGACGGGGTTTTTATGTTCGGGCAGCACTTTCCCGCGAATAAAGTAACCCATCAGCACAGGCACCAAAGTAATGGCTAAACCCGCAGCTGCTGCCATGGCGTATGTTTTGGTATAAGCAAGTGGTGAGAACATCTTGCCTTCCTGCCCTTCAAGCGCGAACACAGGAACAAAGCTCAATGTGATAATAAGCAAAGAGAAAAACAGCGGAGCACCGACTTCTTCTGCTGCGCGTCCGATAACTTGCCAGCGGTTTTTATCGGTGAGTGGCGTTTTCTCGATATGTTTGTGAACATTTTCGATCATCACTATCGCGCCATCGACCATAGCCCCAATGGCAATAGCGATCCCACCCAACGACATAATATTGGCGTTAATCCCTTGCCAGTGCATGACGATAAATGCGGACAAAATGCCGACAGGTAAACTAATAGCAATTACAAGTGAAGAACGAATGTGGAACAAGAACAGCGCACAGACTATGGCCACTACCACGAACTCTTCTGCCAACTTCTTCCATAGATTTTCAACCGCCGCATCGATGAGCGTTGAACGGTCATAAGTCGCAACAATCTCTACACCATCAGGCAGACCGCGTTGCAGCTGTTCCAGCTTTGCTTTGACATCGTGAATAACTTGATTGGCGTTCTCCCCAAAGCGCATAACGATAACGCCACCAACCGCTTCACCTTCACCATTAAACTCGGAAATACCACGACGCATTTGAGGCCCAAGATTGATGTCCGCAATATCCCCCAGCAATAGAGGAGTACCTTTGCTCGTCACCTTAAGAGGAAGCGCTTTGATATCCTCAATGCTACTCAAGTAACCCGTAGTGCGAACCATATGTTCAGCCTCACCGACCTCTATCACTGATGCACCAGTCTCTTGGTTACCATTTTTGATAGCCATGTTGACCTGCTGCAAGGTCAGGTCATAAGCACGTAACTTAGCAGGATCAATTTGGACCTGATACTGCTTGACCATACCGCCTACCGTCGCGACTTCCGAAACGCCAGCAACGGTCTGTAACTCATACTTTAAAAACCAGTCTTGTATACTGCGAAGTTCTGCTAGGTCATGCTGGCCTGTCTTGTCTTGTAGTACGTAGCTGTAAATCCAGCCCACCCCTGTCGCATCGGGACCCAGAGTCGGCTTTGCCTGTGCTGGTAAGTTAGGCGTAACTTGGCTTAAGTACTCTAAAACCCGCGAACGTGCCCAGTACATGTCGGTATCATCGTTGAAGATAATGTACACATACGAATCACCGAAGAAGGAGTATCCCCGCACCGTTTCTGCGCCCGGCACCGCTAACATGGCTGTCGTCAGAGGATAAGTAACCTGATCCTCAACAACCTGTGGAGCCTGTCCCGGATAACTGGTTTTGATAATCACCTGAACATCTGACAGATCAGGAATAGCGTCAACAGGTGTATTCTTCACACTGTACAAACCTGCTAATGTCAAAAAGCAGGTAGCGACCAAGACCAGAAAACGATTATTGATAGACCAACGAATAATG
Organism: Vibrio thalassae; assembly: GCF_900089835.1. GTDB lineage: Bacteria > Pseudomonadota > Gammaproteobacteria > Enterobacterales > Vibrionaceae > Vibrio > Vibrio thalassae. The sequence continues at coordinate 6,750 of NZ_OANU01000065.1, read as the reverse complement.
GCTCCAATCATGGCTGACCTCCTCCACGCTGCAGATCAATAAGCACATAGTCCGACCCCTGCTTCGTCACTAAGAAGCGCACCGTTTCGCCTTCAGAGAAGCCAGTTAAATCCACATCTCCTTGAGAAGTGAAGTTCATTTCTCCGGCTTCCCAGCCCCATTCAGCAACGGCGTTGTGACTGAGAGTTATCATGCCAAAATCAGCCATCAACATGGTAATATCCCCTTGAACCCAAACTTGCTCAGCAACCAGTTTGTCACTCACTTTGAGATCGATAATGGCGTATTGCCCTGAATCGGTCTTTGCCATTTCAAACTCAACCTGTTGACCCGATTGCAAGGTGTTAAGGTTGACACCCTTGTCTACCATGAAATCCATCGTCATCCCCGGCCAATCCCACTCTGGTACGGGTTGGTGATTAATGGTCAACATATTGTGCCCTGCCATCACACTTGTGATTTCACCTTGCGCCCACACAGTCTCCGCTGGCGGTTCCACGCCATTGATTCGTGACAAATCCGCACTTTGGCTTGACTCCGAATCCAACATAAACTGCGCAGAGGTCACCACCTTGTCACTTGTGGTCAATCCCGCTAACACCTCAACTCGGTCACGGGCCTCTCGTCCAATGTCGATCCGTGCCGAGCGGTATTTACCACCACCTTCGGATAACACCACGCGAGTCATCCCTCCAGAGCGAATCACGCTTGAGCGAGGTATAGTGAGCACGGCTTGCTCCGTCTTGGGTTGCAGCGCAATGTTGGCAAACATATTTGGCTTTAATTGATGATCTGGGTTAGCAAACTTGAGTCTTACTCTCAGCGTTCTCGTTGCTGGGTCGAGAATCGGATAAACATAGTCAATTTCTCCTTGCCATTCCCTGCCTGATAGCGCGTCTAATGTCATCGTTGCTTGGCTGCCCGCTTTGATCCATTCCGCTTGGCGTTCGAACACTTCAGCATCGACCCAAACTTCATCAATTGGCCCCGCACTGATAACCGATTGAGCTGGGGACAAATAGCCACCTTCCCGGATATTCAACGTAGCCACCACACCATTGCCCAATGCCTTGATATCAATGGTCTGAGACGCTTTGCCCTGCTTGACTATCTGGTTAATTTGAGCTCGATCTACACCCAACGAAATTAAACGCTCCGTAGCGCCTTTAACCAAACTACTGCGTCCTGTGCGATGGGCATTAAGTAACTCTTCCTGCGCTTTGACCAGCTCTGGTGAATAAAGCTTGAATAATACATCTCCTTTGTTAACACGCTCTCCCACAGCGTTGATATAGAGTTTTTCGACCCAGCCCGCAACGCGCACATTGGTTTGCCACAGACGACTTTCATCAAAAGCGATATAGCCGACTGTCTCGATACGCGGCGATAGCTTCGCTAGCTTTACCGGTTCTGATTTTACTCCTAAGTTGTTCTCAACCGCTGGGTTGATGTTGACCGTTCCTGGTTTGTCATTACCACCGTTAAGGTCATCGGCGTACACTGGGATGAGGTCCATTCCCATTGGGGATTTACCTGGTTGATCGCGTTGATAGTTTGGGTCCATCGGCGCTACCCAGTACAGCGGCTCTTTCGCTCCCGTTGTACTGGCATTTTCATCGGACGCCTCCGCCATGTTATGACCTCCGACATAAGGAGCGACTAGCACACCAATTCCAGCGCCAACCGCTAAGGCCAATAGCGCAACATTCAATGTCTTCATCTTTGTTTACCTTCTCAGAATTATTGTTGTTTTGATGGCACTGAAAGCACCGGAGTTGAGGCTTGATAATCAAAACCACCTAGAAAATAGGACAGGTCGCTATTGACCAAGCTAAGATCGGTTTCCAACCTCAGCGCCTCTAGCTCTATTGCCAGTTCATCTCTAGAGGCGGTGATCACATCACTAAATTGCGCAGTGCTGTTTTCATAACCTCTTTCTACCGCTTTGGTACGAGCTTTAGCCTGAGAAAGAAGACTTTGACGATAACGTTCAAGACGTTCGGTGAGGTTTTGCCTATCCATTGTCAGTGCACTGACTTTGGCGTACATCTGAGAAAGCAATGCATCCTTCTTAGATTTGGAGGCGACCACTTGATACTCGGCAGCGGCATGATTTTTATCCTGACGATTACCAGTGAACAGAGGAATATCCATCGTGACATAAGCGCTCACTAAATCTGGCGCTGGCTCACCGCGCATATTGTTAGCTTGTCGATGGGCATACATCGCTTCAACGCCAAACTGCGGTTTGTACGCTTCCTCTGCAATGGCTACTTGGGTTTCACTTGCAGCTATTTCGATATCCGCCATGCGAGCCATAGGGTGCTGATTGAGAATGGCGTAGTAGTCCGAACGTCTGTGCTCTAATAGACGATCTTCCAACCTCTGCCAGTCTGAAGTCGTGGTCGCCTTAAGAGTCGGCGAATTAGACAACCATTGAGCACCTAACCATTCGGAGAGCTGAGCAATCAGGCGGTTTTGCATTTGCCTATTAGCCTGCAATTTTTCATCCAACTTGCTGACCTGCAACTGAGCCTGAATCAGATCTTGAGATTCACTGTTGCCTATGGCGTAATTAGTTTGGATAAAGCGAACCATTTCTCGCATTAGATCCTGACTTTCCAGCAGCACACGCTCTGACTGTTGCTGAAATCCCAGCTCATACCACAGCTTTGAGATACTGTTTGCTATCTCAAGCTCACGTGTCTGTACTTGAAATTCAATACCATCAGCTTGCTTTTGCGTTTTTTGGTTTTGCAGGGCTAATGTCGACCCTCGTCCGAACTGTTGCATCAAGCCCACTGACACGTTTGTCATGGGATCTTGGTCGAATTGAAAGCTGTCCGTTGGTAGGCCACCAACCCCAACTTTTAGCACAGGGTCTTTCAAAGTTGAACTGGCGATACCAGACTGTCTTAACGACTCTGATTGAGCATAAAAGCGCACTCGACTTGCATCGTTGGCGATCGACCATTCGATCAGTTGTTGCAACGTCACTGATCCAAGCTGCGCTGTGCGGTGACTAGTAATTTGCGTCGTGGCGATATTGTCTGCCAAAGCAGACATGGGTATCCACAAGGCGGCGCTTACGGTAAGCGCCACCGAAATAATAGATTTGTTCACGATAGTATCCAATCTGCGCACTTAAGTAATAAGCACGGTGAAACGACTTCTTAAATCTTTAAGAAGGGCTGAAAATTAGATTGGATTACGCTCTAGGGGGTCGATCGAGACCGTTTGCTCGACAAATAGGACTAAACGCAAGTTCAAGCGTTCTTTTGGAAAACAGATAGTGATGTATGCTGTGCATTAGGTCTGCACTGATAACGCCCACGCCATTTGCGCACGTTGCACTACAACAATTATGCTTGGATGCATCACCACACTCATTGGGAGCAGTTTGGTTTGATGCGTTATGATGGGAATGTGCAGAAGCATCGACACTGGTAGTACAATCTACCATTGCACCATGTTGAGAAGACAAAACAATGTCATTAGAAAAAGCCATCGTTGGTGTACTAACGACTAACGTTGATGCTAATAGCGCAACAATCGTCAGTAAAGACATCCAACGTTTTCTAATCACACTAAAGCGCATAACAAGCCTTCTGAGAAAAATCTCCTAGATTGTAGACCCTTCCCTTGGGGGAAGGTCAATAAAACTGTGAAAGAAATTTAGAAATATCGCTATCTTTTCGCTAAGCAAAATTGAACGTTAAATACGTTTCGCTCATTCGGCTATTCTCATGCTTAGTCATTCCAGTGGTCCTAATGCCTCGTCTCGACCAACCGAAGACATAATAGAGAGTGGAGTCGCGCAGCTGAAAATTTTAAGGGGGGATGTTGCTCAAACTCCTTGAAACATTCATCTGGATCAGCTTCCATTGAACTCTCGACAGCGTTTTGTCCTAGTGCTTTCAGTACTCTCGAAAACCGTGAAAAGTCTAGATATTCCAGAATTTTACGAGCTTCCTGCATTAATTTATAGTGACGAAAAAGCGTCTTTTGCGCCTTATTCTTAAAGGGCTCCTGACAGGTCAAACATTTGTCGGAAATCAGTGCCCACATTTGCTGGGCTCTTGTATCAGGTGATGTGGTGCTTGGATACAGCTTATGAATGCACTGTAGGTCTCTAGATGCGGATAAGGAGAGGGGCTGCTTGTTCTTACCTGACATAAACCTTCGCAGTGCGCCTTGAAGCTTTGGTGAAGCTGAAACCCTTTTGTATGCGTCTACAGCTAGGAACATATCCACTTTCATTCTGGCAGCCAGTTGGCAAGTGACAAGCTCTTTTCCTTCACAAGACGACGGTCGAACTATCGCGTCTTCTACCCTCCAAATGACGTCAACCAGCCGTTTTCAAGCTCTAGAGCTTTCGAACGAGCCTCTCTTGGCGTCACCCTACCCAATGAATATTTATATTCAAATTGATCATAAATAGTCATGAACACGCCGAGAAAATTGGAAACGGAAAGTCCAAGAATGATTACTAGATTGAGTGAGATAGCGCATAGCTCAGTACCTAAGTTCAGTACCAGTCGCGTTTTCTATGCTATTTGAAAGGTGTGGTGCGTTATAACTCGTTGATTACAAATTACTAAACGCTAGATGGTGATGCTTGCAACAAGTTAGTTTGCAAACTTCAGATGTCGTTAATACCATAAGGCTTCCAATCAAACACCTTAAAATCAATAAGTTATAATCAAGTTAAAACTATAAAACGTCCCAAATTGAAACCATAAAGCGTCCCAATTTTAAACGTACACGAAACTAAGCACCACACTGAAAGAAAGTTACATAATAAAGCCACTGCTGCTCTATAGCATTCGTTGCATTTCCCCTACGACAGAATCGCTTGGTGATCACACTCAATCGGTTAGCACAATCGGTTAACACACAATCGGTTAGCTGTCTAATTCGTATGTGGACATTTATTTGCCAGCACTTTTGCTAAATTAGCAAATCATGAATAACTAAAGGTATGGCAAATAGCAAAACTAACGTGCAGAATGCAACGGATGACTTGTCGAAACCTCTACCTTACGAATGCCGCATTCGCCTTTAGAAAACATCAAGGCCGCCACCGTTTTAGAGCAGATCACACAATTTACTTGCTTTTTTTGAAAAAGCACTGTCATTTTTCTTTCAGACACCAAAAAGCAATACTACAACGTTAATGGACTACACAAAAACAATGTTCAGTATTTATGGTCCGAATCAATTTCATATTCAGAATATATTTCAGACAGGCATTTTCTGTTTCTTTTAGAACAGTTCGAATCTATAGAACTGGTGATTTCTCGTTCATGCTCCTTTGCCATTTCAATAAACGTAGGGTCAGACATGGCTTGCTTACGAAGGTCATCAATGTGTTTAACTCTATCTTTTAAAGATTTCATAAAAGCCTCTCCATTAAGTCATTCATTTAAATTGTCAAAACAGCACCCTAAGAATCGACTAGCCTCTACAACAACGAAAATCTACCGATTGGAAGTCTTTCGTCCAAAAGATGCTGTGCTAGTTCTATTTATATCAACAACCACTATTGACCAAATTAACAATAAATACAAGTGTGCTTGCTAGCAAAAACAGCACTCTAACATCCATTTTTGTTCTTTGTGGGTTGTGGGTTGTGGGTTTCAGATTAGTTCTAAAGGTATGGCAAATAGCAAAACTGACATGCATGACGGCCCGGATGATGTATCCCTCTCAACCTTACGAACAACTAATTCGCCTTGAGAAAAGCATCAAGGCCGCGACCCTTCTAGAGCAGATCGCACAATTTACTTATATAGAGGCTCGTAGAGGCTCGGCCTTGTTCAACACTTGGGATTTAACGTTGGCTACGCAACGCTTAATCCTTATTTGTTATGTGCTAGCCCTGATACTTGATATTGTTATCGTCACACCAATCTTTAAGAGCCTGACGCACTGCTAAACTTTGGAACTCATACCATTGATCCAGCGCACCGATTTGCTCAATGTGCATTCGAAACCTTGAGAATGCTCCTTTGCGACTAAAGTACTGAGATGCGATCTCATATTCTGCAGGGTATTTAGTAGAAATAAAGTCTAGTGCTGTAGATCGGCCTAACCCAAGTTCTTGTTTACTAGGCAGACAACGGTACTGTTCGTTTGAATAGAGGTCTTCTGGCAGGTCTTCCTCTACACCATCACCCACGTAATAAATTTTTCCTGAAACAGTATCAAAATATGCTTCTGCGCCAAAACTAGGGTCGCCGGAGACAAACTCTACCGCAAGCTCCAATTCATCAAAGTTGATATTCATTTGTACTCCTAGCTCACATAGGTGCATAACGCTTTATCGACGGATTTTTTCCGCAATTATATGCAACCAATGGTAACGCTAATTATATTCAGGTTCAATTTCATGCCCGTATTGCCTAGCGACTAGGATGCGAACATCAGAAGTTGCCGAAAGTTTCCGTATAACTACGGCGGCTTCGGAGCAATACAATTTCACAACCTATACGCATCCAAATTGAGCATGGTCTTATCATCTTTTATCGGATTAGATTTAATGGCTCTTCTCCGCTTAGATGAGCTTGACAGAAGGGTATAATATTGAACTTACCTCAGGTACTGAAAGCTGTTTAATCTTCAGTTTGAAGTATTCGGTATCTCTTATCCCGCGAGCTCTTCTACGCAACAATCCTATTGATACATTGCCAGCCTCGATTATAGAGCTGGTTAGTCGGTCATACTTTGCAAAGTTACAGATGCCTTCTT
>NZ_OANU01000060.1 GCF_900089835.1 Vibrio thalassae | reverse complement strand
TCGGCCTTTGCGATTACGCTTCCGTACGCCGCTCTCAAGCTGAAGTTTTTGCCACTGGGGTAGAAAAGCCTGACAAAAGTCATCGACATGGCAAAATAAGTCCACTAATTTGTGCATAGCTGGTTCCTTGTGATAAGTCTCTCTTGGTCGAAAGATCTGATCGCAGAACCAGCTTTTAGTTCCCTTCTTTTTTTATCCCGAGTTCAGGTTGGTTAGCTAAGTGTGTGTCCTTTTGACATAGCTACCGGAGGAAATAAGATTGCCACGCAAAACCCTCTTCACGTTATCTGAACGTGAAACATTAACGGCATTTCCTCAAGAGCATCATGATCTTGTCCGACACTACCTATTTAACGATGCCGACCTTGCCCTTATTAACCAAAGAAGAGGGAAACACAATAGAGTTGGGTTTGCTATTCAGCTTTGCTACTTGCGATATCCCGGAAAACCCATACCTCCAGATGAAGAACCTCCGGCCCACCTGCTGTCTTTCGTAAGTGAACAACTCGGTGTATCGGTAACACATTGGAAGAGGTATGCGATAAGAAAGACGACCCGCAGGGAACATCTCACTGAGCTGATGAACTGGTTGGGGTTGGCCTCTTTTACCCTGTCCCATTTTCGTTTGTCCGTACAATATTTACTAAAGACTTCAATCCAAACCGAATCAGGCATGGTGCTTGCCAGAACGTTGTTGGATTATCTACGCACCCAAAAGATAGTTATTCCTGGCATGGACGTATTGGAAAGGATAAGCGCGGAAGCGATCACTCTCGGAACGAAGAGAGTATATCGTGCACTGACATCGGAATTGTCTGAAGGTCAAAAAGAGCAGTTGGATCGACTTCTACTGATGCGGAACCAGCAAAGCCAGACGTTTATTAACTGGTTACGGCAACCACATGGTTTTCCCAATGCTAAGCACGTTCTAAAACATATAGAGAGAATTGAATATATTCAGGCACTATCTCTACCTGATGGTCTGGAAAAAATGGTTCATCAAAATAGGCTCAGAAAAATTGCCCGTGAAGGTGGTCAAATGACACCACAACATCTCAGGGATTTTGAACCGTTAAGACGACACGCAACACTGGCGGCAGTGGTACTTGATACAAGAGCCACTTTGATTGATGAACTCATAGATATGCATGACCGAATCATGGCTAGCAAAGAGAATGTTGCCAGACGAAAACATGCCGAACAGTTTCAAAGCTCAGGCAAGCAAATTAATGAGCAACTAAAAGTACTGTCACAGGCCGGACGCCTTATTCAGAAGGCCAGAGAGTCAAAAAGTGATCCATTTTATGCTATTGAAACCTCCATTGGCTGGCAGGTCTTTCTTGATAGTATTAAAAGCGCAGAGCAACTTAGCCAACCAGAGTTTGATCACCTTACGCCCATTATTGATGCGTATCCTCAGTTACGCCGTTACACTCCGGCGTTTCTTGATGCACTGGAATTAAAGGCGGCTCCAGTCAGCCAGTCTCTGCTTGATGCGGTTAATGTCCTTCGTAAACTGAACCTGACCAAAGCGCGTAAGTTACCCGAAGACGTACCAACTGACTTTATTCGAAAACGATGGGTCTCCCTTGTCTTTACTGAGGAAGGAATAAATAAAAAGTATTATGAGCTTTGTGTCCTTTCAGAACTGAAAAATGCGCTGCGTTCGGGGGATATATGGGTTCGTCATTCCCGACAGTTTATGGACTTTGAAGATTACCTGCTTCCACTTGACAAATATCGCGCACTATTTAGCCAACAAGAGTTAGGACTGGATATTGAAACTGACGGTGAATTATTTATTGAACAGAAAAAGAACCAGTTAGTCACCGTATTGAAACGAGTCGAACTCCATGCTGCTGAGAACAACCTTCCCGGTACGATTGTGACTGCCAGCGGAATGCGCATTACACCGTTGACGAACTCTGTTCCAGATGAGGCTGAGAAGTTGATCAGGAAGGTATCAGCACTTATACCTAAAGTGAAAATAACCGAACTTCTGCTGTAGGTAGACAGATGGACAGATTTCTCACGCCATTTTACTCATTTGAAAGGGGGACAACCCGCATCTAACCGAGTAATGTTAATGACCGCTGTTCTTGCAGACGGAATCAACTTAGGTCTGACAAAAATGGCATCATCCTGCCCTGGTACTTCCTACGCTAAATTCTCTTGGTTACAGGCCTGGCATGTTCGAGACGATACTTACAGTAAAGCATTGGCTGAGCTGACAAATGCACAGCATCAACACCATTTTTCTCAATGGTGGGGGGATGGCACGACATCCTCTTCGGATGGGCAGCGATTTAATGCGGGAGGTTGGGGAGAATCCAAGGGACACTTTAATGCTAAATATGGATCAGAGCCGGGAAGCATTTTTTATACTCACATTTCAGATCACTATGCGCCGTTTCATACCCGGATTATCAACTCCCCTGCGAGAGATGCCACCTATGTACTGGATGGCCTTCTTAACCATGAATCTGAACTCAACATTGAAGAACATTATACGGATACCGCCGGATTCACTGATCATGTATTTGCACTCATGCCGATATTGGGATTCAAATTTGCTCCACGAATACGTGATCTTTCAGATAAGCGTCTGTATATAGCCGGTAACAAATCGGATTATCCGACATTAGGAGGGCTAATTGGCGGGGATGTGAACTTTGATTATATCGCCTTGCATTGGGACGATATTCTCAGATTATCAGCTTCAATCAGAAAAGGTGTAGTCACTGCTTCTCTAATGCTGAGAAAACTCGGTAGCTATCCACGTCAAAACGGATTGGCACTGGCATTGCGGGAGTTAGGGCGGATAGAACGCACTCTATTTACTCTGGAGTGGATGCAAGACATTAATCTTAGACGTCGAGTTCAGGCTGGTCTTAATAAAGGTGAAGCGAAAAATGCTCTTTCTCGGGCAGTTTTCTTTAACCGATTGGGGGAATTAAGAGACCGGAGCTTTGAAAACCAACGTTACCGCGCCAGTGGGCTTAATCTGGTTGTTGCTGCAATTATTTTATGGAATACAGAATACATCAGTCAGGCAGTAGAAACACTCCGCAACCGTGGGGAAATCATCGATGATACATTGCTTAGCCACTTATCTCCTTTAGGGTGGGAACATATAAATTTGACGGGAGATTACATATGGCCAGATCTGAAAAATTAATCGGTTAAAGTCATAATGTTATGCTCTTAACGTACAATATTTTCCGAATCGTCGTGTGACCCCAAGAGCGCCCCGTGGGTTTATGGGGCGTTTACGTCGCAAACTCGACTATCACGTTCAATGTCGTGCATTTGTTCGAATTGCAGTTTCTGTTGAGAAATCAGTGTAATTTTCATGGTTCGTAGCATGATCCTGATTCTATCGAAAATCAAGCATCTTCAATGATCACGGAGATATATGAATCGAATGCACAACAGCAGCAGTAATAGTAATAATACTGTCAAACTACCACCAGATGCCTTTCTATTGTTATGCTGTGTTTTTGGTATTTCTTCTGAATAATTAATATTCATATCGACTGTACCAACCGCACCATCTAATTGGACGGTAAACGTTAATGTGTGTGCAATGCGATGCCAACTCGGAATTTGTAAATCAATACGGACGCCATTGTTATCAGTAATGTTAATCGTTAATTTCTTAGATGAGATGCTAACGACCTGAAGTGATTCACAATCAGTCACAGCGATATAATCACAAAGGTCAATATCTACAGAGAAATTCAGAGGAATATTGTCAGGATTATAAGTAACAACATAGTCAAAAGGATCGATATTTAAGCTAGGAATAGAACTGTAAACGTAACTTGGATCGTCAATATAATTATCATTGTTATTATCTCCATCGTGTAGCCCACCATCTTTTATAGTCATTTCAATACAATAACCACCGACTGCAATCTCTTCTTGATAAAGAGAAGAATGAGGAGGTGGACAATTGCCAAGTTCCCCTATTGCGTACTTAAGATTACTGCCATCTTCGCTTTCGTCAAAGTCAAACCAGCCTTCTTGGTTCGTATATTTACGTAAAATGCTGCCTGACGACAACGGTTCTAATAGCGGAATAACTACAATACTGCTTTGTGAGTTTTGATTACGAACCGTAAAGTTGAACACATTTTCGGATGAATAATCAGGGTTAGTTGAGTCATCAGGAATAATACCAGACAGGGTGCTTGCTGTAACATAAGGTGAGCTTGCGTCAACTTTTTGAGATAGTTGACCGAGTATGAGGCAATCACCTGGTGTTGATTCAAAGATCAAATTTAAACTGGTATTAACAGCATTGCTTTGTAGTTCACAATCATCAATAGGATCGAGATAATTAGGTATCATATCATTATCGAAATCGGCAAACCCTTCTTCGGCATCAGTTAGACCATCGTTATCAGTGTCCATGTCTAGGCTTAGCTCGACTTCTTCGACTATCCGTAGCGATGTTCTGCCGACGATAGGTTGTTGTTCTAAGCCTAACGGGTATGCGGTAAATGTAAAGTCGTAACGACCTGTCTCTTTAAGCTCTGGCAAGATGAGAGGTTCATAATTGCTCGTCTGTCCCGCACTTTCATCTGAGATATTTGGCCCACTATAGTACCAATCGATGATCACGCTATTATCATCATCTAATGGTACATTGCTGTTAATGATGATATTTAAGTCAGATAGTGAAGCCGGAGTGGCTATAGATACAATATTATTATCTGCGTTATAAAAATTAGCATTTAGCGTTATTGGCTGCTTATCCTCAGATATAGTAAGGACTGTGTCTGATAATGGTCCGGTATGAACATTATTAGCAAAACTAAGGTGTAACGTTTCTTCACCTTCGTTAAGATCGTCTTGATAAATATCTATTTCAAGAATACCTTCTGTTCCCGATGTGATAACGACGTCATTGGTATTTAAAAGTGATAGAGAATGATCGTTATTATCACTCGTACTGTCGGTGCTAACTATAACGGGTATCGTAACCGGATAGCTTGGAGCTGGACCACTGAGTTTGATTCTAATCTGAGCAGTTGTGCCTTCATAGGCAGTAGGCGTCGGAATAAATTCTGCGTAAGGGGTAATATTAACTTTCTGACTAACGATTTGAGTTGTGTTCCTTGCTGCGTCAATAGCCTCCCAGTAAATCACATGAGAACCAGAACGAAGCAACAGTGTACCATCAAATAATGAAACAGGAATCGGAACACCGTTAATGTCAGTTGCTTTTGGAGAGAATATTTCCAAACGAGTAAATACCCCGGTTGCTTTTAAATCGACACTAGAGATCTCTTCAAACTGTGGTTTTTCTGTCTGAAGGCTATCTGATTCTAACTTTATGAGTCCTTTATTGCTTGAACCATGTTGATCAGCAATTATGTACTCAATATACCACGAGGCGGGTAAATCACTTGGTAAAGTATATTGTATTTTATTATCCACTATTGTGATGTTACCAAATTTACTTTTAGCACTGACAAGCGTGATTTGATCGCCTTCATCGCTGTCGTAATCATTATCAAGTGGTGAAAGTGTAATTGTTGTTGATGGTTCAACTTGAACACTATCATCAAGCGCAATAGGGGCATGATTTTTGTTAATCACAGGCGGTAAAGGCTCTCCTGTGAATATCTGGCTCATATAGTATCGGTCACTGTAGAGCACTCTATATATCGAAGGATCTATCACGCTAGTTTGTATTGCTTTGACTTGGACCCAATTAAGTGAGGTTACATTTGTTACTAAATCTTGGAGTGACGAATAGATTTGATTAGGATCGCTTGCGTCAAAATATTGAAGTTCAAGTGTAAATAGTCCAGAATCTTGTCCATTATTTTCAAGTGGTGATGAGCTAATAAGTGCGGTGTGAGAACTTCGAACTACAGGCTTATTAGGGGCCAGTACGAGTTTACTATACCAAGATTCCATTGACGCTTTGTTCGTATCGGATTGGACAGGTGCCTCACTCAATGCATATTGACTAACCAAGCTACCACCATCTTGGTAGACGAGATGTAATAACACATATTTATTACTTACAGCGCTGTCTGTAGAAACCCAGCGATTTGAATTGTGTATGTCATTAGGATCATCTAATACGTACCATGTTTTGCTAACCACATAGTCACTCGATGACAATAGCTCACCACCTTGAGAAAAAGTAATATCTGCCATTAGAGGCGTATCAAGGTAAATAGGGGTTGGCATTTCGATATGCAGTTTAAGTTTATCCAGTTGATTGTTTTGTGGTGATACGAAATCGGATAATACTTGTCGTGCGACGCGAGTTTGAGCATCACTGTTTAGCGTCGCTTCAGCGCCTACGTAGTAATTAAGATCATCAGCTGTGATGTTATATTGGGCTTGGTTCGCACCATTAATAGGTTGTGCTAACGCCCATTTACCCGGCTTAGGCAAGCGATACCACTGATAAGATACCTGTTCAGAATTATCAACAGAACGGTGTGCTACCTTAAGTTGAGTTGCCACCGTGGGTTTGATCGCATAAGGCAGAATAGAGAGCGCCCATGGTGATTGCGTAGCATCTATTTGAATGACATTCGAGAAAAGATCTGGTGTTAATTCACCAAAATCATCTTGTCGATTAACGCTCATACGTATGTATTGGTCGTCATTTAGAACAGTGTAGTACGCATTGATTTCCCCACTGATATTTTCCCATGAAATACCATCGCTACTGTGTTGCCATTGGTAATTGATTACCGGAGGTAACAGATCAAATGAGAGTTGGCTACCGACCAATTGCGCATGAAGCGTTTGATCTGTTGTTGCTGTAGTTGCGCCTCCTTGGATTAAAACAGTATCAAAGTAACGCGCTCTATCCATGTTATTGGCATGCTCTTCGGTTGCTTGTTGGTCATTGATACCAGACCATACCGCGGTAATACTACTAAATAAGCGAGCGCCATTATCTAGCGTAATTTGTAATTGATGAGTAAAGTCTGTGTCATCTTCATTGAGCGTATAACTTGAGGCTACAGCGCTATTAATAGCGATACCATTGCTCTGCCATGAACCATTAACAGGAATACGATACCATTGATAAGCACTTACGTTACTGAATGTCTGTGCTAGATAATTCTCTAACCATTGTTTCGATGTCTTGCTGATCTCATAACTGTTATCTTCGGGAGTGAAGTGAATCGCTAATGTTTCGGTTGGTAGTGTATTTGGATTGTTGATAATGGTATCCGACGATTCTGAATAATTAGGACTGAGGTCGTCTGTGCCTTCGCTTAATATAAGTTGCAAGCGAAGTTTTTTGCCGACATCTTCAGCTCTAACTTGATAGGTGGCCATGTTAGCCATATCAATATCAGCCCAAGACTCACCATCGACACTTGATTGCCACTGATAATTTGCTGTTATCAAACTTTGAGCATTAAGCTGTGCCAGATCACTTTCTGTTAACGAAACAAGCATACCGGTTGAAAGGGTTGTCTCAGATAAAGTAAGCGATAATTTATTGGACAACTCAATCAATGTATTTGATTGTGGTGCAATAGTGACGTTACTTGTATCAATCGTACGTTGAATAAGCAGCACATCATTATTGTAATATCTTATAGTAATGCGCAACGACGAACCTAACTCATCGCTAGATGGAATATAACGTTCACCTTGTGTAAGGTCTGTGACAGTGCCATTAAGTGCTACTCTTTGCCAAATAATTTGACGTTCTGTAAACATTGCTGGCGGTTCAGATGAGAGCAAACTTGATTTTAAACTGATAGCCACGTCTACTTGAGGTTGAGCAATATCTGCGATAGAAATATCATAATTAATGACGCTATTTTGTACTTTAGGCGTGGCCGCTGAGTTACTCTCATGTATCTGATTATTATCTTTATTGGTGGCCTTTATGCTCAGGCGGTAACGATGCCCTACAGTAAGACCGGAAGTAAGGTTTTGGTAACGTTGACTCTCACTCCCTAAATTTCTCCAACCACTATCATCATTAAATTGCCACTGATACGTAACCGAAACAGGGTAGTTTTGCATAAGTGCCTCAACATCGCTAACGACTACGGCTTGGTTGCTGAGCGAAATGGTATCGTTTGGAGTCAAAGGTTGGTCAAACGAAAGGTGAGGAATAATATTGCGAATAAACAAAGCCGGTTCTGGGTTGTAGTCAAAGCTTGCTTGTAATGTTCGAGTATCATCAGTGTTTGTTTGAGAGATCTGTTTTGCCTCTACCTTAACTAAGTTGGTATTTGGATAAGAAATTAACAAATCAGATAAATTGTTTCTTGCGTCACTTGGGGCTTTATCTGAGTAGAATATGTAATCTACTGTGTAGCTGTCACCAAGATTTGGAGCCAGCGTTTCTTGATTATCCTTAGCTGAAAGGAAGGCTGTTGATGTGGTATCGACTGGATCTCGTGGAGACATATCAATAGTACTAAACCACTTTGAGAAGGTCGTTGGTGTTGTCTCACTGCTTACCATTGTGTTACTTAACACAACTAAAGATAGTGGTTTGGTTAAGCTGTCTTCAGTATATTTTATTGATAATAAAATATATTTTCCACTAGCTGTGCTGGTTAAGGTCGTGCTCTGCATAGCTTGCCAATTTGACGATATATCTTTGTCACTCAATGAAGAAACCAAATACCACTCAGCAGTGATGTTGCCTGAAGGAGCGGCGACAAGCTCTCCGTTTTTATACAATTGCACGTCATATTCTAAATGGCTATCTTGATATAGCGTCGATGGAGACAGTGTTGCTGATAGGTAATAGCTATCAGAACTGTTACTGTTGCTTGCTTTGACTGGACTTGTGATACTCATTTGTGCACTGACTTGATCTCTAGCAGTATTAGAGATCGTGGCGGTGACAGCAATAAAGTAACCAATATCGTCTTCGGAGAGAATGTAATCTGCCGTCGTAGCATTAGAAATAGCTACAGCATTGCTTGTATCAGCAGTACTCATTCTATACCACTGATAGGTGACTGTCTCATCCAAAACGACATCTCGGTGACTAGCCGTAATTGGCTGCCCAACAATATATTCACTTGTTTGAGTCAAATTGACTTGCCATGGTGTGAGTGGATTGTTGTTGCTGTCGACGCTGCGTGCTGGCGCGATCAGCTGTGGCAATGGATTACCATTGTTATCTTGGCTATCGACCAGTACACGAATATCCATGCCTTGATCATTACTTACTAGCGTATAGCTTGGATTATCCGAGCCAATATTGTTCCAATCTCCTACCGTACCGGTAAGACGATTTTGCCAAATGTAACTAAGGTTTGTAGGTCGTTGATCTTTTTGTAAACTACTACCATAAAGTTCAGCAGTAATCGTATTGGTACTATTGAGAGGCGTGTTACCGCCGACAATCTTCACGCTGTCAAAGAAACGATTGGCTTGATTGACTTCAGATGGGTCCTTACCATCATTTCGCCATGCCTCTGTTCGTTCAGAATAAATATCCACGCCGTTATCGAGTGTCACGACCAGTTGATGCTCAAAATTCAGATCACTAGCAGGAGCGAGGGTGTAGTTAGCGTTGGTTGCTGCATTAATGGCTTCGCCGTTGTTTATTAAATCCCCACCGGCAGGCAGGCGATACCATTGATAGCTTTGAATCGATAAGCTGTTACTTAAAAGGTATTTATCGAGCCATAATACTGAGCGTTCTGATAAGTGATAACTTGTTGAGTTCGGATCATAATCAAGTACCAAGGTTTCTAGTGCGGTAGCGGTATTAGTTTTGACTTTATTTGTTTGGTTACTGAAACGTGGATTAAGTACCGCAGGGCCATCATTTAACGTTATTTGTAAACGTAAATAGTGGGCATTATCTGCACTCGTTGTGATATGACTTGCTCCATTAGCTGCGCCG
>NZ_OANU01000032.1 GCF_900089835.1 Vibrio thalassae | reverse complement strand
GACCCCAGTTCAACGCCATAATGGAGAGGATAGTACCATCTTAGCTAAGCGCAAAGAGCTTTATAAACAAGCGAGAGCAGCCAACCCACAGCGGTGGTCAAACGAATCTAGAAACTGGGATGAAGTTGGTGAAGTTAAGCTAAATCCTGAAAGGCAGAAAGAAGCTGCTTAAAAAATTAAAGGCGACAACTACCTTGAAAAACGCCGACAGTGGATATACAAAAAGGCTGTCGCTTTTTGAACACGAGCGAATACAAAAAGTACGCAGGCTCAATACAAAGCAGCTTGTTGATGATGAGGCGCTTGCGGATACATTTCTATATATGAAAAAACGTATTCAGGAAGAAACCGACAGATTCCGCAGTGCAAAAAGTAATAGGGCTAACCTGCCTAAAACGGGTAACACTTCGAAATTAGCAAAGTTCAATGATGTGGGTTCAGACGGGCCAAGCTCAATCGACACGACTCCAGTTAAACAAGAAAACACTGCAGTACTCGATGTCTCAGAGCAGTTATCTGATGATGATTTTGAAGATATTGAGGGGTATTAATTTGAACTTAACATCTAGACAGTTTGAACAGCTAAGATCCTTTGAAACTTGCTTTATCGAGTACCCTGCAATAACTGAAATCTACTCCATTTTCGATCAACTTCGTTTTAATCACTCCCTTGGGGGTGAACCGGAGTCTTTCTTGTTAACAGGTGAGGCCGGAAGTGGAAAGACGGCTTTGATTAACAATTATCTATCACGCTTTCCGTCTAGTTCAACTTGGGGCAAACAACCTGTTCTTAGCACCAGAGTGCCGAGCCGATTAAATGAACAGAACACGCTAACCCAATTTTTAGTTGATTTACATGGAAAGTCAGGCGGAAGAAGTATCCGACGACATAATGAAATTGCCCTTGGTGAGGCTGTCGTAAAGCAACTCAAACGGAAATCCGTTGAGCTAATTATCGTCAATGAAATTCAAGAACTTGTAGAGTTTTCTACAGCAGAAGAAAGGCAAGCTATTGTTAATACGTTCAAATATATAAGTGAAGAATCAAAAGTCTCGTTTGTGTTGGTTGGTATGCCATATGCTGATGTCCTAGCGACAGAGCCACAATGGAATTCGCGATTAAGTTGGAGACGAAAGATTCATTATTTTAAGCTGTTGAAAGCTACCAGCCATTCGAGTGTAGAGGCACCTTGTAACTTTGACTTGGAGCAAAAAAAGCATTTTGCCAAATTTGTCGCGGGTTTGAGTGCGAGAATGGGCTTTGATGAATCGCCAGTGCTTACAAAAAATGAAGTGTTATATCCTTTGTTCGTTATGTCTAGAGGGGAGTGTCGAGCGTTAAAGCACTTCTTGAAAGATGCACTACTAATGAGTTTCAATGAGAACGTTGGTACGATAGACAAAGCGATATTGTCACGCACGTTTTCATTTAAGTTTCCCTATTTGGATAATCCCTTTGATTGTCCTTTGGAGGAGCTTCGTCTTCTCCAAATTGACTCTGGATCGTCTTACAACCTAAATGCGATTTCTTCGGAAGATAAGATTCTTGCGCCGCGATTTACGGATGCTATCCCTTTGAGTATGTTGTTGAGCAAAAATGGCCTCAAAGCTTAGAGGTGACCTTCGCTATTTAGGTTCTCCAGTAGCGTCTTCTTCTCTTCATCACTCAGCTTATCAATCGCACACGCCAACTCAGCACTCAACTCATTCCTACAGAAAAAGTAATTCAGCGGCACATCTAACTCTTCAGCCATGCGTTCAAGCGTACCAATATCTGGCACGTGCCTACCTTTCTCATAATGGTTCATTCGCCCACTAGCAGAGCTTGGTTCCATACCAATTTTCACCCCTAAATCTTTTTGGGTGATCTTGGCTTTTTTACGCGCAGCTTTGAGCCTCGCTGGGATTGGGTTGTCTTTTTGCACTTAGACATTTCTTATCAACCTTTCGATAACTTAGATTGTCTAAGTTTTACTGATTTTTGTATACTTAGCAATCCTAAGTTTTTATGCGTATGAATGTTCAAATGACACAGCCCCAAAAAATCAATGCCTACATGTTTAACCTACTGATAAAAAAAGAGATGGATAACTTTTCGGTAACAGAGGCAAGAGATGCTTTGATGGACCTAAGCGAAGAATTTAAAAACCAACAGGAAGCTAGGAAGTATGTCTATCGGCAAATTTTGGCGTTTGAGCGCAAAGGTTGGCTAGTATCCAAGGGGGACAATAGATCGAAAAAGTATCAAAAAACTGAGTTGATGAAGTCTCTCTCTTTGACTCCGCGTAAGCTAAAAAGTGATTTAACTGAAGTTGTAACCACCCTAAATACACTAGAACACTTAGACTTGAGGATTTTGCAAAAAGAGAAAAGCAAGTACGAAGGTGAGCTTGCTATTGTGCTCAGTGAAGTCGAAGAGTATCAATCTTTGATGGAGCGATTTCCGAAGAAAAAAGATATGTTTCTGACCATGTTTACTGAAAGTAAGGAGTATTCAGCTAAGTTGTTGGGCAAGATTAATGCCTTATCTAAGGTTCTATTAGTCTCCAAAACAGAAGGCTCATTCTCATGCTGAGGTTGTGGCAGGAAGAGTGTGTTGCTGCTGCACTCGAAAAGTATAAGACTTCAACAAGGCACTTTTCTTGCCAAGCGACGCCCGGTGCCGGTAAAACGGTGATGGCAGCTGAACTGACGAAGTGCTTGATTCAAGGGGACAAAATTGACCTTGTCCTCTGTTTCTCTCCATCTTCCATCGTCGCACTTGGAATCAAAGAGACGTTTGCCAAGCACTTAAATTGTTCTTTTGATGGTGGTATGGGAGCTATGGGCGCTTCCTATACGTATCAGTCTATCCGTTTTTTAGATGATGCTTTTTGGAACACCATAAGAAAGTATCGCGTCTTGGTTGTTTTTGACGAGATCCATCACTGTTCATTTGATGACGAAGGTCGTTCAAATGCTTGGGGTGAGCAAGTTATCACAAAAATACAAGGCTTTGCTCGCTATACATTGGCATTATCGGGGACCCCATGGCGTTCAGATAGCGTACCTATAGCGATGGCGGAGTATACCGACCCCGACGGTTGTTTGCTTTGCGATTATCAATACGATTTAAGACGTGCAGTACAAGAGAGAGTATGCCGTGCTCCCAAGATTGTTTTGGTAGACAGCGAGCAGCTTTCACTAACGGAAGGTGCTGAAGTTAAAAAGTACGCATCTATTTTGGAAATGCTCAAGCAATCAAACGCTTCCTACCGAAGTGTGATTCAAAACGAGTCCGCGATGACCCACTTACTCGAACTAGGCGTTAATAAGCTGAATGAGATTCGACAAAGCTCTCCAGAGGCAGGTGGGCTTATCGTCGCTGCATCTGTGCAACATGCTAAGACTATTCAATCACTATTGATCCAACATTTTAGTCAATCAGCGAGTATCGTAACGTACCAGCATGAGAACCCGTTGGAGGAGATAGAGGTTTTTCGACACTCCAATACTCAGTGGATTGTCAGTGTCGGTATGATAAGTGAAGGTACAGATATTCCGAGGTTGCAAGTTTGCTGTCATCTGAGTGCAGTAAAAACCGAGTTGTATTTTAGGCAAGTGTTAGGGCGAATTTTGAGGGTTAATAAGGCTTCAAACCAAGAAGCTTGGTTGTATACCTTTGCCGAAGAAAAGCTAATAGGTTTCGCTGAGCGAATTGAGCAAGACATCCCAGAGACATGTTTGTATCTAAAACAACATACTAAGGAATTAAGAGGCTTTACAGGTAAGGCAGAAGTGGGCGTATGTGTACGTACAAGGGGAGCACCACTTCGAACATCCAGTTCCAGTCTCAATTGGCACGACTTGGAGGCACAGTCAACAGGACAGTCGACTTCAACCCTATCACAAGAAGAACTGAAACTTGGCCAATTCAAGCAACGTGTTATTTCTGCCTTTTTCTAAAAACTATGGAATACGTTGACAAAAGTGTTCGTTGATAAAGTGTGAGGCCGCGTACAAATAACATGATGAATCTAAGAGTTATACATTTAGATTGATATGAACTTTATTATATACTGGTTCATCAATACGTTTCTTTGAGTCTGCAATATGGTCACGAACATCAATAAAGCGAAACTAACCGAAACCGACATCATCACTAAGTTCATTCTCCCCGCTATCAAAGACGCTGGCTGGGATGATATGACGCAGATCCGTCAAGAAGTGAAGCTGCGCGATGGTAAGGTTATTGTTCGAGGCCAAGCTGCTGCTCGCAAAAAAGTAAAATCGGCTGATATCGTCTTATATCACAAGCCGAGTATGCCGCTCGCTGTCGTCGAGGCAAAAGCCAATAAACATGAAGTTGGAAAAGGTATGCAGCAAGGTATGGACTATGCCAAGTTGCTTGAAGTGCCATTTGTTTTTGCCTCAAATGGTGATGGTTTTGTCTTTAGAGACCTTACCAACCCAACTCAGTTGGAGTCAGAAATTCGTCTTGAAGACTTCCCGTCTCCTCAAGAGCTTTGGCGTAAATATTGTGTTTGGAAGGGCTACAAAGAAGAGCATCTACCGGTAATAACGCAAGATTACTATGATGATGGCAGTGGGAAGTCACCGCGCTACTACCAACTTCAAGCCATCAATAAAACGGTTGAAGCAGTTGCGTCAGGTAAAGATAGAATCCTGTTGGTCATGGCAACAGGAACAGGCAAAACTTACACGGCATTCCAAATCATTTGGCGACTGTGGAAAGCTAAGGCTAAGAAGCGAATTTTATTTTTGGCTGACCGAAACATTCTTGTTGATCAAACCAAAACGAATGATTTTCAGCCTTTTGGTACTGCAATGACCAAAATCACTGGTCGAACAGTCGACCCAGCTTACGAAGTGCACTTAGCGCTATATCAGGCATTAACAGGCCCAGAGGAAGCTCAAAAAGCCTACAAGCAAGTTGATCCTGATTTCTTTGACCTAATCATCATCGATGAGTGTCATAGAGGAAGTGCTTCTGAAGACAGTGCTTGGCGTGAAATTTTAGAATATTTCAGCTCTGCTACTCAAGTTGGCTTAACCGCGACCCCCAAAGAAACGGATGAAGTATCTAACATTGAGTACTTTGGCGACCCTGTTTATACCTATTCATTGAAAGAAGGCATTGAAGATGGCTTTCTTGCGCCATACAAGGTCGTACGTGTTGACATCGATATCGATGTACAAGGTTGGAGACCGACCAAAGGTCAAACCGATAAGCATGGTGAGGTGATAGAAGATCGAATCTATAACCAGAAAGACTTCGATCGTACGATGGTGATTGATGAGCGTACAGAATTAGTCGCTCAAACCATTACTAACTATCTTAAGCGCACGGATCCAATGGCGAAAACGATAGTATTCTGTAACGATATCGACCACGCCGAACGCATGCGTCGGGCTCTGGTCAATCTTAATCCTGAGCAGAATAAAAAGAACGACAAGTACGTAATGAAAATTACTGGTGATGATGAGATAGGCAAGGCTCAACTTGATAACTTCATCAACCCCAAAAAGAAATACCCAGTTATAGCGACAACCTCAGAACTGATGACAACCGGCGTGGATGCAAAGACTTGTAAGCTAGTCGTTCTCGATCAAAGCATCCAATCTATGACTAAGTTTAAGCAGATCATTGGACGCGGCACTCGAATCGATGACCGCTACGGAAAACTGTGGTTCACCATCTTAGACTTTAAGAAAGCGACCGAGCTGTTCGCAGATGAGCGCTTTGATGGCACCCCAGAGCGGGTAAAAGTTACGACCCCAAATGATTTTGATGATGACGACGGTCTGGATGACATCATTGACGGTGTTGATGACATAGGTGCAGAAAATCCATTTGGTGATGAAGATATCGACCCCGATACAATTCAAGAGCCTGAAAAACCGTATGGCAGTGATTCTGGTAGTTCAACAGAAGGCAGTTCGGAAGGTAATGATGACTGGGATGATGAGAACAAAGTCCGTAAATTCCACGTTAATGGCGTAGCAGTAAAAGCACTGGCAGAACGTGTTCAATACTATGACTCGGACGGCAAGTTGGTGACCGAGTCTTTTAAAGACTACACCCGTAAGACTATGGCTAAGCAGTTTGCGTCTCTAGATGAGTTTACCAAACGTTGGAACGAAGCTGATCGTAAAGAAGCCATCATTGAAGAACTTGCTCGAGAGGGCATCTTGTGGGAAGCCCTAGAAGATGAGGTCGGCAAGGAATTAGACCCATTCGATATGATCTGTCACGTAGTTTACGACCAGCCGCCGTTGACTCGCAAGGAGCGAGCGGAGAACGTGAAAAAGCGCAACTACTTTACCAAATATGGTGAAACAGCTCAGCAGGTTCTAGACAGGCTGCTTGATAAGTATGCTGATAGTGGTGTGACTGAAGTTGAAAATATCACCGTGTTGAAAGTGGCGCCATTCAACGAGTTAGGCAGCATGAGTGAAATCGTTAAAAAAGGCTTTGGTGGAAAACCTAAGTACCTTGCTGCCGTCAAAGAGCTAGAAGATGCAATCTACAAATCTGCCTAGCAACTAGCCAATCTACACTTAAAGGTCGCGAAATAGCGACCTTTATTACTCTCTCTGGCATTAATCCGGCGCTTCGACCTGATATAATGTTGCCCAATTCTAGAATACAAAAAGTAAGAAAATCATGTCTATCAGTTCAGTAATCAAATCCATCCAAGACATCATGCGTAAAGATGCAGGTGTTGATGGTGATGCGCAGCGTTTAGGTCAAATGTCTTGGCTATTGTTCCTTAAAGTGTTTGATGCTCAAGAAGAAGAGCTAGAACTTGAACTGGATGACTACCGTGAGCCGATTCCAGAAGCGTACCTATGGCGCAACTGGGCGGGGGATGCTGAAGGAATGACGGGTGATGAATTACTTGAATTCGTCAATGATGACCTATTTCCAACGCTGAAAAACTACACTGCACCAATCGATAAGAACCCTCGTGGTTTTGTGGTAAAAGAAGCATTCAGTGATGCGTTCAACTACATGAAGAATGGTACGTTGCTACGCCAAGTCATCAACAAGCTTAACGAGATTGACTTCACAGACTCTAACGAACGTCATTTGTTTGGTGATATCTACGAGCAAATACTGAAAGACCTGCAAAGCGCAGGTAACGCGGGTGAGTTCTATACCCCTCGTGCAGTGACCCGTTTTATTGTAGACCGATTAGATCCTAAGCTAGGTGAATCCATTATGGATCCTGCAACTGGTACAGGCGGTTTCCTTGCTTGTTCATTCGACCACGTTAAAAACAACTACGTGAAGACCGCAACTGATCACCAAACACTGCAAAAGCAAATCCACGGTGTAGAGAAGAAGCAGCTTCCACATCTACTGTGTATCACCAATATGATGTTGCACGGTATTGAAGTACCAGTACAAATTAAACACGGCAATACGCTAAACAAGCCGCTTTCAAGCTGGGATAGCAATATCAATGTGATTGCCACCAACCCTCCGTTTGGTGGCACAGAAGAAGATGGTATTGAGAAAAACTTCCCAGCTGAGATGCAAACTCGTGAAACCGCTGACTTGTTCTTGCAACTGATCATTGAAGTATTAGATGAGAACAATGGTCGAGCAGGCGTTGTACTGCCAGATGGCACATTGTTTGGTGAAGGTGTTAAAACCAAAATCAAAAAGATGCTGACCGAAGAGTGTAACCTGCACACCATCGTTCGCTTACCCAATGGCGTCTTTAATCCATATACAGGCATCAAGACCAACATCCTGTTCTTCACCAAAGGCAAGCCGACAAAAGAAGTATGGTTCTATGAGCACCCATATCCAGAGGGCGTTAAGAACTACAGCAAAACCAAGCCAATGAAGTTTGAAGAGTTCAAGCAAGAGCAAGAGTGGTGGGGTAGCGAAGAAGACGGTTTTGCTTCTCGTGTTGAGAACAAACATGCTTGGAAAGTCTCGATTGAAGAGATCATCGAACGCAACTTCAACCTAGATATTAAGAATCCATATCAAGAAGAAGCTGTAAGCCATGACCCAGAAGAACTACTAGCAAGCTATGAACAGCAGCAACAAGAAATTACCGAACTGCGTAACAAGCTAAAAGGCATTCTTGGCGATGCTCTGAAATCATCTGTTGGTGGTGCTGAATAATGACCTTAAATCAAGTGCCTATGAATCAGTTGATAACAGACAATATCGATATTTGGACTTCAACGGTTAAAACCAAAGCGACAACAGGGCGTGGCAGTAGCAAAAAGTTAGAGCTGTATGGTGTTAAGAAACTGCGCGAGTTGATCTTAGAGCTAGCTGTGCGAGGCCAGTTAGTGCCGCAAGACCCAAATGAAGAGCCTGCGTCTGCGATGCTTGCACGAGTTGCGGAAGAAAAAGCACAATTGGTCAAGGAGAAAAAGCTTAAGAAACCGAAAAAACTACCAAATATCGATGAAATCGAGCTACCAGATTATACTCTTCCTCTGGGTTGGAAATGGGCATTTATACCAGAAGTAATCGCACATGATAATTATGCGATCAAAAGGGGCCCGTTTGGTAGTGCTTTGAAAAAAGCTTTTTTCGTAGCTTCAGGTTATAAGGTGTATGAACAACAGCATGCAATAAATGATGATTTTTTACGTGGTGAATACTATGTAAATGAGAAGAAGTTCGAAGAACTGAAAGCTTTTGAGGTCAAACCTTTTGACTTGATTATTAGTTGTTCTGGGACAGTTGGTAAAGTTGCAATCGCGCCTGTGAATATGGAGCGTGGTATTATAAATCAGGCGCTACTAAAGATATCTTTGAATACGTCAGCTTTGACTAATGAATACTTCAAAATTCTATTTCCTGCTTACTATATGAAAACGGAGACATTATCCGACCTTCAAGGTACAGCACAAAAGAATATGGTATCGGTAGAAACACTAAAAAGTGAGCCATTTCCATATCCACCAATTGAAGAACAACACCGAATCGTCGCTAAAGTCGATGAGCTAATGAAACTCTGCGACCAATTAGAGCAACAAACCGAAGCCAGCATTGAAGCGCATCAGGTATTGGTAACAACGCTGTTAGACACGCTAACCAACTCTGCAAATGCAGAAGAGTTAATGCAAAACTGGCAAATGGTTTCGGAGCATTTCGATACCCTGTTCACCACAGAAGAGAGCATCGAACAGCTAAAACAAACCGTCCTGCAACTGGCAGTAATGGGTAAGCTTGTCCCACAAGACCCAAATGATGAACCTGCTGCAAAGCTGCTTGAGCGTATTGGGGAAGAAAAAGCCCAGTTAATTAAAGAGAAGAAAATCAAAAAGCAGAAGGCACTGCCGCCGATTGCTGATGATGAAAAGTTATTTGAGCTTGCAAATGGTTGGTGTTTTGCTCGTTTTGATGACATTTGTACAGGTATTACTTCTGGCTCTACCCCTCCGAAAGATAAGTTTATCGAGAGTGAAGGTGTGCCGTATCTCAAGGTTTACAATATTAGAAATCAGGAAATTGATTTCAATTATAAAGAACAGTTCGTTGATTCTGTACACCATAAAACCAAACTAACCCGTTCAATTCTTTATCCTGGTGACGTTGTGATGAACATCGTAGGGCCACCTCTTGGAAAAGTAGCGATAATCCCTGATTCATATCCTGAATGGAATTGTAATCAGGCTATAGTCGTATTTCGACCGATAGAACCTTTATTAAATAAGTATATATATACTTATTTAACGGCAGGGTTATTCCTTCAGAGTATAGAACTGATTGGTACTGCTGGTCAGGATAATATATCTGTTACAAAAAGTCGTAGCATTGTGTTGCCAATGCCACCGCTAGAAGAACAACACCGTATAGTTACTAAAGTTAAAGAACTGATGGTTGTCTGCGAACAACTAAAAGCTCGATTAAAAGAGTCTCAAATCACTCAATTACAAGTAACAGACGCTATTGTCGAACAGGCGGTATAACCATGGCAATTGTCTTCAATCAGCCTCAAACCATTGCGCAGTTGTTGGAACAAAAACTCACCATTCCTGAGTATCAGCGGCCATACAAATGGCAATCTAAGCATGTTAATCAGCTGATTGATGACATCTTTAATCACCGTACTAAGGCATGCTATCGGCTTGGTACGGTGGTACTGCACCAAGATAAAGATTCAAAGACCGAACAAGAAAAAGGCGCACTCAATATTGTTGATGGTCAGCAACGCCTGCTTACCCTAACGCTACTTTGCACCATACTGGATATGGGGCAGAAACGTATTTCATCGACTCTTCTTGAGCACAAATTTGAATCATCAGTCAGTATCGAAAACCTTAAGAATAATGCACAAATCATCTCTGAACGAGTCGCCAGTCTGCCAGATACAGAAAAGCAGGAACTACTCGATTTCGTTCTTAACAAGTGTGAGCTTATCCAAGTTACTCTCGATGACCTCAGTGAAGCCTTCCAGTTCTTTGACTCACAAAACGCTCGTGGTAAAGCGCTTGCCCCTCATGATCTGCTAAAGGCGTACCATCTACGTGAAATGATGGACTCGACAGAGGAAACAGAGCGCCTACACCACGTAAGCTTGTGGGAGCAAGGCGTAAACCCAGATGATGACTCTGCGAATCTGCACACCATTATGGGAGAGTTCTTGTTCCGTATGCGTCGCTGGATTGATGGTGATTACGGCATACAGTTCAGTCGCCATAACATCGATGTATTCAAAGGCATCAACCTAGAGAGCACTCAGTACGCTTATGTAGATTCTATGCTTGCGCTTGATTATGCGATTGAAACTTTTAATGCCGATCCCGCGCGTAAATGGGACAAACAAACTAAAGCCTATCCATTCCAGGTTGATCAAGTGATGATCAACGGCAAGCGTTTCTTTGAATACATTCAGCACTATATGGCAATTCACTCGACCTTGTTTGTCGGTGATGATGCAAGGCTGTCTTCATTCGTCGATAAGCACGCCAAGTACAAAGGCAGTAGCCGTAAAGGGGATAGCTATGTACGAAACCTATTTTTATGTGCAGTGATGTATTACTACGACAAGTTTGGTGATGTGGAGTTAGATAAAGCCGCTCAGATCTGTTACCGCTGGAGTTATTTCCTTCGCCTTGAGCTGCAACGTATCGGTATGGAGTCGGTAGATAACCATGCTAAGGAGCGCAGTGGGCTGTTCAGAGCAATCAGCAAAGCCGTTCACCCTCAACAAGTGCTGAACTTTCAGCCTCCTTCTATCAAAGAACCTAAGTTCAATAACGCGAAGGACGTGCAGGCATCTATTGAAGCAATGAAATCGGGAAGTGTAAATGAGTGATTCGAACCAAGTAGAGCAGCTATCTGTTAGAGCACTTTTCGATAGCAAAACCCAATATGTGATTCCTATCTATCAGCGCAACTACGCTTGGGGTGCCACAGAAATTGAGCAACTTATCCAAGATATCAGTGATGCCGCAGGCTTGATTACTCAATCTGATGAAACCGCTGTCGCCAAACAAGCAAAGTACTATCTGGGTAGCCTTGTGGTTTATCAGCGTACAACGCATTCACACCAATCCAATGCGGTATACGAAACCATTGATGGGCAGCAAAGACACACCACGCTCTCTATCTTATTAGCGTATCTAAAACATCGTGAAGTACTGAATACAGGTAAACTAGAAGGGTTAGATATTAATCTCACCTTTGATAGTCGCCCAAAATCTTCTAGAGCATTAGATGACATATATACAGGCAGAACCAATGGTGAGTCAGAAGAGCCTAACATCCATGCTGCTTTCAACATCATTAAGCGTTACTTCAAAACCAAAGGCTTAGATGAACAGGAGAAGACTAAGCAGTTCTTTGAGTATCTATTAGAAAACGTCACCATCCTTAGAGTCGTCGTTCCACCACAAACCGATCTTAACCACTACTTTGAGATCATGAATAACCGTGGTGAGCAGCTAGAAAAACATGAAGTACTAAAAGCGAGGTTTATGGCAACGCTTAACAATGATGAGGAAAGAGGCTGTTTTTCTACTATTTGGGATGCTTGCGCGAATATGACGCGATACACCCAAATGGGCTTCCAATCGGACTTACGAAAAGAGGTATTTGGCTCAGATTGGCAGATAATGCCAACAAGCTTTGAAGCCATTCAAGAAAAGCACACGAGCAAGCAGCAAAAACAAGATTCAATGACATTGCGAGAAATCATCAGTACTCGGGCATCCAGCTCAAATACTGACGATGAGGAGCGAGAGAAAGAAGAGCGCTTTGGTTCGGTTATCGACTTCTCAAATTTCTTACTTCATGTATTGAAACTGATGAAGACGGAAGAGAATGTTTCGCTTGATGATAAGAAGCTGATCGATGCCTTTATCTCAAAAGATGATGGATTACGAGTTGGTGCCAAAGCTTTTGTCTATGAGTTGCTGAAGTATCGAATTCTGTTTGATAGTTACGTCATTAAGCCTGACCAACATGATGAAAAGCGTAAATGGAGTTTGTTAAGGCTCAACTCATACAAAAATGGCAATAGCCTCAGTCCCGAGTATCCAAATGCTTTTGGTAGCGATAGCAATGAAAGTATTCGTATGATTTTGGCAATGTTCCATGTATCGAACCCAGCTCTAGTGTACAAACGTTGGTTGAACGACACATTGAGAATACTAAATACTCATATCCATGACACTAGTACCTCTGGCATCAATGGCGATTCATATTTAGCGGCGTTAGAAAAGTTGAGTGATAGCTACTTTAGTGAGATATGTGGAAACTCTCTATTAGAATTCGAAGCTGATAGTCATGGTGTTTTACACCAAGGGACAGGCGTCCAAAATTTTGTTTTCAATCGCTTAGATTACCTTCTATGGCGACAGCTAGATAAGGGAGTTCCGGTCGGTAGAATACACGGTAGTGACCTTGGTAAGCATTTCTCAGAGTTTCAGTTTTCATTTAGAACTTCCGTTGAGCACTACTTTCCACAAACTGATCCATCCGGCGCTCGTAAAATGGAAGACGTAGATCGCTTCGGCAACCTTTGCCTAATCTCTCCAAGCAGTAACTCTAGGCTTAGTAACTATTCTCCTCAAGATAAGAAGAAATTTTATATTGAGAACAATCGAGCAGAGAGCTTAAAGCAAGCGATTATGATGAGTTACAAAGATTGGGGCCCGCATGATACGGGCCGAGCCAACATTCGTGAACATGAAGTGTTGATGCTGGATATCCTCTCAACCAAACACTGAGGTAAGACGGATTAGACCTACCTAGTGCGTGTCTCGGGATTGGTTAGCAATGTCAAGAATAACGAATATTACGAAATACTAGCTCCATTAGATAACGGTCAGTACTGCAGATATTGTATGATTTTATAATCAAATGATGTGGTGGTATCTATATGTCTTTCGTATGGGTGTTAACTTGATGGAGTGGCGTAACTTGGCAAGAATGTCGAAGTAAATGTCAGTATTCTCAAAGAAATTAGTTTCGTTAGGCAGGTCTAATCTATGGGTAAGTTGAGTAATCCAAGTCGTAATGTCAGCCAATTTGTATATGACTTCTCACGTTACAACTACAGTAACGATAAGGATGAGACTGCGACAATAGAGCGCGTGAAAAGGATTACTCAAAATGACCGCTCTGACGATGGCATTAAAGAAATTCAGTTGGAGCTTCTTTGGAATGAACTAACTAAGCAGAAGCAACAAAAGCCCAAATCCCCTCCTTCTCCATCTCAAAAAAGTAGCGATGCGCTCAAATCTAAAAGTGAACTCAAAAAGGAGCGAAAAGCTCGAAGGAAGAAAGAAACTGCTCTCAAAAAGCAACGGAGAGAGGTGAAAAAGTTAGAAACAACTGTTTCTCGATCACCGAGGACAGTCTTGAGAAAAACGAGCTCCGCACAAAAAAGTACCAGCAGTTGGTCAAACGCTCCGTCTTGGAGTGAAGTAAAAAAGCGTTCAGCTCAAGACTTAGATCCGGCGTTAAAGATGAATCCTGTTGATAAGCTCCCTAGTGGTTCTTTGAGCCGACGTGAGCTGAAACAAGATGGAGATCAGTTACAGGGCAATGATTCCATATTGCTGAAGCTTCAAGAAGAGCTTGGTGTTTATGGACTAGAGTGTGCGTGGACCTGGACCGATGGAAGTCGCCGATTAGTTTTGCGACAGATCGGTACTGATTTTCCGTGTGAAACCGTTCCAGGTCAAAATGAAAAAGAGAAATTTGAGCTCCTTAAACGTGCCTACAGACTGTTTACGTTTAAGAGCAATTATACGGGTGAGCGTGAGCAAAGGGCTTCTCTAGAGAAGTTAGTCAACTTTATGTGGTCTACTCAAACGTTGAGATATTCTATAGGAAAAAAAGTAAAGCTTCCCAAAAGTATTAAGAAAAAGAATTTTGCTTTTACTACAACGCCTTCGTTGCTACAAAAACAGCTCAGTTGGAAAAGGCTCTCTGCTATAGAGAAAGCGAATCTCATAGTTATGATTCGATCAAGACTCGGCTTTGCAAAAACAAAAGAATCAATTGAGTCTGCTCTAGTCCAACCCGGCATCTACACACAGCTATTAGACGAGCGTCCCCAACTTGCTCCTTCGCTTTTACAGTCTGACAGCCCAAAAAAGGCTAATAAAGTCGTGACAATCGTGGAGAACGCTGGCCTTAGCGAGAGCACCCAGGCTCCTCGTATTCTGAGTACAAGTGACAATAGTGACGTCACTAAAGTCGAAGCTGTCGGTTCATTGTCAAATGGCCGTATTGTTTTGGAGACACTAGCACCGGTCGAACTGAAAGATAAAGATGACACTAAAGCGAGTAACTTCTCAAAAGTTGAAAACGCAGTAAAAGCCAAGCCAAGTATGAAGGCTGAGGAATCAGTTCAGAAGACTTTCCGCTGGCCCTCCACTGTTGCTAACGAAGCAGATGGGATACTGCCAGAAAGTCAGTGGCCTCAGATGGGTATTCTTAAGGCTGTAGGCTATGCTGTTGGAGCTTCAGGTCTAAATACATCCGCCAGACTCAAACTATTAAGAAGCATCTACCGTGAAAAGCTGCCGTATGTTGACTCAAAGGCATATGTCGCTGAGTGGGGGCGCCCCGAAACGGCAACGAGGCTCAAGAAAATGGCAGAAACGCTTGCTGCCCTTGCGAGAAACGCGAAGCGCAAAAATGCCAACATGAAACTCGCAATTAAAGATTGGGAGCATGACCTAGCCTGGCTGAAAGACGAGTACTATCTGAAGCACAAATACACGTGGGTATGGCCAACTTCGGTCAATCAAGGTGAGAAACCGCCAGCCAAAGAGATAAAGCCTGAACCAGTTAAGGTTTACGATTCTTCCAGAGAGTTTTTGACCGAGCAATATACCAACAAAGCCGGAGAGCTCTGTTGTCAGATGTGTCAGTCAGCTCTTCCATTCAAGCTTGCCAACGGTGAATTTTATTGGGAAGAGGTTCCTATCTCAACACGGATAGAATCATCACCTTTTTCCGATCTAGTTCTTTGTCCGAATCACCGAGCGATGTATGTGCATGCTAATGAGAGTGAAACTCACCTGATAGAACAGGTTGCGAAAGGTAAATCAACCGAGATCACGCTTAAGTTAGCTGGAAAGTCCGAGAAACTTTTCATAACACATGAGCACTTGAAGCGAGTCCTCCTTGCTGCGATAAATGTTCAAACAGATGTATCGCCATATAGCAGCGTCAGTAAGGGGCTAATCAACATTCGAAACCTGTATCTCTATGAAAGCAATGGATACTGGCATTTGACTTCTAGGAACCGAGCGAGTCTAGTGTCGACGACGTCCAAGAGTGAGGCACTCGAATGGTTGAAAGGGTTTGATAGTTATCGAAACTTTTCTCAACCTTCAAATATTAAAGAGCAAGTGCCGCCGGTTAAGAAAGCCAAGGTGAAGTCACCATTGAAGAGTCCCGCAGCGATGCGTTTCGGGGCAACAAAAAAAGTGACACAAACCAGCTCCTATAAAACTGGCTACGCGCTTTGCACAGTTTGTGGTGGAGATGGGGGAGTCAATGGCGGTTGTTGGAAGTGTGGCGGTTCGGGTTGGATGTAGAATAGGAGTCATTGATGTTTAAAAACGGCACAAGCAAAACGACACAAATTGGCTATGTGAATCGTAACAATCAGAAAAACCATGGCACGAGAGGCATTGTAGGGAACGATCACAATCAGGTCTCTTACAAGCTGGAGTGCATGATGGCTGATTGTGGCGAGGTATACGGCTCAAATGGCACAGATGTCTTTCAACGCAAGTGTCCCACCTGCCAAGGTGGTAAACCTGGAATTGGCTTTTAGTCACAATTCGCTCTGTAGGAATTTGATTTTCTGCAATTAGCTGAAATACTAAAACTTAGAATTTCTAAGTTTTAGTGGTGGCATGTGGATACGGACATTCAGCATTACCCTGACGAATCGCTTGAAAGCTTTCTGTTGCGCTTGAGCCAATATCAAGGTTATGAGCGCTACTCTCATTTCGCTGAAGATATTTGGTATGAGACACTAAACTCTCATGAGGCTATTCCCGGTGCTTTCCCGTTAGAGCTCAATCGCGTTAATACCTACCACGCTCAAACCACAAGTCAAATGCGGGTTAGAGTGCTTATTCAGCTTGAAAAGCGACTTAAGCTTAACAATTATGGCGTACTTAGGCTTGCGTTAAACCACTCTAAATCTGGGTTCTCTCCTGATCATAAAGCTGTTCACCGTTTTGGAATCGATTACCCTTTCTGCTTTCTTCGAAAACGTTTTACGCCGATCTGTCCACGTTGCTTGACTGAAGCACCTTACATTCGACAAATTTGGCACTTCGTTCCTATCCAAGCTTGTGAAAAGCATCAATGTGAATTGATTCATCGCTGTCCTGAGTGCAAATCGTTACTTGAATATCAAAATACCGAGAGCATCACACATTGTGAATGTGGTTTCGATCTGCGAGAAAGCGAGGTTGAAACAGCACCGCACGCGGAATTAATGACGGCAAAGTGGCTGAGTGGAGATAATAGCTTAGAAGTAAGTTTGATGAGTAAAGCTATGACCATATCAGAGCGATTTGGTGTTCTACTTTGGTGCTTAAATCGGTACGGTGGCACAGATGATATTAGCTTTGACTCATTTGTTGATTACTGCTCAGCCTGGCCTAGTAGTCTTGAGCAAGAGTTCGATTCGTTGGTTGAAAAAGCGGACGTTATTCGAATTAAAGACTGGAGAAAGGTTTTCTTCTCAGAAGCCTTCGGTAGTGTACTGAAGGATTGTCGTCATCTACCGAGCCGAGAGTTAGGTAAAAATGTAGTTTTGACGGAAGTGCTTAATAAGCTTTCTAAGCTTGTAGCGGACAATCCAGCGTCATCGAAGGGAAACATCGCAGATGTGCTATTAAGCCCTTTAGAGGCATCTACATTGCTTTCTTGCACAACGGATGAAGTGTATCGGTTATATGAGTTCGGTGAGATCAAGGCGGCTATCAGGCCGCGCATGCACACCAAAATAGCCAGCCATGAGTCCGCCTTCACTCTAAGAAGCATTGTAGAAACAAAGTTAACTCGAATGTGCTCGGAAACCGATGGGCTTAGCGTTTATTTACCGGAGTGGTAAGCATGACTAAATTAGCAGATTTGCTGGTAATCGAAGATGTTGCAGTAAAACAAGCGGCAATGAAAAAATGGTTCATGCCTTACACTGACGACGTAGACGTTGATGGGCTTGAGGAAGAGGCGTTAACGGTACTAGTTAACTTAAGCTCTCATCATAAAGGCGATCAATGCAAGGATTGGTTAGATAAAGTTCGTGCGAAGCACCATTTGAGCGATTCAGAAAACATAGAGTCCTCATTGGCAGAGTTGAAATGGTTTCACTCGCACAATTTGAAGTTTCCGGACTGCCGCGTAAGAGAGCAAAGGCTCATCGCAAAACCGCTTCCAACGGATGAAGTGTTCATTTCGGGAAGAAGTCTTGAACCAAGTTTAGGCTGGGCACACAACTCAGCATACTATCGACATGTATTGTGGCTATTGAATCCTTTTCGTTGGCAATCCAAATCAACCAATGTCCTCGCGCTAGTGCGAGAAGGGCAGCCGATTTGGTTGGCGTTATTGCAAGAATTTGGATTAGAGGTCAAATCGCTCGTCGCTTTGCAAAAGGCGATTAACGCACAAGTTCCAGATTCAGCCTTTCCGACATCAGTCAGTCCGTATAGTAAGCAAATGCGATTTCCGAGTGGTGATGATTATGTTTCCATCACGCCAGTCGTGAACCATTCACTACAGCAAGAGTTAGAAGTTCGGGCTCGTGATAAAAACAGTAAACTTAGTTTTGTAACCTCTTCATTGCCCAACTCTGCCAGTATTGGTAGCTTGTGTGGAAGTCTTGGGGGCTTTATGAAGGTGATGAACTATCCGCTTGAGATTAAACCAGCACCACAAGGGACGCTAGCGGCAAGTCGTAGCAAAACAGGGCATTACCTTGACGACTATCAGGTGACCAATTACCAGGTTTGTCAGGTGCTCAATAGGATGATTGGCGCCGAACCCCTTAAAACCAAAAAGCAAAGAGACAAAGCGCGTAGCGTTCAAAGCAAGCTCCTAAGAAAGCAGATAGCGCTATGGATGCTGCCATTGATTGAACTGCGAGACCGAGCCGATTTAACCCCAAGCGAACAGCTTTTAGAACATGACGATCCTTTAGCTCATGATTTTTTGACGCTGCCAGAAGTAGAACTGAAATCACTCGCAACGCAATTCAACCATCGGCTTCACTATGCGTTTCAGGAGAATAAGTTTACTCATAAGTTCGCCTACCACCCACGGCTGCTACAAGTTGTTAAAGCTCAGATAGTGTGGGTACTTAGCCAATTGAGCAAACCAAGCACTAGTGATGAGACGGTCCAAAGCGAGCAATACATTTATCTTTCTTCCATGCGAGTTCAAGATGCCGTGGCGATGAGCTGCCCATATTTGTGTGGAGCACCATCACTTACGGCCATTTGGGGCTTCATGCACCACTATCAAAGAGAGCTTAATCGGTTGATTGGAAGCGACTCACCGTTTGAGTTTTCGAGCTTCTCATTTTTCATTCGAAGCGAAGATATCCAATTTACAGCAAAACTGACCGAACCGAACTCTGTTGTAACTAAGCGAACGGTTTCTAATGCCAAACGGTCGACGATCCGCAGTGAGAGGTTAGCCGATTTAGAGATAGATATGGTGATTCGAGTCAATGGTAGCGAGCGATTGTCAGACTACTTATCTGAGTTAAAAGCAACGTTACCAACGGCCTTTGCGGGAGGGTATTTATTTCAGCCGCAGATTTCAGCTGAAGTTAATTGGTTGACAACGTTTAGCAGCCGATCTGAACTGTTTCATACTATCAAGGGCGCTCCGGCTTGCGGGCGTTGGCTGTATCCTAGTGAGCAGCAACCTAGTAACTTTGATGAACTTGAGGAAAAGATTGTCGACGATAGCGATAACATTCCAGTTTCCCTAGGTTATCACTTGTTAGAAAAACCGACAGTTCGTGCGAACTCGATAACAGAACATCATGCCTATGCTGAGAATGCGTTAGGGATTGCTAAGCGAGTCAATCCGATCGAAGTTCGATTTAGTGGGCGAGGTCACTATTTTGAGCGAGCGTTTTGGTCGCTAGAATCCAGTGGCGAAACTATTCTTATAAAAAACTATAGGAATTAGATGCTTATGGATTTGTGTAGCCAGCTTAACTATGTCCGTTCTCTGTCCTCAGGGAAGGCGTATTTTTACTACTTATCAAAGAATGATGAGATGTGTCCTATTGGTGTTGATAGAACACGGTTACGAGCACCAAAAGGAGGATATGCTGAAGCGTATAAAGGCAGTAATTTCTCTCCTAAAAACGTGGCCCCTCAAGATTTAGCTTACGCCAATCCTCAGTATATTGAAGAGTGCTACGTTACCCCCGGCGTAAATGATGTTTATTGTGCCTTTTCTCTTCGTATTCGAGCCAATTCCCTAAGCCCCGAGGTTTGCAATGATAATGGTGTTCGCGATGCGTTGCTGTCGCTGGCTGCTACCTATAAAGAGCTTAATGGCTACCAAGAGCTGGCGCACCGTTACGCCAAAAATATTTTGTCAGGTAAATGGCTGTGGCGAAATGAAGAGTGTCGAGGTTTGTCTATTGAGGTGACGACGAGCGACAAAGAAAAAATAGTGGTGGAAGATGCCACTAGGCTCTCTTGGTATGGTAAATGGGATGAACCATCTACGCAAAGTCTTGAGCTGTTAACGGCTTATCTTACTCGTGCGTTGTCAGAGCGTTCTGAGTATTTCTACATGGATATTCGGGCCAAACTGTCTGTTGGATGGGGAGATGAAATATACCCGAGCCAAGAATTTCTAGACAGCAGAGAAGATGGGGTGCCTACTAAAAAATTAGCAACGGTAGAACTGCAAAATGGCAAAGAAACCGCTGCATTTCACGGACAGAAAGTTGGCGCTGCACTGCAATCAATCGATGATTGGTGGCATGAAGATGCAGACAAACCTCTACGGGTGAATGAGTATGGTGCTGACCGAGAGTATGTGATTGCGAGAAGGCATGTTGCGCTAAAAAATGACTTCTATCATTTGATCAAAGACACAGAGGCTTGGACTAAAACAATGAACGAAACCCAAGTTATCCCTAATGAGGTTCACTTCATTATGTCAGTATTGGTCAAGGGTGGCCTTTTTAATGGTTCAGGTAGTAAAAAGAGCAAAAAAAAATGAGAGCCGACATGAAACAAAGATACTACTTCTGTATACGCTACCTTCCAGCACAGGCAGACTGTGGCCTACTTGCAGGGCGGTGTATTAGCCAAATGCACAAGTTTATGGTCAATAATAAACAGTGCATGAACCAAATAGGAGTGGGCTTTCCGAGCTGGAGAGTTGATTCCATCGGTAAAACCATTGCTTTTATTTCAGAAGATAAAGAGCTTTTGATTGGATTGTCTTTTCAGCCTTACTTTTCTGTTATGAAAGAAGAAGAGCTATTTGAACTATGCGCGGTGAGCGAGGCTCCAGAAGGGGTTGCTGAAGTGAGGTTTGTCAGAAATCAGACGATAGGCAAAAGCTTCATTGGCTCTAAAAAGCGAAGAATGAAACGTAGTATGGTTAGAGCAGAACTAGCAGGTGCTGAATCATTACCCGAAGCGGATGAAGAGCGCGAGGTTGAACATTTCCATCGAATTCCAATTTCTAGTGGTTCATCTAGGCAGGACTTCGTTTTACATGTTCAAAAAGAACATGTTGGCGAGCGCGTCCGTGCTAGTTTTAATAGCTATGGCTTCGCCACTAACCAAGATAAACGAGGAACCGTACCTGATATTCACTTTTGACCCTTTTTTAAGGCAAGTATATTAGATCTAATAAAAACAGTGAGTTAAAAAGGTGGCGTAAAAAAGGGTATTTTTGAATTTCTGTGACGTAAATATAGGACTATCAGGCGGTTATGGTCTAAAGTTTACAGTGACCTGCCGCATAGGCAGCTAAGAAAATATAGCGGTAGCTATTTCTCTTCAGCGAAGAGTGACCTGCCGCATAGGCAGCTAAGAAATCAAAGAGAACCAAAGAGAGCTGCTTTTTAATGTGACCTGCCGCATAGGCAGCTAAGAATAGGTCAGGAAGAAAGCAACCTACCTGCTGAACAAGCAGTAGATAATCAAAACCATTGAGTTTCGGCTTGATGGTTTTTTGTTAGGCAGTGGCGAAATTCCATGAAGTGTGGGGCGTATTGAGTGTTGCTGACCAAAGAGCGAATGTGGATGTTATTCGACCAATGTGCTAACGCATTTATGCCCGTGCGACCTGAAGTCGTATGAAGCGTTGTTCACCACGACAAGAGTGAACCATCTGTATCACCAGATGACCCTAGGATCCTGAATAAAGTAGCGGATCTGACAATGTAACGAAACTTGGCCGTTAGGCTGAGTGGGAACAAAATCGTGAGAGGATGTTCCTCCTGAAAACCACAATTCGGGTAAGTGCTAGGGAGTCAATATGATG
>NZ_OANU01000072.1 GCF_900089835.1 Vibrio thalassae | reverse complement strand
TATTCCTGATCACATGGATTACGATGACGATGCTGACGGTATCTCGGATCTGGATGACAGTGCGCCACTCGATCGCAACTCAGACTATGACAGTGATGGCTTAACCGATGGCTATGAAACCGATAATGGCCTCAATCCGATGGATGCCAGCGATGGTGGTGTGGACAGTGACGGTGATGGTATTCGTGATGCGGATGAATTGCTGCTTGGATTAAATCCCAATGATGCCAGTGATGGTGCGTCGAGTGACACCGATAACGATGGCGTGACCAATGGAGAAGAAATTTTAGCGGGCACGAATCCGTTGGATGCCAATGAATATGATGCAGACATGGATGGCGTCTTGGGTATTTATGATGTGGATGATAATGATCCGCACAGTGATACCGATAATGATGGTCTGGCTGACGTACAAGAAACGCAGAATGGTTATGATCCACTTGATCCGTCAGATGTGGATTACAGCATCGATGACAATAATGACGGCATTCCTGACATTTTTGCACTACTACAATCCAACTTACCCGCCGAAGGAACCATTAGTGTTGGCAATTGGCAATTAGGGTTAAGTCAATTAACACATATGCCAGAATTCACCTACACAGAATTCGTCAATACACCGCGCCAAATACATTTTGATTTGAGTAACTTAACAGGTGATGTGTCGTATGAATTTATTGTCCATTTTGCCGAAGATAATTCTGGGCGTCTTGAACTCTTGGGTTTACGAAATAACGCCGAAGGTATTAATACCAATTGGGCGATCCGTTTTGAGCAAGGCGCTGGCAATATGGGGGCGACTAAATTTGGTGAGGCGGATTACACCTTTGCTCCCGTTAATGGTGAATCGATTGCCAGCCCATATGGCGACCCTGTGCACCTTGTGGTGATTGGTCGAAATGGTAAAACAGAGGCATGGGTTAATGGTGTGCAGGTAGGCGAGATCAGCGCCAATGCGATTTTAATCGATGATGCGAATACACCTTTGGGTATTAACGATGGCAATGTTCAGGGTGATGACGGAATTTACGCGTTTGCCGCCTACAATCGCGCATTGCCGGTAGAAGAAATCCAGTTCCTTCACCGTAAAGCGCTAAGCATCTATTTTGATTCAGACAATGATGGTCTCTATGATGTGGTGGACCCCGATGACGATAATGACGGTGTGAACGATATCAATGACCGCTTCCCATTCGATGCATCAGAATGGGCGGATATTGATGGTGATGGCATCGGTGATAATGCCGATACCAACCTCAATGATGGTCCGCTTGCTGATG
Organism: Vibrio thalassae; assembly: GCF_900089835.1. Taxonomy (GTDB): domain Bacteria; phylum Pseudomonadota; class Gammaproteobacteria; order Enterobacterales; family Vibrionaceae; genus Vibrio; species Vibrio thalassae. Next base: position 3,576 of record NZ_OANU01000072.1, on the reverse strand, counting down.
TAGACAGTGACGGCATTTTAAATAGTGTTGACCCTGATGCGGATAACGATGGTATCAGCAATGACATCGAAATAGCCGCAGGGTTTGATCCTTACGATGCCAGCGATATCGACTTCTCGATTGATTCCAATAATGATGGCTTTGCCGATATTTGGTTAACCTTGCAAGCTGCGTTATCAAGCGGCGGTGGTATAGATATACCAGGTTGGAGTGCGCATGTGGCGGCGGCCAATAATCCGCCTGAAGTGGTGGTCGATACTTTCGTCAACCAATCTTCTCAACATATGCTGAATTTAAGTGCATTGGCGGGGGATGTCACTTACGAATTTGTCGTAAACTTCGTCACCGATCCAAATAACTCCCTTGCTATTTTTGGTAACAGCGCCAGTGGTTGGAGTTTGCGTTTCGAGCAATGGAGAAACTTGAACACACTCGGCGCAACCCAATACGGTGCAGGGGATTACACCATCACAGCGCTTGCAGGTCAGTCAGTGGCTTCACCTTATGGCGCTCCAGCCCATCTTGTTTATGTCACACGCAGCGGTAGCAGTGAAGTCTGGGTCAATGGTGTACAGGTTGGTGAGTTAAATCATGCTATTTTACTCAATCATACCAGTGTGCCACTTGGCATTATGGAAGGCTCGGTACAAGGCGATGAAGGCATCTATGGTTTTGCAGCCTATAATCATGCATTATCCGCAGTCGAATTGAGTGCCGCTTATGAAAAAGCCATGGGTATTGACCAAGATACCGATGGCGATGGCATCTTTGACCGTCTCGATCCTGATGATGATAACGATGGCTACTTGGATAACGGCGAGCCAGACACCACGGGGTACGGTACAGGGCAAGTCGTTTACTGATATATCGTATCTATCGCCAAACGGCATCTGCCATGTGTTAATGTGGATGCTTGGATGTGTTGTAATGTTAAATTTAGACTAGAATTAAGATAACTTTAAACGTAGGTAAACTTATGAAAATTAAAGCACTAACAACTATTTTGGCAAGTATTCCTATCATAGTTTCAGCACACGTAAATCACATCGATGCTAATGATATATGTTATTTAAATGTGAAAGAAATGATGATATATATCAATAAGCTAGACCCTGGCAGTGAGAAAGCCCAAAAGATATCAGAGAAAATGGATGACATCGATCGTTTAATTGAAGAAAAAAAATATTGTGATGCGGAAGATGTGTTGGAGAGTTTATTTAGGCAATAAAAACTCTCTAGACACGGCTAGAGCATTTTCATAGACTGAACCTTAAGCATTAAGTCCTGCATAAATTCCGTCTAACGCAATGTTTTTCTTAGATTTCCTCTGGGTGGATTTTTGTGCATTCTTGAATATAGCTGTAGCAAATCCTCTTTATTCATTATTATGTGCTTCATTGCTTATTGATTGCCCACCATCATACAAAACCTTTGATAAAAAAGCACAATAATGTGTTATGCACAAAAAAAGTGGATAAACGGTGTATGGAATGAGAAAAGTGACCATTTTGAGAGTTTAAGGCCGAGATTGTTGCGAAATCGAAAGGCGTTACATTTAGTTAACATTTAGCAAAAAAGTGTCATTTACTTTCAGATTGGAATTGCAAAGTTTTTGCTAAGAAAAGGAGGACTTTTTGCCACTCCGTAGCAATCAAAGAGTGAAGCTGGCAAAAAAAGCCTTAAATTTCGCTATTTGGGGGCATACGACGATTCGGAAAATATTGTACGCTAAGAGCATAACTATATATTTCTAATGGAGAAAATTTGCTTAGATTTATTCCTTCTTACAAAGTGAAGTCTTTACCAGAGTCACCTTGCTTTTTAACCTTTGCAATAGTTGATCGGCTACAGCCTAAAAGGTGTTGAATCTGGGACCAACTTTTCCCCTCATTAAGTAAAAGTGCTACGTTTTCTCTCAGCTTGAGATCTGGTTTTCTTCCTTGGTACTTACCCAAGGCTTTTGCTTTCTGTATTCCTTGTGCTTGTCTTTTACGTCGAGTCTCATAATCATCCCTGGCCATTGCCGCAGCGAGATCAATCATAAACTCAGTGAGCACTTTTGAGATCATAGAACTTTCGGCGTTACCGCTAAGGGCAGCATGAGTCATTGGCTGGTCAAGAACAACAATATGTAGTCCTGCATCAACTAATTGATGTTTGAGCAGCTTCCATTGTTCATATGGTAATCTTGATAACCTATCAACCTTTTCGATAAGCAAAATATCATTTTGATGAGAATCATCTATTAAACGTGACAGCTCAGCTCTTTCTAGTTTAGAACCTGATTGGTTTTCAATATAGAAACTGGCAATACGTACACCTTTTTGATTAGCAAACTGCTCTAATTCAGCTTTTGCACGATTAGCATCCTGTTCATCAGTTGATGCTCTTAGGTACCCTCGTATGAACATTTTTGTCACTTTGGTTTGTTTTAAGTATGGTATTCAATATTAGTTCACATAGGGTATGAAACCAATAGTAAACGAACCAGTTTTTCAAACATGTGATATGGTTTGCTTGAGGTGTACTCTATTAGAACCCCTTATTAGTAAAATTTTAATATAGACTGTACTCTATATAGATTGCAGTCTATAATTTCTTTAAATATAAATTAAGCGTCAAGTATGTGGATAATACTCAACCGACCACTCTTTGTTGATTGGTTTAAAACGTTAGATAGTAAAGACAAGGTTAGTGTCAGGGCATCCCTTGGATTACTACAAGAAAGAGGCCCGACTCTACCTCGACCATACGCTGACACTTTGGAAGGCTCCAAAATCAGCAACCTTAAAGAGTTACGTGTGCAAAGTAGTGGAAAGCCTATCCGGGTTTTCTTTGCTTTTGACCCTGAACGCCAGTGTGTTGTCTTGTGTGGAGGAGATAAAACTGGTGACAAACGTTTTTACAAGAAGATGATCCCTATCGCAGAGAGTGAATTAAAGGAGTTAGACAATGAAAAGTCAGCCACTAAGCGCACTTGATGATCTAATGACAGAGGACGAATTGAGACAAGCACATCAGAAAACTTCTGAGATGTTGCTGGAGCTCAATCTGGCTGAAATCCGCCATAGTGTTCAAATGTCACAAGCACAAGTTGCTAAAACTATGGGTATTAAACAACCCACCATTGCCAACCTGGAGAAGAATGGCAAAGACGTAAAATTGCTTTCCCTAAAGCGATATGTGGAAGCACTTGGTGGTCAGTTACGCATAGATATTGAGATGCCTGATGGTCATCATTTTGGTATGAAAGTATAACTTTCCGCTTCTCTCGGAAATGGATCTGAATTGATAAGATAAGCTAGTGGCCACTGCTACTGGTTTGTTTTTCTTCATATCCGAATAGTTCATAAGCTCTAAGTAAGTTTTGTCGAGTAGACGACACCTGTTACCAAGTGTCGTCCCTCTAAGAACCCAGCATGCAACTTTCACCGCACTAGGCTCAAGCCTTCACGAAGGCACCGATTGGCACCCAGCAACTTATAAAGCAGTGAGAGCAGGCTCGTGCCAAGAGTTACGACATTGCTTCTTTGATTTTCTCTTAGCCAAGTATTCTTGGTATTGAGGATCAAAAGG
>NZ_OANU01000071.1 GCF_900089835.1 Vibrio thalassae | reverse complement strand
CGGCGTTGCAAGCAGTGATCGACAGTGTTGATAGCAGCGTCGATGCTTTTGCCAGTGTGCAGTTGGCGGCGACCAACAGTGACGTTAACGGTATCAGCAACACCACCTTAGGGAATATCCTAGGTTTAACCTTTGATGGTGCGAACGAGGCCGATTATCAAGCGGCGATAGCGGCAGAGGCAAGCATTGCCGATGTGGCGGCGCTGCAAGCAGTAATTGATGAAGTCGATGCACAGCAAGATTCCATTTCAATGGAAGGTTCGGTAGTTGCTAATGACATTTCAGGCGCAACGGTTGAATTTTTCAGCATTAATGATGATGGCTCGATCATCGAGAAATTAAATATCGGAGACGCTGATGTTATTACCGATGTTAACGGCAACTATACCGCACAGATAAAACCGACTGATACTCGTGTATTGGTGGTGGCGACAAACGGTAATTATCTTGATGAATCGACTGGTTTGAATGTTGATATGACGAACCAGTCGTTGCGTGCCGTTATGGAACAAGCGGTGAATAGCGAGACGTTAGTTATCACGCCGTTGTCAGAAGCCGTTGCTCAGTTGGCGGAAGGAGATTTCTCTCAAGCGAAAATTGCTATGTTGCGTCAACAAGTTGCACAAGAGTTTTTAGGCACAAACGACCCCGATCTGATGGATAAGTTGCGTGCAGTGGACTTATCCAGCTCAGAAAAAGCGGAAGAATATATTGCCGAGAATGGTCTAGAGGCGTTTGAAAAAGCACGAAATATGCGTGAAGTCTTAGCGGGGCTTTCCATTGAAGCTGGCGGTAGAAAGCCGAACCAAGCCATTACGGATTTAGTGAATACACTCAAAGCGGATGGTCAATTATCACAAGCAATAAAAGAGCGTATGTATCGCGATACGCGTCGTCTAATGAAACGTCTCGATAAAAGTGGTCGTCAAGCGAGTATTACCAATAAATTGTTTAATTTAACGTCAACTAAAGTGGCGGAACTTGAACAAGAAATGGATGACGATGACTTTATTCAAGGTGTCCCTGAAGAAATTCAGGTTGGATCGGGGACGAGTAACTTATTGGCGCAGATTGATAACCAATATTTAGAGCGTTTCAATATTACATTCGTTTTGATTTCAGATGGTGTGCGTTCTCAAGTTGATGATCCGACCACATTTACTGTACCAACGAATATTTCTGAATATGTGCTCGAAACCCGTTATGTCGACAAAACACGACCTTCGATTCGCTTTGTTGAGCACTCCAAGCTCACCAACGTTCAAAACAGTGTTAATTACCAACTTTCAATTAGCGACTTACAAACTAATGGTCGACATACGCTATCACTAGAAAATAACGGTAGTGAATCGGCGAACATTCAAGTGTTTAACCTTTCCCCTAAAGTGGTGCAAACGGGAGCATTTAATTATTTAACCCCAGCTCAGTTGACTGATATGACGGTGCTGCGTGATGGTACTGCGACCTTTAGATTGGTTGATATTGCTAAACACTATGATGAGCTGGTGACATTTAAGGTGCTGACACCACGTAGCGCTCCAATTATTACTTGGGCATTGAACGTTAATGGCGATCTGCAAGTTGGCAGCATTTCAGCAGATAGCAGTAATGTGAACGTTTCATATCAAAATGCTGATTCAACTCTCACCTTAATGACGGTGTTACCTGTTGATAGAAACACCACAGAGAGTCTCAGTTGGTCTGTTGTAAAAGATGGTGTGAGGTTCTCGAATATCCAAACGGCGTCAATTGAGTCAATAGTGAATCCATTGGCGTTAACCAATCTGACTACACGTGTTGCCAATAGCGCGATTAATGACGTTGACTTGTTTGTGGAATTTATCGGATTAAGCGATGTTTCAAGCGATGTGGCTATTCTTAGCCAGTATCGCAGTGCGTTGACCAACACAACAGTCTCAACCATGACGCAATTGAACGCGTTAATCGCTGAAGTGAATAGCAGCCAATCCAACACAGATACACTGTTCGTTGAGCTGCAAAATACCGCGACCAATGACGTAACCATGTCACAGCTTAAAGCATTGTTCCCTAATCAATATTTGCCTGAAAGCTTGCTGAGTTATTATCAAGCAACATTAGCAACAAATAGCTGGTCGACTCCTGAAGAAGTTGAAGCGCTCATTGTGTTAGTCAATACACAAAACGCACTCGATGAAGACAACGATGGGGTACTCGGAATTAATGACTCTGACGATAACAACCCTTATACCGATAACGATGGCGATGGGTTACCAGATCGCATTGAGACAGATTTTGGTCTGAATCCTAACGATGCAAGCGATGTCGACTTATCGATTGATAACAACAGTGACGGTATCCCAGATGTGTTAGCCAGCATCCAAGCAAGCCTGCCGACGCCTAATCAATTTGATACCGATATTTGGCTAGACTATCACGCACAATTAACCACTTCGCCAGCATTGGTCATCACAGACTTGATTACGCAACCCTTTGAAAAAACGCTGGATTTAAGCAACTTGAGTGGTGAGGTGTCTTATGAATTCATTGTTAAATTTACTCAGAATTCTGCAAATATCGGTGGTTTATTGGGGCATAGAAACAATGCTGAAGGGCTTGACACCCATTGGCAAATTCGTTTCGAGCAAAGTGCTGACAATATGGGCGCGACGCTATATGGAACATATGATTATGTATTCACCCCAGTTAATGGCCAATCCATAGCCAGTCCTTATGGTTCAACCTCGCATGTGGTGATTGTGGGGCGTGGCAGTCAAACTGAGATGTGGGTTAATGGTGTTCATGTCGGGAGTATTACGCAAAACGCTATCTTGATTAACCATCCGACAACCCCTTTGGGTATTCACAGTGGAACCGTGCAAGCGGGTGATGGTATCTATGGCTTCGCTGCGCATAATCGTGCTCTCAGCCAAGATGAGATCGCCTCTACCTACCATATTGCGTTCTCCATTTATTCAGATAGCGATAACGATGGTTTATACAACGTGGTCGATCTGGATGACGACAACGATGGCGTCAATGATTGGGTCGATCAGTTTCCACTTGATGGCACAGAATGGGCGGATATCGACGGTGATGGTATCGCGGATAATTCAGATATCAGCGTCATCGATGGTCCAACAGGCGATGCCGATGGTGATGGTGTGCTAAACCAAGATGACCTCGATAACATATCGGTGTCGATTTACGACGCAGGTAAAGTATTGCTCAGCGCAACCACCGAAAATAATGTAGATACTTGGCGTTTCCGTATTAATGAAGGCGAATGGCAAGTTGCCGCAACGAACCCAGTGATAGTGGAGCTTGCCAATGGCGAAGCCCGTTTTGATCTTGAAGTGCTAGACGGGGTTGACGGTGAAGTGATTGGCGGTGCCATTTTATTTACAAACATTTCCACTGTGCCGCGTATTTCTTCGGGTTGGGAAAGCGCGATACCGACATTACAAGCCGATCATGCCAATGCTTTATTTGCATTAGAAAAACAAGACGAAACGCTTGCTACAGAACAAGAATTAGTCAACTTAATCAATGCTTCAATCGATCTCAAATCGAGTTTGCAAGATCCGATTAAACAGTACTTCTGGCAGGGTGTCGGCAGTGTCAATTGGTCAACCGGTCGCCGTGCAGGAACCTTTTCATCTGGTCTTGCTTCATCGCTTGAATTATTACCTTCGACGAGTGCTGCGGATGGCGCAGGCAAAAACCTGTTATTAGTAGCGCAGCAAGGGAGTTGGCGTTATGTCGTGCCTGCCAATTCGATGTTTGTAGGGGCAATGAATGATTCAGGCATGAACGCCTTGACACATAATGTGCTTGATTGGGTGGTGGGTGATGAATCTGCAGATAAGCAGATAGAAATCGTGGTCGCCAATATTGCAAACAATGGCTATTCAGCGCACTGGGAAAACCTGCTTGCTTGGCTGAATCGCGAGTATGCAGGCCGATATACGATCAATAATGTTGGATCTTGTGACGGCGCTGCCTTGCTAGGTTGTTTGCAGGCCGTTTCGCCTGATCTTGTGATTGTTGGTGATGAAAATGCCAATATTCATACTGGCAGCGACATGAGTGATGCCTTTAATTACCTCAAAGAGAATGCGATCCCTACCATTCTTGAGCACCAAGAGCGCTATGGGGTATCCGATCTCACAGCAGGTCTGCGCAGCTTAATGAAAGTTACCCCAACCAGTACTGGGCAAAATACCGTGGCGACAAATGTTACCTTGGCGAGTTCACAAGGTGCTAATCCGTTGATGAATACCAAAGACCTTTTTGAACGTTTGCAAACCGGAAATTGGAATTATGAGGCAGCGAAAAATTGTGGTAGTGGAGACGCGATAGGCGTTTTATTGGATTGTACGATACCCGCATTGAACGCTGATTTATTTGATGATGTTAATGTACTGAGTGAGATGTTAAGGGGTTATGATTCAACAAAAAATAACCCTTTTGATGTCATTGATCCTTTGACTCAATCATTGCTGTTATTGGCACAAAAATACCGCCTTCAAATTGATTACCCAATTGAAATAAATGCCGGCACAGCGAAAGAATATATCAATGCACTGTATGCGGAATTGATGGTCTCTCACTCGTGGGCTGAACAAAAGGCGCAACCTGATTTAGGTCGTTATTTCGGTCAAGCGAACGAGACCATCATTAAAGGGGAAAACTTCCATTACAACTACCCTGAAACGGTGGTGAATCAGCAGCGTACTTTGGGTATTGACAGTAAAAATTGGTCGTTAGGATTTGATTCAGACTACAGATATTACGCTAGCCAGCGACAATGGACGATGACTGGCTGGTATGCTCTTCCTGGTGTGCCTGTCACTATCACTCGTAACGATATGGCGGATTCGACCGTTAGCAAGGTTTCTATTCGTTTGCATTATGCGCGTAGGGGGACGCACCGTATCCTTGACGAGCATTGGTCGCCGATCATGGAGCAGAAAGAAATTTTCGACCTTGCTAATAACGAATCGGTTACTTTTTCCACACCCTATGGTGCGCCGATTTATTTGGCGATTGATGGCGGCAACATCAATCGCTACAGCCAATTTACCGTAACGGGAGCGGCGAATCATCCCGCAATTTTTGATGCCAGCGATCTTGCGCAGCGTGAAGCTTTTTTTGACATGCTCGATACCGTCGAGATCCCACACTTAGATATTAAATATGGTCGTCATGAAGCGCATTCGACGCTGAGTGACTATCTCGATGGGGTGAATCTATTTGGTGGTGATCGTGAGAAGCACTTAGAAAGCTGGTACAAAGATCACATCTTTGTCTACTGGATGAATGGTTTGGCTGTAGAACAGTCAGAAACCATGGAAGAGGTTTTATCGCCAGATGTGATGCAAGCATGTATCAATTTGGTGGATGAAGCATCATGTAAAGATACCACCCTGCATGGCCATCAATTTGTTCAGCATTATAACTATGATTATTATCCAATGATCTATACGGCATCAGGCATATCAGGTAATCCGTCAGATCAGGGCACATCCCTAAGTGTTATTTTTGGTAATGCGTCTGATAACCATGAGTTAGGGCATCAGCAGCAGCGTAAACGCCTTGAAGCCTTTGGGACAAATAATCGCAATAGTTGGTCGACTTATTATTGGATGAGTACCGAAACCCAAATAGACGTTTATCGCGATATTGCCATTGAAAATTATTACCAGCGACATCAAGTGCAGGATCGCTATGCCATGTGGAAGCATGCTGGGTCACTTGAAACCTCGTCACGCATGATTTCTGTGCTGGCTGATATGCGAAATGGTTCTAACCAGAGAGTTTCTCTGCGTCAACACGTCGACGGTACTTGTGAAGTCCATATTACTGACAAAGGTGAAGATTCATTGAACTTTACCGAGCAGCGTGGTGTATATGGACGTGCCGTGTCAGAATCCTTCTTCAAGCAAATTGTCTATCAAGGTCGTGGTATGCGTTTACGTGATGGTACGGTGCTGCGTGACCAGCATGGCCTTCATACTATGCTGCGCATTTGGGAACGTCAGTTTATGCTGGCGATGAACGGCGTATGGCAATATACCGATGAAGAAAATGAAGTTCGTTGGGCAGGGCTTAGAGATGATCTCGGCTTCAGTTTGTTCCCATTCAAAGGTACGAATGCGTATAACACCGACTACGGTAATGATCGTGATATGCGTTCAATCCCAGGTAACGACTTTATGCTAGTAGCGCTAAGTTACATTACAGGGTTGGACTGGGTGCCTTATTTCAAAATGTATGACATGCCTGTGTCGGATTTGGCGATGGCGCAATCTGCTGTTAACGGCATTCATGGGGTAAAAGAAACGGGGCTTTATGCACATGAGGGGCTTTCAATACCTTGGGATGGCATAGCTGGTATTCCATGGATGCACATTGATATAGATAACCCAAGTGCGCGGTATCCGTTCGGTGATAGCTCACCGCTTGATTGCGATGGCGCTGGTGTTTCGGTACCTAACCCACCTGTCAACGTAGACTTTACCCGCAATGCAGATGGCACTATTGATTTGGCAATGAGTACGGTTCAAGGCGCATCGCTTGCTGTGACTAACAATACGCCAACCATTATTAATTACGACAGCGCGAATCAGCGTGTGACCGTACTGCAAGACGGTGTGGCCGAATTGCAAATCACCGGCGGTGCGACCAATAGAATCTTCAAATTCCAAGTGGTTGCCAGTGAAATTCAAGATTTAGGTCTTGTGTTCTCGGAAGACAATGCGCGTGGCACCATTGTGCTCACTCAAGGCAGCACCGATAACTTGTATTACCGCATGTATGGTAAAGAATATCGTGTGCTGGATTACCTTGAATTCACCCCCAATCTACTGGGCGACCCGATCACCTTCTTCTACCGTACACCGAAAGGTTTGGTGTACTCCATCGAACAAGATTACGACCTATCGAGTTTTTATGTTGAAGCCGATTCTGATGGTGATGGATTACCCGATCGCTACGAATTAGCGCGTGGTCAGCATCCTTATTCCCCAGGTGATGGTGATTTAGATACCGACAGCGATGGCTTGACCGATGCGTATGAATTAGCGTGGAACCTTAACCCTGACAGTGATCTGGATGGGGCGGATGTCGATTCTGATAACGACGGTGTCAGTAACTTAGAGGAATCCTTAGCGGGATCTGACCCACTTGACAGTACCTCTTATGACCGTGATCGAGATGGTGTTTTTGGTGCGGATGATGTCGATGATAATAATCCTTACAGTGATACTGATGGTGATTTAATTGCCGATATTGTCGAAACCAATGCAGGTTTTGACCCACTTGATCCGTTAGATATTGATTACTCTATTGATGAAAACAACGACGGCACCGCCGATATTTGGGCGCAGTTACAGGCTACCTTCCCAGCACAAGGCGAAATAGGTGTGACGGCTTGGATGCAGCATATAAGCGGTTTATCCGTACCTGCTGAAGTTGTGGTGACCGATTTTGTGAATGAAGCGAATCAAATGCCTTTGGATTTGAGTGCGCTGAGTGGTGATGTGTCCTATGAATTCTTGGTGGATTTACCGGTCGACCGTTCGGGCAAAGTGGTCTTGCTGGGAGCAAGAGACAACAGTATTGGACTGAATACCATTTGGACCTTGAGCTTTGAGCAAGGTGGTCAAACACCTGCCACCTTAGGTTTGACTAAATTTGGTGCAGGGGATTACATCTTCACCGCTGTTGATGGTCAGTCAGTGGATAGCCCTTATGGCGATCCTGTGCACATCGTTTACATAGCACGAAATGGCAGCAGTGAAGTTTGGGTCAATGGCGTACAAGTGGGCAGTTTTTCCGATGCGTTATTGATTAATGATCCACAAACGCCGTTAGGTATCAATGAAGGTAATGCCAATGCAGGAGAGGGCATTTATGCTTTTGCAGCGCATAACCGTGCGCTAACCGCTTCAGAAATAGAGGCGGCTTACCGCAAAGGCACCAGCATTTATGAAGATACCGATGGTGATGGTATTTACAACGTGCTGGATCTCGATGATGACAACGATGGCTATTTCGATGACGGCACATCAGATGATCAAGGTATTGGCCTTGGTGTGGCGATTGGTGGCATTAGCGGTGACATTAATGTACTGATTGCCAGCAATACAACTGTGAGTTACGAGCTGCTAACAAGTTCATCCATCCTGAATGATGTACGTAATGAGCCATATCTCAGTCTCTACAACAGCGAGTTCACTAAAGCGGGCATTGTAAAAGGCAATGTTCACTTGCAACAAATCATCAATGCAGTGAATACCAGTATTGATACGGTGACTGCAATCGGAGTCGCGGCAGATAGCAATGACGGGCAAACCATCAGTTTCGAAAACCTCTCTGCGGTGATTGATTTAGCCGATGTGAATGAAGATAACCTTGGTTATTATCAAGCCTTGATTGCTATGAACACCTCAACCACCTTGGCGACGGTTTCTGACCTACAAACCTTGGTGAACAATGCCAATGCAAGCCAAACGCAACTTGACGCTTTGACCTTAATGGCAGAAAGCCAAAATGCTTCAAGCCTGACATTGGCTATGTTGCAAGGGGTGTTTGGTTTAACTATCACGGATGCGAACTTAGAAACCTATCGGATGTTTATCGCTAGCTCAGATGCGGCTGAGGTCGGTAATCTGACGAGTTTACAAGCCATGATCACCGAAGCAGATGCGTATGTTATTGATCCAACACTTGGCATCACAGGGCATGTAGTTTTAGCCAATATCTCAGGTGCATCGGTTCAAGCGATTGAATTAGTGAATGGTGCCAAAGGTACAGATCTCGCACGAGGCACTGTGATGCTTGATGCGAATGGTGACTTTAGTTTGGTTATCTCTGCTACCGCTCATCCAGTCTTAATTGAAGTGACTGGCGGAACGTATCAAGATGATTCCACCGGATTGACGCGGTCGAATACAGTGATCAGTGCTGTCTTGCCTGAAGTGAAACGTCGTGATCACGTCATTGTTTCGCCTGTAACAGACATTGCTGCACACATGGTGCAAACCGATTACAGCTTGTCTGCGATTAACAGCGCGAATACTGCATTGGCGCAATGGATGATGGGTTCGATGGATGCGAATGCGCCATTCTCTGTTATGCCTTCAACCTTAGATTCTACGGGTACAGGTGAAGCAGAAGCCTATCGTGTGTCGCTAACGGGGCTTTCCGTACTTGGCAGCGGGCAATCAATTTCAGTTGTTAATTCAGCTATTGCCTTGGATGCAACGGATGGCGCAATTGAAGAAGCAACAGCCAAGATGATGTACTTCAATACCCAGCATTGGTTACGTCGTCACGGTCTGACGGATCTTGCCTTGAATGTGCCAAGCTTTGGTTTAGACGCTGCGGCACAGCAAGCAGTGGATACCTTGCTGGCTAACAATCCTATCTTGGGTTACTTCCCAGAGAGAATGCAAACCAACACAGGCACGCTTGATCTCACTGCATTACTCGGTGGGGATTTACCTGCTTCCTTGACGCCAAGTTTTAGTGTGCTTGCTGGCGATAGTCTGGTTGACTTGCCGAGCGGACAGCTTGATACCGGTCTGTATGGCAATGAAATGCTTGTTGAAGTCACTTTTGACTTGGAAGGCGTTGAATATCTTGAAAATGTTGTGCTGCTTCCGCAAACATCACCTGTGGTTGTTACCGCTACCCTTGGTGACATCGCTAATGATGTCAATGCGCTCACTACGTCTAATTCCTTAAATGCGCCAGTCTCAGTCACCAACTTTACCCCTGATGTGATCAGCATTGAAAACGATGAAATCACTGTGCTTGAAAGTGGTGTTGCGCGTTTACTCATCGCTGATGAAAACCATGATTGGGAAAAAGTCGTGCGTTTCAATGTGCGTGATGAGTCAGAAATAGATGGTATTACGTGGGGCTTGAATAATAGCGGTGAATTGGTAGTGGTGTCGCTTGATGGTGATGCCTCAAGTATTGTCATGACTTATCAAGGCAATACAACACGCTTGTCTGACTTCATGTCTTTGGTGTTTGATCGTTCGCTCAATGAAACGTTCACTTTGCAGGTGGAAAAAGATGGTGTGGTTTTCTCTGAGCCACAAACTCAGTCTATTGCTGAGATCAACAACGAGATTGCGATAGCGAATTTAGCGAATCGCGTGGCGGATCTGACCATCGATGATGCAGATATCTTTGCTGAATTCATGTATTTATCGGGTGTCAGAACTGACGCAACCTCCATGGCGAAATACCGTGAAACTTTATCAGGGCAAACCATCAATAGCCTTGATGAGTTGAATAGCTTGATCAGCGTTACCAATGAATTCTTGGATGTGTTTGTTCAACTTAAATCCAATATTGCGTCAAATATTACCTTGGAAGCACTCGCTACAGCCTCGCCAGATTCAACGCTTTATGATTTTGCCTTGGCGCAATATCAAACAGCGTTACCAAAAACCAATTGGCAGACACAGACTGATTTGGCCTTGGTCATCGAGTATGTCAACCGAAATCTTGATTTACCTGCGTCAGGTACCTTGAATCTGGCTGCGTGGATGGTTCAAGCCACATCAGGGGTAGAAGCGGTTGCGACTCACGATACCGAACTGCGCGGAACCGCGAGTACAATGGTTGATCTCAGTGCATTGTCGGGCGACGTCAGCTATGAATTCTTGCTGCATTATCCGGCGGATAACTTCCTTTCAGGCGGTATGTTGGCAGAAAGCGGTAATGGTGCATTACGTTTCGAAGTATGGCGGGATACCAATACCTATGGTTATACCAAATTTGGTGACGGAGATTACCGCTTCACGGCTGTCAATGGTGCGTCGGTCGCGTCCGTCTTTGGACGCGTTGTACACGTGATTTACACCATTTCTGGTAGTACAGCGAGCTTGTACATTGATGGTGAGTATGTCGGTACAGGTGGTAATGCCTTCCTTATCAATAGCGCTTCAAGCACCTTGGGTAATAACGACAGTGGTTCCTTCACCAATAACGATGTGATTTATGCATTTGCGGCCTACAACGAAGCATTAGCTATAGAAGAGATTGCATCACATTATCAGGTCGCCCTGTCTGTTTACCCAGATTCTGATGGCGACGGTTTGTTAGATTATATCGAATTGGCGTTAGGGCTTGATCCAACCGATGTCAACGACGGAGCTACCGCAGACAGTGATACCGATGGTTTCACCAACTTGCAGGAATTCCAATCAGGTACTGATCCATTAAATGGTGCTGATTATGATGCGGACGGTGACGGTGTGTCTGTGCTGCATGATGTGGATGATAATGATCCGCTCACCGATACTGACGGCGATGGATTACAAGACAGCATTGAATTTGCTATCGGGTTTAATCCACTCAATCCAAATGATATTGATTTCACCATTGATGATGATAACGATGGTAAAGCTGATATCTGGACGCTGATTCAATCCAATACGGATGCACTCAACGGTGACTTTACCGACACTGATGGTGATGGTCTCTATGACTTCTTTGACCCAGATGACAACAATGATGGGGTATTGGATAACGGTGAACCCGATGTAACAAGCTATGGTTCGGGCGCAGTAACCGCGAATTTGGTGGTCGAACTGAATCAAATGCTGGCAGCGAATACGAATATTACGGCAAGTTACTTAACTGGCAGTGGTCAACTATCGAACATTGAAACGGCAAACGAAGCGCAATACAACCAAGCATTTGTAGCGCAAGGTACAGTCACGTCGGTGGCACAGATACAAGATACGATTGATATCGTCAATGGTCTTGCAGTGATTGCCACCGCCAATCAAGCGGGAGATGCTAGCACCATTACTTTGAGTGACTTACAAGCTATTCCGAATTTAAACAACCTTGATGCGGCAGCGCTAGTCCAATATCAAACCGACATTGTGAATGCACCAGCGGCAGATTTAGTTACTCTGGCGCAAGTGCAAACCTTGATTGACAATGCTAATGCCAATCAAATCAGAGTCGATAATATTGCAGCCTACGCAGGTACAAATGCCAGTGCGCTTACTGATGCCATGCTTGCTGCGATTACAGGTCTGAGTTTTGATAGCAATAATCTCACTTATTACCGCGAATTCATTCAAGACAGCCTCGAATCAGAACTCAATGACATCGTGAAAATGCAATCTGTGATTGATCAAGCAGATGCGTATGCGCTCGATCCACAATGGACAGTGACAGGGCAAGCGGTGGCGAACAACATCAGCGGCGCAACGGTGCGTGTGTATGCGATTGAATCGGGTGCGAAAGGCACTGATCTCACCAAAACAGCAGGGACTACCGATGCCAACGGTGCCTTCGATATGACCATTGTGCCTACCACGCTTCCGGTGATGATGGAAATCACCGGCGGTATGTACATTGATGAAGCAACGGGTATTTCACTCAATAGCGGCACGCTCACCACAGTATTGCCAGAGATTGCGCGCCGAGATAGCGTGACCGTGTCACCACTGACGGATATTGCGGCTAAAGTGGCTGCAACGGATCTGAGCGTGACAGGAATTAACAGCGCCAATGCGCTTATTGCCAGCACCTTCTTGGATTCCACTAATGCCGATGATGTGTTTGCGATTGCGCCAGCCGCGATGAACGCCACAGGCTCAGGACTTCCGCAGCAATATCGCACCGCCTTGATTGGCTTGTCGGTATTGGGCGGCGGTGAAGCCCTTGCCAATGTGACACAAGATATTGCGACAGATTTGGCTGATAACACGCTGGATGTGAATACCGCCAAAGCCTTGTACCTCAATACTCAAACGTGGCTGCGTCGTCATGGCATGACCGATTTGTCGCTCAATGTGCCTACCTATGGCCTCGATAGCGCCGCGCAACAAGCGGTGGATGCCGTGCTTGCCAATGACACGACCTTGGCGTACTTCCCTGAAATACTACAGACCAGCACTGGAACCCTTGATCTCACTGCCTTGCTTTCAGGTTATCTGCCAACAGGCAGCAGTGTGAGTGTGAGCCTACTTGATGGTGACAGTTTAACAGCGCTCATTGGCACATTAGACACCAGTTTGTACAGCAGTGGTGCTCAGCTTCAAGTTAGCGTGGACGTAGACGGTGTTGCTCGTTTAGAAAGCATTACCCTGCAACCGAGCGCCACTCCTGTTTCTGTTACCTCAACGCTTGGCGATATCAACAACGGCTCACATAGCTTTACGGTGACACCTTCCGATAGCCAAACCGTCACTATTGAAAGCTTAACCCCAGATGTGGCGACCTTTGCCAACGACAGCATCAGCGTAATTAACGACGGTATTGCCCGTTTTGCGATTACCGCAGCGGATAATGCATGGCAAGAGGTGGTGAGTATTGATGTGTTAAGTCCAAGAACCGTCCCAAGCATCACTTGGCAGCTTGATAGCAATGGCGATTTGCAAGTGGCGAGCATCAATGGCGATAACAACCATGTCAACCTGACGTATCAAGGCGTGGATTCCAGTCTTATCCTCATGTCTACCTTGCCAGTCGATCGCTCTGCCAGCGATACCATTTCTTGGTCAGTGATTAAAGACGGAGTGCGCTTCTCAAATGTTGCTAGTCAAGATGTGGTGGACGTGGTGAATCCATTAGCCGTCGCGAATTTGGCGGCGCGCGTGGCAGACACTAATATCGCAGATGCGGATCTGTTTGCGCACTTTATTGGTTTAACTGGCGTATCAAGTGATGCAACGGTCTTGAGCTTGTATCGCAGTGAACTGGCTAATCAAGCGGTAACGTCATTGACAGCGCTTGAAAATACCATTGCCAGCGTGAACGGTACCGCCACGGCCTTTATTGCTTTACAAAACACACCAAACGCGAATATCACGATTGAACAAATCCAAACCTTATTGCCAACGCAATATTTGGCAGCGAGTTTGATCGCTGAATACCAAGCAGCATTGGCAGGTAATGTGTGGAATACCCCAGATGAAGTGCAAGCCTTGATTGCAGTCGTGAATAATGACAATGTGGTGGATTCAGATGGTGACGGTATTTTAGATGGGGTGGAACTGGCACAATTTAGTGATCCGAATGATGCCAATCATCCGATTTACCTA
>NZ_OANU01000070.1 GCF_900089835.1 Vibrio thalassae | reverse complement strand
TAGCCCTTAAGCTTTTAATGAGACAGACGAAGGCTCTGGAAAGTGCCGCGATACAGGGTGATAGCCCCGTAGTCGACATCTCATCATCAGTGAAATCGAGTAGGGCGGGACACGTGATATCCTGTCTGAATATGGGGGGACCATCCTCCAAGGCTAAATACTACTGACTGACCGATAGTGAACCAGTACCGTGAGGGAAAGGCGAAAAGAACCCCTGTGAGGGGAGTGAAATAGAACCTGAAACCGTGTACGTACAAGCAGTAGGAGCACCTTCGTGGTGTGACTGCGTACCTTTTGTATAATGGGTCAGCGACTTATATTCAGTGGCAAGGTTAACCGTTTAGGGGAGCCGTAGGGAAACCGAGTCTTAACTGGGCGTTCAGTCTCTGGATATAGACCCGAAACCAGGTGATCTAGCCATGGGCAGGTTGAAGGTTGAGTAACATCAACTGGAGGACCGAACCGACTAATGTTGAAAAATTAGCGGATGACTTGTGGCTAGGGGTGAAAGGCCAATCAAACCTGGAGATAGCTGGTTCTCCCCGAAATCTATTTAGGTAGAGCCTCGGACGAATACTACTGGGGGTAGAGCACTGTTAAGGCTAGGGGGTCATCCCGACTTACCAACCCTTTGCAAACTCCGAATACCAGTAAGTACTATCCGGGAGACACACGGCGGGTGCTAACGTCCGTCGTGGAGAGGGAAACAACCCAGACCGCCAGCTAAGGTCCCAAAGTATAGCTAAGTGGGAAACGATGTGGGAAGGCTTAGACAGCTAGGATGTTGGCTTAGAAGCAGCCATCATTTAAAGAAAGCGTAATAGCTCACTAGTCGAGTCGGCCTGCGCGGAAGATGTAACGGGGCTAAGCTATACACCGAAGCTGCGGCAATGTG
>NZ_OANU01000166.1 GCF_900089835.1 Vibrio thalassae | reverse complement strand
AAGACTTTGTCGGTTATCTACGACGTCAGTATTGTTGCTTTGGCCAATGTAGTTACCATCTTGTATCGCGATACCAAGTGGCACGGTATAGTTATTCTCATGCATCATTGCTAGGGCGTGATTTAATTGTCCGCGTTTTCGCATCATAAGGTCAGGTGCGCCGAGGCCAACGCCTATTTCTTGCCCATATTGATAAATACTCTTTAAGTACTGTGGGATCCCCACGAATTTCATCATAAGTCTTCAAACTGTATAGTCAGTTTTGATAACTGGCTATACACGTAAATTAACAAAGGTTCATCAGGGCAATAACGCGCATCATCTATCACTTCTCTACCTAAATAGACATAAGATAAGACGCACTTTCGTCTCTCTGTATTGGCTTGCAGCAAACGTGATTGGGTCAGTTGTGCACTCACAAACCCCACGCACCAAAGCATAAACGTTATCAATGATGCGATTAGTATCAGATTGTCATAACGCTTTGCGCTTTTTGAGTTAGCGTACTCCAATCCTAAGCCCAGTTTGCTATTTTTTGTATCTCTAAACGCTTCTTCTATCTGCATACGCTGTGCGTATAGTTTGACGACTTTAGTTGCACTGACTTTCTCATGCTCGGGTAATTTATACACCAATAACCAAGGCTCAACCGCTTTCGCCTGCTGGTATTTATCTGTCGTGCACTGTGACTTCCCACCTCGCTTTTTCTTTGCTATCCGACCTTTCTTTTTATTCTGATAAATAACCGCTTGGCATTGAAATTTTTGTGTCTTGCTATAGTAGATATCG
>NZ_OANU01000096.1 GCF_900089835.1 Vibrio thalassae | reverse complement strand
CGGCGTTTTTCAAGGTAGTTGTCGCCTTTAATTTTTTAAGCAGCTTCTTTCTGCCTTTCAGGATTTAGCTTAACTTCACCAACTTCATCCCAGTTTCTAGATTCGTTTGACCACCGCTGTGGGTTGGCTGCTCTCGCTTGTTTATAAAGCTCTTTGCGCTTAGCTAAGATGGTACTATCCTCTCCATTATGGCGTTGAACTGGGGTCACGAACTTAATTCGACTATGCCTATGCTCATTGTTGTACCAGTACACAAAGTCACGGACCCAAGCTCTGGCTTCATCTAAGCTTTTAAAGCCTTCACTAGGCCAGCGACGGCAGTATTTTACCGTTCTAAACAAAGACTCCGAGTACGGGTTGTCATTACTTACACCTGGTCGACTTCGTGACCCTATAACCCCCATTTCCAGCATCTTTGCTTGCATGGTTAAACACTTCATCGGGCTACCATTATCAGAGTGCAGGACTACATCATTACGTACTGACTTTTCTGACCACAGAGCTCTTTCTAGAAGCTGTGACGCGTACTCGCCAGATTCACACACATGCACTTCCCACCCCACTATTTTCCGGCTGTAGATGTCTACTATCATATATAAGTAGTAAAACAGACCTCTAACAGTTGATGGGCAATAGGATATATCCCAAGTCCAGACCTGATTAGCTGCAGTAGCCGTGTAACTCTCCGGCCTAACTAGACTTCCGCTTGGCTTTGCTCGACCACGATGCTTAAGTTGATTGTTCTCTTTAAGCACACGGTAAAAGCTTGATTCTGATGCGATATACACGCCTTTATCAGCAAGCTGAGGGACTATCTGACTTGGGGCCAAGTCAGCATATTCTTTTTGATTACTGATGGTCAGTATTGTTTGTCTTTCAGCTTCACTAAGCTTGTTTTTTGGCTCAGGTCTTATTGCTGTCGGCCTTTTGTCGGGTAATACTTGGCCACTTTGCGTCCACCTTTGTAGAGTGCGTATAGTGAGCCCAATGGTGTTACAAGCTTTTTCCCTGGTTGCCCCTGCGTTAACCGCTTCTTCTACGATACTGACATAATATTGCCTATCTGAGAGGGAGGTTAACTGTCCTCGTCTTCGCCCCAGTAGGCATTGAACTTTTTTCTTAAAACCAGTAATGCAGCAGTTTCAGCTAACGCAGACTCTTTTCTTTGGAGCTCTTTTTGAAGCTTTTTAATTTCCAACTTATCGGCTTTGCGTTCTTGAGAGAGCTGCTTTTTTTGCTCCGCTTGAGTTTGGTTGCCCGCAATACAAGCTTGCTTCCACTCTAAGACCTGCTCAGGGAATAGGCCTTTTTCACGACAGTATTCACTGAGTTCTATTTCAGAGAGCGTGGCGGTTTCAAGTACAACAGAAAACTTTTGTTCTGGTGACCATTTATCTGGTGAGGTACTGCTTGGCATTGATGGGGCTACTTCTAAATACTTATTCTTCCAATCGTGCAGAGTAGAGATATGCATACCTTCATTATCTGCAAACTCCCGCAAGGATAAACCACTTTCAACAAACCTGCGAATAGTTGC
>NZ_OANU01000049.1 GCF_900089835.1 Vibrio thalassae | reverse complement strand
TCTAAATACTTATTCTTCCAATCGTGCAGAGTAGAGATATGCATACCTTCATTATCTGCAAACTCCCGCAAGGATAAACCACTTTCAACAAACCTGCGAATAGTTGCTTTCTTATGCTCTTCTGAATAACGCTTCACTTAATTAAACTTACCGCTCCCTGTTTTACTTTTATTGAGGATTAAGGGCGACAACTATCCTGACACAGGGGGATGTCGAACGCTTGATCCCAAGAAACTGGAGTGAAATCACCATCTTTATCAAACTTGCCATCTTTCATGCGAAGCAGAGGCTGCGTTAGACGGTCGTTGCCGTACATGATTTTAGACAGGAAGTAACCTTTAATGCAGTTAAGACCTTTGTTGACAGGTGCTTCTGGATCACCTTGAGTAGCAACCACCTTACCGTTTTGCGTTCCTACCAGCACCGAACAGCCTGTACCACAAAAACGACATGGCGCTTTATCCCAGGTAATCTTTGTTTGGTCGGAGCTAGCGATTAGATTGGTTGCTGACGCAGGAAGGGTAATACCTGCCACTGCCGCTGCTGATGCCGCTGCGTTTGCTTTTACAAACGCACGTCTTGTCATTTTCATACTTCACCCTCTAATTGGGAATGGTTACTTCCAGTGTTAAGTTCGTCATCATCCAACCCGTGCTCGATTTGGTGATAAACCAAGGCGGCGTTAAGGACATTCGGTAAGTTGTTGATAGCGTCTATCGTTTCAGTGACGAAACCCTGATTCTCGGTTTCTAGAACGACAATAATTTTGCCGTCTTCACTGTCTCCGTATATCTCTGCGTTATCGAACTGCTCGATCTGCACTTTGATTTCGGCAAGATGCTCTGCCTTGCAATGCACAACCAAACTAGAAATGTGCACTTCATTTATCGACATAGTTCTTTTTTCTCTTTGTAATATTTTAATTTTGCTTCGTGCTAGACATTACTCACGGAGATAGATGAACTCGGACAAACTGAAACACAGGCTCCACATCCACTACAATGCTCTAACTCTAATTGGGGCAAAGCAACACTACCGACTCTCAGTTTGAAAGTGATTGCCATGGTTTCACAGCTATCACCGCAACTGCGGCATTCAATATTTTTATGCGCCAAGCATTGAGCATTGATCTCCGCTTTTGCATTCCAGGGGGTGCTGTCTCTATCATCAAATATCGGCTCAGGACAGATTTCTGCACACTTGTAACAAAACGTGCATTCATCGATGGAGAAGTCGACAGCAGGATACCCTCCGTCGCCGCTCTTAATAATTTGAGTTTCACAAACGGAAACGCATTTATTGCATCGCGTACATCGGTCGGTGAATGTTGTTAAATCCTTAACCCAAGGTAGCCTAGCTTGCTTAGTATCGATTTGCTTTCTCGTGAAAAAGCGTCGTTTGGAAATATCAACCATTCATCTCACCAACAAAAACTGTCACAGAAAAAGTCTAATCCAATAAGCTGTTAACAATCTTTTATTTACATTCATATAAATTGTAAGTTTGGACATATTTCTATAAATACCTCTTAGGGGTTAAATGGGGGGCATCCTTGTTTTGGATCAATAAATTATCGACAATAGATAGCGATAGTGTGAGCCCGGCTTAACGGGATATATGAATAGATTAGAATCAGTGAAGTGAGATGCTTACATCATGAAAAAGCCGAATAAATCCGTCACCGGAACCATAGCTAAAGCGATGATACTTATCTTGTTGCTGTCGTTGGCGACCACCAACTTCGCTATTTTGACATTGGCTTCGAGTTTGAATGATGCTGAAGCAGTGAACGTCTCAGGCTCGATGCGGATGCAAAGCTATCGGTTGGCTTACGACATGCAATCGGACTCGCCATTGTATTATCTTCATGTCGAGCAGTTTGAACGTTCACTCTATTCTCCTTCAATGAAAGCCCTGCAATCATGGGACGTACCGAGGGAGATCACGCAAGACTACTACAACCTCATTATTCGCTGGCATGAGTTAAAGGCAGTACTTTCAAGTGATGATAGAGAACAGTATCTGATGCAAGTGGCAGACTTTGTTGATCGTATCGATCTGTTTGTTTTAGAGCTGCAAGAGCACTCTGAAAATAAACTGATTCGTCTTGCGTGGGCGGGGGGCGTTGGTCTAGGTGGCATATTGTTAGTTGCGGTGTACGTCGTGCTATTTGTTAGAAAACAGATTGTTAGACCTTTAGGTCAACTTATCTCAGCCAGTGAACAGGTGCAAAATCGTTCATTTGATGTAGAAGTGGATATTCGCTCTGACAACGAATTGGGTATCCTTGGTAATGCCTTTAGAAACATGGCTAGAGATCTTGGTAAGTTATATCGTGGGTTAGAGCAGGCCGTAAATGAAAAAACGCACAAACTTCAGCATGCGCATCAATCGCTGCAAGTACTCTATCAATCGTCGCAAGAACTGACAGCAACACGTATTTCGCATGAAAACTTTCGAGCAATACTGACTTATATTGCCAGTGTTGAAGGTATAGGGGCTGTAGAAATAAAAGTCTCAGAAGTAGAAGGCAATCCTTGGGTTGCACGTGAAGGACATTTCAACGGCAAAGCTGAACGTATCAAACCGCTGCATCTTGATGGGGAAGAACTGGGACAGTTAAGATACCAAGTTGGTCTGCCTTGCCCTGATGAAAAACTCATTGATAACTTTGTGCAAATTCTATCTAGAGCGATTTACTACAATAAAGCTCAGCGCCAGACTGAACAAATCATCCTAATGGAGGAGCGAGCCACAATTGCTCGCGAGCTTCATGATTCACTCGCTCAATCACTGTCTTACCTAAAGATACAAGTTACACTATTAAATCGTTCTATCGACAAGGAATTAACCGACGCTTCGTCAAGTCGTTCGCAATTGGTACTAAACGATATTCGCGAGGGGCTAGACAATGCTTATGTACAGTTGCGTGAATTATTGACGACGTTCCGTTTGTCAATCAAAGAGGGGACGTTCGGTGAAGCGATTACTGAGATGCTGCATCAACTTGATGAGCAGACTGAGGCACAGATAGAGCTAGATAACCGAATGTCGTCGCTGGAGCTAGGGGCAAATGAACAAGTGCATATTTTACAGCTGATCCGTGAAGCGGTCTTAAATGCGATAAAGCATGCCGAGGCTTCGGTGATAAAGGTCACCTGTTTCGAAGATGAAAATGCGCTTGTTACTGTTAAAATTAAAGACGATGGTGTAGGGTTCGAGCAAAATATACATAAACTAGACCATTATGGTATGAGCATTATGAAAGAGCGTGCAGCTCGACTGAATGCGGATCTGACAATCGATTCCGCGCAAAACGATGGTTGTGAAGTGGTATTAACGTTTCAAAGAAGTAAGGAGCCACTAAGTGAGCGAACGTAAAGTCATGTTAGTCGATGACCACCCTTTAATGAGGCGTGGTATCGGACAGTTACTCAGCTTTGAAGACGATTTTGGGATTGTAGCAGAAGCTAGCAATGGCTCTGATGCTATTGCATTAGCAAAAGAGCACGATCCTGATTTGATCTTACTCGATCTCAATATGAAAGGTATGTCGGGTTTGGATACGCTCAAAGCTCTAAGAGAAGATGACTTTCAAGGACACATAGTCATTCTTACGGTTTCAGATATCCCTGCTGATATTGATGCTTTAGTGAAAGCGGGCGCGGATGGCTATCTGCTCAAAGATACCGAGCCAGATGAAATTATTGAGCTGCTTCGCGGGCTAACATCAGGTAACAAAGCGTTCAGCTCTGCCATCGAGAACTACTTAGAAGAAAGAGCCAATACCAGTGACGTTTTTGACACACTGACAGAGCGTGAAATGCAGATTCTGCAAGAAGTGGCGAAAGGCTTTAGAAACAAGCAAATTGCCGATCGACTGTTTATTTCTGAATCAACGGTTAAAGTGCATATGAAGAGTTTACTGAGAAAGCTGCAAGTCCCTTCAAGAACTGCAGCCACCATTCTTTACTTAGAGCGCTTTGGTGAACTAAAGTAGCCCTATTAATCCTATTAGTACACGTATCGTTATTCCCTTTTTCAAGGGAATAACGATAGACCTTGCGGCTTAGTTAAAGGGCTTCACCGTTAGATTCAATCACTTTTTGATACCAATAGAAGCTCTCTTTCTTGTAGCGTTTCAACTCTTTTTCGCTTTCTTCATTACGGTCAACATAGACGAATCCATAACGCTTTGCGTAGCCGTTTAACCAACTGAACAGGTCTTGATATGACCAAGTGCAGTAGCCAATAACTTCACAGCCGTCGTCAATGGCATCGCCAATCGCTTCTACGTGCGCTTTGAGAAATTCAATGCGGTAGTCATCATGGACTTTGCCATCTTCCGTTAACGTGTCATAAGCTCCTAGACCGTTCTCGCTGATAAGGATAGGAAGGTTATAGCGTGAGGTAATGCGACGAAGTGCCACTCGCAGTCCTTCAGGGTCAATAGCCCAGTTCCAATCCGTCATTTTTAAATGTTCGTTATCGGCACGTACGTAGTATTGGTCTGTTGGGATAGCCGCTACATCAGAGACGACAGAGACTTGAGCGGCGTTCCCCGTTTGTGCGGTCTCGGCTTTATTCTCTGGTGCGACAAAAGTAGCAGATTGATAGTAGTTGAGTCCCATGAAGTCACAGATGCCGGCTTTCAGTAGCTCTTTGTCTCCTTCTTGGAAGTCAATATGGATACCAAGGCGTTCAAGAAGTCTTAGACCAATCTTTGGATAGGTGCCTTTTGCGTAAACATCCATCCAAAGCAAATCTTGAATTTCTTGGGCATTTTCAGCAGCGATGACATCTTCCGGAGACGCGGTTTTCGAATAGGTAGGGCTATAAGCGAAACTGGCACCGATCTGTCCAGGTAAGCCCATTTCCTTAAATCGTTTTACAGCACTGGCATTGGCAAGACTGGCAATATGGTTAGCATTAATAAAACGCTGATAATCGGACACCTTTGGTGGATGGATTTTCTGCACATAACCAAGGCTCGTAAAGATGTTTTGTTCGTTCATACAAACCCAATACGGCACTTTTTGGCCGTACTCAGTAAACAGAAGTTCACAATACTTAGTAAAGTCAGCCAGAATTTTACGACTTTCCCAGCCTTGATATTCGTCTTGAAGTGCTTGGGGAAGATCCCAATGGTAGATCGTTAGGATTGGAGTGATGCCACACTCGATCAATTTGTTAATGACGTTGTGATAGAACTCGATACCTTTTGGATTGATAGTTCGTCCGTCAGGCATGATTCGAGTCCAAGCAACAGAAAAACGATAGGCTTTTAGCCCCATTTCACGCATCAACTCAATATCTTCTTCATACTTGTGATAGAAGTCGATCGCGACTTCGCCGGTCGTATTTTTAAACGTGTTACCAGGCACGCGAGAGTAAACATCCCAAATGGAATCACCTTTACCATCTAAGTTAGCTGCTCCTTCAATCTGATAAGCCGCAGACGCGCTACCCCATAAGAAATTCTCTTGAAATGCCATGATTACTCCAATTTGAAATGCTCAAAAAACCAATTTGTTGAAAGTGATAGTATTAAAACCATATGGTTTTACAATCATAAGTGATTTTAAATGTGATTTTGATCGTCATATGCGATGTTTTCATCTGGATTTTCATATAATTAAATAGGGTTTTGTGTCGGAGCTTGTGTCTTGCCAGAGAAGGAAGTACTCTGATAGCTTGAGTGAAATCAGGCGGTTTGCTTGAAGTAAGTTGGAAAGCACAGGTTTTATAAATGGTTAAATATCAAGGCATTTATAGCGAAATTAAGACGCGAATTCTTTCTGGAGAGTACTCGTCTGAGGAAAAACTCCCAGATGGCAGATCTTTGGCTGCGGAGTTTGAATGCAGTGAAATAACCATTAAGAAAGCCATGGACTTCTTAGTAAAAGAAGGGCTGGTGGTACGTAAACGCGGAGCTGGTTCCTTCGTCAAGCAGAAGCCAGATGCGGTTTCAGATTCTCATCTACTCGGAACCAAGAAACGCGCGCAAGACAAAGGTAAACTGGTTCAAACGCGAGTAATGAAATTCCGTTTAGTACACGCGGATGAAGCCATCGCAGGCAAGTTGAAGTGTAAGCTTGGTGACCCGGTTTACGATATTACTCGTGTCAGGGTGTTAGATGGAGTGCCATCAATTGTTGAATACATCTATTTGTCAGCTAAAGTCGTGCCGAACCTAGCTATTGAGCAAGTCAAAGATACTATCTATGGGTATATTTCTGACGAACTGAAGCTCACGATCCACAGTGCTAACCTACGTATTACGATTGCGAACGCAAACGCGGTAGAGGCCGAATATCTTGGGGTTGTGCTTGGAGAGCATTTA
Organism: Vibrio thalassae; assembly: GCF_900089835.1. Classification (GTDB taxonomy): domain Bacteria; phylum Pseudomonadota; class Gammaproteobacteria; order Enterobacterales; family Vibrionaceae; genus Vibrio; species Vibrio thalassae. Next base: position 18,998 of record NZ_OANU01000049.1, on the reverse strand, counting down.
GTGAATGTGGCACAAAACGCCTATTTGGATAATGGGCAAATTTTTGAATACTCAGTAGCAAAACACATTTGTGATAGCTATGAATTCTCCACGACCTACGTAAAAAGTGATACACAGCTGTAATTCAAATAGCGATACGTGAGTGACTAGACCTGGCAACTCAGGATGAACTCTGCGTATGTCGCGAGAGTTCTCCATTAGTTATCTTTGCTGATTCCATGGTATGCGCTAGGCAAGAGCTTCATCAGATGCCACCAATGCTTTCTGTGTCTTTTCTATTTTCCCTTCATTTTATCTATTGACCTGTCTATAACTTTATAGTTTAAAGTCATTAACCATCTAGTGAGTAGAGGCATTGGGTTTTGTATCGAATTTCACAACTAGCGGCAATGGTAGGGCTGTCACGAACGGCGTTGCTTTACTATGAAAAGCAAAAGCTTATATCAGGTAAACGCTTAGAAAATGGCTATCGTGTATACAGTGATAAAGACGTTCAGCGTGTCCGATTAATTCAGAGATTACAGGCGGGAGGTCTGACGCTTAAAGAGTGCAAGGCTTGCCTTGAAGCTAAAGTAGATCGAGAGCTGCTCAAGAACCGATTACAAGTTCTTCAACAAGAGATTGAGCAAAAACAGCAGTCATTGCAGTTGCTCGCTGCGTTACTTGGAGAAGGTGACCTCAAAGCTTGGCACGGTGATTTGGACAAACTTGCTCCAGACGCCCACCTAGATTGGTTAATTAAGCAAGGGTTTAGCGAAAAAGACGCCTTGCATTTGAAATGGTTATCAAAAGACATGAACGAACACGACAAATATATGGCCGACTTTATGAACGTTTTCCAGACGCTTGAACGTTGGGGGCCAGGCAGTGAGTATGACACAGCCAAAGCGTTGTCTTTAGTGCCGATTATGCCACGCAATATCCTTGAAATAGGCTGTGGTAAAGGTTTGGCTACGCAGGTATTGGCCGACAACAGCGACGCACAAATCACAGCGATAGACACGGAGCCTTCAGCACTTGAGAGTTTGTCTGAGCGGTTTGCGGAGCAAGGAAGACAAAATAGGCTCAACACCGTAATAGCGAGCATGACGAATCTGCCGTTTGAAAAAGAGAGTTTCGACCTAATTTGGGCTGAGGGAAGTGCTTATATCATGGGCATGGAGAAAGCACTCACAAACTGGCGCCCGCTATTGGAACAAAATGGGTACTTGATGGTGAGTGATATGGTTTGGAAAACGGAATCACCTAGTGAGGTATCTGAACAATTTTGGAGCCAAGAATACCCAGACATTCAACAGGTCAAGACGCGACTGGCACAAATGCAGAAAGCGGGTTATCAAGTGATTGATAACTTTGCGCTTAGCCAATCTGGATGGATGAATTATTATGGTCCGCTAGCCAAAAGAGTAGACATGTTGGCATCAGAGATGGCGCATACATCGGCATGGAAAGATATTAATAATGAAGTGAATATTTGCACCCAGTATGGTCATGAATTTGGTTATCATTTATTTATTTTAAAAAAGAGTGAATAATATTTGAGTAGGCCAATGTTATTTGTAAACTAATACTTTATTTAGTAAGGTGGTATTAATAATCTTGAGTGAAACTATTTATTCAAGATTATTATCCTAAATCTAAGTTTTCAATTAATAATATCTGTTGTCTTTTAATCCAATCCCCGTTCTTTTGATAGATTTTTCCTATCTTAGAAATAGGAAACCCCCGCTAGAACAATCCGATAAAGCACACTATATTTGGTTGTAGCTACTACCAAGGAGGTGTTCCATGAGAGTTCATACCTACAGTATCCGCCTATCAAGTACCTGCGGTGATAAGAAGGAAATCAATGTGATTACGCCCAATCATTACAGTAGTGATGAGTTGATGTCACTGATTGAAAATGAGCCAGAACTGACGATGAACTTGTCGGCTTACAGTGGAGTAGAAACTGCACTTTGTGATACGGAAATATATAACGCTTGGAATGCTAAGAAAGATTATTTTATTTCAACATGATCGCTACCTAAACTAGTCAATAATCAAAGAGAGTAACTTAGGTTATTGATATGTGGTTTGACCGATATGGTTCTCAGATATTAATTTCTAACGTGAATTCTCTTTTAGGGACTAGAGTGAAAAACAGTTTTGTGACTAATAAAATTAGTGTGCTTGTCGTGTTCGTAAAAGTTAAAAATAAGATACGGTGAAAAATTATGAAGCAAGAAAATACCAACACTGGAAAATGCCCTGTTATGCACGGTGCAGTTACATCATCTGAAGGCTCCAACGTTGCTTGGTGGCCGAATGCATTGAACTTGGATATCTTGCATCAGCACGATACGAAATCTAACCCACTGGGGGAGTCTTTTGACTATCGTGAGGCGGTGAAAACACTAGATTTCGACGCTTTGAAGAAAGACGTCACAGCACTTATGACTGATAGCCAAGAATGGTGGCCAGCTGACTGGGGTCATTACGGTGGTTTAATGATTCGAATGGCTTGGCACTCTGCTGGCTCTTATCGTACAGGTGATGGCCGTGGTGGCGCAAGCACGGGTAACCAAAGATTTGCACCTCTAAACTCTTGGCCTGATAATGCGAACTTAGACAAAGCGCGTCGTCTTCTTTGGCCAATTAAACAAAAGTATGGCAACAAAATTAGTTGGGCTGACCTTATCGTATTTGCGGGCAATGTAGCCTATGAATCAATGGGGTTAAAAACTTTCGGTTTCGCTTTTGGTCGCGAAGATATCTGGGCGCCTGAGAAAGACACTTATTGGGGGGCGGAAAAAGAATGGCTTCAAGACAGTAAAGGTGAAAACAGTCGTTACTCGGGCGATAGAGACCTAGAAAATCCATTAGCTGCGGTTATGATGGGCCTTATTTACGTTAATCCTGAAGGTGTTGACGGCCAACCGGACCCACTCAAAACTGCTCAGGATATGCGCGTCACTTTTGCTCGAATGGGAATGAATGACGAAGAAACCGTGGCCTTGACCGCTGGTGGTCACACAGTGGGTAAAGCACACGGTAACGGTAATGCTGCAGAGCTAGGTGAATCTCCAGAAGGGGCAGATATCTTTGAACAAGGTTTAGGTTGGAACAATCATAAGTCGCGTGGTATCGGCCGCAACACAGTCACCAGTGGTATTGAAGGCGCTTGGACTACGCATCCAACTAAGTGGGATAATGGCTACTTCGAGATGTTGTTATCACACGAGTGGCAATTAACGAAAAGTCCTGCTGGCGCATGGCAATGGGAACCGGTTGCAATTGATGAAGCCAACAAACCAGTAGACGTAGAAGATGCGAGTATCCGATACAACCCTATGATGACGGATGCCGATATGGCACTAAAAGTAGATCCTGAATATCGTAAGATTTCGGAGCGTTTTTACCATAACCCCGAGCTTTTATCTGACGCGTTCGCTCGTGCTTGGTTCAAGTTACTGCATCGTGATATGGGGCCATCATCAACGTATATTGGTCCAGAAGTACCCACTGAAGCATTAATTTGGCAAGATCCAATTCCAGCGGGTTCAATAGATTACGATATTGAAGCGGTAAAGGAAAAAATCCAAGCGTCAGGCTTAAGCGTGACGGAAGTGATTACCACCGCTTGGGACAGTGCGCGCACGTATCGCCAGTCAGACAAACGGGGAGGTGCAAATGGCTCTCGAATTCGCTTAGAGCCTCAGCGAGACTGGTTAGGAAACGAGCCTGAAAAACTGAATAAAGTTCTGCCTGTACTTGAAGGCATTGCAACCGAGATTGGCGCAAGTGTTGCTGATGTGATTGTGTTAGCGGGTAATGTAGCCGTTGAGCAAGCCGCAAAACTTGCAGGATTCGATGTGAACGTACCGTTTGCTCCGGGTCGAGGTGATGCAACCGCAGAGCAGACTGATGTGGCATCTTTTGAAGTTCTTGAACCACTGGCGGATGGTTTCCGCAATTGGCAAAAACAACACTATGCGGCAACGCCAGAAGAAATGTTGTTGGATCGCGCTCAACTTATGGGACTAACGGCCCCAGAGATGACAGTTCTAATCGGTGGGATGCGTGTACTCGGCGCCAACCACAACGGCAGCGCTCATGGTGTCTTCACTGACCGTGTAGGTGTTTTGAGCAACGATTTCTTCGTTAACCTGACAGATATGAACTATCAGTGGAAGCCGACAGGTCGAAATTCCTACGATATCGTGGCTCGCTCTAGCGATGAAGTGAAATGGACTGCGACGCGTGCTGACCTTGTTTTCGGTTCTAACTCCATCTTAAGAGCGTACGCTGAATTCTATGCGCAGGATGACAACAAAGAGAAGTTTGTTAACGACTTTGTTGCTGCGTGGACTAAGGTCATGAATGCTGACCGTTTTGATTTGAAATAATCAATATGAGGTGGCCTTGCCAATAGGCAAGGCCACTTTCTTTTCTCATTTTTATTCTCTCCAACCATTTGCCGAAGTTGATTGGGATGATGCCCCGGACACTTCAGCAGAGTTTAAAACGGCAGTAAGAGAAGCGTACCGAGGTACGATTATATATGCAGGACGCTATAACTAAGAGAAAGCGGAAAAAGCATTGTCTAATGGCATCACGGATATGGTAGGTTTTGGTCGTCCATTTATCGCCAACCCAGACTTACCGAATCGACAAAAACACGGTTACCCGTTGGCAGAGCGCAATCCGAATACTCTGTTTGGCGGTAACGAAGTGGGCCTATTAGACTATCCAGAGTACCACGCTCAGTCGTTTTCTGTCGTATTGAAGCCCAAGGCGCTGATAAGTGCTTTGCGCTTTTTACTTTTGTGACAACCAAACGCAGCTTTAGTACAATCTTTGTCTTGTTCATACCGATTCATTTATTGCAGACTTGATAACGATGAGTTTCACTAACATTCAAAGCAAACTTGCTGAATTTACCGCTATCGAGCAGGTGTTCGAGTATTTTGAGGTTGAGTTTGACAGTAAATTTGTTGAAGAGTATCGCTTACCATTACTAAAACGGTTTAATGGTTACTTAATTATGCAAAAGCCAGAAGACTGGTTTGCCGCGCGACGAGTTCTTCGTAATGCTTATTGTAAAGTTCAAAGAGGGCGACTCGACCCACACACACGCTCTGCTTGTCGTGGATGTACTTCCTGTATTAGACGATAATAGAATTGAGTTTTATCATAAGTTTATTTTTATTTATCAGATAATTAAGTTTAGTAATAATCAATTTAAGTCTTAATTAAATCAAATAAACGTTAGCGAACGACGTCGTTGAATAGATGGCACTAAATAAAATGAATAGGCTGCTGTTGATGTTCATTGTGGTCTCTCCAACGGTTTTTTCTAATAGTATTTCTGTCGTTGGAGCTGAACAAATAGTGTTCGTTAATAGTGGGTTAAGTGTGATTTATCTAAGAAAAAGGTATTTAATAACATAAAGTTATGCTGCCTAGTTTAGAGTGAAATATGGTGAAGTGACGCTGACAGAGCTGGCCAATGTGACCCAAATTGTTATTCGTGACCTAGGTGACAGTACTCTTGGGAAGAGAAAACAAGATGTAGGATGGTTAAAAGGTCAGCAGAGAATTACGGTCGATAACTTTGACCATGCTTTCAAAGCGGTGGAAAGTGGCGTGGGTTTTTGTCGGCTGCCTAGGCATGTTATTGAAAGCCGAAATCATGGACAACTAGTGGTACTTAACGTCACACTGTCAGATCTCTATCAGGTGCCACTGCACCTTACCTTACCCAAAGGTGTACAAACAGGCCCAGCAGCCTTAGCGATGTATACAGAGCTTAAGTCTCTAAGGCAGACTTAGCACGCCCAGCTTGAAACAAACAAAAGGCTCACAGTATGACTACTCCAATGGCTTCCAATTTTGACAGGGCTTTTCTGACGGAAAAACGCGATAATTGGTACTTATCTACAAGCTCTCTCTCCGATGGCAGCTTATAAGTGATAACGTTATTGCAGATCTTACTTATTAAATCTTGTACCAGCTCTTCGTGTTTTTTCATCGTTATCTAATTCGATAGACTAAAATAATAAAGTTAATAATAGCGGTTATGCTGTCTTGCTAGCAACATCTTTACGGCCAACAGATAAGCGAACAATCACAAGCTGTTAAACTGGCATTCTTTTCATAAGAGAATGCCAGTGTCGTATCGAAGTTGTTGGTTTGGTGGTCTATACAAAAAGTAGTTCAGGTTATTCAAAAATCGCTTTTTTTCTATCCTTAAAATGAAACCATACACTGATCAAGATAAACAAAAACGCGAAGTAGTAGACGAACGAGGAAAGTGAAGCGATAAAATCGACACCTTGCTCAATCTGCTCTTGGCTGTAGCCTTGAGAGACCAGTTTGTAGTAATACGCGTATAGCACACCAATTGAACCATACCCTAGGTTAAACATCAGTCCTTTGAAGCTAAGAACGGTAGCGCGGTTGTGTGATTCAGTTTTCCTATTGAGGTGGTAACTAATAAAGATGTTCATCGTCATGATGATAAAGATCAGTACTAGTGTCGGAATGACGCCGTAAATCGACCAACCTAAACTAATAAAGTAGTAGGTCGCGATAGTCGATACACCTATGATTGCGATGAACTTTTTAGGGGCTAGGCTTTCGGCAAAGCGACGACTTTGTCCTGCAAAGAGTATCTTAAAAATACTTACGCCAGCGCCAATGAATCCAATGTAGATAATAGGAATGTCGATAGCACGATAGTATTGACTATTCATGGTGAGAAACATGCGTGATGTATGCTCGAAAAGACTGTAGTAGAGCAAAATGAACAACACATAAGGGGTCGACATTACCCACTTACCAGTACTGAGCGTTAATTTTAAACTTGCGACTGTTGTAGCTAATTTATCGCCACCTTTTAGCATTGGCTTTTTGTCTTCTTGCATGCTGATAGCCGCGTAAATAGCAATCATGGCTACGATCAAAGTGGCGTAAACCGGAAGACGCATAATGTCCTGAGTGCTCTCTGGCGCTGTCCATCCAAGCAGTTGGTACACAGACCCCATGACATCGACATCATACATAGCAGCCCCGATTAGCGTAACGAAGATACCCACTGCAGAGGCCACTCGAATTTGAATCTGCAATACATGAGGCCAAGCCTCTTCCTTACCTTGCTCCTTCAAGGTGTCGTATGCCAACGCTTCGTCGGCACCGCTAGCGAGGGCCATGGCTAAGCCACTTAATATCCGGTTAACCAGAAATACCGCAAATACCAAACTCGGATTACCTGTAGGGACAAAGGCTATCATAGCGATTTCAACGAACATGATAATCGAAGATAACACCACAAGTTTTTTGCGACCTAAGGTATCGGCAAAGGCACCTGACGGCACTTCCGCAATAACGATGGTGGCAGCCCAAATCACATTAAGCATCGCAAACTGCGACAGCGTTAACCCGTAATCCAAATAGAGCAGGGTGAAAACCGGGTAATAAAAACGAGCAAAATAGCTACATCGGAACATTAAGAAGTAGCGAACATTGCGAACTTGGAGGAGTTCCTTAAGCGTCATGACTTTTCATTCATTAGATTTATATAAGGTTATGTATAACCCTTTTTGGTCGAGATGGTAAGGTTTCAGTCGAAAAATCATAGGTTTGTTGTAAAGCGACTTAGCTTTGAAGATTTAGATCAGGTTATATATGGTGGCTTTCGCATCAAAAGGGCTCTCCTCAGTGTCCTCGTTAGTGACAATAAAATAAAACCACTAGTCACTCGATTTTCTAGCTAATCAGCATCTATGCTGTATACATGAGCTGAATGCAATCAATGAGTTAATCATGGATCCATTATCCCAAGGAGTGCTAGGTGCTTCTTTGTCTCAATCATTAAGTAGAAAACAACATATAGTCGTTGCTGGTATATTGGGTCTGCTCGCGGGAATGTCCCCTGACTTAGATGTGCTTATTCGTTCGCATGATGATCCTCTGTTGTTCTTAGAGTTTCATCGCCAATTCACACATTCATTGTTTTTCATCCCTATTGGTAGCTTAGTTTGTGCGTGGGTGCTGCATCCTTTGATTGCGAAAAAACGTGGGCTTTCCTTTCAACAAAGCTGGCTTTACTGCACGTTAGGTTATAGCACTCATGCATTATTAGACTCATGTACTAGCTATGGAACTCAATTGTTGTGGCCGTTTACTAATGAGCGTTATGCATGGAGTACGGTTTCGGTCATTGATCCCATCTATACGTTGCCTATTTTGATATTGGTCGTTTTGGCTACGTTTAAGCGTAAAACATGGTTAGCCCGACTGGCTTTTTTGTGGGCTGTTATGTACCCAACGATAGGCATGATTCAAAGAGACCGAGCGGTAGCAGCTGGTTGGCAACTGGCTAGCGAAAGACAGCATACCCAGATTAAACTAGAGGCCAAGCCGAGCTTTGCTAACATATTACTCTGGAAAGTCGTCTACGAAACCAACGATCGATACTACGTCGATGCAGTTAGAGTAGGAAGTACAGTCAAAACATACCCTGGGCAATCCGTACCTAAACTTGATGTGAATAGAGATTTTCCTTGGCTCGATCCGAACTCACAACAAGCTATCGATATCGAACGCTTCCGATGGTTTTCTAATGGATATGTTGCACAAGATCCTGATGATAAGACACGAGTCATCGACGTTCGATATTCCATAATTCCGAATCAAGTTAAATCACTTTGGAGCATCAAGCTTTCTCCTTCCGCAGACATGAAATCTCATGTTGAATATCATACTCATAGAGACAGCAGTCCTGAGTCTAGAGAGGAGTTTTTTGGGATGTTGTTCGACTGAATTGATTTGTCGTCATTTCAGCATAGGCAGCAATCTGACTATAATGCTCACAGCATCAAGCTTTAGAATTGAAAAACTTAAACGCCCTAATGACACTTAACGCGCACTAGGGCGAAAAATAACTACATGTGTCGAGATAGCTCCTCTAGCATGGTAAAAGTGAGTTATGTGGCTTATTGTCTTGCTCTAATCCAGTTCCAATCCCACTGTTTTAGCCTTCTCAGACTCAAGCTCAGCCATATTTTTTGTTTGCTTGAACGATTCATCAAACAGCACTTTCTTTTCTTCTGCACTTTCAATTTCATCGGTCACGTCAACCTTCAATATTAAGTTCAAACCAAGTGCAACGAGAGAACCTGTGGTAATTCCCGAACCTAGAATGACTCTTAGGGAGTCCGGGAAGTAGGTCAAGGTTTCAGGACGAATCGTCACTGTCATTCCGGCGGCGACACCTAGGGCAACAATCAACATATCGCGCTTGGTAAAGTTCAGACGAGACAGAATGTTGATACCGGATGAGATGATCATTGAGAACATAACGATGCCAGCGCCGCCTAAGACGCTGCTAGGAATAGTAACGACTAAGCCACCTATCTTAGGGATCAATCCTGCACAAACCATAATGACACCAGTAAAGGCGACCACATGGCGACTCGCAACACCAGTAATTGAGACAATACCAACGTTTTGGCTGAATGAAGAAAACGGTGTCGTACCGACTATGGACGCTAAAGCACTGCCCACGCCATCACATAAGATACCACTGGAGATTTTCTAACCGTCCGTATCCTTCTTGGCCTACAAAGCCTCCCGCGATCCAGTCGATACCGACAGGGAGTATGGTAAGACCGATCAATACAACGACAGTTCCGGACACGACGGGCGGGAACAACTTGCGTATTTGAGGCATAAATTTGGAGCCAATGATCATGACCAAGGAGCCAACCAATGCCGCTCCAAAGATGGCAGCAACACCAGATTCAATGCCAATAGAGATAGAGATAGCAACAAACGTAAAGCTTGTGCCCATAACAACCGGAAGTCTGATGCCTATTACTCCAACGCCTTTACATTGGATGATAGTAACGACTCCCGATACCAGTAACGCTGCGTTAACTAAGACAATCATTTCATTAGTCGGAAGTCCAATGGCACTTCCCACAACCAGAGGCACCGCAATGATTGCCCCCATAGCCGCCAGCATATGTTGAAATGCTAATAGTAACGATGTTCCAAATGGCGGTTTATCCTCAACTTCATATGTTAACTTCATACTACGTCCTTCTATTCACCACTTAATAAATTCGTCAGCAATAGAGCAAGTTATGTTCCAAGAGCTTTGACAGCCAATTATTACGTTTAGCTTTATAGAGACTCGTTGGAGTTTTGCGATGGTAATAATTAATTTTTGATTGATGGATTTGTGAGCATGCCGATCTCCGAGTTTAGTGGTGATTAACCGTGAACCTCGAAAGGGTAAGAAGGTGTCAAGTTGATAGTTAGTGGCGATAACGAGGTTATCATTTTGATAGCTAAGCTTTGGGCAGGTGGTTAAAACGACGGGTTTATTTCATTTTTACTAACGTCAACGTCGTAAATAGACTAAGATACACGGCCTTTATCTAGCCCAGAGCCCAGAGAGTAATGACTGACAAAACATCTCCAACAACATTCGCTGACCTAGGTCTGATTCCAACCTTAGTTGAGCGACTAGAGGAGTTGGAATACAGCCAACCGACTCCAATCCAATCTCACACCATTCCTTACCTACTTGAAGGGTGTGATCTTGTTGGTGGTGCGAATACGGGTTCTGGTAAAACCGCCGCGTTTTCGCTGCCGATTCTGCAAAAAATCTGTCAACAGGACAAACCTAACAGTCGTCGTGGCAACACGGTTTCTCACCTAATTCTTGTTCCTACGCGCGAACTAGCGTCACAGGTGGCGTATAACGTTAAATCGTACTCATATCATCTACGAAATGAGATAAAAACGGTTGCTGTATTCGGTGGTGTCTCAGCAAACCCTCAAATGCTAGCGCTTCGTGGTGGCAGCGACATTGTTGTGGCAACACCTGGACGATTACTTGATCTGGTATCAAGTAATGCTATTAAGCTAGACCAAGTGCAAACACTAGTACTAGATGAAGCGGACCGTATGTTGAGCTTGGGTTTTACAGAAGAGCTCAACAAAATCCTTGCTTTGTTACCAGAGAAAAAACAGACGTTACTATTTTCAGCAACTTTCCCTGAGAAAGTGACAAGTCTGGCACAGCATTTACTTAGCGACCCTGTTGAAGTGCAATTGCAAAGTGCTGAGACCAGTACTCTCGTGCAACGTGTGTTTAGCGTGAATAAAGGTCAAAAGACGGCGGTACTCGCGCACTTAATCAAACAGCATCAATGGCGACAAGCGTTAATCTTTGTTAATGCCAAAAACAGCTGTAACCATTTAGCACAAAAGCTATCAAAACGTGGTATCACTGCAGAAGTTTTCCATGGTGATAAAGGGCAGGGTGCTCGTACACGTGTGCTAGAAGGGTTTAAATCTGGCGACATTCAAGTTTTGATCGCAACCGACATCGCAGCTCGTGGCCTTGACATTGAAAAGCTACCGGTCGTGATCAACTTTGACCTGCCGCGCAGTCCCGCCGATTATATGCACCGTATCGGGCGCAGTGGCCGCGCAGGAGAGGTTGGTCTTGGTTTATCTCTTATCGATTACGACGACTACCATCATTTTAAAGTGATAGAAAAGAAAAATAAGTTCCGCCTTGAACGTGAGCAAGTTGCGGGATTTGAAGTGGATGATGACCAGAGTGAAGCTTATTTCGCACCCATGAAAGCACGAGCAAAACCGGCTGGTACGGGTAAGAAAAAGAAAAAACGTAATCAGTAACGTAAGTGATCTAATATTCTGATTAAGTTTGCGTGGATATCATGGTGGTTATTATTTGACCACGATGATATTCACATTTTTCTCAGTATCTTTATTTAGGTTCAGTGATCTCTATTTCATAAATTATGACCAACTAAATGTAGCAAAAAACTCATGCTAGTATAATCATACTCCCTTCGAATTATATTCTTACACCGTAAACGTTTAGTCGTATTTTTTATTCAAACCCAATAATAAAATCCCATAGTAAGATATAAGCACTAATAGTAAGGGCATATCAGATTCTGCCTCTATTTTACTGTCATAAAATTGATTTTTCGATTAGCATATATCAATAAAAATTGAGTGGTTACTGACTCTGCCTGAAAGGTTATGTTCGTAACTTAGCTGCAAGAACTTAGCTGTTATAGCTATTTATGGCTGGTTCAGGTAGCCCTAGTTTTATTTTAGGGAAGATAAGATTTGAAGTGCATAGTGTGCATGCTACACCTATGTAGTGGTGAAATGGAAGTACGTGCATTAGATGGCGTTGACTTAACCATTAACCAAGGTGAATTCCTGTCGATTCTTGGTCCTTCGGGCTCTGGAAAATCAACCCTAATGAACATGCTTGGCTGCTTAGATAAACCTAGCGATGGAGACTATTTATTAGCAGGCCAGAATGTCGCAAGTTTAACTGCTAATGCTCTAGCTGCAATTCGAAACCAGAAGATTGGCTTTGTGTTCCAAAGCTTCAATTTACTTGAATACGCTACCGCACTCGACAATGTAGCGTTACCACTGGTGTACGGCGGAATTAAAGCCAAAGAGCGTCGCCAGCGTGCGGCAAGACTGCTAGAGCAGGTAGGCTTAGGAGACCGCCTTGACCATAAACCGAACCAACTATCAGGTGGTCAAAAGCAGCGAGTGGCCATTGCTAGAGCCTTGGTAAATGACCCTCAAATTATCCTAGCTGATGAACCCACAGGAGCATTGGACTCGAAGTCAGGCGCTGAGATTGAAGCATTGTTTAATCAACTTCATGAGGAAGGCAGAACACTTATGATTGTTACTCACGACAATGCATTAGCAGAGCGTACTAAACGTATTATTACTATTAAAGATGGTAAGGTGATTTCAGATAGAGCGCCGACTGAGAGCTTCTGCGTAAGGTTCCTTCAATGAGTTAACATGCCGACGACTATCTTGGTGGAGGAATATAATTAGTGGCGGCATACATTCTATTAAATTAACGCTGTGCTTAGTTCGTTACTTGATTGCATACGTCTGGAAAATCAGCCCACCAATTTCGTTGATGATTTGGTTACGTTCAGACATCGATAGGTCGGTTTGTGTTAGATAAATGCTGATGACCAATGGCTTGCGATTGTCTGCCCAAATGGCACCAGTAAAACCACGTGAACCATTAGCGCCTGCACCAGAGCGGTCTGCGATAGACCATCCTTGCGGTAGAATTGACCGTAGCAATGAATCTGAAACCGTATTCCCTTGCATCCAAGCTATTAACTGATTTTTCGAACCTGGATTCATTGCACCTTCAAATAGAAGGCGATGCAATGTGGTATTCATCGCATTTGGTGTTGTTGTATCCCGTTGATCGCCTGAAAGTACCTGATTTAACTCTGGTTCAATGCGGTCTAATCGAGTCACGTCATCTTGGTTCAAACGCAGAAACTCAGTGAGTCCTTGAGGTCCCCCTATGGAATGCAGAACGATATTGGCTGCGGTGTTGTCGCTCGTTTCCATGGTCGCTTCACAAGCTGTGCTGACGGTAATGGAACTGCCCACCATTTTCTCTGTAACCGGTGACCAAGGAATAAGTTTGTCAGACGTTATGGGAGCCAAAGCGTTCTTATCTAGATCTCCTGAGTCAGCGTCATGCAACATCTTTGCACATGCCAGAGTTTTAAACGTGCTCATCATAGGAAACCGTTCATTGCCTCGATAGTGCCATTGCTGTTGAGTACTGGAATCCAAAACGGAAACACCGATGCGTCCTGAGATTCGTTGCTCAATTGATGCTATAGACTCATCGAGCGTTGAGGCAGATGAAAAGAAAGCGCTGAGCATGAGGCTCAACAGCACAAGAGATTTATTCATGGTCTTCCAGTTTTGATATTGCATGGTGATTTACTAAGCGAAGTATTACCTGAGAAGAGAGAGGAATCAACGTGCGAGGATGAGCGTCATGCCTAAACCTCGGTACAAAACCACTAACTAGAAATCAGCGTTCACACTGTCGCTTGTTTCCATGGCATTGGTGAAATTCTTGCCTTTAGTAATGAAATGAACCCCGAAATTCGAGCTGAACGTTCTTTATCAGGACTACTTAGCAATGCAACAATATCGGCATTAGGGAGCGAGTAGGAAGGCAGGAGTCTGAGCAAATCCCCACTATTAAGCTGAGGCTGGACGTCCCACTCTGAGCGCATAATAATCCCCAATCCTAACATTGCCCAGTCTTTGATGACTCGTCCTTCGTTACTCGCGAGTGTCGGTGTAATGCGGATGATATCGGGATTGCCTTTTTCACTTTCAAACTGCCACAGGGTAACGTCTTCATTATTTTCTCGAAGAGCAATGCAATCATGGCGAGACAAGTCATTTGGGTTGGTAGGCATACCTTTTCGTTCAATGTATTTTGGAGCAGCGCAGAGAAAACGTTGGTTTGGAGCCAAAGTGATCATTTTGAGGGAGGAATCATTGAGTTCACCGATGTAAATAATGATGTCCCATTTATGGTGTTTTGCCCAGTTAGGGTTATCGGACAGTTCCAGCTCAATATCCAATTGTGGATGCATGGTTTTATACTCACCCAAAAGCGGTGCTATGTAATCATTTCCAAAACCTAATGGAGCTAAAACCCTGAGTTTTCCACAGACGAGTTCCTTTCTACCATCAATCTGTTCTTGTAAATCATCGAGGTCTTGCAGAATTAACAGTCCTTTGTCCAGTAAAAGTTGACCCTCTTCGGTTAGAGAGACCGTTCTGGAAGGCCTTTGAATCAATTTTGCGGCGAGTTTTTTCTCGATATGTTGCAATCTAAGCGTGACTGAGGGCGGGGTGATATTGAGGGCTCTCGCGGCTTCAGCTAATGTGCGGTGAGCGGCGATAGTGGCAATGAACTTCAAATCCTCAGTGGTAATCATTTGGTCTAAACCTAATCAATAAGTTAATTATTGTTAATGTAAAACAAAATTAAACTAGTGAATACTGTTCCAAACATGAGTATTTGTATTATTGGGTGAATACGGAAATGCGTAGCATAAACACGTCCACAACCTTGTTGGAACAGTATGAAAAAATCGATACACCGTTTATGTGTGTCGATAAGAACAAGTTTATTAATAACCTTGCTCGACTAAGAGAAAAAACAGAGTCATTGGGCTCAACGCTAAGACCACATTTTAAAACCGTAAGAGCACTTGAAGCAGCGCATTACTTACTGCCGGAGAAGTCGTCACCTGTGACGGTATCGACCTTGAAAGAGGCGGAAGCGTTAGCCACGATTGGGTACAACAATATTGTCTACGCGGTTGGTATTTCGACGCCAAAACTACACAGGGTGCAAAAGCTCGTGTCGCAAGGTATTGATCTTATGGTGTTACTGGATAGCGTTAAGCAAGCCGCAGAATTAAACGAGTTTTGCCACGAAAACCAGTGCACCATCGGCGCGTTAATTGAGGTTGATTGCGACGGTCACAGAGGTGGCGTTCTTCCTAAGGATCCAACACTTGTTGAAATTGCACAGCTATTGTATCGAGGACCTGTTCAATTCGCGGGCATATTGTGCCATGCTGGTGAGTCATACGAGTGTTTTGACTCTCTATCATTACAAAACAGTGCTGACAACGAGGTAAAAGTGGCACGCCTAGCGGCCAATACGCTAAAAAAGCACGACCTTCGCTGCAAAATAGTCAGTATTGGTTCAACCCCGACGGCACACAGTTACCAAGATCTCTCAGGGATTACAGAGGTGAGAGCGGGTGTTTATTCCTTCTTCGATCTCGTTATGACCGGAATCGGTGTTTGCCAACATAGCGATATTGCCGCCAGTGTCGTTGCGACGGTTATTGGTCACAATAAAGAAAAAGGTTGGGTACTCATCGACGCGGGATGGATGGCGCTATCTGCTGATCGTGGTACTGCAGGGCAACCTAAAGACTGCGGCTACGGCCTTGTAGTTGGTGACAATGGCGAACCTATCGAGAATCTACAGGTGACCGGCGCAAACCAAGAACATGGTCTTATTGAAGCGGTTAACGGCGGAACGGTTGATTTCTCAGAATTTCCAATTGGGTGCCGAGTCCAGATACTGCCTAATCATGCTTGCGCGATGGCATCGATGCACAAGGAGTATCATGTATTTGATATTCAGAATGAAACTTATGACATTTGGAATCGTGTTCAGGGGTGGTAAATGATCTATTTAAATGAAAAACAAACATCTCAGCTTATATCGCATCAACTTGCTTATGATGCCGTTAGAGAGGCCTTTATTGCGTCTGTAAGTGACGAAGCGACGCTCTTTCCGGTTGTCAATGCAGCAGGGGCGCAAAAAGATTCCATGTTCTCTTTAAAGTCTGCTTGCACTTCGACCGTTTTAGGTTGGAAAACAGGCACTTATTGGCCAAATAATACGGAACTGAATATGCCATGCCATGGCACGACGGTTTTCTTGCTCAATCCAGAAACAGGTGAACTACAGGCAGCAATTGCAGCTAGTCGAGTCAACGCGTATCGAACGGCGGCAGCTGATGCGGTAGCGGTTGATCATTTGGCAAGGAAAGATTCTAGCGTCTTAACGATATTTGGTACTGGACATCAAGCGGAATACGAAGTGCTGGCGATTTGTCGGGTTCGCAATATCGAAAAAGTATTGGTGGTTGGCAGAAATAACACCGATGCATTTGTACAAAAATTAAAGCAGCATGGTGTTAATGCTGAAAGTGCCAGCGCACAATTGGCTTGTGAGCAGGCGGACATTATCGTCACCGTGACCACGGCTAAAGCACCTTTGTTCAACGCGAATTGGGTAAAAAGTGGTACGCATATTTCCGCAATGGGCGCAGACAAAGTGGGTAAGCATGAGTTGCCAGTGGAGCTGTATAGCCGATCATCACTTTTTTGCGATAACGAACTGCAATCACTAGCGATAGGAGAGTTTCAGCACTCTGAAGAACAATCCATCACTGAGATTGGCCGCGTCATCAACGGTCAGATGGCTGGAAGGAAAACCGCTGAGGAAATCACGATCTTCGATAGTTCAGGTATTGCCATCCAAGACCTTTTTGTCGCCTCTCGATTACTAGACTTAGCACAGAGCGAAGTGACAGAATAATCTCAATCGCCTTATGAAACGCGATGATACTTGTAAAGTGGCTTTGCTAACTCGAAAGTCGTGAAAAACAGCTCGTTTAGCAAAGTCACAGATAGAGGATTGATAGTTCGCATTTCAACCTAAGGCATTTCGCTAGCTTACTTCGCTGTTAACGCGACCCCATCGAAGCGAATACCAGCCCATCCATGCTGAATAAAATTTCGAATATTAGCATGGTCGCTGCCGTTCGGATTCTTTAATACGTCATCACGATAGAACTGCCCGAAACACGCCAGTGTTGATGGCTCGTCTAATCCCTGTATCTGAGCAAAAGCAAAAATCTTACAAGACCCATTGTTTTGACCTGCTTGATTTTGAGTTTCTCCGTTAACAAAGCTAACTGGGTTGAAGTCAAAGTGTTCGTCGATAACCTGCATTGTTTGCTCAAACATGACTTCATTAGGTTGCGTTGCCAGTAGCGTTAGAAATTTATCCATTTTACTTTGTCCTTGATACTTGGTTAGGGCCGCTTACTATAGCATTCCACTCACACAATAGGTGATATCAAGATAGAAAAGTACCAGCTCATTCAAGCGCTTTATCGTGTCTATTTGGGTTTAGTCGTTAGACGGTGCGGGCATTAGATTGAGCGTCAGTATGATTAGCGTTATGATTGGTCGCGTATAAATATGGAATAAATACGTCTAGTGATCGCTGCCCCTTTTCGTGTTTCAGACCATTCCCCAAATGACCATCATTTCCTTGAAAAAGGGAATCTCGTACAGCCTAATTTACCCTGCCATTTTCAGTAATCTACACGCTTCAGTAGATCTTCGTTTTCACGAAGATGACGGCCCAATCGAGGTTGTAAGGGGGTTTGACGGACTTCTTCTAATCATCATAGTGTCTATGAAAGTGGGGTCTTACCAATTTAGCCAACCAGTTCGAATACCCGTCTTATTTCCATTTTTTATCTACCGAAGAAACGTGTTCTCTGTTAGAGTCCTCGTCAACTACGCTATTGAATAAAAATACCCACAGATCGCATGTAATTGAGGGGTTTTTATTCACCCTTAGAACTCATTTTAGGAATCCCTAGTGACTAACAACGAAATTTTACGTCGTATCCAACACGCGTTAAACCTTAAAAACGCACAGATAATGAAAGCTTTCGGGCAGGCCGAAGTCACTGTGGCTCACGATAAAGTGGCAAACTGGTTAAAAGATGACAGCGACAAATCTTGCGTGAAGATGAAGGACCAAGAGTTAGCGGTATTCTTAAATGGCTTTATTAACCTCAAGCGAGGCAAAAAAGACGGCGAGCAACCTAAGCCAGAAGTTGCTTTGACCAACAACATGATCCTCATGAAGCTGCGCATTGCGCTAGACATGAAAGCAGAAGATGTGTTGGACGTATTAGAAGTGGTTGGTATTAGTTTAAGCAAATACGAAATTGGTGCGTATTTTCGCAAGCCAAACAACAAAAACTACAAACAGTGTGAAGACCAACTGCTGTGCGACTTCTTAAATGGTGTGCAGTTTACCAATCGTCCCGATTCTGAAGAGTTTACTGGGTAATTTCTATCTGGAATCAAACGCGGTAATTGATTACAAAAGCGAGAACCATTTCATTTGGCTACTCGCTTTTATCCAATAAACCCAAGCCTAAAACGTTAAGCCAGTTAGGAGCCTCTATTCTGGTCAAGCTATTCCAGACAACTTACTAAGCGTTAAATGCTAGAAATGACTTGTTACCTCTCACTAACTTTGTAGTGGTCAACTAAAATTGGCCACAGTTTTAGAGTTTTTCCAATACAGTCGTTCAGACTCATTGGGTGTCAGCCCGCCGTTATACTGATGGGGTCTGAGTTGGCTGTAATAACCAGTAATGTAACGAGTTATATGCTCCCTTGCTTCGCTAAAGCTCCGATAACCCGACACTGGTATCCATTCTGTCTTTAGGCTTCTGAAGAACCGC
>NZ_OANU01000069.1 GCF_900089835.1 Vibrio thalassae | reverse complement strand
AAGAAGGCATCTGTAACTTTGCAAAGTATGACCGACTAACCAGCTCTATAATCGAGGCTGGCAATGTATCAATAGGATTGTTGCGTAGAAGAGCTCGCGGGATAAGAGATACCGAATACTTCAAACTGAAGATTAAACAGCTTTCAGTACCTGAGGTAAGTTCAATATTATACCCTTCTGTCAAGCTCATCTAAGCGGAGAAGAGCCCTTGTTTTTACCTTATAAGAAAGCAAACGGTACAGCCACGCTTGTATCTACAGCCTATTCAGACGTTCAGCGAGTGAAGTGCAATTTGTTTGACGGTTATAGAGATATAGATATTGCCTCGAACCACCTAAAAACCCATGCTAATGCAGTGTTTTTAATGCTACCTGATGACTCATTAAAAAAAGAAACACAGATTGAGATTGAGAACGAATTAGACAAATTCATTTGGCTTCTAAAACCACATAATTTCCATGTTGGTTCGCATGTAGAGATAGATTCATTAGCCGATGAAATTTCGGAATGGTGTAACGTCGACGTTGCGTAATGCTTTCAATGCAGCTTGTATTTAAGTTACTTTTTACGAGCTGCTACTTAACGCCGCATTCTTACGAATCCCCTCATAATTTCTATACAAAACAATGAGTAGACGCGCATCGCTCATTCTGATCTAATGAATTTCGCCAAAAATACACCTGATTAAATGGATTTAATAGGAAGCCCTAACGATGCGCGATGTTCAAATTCTACAGCAAACACTTGAGAATCAATGCCCTGAAATTCACAAAAAACGACTTAAATCTCTGATACTTGCAACCCAAACGGTACTTGATGGCTCTGACCTCACACTCACCAAAATTGGAAGAGCTCTCGACACTGATACCACGGTGAAACATGCCATCAAACGTATCGACCGATTGCTTGGGAATAGCAATCTACACCGTGAAAAAGAGTCCATATATAAATGGTATGCCTCCTTTATTACCCGTGCAAATCCTTTTCCTGTGGTGCTAGTTGATTGGTCGGATGTTCGTGAGCAACTGCGCTATATGACATTGCGCGCTTCGGTATCCGTTAAAGGTCGCGCCGTCACGCTATACGAGCAGGCATTTGAGTACAAAAACTACAACTCTCCCAAGAGCCATCAACACTTTCTCGATAAGCTGCAATCCCTTCTCCCAAAAGGCTGCACACCTATCATCATCTCAGACGCTAGCTTTAGAAATACGTGGTTCAGACAAGTCGCCAACAAAGGTTGGTTCTGGCTTGGACGTGTGCGTGGTGAAGTCTCGATTAAGTGTGGCGAAGGCTCTTGGCAATGGAGTAAAACGTTTTATCCTCAAGCAACAGATAAGCCGCTGTTTTTAGGAGAAAGCCAACTTGCTAAGCGCTCACCACTTCAGTGCTTTGCTTACTTGTACAAGAGTCATCCCAAAGGCAGAAAAGCCCATCGGCACAGCCGAACTTGCCAAAAACACTCAGCAGGAAAAGTGTTCCATAAAGGAGCAAAAGAGCCGTGGCTTCTGGTCACTAACCTCCCCAATAATGTACTTAATGGCATTAAAATAACCCGTTTGTACGCCAAAAGAATGCAAATTGAAGAGTCGTTCCGAGATCTAAAAAGTCCAGCTTACGGGTTGGCACTTCGCCATAACAGAACACGTTGCACCAAACGCATTGATATCTTGTTGCTTATGGCATTAATGGCCGAAATCATCATGTGGTGGAATGGCTTAGTCGCCATGCGAGCCAAATGGCATTATGACTTCCAAGCCAACACCATCAAGCATCGTCGTGTGCTCTCAATTCCTAGACTTGGTAAGGAAGTACGTTGTCATCGGAGATACCGAATACAAGAGTCCCAATATCATTGGGCAATAGTGGAATATCAACGCCTAACACATACCTGTGGATTGGGGGACTTATGAGGGGATCCGCCAGCGCCGCATTAAGGTGTGAGCAACGCTATCACAAAACTTAACCAGACCACCTTAAACACGAAACCCAACGATGGATTGAAAAATGCCAAGCGTTGGGAATCACTCTTAAATGCTTGTATGTGAATTTTTACGTTCAAATAAATCGCATTGAGCTTATGGTTGAATCAGTTTTCCAAGTTTCAAAATACCATCAGCGATGGTTTTTCGTAACAACACCATAGAGTTAGCCGTTATACTTGGTCAAAATTCAACCAGCAACGATCCTGTTCTTTTTGACGAAACAAACTTTGGGGCGTGCGACGTGAAGTCGTATGAAGCGCTGTTCACCGCTTAACGAGTGAACCATCTGTATCACCAGATGAACCTAGGAGCCTGAATAAAGTAGCGGCTCTGACAATGTAACGAAGGTTGGCATTTGCCAATCGGGATCTAAAT
>NZ_OANU01000026.1 GCF_900089835.1 Vibrio thalassae | reverse complement strand
CACCGAAGAAATGCAGCAAGCTGCGGTCATGGGCCCGACGCCAGGTACTGTTTGTAAAATGGTGAATAAGTCATTACCACTATTTAGAGTCTCAAGTTTTTGGTCTTGTTCTTTGATTTTGTTGTTAAGCTCGTTGTAATGATCAAGCTGATTGCGTAATTCGAAAATTAGTAGGGGTGGAACTTGCTGGCCTGTATCAGCTAGCCATTGCTATCAACACTGGTTCATGAACCGAGATAAATTGAAGTAGCTTAGCTCTTGAAAACTTGTGTCGATAAAGCTGTTGACCAGAGAAGTCATGACCAACAACATGGAAAGTTGATTTACCTAAATCAATACCGATAGTTTTAATAGTTGACATGATGGCACCTCCTGAAGTTCAGCGACATAGCTGAGTTTAGTTTAGGTGTGGGGCGTACCATCTAATTAATGAGTTGAACGAAGCCGCTCCGCGGCAGAGTAAATACAGCATAAGTCATACTCTTATAACACCATCATCCCGATGGTCGTTGACAGTGTCAACGCCAGTTTAAAATTGATCCACTTATCGACGTTATCGCCAAAGTAAAACTGACCCACCCACGTAATTATTTTGTACTTTCAGATAGATTTTCTAGAACTGTTGGTATGGTTCCAGCCGCTTTCTTTCCTCTTAATCGGTAGCTTTCTCCGCTGATTTGTACGATGTGCGAGTGATGAAGAAGCCTATCCAGTAATGCCGCCGT
>NZ_OANU01000068.1 GCF_900089835.1 Vibrio thalassae | reverse complement strand
AAGAAGGCATACGAGATTAACGGATAATCGTTTTTGCTCAGATCTGGAGTTCAGATCTGAGCTGGTCTTGTTTAATTAGCGCCACATTACAAGGAAGCTGAAATATGAATACTAAGACGCAACAGGTTTTAGAACGATTGGAGCGATTGGGCAATGACAACGATCGTCTGCAGTCAGAGCGAGCGAAAAAGTACCTCAACATTACAAAGATACCGGGGAGTTTCTCTCAGTGCTGGTTAAAGCCACGAACGCACAACGTATCTTAGAAATTGGCACGTCAAATGGATACTCAACGATTTGGTTAGCATCATCAATCCCGAACACCGGAATGGTGCACACCATTGAAGTCAACCCTCTCAAGATAGAAGAGGCCCGTGACAACTTCGAACAAGCTCAAGTTTTGCAGAATATTACCCAATGGTCAGGCGATGTTTGTGAGTTTCTAAAGCAGACACCCGAACAGGTCGATTTCATTTTTCTCGATGCAGACAGAAGCGATTATTTGTCCATTGCTGAGCCACTGTTCTCACGCCTAAAACCAGGTGGATTGCTTGTGTGTGACAATGCCATATCTCATGCTTCAGAGCTAGAAGGGTTTGTCGCTTGGGTAGAGAGCCAGAGTAACTTAACTACGTCGTTGGTTCCTGTTGGGAAGGGGGAGTTGTTAGTCTATAAAGACAATAACCATCCTAATTAGTGCCATGTTAAAGCTTAAAACTAGTCATTAACTTATTGAAAAAATGAGCCAAATTAACGAGTATAGTCACTGTTCTTTATTCAGTCGGATACCCAGCAATGAGCATGGAGCTAAGAACCATCACGGGTGACAACTTCTACGCAATTTGTCAGCTTGAAGTCGCCCCTTATCAAACTTCACATATTGATAGCAATGCTATCTCTCTAGCGGAAGCAAATTTTATGGCGTCTCCGTGGTATAGAGCTATCTATGTCAAAGAACAACCCATTGGCTTTATTCTGGCTAACGTCGACTCACAATCCAATAGACTTTCACTGTGGCGATTTATGCTAGATAAAAACTATCAAAAGCAAGGCTTCGGTAGACAAGCTATCACTTTGCTTTATCAGGAGTTGAGACAAGAGTTTGGAACAATAGATTTGTTTACGAGTGTCGTTCGTGATGAAAAAGGGCCTAGGCACTTTTACCTAAGCTGTGGTTTTGTCGAGACTGGCACCTTAGTGGAAGGGCGCGAGATTGAGTTGGTGTTTTCTTTGGATTCGGACTGAAACCATACTGATTAGTGAAGTGTGTTTTCACTGAGGAAGTGATTATCAGCCAAGAGTTGCTATGGTTGATGGTGAAGGCAATTATCAAAGCAATTGAAGAGCTTAAACCTAAAGCGATACACATAGGCTACTGTGATGAGAATAAGGTAGCCCAACAATTCTATCAAAAACTTGGGTTTAAAGAATACGGACGATTCGATTGGGGAGATATAGCTGCAAGCATCGTTTACTGATCGTGATGGTTAAAGTTGCATCTGATTTTTGATAGGTAATATGTATTAATTGTTGGTAATTAAGTGGTGAAAACTTAGTTATCATTTTTATGCACAAAGATGCGATTGATTATCATTTGCGTGCGAGTATCATTTCTCTCAGAGACGAAAGAGGAATGATACTTATGAATGGCGCATCCATATACGCAGATGCTAATGCGGCACAAAAAGCATCATCATTTGCCAAAATAAAACGTAAGTTACTGATGTTAGGCCCGGCGTTTATTGCAGCCATTGGCTACATCGACCCAGGTAACTTCGCGACAAATATTGAATCAGGATCTTCATTTGGTTACCAACTACTTTGGGTAGTGCTTTGGGCGAACTTAATGGCGATGTTGATTCAGTATTTGTCTGCCAAGTTGGGCATCGTGACAGGTAAAAACCTTGCTGAACACTTGCGTGATTATTTACCCAATAAATGGGCGGTAGGGTTCTACTGGATTCAAGCAGAGATCATTGCCATTGCGACTGATTTAGCGGAGTTTATTGGTGCCGCTGTAGGTTTTCAATTGGTATTTGGCATCAGCTTAATGGAGGGCGCACTCATCACTAAAAAGGGCAAAAACCATTAGAAGTGGTGATTGGCTCGTTACTCATGCTTGTGGCGGTTATTTACATTGCTGAGCTTTTCTTTGCTCATCCTGTGGGCGGAGAAATGATGACAGGTTTGCTAACACCGAGCTTAACCGACTCTCGCCAAATCTATCTTGCTGCCGGCATTTTAGGGGCGACAGTAATGCCACATGTCATCTACCTTCACTCGGCTTTGTTTAAGAACAGTTATGGAGAAAGCACTAAGACTCGCCTTCGCAGTACTCGCTTTGATGTGTTAATCGCAATGGTTATTGCTGGGTTTGTGAATATTGCCATTGTGGCGATGGCAGCGGCGGTATTCCACTATTCAGGTAACCAGCATGTCGCCGAAATTGAAACCGCTTATATGACATTAACACCTTTAGTTGGTAAAGCCGCATCGGTCTTGTTTGGAGTGTCATTAATTGCTTCGGGTTTATCTTCTACCGTAGTGGGGACTATGGCAGGTCAAGTGGTGATGCAAGGCTTTGTGTGTTTTTCCATTCCGATGTGGGTACGTCGCTTTATCACTATGGCGCCATCTTTTGTCGTCATCGGCTTAGGGATGAACACAACCGATATTCTAGTGATGAGCCAAGTGGTATTAAGTTTTGGTATCGCGCTCGCCATTATCCCACTACTTATCTTCACTAACAGTGAACGCTTAATGGGAGAATTTAAGAACAATAAATGGGTGTCTTACGCGGGTATGGTGATAGTCACTTTGGTTCTTGCTTTGAATGCGTATTTGATGTTTACGCTTGCTGCTTGAGTATTAGTTTTTGTCGATAGAACGGAAGCCATTTGGCTTCCGTTTTTGCTTTTTGGCGAACAAGTATTTTCAAGGGCAAAGTTATGTTAGAAATTCGACAATATCCTGATTAACCGATTGATTATCAGACGCTAATTGCTGAATATGTATAAAACATACCAATCGATAATATATGGTCAGTGCCCTGGTTTGCAGCTTACCAAGGAGAAACCATTGGAAAAAGTGCTGATTAGCTCATGTTTACTGGGCAATAAGGTTCGCTACAATGCAAGTGGCTTATCGGTGGCAAAACAAGACTTAGCATGGCTCAAATCGCATGTCGAATTAATAGCAATGTGTCCTGAAGTCTATGCTGGTCTGTCGATACCTAGAGCCCCAGCGGAAATCATTTTAGGGCAAGGTGCTGAGGTGATTGATGGTAAAGCGGTTGTCATGACCAATGATGGTCATGAGGTCACAGCAGCGTTTTTACTCGGTGCCGAATTGACGCTTCAAATGTGCCAAAAGCAGGGTATTCGCTATGTCGTCCTCGCAGAAGGAAGCCCGTCATGTGGTAGTTTACAGATTTACGATGGCACCTTTACTGGGGTTAAAAAAACCGGTAAAGGAGTGACGACTGCTACATTACTCCAGCATGGGATTCAGGTTTTTAGTCAACATTCGATTGCCAATCTCAAACAAGAGTTGCAAGCATAGCAACGAACGACACGGATGGAAGAACATGGATAAAGACGTTATAGGTAAAGCCTTAGCTAACATTAGAGCTAAATCCAATAACGGAATGCCGACAGAGACTTATCGTGTCACCATCAATTTCCACCCTGATAGATATACTTCAAAAGGGCAACCTCTTTTGCTCTCCATTGCGAAAGATGGTGAGCTGAAATCTCAGTTTGAAACCAAGACAAGTAATGGCGGTTTGACCGCTTTTGAGGGTGGAGACCGCTGGCTATGGGAACAGAAAGTGTTTGATGGTGCGTATGATTTGGCCCCCATGCGCCATAGACCCAAATACGGTGCAGTGAATTTTCGCCACTATTCTGAAGGGGCTGCGCCGAGATTTGGATCGGCATTTTTTACGTTAAAACCCCACGTGTTAAAACGAACAACCTATTGTTATCCCGATAGCTTTTTCGAGCCAGACGATTTTGCTGTAACAGAAACACTAACGACACTAATTGATAAAGCGCGGTTGTCGTCGACCGATAGACTGGATGACTACATTGAGGCACACATTCACGGCACACTCTCGCTGAAAGATGATGTGGAATGTGTGGTGTTAGACCCAATTTTTCGCGCAACAGTGATTGAACAATATGCACTTGAATTAGGGGTTCCTATTCAATGGCATAACGGCTATGAACTGTCTATTGAAACCATGAGGCAATACCTCGATTATCGAGGTATGCCATTTGTCGAACTCGCTCAAGAGCTAGCGCAAGATGGAATAATCAATGCGCAGCTACTAGGTTTAGCAGTAACGAGTAAGCGTTATGACGAGCAAGACATTAAGAAAATCTGGCACTACTTGGCTCGATTTGGCTATCGGGTTTAAGCCAGTAACACTTTTAAACATGTAATTCTAATAATCGAGAAAACGCTATGAAGATTGTGAAAGTTGATAGTTCCAACATGCAAGTGTATGCCAATCTCTACCAAGGGTATGCCGCGGAATTTTCGCGAATCATTGATGACAAACCGGATGCCAACGGCCTGTTTGAGATTTATCCGAAAATAGAGAACACGGTCACCGGTTATTTACTGTACATAGATGGTATTCCTGCCGCTTTAACAGCAATCGAAGAGAAAGCCCCAAGTGCGTTTGAAATCTGTTATTTTTATGTACTGCCTTGTTTTCGTAAAAACAAAGTAGGTAAGCAGTTCATTACTCAGCTATTTGTTCAGCTTCAAGGCAGTTGGGAAATTAAACAAGTGGCTGGGGCTGAGCATGCGGTAAGTTTTTGGCGAGACGTTGTTGGCGATTATACGTCCGATAATTATCAGGAAGATAAATATCAAGACCATAAATGGGGTTTAGTCACCAGACAGCGTTTTGAGCATAACTAACACAACCAATAGGGTGCTTAAGTGACGACATTGAGATTTCGTGTTTTTGGTCAAGCCATGTCTGTGGCTAGAGAGCAGGGTGAATGGGTGTTGTATCGAGAATCGCATACTGGCATCAAAGCACGAATCTATGATGTGGTGATCCCGTCAGATCTGAAACAAGACGAATTAGCGACATATTTAGATGACATTTATCATGAGATGGCGAGCGATAAGCATCCGTCGGTGGAAACGTTATAAGCGATGAATAGTGGTTAAAGCGTGTGACTACAGACAGAGCGTTGATTCTTTCTTGTTGAGAATCAACGCTTATTTTTTAAGAGTTTAGAATGGAATCCGCTAGATTAACTGCGTCATCAAGGCGCTCTTTGTCACTTAGGCGTCCTAAGCTTGCAGGAGCAAGGACATTGGTATAAAGCGCAATTTGTTTGTTAAAGGGAAGTTCAAGTTGCTCGTAGAGAGCCTGACGGATTTGTGCATGTTGTTCCGGGGCATGATCAGCGAGACGAATTAAAGTATCGTAAATAAGAGTTTTCGTAGTATCCATGGTTCATTGTTTTGTTTGTCGCTTTGGGGGACTCTAAGTTTAGCCTTTTTTGTAGCAGAATCTCTGTGATGCAGATCGATGTTGTAATTTAAATGCAAAAATACGTGCATGGTTGCGCACGAATCGTGCGGCTAGTTATCAAAATAAGACGGCACACTAAATGTCGAGATTGACGATGTCTCGACGACCATTTTGCGCAAGGTTTGCTGTATAAGCATCGCTTTCAATCACCAGCAAATAGGTATCCAAAATTTAGGTATCAAGCCAAGTTTTTGTCCAATGAACTGGGGTCAGTCGTATATTCTGATTAAGAACAGAGCAATGAGGTGCGCGAGGCCATGTCTTTTCTTGAGCGCCTGTTCGGTATTGACTACAATAAGCCACTTTTTAAATACACTAGGTCATAATAATGAGCGATAACAACGCAAAGCCAGCTTTACCGGATCACCTATCAGGTAACCCACGTAGCCCACACCACGTAGCTGAGTGTTTTGAGCACCAGATCGGTATTCGCTTAAATGGTAAAGAGCGTACTGATGTTGAAGAATATTGCATCAGCGAAGGTTGGGTGAAAATCCCTTCACCTAAAGCACTGGATCGCCGTGGTCAACCTATGCTGATCAAACTAAAAGGTACAGTGGAAGCGTACTACGTATAATTCGCTAAGCACTTACTATCCATTCAACACATGGAGACTGTCTCAATAGTCTTTGTGTGTTGATGTTTCACTCTCTCAGCTCTTTAGCTGTTCTTTATTCCCCTCCTATTAACCCTTTGACAGTTCGTGTTGAATGTTCCTTTTAAAGTCTGATAACTTATTTTATCTACATCTGGTTTGACCCAAGTGTTCTAATAAAATGTCAAGAAACAAGCATTCATCGATCATTGGAGCGACTATTCTGAAAAGAAGCACGTTGTTGAAGCGACCGATGTAGTGCACACCATGGCATTGATTAACAAGGATCTGTTACCCAGTATGAATACTGTCATCTAACAATGAATTAATAAAAGAGCGATTTCTCTTTGCTCTCACTATCGCGATAGGACTTGGTAAGTTGCAAGCTAATAATTGTCCGATTAGTTGACTAAGGTAGTATAAATTAAAAATTTGATATCCATTCAAAAATTAAAGCTCTTCTATTTATCATTTCGTTAATAAATAGAAGAGCTTTAATTTGTGTTGGTATGTTTTCAATAATATAAACCCCTATATAATTCGTAAATAACTGAGAAATGTTTCGATATTTATATAAAATCTCGCTCGGTTTATCTCCATTTCAAAAATAAAATGATGTCCGTTGTCAAGTAATGTAATGCAACGAAAGTAATCTTTACCCATGACCACAAAATTTATCATGACATTTGTTGAGTGAATAACGTTGGTAAGTACTATTCATCCCGCATCCCTCTGCATAGAGATTTGTTCTGCAAATCTAACTTATAAATAGTGATAAATGTCACAACATATGGATTGAAAGATGAAAAAGACTATCTTGGCTATTCTTGTAGGTTCGGTTATCACCCTTTCTGGTTGCAACACTTCAGACTCGACAGAAACATTACCCCCAACTGACGTTAGCAATTTTGTTGACGTATTAGATAGAGTGGGTAATCCGGATCGAATGAAAGACCGTGATGCACAAAGTAACTTAAGCTATAACGCATTTACAGATTTAGGTGCGTGGCATGGTCACTTATTACCAAGCGATGATTCAGCAATAGGATCTGCTGGTGGTATTATGATTGTCGATCAAGAGTACTCAAGTTATATCGCCAATGAGAATTTTGATAAGCTGGCGGTAATAGATGCTGATAGTGGCCAAGAAATTAATTTCTCCTCTGCCGACGTTAATGCTTTTTCCACACCTGATGCCTTACATCAAGTGATCGAAAATGACGAATTTAAAATCGTGTTGACGACTCGTTTTGGTACTAACCGTACATCCCTTATTGAAACTCAAATCACGAATAACACAGGCCAATTTCGAAATCTTAATTTGGTATGGACCGGAGAATTCTTAAAAGACTTTGAAACAATAGGCGATAACGTTGCCGCTACTTCGGTTTACAAAGCGCTTAATCCGGTAGACGGGGGTATCTCGCTAACGTTTAACAAAACGGCTTCTTGGAAAGGTTTAAAGACCGAGGATGGCGCTCAATTTAGTATCACGCGTTCTATCGACAATGCCACGACAGCGGTTAACGATTATAGCTACCGTTCCGAGGGCGAGATTACTATTGCCGCAAATGGCAATGCGACGTTCTACAACGCTTATTCTTATGTACATAATCCAACGGAAGCCCTTCAAGAGGCGAGTAACGTTAATACGTTATTGCAACAGAGGTCATCGGTGATGAGCGCGTCTAAAGATCGTTGGAATGAGTATTTAGCACACGGTCTGACGAACCAATCTGCGACAAAAGCCGAGAGTAACGTAGCGGTAAAAGCGATGATGACCCTAAACGGCAACTGGCGCTCACCAGCGGGTGTAGTTCAGCATGGAACGGTGACACCATCGGTTACCGCACCGTGGTTCTCTGGTAACAATACATGGCCTTGGGATACATGGAAGCACACTTATGCGATGGCACACTTTAACCCAGATGTGGCGATGGATAACATTCGTACCGTATTTCAATTTCAGGTAAAGAATGATGATCCGATACGACCTCAAGATGCTGGTTATCTGTTGGATGTTATTAACTACTCTTTGCCACAAGACCGAATTGACTCCGGTTATTACGACGGTAAATACGACATTCCGTCGGCGGCGCAAAATGCACCGTCAATGAACTGGAACGAGCGTAATACTAAACCTTCGCTTGCAGCTTGGGCGGTGATGGAAATCTACCATTCGTTAAATAATGAGTTTGACCGTGCGAATGACGCACAGGCGTGGATCGATGAAATGTATCCAAAGTTGGTAGCGTACCATGACTGGTGGCTATCAAATCGTGACCATAATACCAACGGTGTTCCGGAATATGGAGCGGCGGTGGATCCTTCTCACAACACCAACGATGGACATATGTACATCAAAGTTTGGACCGAGTTAGGCGATGACCTAAAAGCCTTGGTTGGTGCCGGCAATGTGAAACAGATAGATGAGAATGGTGCGTCCAAGCAGTATCAAGTGATCGGTGTAGATTCATACAACAAGGTATTAGACAACTATGAAGAACTCGCGATCACGGGTTATAGCAACGGCTCGCAAACGGCGACCTCATGGGAGTCTGGCATGGATGATGCCGCTCGCTTTGGTTTTATTTACGATTTAGCGAAAACCAATTCACGCGATTACATCACTACGGTTCCAGAAGCGACGGAATATGACCAATTAGGTCGTTATGCACAACAGCATTATGGTTTTAACAATGACATCACAGGTTCAGCAGAAAACTGGGTTTATACAGATACCTCTGAGCAAAATATGATGAAGTTACGTGACGCCCGTAAAGATTGGCAGGTACGTTTTGGTGAAAACCATGACAGCGGCACGCAGTTAGTTGGCTTCTCTATGCTTCAAGAGTCGGTAGACCAAGCGTCTTACATGTATAGTGACAATAAATATTTGTCTGAGATGGCTGGTTTAGTATCTGACGGTGTAGAAGGAAAAGAGCGTGGTCAAGAGTTTGTTGAACATGCTGAGTTTATCAAAGACTACATCAATACTTGTATGTTTGACGATGCCACTTCGTTCTACTACGACATTCGATTGGTGGACAAAGACGGTAACAGCTTCCTAGACTCGTCTGGCAACCCTGTTGCGGGTGTGGATCTAAAGCAAGTGAGTACGCCGTACCAAGGCAAAACAGTTTACTGTGCTGGTGTTGTGCTAAAAGAACGTGGACAAGCTCCTGACGGTTGGTCACCACTATTTAACGGTGCAGCGACGCAAGCTCATGCAGATCAAGTAATGGATGTGATGCTTGATGTAAATAAATTTGATAGTTCTACAGAGTATCAAGGACAAGGCGTGTCATTAGGCACCGCGAGTCGTGATAACCCGGCTTATGGCGCAGATATTTATTGGCGTGGACGAGTATGGTTGGATCAGTTCTACTTCGGACTTCAAGCTCTTGAGAAATATGGGCGCCACAACGATGCGGTTCGTATCGCTGACGATTTGTTCCAAAACGGCGCAGGCTTTGGCAGCGATGGTTCGATTCGAGAAAATTACAACCCAGAAACGGGGGCAGTTCAAGGTGCAAGTAACTTCAGTTGGTCAGCCGCGCATACTTACATGATGTACCGCAACTTCTACGGTAAGTAGCTGAGTTAGCTCGGTAAGTTCTAATAAAAGAAAACGCCTGATGAGACCATCAGGCGTTGTTTGTTGAAATGTAGTATATCAAAAACCTTCGTCATTTCCTTGAAAAAGGAAATCTCCGCTAGCGCATCGCAAGCTCAATTTACTTAACGTGCTTACCACGTTTGGTTTTCTACGCGTTGTAGAAGGTCCTCATTTTCATGAGGATCACGGACGTAAGGCAGTAAGACAGTAAGGCGTCGTTATGTAGGTGATGGGTTATTAATACCCACTACCGACCACTTAAACACAACATTGCCTCAAGAACACCGCCTGCAACCGCACGCGCTTTATCAGAAATCGTGCAGTGGTCAACACTTTCACCACGCGGATCGACATCGCCCACCTTAAAGCCTTGATGCACACTCAATCCGTTGTTGAGTAAGCCTCTCACTTTACCGCTCAATGGCGCGTAGACGACCATGTCATCGACTTTCGCGATAGGTTGTCCTTCTTCAACCAAATCGCCAAGTTTTACTTCAGCAGTAAAGATACCTACACCAGGTGCTCTAATTACCCGTTGCTCTGTATAACCTAGAATGCTACCTGGTATACCTGAATTAGGCTGACATGGACCGTCGTAAATTACTCGACCGAGTTGATGTCCACGATTGGTTTCTATTGCTGCGTGGCAGTCTTCACCAGCGGTAAAGCCAGGGCCTAAAGCGATGGTTACTGGTGCCATTCCTTTGTGTGTGCCAAGGTTCTTTTTCGCAAGAATGGCATCAACGACAAAATCAGGCTTGATAGCCTCGGCGAGTTTTTCTGTTTCGTCGACAAACACAGGAATCTTGCCTTTTTCTAACAATCGGCAGGCTTTATCAAAAGACTGAACTTTTTCTGCCGTAATGCCTTCTACCGTGACAGGTTTGCCGTAGAGGCATTGGCCGAATGAAACCGTGCAGCGAATCATTGTTGGCTTCTCAATATCACTCATGACTACTTTAAAGCCGGAATTGTGCAATCTCGCAGCGACTCCAGTTGCGATATCACCCGCACCGCGTACTAGCACCAGTTTTTGATTAAAGCTACCAACGCTTTCTTTCAATTTGGCCCCTGAAGCGCCATTTTTCGCGTTAAGTACTTCAGCCAAAATACTGATGGCGATTTCTTCTGGTGTTTCAGCGCCAATATCAAAGCCGATAGGAGAGTGGATATGATCGATTTCTTCTTGGCTGGTGCCTAATTCGCGTAAGCCTTGGAATAGCGTTTGTACTTTTCTGCGGCTGGCCATTAAACCTGTATACGTGGTCTTTTTCTGGGCGATTGCGTTGATAGCGTCTTGATCTTGGTGGTTGGTGGCGATAATCACGTAGCTATCTGGTGTGATATCAAGAGAGTCAATGGCACTGAGCATGGTGTCGCCTAGTACTCGATGAGTGCCTTGGGGGAAATGCTCCTCTGCTAAGCTTCCTTCATAAGCATCGACAACAGTAATATCGAATCCTAATGGAGCGGCGGCTTGGGCAACTGCTCTGTTTACATGACCAGCCCCAATTAGGTAAAGGCGAGGGCGAGAGCCATAAACATCAATTGAAAGCGTCATTGCGCCGCCACAATCCATACCCATCGCTTCAGGGCCGGTACGCGTCATTCGTCCAGTAACGACGCGAGGTTTGTTTTCTTTTATTGCTTCAATAGCTTGCTCAATAACGTAGCGTTCTATCATCCCACCACCAATAGTGCCGTGAATTTGTCCGCTTTGTTCTACGAGCATGGTTCCAGTATGACGAGGAGAAGAGCCTTTTGTTTCAATGATATTGGCAAACGCAAATGGTGTATTGGTTTGCTCTAACTGTGCTGCCTTGGCGAAAATGTTCATCCAAACTACCTTTGTGTAGATGCTATAGAGTCCGATTGAAAATGTGGTGGATTGGGTTATCTGTCGTCATTTGTGTTATCGCGAGTTGAGCGAGTTGAGGTTCTTCATCAAATATCTGCTTGGCCATTTCAGTTAGTTGTGCTTTATCTCTGGCTAAATCGATTCTATTGATGACCCATATTTTTTGTTGTTGCTCACTGCATCCTTTAAACAGACCTTGGTCGCTATGCACTAGTGCTTGAATTTGATTTTTCCCGATGACTGACCCTTCGTTGCATTTCGTTAACATACTGAATTCATTCCAACGATGAATGGCTTCAGGATTAGCCGGGTTAAGTATCGGATCTGCACCAGTGACACCAATTACCACATCACTATGGTTAGGAAAGCAAGGCTCGTGCCTAGCAGGTGCCTTAAGAGGAAGTCGGTGTGAACCATCGGCTTCGACGATAAAAACAGAGTACAGTTGCTGACGTTTTAGGGATTCAATCTGCTCGTTAGAGAGGCCTCGAACTTTCACTTTTGCATCGTTGTCGTTTGGGCACAAACGTTCGCTATAAACAAAAGCAATACCAGTTGATGGTAATGGTGAATGGGAGGCAAAGTCAGTGACTTGATTCAGCTCTGGTGCATTAGGAAAATACATCTTGGTGGTTGTCGTAACACATACATTGTGCCCGAATTGCTGGTATTCATTAGCAAGCCGATACAATAGTTGTGTTTTTCCTCCGCCACCCACCAAGGAAATAGTTATAGGTTCACGGGTACTGGTGGCTCTTGAAATTAATGAATGTGCAAACTCGGAAAAAGAATTATTTGACGACATTGGCATATTTACCCAATTCAATAGATTAAAATACAAAAAACTCAATTCGAATTTCGTATGATAAAAAATAAAAATAACATTGACTGTGTGATTCCAGCAGCCGGATTATCGTCTCGAATGGGATGCTGGAAATTAACTCTACCTTATAAAGACAATACGATCTTAGAGCAAAGTATCACAAATGCGTTGTCATTCTGTACTCGTGTGATTTTAGTGGTTGGGCATAGAGAAGACGAGTTGATTGAGCAGTTTCAAGACAACAAAAAGGTCACCATTGTACGAAACCAACATTACCGCTCAGGTATGTTTTCTTCACTTCAATTAGGCATTAATGAGGTCGACACGGAGTTCTTCTATATCAGCCATGGTGATATGCCTTGTATCGAAAAGGAAATTTATAAAAATCTTTGGGAACATAAGGTTACTGGCACGTTATTCCCCGGTGAACCACGTGCAACAGGCCACCCTGTGTTGATACATACGGCAAGCTTTAAGGCTCAACGAGACCAGGGGAACTTTGACTCGATGAAGTCGATTCTAAAACTAGGAGAGATGGCATACCTTAGACTTTGCGACCCAACTATTCATTTAGATGTAGATACTCCCGAAGCCTACCAAAAACTGCTTAAGTTAACGCAATCAATGTATTAACTATCAACTTGATAAAATAGTATCGAAAGTATCAATTTGATATTCATCTATCACCTAATAATGAATAATTAATTTGTTAATTGATGGTTAAAGTCAATGACAATAAATAACACTTGGCTAGTCTATGTAGTTTAATTTGATATTGAAAATCACGATCTATATCGCAAATTCTTTCAATATTAGACCGAGCTCACGAATACTAAATAACAAAGTAAGCATTGGCTTAAATGTTGCCTTTCACCTAGTAACAGTTGTTCTGTAATTCAATCTAATCAATGCTAAAAGGCGAAGAATATGAATATTAAATACCTCACGCCGGACACCGTGAGTGCAGCGTTGGAGCTTAAAGCTAACCATGGAAGTGAAGCGGTGTGGTTTGCCGGAGGGTCTAAATTAAACGCAGCACCGACTCGCAGTGATGCAGGTGTTTTTGTCGCAATCGACAAACTGGGTTTGGACTATATTAAACTCGATGGTAACACCCTCACTTTGGGTGCTATGAGCCGAATTCAAGATCTTGTCGACAGTGAGTTAGTCCCCGCCAATATCAAGCAAGCGGCGGGTTTCATCTATTCCAGACATTTAAGAAATCAATCTACGATTGGTGGCGAAATAGCCGCTCACCAATGCGAAGCACCTATGGCTCCGGTGCTACTGGCGCTTAACGCCATGGTTCGATTTGCCGACGATAAGCAGATTGAATTAGAGGCGTACCTTCAATCTCCTGTCGATGACTTGATTAAAGAGATTGTGATTCCAGACATTACACTCACGGCGTTAAGTAAACGTGTTGCAAGAAGTGCAGATGGTTTACGCGTTGTCAATGCGTCGGTTTCTGTGGATAAGCATGGGAAACAGATCGTCGCTATGGAAGGGGTGACCACTCGTTTTGATCAAATTGCCACGCCAATAAGACTGCGTGATGTGGAAGGTCTGACATTTAGTGGTGACGAGCTCGAACAAGCGATTAAAAATTCAATTCATGCTGTGGACGATATTTGTGGTAGCGCTGAGTATAAAACCTACCTAACTGCCATCGTGATCTCAGACCTACTAATTGAATGCCGCGAATTGGCGAAGGGGGTAGCGTAATGTCTATTCAATTTAATCTTAATGGCCGACCTGAAACGGCGCATTGCGCACCAGAAACCAACGTTCAAACACTATTGCATTCTATGGGACTGCATTCGGTTCGAAATAGTGATGATGGTTGGGGTTTTGCTGGCTCAGATGTGGTGTTGTTCAACGGTAAACTCATTAATGCGTCGCTACTTATTGCTGCTCAGTTGGAAGGTGCTGAGGTCAAAACGGCAGAAGCGCTGTCTTCTTGGAATCAACTCAGCTTAGTTCAGCAAGCGATGATCGATGTCGGCGTCGTTCAGTCGGGATATAACGACCCAGCCTTGGCATTACTGTTGTCCGATTTGTTGGAGCGTATTCAACAGCCCACACGTGAAGAGATCGACGATGCCTTGTCTGGTTTGTTTAGCCGTGATGCAGGTTATCAGCAATTCTATGAAGTGGTTGAATTAGTCGTTAAACGCAAAGCTGATCCTCAATATTCAGAGATGTTCGCGCCAGAGTTTAGAGATGATTTGGACATCGTTGGTAAGAACTGTCCAAAAATCGACTCGGCAAAAATGGTGCAAGCCAAGCCTTGCTACGTAGAAGACCGCATTCCTGCCAATGCATGTGTCATTAAAATGCTACGCAGTCCACACGCTCACGCATGGATCACGCATTTAGACGTGTCTAAAGCAGAAGCACTGCCTGGGGTGGTGAGTGTTATTACTTATCGTAACTGCCCAGATGTCCCATATACACCAGGTGGTCAAAGCGCGCCCGAGCCTTCTCCGTTGGACCGACGTATGTTCGGTCAAAAAATGCGCCACGTAGGTGACCGTGTTGCTGCTGTCGTTGCCGAATCTGTGGACATTGCTAACCAAGCGCTAACACTTATCGATGTTGAGTACGACGTACTCAAACCGGTAATGAGTATCGATGAAGCGCGTGCGCCAGATGCTCCTATTGTTCATAACGAACCTATCGAATATGGAGTAGGGGCACCAGACGACTTGGAGCAACAAAATGCGAATGCTGACCCTCGTGAAGGTAAGTTGATCGTTAACTTCCCAATTGGCTGTGAGCCAAGAAAAAACATTGCTGCTGGGGTACGTGGACATATTGGCGATCTAGACAAAGGCTTTGCAGAAGCCGACGTGATTATTGAACGTACCTATGAGTCAAAGCAGGTACAGCAATTGCCTGTTGAAACGCATATTTGTTACAGCTACATGGATGGCGATCGCATCATTATGCATGACTCTACACAAGTGCCTTGGCACGTGCGTCGCCAAGTTGCCAAGATCTTGAATGTGAAACAGAACAAAGTTCACATCGTCAAAGAGCGTGTTGGTGGCGGTTACGGTTCAAAACAAGACATCCTTCTTGAAGACGTGTGTGCTTGGGCAACTTATACCACGAGGCGTCCGGTCTATTTCCACCATACTCGTGAAGAAGAGTTCATTTGTAACTCGACTCGTCACGTTGCAAAAGTCACGCTAAAACTAGGGGCAACGAAAGACGGTAAGCTAACCGCTATCGATATGGAGTTTCTTGCGAACACCGGTCCTTACGGTAACCACGCATTGACGGTTCCTTCGAATGGTCCTGCTTTGTCGCTGCCACTTTATCCTTGTGACAACGTTGATTTCCGAGTTACTACCTACTATTCGAATATCTGTCCAACAGGGGCTTATCAAGGCTATGGCGCGCCAAAAGGTAACTATGCATTGACCATGGCGATGGCAGAATTGGCTGATGAACTGGGTATCGATCATCTCGATATGATTGAGAAAAACAGAGTTGTTGAAGGCCAAGAATTGAAGATCCTGGGTGCGATTGGCGAAGGCAAAATGCCAACGACTACGCCTAAGGTACATAGCTGTGCGTTAGAAGCGATCCTTCGTGAAGGTCGCAAACTCATCGAGTGGGACTCACCAAAAGAACATCAAGGTGATTGGAAAGTCGGTCGTGGTGTGGCGATTATTCAGCAAAAATCAGGCATTCCAGACATCGACCAAGCGAACTGCAGCATTAAAATGGCCTCTGACGGTACCTTTATCGTGCACTCAGGAGGCGCAGACATTGGTACTGGACTAGACACCGTGATCGCGAAGCTCACAGCAGAAGTGCTTAAGTGCCCGCTAGACGAGATAACAATTCACTCTGGCGATACTGATCATGCTCCGTTTGATAAAGGCGCGTACGCCTCTTCGGGCACATGTTTCTCCGGTAACGCGGCAAAACGTGCCGCCGAAGCTATGCGCGAAAAAATCTTGAAATACGGCGCAGAGATGCTTGAAGAGCCTGTAGAGAACGTTGAGATTGTCGCTCCAGGTTTAGTGAAAGGTCCATCGGGCCAAGTCACCTTCTTCGATATTGCCCATAAAGCAGAAAGTGGCACTGGCTGGGGTCAACTCTTAGCGTCGGGCTGCTTTACTACGGCTGAGTTTGCCTTCCCTTACGGGGCGAACTTCGCTGAAGTTGCGGTCAATACGAGAACGGGTGAAATCCGCCTTGATAAGTTCCATGCCTTGCTTGATTGCGGTACGCCAGTGAACCCTGATTTAGCGCTTGGTCAAATCTATGGTGCGAGTATGCGCGCTATTGGTCATAGCTTGTTTGAAGAGCTTATTTATGACGATAACGGTGTACCAATCAATACCGACCTTAAGAGCTACGGTGCGCCGAAGATCGGTGATATCCCTAGAGACTTCAAAGCAGTATTGGTACCAAGTGATGATCCAGTTGGACCGTACGGTGCCAAATCTATCTCTGAAATTGGGGTAAACGGTGCTGCGCCAGCAATCGCAACTGCAATTCATGATGCATGCGGCGTTTGGCTACGCGAATGGCATTTTACTCCAGAGAAAATTCTTAAAGGTCTCAATAAATTATAACAAACAGTGCGGTAGCGGAGACCAAAAAACGCTACCGCATATTTATTCCAAATAACGGGAAGCAATGCCTCTGTTAGTTAGCAAAGTAGTGAATAGGGGCGTTAAGGTCGAGGTAATTATGCAATATACCCAATCAATTAAGGCTATTAGGGCTTCAATACTTGATATCACCAAAGTGGTTGATAAGCCCGAAGATATCGAACAGCACGTACGTTTTATTGAAGATGGACTTCTTCTTGTTGACCAAGGTCGTATCGAGTGGGTCGGCGAGTGGGAAGAAGGCAAAGATAAAGTCCCAGACTCAGTACGTATTCGTTTTTATCCAGGCAAAATTGTCATGCCAGGATTTATTGATACCCATATTCATTACCCACAAGCAGAAATGGTTGGCGCGTATGGTGAACAGCTACTTGAATGGCTTAACAACTATACGTTCCCAACAGAAGCGCGCTATAAAGACAGAGACTACTCCAAGGAGATGTCTAAGTTCTTTATTAAGCAGTTGCTTCGAAATGGCACGACAACAGGCATGGTATTCGGAACGGTTCATCCAGAGTCTGTAGATGCATTGTTCTCTGAAGCAAACAAACTCAATATGAGAATCGTCGCGGGTAAGGTCATGATGGACCGCAACGCGCCAGATTACTTACTAGACACACCGGAGACAAGTTACAACCAAACAAAAACACTGATTGAGAAATGGCATAAAAAGGACCGTCTGCTTTACGCGATTACCCCAAGATTTGCACCCACTTCCACACCGGAACAGTTGGAAATGGCGCATAAGTTAAGAGAGGAATACCCAGATACGTATATTCATACGCATTTGTCAGAAAACACGAACGAAATTGCTTGGGTTAAAGAACTTTTCCCTGAACAAGACGGTTATTTAGATGTTTATCACCATTATGGCCTGACTGGATCAAAGAGTGTATTCGCACATTGTGTTCATCTAGAGGACCAAGAGTGGGACTGCATACAAGAAACGGATTCAGCTATCGCGTTTTGTCCAACTTCCAACCTGTATTTAGGCAGTGGCCTGTTCAAAATGCAGGAGGCGTGGAAACGAAACGTGAAAGTAGGTATCGGGACGGATATCGGCGCAGGAACCACTTTTAATATGATGCAAACGTTGAACGAAGCGTACAAAGTTGCTCAATTGCAGCAACAAAAGCTATCTGCGTTTGAAGCATTATATTTGGCGACATTAGGTGGGGCGAAAGCGCTCTCTCTAGATCACCTATTGGGCAACTTTGAGGTTGGCAAAGAGGCTGACTTTGTTGTGATTGATCCTTGCGCGACACCGCTACAGCAACTTCGATACGACAACTCTTCTGAACTTATTGAAAAACTGTTTGTGCTCATGACCCTCGGCGACGATAGAAGTATTTATCGTACCTACGTTGACGGGTGTTTGGTTTATGAGCGCAGCTGATTTTATGGCAAATATAGCAAATACAGCAGATGCATTGGTCTCAATACAAGGGATGACCAAGACTTAATGAAAAGGAATATAACATGTCCGAAAATATCTCAAATCAGCAAAGTACGATGGAGATTGCTGAAGATAAACCCGCGTCTACCAGCAATAGTTGGGTCGACAATTACTTCTTAATCTCACAACGTGGTAGTAATTTTAGGCAAGAGTTAATTGCTGGGCTTACTACCTTCTTAGCTATGGTTTACTCAGTGATCGTAGTACCAAGCATGCTTGGTGTTGCTGGGTTCGATCAAGGCTCCGTCTTTATCGCTACCTGTTTGGTTGCGGCATTTGGTTCACTGCTCATGGGCTTTTGGGCTAACTTGCCGATGGCTATTGGTTGTGCGATATCCCTAACCGCCTTTACCGCTTTCAGCTTGGTGCTCGGGCAAGGAATATCTATACCTGTTGCGCTGGGAGCGGTCTTTTTAATGGGTGTGGTCTTTACTGCGATTACCGTTACAGGGGTAAGGCAGTGGATCCTAACAAACCTACCTTTTGGTATTGCACACGGTACGGGTATTGGTATCGGTTTGTTCTTGCTACTTATCGCAGCGAATGGTGTTGGACTTGTGGTGAAAAACCCAGTGGAAGGTCTACCTGTTAGCTTGGGTGAGTTTACATCGTTCCCAGTAATCATGTCAGTACTTGGTTTAGCCGCGATTTTCGGCTTAGAGAAGCGTCGTGTTCCTGGAGGCATTTTACTGGTTATTGTTGCGATTTCTGTGCTAGGTCTGATGTTTGACCCAAGCGTTAAATTCCAAGGTGTATTCGCCATGCCATCGTTTGGTTCAGGTGAAAGCTCACTACTTGGTTCAATGGACATTATGGGTGCATTAAGTCCACTTGTTCTACCAAGTGTATTAGCCTTGGTTATGACAGCGATTTTTGATGCGACTGGTACGATTCGTGCGGTAGCGGGACAAGCTAATCTACTCGATAAAGATGGTAACATCATCAACGGTGGTAAAGCACTGACGTCAGACTCAGTCAGTAGTATTTTCTCTGGTTTTGTTGGTGGTGCGCCAGCTGCGGTTTATATCGAATCTGCAGCAGGTACTGCAGCTGGTGGTAAAACAGGTCTGACAGCCGTTGTGGTAGGTGGTTTGTTCCTATTGCTACTGTTCCTTGCTCCATTGAGCTACCTTGTTCCTTCTTACGCTACTGCACCTGCGCTGATGTATGTAGGTTTATTGATGATGAGTAACGTCAGCAAGCTTAATCTCGATGACTCTGTTGATGCGTTATCAGGTCTTGTTTGTGCGGTATTCATCGTACTAACTGGTAACATCGTGACAGGTATCATGCTTGGTTTCCTAACACTAGTATGTGGCCGTGTAGTATCAGGCGAATGGAAAAAACTTAACGTTGGTACTGTGTTGATTACTATCGTATTGGTGGTGTTCTACGCGGGCGGTTGGGCGATTTAAGACGCATGTCGATGAGCTCGATGAACGTGATTATTAGTATATAAAAGCAAGGGCACCTCGAATCACTTTCGTGGTGCCCTTATTGTTGGTTGTAAGGGGATAGATATGGACCTAATGGATCGTATAGCAGAACTGTGGAAACACGAGCGACCCGAGCTAGATACAGAGCCAATGGTTCTAATTGGACGATTAATGAGTGTCAGTAAATGCGCAGAACAAGAGCTGGCGACGTTATGTCGCAAATACAGTTTAAAAACGGGTGAGTTTGATGTGTTGGCTTCACTGTTGCGTTCATCGGCACCTTACCGTCTGACTCCCAGTGAATTGACGCAGTCGCTAATGTTGACCTCGGGCGCTATGACTCATCGTTTAGATCGCTTGGAAAGTAAAAAGCTGATTGCCAGATACCATTCAAATTGTGACAGACGTTGCGTCGTGGTTCAGCTTACCCAAACAGGCTATGACATTGCAAGTGCGCTTATTGATGCCCATGTAGACAAACAAAAACAGCTGGTGTCAGGGCTGACGTTGGAGCAAAGACAGCGGACGAGTGCACAGCTAAAAGTTTGGTTAGAACATGTTGAACAAGGGAACCACTCAGAGACTCAGCTAGACGAAAATGTACTGCAAAGGCAACGCAAAGCCAAAGCGATAGATCAAGCCTATCAGCCAGAAATGGTATTAGAAAATTAAACGCAAACTAGACACTAAATATGAGAATAATAAGCTATCAATATGATAGCTTTTTTATTGTTATGATAGATGGAATTAGTAAAACTCTCGACCTGACTATCACGAAAAATAGTATTAAATAAGATTACACTTTAATCAAATTAATAACCATTCTCAATAGGCGTTATTATCAGACCTCTGTCACGAAATAGCAGTTAATTTGTCTTCATGTTAAGTATTTAGACAACCTTGGCTTAGTGATTGCTCTTATCTCATTAATTCATTTACACAGAAGTACAAACGAATTAATAAAGGAGTGTTACCATGGGAGATATCATGCGCCCAATTCCATTCACTGAGCTGCTTGAACGCATGTTTGGTGAGTATCATCAAAGCAAATCGATTTTCGGTATCCCAGAAAAGCAGTTCTATAAAAAACAGACTAACCAACACCTCTCAGTATGGGGTGAAAACTGCGAAACCCCTGTTGGACCAGCGGCTGGCCCACATACTCAATTAGCTCAGAACATCGTTACATCATGGCTTGCAGGTGGTCGTTTCATGGAGCTTAAGACGGTTCAAAAGTTAGACCGTCTTGAAATTGCTAAACCATGTATCGACGCAGAAGATGAGTGTTTTAATACCGAATGGTCAACTGAGTTTACGTTACATAAAGCTTACGATGAATATTTGAAAGCTTGGTTTGCGCTGCATCTACTAGAGTCAGTATTTGATAGTAAAGCGGCTAAGCAAGCGAAATCGTTTATTTTTAATATGAGTGTTGGCTATGACCTTGATGGTATTTTGACCGAGCCAATGCAAGAGTATATTGATAATATGCTCGATTCTTCTAAGCATCCAAAGTTTGCACAATATTCAACAGAGCTAAAAGACTTTATTGCTAATAATAAACTGTTGAATAGCAGAACATCAGAAGCAGAACTTCAGCAGTTATTCGAAATGGTGGATGATATTCCAGTGAGTCTAACCGAAGGGGTGACGCTCTCAACTA
Source organism: Vibrio thalassae (assembly GCF_900089835.1). GTDB lineage: Bacteria > Pseudomonadota > Gammaproteobacteria > Enterobacterales > Vibrionaceae > Vibrio > Vibrio thalassae. The sequence goes on along the minus strand of NZ_OANU01000068.1, from coordinate 24,862 downwards.
TGCACGGTTGCCCGCCGAATGAAATCGAAGCGATATGCCGATATATGCTCGAAGATAAAGGGATTAATACGTTTGTTAAGTTGAACCCAACGCTACTTGGCTATGATCGCGTGCGCGGTATTCTTGATCAAACGGGGTTTGATTATGTGTCACTGAGTAAAGAAGCGTTTCCCCATGACTTGCAAATGCAAGACGCGAAAGCCATGTTGCATCGCTTAGTGAAACTGGGCAAAGAGAAAAACATCGGCTTTGGTGTCAAACTCACTAACACGCTAGGCACACTAAATAACAAAGGACGTTTACCAGACAAAGAAATGTACATGTCTGGCCGCGCTCTGTTCCCTCTATCTATCAATGTGGCTTTGGAACTATCCCGCGAATTTAATGGCACACTACCTATTTCTTATTCGGGTGGTGCGAGCAAGTTCAACATTAGAGAGATCTTTGAAACAGGTATTCGACCAATCACGATGGCGACAGACTTGCTTAAACCTGGTGGCTACTTGCGTTTAGCAGATTGTGCGAAAGAGCTTGAAGCCAGTACCGATTGGGCAATACGCGGGGTTAACCTAGAGCGCTTGGAAAAACTGGCTGAAAAATCTTTGTGCGCAGAGTACACGCAAAAAGAGTGGCGTGGTCCTGAAGAAATTACCGTCGAACAGCCAGTGCCATTAACAGATTGCTATGTCGCACCTTGTGTCACGGCATGTCCGATCAGTCAAGACATTCCTGAATACTTACGTTTAATGGGACAACAAAAGTACACCGAAGCACTGGAAGTGATTTACGCGCGCAACGCATTACCTTCTATCACAGGTCATATTTGCGATCACCAATGCCAATATAACTGTACGCGTCGCGATTACGAAGGTGCATTGAACATTCGTGAAATGAAGAAAATTGCGTTAGATAAAGGTTGGGATGGTTATCAGTCTAAATGGCATCATCCCAATTTGGATACAACCAAGCAGTCTGTCGCTGTTATTGGTGCCGGTCCAGCAGGTCTATCAGCGGCGTACTTTATCGCTCGTGCTGGCCATCCGGTGAAAATCTTCGAGAAAGAAAAGAGCGCAGGTGGTGTGGTGAAACACATTATTCCTCAGTTCCGAATCCCTGAGAAGGCGATCAGACACGATATCGAATTCGTTGAAGCGCACGGGGTCGAATTTGAGTATGGCGCGAATCCGGATATTACGATCGATCAACTGAAAGAGCAGGGTTATCAATACATCTGTCTAGGTATCGGTGCCGATAAGGGTAACCCAATCCAATTAGCGGGCGACAATAACAATATCTACAAGTCTCTAGATTTCTTACGTCGTTACAACGATGGCGAAGCGTTAGCCCTAGGTGACCATGTCGTAGTGGTGGGTGCAGGTAACACCGCAATGGACAGTGCCCGTGCCGCGCTTAAAGTCAAAGGAGTTGAGAAAGTTACGGTGCTGTATCGTCGTACTGAAGCGGAAATGCCTGCGTACAAAGAAGAGTATGACGAAGCGGTAGAAGATGGCGTGAACTTTATGTTCTTGACCAACCCTGAAGAATTCCACCAAGACGGCACCATTATAGCGCGTGTTATGACCTTGGGAGAGCCTGATGAGAAGGGTCGCCGACGTCCAATGGCAACGGATGACACGGTCACGCTAAAAGCCAGTGCCGTGATCACCGCGGTAGGTGAGCAAGCTAACCGTGATGTGTTAACTCGTATTGGTGTGCCAATGGGCGAAGACGGTTGGCCAGCAGTGAATAAGGAAACCTGCGAAACTCAAGTGGAGAATGTGTTCTTGCTCGGTGACGCGCAAACTGGTCCATCGTCAATTGTTTCTGCTATATCAGGTGGCCGTAAAGCCGCATCGGCCATTATCGAACGTGAACTTCAATCAGAGACCTTGGCAAAAGTTCAATCTTCAGTCACAGCGGCGGAAGTATATCGTAAGAAAGGCGAAATCAAAGTTGCGCTTCTGGAAGCGAACAAGCTTGAAGAAGATGACCGCAATGAGTTCGTTAAACAGGAAGCAGAGCGTTGCCTAGAATGTTCTTATGTATGTAGCAAGTGTGTGGATGTTTGTCCTAACCGCGCCAACATGTCGCTACCGATTCCTGGCTTCAAAGATCAATATCAGACACTCCATCTTGATGCGTACTGTAACGAATGTGGTAACTGTGCTCAGTTCTGCCCTTGGGACAGCAAACCATATAAAGACAAGTTTACTCTGTTTAGCCTAAAAGAGGATTTTGACTCAAGCACTAACCCAGGCTTCTTAGTACAAGGCGAGACATTATGGCTAAGAGCACAAGGGGAAGTCGCAACCTATCCGATTAGTTCAAATGGTCAAATTGAGTTGCCAGAAACGTTAGCTGATGAAGCCACTATTATTCAGTACGTTCTATCGAACCACAAATACTTGCTTGGCGCTGTAGAAGTGTAAAAGGAGAACAGAATTATGTTGATAATTAAAAACGCAACAGCAGTACAGATGGAGCCGGCCTTTATTAAGGAGGGCATTGATATTGCGATCGAAAACGATCTTATCGTTGAGGTCGGCGAGTCTCTAAGTGCCAAGTATCCCAATGCTGAAGTGAAGGACTTTACCGGTAAGTTGGTGATGCCGGGGATCGTCTGTTCACATAACCATTTCTATTCTGGACTGGCACGCGGCATTATGGCGGACATCAAACCGAGCCCAGATTTCATCTCTATCCTGAAAAACCTGTGGTGGCGAATGGATCGAGCATTGGATGAGGAAGCGTTGTATTACAGTGGTTTGATTTGCTCTTTAGAAGCGATTCGTCACGGTTGTACATCGGTTATCGACCATCACGCCTCACCGAGTTACATCGAAGGGTCATTGGCGACGCTTCGTAAGGGCTTTTTGAAAGCTGGGCTTCGCGGTATGACGTGTTTTGAAACCACACACCGTAACGGCGGCGTTGAAGAAATGGCGGCAGGTGTGGAAGAGAACATTCGCTTTGCACAACTTGTCGATGCAGAAAAAGAGCGTGGGGTTGAACCTTATTTGGTTGAAGCTCATATCGGTGCTCACGCTCCGTTTACGGTGTCGAATAAAGGCATGGCAATGCTCTCGGAAGCGGTGAAAGCAACCGGACGCGGTTTACACATCCACGTGGCTGAAGACCGCTATGACGTAACACACAGTCATCACCATTACGACCAAGACATTGTGGAACGCCTCGATAGCTTTGGTTTAATAGACAGTAAAACGTTACTTGCTCATGGACTCTTCCTGTCCGAGAAAGACATTAGTATCTTGAACAAACATGATGGTTTCTTGGTTCACAATGCACGTTCAAATATGAACAACAACGTAGGTTATAGCCATCAGTTACGTCAGTTCAAAAATGTCGCGATTGGTACCGATGGTATTGGTGCTGATATGTTTGAAGAGCTTAAATTTGCATTCTTTAAACATCGTGATGCAGGTGGTCAAATGTGGCCTGATAGCTTTATGCGTCATCTATGGAACGGTAATGAGATTCTCGGTCGTAACTTTGGTGCTAAGTTTGGTCGTTTGGAAGCAGGATATAAAGCGGATCTAACGATTCTTGATTATACCTCGCCAACACCATTGGTCGCTGACAACCTACCAGGTCACTTTGCATTCGCTCTTAACGCGAGTAACGTCAATAGTGTGATGGTCGAAGGTAAGTTCTCTTACTTAAACCGTGAGTTCCCATTCGATGTCGAGCCTATCTACAAAGAGGCGAGGGAAGTGGCGACTCGCTTATGGAAAGATATGGATAATCTTGATTAACCGGTTCGCTTGATTGACCAACAATAAAAAAGACCAGCTAAGCTGGTCTTTTTTATGAAGAGAATTTATGGAGATTACTTCATTTGTTGTACTTGCTTTTGAAGCTGGTCGAGTTGCTTCATTTTGCCCTGAAGACCCAGAGACTGATAGTCGATTGCCGCTGGGTTCATCATCTGACCTTGCTGCATTGGGTAGTCAGGCAGAGTTTGGAAGAATTCACCAAGTACGTCTTGAATGGGTACGAATAGCCACATGTTGTCTGCCATCCAGCGTAGGTACATACCAGATTCGTGTGGTGCTTTCTCAAATGGGTCAGCACGTAGGTGAATGATCTTCGGCCAATTAGGAGCGAAACGAACGGCGTCTGTGATGTTACCTTCTAGTGTTGCGAAGTGGAGTTTCCAATCATTCCAACGAACCGCGTTTAACTCACCGTTTGCAGTAAAGTAAAGCAGAGACTCACGCGGTGCTTGGTCGGTTTTTCCTTCAAAGAATGGCTTGAAGTTATAACCGTCGATGTGAACACGCCAGTCTTTGCCGTTCGCTTTATAGCCTTCTGCCAGCTTTTCTTTCACATCAGGAACGCCTGCTGCTGCAAGCAGTGTTGGTAACCAGTCTTGGTGCGCCATCATCTCGTTGATCTTGGTACCTGGTTCAATTACGCCAGGCCAACGAACAAGCTGAGGAACACGCATACCGCCTTCCCAGGTCGTGCCTTTTTCACCGTGGAATGGTGTCGCACCACCATCAGGCCAGCTTACTGTTTCGGCACCGTTATCGGTAGAGTAGATAACGATCGTGTTGTCAGCGATGTTTAGCTCGTCCAGTTTGTCTAGCAGGATACCCACTTGGTCATCATGTTCTAACATGCCGTCGGCATAAATAGAGATACCAGATTTACCTTGATACTTCTCTTGCAGACGAGTCCAAACGTGCATTCGTGTGGTGTTGTGCCAGATAAAGAATGGCTTGTCCGCTTTCACGGCTTTTTCCATAAAGGCGAGAGACGTTTCTAGGAACTCTTCATCCGCATTTTCCATACGCTTACGCGTCATAGGACCAGTATCTTCGATTTTGCCATCTGCAAAAGACTTGATGACACCACGAGGGCCATAGTTCTTGCGGAACTCTGGATCTTTAGGGTAGTAGTAAGTTTCTGGTTCTTCCTCAGCGTTGAGGTGGTAAAGGTTACCAAAGAACTCATCAAAACCGTGGTTAGTTGGCAAGTGTTGGTCTTGGTCACCTAAGTGGTTTTTACCAAACTGTGCCGTCATGTAGCCTTGCTCTTTGAGTAGATCAGCAGTGGTTGGAGCCCAGTCTGGAATACCGTGTGTTGAACCTGGCATACCGATGGTAAGTAGACCAGTACGGAAAGGTTCTTGACCAGTAATGAAGGCTGCGCGACCTGCTGTACAAGATTGCTGACCGTAATGGTCAGTGAAAAGTGCACCTTCGTTAGCGATACGGTCGATGTTTGGGGTTTCGTACCCCATCATGCCTTGGTTATAGGCGCTGATGTTCCAATAACCGACATCGTCGCCGAAAATCGCTAGGATATTCGGTTTGTCCGCCGCAACTGCAACTGAAGATGTAGCAATAAGCCCAACGCCCATTGCAATCTTACTTAAGTGGTTTGCCATTCTAGACTCCATCGTCTTTTACTCATTGATTTTGCAGTAAACACCTAATGAGGTGCCTATTTGTCCTGCACTCTATTTGAGCTAAGCGCTGGTGTCGTCTTATAGACACTATAAAAGAAAGTTATATTCTCTAAATATAATCATAAAAATCAGTCGGTTGGGTAGGGATAGAGATTTGGTTTGCCACGGTAGTGCTATGTGAGCTTAATCAAAAAATCGAGTTAATCTTTATTCATCGATTAATAGCGCAAAATGTCTGAGATTTTTGGGGTTTATGTGTTCACGTTTATACGTTAACAGGCAGGATGCGACACGGATGCACTTCTGTAACTGTGTTAATGATGAGAAACCAGATAAATCAGACATTAGCTTTATGCTGACGATATGATGGAGCACAAAAACTAAGTCGTTGAATTACTGAAAAGTCGATGAACTCGATATGGAAGACAATACGTTCGTATTTTACTCGACAGTCAATGATACTAGGAGCGCGTAATTAGCATTTTTATTCCTTTTGGCATATTTTACATAAAGTTATCTGGAAATCGTTGACTGATACAGTAGACTAGTGGGAGATTTGCTGATTAGAAACCTTAGAACAACATGCTGCTAACTGCCTCCCCAACCGCTGAATTATTTACTCACCACGAATTCCGCTCTATAGAACTCAATGGTGATAGCCTGGTACTGCACTCTGTGCGTGCTGAGGTTCGTATTCCATTCAGTGAGTGGTCGGGGAGACTGAGTGTTAAACGTGGTCTAGTTTGGTCGTCGGTATCGGTGTTTGCCCACGAAGAACAAGGGAAACAAGTGTGTTGGGTTATTCAGGGATTACCGTGGCGAGAAGCGCAAGATTTTGCCCAATATGCGGTCAATTGCTATCAACAATGGCATGGTAGACAGTGCGGTTTACTTAATAGCTACTTACCGAAGTGGGAAGATGAACTAAGACGTTTGCGTGCTTTACCGCAGTTTTTACCTCAATCGCTCATGGTGAGGTGGGCGGATGAGGTGAATGCGGAGTTTCTTGATATCAATATGTCACTGTCCGAAGCGATGCGTACGATGCCAAACCGCGTTAACAACCTGATACCTTGGTTGGATGATACGGCGACAGTGCTGGCTGAACGCAACCAAGCATGGCTGGAGAACGAGTGTGAGAATTGGCAGGTATTGTTCTCGCAGTCGGAGTCATCGCCTTTGAATTATTCTCAGCAAATGGCAGTTTTACATAATAATGATCAGAACTTGATCTTAGCGGGTGCTGGCTCCGGTAAAACGAGTGTTCTGATGGCTCGTGTGTCCTATTTGCTGCAAAGTCATCTAGCTAAGCCAGAGCAGATTTTATTGGTGGCATTTGGGCGCGACGCCGCCGAAGAAATGAAGCAACGTTTGGAGAAGAAGCTCGGTCAAACGGCCGATGTGATTTCTGTGCTTACGTTTCATCAATTAGGGTTGAAAATCCTCAAGGAAACGGAAAATCAACCACCTCAATTAACCCCACTGGCAACGGAACAAGCGCAAAAGACAGCCTGGTGTATTGATTGGTTGAAGAAACATTGGATGACGCCAACGAACTTCAAGCGCTGGCAAAAACACTTGTCTAAATGGCCGATCGCTTATCTGAAGGGTGACGAAGAACTTGGCAGTCAAAGCGAGAATCCGAAACTTATTGCTTGGTTGGAGCAGCAGCTTGATCAGTTGATTTCGACAAGCCTGTCCAAAAAAGCGATTCAAGAGAAGATCATTGATAACGAGGATTACACTCGACTCAATAGTGAGCTAGGGCTATGTTGGCCTTGTTTTCAGGCTTGGCAAAAGATGCTAAAAGACAACGAGCAAATTGACTTCACGTCGATGATTACGAAGGCGACCAAACAGGTTTCTTCTTCGAGGTTCAAATCGGAGTGGAAGTTCGTCATGGTCGATGAGTATCAAGATATCTCACCTGATCGTTTGGAGTTAGTTCAGGCCTTATGTGAGCAAAAACTGGCCGATGGTAGCAACGCGACCCTGTATGCTGTGGGCGATGATTGGCAATCTATCTATCAATTTACTGGCTCTGATGTGGACTTGACGACAGGCTTTGAGCAGCGTTTCCCAAATGCTTCGATCCACCTGCTTGATACGACGTATCGGTTTAATGACAAATTGTTAGAGGTGGCGTCTGATTTTATTCAAGCCAACCCATCACAGTTAACGAAAGCAATTAAGAGTCATAAATCCGCGAAGCAAAAATCGGTCATTGTGGAGCACGGCAATCGCGTAGAGAAAATTCTTGATGAACTGAATAGCAAAGCGAAACGCGCTAAATCAGTATTACTGCTGGGACGTAATCACTACCACAAACCAGAACTATTTAGTGAGTGGAGCAAGCAATTTGCTAATTTGTCGTTGGAGTTCATGACGTGTCACGCCAGTAAAGGTAAAGAGGCGGATTACGTTATTGTCGTGGGGGCCGATGAGGGTCAGTTTCCGACTAAGAGGAAATTTGTTCACCTTAATAATGCACTAACATTGGGAACCGACAAATATGAGCATGCGGAGGAGCGCCGTTTGTTCTACGTTGCTTTAACGAGAGCGAAGACCAAAGTCTGGGTGACCTATCAATCCTCACCATCAGTCTTTGTGCGCGAACTCATGGAGCATGAGTTGGTATTAGTGAAAAAGTAGTTTAAACCAATGAGGCCACCTATAGGTGGCCTCATTGTTAGCGTTCCAAAAATCGATCCTGTAATTCTCGCTTAAATCTTAAAGATAGAAATGGCACTGTCCATTTTGTTGGTTTGGCTTGATACGTTCTTCACCTCATCCAGACAATTGCGCGCATTCGACATATTGTCATTGGAAATCTCGTTAAGTTCGGTAATAGACTCGCCAACTTGATTCATCACGATACCTTGCTCTTCAATTGCAGCCGCTATCTGCTCAGAATTCGTCTGAATTTCTGCCATATCTTCAGAGATCTGCTGCAAGGCACTATCAAGCTTTGCAGCAGCAGACAAGGTCTCCGCTCCTTGTGAGTTACATTGCTCGATATCAGTAACGACCGTCGTCATTTGCGCTTGAATCGCACTCACAAGGTTAGTGATTTCTTCCGTTGATTGATGTGTGCGACTTGCCAAAGCACGCACTTCGTCTGCAACTACGGCAAATCCTCGACCTTGTTCACCAGCACGAGCCGCTTCAATAGCTGCGTTTAAGGCCAGAAGGTTAGTCTGTTCAGCGATATCTTGAATAATATGAACGGCACCACCGATCTTACCGACATGTTCGTTTAACGAGCGAATCTCTTCGTTGCTTTCTGCCAGCACGGAAGAGAGAGATTCAATGTTGCCGACGGTATTCTCAACAAATGCACGACTGTTTTGTGAGTTGCTGGCTGCTTTGTTGACGACATCGGCAGCGTTATGGGTTGTTTGTGCGATTTCATCAATGGTGGTGACCATTTGTTGAACTGCGGTTGCCATAGAATTGGTATGATCGCTTTGGCTATGGAATTGATGCATCACGTTTTCCAGTTCATCTTCCATGTTAGTACTGCTGCTTCTGATTTCTGACGATTGCTTTTGTGTGTTGCCAACAAGCGATGCAAAATTATCCAGTAGCGAGTTAACCGCCTTACTAATAGAGGCGATCTCATCGTTACCTTTCACCGATACACGTTTGGTTAAGTCATTGTGCTCCGCAGTATCAGCGATCGCTGAGTGTAAGCGATTTACGTTGAGGTTAATCGCTCTGACGATATAGGTGATTAGCGCAGCGATAATCACCAGCAGTAATAGTGAAATCGTCCATTTGGCGGTCATAATGGTTTGAATCTTTTCATCAAGTACTCGATTGAGTCGGACGTTAAAGTTTTCAAAATCTGATTCAATTTTATGAGAATTACTGCGCGTCAGTCCGAGTAAACCTTGGTCGTAGGCGAAGCCTATCGTTTCTCTTTGCTTAAGGACATTATTACCCAATGCATTAAGTGACGGGTTGGTTGTTGGTGTGACACCGATACGATCGCCGAACATAACGTCATCGTGGTACTGCAACAATTCTCGAGTAATGTTACGGTTCGATTCGTTGTGGAAGGCATCAAGGAACTGTTTGGTCAGCCCTTGTGACAGGTTAAGGCCAAGAATGGCGTACCCATCAACCAATTTAGTAAACGCTTGCTCGTAGGCATTGAGTTCTTCGGTAAGTTGATTCGGCAGAGAAACGCTAGCTCATTTTGCTGATTGCGAAATTTGTCTGCATTATCTTTGAACTTGGCTAGGTACTTTTCGTCCTTACGTAACAGGAAGTCTTTCTCGTTTCTACGAAGATTCAATAAAGTGACTTCTAGCTGACTAAGTTTAGCCAGAGCGTAGGTAAGGTTGTCAGTGGTTCTGGCGAAATAGCTACTGGACATTAGCATTGAGGCAATTGCTAGGACAGAAATAGACCCTAAAAGTAGAAGCTGGTGCTTTATTTTTATTATCAACCTTTTATATTCGATAGTGATATATTTTAGTAATTATTTGGTATTATGAATTTGCATGCGTATTTTTTAAGCGGGGGACGGTATCAACGTTTTGATTTCTAGTCACTTATAAGGCATTTTCTAAACGCAAAGCATTAAATAATGCACCTAAAACTACGCCGCTTTTTTCATTATTAACTATTATATCGGTAAGCGTACGCTGTCCTTTAATAATAAATGTGTAATAGTTTGTCAGTAACACATTACAGAGGTTGTTTAGTTGTTAAATTTAGAGTTATATCAAGGAATTATCTTTGATATGGATGGCACGTTACTCGATACGATGCCCAACCATGTCTTAGCGTGGGAAATGACAGCAGCAGAATTCAATTTTCCTTTTGACCGCCAATGGCTACATTCTTTGGGTGGAATGCCAAGTGTGAAGATCGTTGATGAAGTGGCTAAACGTTACGAGATAGAGTTAGACCCACTGGAAGTATCACAGTTTAAAATGGATACCTTTGCTAACTTGCCTTTAACAGGAAAGCCTATTGAACACACTTTCGAGGTGTTTAAGCAGTATAAAGGAATAAAGCCAATGTCCATTGGCACAGGGAGCCAGCGCGATTCAGCGATTAAACTTCTGACCCATGCAGGCGTATTGGATGATCTGCACAGTGTTGTCTCTGCGACAGATGTTGACAGTCATAAGCCAAACCCAGAGACGTTTTTGCTTGCGGCTAAGAAAATGGGTGTGGAAGCTAAGCAGTGTATTGTATTTGAGGACACCCAATTAGGTTTGCAAGCTGCCCATGCAGGTGGCATGGATTGTTACTTAGTAACGGAAAGTGGATTTGAGTTCCATCCTGCCAATAGTCATTAGCAGCTGTTCGAACAACGAAAAAGAGCACCTGGAGGTGCTCTTTTGATTTTGAGGCGTCGATTACTGAATTTCAATCAATTCAACATCAAAAATCAGCACGGCTGAAGGGGGGATAGGACCGGAACCATTCTTGCCATAACCCAGTGTACTAGGGATATATAAACGGTATTTGTCGCTTTCAGACATATATTGAAGACCTTCCTGCCAGCCTTTGATCACTTGATTCAAACCAAAGCTAATTGGGGTGCCACGGTCTACTGAGCTATCAAACACGGTTCCATCAATCAGAGTGCCGTGATAATGCACTTTTACTTTGCTTTTTGGACCAGGCTTTTCGGTGTTGCCACTGGTATGTAGGACTTCATATTGCAAACCGCTCTCAGTCGTAATAATGCCGTCTTTCTTAGCGTTTTCTTGTAAAAATGCTTGGCCTTTCTGCAAGTTCTCTTCACCTGCTTTGCTGTTCGTCCATGTACGATAGATCATGAATGCTGCTAGCAGCAGTACGATGAGAGGGATTAAAACTTTAGACACTGTTGTTCCTTATTATTATTTTGTTTTTAGATAATTGATGGTTTCAGCAATTTCATCAATGCTTTCGTGGCCTGTCAGCAACACTTCATACTTACCGTTAACGATAAATGTTGGAACAGCATTAATTTGTGCTTTTGTTGATACCGTTTCTGCTGTTTGGATATAGTTAAACAGCTCTTGTTGTTGCTCTTCGCTCAAGTTATATGGGCTAATCATACCGCGAGATTCGAAGATTCGATCCAGTTCGATTTTTTTACCGCTACCGTCCAGCTCTGGGTTCTGCACTAGAGCGAACAACTCATCTTGCATATCGGCAGGGACAATATTGTTTTCAGACTGCATAACGGCAGAATAGAACAACATGCCAGCGATCTGAGCACTCTCATTAAACATGACATGTACCTTACCTAACTTACTGTCAGTCAATGACTCTAGTTCAGGTAGCATTGGCTCAATATTACGACAGTGACCACAGCCTAGAGAGAACACTTCCGTCACTTGAGGTAAACGTAGGGTACTCAGATTGGTATCGAGTGTACGGTATTGTTTGCCTTCAACTGGAGCAGTGTCAGACTCGCTACACGCTGCAACAACGAGAGCGAAGGCCATAACAGATAGAGTTTTAGTAAGAGTTTTAAACATGTTTAAGCTTCTATAGGAAAATAACTCACAGAGTTTAACGTTTATTTAAGTCTGCTTACAAGCAATTCAGCTCGGCAAATCGTTACAAACCGAAACCGTGGACTCGATGTTTTTTCATGTTCACTATAAAGTTTCGATTTGGATGGTCGATAAATAACAGCGGATAAAGGAATGATTGGAGAGTGACATGTTTACGTTGAAACAGGCAGGGTTGGTATTGGCTGCCACCTTACTTTCAGGTTGCAGTGCAGTCTCATCGACAACGAGTAAACTGTTCCCAGATATGCTGCAAACAGCGCCAGCTTCGGAATTTGATGTTATGCATCCAGAGTGGGCAGATGCGCCAATGATCGCCGCGACCAGTGTTGAAGGGCCGTATGGGCAGACGCGGACCGAGTCTTGGAATGTTCTGGAAAGTTATTTGGTCAATAATGGTCTCGATTATGAATTAGTGCCTGGCGATTATGTGATGATCCGCCTAAAACAACAGATACACTTTAATACTGGCTCCGCGCATGTCGCAAAGACATCGGTACATTGGCTACAGCAGCTGGCAAGTTTTTTGTCTAACCAACAGGGTATTGATGTCGTGATAGGTGGACACACTGACAATACCGGTACGGTCGCTCTTAACGACAGGCTTTCAGATAAAAGGGCAGAGTCGGTTCGACAGACGTTGATTAACCAGCAGGTACCTAGACAGATAATTTACACCCGTGGTTATGGTGAGAATGTACCGGAGTGTACCAATCAAACTCAATTTGGAAAAGCGTGTAATAGGCGAGTAGAACTGACGCTAATTGTCGCGCAGTAGTGATATTAAAATGCAAAAAAAAGCGACGTTGTAACGTCGCTTTTTTTTTGCTGATAAATCAGTGTGTAAGCTAAAATTAGCTTAAGCCAATAATATTGCCATCGTCATCAAGATCGAGGGACATAAACGCCGGTTTATCGGGCAGACCTGGCATCGTCATCACATTGCCACACAACGCATAGATAAAGCCGGCACCGGCACAAAGCCTAAGCTCACGGATCACAACATCAAAGTCGGTAGGGGCACCTTTGATGCTACCATCGGTAGTGATAGACAGAGGCGTTTTTGCTAAACAAACGGCTAAATGATTAAACCCATGCTTTTCATACAGCTTTAGTTGTTTTTGTGCTTGGTACGATAGCGTAACTCGTGATGCTCCGTAGCCACTTTCACACACAGCCATCAGTTTAGATTCAATTGGTTGATCGAGTGTGTACAAAGGCTTAAAATTAGCCACGTTTTCGCACGCAGCAATCACTTGCTGTGCCAAGTCCATGGTGCCGGCGCCGCCTTTAGCGAAACCTTCACTGATAGCGACACGACAATTTTGGTTCAGTGCTTCAACCCAAGACTTTAGTAGAGCAAGTTCTTCGTCGCTATCTTGAGGAAAGCGATTGATGGCGACGACCGCAGGGACACCATATTTAGCGACGTTGTTGATATGCCATTTTAAGTTCTCGAAACCCGCTTTCAACGCATCGTGGTCGTTACCATAAATAGAATCTGGAATAGGCATGCCTGGTTTTAAATCATACAACCCAGAATTTGCTTTTAGCCCACGAAGTGTTGCGACAATGACCGCGCAATCGGGTTTTTTATCGGTCGCAGACGCTTTAATATTACAGGCTTTTTCAAAACCCATATCAGAGCCAAAACCACCTTCAGTGATGGTATAACGGCTCAGCTTTGTTGCTATGCTATCAGCTATGATTGATGAGTTACCATGAGCGATGTTCGCGAATGGCCCGGCATGAATCAGTGTCGGGACGCCTTCAAGAGTTTGCATCAGAGTTGGCTCAATCGCCTCTTTCATGCTCACAGCCATAGCACCAGCGACTTGAAGATTTTCCGTTGTGATCGGTTCTCCGTCTAAAGAATAGGCAACGACGATTCTCCCGATACGGGTACGAAGATCTTTGAGATCTTTTGACAGTGCCAGAATTGCCATCAATTCTGAAGCAGCAGAAATATCGAAACCGTCTTCACGCTCATAACCATTGATGGTTTTATTCACTTCATTTTGACCCACAGTCACCATGCGAAGAGCACGATCATTATGGTCAACCACACGTTTCCAAACTACATTCTTAATATCGATTTTCAGCGCTTTTAGGCCCGTTCTAGATTCAAACGCGTCATAGCCTTCACGCTGTTCGTGATAGATGCGAGCATCAATGGCAGCGGCGGCAAGGTTGTGCGCCGCTGTGACAGCGTGAATATCGCCAGTCAGGTGAAGGTTCAACTCTTCCATTGGTGCGACTTGGGAATACCCGCCACCAGCCGCGCCACCTTTGACTCCGAAAATAGGGCCCATTGAAGGCTGGCGAATACAGGCCATCACCGATTGACCAAGCTGTTTTAGGCCCTGAGACAATCCGATAGTAGTAACGGTTTTACCTTCACCAAGTGGCGTTGGGGTGATAGCAGTAACGACGACAAGTTTGCCATCAATATTGTCTTTGAGTCGGTTTACCGCGTTTAGTGAAACTTTTGCTTTGTGAAGACCTTGAGGATGAAACTCAGAGTCGAGTAACCCGGATTGCTTGGCAATCTCAGAAATAGGGGAAAGTGACGTCGTACGACAGATATCAATATCAGATAGCATTAACGGTCCTTAAAAGCCACAAAATTGTTGAGGAAAACGTTTGCGTCAGGATAATACTGGTTAAAAATGCTTTGTAAAGTTAAATATTCAGCAGCCTGTTCTAATTTTAACCACTGTTTATTTAGTTGATTGTTTTGAAAACAAAAAGAGGCCGAAGCCTCTTTTTTTATCGTTCCCAATACGCTTCTTCTAAGCTATCTTCACGCTCTGGTAGTGAACGTGTCAGTCTTGGCGAATGCTGGGTAAGCACTTCATAGCTTACTCGGTTCGCATATTTACAGATTTGCGATAAAGAAGAATACGTCAAACAAGGCGCAACGTGTTTGTCTGAACCCGGCACATTGTTACTGTGGAAATCGTTGGCAGTAATGTCGTGCAGCAGGGCAGACAGTGCGCCATCGCCCGCGCCATTGGTATTTTTTATCTCCAATGGGCCACCTAGATAAGGACCAATATGCGAGTACACTTTCTGTGGATCGGCACAATCCGCTTTACGCATAGCACGACTGAATTCGAATTTGTTGAACTCTGCGATGTGGCCTTCCAGTATATCGTGCGTTGTTTCACGAAGAGAGACGTTATCACAATAACCCGCCATATATAGGCCATCAGGGCCAGCAGTACACAGCACAAGATCAACCCATTCCAATGCTTTATCAGCAGCCAGCAAAGGATCAGAAAATCCAGTTAAAGTTTGACCTTCTTCTTCATTCATCGCGACGATAGTGACATTGTCTTTGATGTAATCTTGCCAGAACTTCTCGTTACCTTCGATTACCCATTTTGTGCCTAAAGTCAGTACAACAGGCACCGATTTCGCTTTCGCAATCTCAATGGCACGTGCCACCGCTTTTGGCATTGGGTCTTCTGGCTTACCGCGCATTAGATATGATGACACAACAAGTGCGGAAGCTTTGTTAAATACCGATTCAGGAATGCTTTCCGGCTTAAGCTGGTTCATTTCACCTTCGTTAATCGCGAAAGTTCGCTCGCCATCATCAGTGATTAGGGTGTAACAACGTCCAATTGGACCGTCAACGGTCTGCAAATGGTTTAGGTTCATACGTGAAGAAGTACGACACAGGTAGCGGTAGCCATATGAACCCACTTCGATGTTCTTTGACATAACGCCCAACAGAACAGACTTGCTATCCGCTAACACTGAATAGTTGTGTAGCGTGTTGCCGATGGTGTCGCCTGGGAATTGATGAGTAATTAGCCCTTGTGCCACCAGCTCGTCGTAAAGCGCGTCGGCTTTACTTTCTTCTAGTACTAAAGAGTGGCCTTTACTTAGGTCGTATTTAGCAAGAAAAGCATCGTCTACTCGTGCTTCGATATCCACGATCGTTTGTCCAACACCAATAATGGTTGGTCGGAATAGCTTGGGAGCTGACTGAGCTTGGCTAACAGACAGATCTTTCTTGCTCGTTGGGAAATAGTGTTTTGACTTACGTTGTCCAGGGAATCTCATAGTAAAGGCTGACGGAACAAAATTTGGCGGCATCATATCACAACGACTTCAATAATGTTTCATAATATTGCAGTATTTTTGTGATTTAAGGCCAAAATCGAGTGGGCGAAATCTAAACTTTAATCAGACCGTTAACCAAGGCATAACCTTAGCCTTGACATGATTGATCAGACTACTAATCTGTTAATAATGTTAGTGATACGGATTGCATATTGGATATTTTGAATCTAAGCCCTGAAAAAATTCAAGATGTGCTTGATCGCATGGATTGCTATTTTTTATCAAAGACAAGCAAGGATGTTATACCTATGTCAATGAGGCGGTCTGTCGTTTATTTGGGCGCGACCGTGAAGAAATCATTGGTTTTGACGACAGTCAGTTTTTTACCGTTGAAGAGGTATGTGACTTAATCAAAAATGACCAATCGGTTTTGACCGGAAACACCGTGTCTAACATTGAAGTGAATACTCTGAAGTCGGGTGAAGTAAAACACTATCAGAATATGAAATCACCCATCTTCAACAGTCATAACGAAGTGGTCGGAATATTCGGACTAGCGATTGATATTTCTTAGACTGTAGCGCGGCACAATGAGCTAGAGTTTTTCGCCGTTAGAGACGTGTTGACTGGACTGTATAACCGACGATTCCTTGAACTGCAAATGAAGCATGAAATTGCCGCTTTTAAACGCCATGATCAAGAAATCTGCTGTGTGATGTTAGATGTCGATGGATTTAAGTCGATTAACGACCGATATGGACATGCTGTTGGCGATTATGTTTTGCAAACCGTAGGCAAGATTTTAATAGAATCGACGAGAGAAGAAGACTTCTGTTTTCGGTTTGGTGGCGATGAATTTACCATATTGCTGCCCAAAACATCACTTCCAGATGCCTATAAGTTTGCTGAGCGAGTGAGAGAGGCCGTGGCCAATAGAGCGCTATATTCTACCATTGGTGAGGCTTTCAACATTAAGGTCAGTCTTGGTGTTGCGACGATGCAACAAGGTAAAGAAGAGCAGCTATTAGCCATTGCCGATGAAGCACTGATGGAAGTTAAAACCAATACGAAAGGAAAAAACACCACTTATGTGTTTTGTGATCGTATGTTGGCCATTTTTGGCTGTGACGGTTGTACAAGAGCGGGGCGATGTAAGTAATCATGAATCGAGGGGCCATTCTAGCTCAGTAGAATGACCCGCTTCATTTTACGGTGCGATTTCTACCGGTTGTTCGACGTAGGCCGCTGTATTCCAAAGAGGCACTGTCGACAAGCTATGTTTAAAGCTTCCAGATGTTTCTTTAGTAGAATAGGATAGGTACATAAGTGTCTGATTTTCTATGTCAAAAATTCGACGTACCTTCATACTTTTAAAGAAGATACTCTTGGACTTCTTAAATACCACTTCACCCGATTTCGACTTATCTATTTGTGCGATCATTTCTGGCGTAATTTTACCAGTTTGTCGACACGAAATAGAGCTATCACTCGGGTCAGAAAGGCTCAAATCAGCTTCAATACTTGCGATGTGGCAAGTGACTCCTGTAACAATAGGATCGGTTAGAGTATTGAGTTTGATATCTTTTAATGTGAACATACCCAGCGATACATCTCCCACCTCTTTATCACCACACCCATATAAGGCGAGTGTCAGAGCCGGGACCAACAAGAGCTTTTTTAACATAGTAGAGCATTCCTTTTTATTAACGCTTTTGTATACCATAACTAAGGTTACTCGAAAAATCGAACAGGATTATTATGAAAAATGTCGCCGAACGACTGTATAGCAACAAAAATCAATGGCTAGCGAGCCAGATAGATGTTGATTTCCCAACTCCCGAAAGTGTCCAGGGGCGGGAATTATATCAGGAGTCTTTGTCGAGCAACTACTTAGATTCACTTGAGCCTGAGTTTGATGATTCATTGAACATAGAGTGGCATAAAGTAGATTTTCATAGACTCACCGTTATGTTCGCTTTGTTACAGGCGAAACGTTGGTCTGTAGAGCAGCATCAAAATGCTGTTGTAGAGTTTTTCGCACAAATAATTTTAGATGAGACGCACGACTTGTATGTGGGCTTTGATAATACAGAGCCTTGTGCCGCGACGATTATGTGTAAAGAGCAATCGGTCGTTCTGTTTTCTGATATTGTCGTTTGTGGCAACCAACAAAATACCAATCCTTTGGCGATTATCCCCTCTTTAATACAAACCTTAGATATTGCAAAAGAATCTGAGCTTTGGATTGAAAAACGGTGATCTGCTTGGAAGTTTCACTCATCAAGTTAAATAATATATAAAAACTCACGCCTAACCCCACAAATTGATCGTAGAAGTATATTAATATTCTACGAAAAATAAGTGTTGTAAGGCTGGGTGTTTGATGTCAAAAGTAAAGTGTGTGTTGTTTGATTGTGATGGAACACTGGTCGATAGTGAAAGGTTATGTTGTGAGGCGATTGTTGCTACGTTTGAGCATGTAGGTGTATCGTTAAGCTTAGAAGCGGTGTCGGATAATTTTGCTGGTGGCAAGATAGCCGACGTCCTCTCTTCTGCCCAATCACTCACTCAAAGTCATGTATCACTAGATTTGCTAGAGCCCATCTACCGAAACGAAACACAACGTTTGTTTGACCAAAAACTCAGACCAATGGAAGGTGCATTAGAGCTGTTATCTCATCTGGACCAACAAAACATTGAATACTGTGTCGTCACGAATAGCCCCATATCTAAAGCGCAAAAAATGCTCTCAATTGTTGGATTGAGCGAAAAGTTTCAAGGTAAAGTCATCTCGGCCTTTGATGCTAACAGTTGGAAACCTGAGCCGGATCTTCTTCAATATGCAGTCACTATGATGGGCTTTTTGCCGAATGAGTGTCTCTATATTGATGACACCTCAAAAGGTGTCAAAATGGGAATAGCAGCAGGAATCAGAACGATCCATTTTGCCACCTGTTGTGACTATGAGCAAAATAGTGCGACGTGCTTAACATCAATGAAGCAAGTGGTTGAACATATCAGTGAACAGAACAGCTCAAAGTAAGCGGTTTTAAAGACTTTGAGTTACATTTTCGGTGGAAGCTTTTTATAGTTTGTTTAGTCAGCTCCGAAGTGTAATAGCCACACTCTGCACACAAGAATGTTTCGTTGTCTTCAGATAACAAGCCTTCGTTGGCTCCGCACTCGGGACATAGCCCTGCTAAGGCTTCTTGTGATTTTTTATGTGTCATATTTTCCCAAACGACTCAAAGTTAGTTTGAATCTCCTAATAGTAATACGAGCTCAAATATTTAGAGTGGAAAACCGTTTGTTTTCATCCGCTAATGCGACTTATATCACTAATAGCTGGCGTGAGTCGGTATAGGGGTAATAGATATGCTGACCAAAAGAAGAAACTGCCAGTTAAAAGCTCAATGTCAGGTACATCTATCTAGGTCTCACCCTCGGCTTTATATTATGGGTTACAGTATTGATAAAGCCAGCATATGCTGGCTTTTTGTCGATGAACTCAATGAGTCATGCTGAGTATGAATTAGGTACGATACCGAGTGAGTACTTCACCCAACGTTTTGCTCGCTTTGGATAAGTTTGTCACACCAACTTCACTTTGTTCTGCCACTTCGCGAATGGTCCCAGACTGGATACGAATACCACTTAACTCTGCTGCTATTTCGGCCGCCACAGCGCTTTGCTCCGCTGCAGAGGTGGAAATCTGTGTACTCATATCCATAACTGCACGAGATGAGTCAGCGATTGAGTTCACATCGTGACCAATTTCTGCGATCAAAGCACTGCTTGAATCTGCTTGTTCAACAGTTTGTTGGGTAATAGCCGCAATGTTTTGGCTCTCCGACTGAAGCTTTTCAATCATCGCTTGAATTTCAACCGTCGCAGTTTGGGTTCTTCCTGCCAGAGTACGAACCTCGTCAGCCACAACAGCAAAACCGCGACCTTGCTCACCCGCTCGTGCTGCTTCAATGGCAGCATTTAAAGCAAGTAGGTTAGTTTGCTCAGAGATGGCATTGATGGTGGTGATGACTTCGTTGATTTGAGTCGTGTTGTCTGTTAACGCGGCCACAGAATGAGAGGCCTCTTCAATATAGGCTGACAATTGATTAATGTCGTTGATCGCTTGCTGGACGCGCTGATAGCTTATCTCAACTTGCTTGGTATCCTCTTCGGCTTGTTCATTTGATTGACGAGAAATGTTGGAGACCTCTTGGGCAGAGGCTGTCATTTGCTCCATTGCTGTGGCAACGGAATCGAGAGAAGCGTATTGATTGCTGATCTGATTATTACTCTTTGCCATTTCTTGTTGGAAAGAAGAAGCGGTTTCTTCAAGACTCGTGGCTGATGATTTTACTGTGGTGACAAGCTCAGTTAAGGTATCCATGGCGCGATCGAGCGCTACACCAATTGTCCCAAACTCATCTCGACCAGCGACAAAGTTAAGTCGAGAAGTCAGATCCCCTTCAGCAATTTTCTGAGTGGTAGAATATAGAGTAAATAGCGCACCACCTAGGAATGTGGCTAACCAATAGTTAAAGATTGCAAATGGCACAAGCCAAAGATAACTGAGGGCTAAAGAGGTAAGCGCCTGAGACTTCGCATTGTCGATTTGCATTAGGGCAGATGTAGTCAGGCTGTACATCGTACCGTCCATTCCTCTTGCTGTTGCAGTCACCATACCATTGTTAATCGAAGAGGATTGACCGGAAGACTTCACTACGTTGACGCTTTTCAAAAAGTCTGTGTGTTTAAACGCTGCGCTCGCTTCTAAATACCCAGAGAGCTTGGCTTCAGCATTAGTGATGGCTTGCTGCTCGGCACTTGAGATGCTGTCTTGGTAACGACCAACCGCTGAAAAGGTAAGTGCGGAAAAAAAGAGGGCGAAAAGCACCCACATTTTGTCATTGATCGACATCTTTATGAATAAGGCGTCGATCTTTCTAAATTTCACTTCTCTCATGATAACCCCGGGAGTGATATTGTTATTTGAATAGACTAATAAAACGAAAGGCCCTCATTGAGGGCCTTCAATCTTGGTATGATATCGACATTTTATGAAATACATATAGCTTGGCTCATTTTAAATGTGATATCGATCACTTCACTAACCGAGAGCAGGGAGGATCTTAAATGTTACCAATAGCTGAGAAAACACGATAACGACGCCAAATAGCATGGATGTGTAGAGTGCAATGGCACCGCCTCCCACTCGGTAACCGTTTTGGTTGACTGACTGTCTACGAGTTTTTGCCACCATGACGGTTGGTAGGAATACCGCCAGTACAGCAAGCGCGATAGCGGCATAACCCAATGCCGTAATAAAACCTTGTGGATAGAATAAAGCAAAGCAAAGTGGCGGTAAGAACGTGACGAGTGCGGCTAATGCACGTTTCGAAAACGATAAAGGTTGGGTTTTGCTTGGCTCTGAAGACCCGTTTGCGGCTAATTTTCTGCCGATATCTCTCAAGTATTCAAACAGCCCTAAGCTAACACCGAGGAAGGACGTCACTAAGGCAAGATCAGCAAAGATGCCGATAATGGTCGCTAACTTGTCCACGTGAACGGCCTGGGCAAGCAATCCAATTAAGTTTGATAGACCTGCATTGGCGATAAGCGTGCTCTGTTGCACCACACCTAAGGTTACGATTTGCCAAAAAATATAGATAACAAGCGGTAAGCTGGAACCGATGATAATGGCTTTTTTCAAAGCGTTAGTATCGCCCTCAAGGTAGTTAACGATAGCAGGAATACTGCCATGGAAACCAAAAGAGGTGAAAATAACTGGAATCGAGGCAATGATCAGACCTTGTTGCAGAGGCATGCTCATTAAATAGCTTTGAGTAAGATTAGGTGCTAACAAGAATAGCACGCTACCCATGGCAATAAGCTTTAGCGTAAATAGGACGCGATTGAGTTTATCAACCGCATGAGTACCAATAGTAACCGTTAGAGCGACGAGAACGGTGAAGAGAAGAGTAGCTGCAGTGCTTGATAAACGTATGCCAAGTATCGCATCTAGACGGTCTGCAAACTGGCCTCCGCCACCAGCGATGTAGGCAGCACACAACGCATAGAACAAAAACAGTACGGCGAAACTTGCCACGTATTTGCCTTTGTTGCCGAGAACTTGTTTAGCAAGAGTATGCAGTGTCGCAGAATGATCGGCATATTGATGCAGTTCGACCATTAATAAGGCGGTGTATGCCATTAATGCCCATAATGCGAGCATGAGCAATAAAGAGGTGCCAAAACCAATTCCGGCAGATGCTATTGGAAGGGCAAGCATACCGGCACCTATCGTGGTACCTGCAATTATAAGGGTACTTCCTAGAACTTTAGATTTCATTGTACATTCTACTTTACAGCTTGTAGGGTGATTTGCATTATCGTTGTAACGAAAACTCGATATCGAGTTATTAATGCTGAATTTTCGAAGAGTATGCAGTGTAATAACCTAAATCACAAGCGAAATGTAAACTAATATTTATTAACTGTATATAATTGTGTACAGTTATGGGGCGGGGGCGTGTATTCATTACCTCCGCAATCGTTTAACAATGAGTTGCATCAAAGTTAATGTCGATTTGTCTTGGGTTTCTTACTGTTGTCATATAGGTTAGGTAGAACTCTATGACGAGTGTTCAAGCGATTTGTAGTACGTGGTCTGGTAATTAGGACCGTAGACTCAAAGGCGCTTGATGTAAGAAGGATGACATTATGGAAACACAAACAAACGAAGAAGCACTCGAATGGCTAGACGCTATGGAGATCGGCTTCGAATTACCTGATTGCGAAGAATGGTCGCAAACTGAAGACTAACCAACATAACTGCCTGCAAACCAACTCGTACCAATTAGTCGTGTCAGCACTTAACGCTAAAGCCGCTACACTGAATATAGCAATTCGATTGGATATGAGATGGTTTGCTACGACTGCTACTATTCTGCATTATTCAATTCCCCATACTTTGCGGATGTTCTCTCTACTATTCTGACCTAGACTAGCCGCTGGAAAATCTAGCAGCGTTTATCGTTTTTACCTCGGCCTGTTATCTTATTATCAGTAATGCGAGAGGATGAGCCACAACATTACTCAAGTCGTTTGGCGTGCGACCAGTGGCTGACAAAATACGTTTTTTCGAGACAGAGCGAAGGGTTAGATCATGCACTGGTTGAAACGTGTTTAAGTTATAGACAAAAAAAGCGACCCTAAGGTCGCTCTTCGTTCGTTCACTGTTAATAGAACGCTATTATTTCTTACGGCAGTACTCGGCAATCACATACATAGCTTGACCGTTAGCCTTACCTTGAACGTGTTTAGGGTCGTCAGCGCTAACACTAATACCACGAATCACAGTACCTTGTTTGATGACTTGAGAAGAGCCTTTGATCGGCAGATCTTTGATTACTGTTACGTCGTCACCTTTTTTAAGCTCTACGCCGTTTACATCGCGTGGTTTTTCAACGTTTTCATCTAAACCTAGCTCTGCCCATTTTGCGACTTCTTCTTCTAGATACATCATATCAACAAGATCTTGAGCCCAACCTTCGCTAGAAAGGCGTTTAAGCTGACGCCAAGCCATCACTTGAACAGGAGCAACTTGGCTCCACATGCTGTCATTTAGGCAACGCCAGTGGTTAACATCCATTGTCTCAGGGTTTTCAATTTGGCCTGAACAAGTGTCACAAAGCATAATCGCGTGATCAACCGTGATTTGGGTATGAGGAGCCACCGCGAAAGGCTTAAGTGCCGTTTCAGCACCACATAGTTCACATTTGTTTTCGCAGCGTTCAAGCATAGTTGCTTCAATAGACATACTTATACCTTTTATTTGATGAGACGGGCCTAAGCCTCCATCCGAATAGTTATGTGGTACTGACTTTGAGTATCACCGGTTTGATAGCCGCGCATTATACATGGTTTTAGCCAAAAGTGTGATCGAGAGCGACTAAAACCGCACAATGGGCTACTGAGGCTGTAAGAATCTTCTCACTCAGTGAGAAGATTCTGTGCATCGACGCTGAGATTGGGGGTGAGCTCAAACTTTTATTATTCAACAAATAAACAGTTCACATAACCCATTCGTTTCACTAGATAACTATATAGTTTAAGAGTACATATAAAACTATATAGTTATTTTAAGTCTTTAAGCTATCAGGGAAAGTGTATGACGAGAATAAATCTGAACGGTGATTGGCTGTTAACCAGTAAACAAAAACCAGAAGTTGAAGTAACAATGCCTATCCCAGGTGACAATTACTCTGCTTTACTTAAAGCGAGTGTTATCGACGATCCATACTGGGGCTGTAATGAGCAAGAGGTTCAGTGGGTTCGGGAGTGTGAGTGGCAAATACATCGCGACTTTGAGTTGACCCAACAGCAGCTAGGTTCTCAGCAGCTATTATTATGCTTGTCTCGCCTAGATACGGTAGCGAAGCTAGTCATCAACGGAACCGAAGTCGACACTTTTTCCAATATGTTTGTCGCGCGTAGGATAGACATCAAGCCTTATGTTCAGATTGGTGTTAACACTATTAGTATCACCTTTACGCCAGCCCACATTGAAGCGAAAAACAGAACAGTGTCATTGCCTTTTCCAATACCATCTTGGCTCTTCTCCGCTTAGATGAGCTTGACAGAAGGGTATAATATTGAACTTACCTCAGGTACTGAAAGCTGTTTAATCTTCAGTTTGAAGTATTCGGTATCTCTTATCCCGCGAGCTCTTCTACGCAACAATCCTATTGATACATTGCCAGCCTCGATTATAGAGCTGGTTAGTCGGTCATACTTTGCAAAGTTACAGATGCCTTCTTTG
>NZ_OANU01000164.1 GCF_900089835.1 Vibrio thalassae | reverse complement strand
AATGCTTTATCAACAGTCTACTCATGGCAAAGGTAAAGAAATCAGTTTATCTCACGATGTTCTAGATGCTTTAGTCCTAAAAGATGCAATAGTCACCTTAGACTCGCTGCATTGCTTAGCGCCAACAATGGCGCAAATCACGGAAAAGAATGGTGACTTCACCATTCAGCTAAAAAAGAATCAACCCAATCTTTTCGGGCATGTGACAGAAGCTTTTTCAGCTGTTTATAGTCAACCAGATAGCATGGCGGAATGTACCCAAGAAAATAAAGGACATGGTCGCAAAGAATGGCGTAATATCATGCAGATAGAGGCGAATCTCCCACCTGAGTTGAAAGAAAAGTGGCCTCATATAAAAAGCTTTATTGAAGTGGCAAGTGAGCGTACTTGCAATGGAAAAGGAACAAGAGATTCACGCTGGTATGTTAGCTCATTAGAGGTTGATGTTGAACTTGCTGCTCGGACAGTCAGAGAGCATTGGTTGGTTGAAAACCAGCTTCATTGGGTTCTTGATGTCGTATTCAGAGAAGATGAACTAAAAGTAAAAGACCCAGATGGAGCTGCTCACTTAGCGGCATTTAATCGTGCTGCGTTGAACACGATAAAGCAGGATGAGAGTGACAAAGATAGCTTGGCTGCCAAACGTAGAAAGTCAGGTTGGTCTGGTGAATATCGCTCAAAAATAATATTTGGCTAATATTTATTCAAAGTGGAATCCCGCCCTGGCAATCAATGGACAACCTAAGCATTACAACCCATTTAATGGCCATTCTCACTGCTTTTTCAGCTTTTACAATGCCAATTGCGCTTGAGGTCTTAAACCGATGTCAACGCCAGTTTAAAATTGATCCACTTATCGACGTTATCGCCAAAGTAAAACTGACCCACCCACGTAATTATTTTGTACTTTCAGATAGATTTTCTAGAACTGTTGGTATGGTTCCAGCCGCTTTCTTTCCTCTTAATCGGTAGCTTTCTCCGCTGATTTGTACGATGTGCGAGTGATGAAGAAGCCTATCCAGTAATGCCGCCGTT
>NZ_OANU01000067.1 GCF_900089835.1 Vibrio thalassae | reverse complement strand
TCCCTAAGGTGGTGTTGCTGATACCGTTAACGTCACTGTTGGTCGCCGCCAACTGCACACTGGCAAAGGCATTAACGCTGTTATCAACACTGTCAATCAGCACTTGCAGCGCCGCCACATCGGCAATGCTTGCCTCTGCCGCTATCGCCGCTTGGTAATCGGCCTCGTTCGCACCATCAAAGGTTAAACCTAGGATATTCCCTAAGGTGGCATTGCTGATACCGTTAACGTCACTGTTGGTCGCCGCCAACTGCACACTGGCAAAAGCATCGACGCTGTTATCAACACTGTCGATCACTGCTTGCAACGCCACCACATCCACGATGCTCGCCTCTGCCGCTATCGCCGCTTGGTAATCGGCAACGTTCGCGCTGTCGAAGGTCAAACCTCGGATAGCAGTCAAGGTATCGACGGTCAAAGTAGAAGCATCACTGCTGGTTGCGGCCGATTGCACCGCAGCAAAGGCCGCTAAGCTCGCATCGACGCTGTCGATGAGCGCCTGCAACGCTGCCACATCCGCGATGCTCGCTTCTGCCGCTATCGCATCTTGGTAATCAGTCAAGTTAGCGCTGTCAAAGGTCAAACCTCGAATGGCACTGAGCGTGTCAGTGGTCACGGTCGAGGCGTCGTTATTGGTCGCCGCAAGCTGAACATCACTCAAGGCGCTGATGCTGGTATCGACACTGTCAATCAAAGCTTGCAACGCTGCCACATCCGCTATCGCACTTTCTTGTCCTATCGCATTCTGGTAATCAGTGATGTTAGCACTGTCAAACGTCAAACCACGAATCGCACTGAGCGTGTCAGTGGTCACGGTCGAGGCGTCGTTATTGGTCGCCGCAAGCTGAACATCACTCAAGGCGCTGATGCTGGTATCGACACTGTCGATGAGCGCTTGAAGCGCGGCAACATCAGTAATCGACACTTCGGCTGCGATGGCTTGCAGATAAGCATCAAAATTCTCTACATCAAAGTTTTCAAGATGCAGCACTTTTTCAAAATCATTTAACGTCAGCTCCGTTGTATCACTCGCGATGGCCGCTTGGTTCATCTTATTGATTGCGCTAACGCTGTCATTGACTTCATCCACTAACACAACAATGGCCGCAAAATTGTCTAGCGGTTGACGCTCAATGATTTCGCGGTTGTACGCGTCGAGATTCTCTACAACAAACGCAGAGATCAGTTGACCGTCAAACCAATCCGATAACATTAATGGTGCGGAGGCAATCATGCCATTGGCACTTGCCAACAACGCTTGCTCTTGATTAACGTTGAGCAGTAAACGATCTAACGCTGTGATGTCACCAAAATCACCATTGTTCTGCAACGCGGTTTGATAATGTGGTAACAGTGCTGGATCAAAATGGGTTAAATGCAAAATAGCATCAAAATCTGCAACGCCAATCTCGCTAATGTTACCAAGGGCATAACCTTTCACTTTAGCAATGGCATCAAGACTATTGTCGACCGAGATGATAAGCGTCTGCAGCGCATCGATACTGGAAAGCGTGTCGGTTCCTACAATTTCATCTTTATAGTGGGTCAATGAATTAGGCTCGAAGGTGATATTAATGATTGCGCTGAACGTCTCGGCCTCAATCAATTCAACGTCTCCTGAGACTGAGGCTTGCTGAACCACTTTAAACGCACTCATGCTTCGATCGGCCGTATCAACAAACGATTGCAGATCGGCAAACGAAACAAACACATCGCTATCATCAAGTAATGAAGCGTAGTAATCAACATTGCTTTCTTGGAAATTCAAATCCAAAACGCTCGCAAAGCTATCAACCGACAAGGTCTGTTTTTTAAGTTGATTAAAGTCTTTCAAAGACGTGCGTTGAACAATCGAAAATAGATCAGACGACACTTTATTCGTTAGACGAATGCCATCACGATTGACGTAGTAAAAAGATAACGTGTCATCCAATGACAGCGGCCCTCTATCCACGACATCCAATTCCCCAAATTCCACATCATTGATTTCATAGAAAAGAGAAAAGTTGTCGTTGCTGCGGTAATCAGAAATAAGGAGTTCGCTATCAAAAGACCACTCGATATCTAGGATGTTATTACGATCTTCCATGACGTTAAAACTGAAGTTGGCGAATGTGACATCACGGTCTGCCAGCGAGCTCACAGCTAATACAGCAATACCATCTTGCAGAACTCTCAAGAAGGTCTGCTGGTTAATCTCAACAACTTCAATAGTACGTTTAGACATGTTGTTCAACACCGTCTCAACATCGTCGCCTGAAGTCTGGCTAATTTGCAGGGGAATAAGACCATTACTATTCACATTACCAATGCTGTAAGTAAACTCTTTAACGGTTTCGACAATGGTGAAATTGACATATTCGGTTTTTGACGTCCCCGTCTCTTTATCAGTTAATTCAACCATTAGCGCCGCGTTTATAAGTGCATTAGTCGAAATTTGTACGGCGTTGGTCTCTTGCTGAGAGCCGTTATTGTTGACAATAAAAAATTTGAAATCGAATATGTTACGAAGTTGCTCACTAATGAGCAGCTCGAAAGCATTAATATTGCCAGGTTTCACTTCAATCAACTCCGGCAATTTTCTAGCATAGAAATCACTAGAGACTTTGGCTTTTACCTCTTCTTTAAACTCTTCGGTGACATTCAAAATGGTGCTATTTTCAAGTTCTACTTCAATGCCTTGACTGTCAAGGACAGTCATTGCCCCTTCAATCAAATCTTCTTTAAAGTCATTACTTAAATCGCCATTGTTAACCACAATGTCTTCTTTAATTTCTGCTAGCGCTTCAACTGGATTACTCCCTTTCGCAAGGCTAGACAGACCAGACAAGATCAAGTTGTAGTTAAGCGTCGCGCTTTTCGCTTGTTCGTCTGCGGGGGTACCGCCTGCTGGCGTGTCATCCGATGGGGTGTCAACTGGCTCTACGACAGGAGAGGTTTTGGTAATCAAACTAGGATCTTCGACACCAAAAAAGATATTGGCGATCTCAGTATTTACTTTTTCCGCATTACTCGAAGACAAGTCACCATCCATTAACTGAATGGAAAGTTCCGTAAGAGGTGTGATAACCGCAACATTCCCTTTTGCACTAGAGTCATCTGTTACTTCCGTCACTTCGGTGACTACTCGAAGCTCCGTGTCAGCGAGATCAATGGCTAGGCCGGTCGCCTCATCTTTGTATGAGCCCCCTTTAGAAATAACGAGAACTTGTCCGTTGTACTCTGGTATTTCAATCGTGTAAGAGCCATCGTCGTTGGTAAACACCTCACTGAAATTCAGAAGCTGCCCAACGTTTCCGTCATCATCAACGGCGTAAACCTCCACTGAAGCTCCAGAGACTTTGTTCGCAACGACCACACCATTTATGGTGTTTTCTGCGACCAACTCAGGAGCGTCATCAGGAGATGTGTCATCAACTGTAGCTATGTTTGAACTATCACAAGCAGTTAAAAGTAGAACAATAGTAACGAGTATACTTGAGAAGCGATTCATGTCCCTTTCTCCCTAATAGGGGTAACATATGACCTCTTGTAATTTTTTTGTATCTAGCCAACTCGTCATATAAAACTTGTGTACCATTATATGTTAGTACACCTCGAGCATAATACTGAAAGATCTCCTAATAATTTTCCCAAAGCGCAACCATGTTTGAATCAATTTCGAGCAAGTGTGATTGCAGCTGCGAGTAAATCCTTCTTCGTTATTGTGTAGCCTGAATGTCAGCTGAAGTATACCCGTGATCATTGAAGTTGCTTGATTTTCAATAGAATCAGGATTGATCTGCACCAGAAGTTTTGGACACTGAGTTAAGTGAGTATAATCACTAACGAAGTGAACAATGACAACTAAGAAAACTCGAATCAAACATGCTCCTGAATTTAAAGCCGAAGCACTTAAGTTAGCAGACTAAGTCGGTGTCGCTACTGTCGCACGACAGCATTCGTTGTATGAATCTCAAATTTATGGGTGGCGTAAAGCCGTCAAAAAAGATGCGAAAATCAGCGATAGAGAAAGGAAACTCGCCACTGAAAATGCCAAACTCAAACGGTTATTGGCTGAGCAAGCTGAAGAGCTAGATATCGTAAAAAAGGCCACCTACATCGCGAAAATCTAAAGTAGATTGCTATGAGTTTATGCTCGAACACATGATGCAATATAGGATTGTCCGTATGGCTAAGGTGTTTGGGGTTTCTCGAAGTGGGTTTTATTATTGGATTGATAATCGGCATAAAGTCACTCAACGCAATGAGCACCGAAAGCAGCTTGATAGCAAAGTTCGAGAAGTCTTTGATGATAAAAAGAAACGCGACGCTGCAAGGCATATTCAAAAAGAACTTGAGGTAAATGGTAATAAGCACGATGTAAAAACCATTGCCGCGAGCATGAAGCGCCAAAGCTTAGTCTCGAAGGCCGCCCGTAAGTTCAAATGTACGACAGACAGTAAGCATAGGCTTCCTTTTGCCCCGAACTTGCTTGAGCACGATTTTAATGCAACAGTACCGAACCAAAAATGAGCTGGATATATTACCTATCTAGCGACAAGCGAAGGTTGGATGTATTTAGCGGTTGTTATCGACTGGTACTCACGGCAAGTAGTTGGTTGGCCAATGAGCACCAGAATGACCGCGACTCTGGTCTGTGACGCGCTATCAATGGCATTGTTCCGTAGAGGCATGCCCGAAGGAGTGATTATCCATAGTGATCAGAGGTAGTCAATATTGTTCAAAAGACTACAGAGACTTAATCGTATCCGCCCCACATAGACTGAACCTTAAGCATTAAGTCCTGCATAAATTCCGTCTAACGCAATGTTTTTCTTAGATTTCCTCTGGGTGGATTTTTGTGCATTCTTGAATATATAGCTACAGGCCCATTCAAGCCTGGTGCCGATTTCTGACCAAGCCTTGTGGCTGATACATTCAAATATGGGTAACAGCCACACATCCACATTTTTTGCCGCTTGAAACAGCGAGACCGTCGGCATTATCTGAAGCGCTTTGCTGCGCCTGATGATCAGCGCGAGTAAACTGTCCCAGATAAGCCCATCAACGATGGCCTTTTGTGCGGTGACA
The DNA here is from genome assembly GCF_900089835.1 of Vibrio thalassae. Lineage (GTDB taxonomy): Bacteria > Pseudomonadota > Gammaproteobacteria > Enterobacterales > Vibrionaceae > Vibrio > Vibrio thalassae. The sequence continues at coordinate 4,034 of NZ_OANU01000067.1, read as the reverse complement.
AATCGTTGCCAGTTTGTGTGCGACTTTAACTCCTTAAAAAGCAACTCCACCTGCCATCGACTGCGGTATATTGCCATAATGTCGTTCGCAGTGTAGGTCTCTGATGGCAAGTTAGTTAGCCAAATACAGAATCGCTTTTCTTCTGCAAACCAACTTCTTACCACTCTAAATTCTTGCTTACCACGACGAACTTTAAGGTCGAGCACCTACGAGCGATTCGTACCTCGCGTGATGTCTTTGAGCTGCTTCCCCTCTAGTTTAGGTAAGCGCCGACCCCGGCCATTTCTCGCTTCAATCGCGTGAGGATTCATGGATTGAGTTCCGCGAAAAATATAAAAGCCACCACACTTTTCAAGCTCGGCAAAGAACTGGAAGTCAGGATACCCTGCGTCAGCCAGCAGCAATTTGTTCTTCATCGTTTTGGGTTCAGGCAGAAAATCTCTTTCTGATGCCGTATCAGCGCTGATGCTCATTGCAACGGGAGAAAAGGTTTTTAAAGACATTGTCATATGGCATTCAACCGCAGCTGGGTTACGCTTAAATCGGCTCGGATAAACGTCTGCCAAGTCGCGACGAATGTGGAAAGAGCTTCCGTCTTGCGGCAACACATCCTCAAAGCTGGCGAGCTTATCTGGCAGTGTGGCACTCTGCTGGCGAGCAAACTGCGCTATCGCTCGCATGACCAATTGGCGCATGAATATCGGAAACGCTTCTTTTCTTAGCTGGTTATGGTATGGCTTATAAGCCACGGTATCTTTGGCACTTAAGCACATGCCATTGAATTGCCGAAGTAAATCGGCAATAGAAGAACAGTTTCCTTTGCTCAAAGAGGCCACGAGGCTTATGAGGAGTTGGCCGGGCAAGATAGCCCGGCAACGCTTCATTAGCCCCGTGCTTTTTGCCATTTTTTGAAGGCTTTCTGCATGAAAGAATTGCTTAAACTGCTTTTGTAGGGTGATAATCATCATCGGCTTCACGGTTGATATAGGTATTTTGTTTGGCGACGATTATCTGATCATAAATGAAGCCTTTTTCTATCTAAATAAACCGCTTAGCTCTTAAGATCCTGTCTATGAAACGATAATAACAATGGACAGGGTCACCTAATACCTCATTAATTCGGGAAGCTATATGCTATCTTCCACAAGAACGACGTTGCACGATTACTGTGATCACTTGTTGTGTTTAAACCAATCGACAAACTGACATCTTCTGACGCACGGTAGCCGACTTCAACGTCATAGACTACCGATGTACCACTTTTATTGATAGCCGTGTTATTAATTTTGATTATATTAGACCAAGCCATGAGCCCTATATTTAACTGACTAAACCATACTTCTGTTTGGTATTTTGAGGAAAGAAAAATAAGCGGTCCTTCCCCTGGGACACTATACCTGTCTGCAACCGCTTCAGGGGATTCTTGCGTTGTTATTTCTGCATCATACTGACCATAACTGATGTAGCCAAAACCAACGCCTAACAATAATTCTCCATTTAAAGCATCATGAGAATAAGGATAATGAGTCAGCTGAAGCTGTCCCCCAGCCCCTTTATCATCGAGGTAACTCGCTTCTGAATGATTAAAGTGGAAGTCTGAAACGCCTAAGCCGAGTGACACCTGTGTTTCACCCGCACTGATGGCCAATGACGTTACAAAAGTGGATAAGAAAATTAGTATATGATATATATATTTCATATGTGCACTCATTCTTTTGTATTATCTTTAAATAGTTAACTATATTTACAGACTAGTCCAAGAAGCTCAAAAGACAAGTGATCCGCACCAGCAGTTTTGGACACCAAGTTAAGTGAGTACAATCACTAACGAGGTGAACCATGACAAGTAAGAAAAAACGTATTCTCCGCTCCCCTGAATTTAAAGCAGAAACACTGAAGCTAGCAGAGAAAGTCGGAGTCGCTGCGGCAGCGAGGCAACTGTCGTTACACGAATCCCAGATCTATGGTTGGCGTAAGGCAGCTAAAAGTGATACCAGCACCAGTCAACGAGAAAAAGATCTAGCCGCGGAAATGGCAAAACTCAAAAGACAATTGGCTGAGCAGGCTAAAGAGCTAGATATTGTAAAAAAGGCCGCCACCTACTTCGTATATGGAATCCACGGGTTTTACAAGATAAAAATGTGCAATGGATAAGATGCGGTCGTATATTCGGTTTCTTATTGAAGGAGCTACCTTCTAACCTTTGATGTGTGCGCACCTACCGTCCTTGTCGCGAAAGAAGCTTTTAATAGCATTGCGAAGTAGTCAGGGTCTCAGTAGGTTGGTCTAACCTTTGAACATCATTATTTGTAACCTGTTAATTCATATAGCTAAATAGATAATGGCTTTGGCTGATATTCCGTTTCATAGTGGAGCATTGCCCAAGCTGTCCTGACCGTCTTGTTTGCCAAGGCGATACAGGCCCTTTTGAACCCAACCCTATCGACTAACTTGATAAGCCATGCCTGCTTCTGGTTTTTTGGCGATTCGGGCAATCGGTAAATATATGCCATGGCACCAAGGTATAGCATTGAACGGAGATCTTTGACACCGCCAAATTTATCTATGCCCAGCATCGTCACTTTACCGCCCGAACTGTATTGTTTCGGTGTTAGGCCAACAAACGCTGAAGCTTGCCGTCCATTGGTAAACTGCGTTCCGTTACCTAAAGTAGCGTAGAGCATGGAAGCTGTTGTTTCACCGACACCTTCCAGTGCCATGAGCCTTTTGCAAGGTTCTATCTGACGAGTTGTCGAGTTCATGGATTTTTGGAGCTTGCTCAGTTTATCTTTCAGGTTAAGGTATTGCTGCCATAGCATCGACAAGGTTGTGACCAAGCTTGCTGGCAGAACATCGCTTTCATAGAGTGTTGAAGTGACCAATGCAGCCAGCCCTTTAGTACCTTTTGCTTTGACGATACCGTACTCGTTAATGATGCCTCGGATGTGCAGCCCCAATGACACTATGGTTTTTGATAGAAACTGGCGATTTGCTTCAAGAGACATCAAGGTTTGTTGCTCCATTGATTTGGGCTTGCTGTATTTTATTCCTATCTGGAGTGCCGCATTAGCGATGGCAAGAGCATCATTGGCATCAGTTTTATGGCCATCAACATATGCCTTCACCTTTTTCGGATTGATTATCCGTACTTCGTGGCCGAAAGACTCAGCGTATCTGCCCCAGTAATGGCAACTAGCGCAGCCTTCTAGAGCAACAAGAGATGGCTTAGATTTAGCAAGTAACTCCTTAAGTTTCTGCCTGCTTACTGCTTTATTGCTGAGCAGTTCTCCTTGGTGGCTAATATGGCAAACCTGCAACACGTTTTTTGCTAAATCTATACCGATGACGTTCGTTCTTAGCATGATGACACCTCGTTTTCATGTTCCTGCCTATGCCTAAGTTTTGCAGAGAAATGAGTGGATTCCATACATCGCGAGAAACCTAAAGTAGCTTGCTACGAATTTATGCTCGAACACCTGCTGAGCTTTAGCGTTGCACGCATGGCTAAGGTGTTCAGCGTTTCACGAAGTGGGTTTTATTACTGGATTAAGCATCGCCACAAGGCCATCCAGCGCGAGGTAACTCGCCAAGAGCTTGATACGAAGGTCAAAGAGGCTTTTAACAATAGCAAAGGCCGTGATGGCTCAAGACGCATCCAGAAAGAGCTGGCTGAGAACGGTGATAACCGTAATGTTAAAACCATCGCCGCCAGTATGAAGCGGCAAGATTTAACGCCGAAAGCGGCACGTAAGTTTAATTGTACGACAGACAGCAAACATAAAATGCCAGTTGCTCCGAACCTGCTGGCTCAGGATTTTAACGCGGAGGCTCCGAATCAAAAGTGGGCGGGAGACATCACCTATGTTGCGACAAGCGAAGGCTGGCTGTATTTGGCGGTAATTATTGACCTTTATTCAAGGCAAGTAGTCGGTTGGTCTATGGACACCAGAATGACGGCAACTCTGGTCTGCGATGCGTTATCAATGGCCTTGTTCCGTCGAGGGTTCCCTGAGCAGGTTATCGTTCATAGTGAC
>NZ_OANU01000066.1 GCF_900089835.1 Vibrio thalassae | reverse complement strand
TTTGTTTGGTTACTGAAACGTGGATTAAGTACCGCAGGGCCATCATTTAACGTTATTTGTAAACGTAAATAGTGGGCATTATCTGCACTCGTTGTGATATGACTTGCTCCATTAGCTGCGCCGATATCGCTCCATGTCGATCCATCTTGACTGCGTTGCCATTGGTAGTTCACCCCAAGATTCGCATTAGCAGCAATGGCGTTATCAATCACGGCAACCGTTGTTGATAACAGAGACACTTTCGATTGAGTGGCTAATGTGAGCGGGCTGATGGTCAGATTGAGCGAATTGGCTAACGCATCTAACGCTGATGAATTTGTTTTTGGCGATACGGTTTGGGTATTGACACTGCGTTGGATTAATAAACCGTACGCATCATGATATTCAACTGTAATACGTAATACATGATTTACATCTTTGTCGGTCGGCATATAGTTTTCGGTTGTCGCTAACATCGTTAAGCTGTTGTCAGCGTTTACACGTTGCCAGATTACCTGACGATCCTTAAATAGCGCAGGTGATGCTGACGAGAGTAAGCGAGTACCAACTGTTTGCAATATACCTTCTTGAGGCTGAGCAAGGTCATCAAACTCTATATTGTAACTAATACTGTTGTTTTGTACCTCAGTGGTGATGTCCGAGATGCTTTCGCTTATCTGGCTGTTGTTATCGATTGCGATGAGTTTTAGACGGTACTTATCGCCTGCAGTGAGTG
>NZ_OANU01000082.1 GCF_900089835.1 Vibrio thalassae | reverse complement strand
TGTCAATTTGAGATTGACTGGCGTTGGCACTGGTGATCAAGGTTTGCAATTTAGCACTGGTGTCGACATTGCTGCCAACCTCTGCGGCAATCAAGGTCTGGTAATAAATGTGGTTATTCGCATTTAGTCCAGTTAATCCTATTACCTTGTCTAAATCCGTAAAGCTTAAACCCGTGGCATAACTGTTGTCGGCATAAGCCATAATTTGCGATAGCACAGTGACATGGGTATTCACTTCATCAATCACTGCTTGTATAGCGCCAATCGATCCTAGCGTACCTATGCGCGTAAACTCACTGTTATATTCATTAAGGTTTGTGCTGACAATATTCGTGAACTCACCACTGTTGACTAAAACGCTTTCGCTGACAGTTTGATTGTTAGCAATAAGGGTGTTGATGTCATCGACAATGGTGACAAGCGAAGCGACATGATCCAGTGCAATACTGCTTGTTTCCATACCACGATTGTTGAGTAAATCAACAAAAGTGCTGGCATCAATACGGCTTGGGAGTGCAATGTAACGGGTCGTCAATTTTTGATCACTGACGGAATGATAGAAGAAGGTCAATTCATTAATATCGACGTTCGTGACTTCAACAAGACTGGTCAGACTGTAATCACTCGCCACTTGATACAAGGTATGTGCTTCATTGCTCGCCAATTGAAGATACACATAGCTTTTCCTGTTATAACTGCCGGTAGCCAAGCTCTCTGGCGTTGAAATG
>NZ_OANU01000100.1 GCF_900089835.1 Vibrio thalassae | reverse complement strand
AAATACTTATTCTTCCAATCGTGCAGAGTAGAGATATGCATACCTTCATTATCTGCAAACTCCCGCAAGGATAAACCACTTTCAACAAACCTGCGAATAGTTGCTTTCTTATGCTCTTTTGAATAACGCTTCACTTAATTAAACTTACCGCTCCCTGTTTTACTTTTATTGAGGATTAAGGGCGACAACTATCCTGACACAGGGGGGTTTCGACCCTAATGGACAAAGAGTGATCGCCAATCGAACGGGTAAAACGGTTATCCGAATCCTTTGGAGTAAGGATCAAGAAGAAGCCGTTATTGTAATAAAAGGATCGCATAGCCTAGCGGATTGGTTACTCAATTTCGCTATGTGGAAGCGCTCGTGCAATGACTTTGGGCTCAACTATTCCATCCATGCTGGCTTTCACTATATTCTCAATCAAGAGAGTCAACCAACTCACAAAAAAGACCAACTCGGGCTATCGGTTTTTGAGCGCACGATAAGCATTGCATCAGCACTAATAGAAAGTGGAAAACGTATTGCTGTAACCGGGCATTCTTCAGGTGGAGCCATCGGATGCATTATCGCCGATGTTCTTGAGCAGCGTTATCCGAAATCTATCAAACGTATTGTCACTTTTGGACAACCTGCCATTGGTGGCTATCGATTTAAACAACGCTTCAAATTAGCACATAAAACCTATCGAATTTGCTGCGATCTGGATGTCGTCACCTTTTTACCTCCAATCCCTTTTTCTTACTGGCACGTAGGTAAAATGTTGTGGCTGTATAACGGTCGAATCTATGAAAACACCCCTTCATTAGTCAGGTTTGGACGCTCGTTAGTGTCTTGGTTAATTCGACCTTTTTCCTATCATTTAATGAGTAAATACATAAGAAACAAAGACTTCTTTGACGAGCGCTAAAATGAGAGATATTTCAAATAACTGTACACCCCATAAAAATAATGCTTCTTATCACCATGAATTCTCACTCTGTCTCAAATATAAGACAGCTAAATGATTAACCTCTGAATTACCCAAAATTTGTGCACTTTTCATACTGAAATTTATCACTTTATAGTCAAAAACAACCATTCTTATGAAAAGGGTATCTTTTATGGACTTAGCAAGCCAACAAACAGTGATATTTATCACACATATCATTGAGTTACGGAATTTGACATCTTACCGCTACATGCCATGATGGTTTTAATTTCAATCACAAAACTCTGTCAATGCTGCTCGTCGATAAACAACAATTTGCCCAACGAATTAAGCTCGATTGCACAGGTTGTTGTATAGCAACCTATAAACACTTGACGTTAAAAAGCGTATTTCAGCCTATCTTCAACGCTAGAAATGAGATAATAGGCATGGAAGCGTTGGTTAGGTTATTTGATCAACATGGTCAGCCTGTTCCACCGCACTTATTTTTTCAAAATGATGATGTTTCTTTAATTGACCAGCTCAATGTCGATAGATTAAGTCGGGCGATACATCTGCGTAACTTCAGTATGTCTTCGTATAAAAATCGTCTTATATTCCTTAATTTCTTACCTATCTCTTGCGAAAGACTCGCCGCTGAAGGGCTCAAAGCATCATTATTACTGTCTCGATTAAAAGCATTGCAAATTGATAAAAAAAGGGTGGTTGTTGAACTTGTAGAATTAACCGCCTTTAGCGCGAGAACCTTGGCCTGTGCAGCGCGTCAATTAGGCGAAGAAGACTTCTTAATAGCGATCGACGATTTCGGATGCAAAGAATCAAGTCCCGAACGGGTTGAGCAAGTCAAACCCAATATACTGAAATTGGATCGTCAATTACTGTTCGACTACATGGAGGGGAACCAAAGTGCGCTTCTCACCGCAATAAAACTCGCCCAACATTCTGGTGCAAAAACCGTCATAGAAGGTGTAGAGACCAAAGAGCAATTAGCGGCTATGAAACAACTTAATATCGACTTTTTCAGGGATACCATCTCGCTATGCCAACTGCCTTAGTACCCCAACTACGACAGGTGGTTTAAAAGCGCTTACCCAACATAAATGTTACCCCTTCTCTTGTTTTACCACTTTGAGCCATCAAAGAGGCTTCCCAATTTTCACTGAACTCTTTTTGCATCCCTACCATCGTAGACCAGCGACTCGATGTTTGTTTCGCACTGAATTGCATGTCACCAAGTTGTCCCTTTAACTGCCTTTGGTAATCTTGATATTGGCCGCCAACAACAATTTTCCAGCCACTATCACCAATATTTAGGCCTATCAATGATGTCACTACCAAAGCTTCAAGACTGACCCCAACGCCTGACACTGAAGTTGATACGTATTGCGCGTCTATTGTGGTGAAAAACTGTTTGTGACCGTAAGCCAATGTCGTACCAATCGAAGTGATGGTTGATGTGGTCGCCATCCCATTGAGTTCGAGTTTAGCGAGATTACCATTATAAAAATCATTGACTCCAATCGACACGTCAGACGTGGTCACCGCCTTACCGATCATGGCATTGAACCCCCAAAACGGCAGTAACCACACATCTCCTCTTAACGCTATAATGCTGGTGGTATTGACAGTTTGGCTTACGCCATCAGGTAATAGGTCTGCGACTGATTCTCCTTCTATCTCGAAATCACTGAGACTCATTAAATCTTCTTGCTGGTGGGTAAACAGAGACAATCCGATAGGCTTGGGAAGTTTTATTCCTTTGGTACGAACGCGATCACCAAAAAACGGCAAAGTTCGACCGATGTCTTCATCTCGTTCTTGTTCCTCAGTTGATATTTTCGATTCATTGGCAGCACACACAGTGCTCATGAATATCAAACAAAGCATTAAGTTACGCATGAATTGTGAAAGGTTCCTGAAAACAATAAGGTGCGAGATAGTAACAAGACGCCGCGTACAAAAATAATTTTGATTTCATATGCCTTCACCCTTGAAAATTGACGCTAACAATACAATCTCTGGGTTACAAAGGAGTGTGATATGGAAAGTTCTTCAAATAGATTCAAAGCGTTACTGCAAGGCACCATCGCCATGATGCCACTCAGTCTTGCCGTAGTGCCGTGGGGGTTTCTTGCTGGATCGTTTGCGATTGATTCGGGACTAACACCGTTAGAAGGCCAAGCAATGAGCGCCATTTTGTTTGCAGGGGCTGCTCAATTAGTCGCTATGGGTATGATTAAGTCCGGTGCCACGTTGCTGACAATGGTCATTACCATTTTCTTCATTACGTCACGACATTTCTTATATGGTCTTTCCATGAGAAGCCATATTTCAGCCCTTCCCTTTCGGTGGCGCCTCCTATTAGGCTTTTTGCTCACGGACGAACTTTTTGCGCTCTGTGGACATCATGATCCCAAGAAGTTCGACCGCTGGTATGCCTTAGGCGCAGGATTCTCATTTTATTTGATATGGAATATTGCTACTCTGATTGGCATCGTTGTTGGTTCTCAGATCCCCGATTTACAGCAATATGGACTCGAGTTCGCTGTCGCCGCGACATTTATCGCTATTGTGGTTCCAAACATTAAATCCTTACCTATCTTTTTAGCTGCATTATCCGCTTTGCTTGCTTCGGTGGTATTTGCAGCGCTCAAGGTTGATATGGGGTTGGTGCTTGCAAGTCTGATAGGAATGAGCGTGGGCTATTTGAGTGAAGAGAGGCTAAAGCGATGACCTATGTAATCATTTTAGTTTTAACTGGTATTGTTTTCCTCAGCCGATATTTATTCCTCGAACCAAAAGTACCGTTGCGGTTGAGCAGCTCAGCCCAGCGATGTCTTAGTTACGCCAGCCCTGCCGTCCTGACCGCTATTTGGGGGCCGATTGTTTTTCTTCCTCACGGAAGACTCTCACTGTCGGATAATTTGCCATATTTGCTAGCGGCTACCTTCGCCATCGCAATGGCTTGGAGAACCAAAAACGTTTTATTCACTACGATAGTTAGCATCTTAGTATTTCTCGTCTTAAACTTGTTGATATTCAAGTAGTAATTCGGAGCCGTTATGAAAGCTAAGGAGCAGCACCAAATCATCAGGACGATGAACTGGTTGGGTTATCTTGGGTTAATTCCTTTCGCACTTTGCATTGCAAGTTTGAATGCGAGTGCCGAACTATTTGGACTTAATGTAAGACTCATTTACATCGCCTACAGTGGAACGATTCTCAGCTTCCTCTGCGGTGTGTTATGGTCTCATGCTTTGTCAGATGAGAGCAGCCCTTTCGCCCTACCTATGTTGCTGCTAAGTAATCTAATCTGTTTGATGGCTTGGTTAGTCATTTTAATTGAAACTTGGTAAACCACCGCCTCTGGCGGTGTGACTCGAAAAGGCTCTGCCGTAACAGCGTGCATCGATGGGAAAATGACCTCCTTTATAGAACCGGCAAGTTCAAAGGAGGTCATATGAGAGACTGGCAGAGCCAAGCTCACGTTAAACATTATTGCAAATATCACGTTGTGATTGTTCCAAAATATCGAAAGAAAGCGATTT
>NZ_OANU01000102.1 GCF_900089835.1 Vibrio thalassae | reverse complement strand
ATTAGTCGAAGATCTTAGCAACAACACCAGCACCTACTGTACGGCCACCTTCACGGATAGCGAAACGTAGACCTTCGTCCATTGCGATTGGAGCGATTAGCTCAACTTGCATTTGGATGTTGTCACCTGGCATTACCATTTCTACGCCTTCTGGTAGAGAGATGTCACCAGTTACGTCAGTTGTACGGAAGTAGAACTGTGGACGGTAGCCTTTGAAGAATGGAGTGTGACGACCACCTTCATCTTTAGACAGTACGTATACTTCTGATTCGAACTTAGTGTGTGGCTTGATTGAGCCAGGAGCTGCTAGTACTTGACCACGCTCAACTTCATCACGCTTAGTACCACGTAGAAGTGCACCAACGTTCTCACCTGCACGACCTTCGTCAAGAAGCTTACGGAACATCTCAACACCAGTACAAGTAGTCGTTGTAGTCTCTTTGATACCTACGATTTCTACTTCGTCACCTACGCGTAGGATACCGCGCTCGATACGACCAGTTACAACTGTACCACGACCTTGGATCGAGAATACGTCTTCGATTGGTAGTAGGAACGCTTGGTCTACTGCACGCTCTGGCTCTGGAATGTAATTGTCTAGTGCTTCAGCAAGCTCAACGATTTTCGCTTCCCACTGCTCTTCGCCGTTTAGTGCGCCTAGTGCAGAACCTTGGATAACTGGTAGGTCATCACCTGGGAAATCGTACTCAGATAGAAGCTCACGAACTTCCATTTCAACTAGCTCTAGAAGCTCTTCATCATCAACCATGTCACATTTGTTCATGAATACGATGATGTAAGGGATACCAACCTGACGGCCTAGTAGGATGTGCTCACGAGTTTGTGGCATTGGACCATCTGTAGCAGCAACTACAAGGATACCACCGTCCATTTGCGCAGCACCAGTGATCATGTTTTTAACATAGTCAGCGTGTCCTGGGCAGTCTACGTGTGCGTAGTGGCGGCTTGGAGTATCGTACTCAACGTGAGAAGTTGCGATTGTGATACCGCGCTCACGCTCTTCTGGAGCGTTATCGATAGATGCGAAGTCACGAGCAGAACCGCCGTAAACTTTAGCAAGTGTTGTACAGATAGCTGC
>NZ_OANU01000058.1 GCF_900089835.1 Vibrio thalassae | reverse complement strand
ATATTTTGTTAAGTGCCACTTTAGCAATGACATCCACGGTAAGTTGGGATTTAGCATCCATAACGATCATCCTATACACCCTTTGACTAATTCACAGTGATAGTCAAAGGATTACGTAAAAAGTAGGACCGTCAATTTCCCTCGGTAATTAGGCTAACGACAAAGTCGCTTGGTAATTAAGGTACGACAGAATCGCTTGGTGATCACAGTGTCAGGCCAACCAGTTCTGGCACGAGCTTGCCCTGAAATGCGTTAGACCAAATACTCTACGAAATTAAAGGGCATGCGTTTTCCCTATCAAATCTAATCAGACGAAAGAAGATAAGGCCATGCTCATTTGGAGTGCAATCAGGGTGAAAATCGTATTGCTAGGAATCCGCCGGAGTTATACGGGAACTTTGGGCAATTTCTGAAGCTCATGCCCTAGACACTAGGCTGTGCGGGCTTTCGATTGAACGTGAATATAATTAGCGTTACTATTGATTGCATATAATTACGGAAAAAATCCGTCCATATCATTCGTTAGGCCTCCGAGCCTCTCCAATTTGGGAAATGATAAATATTTGATATGCTACCGGTTATTGTATCTAAATGAATGGACACTATGAATAAACTATTAACGGAGTGCTTTTATTTCTCCAAATCTAATGTCGGCTCTATTTTTAAACTTTTCGGGCCTTATGTGATTGTCACGTCACTGCTTAGCCCTTTTGTAGAGTTGTTTTATGGTTGGGGCAACTTTTTTTACCTTGTGGTAATAAGTTTTATTAACACTTATTTAATGGTCCGTTTCATCAAGTTTATGGCTTTTGCTGCTTCCGGTTTCCCTAAAGAGCAAACGGTTTCTTTGAGTGAGTGGTGGCGGTTATTAGTTGTATATTTTTTCTATGGTGTAGCTGTTTTAGTTGGGTCTATAGCGCTTATCGTACCGGGTTTATATTTTGCAGCTAAATATGGGTTTGCAGACTTTGAGGCGATTTTAAACGACAAACCTGCATTTTCGGCATTGGGAGAAAGTTGGAAAGATACGAAAGGTATAGCTGGTAGGTTAATGATGGTTACTGCATTGATTGGCGGCTCACAAATATTGTTAGGTTTCGCATTTGGTCTTGCTGGTGATTCTTCGACGTTACTATACATAGCATCCGAAATTTTGTATGGGCTTATTTCGACTAGCTTAATGATATTCATGTCCGTTGTTTACTTTAGGTTGTATACAGAAGATCGCACAGAGCAAGAAGCATCATTGGAAAGCGAGACCTAACAAATAAGGATTAAGCGTTGCGTAGCCAACGTTAAATCCCAAGTGTTGGACAAGCCCGAGCCTCCATATAAGTAAATTGTGCGATCTGCTCTAGAAGGGTCGCAACCTCAGTTCTTCATCAGGTGGGCTCAGCCATTGCTAGGAATGAGTACAGGGCGTTTTTAGCTAATTGCTGTCGAGTAGACGACACCTGTTACCAAGTGTCGTCCCTCTAAGAACCCAGCATGCAACTTTCACCGCACTAGGCTCAAGCCTTCACGAAGGCACCGATTGGCACCCAGCAACTTATAAAGCAGTGAGAGCAGGCTCGTGCCAAGAGTTACGACATTGCTTCTTTGATTTTCTCTTAGCCAAGTATTCTTGGTATTGAGGATCAAAAGGC
>NZ_OANU01000018.1 GCF_900089835.1 Vibrio thalassae | reverse complement strand
ATGCTGACTACCTAGCACTCACCCGATTTTGTGGTTATCAGGAGGATCGTCCTCTCACGATTTAGATCCCGATTGGCAAATGCCAACCTTCGTTACATTGTCAGAGCCGCTACTTTATTCAGGCTCCTAGGTTCATCTGGTGATACAGATGGTTCACTCGTTAAGCGGTGAACAGCGCTTCATACGACTTCACGTCGCACGCCCCAAAGTCAGCTAGAGCAGATCTTCAAGATAGATGATTAATCTACTTCTAGCCTTAATTTTCCTAATGCACTTCACTATAGAGAAAACACCTGTCCTAGTTCTCTCGGTTAGGCATTTCCACATTATCTATTATTTGCTGAATGTTCTGTCTTCTCAAACTTTTAAATCACAGTCACATTGCAGCCAGAAGCAAGATGTTGGCAGAGAGCACAAGAGTCTTTTTGTTCAATCGATGGGCTAGCGCACTCAAACATCAGTACAACGCTAAACCACAACACATATAGGTTTCTTCGTCGCGTTTTAAAACGCGTAGGCCCTAAAGGGGGCGAGTGACTACCTGATTCAGATCTACCGTCGATTTTGAAATTACTTCTCAAGACATACTCGCTGGAAGTTATTCCAGTCACCGACACCTGGAGCCACTTCCATACAGCCTTCTTTAGCATCCATTACTGCTGTCAATGTTGAGATAAAATCAGAACCATAAGCGGCATGCTGCGCGATAGGCTTGGTATTCAGAACATATTTAGCAGCATCGACATTGCCCTCAGGGGTGTTATCGATGAACTGCTGTGCAAACTCTGCGCGCCACTCGGTGTATGCTGTCGCAACAGTACGCTGTACACTTTTCTCACCTAAACCAACAGATTCTGCGAAGGCTTGCATTACGCCCGAGCGCTCAGAGTGGTTAGCGTGCCCAACACCAGCAGGACGTTTAATCACATAGTTCTCACCATCAAGCATTTCTATACCAACGGTATTACCCTTGCTATCAGCAAAGTTAAAATGAGAAGCGACCACTGTGCGGTATTGGTCGAGGATCTTTTCCGCATCATCAACGTTCTTAGCATTGCGCACGAGATAGTTTTGCAACGCACCTAGCTCAATCGCGCTGTCTGCATCAAGCCCAACACCCTTAGAGTCAGTACCTTGGAAGTTAATCACAACGCCGATATCTTTACCTAGCGTTTGACCTGAACCATAGAAGCCAGATGCCATCACCTGTACATAATCATCCGCTTGCAATATCCAGTAGTTACCCCCAGAAAGTGATGGCGTGTCGTTTACCTGACCAACAACACCTGTGCCAGCGAAACTTACTGTTGTACATCCACTTAACGCAGACTGGGCTGCCGATGCCAACGCGGCATCTAGTTGCGATAGAGTGAACATAGTTTCTAGTGAAATCCCGCCCACTTTGGCCAGCGCTTCAACGATTTCAAAGTATTCAGGGTTTAACTTTCGTGAGTTTTCTAACACCTTCATTGAGTCTTTCTCAAACTCGACCACATTGATACCTGCTAGCTTATAAACGTACTGCGCTTCCTTAATACCACGTCGAACTTCTTCGCCTACCTGCTTTTCAAATAGCTCAGCGTAATCTACTGATTTTACACCGCGAATATCCACAATAGGTAGGCTTTCCTGCTGCACAAATGCTTGCGGAGCATAGTAAGGCTGGTTCACATCCAGACCTGGAGCTGGCTCAAGAGAAATCGCCTGAGCCGCGCCAGATAGTGCAAGTACAGTAGCAAGGATTGCGCGTTTCGTCGTTAGCATGATGTTTACCCTTATAATATTTGGTTAATCAGTAGAGACGGTATGTGTCTTCTTGTCTGGCTATTAAATTATCATTTCAAATTTCCGAAATTCAGATACCATTAAAGGATTGATTCCAGAAAAACGGACAAAGGCGATGGCAGAAATAGAAACGGAAGGATTCGAGTTTTTTGGCGTTGAAGAGACGGTATTTCGAAAAATGGTCATAGAGCGAATCGAGGCGCTCATGGTTCAAGAAGGGCTATCTAAAAACGGGCTGGCTAAAAAGGCGGACATTGGTCGTTCTGCTCTTTATGAGAAGATGGATCGAGAAGCGAAGAGCCATTTCACCATTTTGGATTTTTTTCGAATTGCCAAAGCGCTCGATGTTAGTTTACTGCAATTGTTCCCCATGACTCAGTTAGAGCGCCTACATGGCGGCCAACTGCCGCTTTCGGCAAGTACGCTAAAGTTTCTCGATCTCATGCTAGCAGCGCCTAAAGAGGACATAGAATTTCTCTCTAACTTCTACGCTTCTTTGAAAAAGCGCGATGGTGACAACTAAACCTAATACCCAAAAGTCACATCCATAATTCATACAATTTACTCCGTTCCTTTCCGAATAATGGAAAAGCTCTCTAGTAATCTAAGCCTCAATCGCACACAACGTGCTTACTTTGAGCCCGAAATTACAGGAGGCAGCCATGAAAGCCATTCATAAAGTTTTTCTAACACCTTTATTGACACTTGCCATGTGCTCAACTGCATTGGCTGCTAAGTCGCCAGAACCTACGTCTAGATCAAACCAAACCGAGCAATATGCGATGGTTATCGCGTCGGGGAAAATGCTCAGTCTCACCCAATGGAAAGTAGAAGTAGATTTCGGTCAAGCACTCAAAATCGCCCTAAAAAATAAAGACCTACTTAGAGATGAGGGAGGTAAAACTCTTTCCTTTAACTCTCCTATGGATGCGCTCAACTATATGAACAGCCAAGGCTGGGTATTAGTGTCTGCCAACTCCACTGACGATCGATTTACGGCAATCATTAAACGCAAGGTGATTGAAAGTGACGCTGAATAACACCGAGTTATTTGCCGCTCAAATTTGTCATTACTGAATTACGCAATAAAAGGCGGTCTTCACGTGGAAAGTAGACGAGTTATACCGAGCATGTTTATATCAACAGCACATAGAAGTTTGTTGCAAGAACCTTCAGAGAACAAAGTGACTGTCCCTAACCTGTGCGCTTTATCGGCAGCGAGTTATTCATCGAGAATTAGGCCCTGTCACTTGCTAGATCATAGTTACGTATTTGGCTTGTCATCAGAGAGACGGACGCTACTCGAGTCTGAAACTAACCGACTAAGAATCAGAGCATTAAGCTGCTTGATTTTGAAACATCAACAGGAATTTGAAGCCTTAAAGCTGCCTCTGCTATCTGCACTCAGTATTTTTGAATCATTAGATTTGGAAAAAACATCACTACACAACAATCGTTAGGAAATTGTATATGAAACTTAAGAATAAACTTTTGTTGCTATCAACATCACTATTTGCATTGCCAACGCTCGCACAAGGTTTGTATGCCGGTGCAAGTATTGGTCACGGCAACCAACAAAATGTAGTTCATGATGTGAGCACGGCAACTGGATATTTAATGGCTGGCTATCGATTTAATGAAAACATTGGTGCTGAATACCGTTTTGGCGGTGTCAATACTAATGATAGCTATATCAATGACCTAAGATCATACAACAGCTTGTATGTGCGCGGCAGCTACGAAATCGATCCAGGCTTTGAGGTTTATGGCCTTGTTGGTTTTACTCAAGCTAGGGGTGGTAACTATTTCTCAAATGGTAGCCGAACTACGAGCAGCCCTAGTTTTGGTCTCGGCGCTCGTTTTGAGATTGCAGAGGATCTAGGATTAAACGCCGAATACGTGTCCGTCATTTCAAAGCGCGAGTATTCATTGTCTGCGGTTTACTTTGGTATCGATTACCGCTTCTAAACGTTCGCTAACAAGTGCATGGACGCACTTGAGCTCCTTTATTAATACGCCAGACTTACCTCGACAAAGCACAAAACTGTTATCGTTGTCTGGATTAAGCTTGCAGACTCCTACTGTGCCCCATTTCGTGCTTCAAGCCATCTTCAAAATTGACGTCATTCCCTTGAAAAAGGGAATCTCATTCGGCGCGTCGAAAAGCTAAATTACGTGACTTAGTCGATTACTTTCAGTCACCTAACCGCGGTAGGAGATCCTCACTTTCGTAAGGATGACGGGTAGATAGGGTATGTTAAAAGTTAAAGAATGTAGAGCATTTCTGTCCAGAGACGTGTTACATACCCATGTACACATAAATATTGTCTTCCGACATTTTTCTGTGGAAATTTGCCTATCCTGAAATGAGCACGGGCGTGGAATAGTTACATTGACGGATGTTGCAAATGTCAGTGCATTAATGAGGGGCGACTCAAGGTTTGACAGTTTGTGTTGGCGAATTTACCAGAGTTGGCTAGGTTCATAGTGTAACTACACAGAGGATAAGGAGAATTCGATGGATTGTAGCTCGCTTGCAGTTTGCATGAACATTAACGGAACGGATTTGACGTTAGCATGGGGACCGAACAAAACTAAACAGCAATGTCTTGACGAATACCACAGTATAGCGGCTGACCTCAACGCCAAAACCTATACGCTCAACCTAAAAGATCATGTCGGCTCAACGCTGGTTAAACCGATTTCTCATAGAAAGGCGTCAGAGTTGATGGATGAGTGGGGCGATATCCAAAACAACTTGAATCAAGATCTTGATATCCATTGGTAGTGGGTCGAATAAAAACGCTTATGCTCTTGTTTGCTATCAACCAAAAAAGGGCTTTTCTATGAAACCTAAGTGCTGGTGCACAGACTATTTTATCACGGGCTGTTTAAACTGAAGTTCGACCAAACGCTTATACAGCTCGCAATTTTCTAGTAACGAATGGTGATCGCCAATATCGACCAATCGTCCATGATCTAATACTGCAATTTGGTCTGCGTGCTGAATGGTGGAAAGACGGTGCGCGATGATAATAGTGGTTCTTCCGACCATGAGCTCTTCTAATGCCTGCTGCACATGATGTTCACTCTCGCTATCGAGGGCGCTTGTCGCTTCATCGAGTAAAAGAATCTTTGGATCTTTGAGGATAGCGCGCGCAATCGCGATACGTTGACGTTGCCCGCCAGAGAGCCGCACGCCTCTTTCGCCCAAGAAGCTGTGGTAACCCTCTGGCAATTGCATGATGAAATCATGAGCGTGTGCTTTTTTGGCCGCTTCAATCACTTGCTCATCCGTCGCGTCTGGGTTGCCATAGCGGATGTTATGAAAGACGTCGTGGCTAAACAAAGCTGGCTGCTGTGGAACTAAGGCCATTTGCTTGCGAAGTTCATGAGGGTCAAACTCGCGAATATCGACGTTACCTAGCTTGACCTGTCCAACTTGAGGGTCGTAGAAACGCTGCAAAAGCTCAAATACCGTTGTTTTTCCTGCCCCAGATGGTCCCACGAGAGCGAGCACTTTACCTTCGTCCGCTTTAAGTGTTAATCGTTCCGTGGCAGGTTGAGAAGGGCGTGATGGATAATGGAAGGTGACATCTTCGAATACAACGTCAGATGATAACGTGTTAGTGGCGGTAAAGACGCACTCTGGCGCTTTGATATGACTATCCACTCGCAGGATTTCGACTAGGCGTTCTGTCGCACCTGCGGCGCGTTGCAGCTCGCCTAGTACTTCTGAAATGGTCGCTAAAGAGGAAGCCACCATAATGGCGTAGAATACAAAAGCACCAAGGTCACCAGCGGACATGGTGCCATGAATCACGTCGCTTCCTCCAACCCAAAGCATGCCTGCGATAGCGGTAAAGACAATCACGATGACACCAGAAATTAAGATGGCGCGCTGTTTCACTCGTCGACGACCGATTTCATACGCCCGCTCTACTTCCTCTGCAAAAGCAGCACGCTCTTGCGCTTCAAAACTGCAGCTTTGAACGGTTTTGATATGTTCAATCGCTTCGCCAGCGTAACTGCCTACATCCGCCATAGAGTCTTGGCTTTGGCGCGAAAGGGCTCTTACTCGGCGTCCATAGAACAAGATGGGGATTAGAATAAACGGCACCGATGCTAGAACAATCAATGTCAGCTTAATGTTGGTAGCAAACAGCATAATAATGGCACCAATACACATCAGCGCACTGCGCATCGCCATCGAAAAAGAAGAGCCAATAATGCTTTGTAGCAGCGTCGTATCTGTGGTGATTCGAGACATGATATCGCCGCTGCCGTTGGTCTCAAAATAACTCGGATGCAGGGTAATGATGTGATTGAATACCGCAAGGCGGATATCTGCGCTGACGCGCTCGCCGACAGATGAAACTAAATAAAATCTAAAAAACGTACCAATAGAAATGCATATTGTGACCAGCATGATAAATTGAATCGCACTGCCTAAATCTTGCAGTGATTGCTGAGTAAAACCTTGGTCAATTAAGATGCGAACCCCATGGCCGACGGATAGAGTCAGTCCTGCGGTAAAAATGAGAGCGACGAGAGCGGCAAATACCTTACCTTGGTAAGGACGAATGAAATTCACCAGCTCAAAAAGAATGGCTAAGTTTTTGCTCTTAGCTCTGGATGGGTCTTGTTGTTGCATTGATGTGCCTAATGGTTGGCTTTATTCCTTAAAGTTATGGGGGTGGATTTACAAATAGCAACACTCTTGGCCATTTTGGCTTACAAAAGCGTGAACCTCATACTGAGAAGAGGTAAATTTCATGAAATATTTCAGAATAAGAATCTGATTAATATGGATATAATGCAAAAAATAACTAAAAAGTTTCATGGAGTGGAAAGTTTCTGTGCCACGGTTTTTAGTTTTAACAAATAGGCAACCCATTGCTGAGCCAATGTGGTTTTAGTCACGTTTATAATCCCATATCCTCGCTAGTATCCTTGAAAAACAACGATAACGAACTCCGCCTACACAGTTCGTATACAAGGATAGATAGATGAAAAAAACGCTGCTTCTTACTTCTGCAATCGCTGCATCAATGGTTATCCCCGTTCACGCTGAAGAATCGTCTTCCATGCCAAACTTGAAAATTCTCAACGAATTCTCAACGGGCTGGGTCCGTAACTTCAACCCATGGTTTGGTGGTCGATCTGACTTTGCTTATGAATCGCTATATATCTTCGATATCTTAGACTCTGAAAACGTCCACCCTTGGTTAGCAACAGGCTATCAACTGAGTGATGATTTGATGGTATTGACGGTCGATCTTCGTGATGGGGTACTCTGGTCTGATGGTAAACCGTTTACCGCTGATGATGTGGTGTTCACGTACGACTACCCGAAAGCGCACCCAGAGATTGATACGGGCGGTGTCAGCGGCAAAGTTGAGAAAGTGGAAAAGGTTAATGACCTGCAAGTTAAAATCTATCTAAAAGAACCGAATGCGTTTGCAGCGCGCGATATTCTTGGTGAAACGGTTCGTATTGTACCGAAACATATTTGGGAAGGTGTCGATTCACCTGCGCAAAGTACCAATGAGAATCCTGTGGGCACGCGGCCATTCACAGAAATTCAGCGTTTTACTCCACAAGTTTATGTTCAGTGTCGTAATCCGAATTATTGGAATAAAGACCTTAAAATTGATTGTTTAGAGTTCCCACAATTTTCCAGTAACGATGCGGCATTAGAAATGTTGTCAAAAGGCAGCGTCGACTGGGCTGGTATCTTTATTCCTGATATCGAGCGTACGTTTGTTTCTAAACATCCAAATAATAAATATTGGTTCCCATCAAACGATGGCGTTCGTATCACCTTTAACTATAAAACAGAAAATGAAGGTGCGAATAAAGCCTTCCATGATGTGAACTTCCGCAAAGCGGTAAGTCTATCAATGGACCGTGAAGCAATGATGATGATTGGTTCCTACGGTTACGTTGTTGGTGGAAATCCAGCAACAAACTTACCAAAAGGTATGTGGAATTGGCGTGATGAACAGGCCGACAAAACGTGGGCGGAAGTTAATCGGTACGACATTAACAAAGCTAAGCAGTTATTGGCAGACGGCGGTTATAAAGATACCAATGGTGACGGATTTGTTGAGAACCCAGATGGCAGCAAATTGACTTTCAAGATTCAGGTTCCAAGTGGCTGGAGTGACTGGGTAAACAACACGTCTATTGCGGTAGAAGGTTTGCGCATGGCGGGGATTGATGCAACGGTGATTACACCTGAGGCCAACGCATATGCGAAAAACTGGGAGACAGCGAACTTCGATGCCACCTTCGGTGCGGGTTCAATGCAATCTTCAGTGTGGAAGTTCTACGATTTCACTATGGGTTCTGAATACGTACAAAGTCCAGTGTGGTGGTCTACTACCGTTAGTAACTATGTTGACCCACAACTTGACCAGTGGATCTCAGAGCTAGGTTTGACTAAAGACGAAGATCAACAGAAGAAAATTGCGGCTAACGTAGAACGTTACTTTGCCGAAAATGTGATTCAAATTCCTCTTTACTACAACGGTATCTGGTACGCATACAACGACTCTCGTTTTGAAGGTTGGGCTAATGAAGATAATCAAATTGGTCACCCTGCACCTTGGAATGGTATGAGCCGTCTTGTTCACCTAATGAGCCTAAAACCGAAAGGTTAATCCAGTTCAGCGTAGTCTCTTGAGCGAGGGAGGCTGCGCTTTTTTCTCTCACTTCTCTTACTTGTCGGCTCACCACTAGGGTGCGCTGAGGGGAAAGTCTAATTGGAATTTAGGTTATGAGATATTTATTTAGCCGATTTGGCTTCTATTTGCTGGCCTTTGTTGCCGCAGTAACCATTAACTTCTTCTTACCAAGATTGATGCCGGGTGACCCTATTCAATCATTTTTAGGTCGTCTAGCTCAAAATGGTGGGCAAATTACGCCAGAGACCATTGCTTCTCTTGAAGCACTTTATGGCTACTCCACCAATACGCCATTGTTTCAACAGTTTTTGACCTACCTACAAAGCATCATGACGGGGGAGTGGGGTACATCGACGCGCTTCTTCCAGCCTGTTTTTGATGTTCTTGGCCGAGGTATGTTATGGACACTGCTGCTGGTTGGCTCTTACCTTGTTGTGTCTTATGGCATTACAACGTTGCTCGGTATTTGGGTGGCATGGAAACGAGGCACATGGGTAGATTCGGTCATCACTGTAGGATCGGTAGTGATATCTTCGATTCCTGCTGTGGTTATGGCGCTACTCATGTATTTTATCTTTGCGTCAGACCTTGGCTGGTTTCCAACCAGTTACGCTTACGATCCTTCTCTCGACCCTGCCATGAGTTTTGAGTTTATCCGTAGCGTGGTTTATCACTTAGCCCTGCCGTTATTAAGTATGGTGCTTCTTGGTATGGGTAACGTTATGGGCATGCGTTCCAACATGATTAACCAGCTTGGTGAAGACTTTATCGTGATGGGCTGGGCAAAGGGCGTGAAAGACAAAAAGGTCATGCTGCAATACGGTGCGCGTAATGCCGTGCTGCCAATGATTACTACCTTTGCGATGTCGGTAGGTGCCATCTTTGCAGGCTCGCTGATTATCGAAATCATCTTCAACTATCCAGGACTAGGTCAGGTCATGTTCCAAGCTATGCTTGCGCGTGACTACCCATTGATACAAGGCTACCTGCTTATCATGACTATCATGGTACTGGGCGCTAATTTTATCGCGGATTTACTACTGTTCGTGCTTGACCCACGTCTTCGCACTGAGTTGGGTTAAAGGAGTTAACAGCATGAAATACATAAAAATGGCTAAACAATTTTTCTTGGATAATCCAAAAGCGGCGGTTGGGATCTTCTTAGTCGCAACCGTGGTGTTGATGTGCGTGTTTGCGCCGCTTCTTACCGATGTGCTACCTGGTGCTCGTGTTGGTCGACCACACCAAGCACCAAACCCAGACAATATTTTAGGTACGACACGTATGGGGCGCGATGTCTGGTCTCAGCTCCTTTACGGTGGTCGTGTGTCGCTTATGGTTGGCTTTGTCGCTGGTACGTTTGTGATTGTTATGGCGATGGTTATCGGTATCGCTTCCGGCTACTTTGGTGGAGTAATTGATAACGTATTGTCATTCTTTACTAACCTAGTGATGGTAATTCCAAGCCTACCGTTAATGCTGGTATTGGCGGCGTTCCTCGACCAAGTTTCGCCTCTGGTTATCGCGATAATCATTGGTGCGACGTCATGGCCTTGGGGAGCACGAGTACTGCGTGCGCAGACCTTAGCGATTCGAAATAAGGACTTTGTTCACGCAGCAGAAGTGATGGGTGAGACCAAGCCTAGAATGCTGTTTGCTGAAATTATGCCAAACATGATGTCTATTCTAGCGAGTAGTTTTATTGGAACGGTTATCTACGCCATTATGACGCAAGCTACCTTGGAGTTTATTGGACTAGGCGATCCTCTTGCGGTGACATGGGGCGGCATGTTGTACAACGCCGATCAGACCTCTGCGATACGTATCGGTGCTTGGTGGGAAATTATGGCGCCTTCTGTTGCGCTTGCATCAGTAGCCATTGGTTTAGCTCTTATCAACTTCTCTATTGATGAGATATCAAATCCGAAATTGAAAGCTCAACGAATTATGGCGCGTTACCGTCGTGAAGAGAAAAAAGCAGCGAAAGAAGCTGCGAAGCAACAGCGCTTACAAATGGAGAATGCCAATGGTTAATTTCACACATACAGAAACATCGACGTTGGTAGATGTTCGAAATCTCTGTGTCGACTATGTGACCTTTGATGGCAAAGTTCGTGCGGTTAACAACGTGAGTTTTCATATTAACCGTGGCGAGATTTTGGGCTTGGCAGGTGAGTCAGGTTGCGGTAAATCAACCATTGCTTACTCACTAATGCGCTTACACAGGCCGCCAGCGTTGATCTCAGAAGGTGAAATCCTATTCGAAGGTCAAGATGTACTAAAAATGGACGACGATGAGTTAAGAAACTTCCGCTGGAAGGATACGTCGATGGTTTTTCAAAGCGCAATGAACTGTTTAAATCCAGTCAAAACCATTGAATATCAGTTCTTCGATATTTTTGACGCTCATGGTTTGGTATCGAGCCGAGAGGAGAGCATTGAGAAAGCGAAAGAGTTACTGCGTATCGTAGATATTCCAACAGAGCGTCTGTTTGATTATCCACACCAGTTTTCAGGGGGAATGCGTCAACGTGTCGTTATTGCGATGGCGTTAGCGCTCAATCCAAAGATACTTATTATGGATGAACCTACTACTGCACTTGATGTGGTGGTACAACGCGAAATCTTGCAGAAAGTGTATGAGCTTAAAGAACGTTTTGGTTTCTCAATTTTGTTTATTACCCATGACCTTAGTCTAATGGTGGAGCTGTGTGACCGTATTGGCATCATGTACTCGGGTCAATTAGTGGAACTGGCACCTTCGAAGGTCATATTGCAGCAGCCGAACCATCCTTACGCACATGGCTTGGGTGATTCCTTCCCAACACTAAAAGGTGAATTGCAAGAGATGAAAGGCATTCCGGGATCGCCTTTAGATCTTAAAAAAGTGCCACCAGGTTGTCGTTTTGCGCCTCGCTGCTTTAAAGCGACCACGCAATGCCGAACCCAAGAACCAAAGTTAGTTAGTTTAGGACAGTCGCGCTGGGTGGCTTGTCACACACCACTGCAACTTGAAACCGAAGGAGTGGCGTAATTATGAATGCAAGAAGTCCTCATATTGACCAAGCAGCTTTGAATGCAAAACATCCAGTTATTCTAGAAGCGAAAGATCTTTGTATCGATTTTCGTAAAAAAGGCGCATCGATTTTCTCGCCAAAACAGTACTTACGTGCGGTAAATGGGCTCAATTTCCAACTTCGTGAAGCGCGCTGTGTGGCCGTCGTTGGTGAGTCGGGGTGCGGTAAAAGTACCAGTGCCAAAATAGCCACCAAAATTCACAAGGCGACGGAAGGTGGAATTTACTATCACGGTACTAACATTGATGAGTTTACCTCCGGAGAAGAGCTAGATGCTTATCGACGCGATGTTCAAATGGTCTTCCAAGACCCGTTCAGTTCATTAAACCCATTGCACACGATTCGCTATCACTTGATGCGACCACTGCAGATCTATCATGGATTGAAGCCGGGTAAAGAGATGGAATACCGCTTGGTTAAAATTCTTACTCAGGTCGGCCTGACGCCACCAAAAGAAGTGTTGGATAAGTTTCCACATCAGTTGTCAGGCGGTCAGCGCCAACGGGTTTTCTTAGCGAAAACATTGGCTATCGGAGCGAAGGTGATTTTAGCGGATGAGCCCACCTCTATGTTGGATGTGTCAATTCGTATCGGTGTACTGAACCTAATGAATCGTATGAAGCATGAAATGGGCAAGTCGTTTATGTACATCACCCATGATATTGCGACAGCGCGCTATTTTGCTGAAGACACCATAGTGCTGTACTGCGGTCATATGGTGGAATGGGGGGATACAGAACAAATCACGCAAAACCCACAACACCCGTATACCCAGCTATTGCTTGCGGCCGTGCCGGATCCAAGCCGCAGTATTCACGACAAGCTGCCGACGCATCGTTCGATGGAAACGCCAATGTGGTCACCTGAAAAGAAAGGTTGTCCCTACGCAGGGCGTTGTCCACAGGCGAAAATGGAATGCTCGGAGTATTTACCAGAGCCAGTCGAGATTTCGTCCAATCATTTTACTCGTTGTCATTTATTCACATAGTTTTTGTATTTAGGAATTCACGATGTCTTATCAAACACCTTATTTTAAAGAATGGCCACAAATTAAATCGGCTATCGCCAAGGACACTGCGATAGAAAATGAAGTTGCCAATATTGTGGCTCAGATGACAATCGAAGAGAAACTGGGTCAGATGATCCAGCCAGATCTTCGTGGTGTCACGCCAGCAGAGGCAAAACAGTACAAGTTAGGGTCTATTTTGAATGGTGGCGGAGCGTGGCCAAACGAAAATAAGCACGCCAGCGCGCAAGATTGGAGCGACAAAGCCGATGAATTCTGGCATGCCATCGAAGAAGCTTATGCAGACAGACCATTTCGTATTCCATTTATGTGGGCGACCGATGCAGTACATGGTCACAATAACGTATTCAGTGCGACGGTGTTTCCACACAACATTGGTTTAGGCGCTGCACGCGACCCTGAGTTGATTCAACGAATTGGCAAAATTACTGCGATTGAAGTCGCAGCCACAGGCTTAGACTGGACATTTGCTCCAACAGTAGCAACGCCACGTGATTTACGTTGGGGACGTGTTTACGAAGGTTATTCTGAAGACCCTGAAATTACCTTCGCCTACGCCGCTAAAATGGTGACTGGCCTTCAGGGAACGGCAGACGATCTAAAGGGCGAGCACCATGTGATATCGAATGTAAAACACTGGGTTGGAGACGGTGGCACGCTTACCGGGGTAGACCGAGGCAAAAATGGTTACTCAGAAGATTTGCTCAGAAATATCCATGCTATGGGTTATTTCAGCGGTCTAGAAGCGGGTGCTCAAGTGGTCATGTCGTCATTCAATACTTGGGAAAATGAAGCGAATTATGATCACAATCCTGAAGTCGGTGAACGTTATAACTATAAGATTCATGGGAGCAAGTACCTTTTAAACGATGTGCTCAAAGGCAAAATGGGCTTTGATGGTTTAATTGTCACTGACTGGCATGGGCATGCAGAGGTCAGCAAATGTACCGATGGTGATGCAACGTATGCGATCAATGCGGGCAATGATGTATTGATGGTGCCAGTACATGAGCACTGGATTGCGGTGTACCACAAGGCGTTAGAAGACATTAAGTCAGGCGTCATTCCAATGACGCGCATCGACGATGCGGTGACTCGTATTCTCCGCGTCAAAATGCGTGCTGGTTTATGGCACAAGCCGTCACCCAAAAAGCGAGCGCTAGCAGGCAAGCAATCGTTACTCGGTGCGCCTGAGCATCGAGAGGTAGCACGAGAAGCGGTACGTAAATCCTTGGTGTTACTCAAAAACAAAGACCAGATATTGCCTCTAAACCCTAATCAAAAAGTATTGCTAACGGGCAGTGCAGCGGATGATCTTCAGAAGCAATCAGGCGGTTGGAACTTAACATGGCAGGGTGATGAGAACACGCTAGATGACTTCCCTGGGGCAACCACGTTCAAGATGGCGCTAATCAACGAACTCGTAAGTGACGTTGTCACTTATGACCCGCAGCTTGAGTCAACCATTCAAGCTGGTGATGTGGCGGTTGTTGTCATCGGAGAGGACCCTTACGCGGAAATGATGGGAGATATCAAAGCGTGGCAAACCTTAGAGTTTGGAAAACTTAAGCGTAGCTATAAGGCTGATGTCGAGAAGATTCACAAGTTGCATAAACTGGGCGCTAAAGTCATCACGGTATTCTACAGCGGTCGTCCTTTGTATTTAAATGAAGAGATAGCTAAGTCAGACGCCTTTGTCGCCGCTTGGCTTCCGGGCAGTGAAGGAAAGGGTATCACGGATGTCTTGATCGCGGACACTCAAGGTCGCCCTCGATATGATTTTCAGGGTAAGCTGTCATACAGTTGGCCAAACAAAAAACGCAGTGCGACGGTCAGCCGTATTCCGCAACATATTCCAGATTATCAGGTACCGGAATTGGAGCAGTCTCCATTGGGTGAGCACGCTCCGCTATTTGAATACGGTTATGGACTCAACTACTCAAATGCGCTTCAGCAGACCGACCTTGACCATCTTGAATTAGATAATTCGGGAGCACAGGGCGAAGGTGTTGCGGACAATGCCACTGAGATCTACGGTGTAAAATCGACGATTGGCGATTTCCAATTGAAAGTCGCAGACTTCAATCACTGGATTGGTAGTGATGTCTCGCGCAACAATCCGATGTCGTTAAAAACAATTGATACTAAGCCGTATAACTATCAGCAGCAGCAAGATGCGGTTGAGCTAACGTTTAAAGGTGGTTTTGCCGCAGCGTACATTCAAACGGGCGATGGTGGTATTGAGAACTTATCGGGTTATGGCTCTGCAAAAGGGACGTTGAGTTTTGAGGTTAAGGTGTCTAAAGCCCCTCAGCAGCCTGTTTATTTGTCATTGCAAAAATGGACAGAGAACAAGCTACCCGATGATATTGCCAAAGTTGATATTACCGACAAACTGCAATCTTTGGATCAGTTTGTCACAATTAATATCCCTACCTCTCTCTTTGTCGCTCAAGATGTGGATCTGGCATTTTTGGACACACCGTTCATGCTGTTTAGCGAGGGGGAGTTCAAAACCGTGCTTGCCAATGTACGTTGGCATAACGATTAACAAGAAATGTATTAATCTTTCATCAAAGGCTCTTAATCAGGCTGTCTCTTGTATAGAAATCCCTAAGCTACAGCTTAGGGATTTTTTTTGAGCTAGTTTTATATTTCATTATCTTTGACGTTCGTCCGGTTTTTCTCTCGCTATTTTGTACAAAACATAATCTGCATGGCTTTAAAACTGTGATGTTGGTTCAAAAGTGTGCGGCGCGTACCAAATTTAAACTTTCGGCTCAAAAAAAGGCATATCGTCGAAGCAATATTGTTAGCTAGGGTTTAGACTCTACTAGATATTCAACGTTATGCATTTTTAATACGATTTATGCTTGAACTCATATTGTCAGCACATCAAGGGTCCACGGAAGAACTGCTAGGCTTGTCTGAAGTCTTTGATGCCGTGGATGCTTATATTTTTATTAAAGACAATAAAGGCAAGTACCAGTATGTGAACCGAAAAGTGCTCGACAACTTTGAAATCACGATGAAAGGGATAAAGGGCAAAACGGATTGGCATCTTTTTAATTTCGGGGTGGCCAAGAAAATGCGCCTCAATGATAAAAAGGTGATGAGGACAAAGAAACCGATGCAGCAAAAAATCCCCTTTCATATTGATAATCAGGAGTTGTATCACTTAACGGTTTCTTCGCCCATCATCAAAAATGGCAAGGTGTTAGGTGTAATTGGCTTTGCAGTGGATGTGTCAAAAGATATGGAAGAACGCCAAACCTTGTTGGAAGAGGCGAACACGGATGGTCTTACTGGGTGCTTTAATCGACGTTACCTTCATTTAGCGTTAGAACAACAACGGCAGAATTTCACCCACAATAAAACACCAAGTTCACTACTTATTATTGATGTAGACCGTTTTAAGCCGATTAATGACAAATATGGGCACTCAGTGGGAGATCGAGTGTTAATCGATGTGGTTCAGGTGATTAAACGCTTTACACGCGAAGAGGATATGTTGTGTCGGTATGGTGGCGATGAGTTTGTTCTTTTGCTGCCAGGTAGCAATATTGAACAAGCCTATACGTTGGCGGAACGCCTATCGGAAAAAATTGATAATTTGAGCTTTACCTTTACGAGTAGTAGCGGCAGATCGTTCAGTGTGTCATGTTCTATTGGTGTTGCTACTCACACCATTGAAGAAACTAACATTGTCGAACTGGCTGACAAAGCCTTGTATGTTTCCAAAAAAGGGTGCTCAGGAAAAGTCCATATGCATTGTCCGGATACGCAAAAAATTGTTCATTGTCACTATTGTGATGAAGAAGTGAGCGCCTAAGTCTAACTGTTGCAAAGATTAACCGTTTATTAGCACGCGAGCGGCGTCCTCCCCTTGAAAACCCCGTGAAATACAGCTATTTATATCAGTATAAATACGTTTAAGCATCACGATGATGATTACAAGAGAAAGGACGCTTTAGCTCGGTCTTTCTCTATCTTTGGGGAGAAAGGAATGACGCTATTGAAGAGAGCAGCAACGGCTGTGGGAGTCGGTTTACTCACAAGCAGTGTATGGGCGGCTAATGTTATCGAAACAACGACTCTAGTGGGTTTTGGAACCGCAAAGTACCCTGCAGACTTTAAACACTTCGATTATGTCAACCCAGACGCTCCAAAATACGGAAAAGTGACTTACGGTCAAAACGGCACGTTTGATAACTTTAACCGTTACGCCTCTCGTGGACAGCCAGCTGCAGCGACGGGTAACCTCTACGACACGCTGATGTTTTCTCCTAGCGATGAAATCGATGCCTTTTACCCTTTAATCGCTAAAAAAGTACGTTATTCAGATGATTACTCATGGCTTGAGGTGGATATCAATCCAAAAGCGCGGTTCAACGATGGTGTACCTATTACCGCGAAAGACGTTGAATTTACCTATGCCAAGTTCATTAAAGAGGGCGTGCCGCAATTTCGTGCGTATTACAAAGACGTCAAAAGCGTAAAAGCAATTTCTGATCTCACCGTACGTATTGAAATGTCGGTGCCGAATAAGGAAAAGCTGTTCAGTTTAGCGCAAAGTACTCGCGTGTTGCCGGAGCACTATTGGAAAGATAAGAACTTTTCCGAGCCACTCAACGAGCCACCTGTTGGCAGTGGCGCCTACAAAATCGTCGATTATAAGATGGGGCAATCTCTCACTTACCAACTTGATGAAAACTATTGGGCAAAAGATCTCCCGGTGAACGTGGGACGCAATAACTTCAAAACGATTCAATACGATTACTATCGTGACGAGACGGTTATGTTAGAAGCGTTCAAAGCGGGAGAGTTTGATTTCAGGGAAGAGTCTAGCGCTAAGTTTTGGGCCAGCTCCTATAACGGAGTGAATTTTGACAAAGGCTATATCAAGAAAGAAGAGATTGAACACCACAAACCAATGGCGACTCAGGCATTTGTGTTTAACACTGAGCGTCCTGTATTCAGCGACCCCAAAGTACGCGAAGCTCTAAACTACGCCATGGATTTTGAGTGGATGAACAAGAATATGTTCTATAACCAGTACACTCGAACTCGCAGTTATTTCCAAAACACGGACTATGAAGCGAAGGGTCTACCATCTGAAGCAGAACTTGAGGTCTTAAATAAATATAAAGGTAAGATCCCAGAGCGCGTCTTCACCGATGAATATAATCCACCGGTCACCGACGGATCAGGTCGCATCAGACCACAAATGCGCAAAGCCTTTGCACTGCTAAAAGAAGCCGGCTGGCAGTTAAAGAATAAAGTCATGACTAACATGGAAACGGGTGAGCCGCTGAGCTTTGAACTATTGATTTATAGCCCAACTTCCGAACGATTCGCGATTCCGGTGCAAAAGAACATGCGTGCTATGGGTATCGATATGCGTATTCGTACTGTTGACACTACACAATATTTGAAACGTTGGCGTGATCGAGACTTTGACATGGTCTCATCTCGTTACACAGCACATCCATATCCAAGCTCTGACTTGAAGATTGTTTGGAACTCTAATTTCATCGATTCGACCTATAACCAAGCGGGCGTTAAGGATCCTGTTATTGATGATCTGACTGACTTGATTGAACAAAATCAGCAAAACCCTGAAAACTTATTAGCGTTGGGAAGGTCTTTAGATAGAGTGCTTCAGTGGAACTTTTACATTATCCCTCAGTGGTATATCAAAAAATACCGTGTAGCCACTTGGGATAAATTTGAGCGCCCTGATGTCTTACCTACTTACGACTTAGGTGTCGATACTTGGTGGGTGTCTAAAGAGAAAGCTGAAAAGCTCCCTGCAAAACGTCGATAAGAGGGATAGATGGCGGCTTATATATTCCGGCGCTTGTTGCTGGTGATTCCAACACTCTGGGCAATTATAACCATTAACTTCTTTATTATTCAGATTGCACCTGGAGGGCCTGTAGAACAGGCTCTTGCTCAAATGCAAGGTCTGGAATCTGGAGTCATGGAGCGCTTTAGTGGCGGCGGGAGCGAGGTTGACCTTGATTCAGGCCCTAGTGATGAAGCAACGGGATACAAAGGTTCCCGTGGGCTAGATCCTGAAGTTGTAGAGGCGATTAAAAAGCAGTTTGGTTTTGATAAACCAATGCATGAACGCTATTTTGATATGCTCAAAAACTACGCGATGTTCGACTTTGGAGACAGTTTGTTTCGTGGCGGTAATGTCATAGATCTCATTAAAGAGCGGCTGCCCGTATCGATATCATTGGGGTTATGGAGTACCCTAATTATCTACTTGATATCGATACCATTGGGCATTCTTAAAGCGATACATCATGGATCTCGCTTCGATATTTGGTCGAGCGCAGTTGTCATTGTCGGTTATGCCATCCCGGGCTTTTTGTTCGCTATTATCCTCATCATCTTTTTTGCCAGCGGCAACTATTTCAGTTGGTTCCCATTAAGAGGTTTGGTGTCGAGCAACTTTGATCAATTGACTTGGTATCAGCAAATCGTCGACTATTTTTGGCATTTAACCTTACCGATTCTCGCTATGGTTATTGGCGGTTTTGCTACGCTCAGTATGCTGACCAAAAACTCTTTCCTTGATGAAATTAACAAGCAATATGTGGTGACAGCTAGAGCGAAAGGGCTTGATGAAAGCAGTATTCTCTACAAGCATGTATTCCGAAATGCAATGCTGATCATCATTGCCGGCTTCCCTAGTGCTTTTATCAGCATTTTCTTCACCGGTTCTATGTTGATAGAGGTCATGTTCTCGCTTGAGGGGATAGGGTTACTCGGTTTTGAATCTACTATTCAACGTGATTACCCCGTGGTATTCAGTTCTCTATACATTATGACGTTACTAGGTCTGATCTTGAGTATTATTTCTGACTTAACTTATACGTGGGTTGACCCTCGTATCGATTTCGAGGCGCGATAAATGGCAATGAATCCTCTTACAAGAGCTCGTTGGAAGCGCTTTAAAGCTAATAAACGTGGGTACTGGTCAACATGGGTATTCTTCGTTCTATTTTTCTTGAGTCTGTTTGCCGAGTTTATCGCCAACGATAAACCCTTGCTGGTGGAATACGATAACCAATGGTATTACCCAATCTTTACGCAGTATGCCGAAACCCAGTTTGGTGGTGAATTTGAAACAGAAGCAGATTATACCGATCCATATGTCATTGACCTTATTGAAGAAAACGGCTTTATCATATGGCCATTAATTCGATTTAGTTACGACACGATCAACTACGATATTGTCGCGTCAGTGCCTTCTGCACCAGATAACGTTAACTGGTTGGGTACCGACGACAAAGGTCGGGATGTGTTAGCTCGAATTATCTATGGCTTTCGAATATCGGTATTGTTCGGCTTTATTCTAACCATTGTTTCCAGCGTGATTGGCGTCGCAGTGGGTGCGACACAGGGTTATTACGGTGGTTGGATAGACTTGTTTGGTCAGCGCTTTATCGAAGTGTGGTCAGGCATGCCAACCCTGTTCCTACTGATTATCTTGTCGAGTTTTGTTGAGCCAAACTTCTGGTGGCTACTCGGTATTATGGTGTTGTTCAGCTGGATGAGTTTGGTTGGGGTGGTTAGGGCAGAATTTCTTAGATGTCGAAACTTCGATTATGTGAAAGCCGCACATGCTATGGGCGTAGACGACAAACGAATTATGTTACGACATATGCTACCGAATGCGATGGTTGCGTCACTGACGATGATGCCATTCATACTGTCTGGGTCGGTAACCACGTTAACGTCTTTGGACTTCTTAGGGTTTGGCTTGCCTGCAGGGTCACCTTCTCTTGGTGAGTTGCTGGCGCAAGGTAAAGCTAACTTACAAGCTCCTTGGCTCGGTTTATCGGCGTTTGCTGTACTCTCGATAATGTTGACGCTACTCGTATTTGCTGGTGAAGCTGTACGAGACGCATTTGACCCCCACCAGCAAGGTTAATAGGCAACGTATGACGATAAATGATTCAAAACATGTGCTTGCTATTGAAAACCTGTCAGTTGGATTTGGTAGAGGTAAACAAGTAGAACAAGTGACCTATGATGTCTCTTTGAAAATCCGAAAGGGTGAGACATTAGCGTTAGTTGGCGAGAGTGGTTCAGGTAAGTCGGTAACAGCGAATGCCATTCTTAAGCTGTTACCAAAAGGCTCTAGCCATTATCTCAATGGTCACATTACGTTTGATAATATTGATATGCTTAGCTGCTCTGAGCGACAACTTCGAGGTATTCGTGGTGGTCGTATAGGTATGATCTTTCAAGAACCCATGGTGTCTTTAAATCCACTGCACAAAATAGGTAAACAACTCGTTGAAACATTAGCCATTCACCGAGGCATGAGAACCAGTAAAGCAGAATCATTGGCGATTTCATGGCTTAAGAAAGTTGGCATTCGATATCCAGAACAGAAAATCTTAGCCTATCCACATGAACTTTCTGGTGGTGAACGTCAACGTGTCATGATTGCTATGGCACTGATTAACGAGCCTGAACTTCTTATTGCTGATGAACCGACGACGGCCCTAGACGTGTCGGTGCAAGCTCAGATTCTTGATCTCCTCAAAGTGTTGCAGCAAGAGATGGGTATGGCGATGTTATTTATTACTCATGATTTGAGTATTGTACGCCGTATCGCCGATAGGGTGGCGGTGATGCAAAAAGGGCGTTTGGTCGAAATCGGCGAATGCCAACAAGTATTTAATACCCCTGAACACCCTTATACACAAAAACTCATCAACTCCGATCCTCGAGGTTTACCCGTAGAGGTTTCCCCATTTGCCAAACCACTGTTGGCGGTTGACGATTTGAAAGTGTGGTTTCCTATCACTGGCGGTTTGTTCAAGCGTGTGGTTAGTTATGTTAAAGCCGTGACTAATATGCAGTTTGAACTTAAACAAGGCTACTCGATAGGGTTAGTTGGGGAGAGTGGCTCAGGTAAGTCCACCACTGGCATGGCTATTCTTAAGCTAGTTCAGAGTGAGGGTATCATTGAGTTTGATGGCCAAGATATTCAAACGTTGGATCGCAAAGGTATGCTACCTTTTCGCAGTCGGATGCAGGTAGTGTTTCAAGACCCTTTCTCCGCGTTAAATCCAAGGATGTCTGTGGCACAGGTCATCGGAGAGGGGTTGAGAGTCCATTTTGATTACGACGATGAAACATTAGACAAAATGATTTGCAGCGTGATGCATGAAGTGGATTTGGACCCGGAAACAAGACATCGCTACCCAAATGAGTTTTCTGGTGGGCAAAGACAGCGTATTGCGATCGCAAGGGCGTTGATTCTCAAACCTGAGTTTATCTTATTGGATGAACCCACCTCCTCGCTAGATAGAACGGTACAGGCACAAGTTCTTGATTTGCTCAAAGAGTTGCAAATCAAACACGGGCTGACCTATCTATTTATTAGTCACGACTTAAACGTTGTCAAATCACTTTGCCACTACACTATCGTGATGAAGGACGGTGAAATTGTAGAGCAGGGCGATACACAAACACTGTTCGCTACTCCTCAGAAAGATTACACCAAAACGCTCGTGTCACTATCGGCATTCTGAGTTTATGGAGAGAAAAATCCCCCTACCCAAGATAAGTGGTAGGGGGTGAGCTACCAATGAAACTTGGTAAAAGTCTAAAAGCTCCAACCGATTCGTGTGATGAAGTGAGTAAGTTGTCCATTGTGAGAGTCTACCAAACTGGTTTCAAACCCACCCGATAAAGTCAAACCAAAATCGAAAGTTGCGAGCACACCAGTCCCTAATGCTAGTGCTCTGTTGTCGTTATTTTTATAGCGATAATCACCAATTCCTCCGGAAAAATAGAAGGCAACATTGTCAGTAAATCCATACGATGCGCCGAGCATGTACGTTTGAAGTAAAGGTTTATGTCCTCGCACTTCCGAGTATTTTAAGTGTTGGTAACTTAATAATGGTGCCCAACCATCTTTATCGGGTGTTTTACTTAGCACTATAATAATAAGGTTTGCTTGTGAGTAGCCTTTGGCATTAAATATGTGAGCATTAAATTACGTGCCAATACTGTTTAGTTTTATTCAATACCGAATGTACATTCTTACCTTAGCAAAGGGTTATTAACAAATAGTAAAACAAAAGATGGAGTTTTTTAGAAAGGTGTCGATATAGTTATAAATTAGTTTGTATTTTATAGAGGTTTAAGGATGAAGCTCTCGATATCGGGTAAGCTCAGAACAAGTTTTCTGGGGCTTGGCGTACTTTTTATCGTCTCATCACTTTTGGTGTATCGCAGTGTAGAAAGCGTGCAAGTAGACACCAAGTCTTTGTTATTACATGACCTTCCAACGGTCGATGCCAGTCGGCAACTTGGTCAGTCTATTCAAGAAACCGTTTCAGAATTGCGAGGCTTCCTGCTCTTAGTGGGCTCTGAAGAGCAAGTCGAAAGCTATCGTGGAGAGGTTCTTGCAAAAATAGATCAGGTTGATATCCAGCTTATTAGTTTGGAGTCACTGATTTCTTTTCAGCAATACCAAGTTATCAATGATGAATGGAGCACTATTAAAGAAACTTCAGCTGATATTTTAGCAATAAGCCATACCGATGAAAATTTACCGGCGCACTCTCTATTTATTAATGAAGCCGCTCCTATTGCGGAAGTGGCTCTCGATCAGTTACAAGGACTGATCAATGATGAAGCCGGAAAAACGGAAGGTGGAGAGAGAAAGCGACTCTTTAAGCTTTATGCCGATGGTTATAACTCTCTCGCAAATGCATTAGCAGCGCTACGTGACTACTTGCAATATGGTGCGCAAGATTATCTGGATAAGTATGCGGACTTGATGAAATTCCACGATCAACTCGTGACCCAAATTGATTACAAGCAATCGTTCATGAGTGACAGTGACCAGAGCTTATGGTCTCTATTTAACGAAATGAAAGCGTTGTATGTTCCGCTCGCAAAGCAAGTTATTGAGATACGCCAATCGGATGGTTGGAATCGCTCGAATAGTCTGATGTCTGACGCCTTGCTGCCTGCGATTAATGTGGTTCAAAATGAACTGAATGGTATCGTTAGCGCACAACAACAAAAAGCGTCATCGACAGAACAGAGTATCAGCAGTAGCGTAACCGCACTTATTACTATGTTAGGTATCAGCTGTATTGCGGTACTTGTTGCAGCGTTTGTCATTTCTAATATTATGGGACGCCAAATAGGAGGGCGTATTTCCCTTATTGTTAAACGAGCTCAAATTATCGCGGAAGGTAACGTCTCCAGTAAACCACTGGCGGTGTCTGGCAGTGATGAGCTTGCTGATTTGACCAAATCTATTAACGCTATGAATCATGCGCTGGCAACATTAGTTGGTCAAGTGACCAATAGTGTAGAAGCTGTTGAACTGAGGATGGGCGATTTAACTCAAAACAGCCGTGAAAGTTTGACTAAAGTGGAACAGCAGTCACAACATGTCGATGAAATAGGTCACTCTTTGTCTGAGGTTGCGGTAGGGTCTGAGCAAACGGCCAGTCAAGTACAGTTATCGTCCTCTGCATTGGTTGATGCGAAACAAGAACTGGTTTCTGGTGAGGACGTGTTGACCGAAAACCATACCAACATGACTTCGTTAGTCACAACCATTAAAACAACTCAGCAGTTAGTTGAACAATTAAGTAACGAGAGTCAAGCGATCGGTAAAGTGACAGAGGTCATCGAAGGGCTAGCAGAGCAAACCAACTTACTGGCACTGAACGCAGCGATAGAAGCAGCGAGGGCTGGAGAGCAAGGGCGAGGCTTTGCCGTTGTTGCTGACGAGGTGCGAATGCTGGCTAGTAGAACGACGGAATCGACAACGGAAATTAACACTATCATTCAAGCTATTCGAACTTCCACAAGTAAAGTTGTAGAGCAAATCAATGTCGGCACCACCATAGCATCCGAAGCTATGGAACAAACTAGTGGCGCATTGAGTCGAATTCAATCATCTGGTGAACAGGTAGAGCTCGTAAATGACCAGATGGCAAGCTTGGTGGCAACTGCGGAGCAGCAGGCGCTAGCCACTCAGTCTATTTCGAAGCTTGTTAACGAGATTAATGAATCGCTTAAATTAGTAGCGGAACAATCTCGCACAACAAACCATGTAACGGAGCAAGTCACTAATAACGTAGGGGAGCTGCACGCCCAGGTCGCTAAATTCAAGGTCTAGCAAACAAAAAATGCCCTTCATCCTTCATATGAAGGATTGAAGGGCATTTTTATTACGTATATTAAGCGCTGCTGAGTTAAACCAAAATGTTCATTAGGAACATAGCGCCAAACGCGTTTAAGACAGAAATTGCAATCATTACTGGGATATAACGACCCTCTGTACCGATTGGTCCCATGATACGTCCCATATATTGAATTTGAGAACCCATCAAATAGATAGCTGGAGCTAGGATGGCAATGTGGGTGCCGTTTAGAATGCCTTGGTCGAATAACGTGATTACTACACCGACGGCACCGCCCATAGACATCCAAGCACCGATAAGTACAGCAGCAGCTTCACCCGGTAGGCCAAATACAGCCATCACAGGAGAGAATAAAGCGCCCATTGCATCCAATGCGCCCGTTATCTGTAGCGCTTTAATAATGACAAACGCCATTAGAACGTTAGGAACTGTAGATGTGGTCGCAATAACCCAACCTTTCTTAGCACCTTCAACAAAGATGTCCGTCACCATAGGTTTTTTCGCTTTTACTTCACTCATGATGTCGCCTCTTGTTTCGTCATAGTTTCGTCGTCTTTATTCGACTTGTCTTCTTTACCTTCAGTGATATTTAGGTAAACACGGAATAGATTGGCACCAACAAACTTAAATAGGAACATAACGGCTACCGCTAAACCGATTGATGAAGAAACAGCTAGTGAGCCATCCATCATCGTTAACGTAAACAGTACCGCGCCAGAAGAGAAGAAGTTAACGATAGCAGCGCCTGCGGTGAACTGGAACATAGTGAAAACGTCAGTTTCGCGTTTGGTTAAGTGACCTTCATCCTTGAGCTGACGTGTCATTGCCGCACCTGCATCAGTACTTTGTAGTGAAGCGATAAGCGCTAAACCAGAGTTACCTGGAATGCCCATCAGAGGACGTAGAAGAGGAGAAAGAAGCTTACGAGCGGCATCGAGTGCGCCGTAGTGTTCTAACACATTGATCATACCTAGTGCGAACATGACAGTTGGAATTAATGTGAGTGCGAAAATGAAACCGTCACGAGCACCGCTACCACCCACACCTCTAAACGAAGTGGAAGCAACTTGTACGCCAGCTTCTGTTTCAGTTACGTTGTGGGCGACTTGTCCGAATGCGCCGTTTAGCGTTGTAAAATCGAACACTCCATACCATTCATTCGATTGGAGTAATCCTGAAAAAAATACGATAGCGAAAGCTAGCGCAATGTAGCTTCCTATCGTTACCTTACGTTCTTTAGTTGAATCAGTCATATGACAGCCTTGAGATAGTGGAACAGTGTTAATATTTTGAGGAGTTTGATGTGCTAGAGAGATGATCCGGGTCAATTAGGATATGTATTTATATGAAGTGACTGTAACAAAATATATATCTGTGAAATGGCTTAGAAATTAGATTTAGCTCTGTTAATCAAAAGGTTAAATTTTCTAATGTGAGTATGGGATCTTGACTCGATTTCGTTAAAAAACAGCGTAGCGCTTGGTTGAAGTATGTTACCTAACTATCCTGTGTTTTACTTATCTTGAGACAGGGATGTTGAGACACTTGGGCATACTTACAAAAAATAGCTTCCCAGCTATGATGGAAAAACAAGGTATGGCTTACTGGTATGCAGCTGCGTTTATGTTTGGTGCTGTTCAGTTGGTCGCACTACCCATTCTGATCCCAAGTTATATATTCACGATAACGGGCTCGATGACGCATACTGGTGCTGCCTTCGCCTTTGTCGGTTTAAGTGGTTTTATGGCGCCAATCTTAGGGAGAGTGATTGACCGTTTTAAGTCACACGCTCAGCACAGAAGCTGGCCCTGTTAAGTTATATTGTTGCCATGGCGATGTTTGCCTTCATTTCTCAAACATGGGCAATGTATTTGGCGACGTTTCTTGTCGGCTTGGGCTCCATTACTCTGATGACAGTCAACCCAACATTTATCGTAGCGGCAGGGTATAGCGATGAACAGCAGGCGTTGCGCCTTACTCGAATGAATCAAAGCATCTTTGCGGGGGCGGTAGTAATGGGGGCGGTTCTGGCACTCAGTGAAGCCTTGTGTGCGCACGGTGCTTTTGTCGTCGTGGGTATTAGCGCGCTACTTGCATTATTGGTGACCAGAATAGATAGCCAAAAAAGCCGCAGCCCGTATGCAATTAATAACACCGTCTGCTCAGGAGTCGTCGGGAAAAGGGCGCTGGAATACGACGTTCTTGACATTTTTACTGGCGGTGTTCGTCGCGATGATTGCGAGTTCTAATCAGGTAGCTCAAGGCCCTAATTTGTTTGAAAGCCTGTTTTTAATCGACAAATCAGCCACGGCATTATTACTGTCGTTATCTTCGGTAGTTAGCTTACTAACGTTGGATATCGCCGGTCTGGCCTTTACCAAATTTAGCGCGGCTAAGGTGTGGATCGTCGGTTTAGTCGGTTATATTGCTGTTGGATTGGTATTGTCTTTGTTGGTGAGCGGAGATGGGCGCTTGTTCTATCTACCTTTAGTTATGCACTTATTGTTTATGCAATGTTTATCTATGGTCGATATGGTTAAACCGGCAATTGTCGCCAAAGTGACCACATTGCCTGCGGCGTTTACGCAAGGCTTGCTGCTGTTTGCTATCGCAGGCGGTTACGCTGTTGGTACCATGGTAGGTGGCATCTGTGCAGAATGGTTTGGTATGGCGAGTGTGTTTAATCTAGTTATATACGCGGCAATGATTGCCTTGCTGTTTGCTGTGATTATGGAATCTAAAATCAAATCTTAAATGAAAAATTGGCGTGTCAACGGCAAACGTAAACACGCCAATAGCAAGAGCGGCTTATTCGATGAACCAATAGCCTTTGTTGATTAAATCGGTGATCAGCGATATCACGGCTGAATTCTGTGTCAGCCATTCGCCGCTGTTTTTAAGGCAGATAACATCATGGCTAGTCATCAATAATGCAACGTCCGTTAATTCTTCAGGAATTTTGAACATTTCACCGTTTACGTAGACGATGTTTGGCTCGCTTTCATGCGCTAGTGCTCTTAGTCCTGAAACTTTGAGGATATTACCACCATTATCTAGGTGTTGATACACATCTTCACTGCTCCATTTTGAACTGGGCTCGATGATGTTTAATTGGTGTCGAGATTGGCTCAACATACATCCCATGAAATCTTTGAGCGTCTCTTCGTTATCTAAAGTAGCTTTTAACATGCCAACGAGAGAGTGTAGATCGCTTGTTGAAATCTGCCCGAAGTTGTTTTGAGTGCGAAGCTCGGGTTTGTGGAGGTGCTCATCACCATAATCATGCGCCAGAACATAATCCGCAAAGTTACTGATCAGTTCTTGTTCTTTTGGAGAGCGGAATCCAACAGAGTAGCTCATTGAAGGCTCAAGGGCATAGCCATCGTGTGGGAAGCCTGGTGGAATGTAAAGAATGTCACCAGGTTCTAAAATGTCATCAATTTCTGCTTCGAAAGATTCGATTTGGCGAAGAGCTTGATGACGCTGAGTCTCTTTATACTGTCCTACGTCTTTGGCGCCTACTCGCCAATGGCGTTTTCCCATACCCTGAATAATAAAGACATCGTATTGGTCAATATGAGGACCGACACCACCACCCTCAACAGAGAAGCTAATCATCAAGTCATCGAACAGCCACTGCGGCATCGTTTGAAACGGTTTCACAAGCTGTGCTGCGCCGTCATGCCAATGGTTCGCTGCTTGCACAATAAAAGACCAATTGCGTTCTGGTAGTGTGGCAAACTTGTCGTCGTCAAAAGGTCCGTGTTCAGCTTGCCAGTTGTTGTCGAGATTCGATACAAAACGTGAGTCGACCACCTCTTCCATCGTCAGTCCCGCAAGTTCTTCCGGGGTGATGGGGTCTTGGAATTCGGCGAACCCTCCTTTGATGATCGTTGGTTGCTTTTGCCAATACTGGCGGAGGAATTCGTCGAGAGAGAGGGTCAATTGATACATGGTTTTACCTAGTCTTCATTAGATTGCGAGGGGATTCTAACAAAAATGACCAGTAACACCCATGATAATCACGACGGTTAATGTTTTCCTCCACAAGGCCAATGAGGCGCTTAAAGTAGATCTCGAACTCTAAAATAAGACATCGCTAAAACGAGTGCTGGAGTTCTAAACATTCGACCACCAGGGAAGGGCATATGGTTTATTTTATCAAAGATAGAAAATCGTTCTGCTGTCGTTGCAATACACTCAGCCATTAAGGTCCCGGCCATACCCGTAGCCGCGATACCATGCCCGGAAAAACCTTGAGCAAAATAGACGTTGGGTTTTAGGCGGCCAAAGTGTGGGGCTCGATTCATGGTGATAGCAACATTTCCGCCCCACGCGTAGTCAATTTTGGTGTCTTTGAGCTGAGGAAAAATATCTAGCATACGAGCGCGCATGGATTTCTCTAAATTAAACGGTGCAACGCCTGAATAACTCACCCGTCCACCAAATAACATACGATGATCCCCAGAGCATCGATAATAATCGAGGACAAAGTTGATGTCGCAAGCGGAAATATGATCTTGCATCAACGCTCCTGTGACTTCTTCGCCTAATGGTTCGGTCGCACAAATGTAAGTGCCTACGGGCATGACTTTATTTTCGAGCTTAGATTCCAAGCCTTCCATATAAGCATTGCAAGCTAGGACCACGTGATTTGCTTTTACTTTTCCATCTTCAGTCAACAGTGTTGCTGGGTCACCGTGTTCTATTTTCTTGACCACACTGTCCTCATAAAACTCTGCCCCGGCGAGTTTGGCTGCGTTCACCAAACCAAGGGTGTAATTTAGAGGGTGTAAGTGACCGCTGTTACTATCGAACATTCCAGAGGTGTACTTGTTGCTGGCAATTCGACTTGCGACCTCTTCCTTATCCCACATCTCTAACGATTCGTAACCATAGTTTTCAGTTAAGTCGTCATACCATGCTTGCAGTTCTTTGTCGTGACGAGGCTTCATACCCACATGAACCATACCATCACGCCAGTCGCAATCGATGTTGTATTTATTGATGTTTGATTTTGTTAGCGCTAGCGATTCAACAGAGATGTCCCAGAGCTTCTTGGCATCAGATTTCCCAACGAGTTTCTCTAGCGTGTCTTGCTCCGAGGCCCAACCGAAGATCGCTTGGCCCCCACTGCGTCCAGATGCGCCCCAACCAACGCGGTTGGCTTCCAGTACAATGACTTTAAAACCTCTATTAGCCAGCTCTAATGCGGCTGTGGCTCCGGTGATGCCGGAGCCTATCACACAGACGTCGGCAACATGTTCTCCCATAAGTTTGGGGAAATCAAAATGCTGATTTCTTGATGCTGCGTAGTAAGAGTCTGTGTGTTTGACTTTCATTTTGTATCCTTACTTATTTATACCACTGATATTCTAATGGAGAGACTTGAGCGGAAAAGCGTTCCTGTTCATGTTTTTTATTGGCGAGATAGACTTTGCAAAACTCTTCGCCAAAACTGTTTTTCATAAATTGACTGTTCTCAAACTCATGCAAAGACAGATCCCAAGAGATAGGAAGCATGGGCATTTCTAATAGTGTTGCATCACCTTCGATAGGTGCTGGTGGTGTTAATTGGTTATCTATTCCGTCTATTATCGATGCCAGTAATACTGCAACGGTGAGGTAGGGGTTAACGTCTGCGCCCGAGAGTCGGTGTTCAATCCTTTTATCCTCAGTACCACTAGCGGGAATTCTGACGGCTACGGTTCGGTTATCCCAGCCCCAGGTTGCGTGAAGCGGAACAAACATATTAGGTTGAAGTCGACGATAGGAATTGGCATTGGGGGCAAATATCGCCATGCTATCTTCCAAATGAGCAAGAACCCCAGCAATGGCATTGAGCAACACCGATTCGTTTTCACCAAACACATTGTTACCGATTTCATCTTGTAGGCTGATATGCACATGACAGCCATTCCCAGCATACTCGGTATAAGGTTTTGCCATGAAATTGGCGTAAAAGCCGTGTTTTTTTGCCACTGCCCTGACGACGCGTTTTAGCAGCATCGCTTGGTCACAAGCCAAAAGAACGTCACTAGTATGTTTGAGGTTGACCTCGAATTGTCCAGGGGCGTATTCGGCGGTGATATTATCTGCAGGAATATTTTGCGCCTGACAGGTTTCAATCACTTCATCAAGAAACGCTTTGAACTCATCCAATTCTTCAAGCGAGTACACTTGCGTTTGTGTCATTCTTTCACCACTGATTGGCATCAATGGTGGCTGCGGGTTACCGGTCTCGTCAGGTTCGAGGTCTTGTAAATAGAACTCAAGCTCTACCGCAATGCACGGTTTAAACCCTTTGGTCGCTAATTTGTCTAATTGGACCTCTAGAACATGGCGTGGATCGGCAAAAAAAGGCTGATGAGATGTTGGTTCATACATAGTGACAATGGCTTGAGCACTGTTTTCTTGCCATGGGGTAGCAACTAAAGAACTGGTGACCATACGACATATTCTATCGCCATCGCCTTTTTCGAATCCTAATCCCGTTTCTTCAACGGTTTCGCCGCAAATATCCAAAGCAAATACGGAAGCGGGAAGACAAATACCTTTTTCTAACACTTTGTTAAGCTGTGATACAGGGACGCGCTTACCCCTAACCACACCGTTCATATCGAAGAGTATGAGGTCTAAGGTGGTGATGTCGGGATGGTGCTCAATAAATCGTTCAATTGTTAGCTTATCGTGACTGCCTTGTATTGGTTCTATATTGTCAGCATTGTTTGAAAGTTGACTTGTTGCCACTGTGGTTCCTCCACTTATCTTCAACCTATCCATGTATAGCAAGCCCTTGCTCTATTTTTACATCGCTGGTTGCTTTTTAACCATAGACATAATGTTCAGTAAAAGACAACATAAATGTATATAAAATGTTAACCATTATCTCAAAAATTACAAAATAATTAACACAATTGTTTGACTTTTAAACAGCTAACTGCCAATGCTAAATGGAGCTTATTGACAAACT
Organism: Vibrio thalassae; assembly: GCF_900089835.1. Lineage (GTDB taxonomy): Bacteria > Pseudomonadota > Gammaproteobacteria > Enterobacterales > Vibrionaceae > Vibrio > Vibrio thalassae. Next base: position 35,382 of record NZ_OANU01000018.1, on the reverse strand, counting down.
CATTGAGCAAATCTGAATTTAAGAAGGACGTATGGAAACGATTAGGAAATGGATAGAAGAGAACCGTATTACTGAAGTTGAGTGTCTGATTCCCGATATTACGGGCAATGCACGAGGCAAGATTATGCCAGCGAAAAAATTCCTTCGAGAAGGGGGCATGCGTCTTCCAGAAGTGGTTTTTTTTCAGACCGTAACCGGAGACTGGCCAGACGACGAAAGTATGATCGATCTGACAGAGAAGGATATGACCCTGGAGCCTGACCAAAACACCATCCGCTTTGTTCCGTGGACAAAAGAACCGACCGCGCAAGTTATTCATGACTGCTTGACTGTCGATGGAGACCCGGTAGACATCTCACCCAGAGCTGTACTGCGCAGGGTGTTGAGTCTTTATGAGCAAGAAGGTTGGCAACCTGTTGTGGCTCCAGAGCTCGAGTTCTTTTTAGTTCAGAAAAACCTCGATTGGGACTATCCATTAGAGCCACCAATTGGACGCAATGGCCGACCAGAGACCGCTCGACAATCATTCAGTATTGATGCTGTGAACGAGTTTGACCCGATTTTCGAAGACATGTACGACTATTGCGAGGCGCAGGAATTAGATGTCGATACCTTGGTACACGAGTCGGGTGCGGCGCAAATGGAGCTGAATTTTGATCATGGCGAACCGTTGGACAGAGCTGACCAAGTGTTCCTGTTTAAACGCACCGTGCGCGAAGCGGCATTGAGGCATGATGTGTATGCGACCTTTATGGCAAAACCCATGGAAGATGAGCCAGGTAGTGCGATGCACATTCACCAAAGCTTGGTGGATAAGAACGGTAAAAACCTGTTTGCGAATGACGATGGAACGAATAGTGAGCTTTTCCTGAACTATATCGGGGGTATGCAGAAATACACACCAGCAGCTATCGCGTTTTTCGCACCTAATGTGAACTCTTATCGCCGTTTAGTATTTGGTGACTCAGCACCCACGAATGTGGCTTGGGGTGAAGATAATCGTACGGTTGGTTTACGCGTGCCTATCTCAGATAAAGAGTCTCGCCGTCTTGAAAATCGTTACGCTGGTGCGGATGCAAACCCGTATCTTGCCATGGCCCTAACACTAGCATGCGGCTATTTGGGTATGAAAGAAAAGTTGTCTCCAACGGAAAAAAGTACCGGTGATATGACAACCGAACCCTATTCACTGCCTCACAACCTCGAAGATGCTCTGGTGCTACTAGAAAACAGTGATGAACTGAGGGAAATCTTAGGTGACCGATTTGTATCTGCTTACGTGGCGATTAAACGTAAGGAGTACAGAACGTATTTCCAAGTTATTAGTTCTTGGGAGAGAGAGTTCTTATTATTGAACGTTTAATACAGGCAACGCTGTAGAGAAAGCAAACCCGTTAATACAGCGATAAATGGAATTAAGTTATGTCAAAACAAACTGGGTCTAAATGGATTGAACAAGACAGTGCCCACTGCTTGCACCCATTTACCAACTTTAAAGCACTCAACAATAAAGGTTCACGCGTCATTACTCGTGCAGAAGGCGTTTATATTTACGATGAAGATGACAACAAAATCCTCGATGGGATGGCGGGGTTATGGTGCGTGAATATGGGCTACAACTGCCAGCCACTCATCGAAGCGGCAACGAACCAACTGCAAGAGCTGCCTTACTACAATTTGTTTTTCCAAACCACTCATCCACCTGCTGTAGAGCTTTCAACTTTACTTGCTGAAGTGGCACCTGAAGGCATGAATCACGTGTTCTTTACCGGCTCTGGTTCGGAGTGTAACGACACGGTGGTGAGAATGGTACGTCATTACTGGGCAAGTCTTGGCCAGCCAAATAAGCAGACGATCATCAGTCGCCACAATGCCTATCACGGCAGCACGATGGCCGGAGCCAGTCTAGGTGGTATGGCATTTATGCATGCACAAGGCGGTTTACCGCTGCCGAATATCGTTCATATTGATCAACCTTATCACTTTGGCGAAGGCCAGGGGAGAGACGCGAACGAGTTTGGTCTAGAACGTGCGCAGCAGCTCGAAGCCAAAATCCTAGAACTGGGTGAAGATAATGTTGCCGCATTCATTGCAGAACCCATTCAAGGGGCGGGTGGCGTTATCATTCCGCCAGACAGTTATTGGCCAGAAATCCAGCGTATTTGTGATAAATACGAAGTCTTACTCATTGTCGATGAGGTGATTTGTGGCTTTGGGCGTACCGGTGAGTGGTTCGCAAGCCAAACATTCAACATTAAACCTGATCTGATGTGTATGGCGAAAGGCATTACTTCAGGCTACTTACCACTTGGCGGTGTCATGGTGAGAGACCATGTCGCTCAGGTGCTGACTGATGCAGACACTGAGTTCGCTCATGGCTTTACCTACTCGGGCCATCCCGCGGCGTGCGCGGTTGCTATCGCTAATATCAAAGAGATGCAAAAACACAATATTGTCAACCGCGTACGTGAGGATATTGCACCGTACTTTGCCTCCCGTTGGAGCGAGCTGCTTGCACACCCAATGGTCGCAGAAGCCCGAACGAAAGGTCTGGTGGGAGCGATTGAATTGGTAAAAAACAAAGCCACCAATGAACGTTTCGATAAAGAGCTTGATGTGGGAACCAAGTGCCGCGAGCACTGTTTTGCCGCTGGCATTGTGTTACGCGCTGTCGGAGACACGATGATCTGTTCACCACCGCTGATTATTACTCGTGAAGAAATTGATGAATTTATCGATAAGGCAAAAATAGCTTTAGACAACACACTCGCCGACGTTTCGCAGTAGCCGACGAGAGACATACCCATAGGTATTAACCAAAGAGCAAACAGGAACGGAGATCCAAATGGAGAAAACAAAAGCATGCTTTGGCATCGCGTTAGGGATGACGCTAGGATTTAGCTCAATGACATCCTTTGCAGCCGAAGAAAAAGTGCTCAATATCTATAACTGGTCAGACTATATCGCAGAAGACACGATCAAAAAGTTTGAAGAAGAGACAGGCATCAAGGTGGTTTACGATGTGTTCGATTCAAACGAAGTGCTAGAAGCGAAAATACTATCAGGTAACACTGGGTTTGATTTAGTTGTGCCGAGTAATGACTTCCTAGGGCGTCAAGCGAAAGCGGGGGCTTTCCAAAAACTTGATAAGTCGAAACTGTCGAACTACAACAACCTAGACCCGAAATTGATGGGCATCTTAGCGGACACCGTCGATCCAGATAATGCCTACTCAGTACCTTATTTATGGGGCACAACGGGAATTGGTTATAACGTCGCCAAAGTAAAAGAAGTACTTGGCGAAGATGCTCCGGTTGATAGTTGGGATCTGGTGTTCAAACCAGAAAATATGGAGAAGCTATCGAAGTGTGGTGTTGGTTTCTTAAATGCACCAACGGAAATCATGGCAGCGGCACTGAACTATATCGGTAAAGATCCAAATAGTACTAATCCGGATGACTATAAAAAAGATGCGCTTACACTACTTAAGCAAGTCCGTCCTTACGTGACGTACTTCCATTCCTCACAGTACATCAATGACCTTGCTAACGGCGATATATGTGTAGCTATTGGTTGGTCAGGAGATGTACTACAAGCGGCAGATCGTGCAGCTGAAGCAGATAATGGTGTAGAAGTGGCGTACTCAATTCCAAAAGAGGGAGCGTTGGCTTGGTTTGATTTAATGGCGATTCCGAAAGATGCTAAGCATCCAGAAAATGCTCACTTGTTCATCAACTACCTACTTCGTCCTGAAGTCATTGCTGAAATCAGCAATTACGTTTGGTATGCGAATCCAAACCCACCATCACGTGAGTTCATTGATGCAGAAATCTTGGAAGATCCAGGTATTTACCCAACGGAAGAAACTCAAGCGAAGCTATATAGTTCAAAGATGTTACCGCATAAAACATCACGTGCTATGACTCGCGCTTGGACCGATTTCATTAAGAACTGATCAAACCCTAATTTGGCGACTCGCATTGGGTCGCCAATTTTGCTTGGAGACTACCATGACAGTGATGTCACTTGATACAGAACTCAATCACCAACATAGTTCGCCGGTGCCACCAAAACCATTACTAGAAATCCGAGGGTTAACCAAAGACTTCGGCGGCCATCTTGCGGTAGATAACATCGACCTTACGATTAATCAGGGTGAACTGTTTGCGCTATTAGGCGCATCGGGCTGTGGGAAATCAACCTTGTTACGAATGCTCGCTGGATTTGAACAACCAAGCGCGGGACAGATTATTCTTGATGGCGAAGATCTTGCCAATATCCCTCCATATAAACGACCAGTTAATATGATGTTTCAGTCGTACGCGCTGTTCCCCCACATGACGGTAGAAAAGAACATTGCCTTCGGGTTAAAGCAAGACGGTATGCCTAGCCAAGAAATTGCCAGCACGGTTAAGCACATGCTCGAATTGGTTCGAATGACAGACTTTGCGAAACGCAAACCGCACCAACTATCGGGTGGCCAAAAACAGCGTGTCGCACTGGCCAGAAGCTTAGCGAAAAAGCCGAAATTACTCCTACTTGATGAGCCAATGGGAGCACTCGATAAAAACTTACGTGAAAAAATGCAACTTGAAGTGGTCGACATACTAGAGAGTGTCGGGGTTACCTGCGTGATGGTGACACACGACCAAGAAGAAGCGATGACCATGGCAACACGTATCGCCATAATGAACAAAGGCCAGTTTGTGCAAATTGGTTCTCCAGAAGCTATTTACGAGCATCCGAACTCGAAGTTTGCAGCGAAATTTATCGGTTCAGTCAATATTTTTGAGGGTGTTCTAGAAACCAATCTCAGTGACAAATCGACAGTTCGAACTCCAGATTTAAGCAATGTCATTACCATTAATCATGGTATTTCTGGTGCACCGGGAATTCCATTAATGATAGCGGTTCGGCCAGAGAAAATGACATTGTGTGATCATACCCATCATGCCAGTAATTCGTGTAGCGGGGTAGTGGAAGACATCGCCTATATGGGTAACCAATCTATCTACCATGTTCGCTTAGATTCAGGGAAATTGGTCACGGCGACATTACAGAACACGAGTCGTGTGAGAAAAGGCATGCCGACATGGGAGCAAAGAGTCAATCTTTGCTGGGAAATGGAAAGTTGTGTGGTACTGAAACTATGAAGAAACAAGCCAAACTCAATATTTGGCGTGTTGTGCCCACGCCAAAGTGCTTATTGCTTGCTATCCCCTACGGGTGGTTACTGCTGTTCTTTCTATTGCCATTTCTGATCGTATTCAAAATTAGTTTTGCTGAAGCGCAAATATCGATTCCACCTTATTCTGAATTGCTTACTTATGCTGAGCAGCAATTGCAACTGTTACTCAACGTTGGCAACTATCAATATCTGATAGAAGATGACTTATACGCGTCGTCTTATTTACAGTCGATTCGTATCGCACTTATCTCTACATTGCTTTGCTTAGTGATTGGTTTTCCGATTGCATGGGCTATAGTTCATTCGAAGCCGTCAACACGAAATGTATTGCTAATGCTTGTCATCCTGCCGTCATGGACGAGTTTTTTGATTCGGGTTTATGCTTGGATAGGCATTCTCAAGAACAACGGTCTGTTGAACAATATGTTACTGACCTTGGGCGTTATTGAAGAGCCTCTAAAAATACTGCACACAGATACTGCGGTTTATATCGGTATTATCTACACCTATTTACCTTTTATGGTTCTGCCACTTTATACCGCATTGATGCGAGTGGATTATTCCTTACTAGAAGCAGCAAGTGATCTTGGCGCTAAGCCAGTAACAACACTATTCACGGTGCTCGTACCATTAACACGTGCCGGTATTATTGCGGGCTCAATGTTGGTGTTTATTCCTGCGGTTGGAGAGTTTGTTATTCCAGAGTTGCTTGGTGGACCAGATACGGTATTGATCGGTAAAGTTCTATGGCAAGAGTTCTTTAATAACCGAGATTGGCCAGTTGCTTCGGCGGTTGCTATCGTAATGTTGCTTATTCTGATGTTGCCTATTCTGTGGTTTCATCGTTATCAAAAACGTGAATTGGAGGCACAATCATGAACGACATTCCGGTCTATAACAGCAAACTGAAGTGGTGTATTTTAGCGGTGGGTTTTACCTTTCTCTATTTGCCAATTCTGATTTTGATTGTCTATTCATTTAACGAAAATCGACTGGTTACCGTCTGGTCTGGGTTCTCGTTTAAATGGTATTTTGAGCTGTTAGAAGATAATCTTTTGATGGGAGGGGTAAAGCTCAGCCTGATAATCGGCTTTTTGTCAGCCAGTGCCGCCGTTATTCTTGGGACGATTGCTGCGTTTGTATTGAACCGCTTTGGTAAGTTTAAAGGTGAAACAGGGTTTGCCTTTATGATCACGGCGCCTTTGGTGATGCCAGAGGTGATAACAGGCCTTTCGCTATTGCTGCTATTTATCGCGATGGGTCAGGTGTTTGACCTCTTTAGCCAGCGAGGCATGATGACCATTTGGATTGCACATGTAACATTTTGTACCGCTTACGTCACGGTGGTGGTGAGTTCTCGACTTCAAGAGGTCGATCGGTCTATCGAAGAAGCCGCTATGGATCTTGGAGCACCGCCTTGGAAAGTGTTTTTTCAGATCACGTTACCTTCGATTGCGCCAGCCATTTTAGCTGGGTGGTTATTGGCCTTTACCTTGTCATTAGATGATTTAGTGATTGCAAGCTTCGTATCCGGTCCAAGCGCGACGACATTGCCGATGGTGGTGTTCTCAAGTGTACGTTTAGGTGTTAGCCCTAAAATCAATGCCTTGGCAACACTGACGATAGTAGCGGTATCTTGTGCCACGTTTATTGCGTGGTGGTTGATGGCAAAGGCAGAAAAGCGTCGGTTGCTTGAGATGAAAATGAGTCAGCAATAGCAAAGCATTGGTGGGTGTTGAGTCTTCAGTTCTAATTTGGGAGAGAGAGATGGATGTAGGTAAGCAGTTAAAAACAATCCGCACCATGCGCGGGCTGTCGCAACGTGAGCTCGCTAAACGGAGCGGAGTCACCAACTCCATGATCTCTCAGATAGAACAGAACCTAGTCAATCCATCCGTCGGCTCTTTGAAAAAGATCCTTGATGCAATACCTATCTCAATGGGGGAGTTTTTTACCCTCGATGTTGAACCTAAAGATGATATCTTTTTTAGTGCTCAGCAGATGGCGGATCTTGGCGATGGGAAGATAAAAATGCTGCTGGTAGGCGCAAAACGAGAAGGCCGTCAACTTGCGGTTTTGAGAGAGGTTTATCCGCCAGGCTCTGATACGGGGACAGACTTTATTGAACATGACGGAGAAGAGGGTGGAGTCATTATTCGCGGGGAAATTGAGATCACGGTAGGCAGTCAGACAAGAGTGTTGAAAGCGGGCGATTCGTATTACTTTGAAACGCGCAAACCACATCGTTTCCGTAACAAGGGGAAAGTCGAATGTGAGCTCATTAGTGCAGCGACCCCGCCAACATTCTAAATGTCTTTCAATGAAAAAATAGCGAAGCATGAGCTTCGCTATTTTTTATATTGAAGTATCGCGCTAGTCTAATTCAATCCATGTCGATTTTACTTCAGTGTATTTATGTAGAGCATGTAGTGACTTGTCACGACCATTACCACTTTGCTTATAGCCGCCAAACGGCATGGTCATGTCCCCTCCATCCCAGTTGTTCACAAATACAGTTCCTGCCCTTAACGCGCGAGAGCATTTAATGGCTGTTGACATGTCTGATGTCCAGATACCTGCCGCCAAACCGTACTCGCTATCGTTAGCAAGTTGAATCGCTTCATCAATCGAATCAAAACTGGTTACGCATAAAACAGGGCCAAAAATCTCTTCTTTGTATATGCTCATATCGGGGGTGACATCAGTAAATAGCGCAGGTTGAATAAAGAAGCCATCAGTGTGTCCCATCACTGGTTTACCACCATAAGCAAGTGTTGCTCCTTCGCTCTGCCCAATATTGATGTAACTAAGTACACGTTCATACTGAGTGGCATCGACAATAGCACCTACTCGTGTATCGCTTTCAAGTGGGTCGGCAGGTTGCCAATTCGCCATGTACTTTTTAACTAATTCAATGAACTCATCTTTGATTGAGGAGTGAACGAGAAGACGTGATCCCGCTGTACACACTTCCCCTTGGTTGTAACAGATAGCAGAAGCGGCGGTTGCTGCGGCTTTTTCCATGTCTTTAACATCATGATGCACAATGTGCGGGCTTTTGCCGCCACATTCCATAAATGCCCGTTTCAGGTTTGACTCGCCAGCAAAAGACAGCAGCTTTTTACCAACAGCGGTAGAGCCAGTGAAAGTAATGCAGTCGACATCGTTATGCAGTGCTAATGCTTGACCTGCTTCGTGACCAAACCCGGGCAAGACCTGAAATACGCCAGCAGGGATGCCTGCTTGTTTGGCCAAATCAGCAAGTAATATCGCGGTGAGAGGTGATTTCTCAGAAGGTTTAACGATAACCGAATTCCCCGTTGCTAGAGCAGGCCCTATCTTCCAAGCAGCCATCACCGTAGGGAAGTTCCAAGGCACGATAGCAGCGACGACGCCCAGTGCCTCACGGGTAACCAGTGCCAATGCTCCTTCTGTAACGGGGGCAACTTCATCGTACACCTTGTCAATGGCTTCGGCGTTCCATTGTACGCATCGAGCCGTTGCGGGAGCATCGTATCCCATAGCATCTGATATAGGTTTGCCCATATCGAGCGATTCGAGAAGAGCAAATTCTTCTTTATGTTCGTCAATAAGCTTGGCGTAGTTAAGTAGGATAGCTTTGCGCTCAGCGGGTGGCAAACCACACCAAACTCGGTTCTCAAATGCTTGACGAGCCGCTCGCACGGCTAGCTCAACATCTTGATCTGTACATCGGGCAACATGAGCTAACAGATGCCCTGTTGCGGGATTAATGATTTCAAAGGTTTCGCCTGAGGCTGAATCAACAAAATGTCCGTTAATAAACGCCTGAGTACGAAAACTCAATGCTTCGGCTTTATCATGCCAAGTCATAGTATCCATAGTGATGACCTTCTTCCTTAAAAACTGGCAGGTGAGTTTGCACTGACAATGATGCAATCAATGTCAGAAGTATTTCTAAATCGGTGAGTACGCGTACTGTCGAAATAATAGCTGTCTCCTTCATATAAGGTGACGACTTCGTTATCGACGGTAAGCTCTAATTCTCCTTGCACAATAACGCCACATTCTTGCCCTTCGTGAGCGAGCATCTCATCGCCGGTATCAGCCCCTGGCGCGAGGGTTTCTCTTAACATGCCAATTTGTCGGTCATCATGATAGTGACCTATCTGACGATAACTAATCTTTCCTCGGCCTATTTCAGGCTGTTGTTGCTTACGCGAGAAAAACTGATCCGGTCTTGGCTCATCAACAGCAAAGAATTCCGCCATCGATGAAGGAATCTTACTAAGTAGCTTACTTAGCGAGGCGACAGAGGGGCTAACCGCGTTACTTTCGATCTGAGAAATGAATCCATTGGTCACGCCGGCCCTTTTCGCTAACTCACGCTGCGATAAACCTGCGTGCTCTCTTAATGCTTTAAACCTTGGTCCTATTTCCGTTTCCATTGGGTACAATCTCCAACTCTTCCCTTTGTGATTAGTAAACTAAACACAATCCTAGCTCACTAAATATAAAAAACCAGCAAATGTTTATAATTTAATCATTGAATAGGCAAATAAAACGTTCTATAGTCAATCTTGTTTAATATTTAATAACATTGCATTTACATGTTGTGGTTCGAGTGTTTAGCGGTGTTTAGTAAAAAAAACAATGCTGTTCAGTGTTTAGTTGGAGTGCACAATGCAAGGTATAAACAAGCAAGGTACTACTCGTTCAGGAAATCATTCGGGAAATATGGAATCTTTTTGGATGCCGTTTACTGCTAACTCGCAGTTTAAATCAGCACCACGCATATTAGTTTCTGCAGAAGGGATGTACTACACGTCAGAAGATAAACGTCAGATTCTTGATGGCACCGCAGGTCTTTGGTGCTGCAATGCAGGTCATGGCCGTCATGAAATCAGTGAAGCAGTTGCAAGTCAGATACATAATTTAGACTTTGCGCCAACCTTTCAAATGGGTCATCCGTTGCCATTTGAGCTGGCAGAATCGCTCTCTGAAATCGCCCCGTCAGGTTTGAATCGTGTGTTTTTTACCAATTCAGGCTCAGAATCTGTTGATACCGCATTAAAAATTGCGTTGGCCTATCAAAGATGTATTGGTCAGGGGACCCGTACTCGTCTCATTGGCCGAGAGCGTGGTTATCATGGTGTCGGCTTTGGAGGGATCTCGGTTGGCGGCATCGTTAATAACCGCAAGGCATTCGGGAGTTTATTAACTGGTGTTGACCATCTACCACATACGTTAAGTATCGAAAATAGCGGTTTTAGTAAAGGGTTGCCAGATTATGATCCCGGTTGGGCGGAAAGTTTAAACAATATAGTTACCTTGCACGATGCAAGCAATATTGCAGCAGTGATTGTCGAGCCGATTGCAGGCTCTACGGGTGTCATTCTGCCGCCTGAAGGTTACTTGAAACGCCTTCGTGAGATCTGCACGCAACATGGGATCCTGTTGATATTTGACGAAGTGATTACCGGATTTGGTCGTATTGGGAGCCCGTTTGCTGCCCAAGAATTCGACGTTAAGCCTGACATTATTACCACCGCTAAAGGGTTAACTAATGGCGCGATCCCAATGGGCGCGGTGTTTGTCAGCGATGAAATTTATCAAGCGATGGTGGCGCCGGAGAGTCAGGCTATCGAGCTGTTTCATGGCTATACCTATTCCGGCCATCCTGTTGCTGCGGCTGCGGGTCTGGCGACACTCAATATTTATCGTAATGAAAATCTCTACACACGAGCGGCTGAACTCTCGGATTATTGGGAACAGGCGGTACATAGCTTAAAAGGACTTCCTCATGTCAAAGACCTGCGTAACTATGGTTTGATTGCGGGTATCGAGCTAGAGGGAATTGCGGGGAAACCGGGATCGCGAGCGTTCCAAGTATTTACTCAGTGTTTCGAGAAAGGGGCACTAATCCGCGTTACGGGTGACATTATTGCGCTGTCTCCACCTTTGATTATTGAGAAGCAGCACATTGACGATTTATTTACTCTGATAGCAGACGTTTTGCAGAATATTGAATACAAGGAATAAGACTATGTCAGTTTTGGTATCTAATTTTATCAACGGCCAAGTAGTACAGAGCCAAAGTGGAAGAAGCGCAGATCTATTTAATCCAGCAAATGGAGATCTGCGAGGGCAAGTTCAATTATCAAGTGCCGATGAAGCCCTAGCAGCGGTAACGGTGGCGAAACAGGCACAAGAGGCATGGCAAGCTACACCGCCACTGCAACGAGCTCGAGTTATGTTTAAATTCAAAGCACTGCTTGAAGAAAATGCCGATGAGCTTGCAACGTTAATTTCAACCGAACATGGCAAAGTGCACAGCGATGCACTGGGCGAGCTGACCCGTGGTTTAGAAGTTGTTGAGTTCTCTTGTGGTATTCCACACCTGTTAAAAGGTGAACATTCGCTTAATGTTGGACGTGAGATAGACAGCTACTCATTGATGCAGCCTGTTGGGGTTTGCGTCGGTATTACACCGTTCAACTTCCCAGTTATGGTGCCACTTTGGATGATCCCCGTGGCGCTCGCGTGCGGAAACAGTTTTATTTTGAAACCCTCTGAAAAAGATCCAAGTGTATCGCTGAAACTGGCAGAGCTACTTAAACAAGCCGGTCTTCCGGATGGTGTCTTTAATGTTATTCAGGGGGATAAAGAGGTGGTAGATGCACTGCTTGAGTCTCCAGACGTTGCGGCAGTGAGTTTCGTTGGATCAACGCCCATTGCCGAAGCTATCTACAGTAAAGGAAGCGCCAATGGTAAACGGGTTCAAGCACTGGGTGGCGCTAAGAACCATTTAGTTGTGATGCCGGATGCTGACCTTGAAGGCGCAACTAACGCCATTATGGGCGCAGCGTACGGTGCAGCAGGCGAACGCTGCATGGCGATTTCAGTGGCGGTGGCGGTTGGCGATGAAACGGCCGATAAGTTGGTTGCAATGCTCAAAGAAAAAGTTGAGGCGTTGCGGGTAGGTCCCGGGCTTGGTGTATCCCCTGAAAATGAAATGGGGCCATTGGTGAGCGAACCTCACATGAATAAGGTAACCGAGTACATTCAAAGTGGTGTAGATCAAGGCGCGACACTCGTCGTAGACGGGCGCGGTATTAATACTTCAGCACTCGGTTACTTTGTTGGAGGCACATTGTTCGACAATGTGACTCCTGATATGACCATTTACAACGAAGAGATTTTTGGCCCAGTATTGTCGGTGGTACGTGCAAAAGATTATCAGCAAGCCTTACAGCTCATTAATGAGCATGAGTTTGGTAATGGTACTGCGATCTTTACTCGTGATGGTGACACGGCGCGCGACTTCTCGGAAAAAGTAGAAATTGGCATGGTAGGTATTAATGTGCCAATCCCAGTGCCAATGGCGTTTCATAGCTTTGGCGGTTGGAAACGTTCTATTTTTGGACCACTTAATGTTCATGGCAATGATGGCGTGCGCTTCTATACTCGTATGAAGACAGTGACAGCTCGCTGGCCTAAAGGGCAAAGAGAAAGTGAATTTGTAATGCCAACGATGAAATAGGTGATAGATGAAGATAGGGATATTAACGTGCGGCCATGTGGACTCGCCATTATCAGATGACCATGGACAATATGCGGATATGATCGAGGCCTCTTTAGTCGAGATCAACAATGAATTCACTTTTGAGAACTTTGATGCGACCGAAGGAGAGTTGCCTCATCATGATGAATGCCATGGGTTTATTATCACTGGTAGTGTTCACAACGCTTACGATAATCATCCCTGGATTTTGCAGCTTATGGATTGGATCGTGCGTTGCGAGGCGCGCAGACGTCCATTGGTCGGCATCTGTTTTGGGCATCAAATCATTGCGCGAGCACTTGGTGGAGCGGTGCAGAAATCGGAGAAAGGCTGGGGACTTGGCAGCTATGAGGTTCAGATTAGCGCACAAAAAAAGTGGATGAATTTGTCCGTAGATTCCGCGCGTCTTTTGGTAAGCCATCAAGACCAAGTCACCATTGTGCCCAATGGTGTCAAAGTGATTGGCAGTAATGATTTTTGTCCCAATTTTATGTTGGTCAAGGATAATCACGTATTCACAGTACAAGGACATCCTGAATTTAACCCTGGTTTTACTGAAAAACTGGTTGAGAAGCGTAAACATCTCATCTCTCCACAGCATTACCAACAAGCCTTTATTGAGGTAAATAAAGCGCAAGACTCGGCTTTGATACGTCATTGGATTGCTAGTTTTTTTGTAATGGCGCAACAAGGAAAATCGGCTGAAAACTTGCAACAAGCGGTGTAAATACCTCGTGAAAACCAAAAAGAGCTCATTTAGAGCTCTTTTTAACTGGATGCATTCAGTAACGAAGAGAAAGAGAAGCTGAATGCTTAAGCAAACTCTTTTTGCAGATAAGACACAATATCCGATGACTCGTACATCCATCTCTCTTCACCATTTTGAGTGATTTTAAGACAAGGTACTTTCACTTTGCCACCACCTGTTAATAACTCGTCACGAGCGACGGCATCATTTTTCGCATCTTTCAATTCGATGTTGACCGACTGACGCTTCATTTCTCTTCTTACTTTGACACAAAAAGGACAAGCTTCAAATTGATACAGCTGCATGGATTGAGCTTTTTTATCGGCTAGTTGCTGAGCTTCAGGAGTGCGTTTAACGCCGCGGGGAGAGAAGACAAAATTTAATAACAGTATGATTTTACCAAGAATAATACGTATGAACTTCATAAATAACCTGTTGAGCAGTCTTGTTGTTTTTAGAAAATTATAATAACGGTATGCGAAACATACCGTCGAATATTAACATTTTATTTACCGTTCTGATACGGCTAACATTAACTGCGAGATAGGGAGTGGCTTTTGGACACACTAATACCCAGCCGTTTCGATAGTCGAATCAGGTTGGCACGGTCCGTTTTTAGGATCCGACTTGCCTTGGCCCAGTTATAGTCGCATTCAATGAGGGCATCCGAAATTAAATGTCTTTGATATTCCTCGGTGGACTCGCGAATACCCTTCGAATGATCAACGATAGGGTAACTGGCCTTGCTTTGCTTTGTTGGGGTAATTTGACTGTCATCATCGAAATGGCCACAGTCCTCAATACTCACGGTGACCACTTTCTTATCAAACAATCTCGCTCTCGCTTTGAGTGCTGCCCGGTTTATAACATGCTCCAGCTCTCGTACATTACCCGGCCATGAGTAGCGGTTTAGGTGAGAAACGACATTGGGGCTTAATTTGATTTGATTGATACCTAACTTACGACGAACTTGCTCTAAGAAGAACCCCGCCAATAACTCGATATCCCCATTTCTTTTGCGCAATGGGGGGACGGAAATAGGGTAAACGCTGAGTCGATGATAAAGGTCTGCTCGAAATTTACCTTGTTCAACCTCTTCTTTAAGTTCACGGTTGGTTGCGGCAAGAACTCGAACATTGATTTTCTGAATCTCATCCTTACCCACGGGTTGAATTTCGTTATTCTGAAGTGCTCGTAACAGCTTGCTCTGCGCCGCTAAAGGAAGCTCCCCAATTTCATCCAGAAATAATGTCCCACCATCCGCTAATGCAAATTTGCCCATGCGATTTTTATCGGCACCAGTGAATGCGCCTTTGACGTGACCGAAGAGTTCACTTTCGATAAGGTTTTCAGGGATCGCTGCACAGTTCACGTATACCAAGGGGTTTTGTCGGCGAGTTGACTGATAGTGAAGATTACGTGCCACCAACTCTTTACCGACACCAGTCTCACCATGAATCAAAATATTAAAATCTGATGGGGCGACAATTTCGATATCAGATTTGAGCACGCGCATTAGCTCGCTGTCGCCAATCATATCGCTGCTATCACGTTCCCATGCTTCGACGTTGAGCTCTTCAAGCAGTTGTTTGGACTGTTTGGCTTGATATTCCAGTTGTGAGAACGTTAGCGCCATTTTTAATGTCGACGCTGCAATAGCGGATAAGACTTCGAGGCTGCGTGTTGGAATGTCATCAAAAGCATTTGTACCAAGACTATCTAGAGTGAGTGCACCTAGCATTTTATCGCCAAAAATTAGCGGTAGACCCATACACGAGTGCATTGGAAGATCGCCATGGTGATCGATAAGTAAGCCATCAAATGGGTCGGGAAGCTCGGAATCGGCATCAAAAATAACGGGAGACGTTGAGGCACAAATTTGCGCAAACCTTGGATGCTCGCTGATGACAAACCGTCTACCTAACGTATCACGGCCTAGCCCCTGCATCGCAAGAGGGACAAGTGTATCCCCTTGCAGTGACAACAGGGCGACACAATCACACCGAATGGTTTTTCTGATGGTGTTAATCAATGAATCGAAGCGTTCTTGATCATTATTGCTGCTGGCGAGGCCAATCGTCAGCTCCATTAAGCTGGAAGGAGAAATATCTTGCATGAGGGTAAATAACTTATGCCAATGGGTATACTTGTCATTATAGAGTCATTTTGACACAAATTAAAGCGGTCATTTTGACTGCTAAACAACAGCTAACTGCCGAATAAGTTAGGGTTTTTAAGGTTTTTGGAATTGGCATGCTCTGTGCAAAGTAGGGAACAGTTGAAAAACAAATAAGTGTGATACTCAACTCGCATGACATCTAAGAGAGCTATCTCAAGGGATGCAACGAAAACTATAAAAAACAATATGAGACAGTCGAATTTCGTACTGTAAAAGTCTAAGCCTTCTAGGGAGCGTATATGCTAAATAACAACCATATCGAAATCATCAAGAGCACTATCCCGTTACTTGAGTCCGCAGGCCCTGCATTAACCCAGCATTTTTATCAAAGAATGTTCTCTCATAATCCTGAGCTTAAGGACATCTTCAATATGACGCACCAAAAGACAGGTCGTCAAAGTGTTGCTCTATTCGAAGCCGTTGCTGCGTATGTTAAGAATATAGAAAATTTGGCAGCGCTTACTACTGCCGTCGAGCGTATTGCCCACAAACACACCAGTTTTAATATCAAAGCTGAACATTATCAAATCGTAGGACACCATCTTATCGAGACCCTACGAGAACTTGCGCCAGATGCTTTTACTAAAGAGGTGGAAGACGCTTGGACTGAGGCATACTTGTTCTTAGCGCAAATTTTTATAGACCGTGAAGAAGAGCTTTATCAGTTGCGTGAAAAGGCAACGGGCGGTTGGCGTGGTACTCGTCGATTTGTCGTTACCGATAAAAAGCCGGAATCTGAATTGGTGATGAGCTTTGTTCTGACACCTGAAGACGGGGGTAAAGTTCTTGATTACCAGGTAGGACAGTACCTAGGTGTACAAGTAAAGCCTTCAAAAGGTGAGAATGTAGAGATTCGCCAATATTCACTTTCTCAAGCTCCAAATGGTGAAAACTACCGCATTTCTGTGAAAAAGGAAGGAAATACCAGTGAGCAACAGGGCTTGGTCTCTCACTATCTACACGATGAAGTGGAAATTGGTGCGGTGATCGAAATTTTGCCTCCAGCGGGAGACTTCTTCTACAAAGAAATGAATAAGCCAGTGGTACTGATTTCTGCTGGTGTAGGTTGTACGCCAATGCAAGCGATGCTTCAACAGTTAGCAAAAGATGGCAAGACCGACCCGGTGACCTATTTGCACGCCTGTGAAAACGAGCAACAACATTCATTTATCGATGAGGTTGACACCATTGTATCAGCGAAGGGTTGGAATCATAAAGTGTGGTACCGCAAACCACTCAATGCAGAAGATAGTAACAAATCGAATGTAGGTCTTATGGACCTAGCACAAATGAAAGATGCTCTGCCGACGAATTTTGGCCACTTCTATACTTGTGGCCCGGTAGTCTTCATGGATCATGTGGTGAAGCAACTAGAGTCGATTGGCGTTGAGCGCGACAGGATTCATTATGAGGTGTTTGGTCCTCACGCCAACCTGTAATGACACCTAATTAGTTAAGCCATTTCTCAAACCACCGTTTCCATCCGAGAGACGGTGGTTTGTTTGCTTCAAACTCTCTAAAACCAAGGTAATAACTTTGATTAAAATCAGTGCGTAGCACGTCAGCATTTTGATCGAGCAAGCCACTTATTGCGTCACTGGTTTGTGTGGCGTGATCGTTGGCTAAACTATAATCCATGCCCAAGTAGCCCTGAATGTACAGCCATATGTGTGTAACGAGTTGCAATTCTTCCAACACTGGCAGGCGAAATGCTTTGGCATGTTTCTCTTCAAGCTGTTGGTCGAATACCGACTTCATTTCAGATAGCTGTACTGCATGCGATTCAATTGAGGATAGAGCTTCAACGTTTAACTTAGTGAAAAGGCCTAGAAGTAGGTGAGTGGGACTCGATTCTGGCTTATTTTCTTGAGCTGTTGCGTACAGTAAGTTTTCGCGTTCGCATAAGTTATCCAGCGCTTCAGAGTGAGTGCCGACCAGGTGAATTTGATTAACTCCAATACGGTTGAGCGCTTCCCTCAATTCGATCATTTGTCTTGCAGCTCCTCAACCGTCACTTCTGCTGAGCCAGTCTCTGTGTCCACAAACAATGAAGTGCCTGTAATCATGACCGAAAGATCCATAGTGCGAGTAACGAGCGCTGACAGGGCTTCAATCGAGTCATTGTCAAAACGATAGATGCAGGCATCAAGGTAACCAAACTTACCTTGGTTTTGTTTCCACCAAACATCGCTCTTGGTGTTGAAGCTGTAGACTTTGGTCTTTTTAGCCAAACGTGTCGATTTTTTGACGCGCTCCACGTCAGGCTCACCGATATCAATCCAAAGTAAGGTTTGATCGTCTAGAGATTTTTCCCAAATATCAGGTTCTTCAATGGTCGATAGCCCCTTTGTGAACTGGAGATCAGGAGAGGCATTGAGACAATAAGCCATAAGCCTTGCCATCATACGTTGATGGTTTTCGGAAGGGTGTAGAGCGACGGTCAAGTTAAGAGAATCGTAATAATCTCGATTCATATCCGTCAATGCTACGCGAAACTTATAAATGGTTGGTTTTAGTGCCATGGGAGTGTCTAATTGTTAGGATAATGGTGTCTATAGTACGCTTCTGGGCGCAAAAGGGTATAAACAATAAGTGGACTGAGCTTTAAGTGATATAAAAATAGCCAGCTAGGCTGGCTATTCATCGAAGGTATTGCTTACTGGCAGTTAAACCAAAGTAATCTCTTCAGCTTGAGGACCTTTTTGGCCTTGTGTCACTTTGAATGCGACCTTTTGACCTTCAGCAAGCGTACGGAAACCGTCTGCTTTGATGTTGCTGAAGTGTGCGAACACGTCAGGACCGTTTTCTTGTTGGATGAAGCCAAAGCCTTTAGTTTCGTTGAACCACTTAACTGTACCAGTAACTGTGTTAGACATATCTCTATCCTAAATTTTACAATCTTTTATTTCTTGTTTGCCAATCCGGCAGGTATAGCGTGGAAAAGTAAATTGCTATTGCGTACAACGCGTCGGGGGAATTCCAAGAATTCAACGAATGCCTTGTGTAAACAATGGAACTTTTTTTCTAGCCAGTCATGAATATAAGACAGTTCTTATCCAAGTCAAAGATAGTTACTAGGAAACTTGCTGAATATTTGAAGTTAAGCTCGTTTTTAAGTGTCAATTACATGACATTTCAAACAAGTGCTCTTATTTTTATGATCTTAATCAATAGTATTGGTGGGTTATAACTTGTTGATATAAAACATTATTTAGATTAATAAATTAATAGTTTTGTAAAGATTCTGCAAACAAATTCATTATTATGAAGTATGTTGGAGTTCTATAAAATAGACCGCTTATTAAGTGTTTTATCGTTCAATTTTTGGTGAGTAGATAGAATATGCCGTTATTTGCCCAGCGACAATAGCAGAGAACATAAATAGTGCGGATAAACCGATGTTTGGTATCGGAAGAATCGATTGTTCAAATACAGATTGGCTTGCGCTAACAAGAACACGACTACCGGGAACGAGAATAATAATACCTTGCACAATATAAATAGACCCGGTTAAGTCAAGCCGTTTTGCTACCCACGTACCGTATAAGGTGATCAAAACCGTCGTCACCCATGTTCCTACGATCCAGCCACTATCGAATCCAAGATAAAATGGCCCCCACATCCCCAATACCGCTACAGGGAGTCCTAACAAGATATCTTTGGGTCTCGCGTTAAAGATCACACCAATGGAGGTGGAAATAAGCAGTAATCCGAAGCAGTGCAACCAAAGCGGAACTTCGTTGGTGTAGGACAAGGATTCTGTTTGGCCCCATAAGGCTTCACCAATATTCAACCCCATTATCACGCCAATAAAGAGCTTAATAAGGGTAAGTGCACTTTGCCCAAGCAATGCGGTACCGGAAACTAAATCATTAAAGGCTAAGCATTCAAGGGAGTTTGCAATGGATAGGCCGGGAACAAAAAGAACCACTGATGCAATACACAGCGCCCAAATGGGAATGGCCGCACCTGTGCTGGCAATAAATGCTACCAATACGCCAGTCAATAACGCTGAGACAAATTCAACGGCAATCGAGTTGCGACCCTTATAGATAAGTTGGCAAACCCAAACCATAAAACCCAATAAAACGGAAAAACCGATAGCTTCTAGTGTGCTTCCTACCAACATTAGATAAGCTGGTGGAATACCCATATTGGCAAGAGCCACCACCCACTTGGGGTAGCCAACTGGTTCAGGAAGAGGTTCATTGCTGGGCTGATTGATACGAATGATGGTATTGGCGAGTAAGCTTAGGTTAATCGAAGCGGGCTTTAAACGCTTCATTACTACGGTGTTGTTCTTGTCTGGAAACTGATAATTGATGGCTGTCGGCGTAGCTTGGACCATAACATCAAGACCGTGCTTTTGGGCATAGTACTGAGCGTACTTTTCTACCTTGTATGGCGCACAGCCACTTCTTTGCAGAGTGTCGCCAATTTCTACGATTTTCTTAATGGTTTGTGGAGAAGGCATAGTTCTGTCTAATCAATTACAAGCACCTGATTTAATGGCGTAAAGGTAACAGAGCTTAATAGAATTATCGAGAGTGAATATTCGAAATACTGTCAATTCTATGCAGCTTTGTAATGTGATCGTGATACAGGTGCAAGCGATTGCGCTTTCTACATAGCTCAAACGTACATTTTTTATAGGTGACTGCAATTAACACAAAAGTATGCATAGATGTCGTTACCTCGCAAAACGGATAACGTTATTAACCAATAGCGACTAACAATGATTGGGCAATGGTTTGTGCGGCATATCACAGTTTAAAACAACGTAGGGAACAGAAGCGTTTAAGAATTGCTCGTTAAGAATAAAAAATGTGCAAACAAACACTTAAGTCATAATTAGTGCTTTTCTTTTCTCTCAGATGTGGCATATTAACTCTCGTCCCACGATGATGCGTGCATCGTATAATGGCTATTACCTCAGCCTTCCAAGCTGATGATGCGGGTTCGATTCCCGCTGCACGCTCCAATTTCTTCTCTAGTTTTGAAAATCCCAACCTTCTGAAATGACACGCTTAATATCGTGGTTTTTTGTGTCTGAAATTCAAGCTCAAGACGTTGTCTACTATGTCGGTGGCCAAATGGTGGCCAATTTGGTGTCCACCATTGCTAGGGGGTACTAAGTGTCGTTAAATGTGCTTTAGCCTATTAGTCGTCAGCTCGTCATTACTTTTTCTGATTATTGTTTTGAGACACCCGTTCGAATAGCTCTGCGACAGAGATATCAAAGTAGCCACACAGTGTGTCAATCACTTCTAATTCTACACGGGTTGCAGTTTCATTATACAAACGCGTAATAGTGCCTCTATTGATGCCCGTATCGCGTGATACATCTGAAATTTTTAGCTTTCTCTCGCCCATGATTTTTGACAAGTGGCACTTCAGCATGGTCTTCTCCTGTTAAAAATGACCTCCTGCAGATTAAAAATGCTTGCAAAAGAGAATTCTTATGATACATTTTGTTCTGCAGGAGAGCATTAAGCTCTTTTGAAAGATAATTAGTTCAGTAGGAGATTGTACGATGGATAATACCTATTTGACAACGTCAGAGCTCTCAAAGCGAATCAAGTATGACGAAAGAGTGATTAGAGAGCAGCTGAAGGACAGTGTACTGTTTGAAGGAGTACATTACATCCGTCCGTTCGGTGGTAGAAAAATACTCTTTATTTGGGAAAGAGTAGAAGAGGAAATGCTTAGCGGTGTTTCGATGCAATCATTAATCACTGGTTTGTAAGGGGGACAATATGGGGGTATTGAACGTTCGAAATGGCAAGCTTGTTCTTCAGTTTCGTTATCGTGGTCAGCGTTGCCGAGAACAAACGCAACTGCCTGACAATAAGGCCAATCGAAACCGATTGGATCGCTTACTCAAAAGAATAGAGGCGGAAATTGTACTCGATACCTTTGACTATTCCGCTTACTTTCCAAAAAGCTCAATGGCAAAGCGTTTCGCTGAGGTAAAACGAAGAGAGGAAACGGCAAAAAGTTACTTTGAAGCGCCAGAGTCACCAAAGTTTCAGGAATTCGCTGAAATATGGTTAGCCGAGATGAAAGTCGAATGGAGTCACGGTCACCTAGTAGATGTTGAAGGCGTCTTGAATAAATACCTACTACCGACGTTCGGCAGTAAAAGGATCAGCGCCATCAATAAGGCTCAAATCATGCAATTTCGCTCCTTCCTCGCCAAAGTACCGGGACGAAATGCGCAGTTCTTAAGTCCATCACGGATAAATCACATAATGACACCGCTTAGGATGATTCTTAATGAAGCCGCTGATCGTTATGACTTTACCCCAGCCTGGAAGAATATCAAAGCCTTAAAAGTAGGTCGCACGGAAGTTGACCCATTCTCATTAGAGGAAGTGGAGCGATTCCTCAAATATGTTGATGAGGAGTACCACGCTTATTACGTTACTCGCTTTTTTACTGGTATGAGAACCGGTGAAGTTGATGGGTTGATGTGGGAAGCCGTAGATCTAGAGAACAAAACCATTACGGTTAGTCAAAGTATTGTGCGTGGCCGATTGAAAGGGCTCAAAACCGATGGTTCATATCGCGTGATTCAGCTTACAGATAGGGTGGTGGAAGCTCTTGAAAAGCATTGTGTTTGCGCCGATAAAAAACTGAAATATGTGTTTACTAACGCACAAAATCGTCACCTCAATTACGCTGTAGTTGCTCGTTCCGTTTGGTATCCGGCTATTGAAAGAGCAGGGTTAAAACGACGTAATCCGTATCAAACCCGCCATACCTTCGCAACGTTACTCTTGGCAGCAGGTGAATCTCCAGAATGGATCGCGAATCAGATGGGTCACACCACGACTACGATGCTATTTCGTGTGTATTCCCGTTACGTGCCCAACTTAACACGTCGAGATGGCAGTGCATTTGCCGCTTTCTTAAATGCAGGGGGTAACTGATGCGTTATTCACCATTAGCTATACATTGCACAAGTCTTTGCTTCGATGTAATCCAAAGTTATTACTTTGATGAAATGACGGTTGAAGATATCAAACGATCTAAAGCAGAGATCTACCTTCTACTTAAAGGCCGAACGTACATGCTTCCACACCAGTATTGGCGAGAAGACCTGTTTCTAGACGTGGTAGCAAATAGCGTTGTGGAGGTGTTATACCAATGTCGTCATCACCGTTCAAAGCGAGATGTGGATTGGGTGTTAAATTTTGTGGAGCGCCACATTGAATTGGCAGTAGACAGGGCAAAGCATTAGGTCAAATAGTGTGAGCTACTGTTCAATGAGCTAGTTATTTGACTAGTGATCTGCACCAGCTAGACTGGACACTTCATTAAGCGACATTTTGATTTTCAAAGTTAACTGGGCTCAGATACCCACGAGCACTGTGCCTTCTTGTCCGATTATAATCAACCTCTATATATTCAAAGATCGTTTGACGCATCTCACTGTACTGATGACTGGGATGAAATAAGCCTAGATACCTAAGTTGAAGCCCGCATCATGCGGGCTTTTTAATGCGCCGCTTGCGGCGTTTTTCAAGATAGCTGTCATCATTCGCTTATTTATTAAGCTGCTTCTCTTTCTGGATTTAAATGAACCTCACCAACAGGCTCACAGTTCCTAATCCTGCCTGACCACACACAAATAGGGTCAGGTCTTGCCTTTTGCTATTTTAAGGAAATGCTCTAGCTTTTAGTTAGGCCATTTTTTGTAGGGAAAGCAATGAGTAGACCTTTACGGATAGAGTTCCCGGGAGCGCTGTATCATGTGACCTCTCCCCTTAACCAATAATGAAGCTGAGCGATGTATTAGAGGCTTTGTCATTCAAAGGAAAATCAGCTTCGGAACGACCTCGGATGCAGGCGATAAATTCCGTAGCCGTATCCATACACTTATCGAAACCTGAAAAAAGCGGGGTCTATCAGCAATGTCAGTGTTGAGTGAGATCATCACGTCAGTCGTTGAGAAGAAACCGTACCCAAACGTCTTTAATCTTTAAGGCGTACCCGTCCTTTTTAATAAATCAAACTATCCTGGTGAACGTGTACAAAAAACTTAATAAAAATGTAAAGGTAGGTGGGTATGATGATTCTAAATTTTATCGACTGAGTAGATAAGGTTAAGAATATTAACAAATTCTTTAGGTATATTAATATAACTTTAATTTTGCAGCTAATGAGAAGTTAATCTTCTAAAGAAAGAGCGGATTCTAATTTTAATTATTGAAAATTAATTATTTTGCAGAGAGCTTTTTTAAAAATCATGATCTAATCATTTAGTTAACAAAAATGAGAATGTCGCAAATGATTATCATTGAACAGCTAAAAAAGTGAAATATACCCGTTCGCACATCAACCAAGTATATCCTGTTATGGAAGTGGTTTTCTTGGTCATAACAGCGATGATTTGTGGTCAAAATAAGTGGGCTGATATTAAGGATTTCGGCGAAGGAGATATCGAGTGGTTACGTGAGTATTTTCCCTACAAAAATAGTCTTCCCACTCGACATAATATAGCTGCGATCATGCGCTCCGTCGTGCCAGAGACGCTATTGGAAGCTATGGTGGGCTGGGTCAATTTGCACAGAGAAAAGAATGCTCAGCCTATAATCAGTGTTGATGGGAAGGTTCTAAAAGGGGCGAAAGCAAGCAAACAACAGCACCCCCTCTATATGGTTTCGGCATTTGATGTCGACGAAGGTTTGGCTCTTACACACCAACCTTGTGACGGCAAAGGTATGGAGCTACTAGCAATAAGAAACATGCTAAACGCTTCAGATATCAAAGGATGTTTATTAACTGCTGAACGCCCTGCATTGTCAGGTTGAAACACTGAATAAAGTGGTTGATAAAGGTGGAGATATCCTAGTACAAGCTAAACTGAATCAACCAAGTTTATTAGCAGAAATTGATGTGCAATTCCAAGACTATTGGGCTTTGCCTGAAGATAAACAGGAATCCTACATCACGGAAGATAAAGGGCATAATAGAAAAGAGGTTCGAGAGGTTTACGTGCTTCCTGCAGTCTTCAGCGAAGCACTCAGAGAGAAGTGGTGTCTCGCAAAAAGCATTATTGCAGTTGTAAGAGATGGGAGTATCAAAGGGAAAAGAAGTTATGAAACTTCGTACTATATTTGCACAGACCATTTATCTTTAGAGTTAGCCTCAAAGGCAACAAGAAAGCACTGGCACATAGAGAATCAGCAGCACTGGGCGTTGGACGTTATTTTCAAAGAAGACGAGCAGAGAATTTACGCCGGGGATGCGGCGTTAAATATGGCCTGTTGTCGCTTTCTGCAGAAACTATTCAGAAAGTCAGGGGGCAGCTTGTCTGTACTGGTGAAGATAAATAAAGCCGTTTGGGTTAAAAACTACTGGGCAACTATTTTTTTACATAAGCCTAACAAAGTACATTTGGGCCCTTGCGGTAAGTCAAAACTAAATTCATATAAAAATTTAATGCTAATTAATCAATTAAAAAGGAACGATATCATAAAAGCTTAAATTTTTCGTCGATAAAGATTACAAAACATATGATTTTTATATGTGTTGATTTTGTATCATATGAAGCAAAATATTGTTTCTTTTTTATAAGAGTAATAAATTATCCAGTTGAATTTAAAAGGGTTAGCATTGATGATTAAAAAAAAATTCTTGCCGATTTTTTGCATGATGATTTTTTCATTTGTTAAAGAAGTATATGCAGAGACAACATGGATACCAATTTCAAATGGTGGTATAAATTTAATTGTTCCTTATGTAAATGGTAAGCAATTTCAAGCGCCTATAAATATAGAGAAAACAAAAGAAGATGGAAGGAGTATTGTTTCATGGGACGATATTGAACACGCTAGTCAATATCAAGTTCAAGGTCAAAATGCTAATGGTAATTGGATTACAATTTTAACTGTTAAGTCAAGCTCATTTGAAATAAATTCCTTATTTGATTGGTTTAATAAAATAAGAATTATCGCTTGTAATTATTACTCTTGCGATAAAACAGGGCTGGCTTCAATATCCTTTCTGAAATCTAACTTTGAATCTTTAGATGTAAAAAGAGTTATTTCCACATTTGATAATCAAGGATTTCTTTATAGTGTTATGCCAAAATCAAATAGAATCGGCTTACTAAGTTATGATAAAGAAAATACGATTGATATTTCGATATCAGACTTAAATTTCGATGCTCTTCAAATTATAGAGTGTGGAAGTAGCAACGGATTTATTGAAAGAACTTCAGTACATAATCATGAAAATCTTACAGGTGATACAGGCTATGAGAGGTTCAAGTACCCTTGCCATATTGCCAGAAACAATGAATTTAAATGGTTCTACAACTCCACTAACGGTAGGAGTACGTGGTACTCAAAAAATCTTAATGGTGATTTACAGTGTTATTCAACTGATGGTAGAAATTGTATTTTGAAGCCAGATTATTCAAAAAAAATCATAATCAATTCAAAAGGCACGCTCAGGAATTTAGAAGAAAATCCAGAAGGAATATCAGAATATTTAAAACAATTTAATGAGGTGGTAATTAAAACAAGAAATGGGGCATGGACTGGGAATATCACATTGCCTAAGACTGCCACACAGGGAAGAAGGGTTTCATTCGATGTTAACTCAACTTGGCCTGTTACAGTTCAGTTACCTAACGAAGTTAAATATAAAATATATAATGGTGAAAGTAAATCATATATTTATTTAGGCTTGACATGGATTCAAGAGGGGGAGAATATTAATGACACTCCAGATATAGTTCAATGGGCTAAACCTCTTAGTTGTGGTGTCGAGCATAAAAAGCACTATGGAGTAACGGGATATGATACAGAAGGACATTGGTGTGAGATGTTTATCAAACCTGAACAATCATATTCTAAACTAACTCTTCAATCTATCATTGACTCAAAACTTTCTCACATGAACAAGCTGTTTACTCAAATGGAAAGTTATGAAACACTCAAAGTAAATAATAATTATTCTTATCGAATTTCAGAAGCTCAACAGAAAATGAATTCTAAGTTTAAACAAAAAGAGGTTGCATGTGGAGATTTCTGGTGGAATATAGTTGGTCTCATTATGTGTGGAGTTTATAATGATGAATATCAGGATTTAAAAAAACAATATGAATTATTGGTAAAACAAAAGGATAGTGCTCTAAAGTCAGTAATAGAGAAAGTTGAATCAGGTCGTAATAGTAAATTTTATGAACTCCATAAAAATTGGGCTCAGAATGATAATACTCATTTTTCTGTATTGTTAAAGGAAGAAAGTACCAAATTAAATGAACTAAATGAATTGAAAAATGAATATGATAAGGGATCTATCCAAGCACATTCTGATTATCTGAAAGCTGTAGAAGATTATATGAATGATACTAAACCTGAAAATATCCTAACCAAATCATTAGAAGACTTACCATTGATTGGACCTGAAATTAAAAATATTGTTGACTATTCTGATAATCCTTCAAAAACTAACCTTAGAAAAATGCTATTGGGAGCAGCTGGTCCTCTTGGTCAAGAGCTAGAGGGAATAATTGAAGTCAGTACTGAGGACAGCAGTTTAGATAATGCAACATTAAAATTCTTAACAGATGTGTTGACTGATTTGAATAATGATACTGAAATTAGTGAGACTTTAGAAGATATTGTATCCGATGCTATCAATGACTTAGGTGATGAGGCCATAGAAAGTATTCGTCAGGCCGGTTTATGGAGAGATAATCAAGCAGAAGAAAATATCAAAAAGTTAAACTATAAAAGTTTAATTGACCTACAGAGTAAATTAGATCGCATTGAGTATGATTTTTGGTCTGGTTCTAGTGAACAGGAAATAACTGCACAAAACAAATTTACTCCCGATGACTTTAATTATACGGATTTTATAAGTGACCCTCTTAGTTATGATCCAAGTTCACTAATAGATATTGAATATGCAAGTGGCGGTGCTAAATTTGAGAACAGATTGTCTTC
The DNA here is from genome assembly GCF_900089835.1 of Vibrio thalassae. GTDB lineage: Bacteria > Pseudomonadota > Gammaproteobacteria > Enterobacterales > Vibrionaceae > Vibrio > Vibrio thalassae. The sequence continues at coordinate 7,761 of NZ_OANU01000018.1, read as the reverse complement.
AATTTTCACACATGCATTTGGAAAAGCTTATAAAGAAATATTTAAGTTGAGTAATAGTAATTCTGGCTTATGGAAAATGTCTGATGTAAATGAAGAACTTTATAATGTCATCGCGAATCCTGCCTATTATGACCAACGTATTCCATACTGGGTGGATTCATCTATTATAGGTCATCGTCCTGCCGGGTTTATATATAACGATAAGTTTTCTTTTATTGTGATTAATCGAGATTTGGTTGACCTTAATAGTGATGATTTCTATAAATTTTATTTTGAAGAGTTAGGGCATATGCTCAACTGGTGGCGCTGTAAAATTTTTGACGTAAATATTAGTAACTGTCAAATAAGTGGAGACGCTGGCGCTCGCTTTAGGGACGCGGTACTTATTGAAGAACGTCTCCATACTGTCCCACTTGAAATACTTTTAACTGAGCTACCAAGCTATCAAGATGTAGATTCAAATGTATTAAAATTTAAAGACAACAGTATTGCTACGCTTGATGGTTGGCCAAATTACTATACAATGAATGACCATATTGCAGCAGATGGAAGTTTTTCTTTTCTATTTCGCCTTGGTTTAGACATTAATAGTGAAGAATTTCAGTCTGTAAGTGATGAGTTTGACCTTGAAGTCACAATTAACGCTCCCAAACCGGCACTGAAAAATGACCCGTGGAAAAAATCTGCTAATGGCTATTGTAAATCGGATGATGAAATAGATTGCAACATGCCAACTATGTGGGTTTCAATATCATTTCGGGATGCTTTAAAAAGCTCTGTTGTCAAAATGCCAAAAGTGAAAGCTAGCAAATATTCAAACGTTGGCTTTGACTTATCACCAAGGTTAGTAAGAAAACACATAGGGAAATTACCTTTTCAGCTACACTCCGTAAGTAGTACTAGCTGGAAACATAAACAAGAATTCAATATCTATGCTAAGAAGTTTACTACTGCACTAGAAGCAAAATTAGATTTATGGAAAATGGGTCATGCTCTTAAAGGAATATCAGCTAGTAAAATACATAAACCTGAATTATCATTAAAATCTACACCAGCTTCAGGAAGCTATTTAGTAGAAATAGCCTCTAGAGACACAAAAGACTTTGCCGGCTGGTTAGCTGCCGACATTGTATCTGATGTGGCAGGATGTGCTGCTGGTTTTGCCATTGGAGTTTTTGTTGAAACTGATCCAGCAGTCCTTTGTCATACAATGTCTGACACTGTAGAAGCTATTGAATCAGCATTCCAAGGCTTGGACAAAGATCCTACTATGATCTTTGAGGCTGATAGTAACGTATCGATTCCACTATCATTAGAATATAAGTATGCCACAAGTGGTTCTAAAGTGGCTGGTAATACAAGCCCTTCATCAGATACCTTCAATTCAGGCAGAGTAACTACTTTTCCAGAAGATAGTACAGAGCTATCTGAATTAGGTAATCAAATGCCCGCAACAAGTGTTACTGGAAACCCTCAAATTTCATCTCTATCAGATAAAGCAAGTCGAGCTTTTTCAAAACTAGCAAAAAGTACAATTTCCCCAATAGCAGTATTCCGCTCTAGAGTTGGGTTTACTTATGGTGAAAAAATAATACAAAAAGGGGAGTATGCTTTACCATCAGTAATTGTTTCAGATTGAGTTAAAGGAGGCCGTATGGCCTCCGTTTGGTTATGTTGCAATTTGTGGACAATTATTGAGTAAAAAACACATATTCGATATATCTCGGAAACTCGGTTTTTATAGACTTAAGGAATTCATTTGTTCCATATAATGGGAATCTGAAGTGTGATTGGAATTTAGGTGATGGCACTGAAATTACTAAAGGAAATTGATATATAAGCCATCTTTATGAAAATAGGGGGAATTACAATGTGACGTTAACGGCTTTTGATCAAGATGGAAATATGGGGCAACTTAGTGTTCCTGCCGTAGTGTATGGTTTTGACGCAACTTTGTCTGCTATAAACTTATATCTACTAAACTAATTTGCACATAACAATGCGAATTCACTCGGACAAATTTACTCAACGTTAAGATTGTTCCAATTTTCCGGTGATTTGCAGGGCTATAAATATTATGACCTATGGAGATATTATGAAAAAAATATTACTGATGATATTAGCATCACTCATGGCCTCTCAAAGTTACGCTGTTGATTGTGGGCCTGTAGAAATTAAAGCGATACAATCACAAAAAGAAGATGTGCTGGTGCTAATTAAGGGAAATGGTTTGGAAGCCTGGAAGTCATTAGGCTTGCATTCACAACAGAGCACATCATCATTTCAGTCAATTGCGCAGCAAGCATTAGCTACAAGAGTTTCTGTCATATTGAGGTTTCCGGACGGCGAAAACTGCGGAGAAACTGATTATTCTACATCCGCTCAAGCGATTAGGATATACGGATATTAATTGGGTGTAGATCTTTTAGATAGACGAATCTTCAGATAATAACCTTTTAGATCAGATAGATAGATTTTGCTCAAGATGTAAAGGGAGCCATTTTGTGGTACTTATCAGTTCTCACACAGAACAAGTGCACAAAAGGCCCCCTTAATCACTCTAGCTTACTCAAATACAAAAAATGAACGCTCGACTTTACGACCCAGCCATTGGTCGATTCTTGAGTGCGGATACATTTGTCCCAGACCCAAGTTTAAGTCAAAGTTATAATCGTTATTCTTATGTATTGAATAACCCAATGAAGTACAACGACCCGACTGGCCACTTTTGGCAGATTGTCGTCGGGCTAGCCATGCTGATCACTTCACAAACGTTTGCAGACCCTGCAATACAGCAAATAGGTGCTATTGTGGGTACCGCTTTCATGGGGTTTGGAGCGGCTGGTATTTTTGGAACCGAAACTGTAGGCGCAGTGATGGCCTCAGGGGCGAGTACCTCATTTACCACAAGTTACATCATGACAGGCGACTTTGGTGAAGCGATGCAAGCTGGCGTGTTAGGAGGGCTATCTGCGGGTGTGACCTATGGGATTGCCCATGGTGAAGGGAGCGTATTCAATGCCGATACAGGAAGTTTAAAAGGGGCATTACCGCTTGCTCATGGTGTGGCTCAAGGTGGCTTCCATACGCTTCGAGGTGGCAGCTTCAAGCAAGGCTTTATCAGTGGTGTCATTGGTAAGCTTGGCGGTGGCATTGTTCATGACGGTGATAAAACGCTGACGCTTCAGGAAGCAGGCGGCATGGTGATAGTGTCGGGTATTGCTGCGGCAGCCAGTGGGGCCAATAGTCGAGATGCAGTGATGCGTTCTACTGTTAGTGTGATTACGATTTATTTATATAATGATGTTATGATTCAGAAGGAAAGAGCAAAAAAAGAAGAATAGTTAATGGTAAGGGAGTTTATCAAAGACGACCTATCTCAGCTGAGTGGAAGGACATAGATGGGTTTGGAGATGCGTTTGATAATGCCTATAAATTTAAAAGAGTTTTGACGTATGGGTTGAAAGCTCAGCTATTGGTTGAGAAGTCAGATCTTTTTGAAGAGTTTCAGGTGGTTGAAAGAACGGTCACATACGATATATCAAGGGAAGGGCCTTGGGACTATCAAACGGAGGTTCTCTCTATTAGTGACGCGTACCCTATTGGTTCATACTCCTATGAGCCATTGGGAGTTATTCAATACTCAATTACTGATTTCCGGATATGTCTATTTTCATGTGATTCATATAATGGAGGGGTATTAGGTAATGACTCGTATTAAGCCTATTTTTGCATGTGTATTGCTTTTTATTATCTCTGTTACTTTCTATAACTGGGTTGAAAATTACGCTATAGATTCATCTTATTCAGAAAATGAATATAGAACCATTTATGAAAAACATACATCTGATGGAGTAATTACCAATCAAGAAGATGTTGAGTTAAAACGTCTGTATGAAGAGCATATGAATTCTGGAAGCTTTGATGATAATGTTGGAAGATACTATTTATATTTAATATCTTCTTTGCTATTTCACGCTCTATTCATTGTTAGCATGTGTCTGGATAAAGTGCTTCAAAGAAATCTAATTGTAACAATTTCAATATTCTCATTGCTTTATGTCGGTTATCAATGGGAATTAATATTGCTTTGGGTGCTTTTGTTTTATATTTCTTGTTTTTTTAGGGGAAATATTCTCGATAAATTCATGGGTAATTGAAAGAACAATTAATATGAATAATTATTATGTATTAATCTCGTTGCTACTTGCTGGCTGTGGTGGTGGAGATGGTGGTAGCTCTGCCACCTCAAACCCAGACTCAAATGTAACTCGCTACAGTAGTGATTATGCAGCTTCTGATTTACAAGGGGATTGCCCATGGTGAAGGGAGCGTATTCAATGCAGATACAGGAAGTTTAAAAGGGGCGCTACCTCTTGCTCATGGTGTGGCTCAAGGCGGTTTCCATGAGCTTCGAGGTGGCAGCTTCAAGCAAGGCTTTATCAGCGGTGTTATTGGTAAGCTTGGTGGCTCAGTGGTTCATAAGAATATCGACGACCCAATAGGCCAGATGGCAGGTATGGTTGCAGTTTCAGGCATTGCGGCCGCAGCCAGTGGAGCGAATAGCCGAGATGCGGTGATGCGATCTGCTGTAAGTGTGATTACTATTTACTTATACAATGACATTCAAGTAGAAAAATACTCATCGAGGTCACAAATGGTAAAACGCGATGATGGTATTTGGCAACATCGGGAAAATGCTGCTTTGAAAGCTGCAGGGTTAAGCCCTGATACTTCATATGGTTGCAATTCTTTCAGTGAATGCCTGCGCGGTATCAGGCACTCTTGCTGGCAAAGGTGGCAATGAAGTCACGGATTTAATAGAGCAATTTCATGAGGTTGGAGGGGAGTTAATGGAGTTGAAGGATGTTGAATTACCAAAGCAAATCGAAGCTATGATTTATTTAGGCACATTTACTTCGCGCTTTGAAAATAATTACCAGTATTGCTCGATAGTTTGTAATATGCAGAGTTTCCAAAGGGAAAGTATTGATTGGGATTGAAGATGATTAAGATTTATAAAGTATCGTTTGTGCTTTTTTCACTCTTTGTAATCTTGAATTTAGCACTATTAATTTTTTCTGTTGGTGTTACCACAAGTTTTCTTAGTGTAGTAGTGACATATATCGTAATTTTTGGTTACTACCAACATGTACTCACTTCGAGAAAAATAAGTGTGTTTTTTACTCTGATTTTTACAGTTTTGTGTTTTTGTTACATCACTGGAGGAGATTTGGGAAATATAACTCAGTCATTAATTACATTAACAGTGTATATAGTGTTGGTGCTTCCCTTTCCTATTATGGCTATCTCTTTAGCTTGGAGAAAGTCGAAGTCTGTTGGGTGGGTGATTTTTAGGTAAAAATATGATCAAGAGAACCAAACATGGCTTAACCATAGTCTCGCTCTTACTAGCAGGCTGTGGTGGTGGGGATAGTGATGGTTCCACTCCACCACTTCAAACACTGACTCAAATGTAGCTCGTGACAGCAGTGATTATACAGCTTCTGATTTACAAGGGGATTGCCCATGGTGAGGGGAGCATATTCAATGCCGATACAGGAAGTTTAAAAGGGGCGTTACCGCTTGCTCATGGTGTGGCTCAAGGCGGCTTCCATGAGCTTCGAGGTGGCAGCTTCAAGCAAGGCTTTATCAGTGGTGTTATTGGTAAGCTTGGAGGCTCAGTGGTTCATGAGAATATTGACAACTCAATAGGCCAGATGGCAGGTATGGTTGCAGTTTCAGGCATTGCGGCCGCAGCCAGTGGGGCCAATAGCCGAGATGCAGTGATGCGTTCTGCTGTGAGTGTGATTACTATTTACTTATACAACGACTTAAGCGGTATGAATGGCATAGCTAAAATGAGCGAAGCTAAAAGCATAATGCAAGACGCTGACGCTGTAGCGACAGAGCAAACAGTGGAGTTTTTTAAAAAAGAAGGAGTGGGTCTTGCTATTGATGCCGCTACTATTGTAGCGGGCGGTATTGACTGTGTAGCAGGTTACAAAGTGGGATGTGGGCCTGCGCTTTGGGCTGCGGCAAATATTGATGCTAGGTTCAATCAGCAACCGCATATTGTTGAAAAAGGTCTTACACAGTTGAATGTACCAAGCGCTAATATGGTTTCAGATGGAATTGGCGCTTTGTTATCAGTTAAAGGTACAGGCAACTTTATACAAGGTTCAAGATCTATTAATGATACTGTAGATGCTATAGGTGTTGGGGTCTTTACATATGAGCAAAGTCATAAGCATTAGAGGTTTAGCTACGACTCTTATGGTAGCGTTGGTATGGTATTTTTTTACTATATCTGGAACAGAAGGGGAGCTAGTAAAGGTTAATACAACACTGGAATTTATAGGCGAGAAGAGTATGCGCTCATCGGGAACCTATTATTATTATGTGACCGAAGGTGGAGTAAAGTTAGAGACTAGGACTATTAGAGGTAATTACGAACGGCTAGAGAGTTTAAAGTATATGACTGATGTTAGATGTGATGTGATTTATTTTAGGAACGAAAGCCTTGTTTTCAATGAATACCAGACTGTGAAGTCTATCCAATGTGATGGACGCAATCTCTATTCTCTATCTCAGTAATTATGGAAGATTTTATGAAATTATATTTAGCTTCCGCTTTAGCACTTCTGGCGGGCTGTGGCGGCGGAGATGGTAGCAGCTCTTCTTCTGCAAACTCAGAGGATAGTGTCACTCGTTACAGTAGTGATTACGCAGCTTCTGATCTACAAGCGTTCTTCAACTTATCAGCAACGAGTTCATCTGAGGCAGAGGTCACAGGGTATGTTCTTGGTAACGATGATTTATATGTGACTTTAGCCGATGGCGATGAATTAGTGATCACAGTAAACAATATATCTCAACCTCTGATCTTATCAAAAGATGAGGTGGTGGAGGGAAGTGGTAGTTATGGCGGTGAGTATTACGCTGCAACGACTTCCGCTTCAGCAACTGAGTATAAAGTTAGCTTTGTTCGGGGTGGCGTTGAAATTTCTCAGTTAACGGCCAATGAACTTCCTCTTCCTTTTGACCCTATCGTGAGTTTGACAAATGAAGTTGTTGATGTGTCATTTTCGCCAGAGGCAGGTTACACATACTCATACTCAGGTGAAAAACTAAGTTGCTCAAATGGTGTAGAGACCAACGTAAGAATGGTCGTACCAGATATTAACAATGGTGAGCATCTACTTAATTCAGGTTCTTATAATAAAACCCTGAATGAAATATTTGGTCAGACTCAAGCTCAACTAACTCAAGGTTTTGATAGCTGTATATTTGAGATTGATATTATAGCGAGCAAGGACTCGTTACCACCTCAAACCAATGGACAATTAACTCTTGATGTTGCTCAAAAGAGAAAGATAAAAATAGAGCTTTAATCTTGTTAAAGAAAACCTGTCTAGTAATCAAGCGCCTTTCTCTTTGTTGAATGATTTAACAAAGAGAAAGGCGTCATTGTTTGAATAAAGATTCATTTCAGGATTGTATCTATTCCCGTGCTAGTCTAACTTTGAAGTTAATGCTCTAAGTAATAAATGTCCGTGCGACCTGAAGTCGTATGAAGCGTTGTTCACCACGATAAGAGTGAACCATCTGTATCACCAGATGACCCTAAGTTCCTGAATAAAGCAGCGGAACTGACAATGTAACGAAACTCAGGCATTAGGCTGAGTGGGAACGGAATCGTGAGAAGATGTTCCTCCTGAGAACCACAGCTCGGGTGAGTGCTAGGGAGTCAATATGATG
>NZ_OANU01000056.1 GCF_900089835.1 Vibrio thalassae | reverse complement strand
CTAAATACTTATTCTTCCAATCGTGCAGAGTAGAGATATGCATACCTTCATTATCTGCAAACTCCCGCAAGGATAAACCACTTTCAACAAACCTGCGAATAGTTGCTTTCTTATGCTCTTTTGAATAACGCTTCACTTAATTAAACTTACCGCTCCCTGTTTTACTTTTATTGAGGATTAAGGGCGACAACTATCCTGACACAGGGGGTTTCTGGGATGGATATTTCCACAGAATCGCTTGGTTTACGCCGCATAAACTGAGACAATCCGCCGGTAATTCTCATATCAAATGGCTCATTATGAAAATCTTAGTTCGAAACCTTGACCGTGACACCATTGAACACGACGTACGAAAACTGTTTCTAGGCTACGGCCGCGTTGTAGAGTGTACTCTGGTATTAGATCAGGAAACGGGTAAGTCTAAAGGCTTCGCATTCGTAGATATGCCAAACGAAGACGAAGCGAAAGTAGCGATCAAAGAGCTGAATCTTACCATGTTCAAAGGCAGTAAGATTCGCGTGAAGTTTGCAGGTCACTAATTTACCAGTCACTAGACCAATAAGGCCAGTCGATGACTGGCCTTAACATTTTCTAGCAAAACGTTTCTATATACAGGCGCTCCACTTTATCTCTCGCCCATTGCGTTCTACGAAGAAACTTAAGCGACGATTTAATGGAAGGATCATTCGAAAAACAGTTGACTCGAATGATATCGTGTAGCCCAGACCACCCGTAATGCTCCACTAATTGAGTAAGAATGTTCTCCAGCTTAAGGCCGTGAAGCGGGTTGTTTGGTTGTTCAGTGCTCATTAAAAGTTCCAACATAGTGAGTAAGTAGAATGCGGTGCTATTTCATCATAAGCGATAACCATAAAGCAATTGCATTTAGTGCAACATTTAGCCCATCACCTTTTGTCGCCTCCGTGCAAAGGAATACGCTTAAAGCAAATCGCTCATAGCACACTTATTTTCAATTACTTGTTTGACGTTAAATTCAGGATCTCTCCATGACAACTATCACTTTGAAAACCAACCTTGGGAATATCGACATCGAACTCAATATTGAAAAAGCACCCGTTAGTGCCAAAAATTTCTCAAATATTGCCAGCAAGGTTTTTATCAAGGGACGGTGTTTCATCGCGTTATTGATGGCTTTATGATTCAGGCTGGCGGTTACAACCAGAACCTTGAAGAAAAAACCGGCCATGCGCCGATCGTTAATGAAGCCAATCGTGGTCTCAAAAACGTAACAGGTACTATTGCGATGGCTCGCACTGATGCACCTCACTCTGCCACCTCAGAGTTTTTCATTAACTTGGCGTAAACGTTCACCAGGATAGTTTGATTTATTAAAAAGGACGGGTACGCCTTAAAGATTAAAGACGTTTGGGTACGGTTTCTTCTCAACGACTGACGTGATGATTTCACTCAGAACTGACATTGCTGATAGGCCGCGCTTTTTGCAAGTTTCGATGAGTGTGTGGATATGACTACGGAATTTATCGCCTGCATCTGAGGTCGTTCCGAAGCTAATTTTCCTTTGGATTACAAAGCCTCTAATACATCGCTCGGCTTCATTATTAGTTAAGGGGATTGAGGTTTTCTTGAGGAAAACCCACAAGCTCTCTCTATGTTTGAGCAGTAACTTGCATCGCCCTCGATACCGCTTGACCATCGCAGCTGCAACTATGCTTGCTCAAAATCTATTCAAACATGGTTGTTCTTTGGGGGAGTTATGAAGGGATCCCTCAGAGCTGGGCATGATTTGCCCTATTGAGAAAATGAGTCAATCTGGGACAGATTCTAACCTCGAACGAGGTTTTGCCCCGTCAACTGAGTGAGGCAGTGCCTAGCAAGAAGATAAATTCAGCGCCACCCCCAAAAATTCATTACTTTTTAAAAGTTAGGTCACTTCCTGCTATACGAAAAATTATCTATAAGCCTGATTAGGTCTATGATGTTTGAGACTCCATGTTTTTTAAGCAAACGATGCTTATAGGTACTGATGGTTTTCGGGCTCAAAAAGAGCTTTTCTGCTATATCCTTGTTGTTGTAACCTTCCATCAGGTAGGATAAAACCAGCATTTCTCGTTGTGACAATTTAATTTCGTGTACTTTTTCTGCTCCGAGTTTTTCGATACTACGCTTCTGGTAAAGGGCTTTTATAACTGCATTCTGTACTGATTCCAAAGGCATTGATTTTGTACAATATCCATCCGCACCAATCCTTCTTGCTGTTTCAATATAAGATTCATTCTCTAACGCAGTGAAAAAAATAAGCTTTCCTGTGAATCCGGAAGATTTTATCCTTCGGTAAAATGAAAATCCGTCACCTTCATCTAACTGCACGTCAAGTATAACTAAATCAACGATTGAAGAACGAATGTGCACGAGAGCTTGCTCAGCTTTAGTAAAGCTAATGACCTCAAAATCTATCGATATCGCTTTGATACAATCTACTACTGCTTTCGCAACTACTGGATGATCATCGATAACTACTATTCTTTTTTTATTCTCTTTCATGAGTTCACACTTAACGCTTATCGGAATCTCGCACAGAGGATTTGTTCTATTTTTGCAAAGTCATAGGCTTTCACGGCAATTTTCAGCTCAGAAGAGATATCCGCAGAGAGTTTAGCCAATATTGCATCGCCTAAAGCACTATTCAACGCTACAATTGCTTCAACATTGTGGTGCCTTGCTTGGTCGATTATTTCCAATATTTCCTTGTCACTAAAATCGATATAACACCCTGCCGACTTATCCTTATTTTGTGAGTTTATCAACTCGCAAGTACGAGCAAGTTCTGCCCTCAAACTGTCTATATGGTAGCTGTTTGTATTAGGCATATTTCTTTCAATATTAGTGCATATCTGGTAAATAGAACAAAAGCCCAAGTTTCCAGCCACCCCTTTTAGCGTATGCACGTCGATTTTTAATTTTTCACTATCATCAGTGACAATTTCTTTGTGTTCATATTGTTTCGAAAAATTAGATAATAAGCGCATAAATAACTCCGAGTTATTGCCTACAACCGAGAGTCCCTTTTCTAAATTTATACCTTCGACCTGCAAAAATTCAAATTCACTATATTCTCCGAACGTTTCCTCGGCAGTAATCGCATCTTTGTCTAGCACGCATTCAAACCTCGAGATTTCAATCCAATCGTTCAATGTTCCGATCATTTCCTCCACAATAATAGGCTTTTTAATAAAACCATCCATACCGCTGGTCTTCGCCTTTACTCTGTCAGGGTGTAAAACGTTGGCTGTTAGAGCGAGTATTGGAATATCAATAGCCATGTCATGTTTTATAATATTGGTTGCTTCATAACCGTCTAACATTGGCATCTGACAATCCATCAAGATGACATCAAAGTTGATATCATAGTGAAGAATATCAATCGCGTCTCTACCGTTTGTCGCTACTACGCTTTCTGCGCCACGTTTAGAAAGTATTTCTGTAACAAGCTCCCGGTTAATAGCATTATCGTCCACTACAAGAATCCTGCTACCCATTATTGAGTCAGATTCAAATTTCACTTTATCAAAATGAAATATGTTAAAGCGATGATTGTTATACTGGCTATCTAATAGTGAGTTTAAGTTCCCCTTATTAAAAGCTGTGTCGTTATATTGAAACGACTCACCATCATGATTGACATCAAGGAATAAATCCAGATCATTCATTTCCTTAAGCAAAACCACAACGCTTGATCGTACATTCGCCAACTGGTTCAAGCATTTTTTCAACGAGAAAATAAAGCCTTTGTCAAGTGAACTGACAACGAATATAAACAATATCGGTTCTATATTAACTAACGCAGAATAGTCGCTTGTACGCCGATAATCGTTAACGCTCTCGATTATAAAGGTTCCTCTTTTTCGTATCTCGGCCGTCAATTCCCCTATGGGTAGCAGACCGTCAGATAGGACAACGCACTTTTTATAGGTACTAGGGTCAATTTCATCACTATGCCCTACTTCAAGAGGCAACACGACTATAAACTCTGAGCCTACTCCCAACTCACTGGTGACTGATATTGTTCCGTTCATTAATTCAACAAGATTTTTTGTGATCGCTAAACCGAGTCCTGTCCCCCCATATTTGCGAGTCGTCGTGCTGTCTGCTTGCGAAAATGAAGTGTACAAATTCGTTATCTGCTCAGTACTCATCCCAATTCCTTGGTCTGTCACTGACATTTTCAGAAAAACACGATCGCCACTACTTTCTTCGATATCGATGTCGATGTCGATAGATACCACACCCGACTCGGTAAACTTTACCGCATTGGTACTTAAATTAACTAAAACTTGATGTATGCGAAGAGGATCGCCAATCAGCACTTTTGGTACTCGCTCGGTGATGTTGATATCAATAGACAGATTCTTGTCTCTTGCTCGCTCGTAAATAATTGACGCAACGCCGTCGACCGTTTTATACAACGAGAATTCAATCGATTCGATAGTCAGCTTTCCCGCTTCTATTTTTGAAATGTCAAGAACATCATTAAGAATCCCTAAAAGTAGGTTCGCAGAATGATGGACCTTTTCAATATAACCGTGTTCTTTTTTCGATAGCTTTCCCTCTTCTAATGTAAGGTAGCTCATCCCTATAATAGCGTTCATCGGCGTGCGAATTTCATGGCTTATCATTGCTAAAAACCTTGATTTAGCCTCGGCAGTTTTTTTTATCCTATCATTCGTGCGTCTCAAACTTTCTGTCAAAGTCTGTAATTTCGAACTGCTTTTGCGAACCAAATAGCCAAGGATAATTAATACGAACAAGAATATACCGCCACCGATCGACATAAATCGAAATAATTCTCGGGCCTCCCGTATTGCTTGGGCTCTAGTCTCTCTCATTGTGGACAACAATGAATCTACAGCCAATGCACTCGATGCCATCCTGTTTGATTTGATTAACACCTCTTGGGACAGCCTAAACACTTCTGTAAACTGTTTCTTATATTTCGCTACTGCTAGCTGTAACTCTGAGATTAGGTTCTTCTCATCGTTTGTAACCACTAACGCCTTGAGGTTATCCATGCCTTTATCAACATTGCTAAGCTCCTCCATCACAAGAGTCGAATAACTATCTCGCAAGGAGTTATCACCGGAGAGTGAAAAATCTCTGTCAGCTTGACGAGCTATATTGACTCTATCCGCTAACAGTATGACCATTTCGGAGATCTCTACTCTATCGGAGAGCAGTCTTCGAGCTTCTGAGAGCTTACGCAACGTAGCCTGATTTATAGCAGCCAATTCTTTTTTTATAGCGTCAGATAATCTCAATATTTCTTCTGCAAGTACTTTGTGTTTAATAAACCTATCTTCTTTTAAGTCGTCACCTGTACCTGTGTGGTTTTCTAGCTGAAAGTAATATTTATCTACAAGCGTATGTAGTTGAAAAATGTCTCTTCGAACAGTATCAGTCTTTATTACTGCCACCATAGCAAGCAAGTAGCTGTACATATTTTCAACAACTTGTATTTCACCTTCTTGCCATAAACTCTTCTCGTGATGCGTAATATTCGAATGCTCTTTATCCAACAGCATTGCTGACGAATAGATATTATTCGAGAAAGAAACTGCGTTGGTTGAATCGATAATGCTTCGATACTTCTGATCGATCAACTGTGTTTGAGTATCGATATACTGGGTTTGTAGCTGTCTCAACTTATCGAAGAGTTCCGTTGATTTCTGAGCATAGGCAATCATTTGCTTTTTCGCTGATGTTTGCTGCTCAATCAGCGAGACATAGTCAACAAAGTCACTGCGATATAGTTGTAATTCACTTTGTATATTGTTCAGCTCATGATCGTGAAAGCTCTCTGTAGAATGCATCATGTCTACAACTGACAAGGCATCATTCATAAAGCGTAAAGCCTCACTCGAAGCCTCCGGAGTGAGTTCACGGGAATATGATAACTCATACAGACGGGCCATATCTAAGGTGATAAGTATCTGACCTAGAGGAGCATGACGCTCAATCGACATGGAGAGTTTATTTAAATTACTCCAAGCGTTTACACCTAGTATCATTAACACCAGAGCAACAATCACAAAGCCGATTGTGATCCTGTCTGATGTACGTTTGTGGGTGTCGACATATTCATCGTTCATATGCGGTGCTTTTTAATTTTTCGTCAGCAATGCTTGCTTTTACGTCGAGTATCTTTTGCTTTTGACTCAGAAAAATATCAACCAGTTTTCGGTCAAAGTGAGTACCAGAATGTTCTAACAAATAATCAAAGGCGTCGTTAACCGGCCACGCTTCTTTGTAAGGTCTAGTGGTAGTCAGAGCATCAAATACATCGGCTATCATTACTATTCGAGCAGACAACGGAATGGCTTCACCCTTGACACCTTTTGGATAACCCGAGCCATCCCATTTTTCATGGTGATACTCAACAATCTCTCTGGCCATCATTATCAAATCAGAGTTGCTGTCGCCTAATATTTCCACGCCATAGTTAACATGCTTCTTCATCGATTCCCATTCATCTGGGGTAAGACCACCTTTCTTTTTGAGTATGTTATCCGCCACACCGATTTTGCCAATATCATGCATTGGACATGCCTCGAATAACAATTGACACCATTTGGGTTCGATATTTAGTGCCTGCGCAATTAGTCGACTGTAGTGACTCATTCTCACCACATGCATACCAGTTTCGTTATCTTTGAACTCGGCGGCTCGACCAAGGCAGTTGATAATTTCCAACTGATTCTGTTGAATTTCTTGAGTACGTCGATGAACTTCGCGCGCCAGTTCTTTTCTTTGGTTATGTAACGCTAAATGCGTAGCTACTCGCGATTTGACTATTGGAGGACTAAAGGGTTTCGTGATGTAGTCAACCGCACCGATTTCAAATCCCTTGGTTTCATCTTCGACCATAGACTTCGCTGTAACAAATATTATGGGGATTGATGCAGTGACAGGATTGCTTTTAAGGCGTTTGCACACGTCGTAGCCGCTCATCTTAGGCATCACGACATCGAGTAGAATCAAGTCTGGTTTGGGGAATTGTTCAGTGATAGTCAAAGCTAGCTCGCCATTCGTGGCCGCTCTAATTTTATAGTCAGGCAGAAGAATACCCGTTAAAAGATCGATGTTTGTCGGAGAGTCGTCAACAATCAGTATGTTGAAGTCTTTATTTGTCATGAATTTGCCTCTATGTCGGTTATTTTCGGTCCCCCCTAACAAACCGATTGAGCCATTTAGCCTTGCTGCAACCGATGCAATTGGATGCTAGATATTTCTCGAAATTTTGTTTTTATTCGAAGCTTTTTACCGATCGCATTATTTTTCTTCAGAGCACTCTTCAACACGATCAAGAGCTTTTCCTCCCAATCAGGAGACCGACTAAAGTCAAACGGAGCAACATCTGAGGTTAAGGCAGCGAATTCCTTGTTAGGTAAGATATCAACCGAGAACCCGTTCTCTAGACCGTAGGTCAGTGCGATGTTGACGTATGATGCTTTACCAACGATAAAAAAACCGGATTTGAATATCTTGGCTATCATTATGTTGAATCCAAACCTTACCAGTAAGGATTCTGAAATCAGCATCATTCGAGTCAACGTCGTATCCATATTTCCCTTTACCTATAATACGTATTATCTTCAGTGTAGTTTATAAATAAGCAATCCGGCTTTAAGTGCGTAAACTTAAATGTGTGCTGGATGCCATGGCTGAGGATTCTAGCCATTCTGATATTGTCGCATCATATAGCAGAACCTAATTACATTTTGTAGGAAAATACTTAAACCCGCATGCAAGCAACTTGATTTCATTAGAAAATAATGTTTAGACTCTTTGCTCTAAAAAGTTATTTTTCGCCTAATATGATTGAACCTTTCGTCAACCTTTTAATACCACTTGTACAATATTTATTGATTTACTGAGCTACTTTGAGATAGCTTTATAGCTCTGTAGCGTCTGTTTAATGGTAAATAATGCTTATAAAAGCTTTGATTGTTGACGATAACCCTATTAATAATCTTATTTTAAAGGATATTCTTTCAGAACTAGGTATTACTGTGATTGCGGAATCAAGCGTTGTTGCTGCAATTGTCAAATACAACAGTACACCATTCAACATCGTCATTACCGATATCGTGCTTCCCAACGAAACTGGGTACGACCTAGCGATGCATGTTCATGCTAATAGTAATGGCATGATACCGATCATCTCATCCAGTATTGAGCCTATCGAGAGTCAATATAAACACCTGTTTTTTGGCAATATCAGCAAGCCTTTTGATCGCGATTCTATTGCGTCGTTAATTATGACTCTTCAATTCAACAATCAAACGTTGGAGACCTTACCTGCAACTACAACTCAAATAATCAGTAAGTATGCCCCGCAGTTAATTTCAACAGCAAAACAAGATGCTAGTAAACTTAAAGCACTTATCAAAAGCAATGATATTGATATGGCAAAGAGAACACTTCATCAGCTTAAGGGAGCGATATATACTATTGCTCCAGAATCAAATGCTATTCATCATATAGAAACAATTGACCAGCTCCTCACGGAGAACTTTATGGCGAAAAGCCATGTGATACGCGATATAGAGCGAATGATTGACGAGTTAAGCGACACCTTGTCATCTGTTTCCGCAATATACAATCAGGGTAGTTAGTATTGCGCTATTGGCCAAGTATTGAATATTTGAGTATCGAAGTCGATAGATTAGCTCCCGTAAGGAGCTTGTTTGTGCTTGGTAACTCACTACCATTCATTGATGAGTAGGCGACTCTTCACACCTCGAATTTGCAGCCCCATAGCATCAAAGACTTCTTCAAAATCACGACAGCGAGGAGGAAGGTTAGGTAGTGACAAAGCGGCCTCAGTGAAAAAACGCTGTCTATGTTGGTCTTGTTCTCCCCAAGCAAGATGCCACCAGTTCACTATCCGATTTCTAGACTCGACTAACCGCTTCTTGCTTGGCAAACGGTCACTTTTACTACTATTTTCGTTTTCGGTCGTGGGGAGCAAGTTCCACATATCATTGTTTGGCCAATAAGCAAAAGGTAAACAGTGGTCAACATGAAACGACTTCGTTAGTTTTGTATTACTCCAAACGCTCGATACGCGATGTTTCTCCCGCTGCAACTCACCCACCCTTTTGCGCACTTCTCGTGTATCGTGATCCTTATCCAACCAAACCAAACAGTCATGGTAGCTTTGCAGCGATACATTGTTTTTCCGGTTCAGCTCAAAGCGCTGCATTTGCATCACCCACTGGTTGACTACCAATGGTTCTATCCATGAATTATAGAGCCTGAAACACTCCCAAAGACTCTGTTTAAGAACAAAGAAACCAAAACTTTCGAAAAACTGAGTATCTAGATACACACTATGTTGAGTTCTACGCCGTTTAGCTGGTGCTACGGTTGAGAACTCGTGTTTCTTGTCTTGTTTTGTTCCGGTAGAGATATGGGCGATTGGGCCTTCTTTCATGGTTTTAATCGACGCTTGAATGGTTTTCTGCAACGCTTTAGCTTCGTCGCCCAAAAACAGACTACCCACAGCGAGATCGTCCGCTGATAAATGTTTGAGCTGATGCCAACCCTCTTCTGTCACAAAACCCAATCCACTATTGGGGTTGCTATTTTGCTGTAATTTTCCGATATCGATTAGACGCTTAAAGGCTTTAACCCAATATAACGCCACCAACCCCATAGGAATGGCAACTTCACCACCTGTTCTGTCTGACACACATCCGGGGTGAGCATCGGCTATACGTAAAAGTACTCGCAGTAGTGCCAGTTTATAGGTTGCGCTCTTACTGTCGTTGACAATGATGTGTCGTACCTTATTTAGGTCGCCTGAACCATCATCTGGTAAGCTTAAAACCACCGTTTGCCAAGTTACTCGGCTACGCCCTAATGAGTCACCCGAATCACTCACCTCTTTAACAAGTAAAGCTGTGTCCTTGGCAAACTGCTCCAATTCTGATATCGAAACTGGGTAGCCAATTCGCTCATCGTCAAAAGGGCCATGACGCAGAGTGATCACGAGTCGTCCATTGGGAGCAAGGAGGTTTGATAGTTTACGAAACGCCCGACTTCTTTGACTCGGTGGGACATGCATCCAAACAGCGCTCACCAAAATTAAGTCAAAACGAATTCCAAGGCTCTGCGCAGTTTTTAAACTGGGTAATTCATCTTGCAACCACGTGACAACATCACCGGTATTCGCCTTACCAATACTCATCATCGCTGGCGATGGCTCCAGAGCAAAGATCTCTGCGCCTTGTTGCGCCATCCATTTTGCATCTCTACCCGACGACGCGCCGACATCTAAAACCGTATCCCCATCAAGAGGCCAATATGCTTTCCAAGAAGCGTGCACTTCCTCGAACGTGAGTGAGTTGTATTGCTCAGCTAACGAGTCTGCATTTTGATCATAAAAAGAAGAGGTGATCGACATTCTTCACGCCAGTAGTTGGATTCACTCTATAATATCGAGCAACATTACATAATGCTAGAAGCTCATCGCAGCGTATGAGAGGGTTTGAGGTAAATCACGATGCGTGGTTCATCAGAAAATAGACATAAAGAAATGCCCCAGTAGCGTCTAGGGCATTGATGGTACTTTTAAAGCTGGGTAAAAGTGAACCAGAGATAGCGCCTGCTAATCGGCAAGAACTCAGCATCACCCAGCCTAGTAAAATCGCAAAAGTAAAGCGCGTTCGCTTAACCGACAACACCCCAGTTTCCATCGAAACCATGTTCATCCCTCAAGTCTACTTACCCAGACCCGAATTGTTAGAATGGTCGCTGTATCAGTATTGGAGTGAACAAGGCATCAAACCTTGTAGCCAAGAATATCAAATTAATGCCCACCAGCTTACCAAAGAAGAAGCCGATCTGTTAGAAACTGTGCCAAGTGAACCGGCATTAAAAATCATCCTAAAAAGTTTTGATCAACAAGGCAACACGCTTGAGTACGGCTCTGCAATTTGTCTAAGCGCCAGCTACAACTTCAAATTTAAAGTGCAGTTAATGGATTGATAAAACCTGACGTAGTTGTGTGTTTAACTACGAGGAGAGCGATATAGGGCCAATCATTGATGTCATCACCTCTTGGCTGACCCTATATAAAGATAGTAACGACTGAAACATATTTGGCTATCGTGTGGTTTGCATTGAGTCATGCACAACACCGTAGTTTCTAGTGACAACACGGCAATACTGTTCTCACAGAAAAATTTGCAATACTTTCAAACAGCTTTCCAAATTGGAATAGTGCTTCATCCTGTCCAAAGCGCCCCATAAAAGATAAGCTTATAGGCATATTTCCTTTCGCAAGCCCGGCTGGGACCGTAATTTCAGGCAAGCCTAGTGCTGCTGCAATATAGCCTGCAGCCATCATGTCTTGTGCATGGCATTCAAAATTAGGGTCCAAAATCCCGGGCAACGGCGCAGCAGGGCAAGAGCGAGTGGCAAAGATTAAACCATCGAACTGGCGGTCATTCATAATCTTATCAAGCTGGTTTCTCAAACCTGGGATAATCCGGTTTTGAATAACAATATAGTCAGCGCAGTCGGTATTATTGGTCTCTAAATTATTCTTTAATGCTAAGAGGCGCCCTGGATTGACAGCGGTTAACCTTTTATCCGCTTGCAAGGACGAAAGAATGCTAACCACATCTTTAAGCGATTTTTGCGTTTGGTTGGACGTTAAATGACTTTCAAATTGAGGCTTAAATTCCCCCATAAACATCGGTTTTAAAATGCAGTCATTAATGTGTTCAAATGGCTCAGGTAATCGGATATTTTCTACATCTACACCATGTCGCTTTAGTTTTTCGACAGATTGCAGCATAACGTTATCAACTTCAGGATTGCCACCATTAAAGTTAGTCACAAAACCCAGTTTTAACTTGGTCAGCTCTGCTTGTTCTAACGCCTTTACAAACTGCGGCTGTGGGTGCGCTGCATAATAAAATGCGCTGGCGCTATCTGCAGGATCTTTTTGCGATAGCACATCCATCACAATAGCAAGATCGTCAACATTGCGAACGAGTGGACCAGCCGTATCAGCCGACAGTGCTAATGGCAGAATACCGTGCCTGCTTAACATTCCCATAGACGGACGATATCCTACCAACCCTGTTACTGTCGCTGGACCTCTCACTGAACCACTGGTATCGGTACCAAGTGCAAAAGCACAAAACCCAGCCGCAACCGCTGCTGATGACCCACTGCTGGACCCTGACGGGTCTCGTTCTAAATTAAGGGGGTTTAGGGTTTGACCTGCTCGAGAGCTATAGCCAAATTTGCCAAACGAGGCGGCAAGCTCCGACATGTTGGTGCGGCCAAGAAAAATAGCACCATTGTCTAAAAGCAGTTGCACTAAGGTTGCGTTGTACTTTGCAATATTATCGAGAAGAGCGATAGAACCCGCCGCATTTGCCATCCCTTTTACATTAAAATTATCTTTAACTAAAAAAGGAATCCCTCCAAGAGGCAAGCTTTTATCTCCGGTTTTATCCCAGCTTATCGCTTCATTGATGGCATTTTCATTTAACTCAACAATAGAATTAATTTTCGGTCCATTAGCATCATATTGTTCAATACGTGCTAAGTAATACTTCACTATTTGTTCACAAGTAAGGCGTTTTTTTCGCAGTGCTTGTTTAAGCTCAACAATACTCGCAGTGCTTATATCAAGCGTATATGCTTGTGAAGAAAATGCAGATGAAAGACTAAGATTAATAGACATTTTCACTATTTCAATGGATGAAATATACCCGATGATCGCTAGATGCAGACTTTATAGATGCTTCATGATCACGGGTATATCATCTTCTTTACTTTACACAATTTGCTATTTTGACGCATCTGGAGCCATCGAAGGCTCTAGCTCTGCAGCAATCTCACTTTCATGCTCTTTGCTTCTAGACAGATTAACGAAGAAGCAGAGGATGGCACCCGCAGCAAGTCCCCAAGCGGCACCTTTAATGGCAATCACTGCCGCCATGACTCCAGCGATACCAAGATCATTCACAGTACGGGATTTAGTCACACCGACTCTAAATGACACGAAACCTTGAATCAGCAATGTAGCAGCAAGTGCAATTCCCAAGACCGGTTTTACCAGACTAACAATAGGGAGTAAAAAATACCCTACTGCGGTGCCATAACGATAAGAAATTGCGCCACTGTTAATTGACCCCATCGTTTTTGGACCGAGCTTAAAGCGTTCGCACACAACTACCTGCATTGCCGCCGCTAGTGGTCCACATAGAGTAATGGTTGGACCAAAAATTCCCATCAGAACGTTTCGAGCACCAAAGATCATATTGGAGCGATTAGCATCAAAGTCAATGTATTCATCAGGACGTTTTTTACCTGCATCTTCCAACAAACACTTAGCTTGGATAACGTCCCCAAACAAAATGATATAAGTGGAGATAACCGCTGGCAGACCCATCACGAACATTTCTAGAGGAGGCATACCTAGACCAAAGATGGTCCAGTTGTTAAACAACTCTTCAAATGCCAATGTGGTAAAGCCCCATTCAATCTTCGGCCACGGCACTTCGCCGACCAAAGGACCAACGATCAACGCCAGTACAACGATGGGTAATGAGCCAAGATCTGCGAGTATTTTAGTGAAGCGATTAAGGTTTCTCTGACTCTTAAAGTGGCTAGAGAACAATAGGTAAAAACCGACACCTGTACAGGTAATAATCGAGATAGGCGCTTGATCAAAGCGACCACCATCAACTAATACAGAGTTGACCGCGGCGATACCGGCACCAATGATAATGCCTGATTTCATCGCGTTAGGTACTATTGAAGCAACTTTCTGACCCAATCCAGTCACACCCAATATAATCGCCAACATGCCGAGCGAAATTTGGAAAGCGATCAGTGCTTGCACACGATCGACGCCGACATCAAACTGGTTGAGGTATAAAATGACAATTGGAATGGCAGGCGTGATCCAACCGGGAATAATAGGATCGCCAAGAATGATATGCAGAAAATATAGTAAACCATTGATCACAACAATTGTTATTGCTACTTCAAAAGGCATTCCCAAATACTCTTGAAGTATTGGGATCATCCCCAAGCACACGGCGCAGAGCAACAAACCTTGCATAAAATCGACTTTTTCAAAGCCGACGTGAACAAACGGAATTCTGATCTTAAATGGACCTGCCGGAATATACGGCTGTTCCTCTCCATAGTTTCTTTTCAAAATATAAACCCAAAAATATAATTCAATATATAGCAACTTTAAATTTTGGTTTGAACGTCAAAAATAACTATATATTGAATTACATTGTGTTAGCACTCTGAATAAACCAATATTCAGAGTGCTAACGTCATATTAGATCGCGAGTTTATAGAGCTCGATCATATCTTCTAAAGTCGTTTCACGTGGGTTACAAAGCACGTTACCACTCTTCATTGCGTCTTTTGCCATTTCTTCAATCAGATCTGCTTTCACGCCTACTTCAGAAAGAGTTCTTGGGATGCCAAGATCCTCGTTTAGTTTTTGAATTTCGTCAATAAGCATGTCAGTTGTGAAGTTTTCTACAGGCTCGTTTCCTTCGCGGATGAAATCGTAAATGACTTTATAGCGTCCAGTGTCAGTAACTGCGTTAAATTTCATTACCGTTGGTAGCAGAATAGAGTTAGCCACACCGTGTGGTACATGATAGAACGCACTGACTGGGTGGCTCATTGCATGTACGTTACCAAGACGTGCCCACGCGAACGCGATACCAGCAAAGTTACTACCTGTCATCATCGCACATGCCGCGGCTTCATCTTGACGGTTTGCGACAAACTTACGTAGGTTTGCACCAATTAATTGCATGGCTTTCTCTGCCATTGCGTCAGTGAAAGGTGAAGCATTCTTAGATACATACGCTTCAATGGCGTGAATCAACGCATCAACACCGCACGCCGCTGCAATTGACGCTGGCGCTGTCATGATCAATTGCGGATCAAGAATCGCATATTTAGGCAAAGTTTCGTAACTAACGATAGAGAACTTGTAGTTAATCGCTTCATCCGTGATGACCGATGAAGCTGTTGCTTCACTACCCGTCCCTGCTGTCGTTGGGATTGCGATCGTCGGCACAATAGGACCAGGAACTTTGTTAAGACCTTCGTAATCTTTAATGTCGCCGCCAAATTTCGCTAAGATACCAACGGCCTTCGCTACATCAAGAGGGCTACCGCCACCAAGAGCAACGACGCTTGTTGCACCGCATTGTTGGTAAAGAGATGCTGCCTCATTAACGATATCAATCGTTGGGTTTGGCAAAACATCCAGATAAGAGGTGCATTGGATACCAGCAGTTTCGATGATATCTAGGACTTTTTTCACTACCCCAATACTTTCTAGGCCACGGTCAGAGATTAAGAATACGTGCTCTGAATTGTTGTTTTTTAAGATTTCAGGCAACTTGTTCAGGCTACCAACGCCGAATTCAATATTTTGAGGGATTTTAAAATTAAAGTCTTTCACGAAGTGTTCCTTATAAACAAGTACCGTAATGCACGATACTTGTTTTATATAAAGCGTTTATCTCATGGCGATAAACGGTATTACAAAAATAAAAATTAATTAGTTAGCAAGCTTAACAGTGTTTAGCTGACGCTTTTTGAATACGCTGATTGCGTAGCCACCTAGTACGATTGCCGAGCCAACCATAGTCATGATCTTGGCATCTGCAGTCCATGGAATGTTGCTTAGTAGCATGTTCAAGCCGATAAGAAGTAGTACTACGTATACAATGCGTAGGAACTGCTCACGGTTGATCTTCTCTAGGAAACGCATACCGAAGAAGAAACCGATACCAGCAAGAGGGAGGCCAATCAGAAGTGCGCTGTTTAGTTCCGCTGTGAATGCACCGTTTTGGTGTTGGTTGAATAGGTTCCAAGAGTTTAGAACAACCCACAGCATCGTCATTGTATTGCGGAATTTCTTCTTATCTTGAACCGCTTCAAGTGTGTAAACCGTGATAAGTGGGCCACCGATGTTGAATGCACCGTGTACGATACCGCCAAGGATAAGACAGCCGTAACGGAAGATTCGGCGAGGTAGCGTGTCAGCGGCCTCTTCAACATTGACTTCTTTCATTATTAGCGGTTTTACCACGTATTTGTGCAAATTCATTACTGCAATCACAGTAACCATTGCGCCAATGAGAATCTTCGCTAATTGTGGAGAGATTTGGTAGAACAAGTATTGTCCAGCCAAGATACCTGGTGCGCAAAGCAAAACAATCTTCGCTAGGTCTTTCCACGAAATGTCTTGTCTGCCTTTAATGGCTAGATAGTATAAAAATGGAATGGTAATCGCGGTACCATAAGGTACACCCATTGTCGTGCCTAGTAGGCCGTTAGTCACAGCGGCTGCGATTACAGTACAACCGAAGCCTGTTGTACCTTGAACAAAGAAACCAACTACCTGCATTAAGCCAACCAGCACGTAGTCAAATTTGTAGATGAATTCCAAGAGAATGACTCCAAAGAAGTGGGTAGCGTGCTACCCACTAAATTAATAACAAACGAAAAGTAGAAACAACGATTAGAAACGCAGCTCTGTACGGTCAATCAGGTCGTCTTGCAGTGGCTTACCAAGTTCAACAAAGTAAGCGCTGTAGCCTGCTACACGAACCAACATATCGCGATATTGTTCTGGGTTCATTTGCGCAGCTCGCATCTTGTCTGCACTCATAATGTTGAACTGAACGTGCATACCGTGTTTAGACATATACTCATCAATAAAGCTAATTAAGATGTCACGACCCTCAACCCCTGCCACTGAATCTTCAGGGAAACGTAGGTTTAGTAGAGTTCCGTTCGTTGCTTTACTGTGGTCAACTTTGGTCACTGAGTTAACAATCGCCGTTGGGCCTGAATAGTCATGAGAGCCGCCAGCAGTGTGCACAGGTCCCATGTTGTCAGAGATAGGCTCTTGAGCTTTACGACCGTCAAGTGACGCGTTCATAAATAGACCCATACCAACGTTAGCGTTTACTGTGTACACACCTGGGCTGAACTTGCCGCCACGATTCGTTGGACGACCAGCAATGTGTTTGCAGTAGCTCTCAAACATAAACTTAAACAGTTCATCCGCTTCATCAATGTCGTTACCGTAATGAGGGATCTTAGAGCTGTTCACTAGTGCGTACAGTTTATCGTGTCCTTCCCAGTTGTCGCGAAGCGCATCCAGAAGTTGTTTACCCGTGTAAGACTTGTCTTCAAACATTAACTTTTTGATGGTAGCCAATGAGTCTGCACAAGTTGCAATACCTGCTGCTTGAGGACCAATACCATTGTATTTCACACCACCCGCTGTCATGTCTTTACCAGACTCAAGACAACCGTCGAAAAACGCTGAAATAAATGGCGTTGGTTTTAGCGTAGCGTGAACTTTATCGGTAATGTTAAGCGCGCTGCAAAGTTGGTCACACCAAAATTCGATTTGTTTTTCAACGCTTTCTAGCACTTCGTCAAAGGACTGATAAGTCTCTAGGCTACCAGTGTCAGGTGCAAGTTGAAGTTCTGTGTTAGGACCAGCAACTAGACGACCGTGGTTTAGAACCATTTCCATCATTTTTGCCACGTTCACATAACCTGCATCTTGCCAGCCGTGCTCTTTGCCCGGAATCGTTGGCTCAACACAGCCAACAACCGCATAATCACGTGCTTCTTCTTGCGTTACACCTTTTGCAAGCATCGCTTTAATTGCTGGCGCGTCATTAAACAGTTTTGGATGGCCGTAGCCAGCACGAATACACTCAGTCGCTTTTACTTTTAGCTCATAAGGTGTTTTGTCGTGCATACGTACACACACCCAAGGGTTCATCATGCGTGTATGAACAGACGCTTCTAGCATAAGCATCGTTAGGTCGTTAGTTGCGTCGTTACCTTCTGTATCAACACCACCGATAGTTAGACTCTCACCACCAAAACCACGACCGTTACGCACGCGTACTGTGCCTTTGTCTTTTAGCTTGGTTGGGTTATTCATCTTAACGTACAGCACTTCTAGAAGTTCTAAAATGAACGCTTTTGAAGTGCCGTTTTTAGCAACGTCAGCAAGATAAATTGGGTGCAACCATTGATCCATGCGGCCGTATGAAATTGAGTGTCCGTTGCCTTCGATTTGTGTCAGAGTCGTCGCGAAGTTGAAAAGCTGAATCGCTTGCCAGAATGTTTGAGGAACACCACCAGCGATTTGGTAACAGTTCTCAGCCATGGTCGCCAGTTCAGCTTTACGAGTCTCATCAGACTCTTTCGCCGCCATCTCGTTTGCAAGATCAGCATAACGAGTGATGTACTTTTTCGCCGCGTTTTGAGTGATGAGCGTCGCTTTGTAGTAATCACGCTTGCTGGCATAATCAACATCTTTCTTAGAAAGTGCAGCCAATGCTTCCTCAGCTTGCTTGATAACGCCATCAAAGCCTTGCGTCATCAGTTTGGCAAAATCCATTGCGAAGTGACCAATACCAGCGAAATGGTAGTTATTCGTTTGGAAGATTTTCTCTCCCATGTGAGAACCGTTTTTCTGATCTTGATCGAGCGTTGCTGTGATCATCTCGTTCACAGTCTTGCCTTTCCAGTAAGCACATAGCTCAAGGATTTCAGCACGCTCTGCATCGTTACGGATATAGAACTGATCGTTTGAACGTTCTTCAAATGGTGAGTTGGTGATCTCATCAATAATCCAGTCTACCGAAAACTCTGGGTAGATAGGTGACGCTTTCGCTGGAGCAGCAATCTCACCAAGAATCAAATCTTCGTCATAAACGTACAGTGTTGCGTTTAGAAGAATATTTTCAAAAGCATAAGCGCTTTGCAGAATACGTGGCGCAACTTCGTGCTTTTTGAAAGCTTCGGTGACTAAGCGTAGGCGCTCAACATCAACTTCGTATGGACGATCTAAGAACGTTTGGCGCAGACGGTTAACACGAGGGTATGGTGACCAATCATCGTGACCCACTTCATAGCCAAGGCCATAAACTTTATCGAATTCATCGACCCCTCTTGCAGAGGTTCTGTTCTCTGTTAATAAAGTAGTTTCCATTTCACTTCTCTTATTTTAAAAAATCGTAATGAGATAAATTAATAAAAATCTTTATTCAATTAACTTATCTATAAAATCTTGGGCTATTTTTCCTTGGTCCCGATGACGCAGTGAATGCCTCTACTATTAAAGTAATCAGCGATTTTTATAACCCTTTCTTGAAACTCTTCCCGATCAAACAATAAGTTATGCATGTTATAGTTCAGACCTAATGAACGGTATTTTTCTTCGCCAAGGCGCATGAAGCTCAATAACTGCAAGGTTTTAACATTATTGCCTAGTTCGTTGAGGATGAAGTCTGCTGTCAATGCTATGTTGTTTTCATCATCATTTACGCCAGGTATTACCGGTATCCTTAATATCAATTCTTTATTAATTGCGCAGAGTTTTGTTAAATTATCTAGAATCCTATGATTATTTACGCCTGTGTGTTCTTTGTGCACATCACTATTCATATGCTTGATATCTGATATAAACAGACTCGTGTGTGGGAGAAGCTTTTCTATTTTGTCCCACTTAGCGTAAAAGCTAGATTCCAGACACGTATGAATATTTTCTTTTTGGCATTCGATAAACAGCTGTTTTACAAAATCACTTTGTAATAAAGGTTCACCACCAGACACGGTCACGCCACCACCCGAACGCTCATAAAACCCTTTGTCTTTGCGGATAATATCCATGCATTCGTCGACCGACATGGTCTGGCCCCATGCTTTAATAGCATCAGCCGGACACTCTTTTTGACAAGCAAGACAATTAGTACACAATTGATAATCAATCGCCTGTAACTTGCCATCTTTAAAAAGAAGCATGTCTTTATTAGGGCAAACCTCTTCGCATGCACCGCATTTCTCACGTGAAATACAACGACTTTCGTAAACACCTGGCTGAACGTAATGCTTGAAACTCTCTGGATTTCCACACCAATTACAACGAAGTGGGCACCCTTTCAAAAACAGCTCTGTGCGGATACCTGGGCCATCATCAATAGTGAACAACTGAATATTGAAGACATTTCCGCTGATAGTTTGAGTTACATTTTGTTTACAGGTGGTCATGATTTTTCATTTGCCAATGCATACGTAGTCACTGGAATTTAAATGAGTACTCCTTTTGGGTTATTGATTTAAATCATTTCCTGCTTTAAATGTGCAAAATTGACCATTTTTGTATGATAAAAATCAAATTATGAATGATTTTGTCATCTTCTTAAGATTATGTTTATGGCTCACTTAGTTGCAAATGTAGCAACAATGAAAACAAATAGTTACCAACATGAGCTACGCATAGGCATCAAGGAAAATGTGAAAAGATGAGAATAAGAGGTCTTCAACATGCAAATATCTCATCAAACACATAACAATGAAACAAGTTACATGCCTGTGACTAACGGAATACGGATAGAGAAGGAAGTGTGGAGGGTTTTAAAGACAACACAAATAAGCGAGTGCAACAGTACAATACAAGTCACAGTCGCATACATTTTAAACATGGCATACAGAATCGAATATCAGTCAACAAACCTTATAATATCAGTCAACAAACCTTATTATGACACACGTTCAACAATCGTTCCTTTATAACGGATATACTGTCCAGTGATATTATTTTTTTCCTGAATTCTATCAAACAGATCGTCCACCGCTGATTTACAAATAATATCGGTCGGCGGCTTGATGGTGGTTAATCTGTAGGATGGCCATGAAGCCATTGGGATATCATCAACACCAATAATTTTTATTCCTTGGTGGTTACGCGCTCTAAGCCCCTCTATAACACCAATGGCAATAATATAGTTGGCACAGAACGCAGCATCAATTTTAGTCGGTTGATCCACTAATTTTTCCGCCGCCAATAAACCAGATTCCATATCAAAAGAGGCTGGAATTCTTACTGGCTCTGGCAACCCGAGGGCGATAGTTCGTTGACGGAAAGCAAGCCATCGCTTTTCACACGTCATGGAACCCTCTTCATCACCGACAAAAGCAAACGTTGAGCAGCCTTTTTTAAAAAAGTAATTAGCCGCTTGTTCTCCAGCGTACGAATTATCTAGGCCAATACTGTTGGCTTTAAAGTCACCGATATAACGGTTGATAAAGTTTAAATAAACACCGTACTTTTCACATTGCTCGATAATGCTACTGTGCATACGGCTGGTCGCAACGATTAAACCGTCGACTTGGTATTCAAATGCCCTTTGAATCTCTGAATTAAGGCTACCGTTAGAGAGTGGGTACAAAATAGCAAGGCCGCCTTTCGCTTGAATCTCCGTAGCCAGAGTACGAGCTTGTAAATCGTACATTGGATTGGAGCTACTATCCAACACAATGGCAATTAACCCCGAACGTCGTGAGGTAAGACTCCTCGCTATAGCGTTGGGCTTGTAACCGAGCTTTTCTGCGCCTTCAAGGATAAATGCTCTCTTAGCGTCGCTAATACTCGCTTTTGGGTTGAACGCACGCGAAACCATGGATTGTGATACGCCAAGCTGTTTAGCGATATCATTAGATGTGAGGTTAGACTTCTTCATAAGATGTGTGGTGAATAATCGGTTAGAATCGAGAGATCTTGTGCTAATACTATTTGCTAACTATATACTGAATCAACGTGAAGATGCAGACTTGTATCGTGGCAGAGTGAATTTAGTCACTTAGTTTGAGGGGATACCTGCTAACTTGGGTGAGCAAAGATAGAATATTCCACACATTGTTGGACAAGGTTGGTACATTTTTTGAAAATGTTTCACGTGCCTTATGCATCATTTCGCCCTTTTTGTCGGTCAGACGATAGCTCTAAGTACCCCGAAACGAAAAAAAGGCCTGATAAATCAGACCTTTTCGAATTTGGCGGGAGTGAGAGATTCGAAGTCAAAATACAGCTTTCGATACAACTAATTCCAAGCCCTGCCCCTAGTTACTTCAAGGGGAAATGCCTTTATACTGAACCCAAACCTGTAACACAATTTGTGACACATCTTGTTATGACCGACAAAAAGCACCTGATACTCAGAGGCACGACTTGGTACATTAATTACCGATTGCCAAAAGACCTACAACCCTATTATGGCAACAAAGAAAAGTTCGTTCGAAGCCTTAAAACAGATAGCCTTAAAACCGCTCAGGCACTACGTGACGGGCTACTATTGGAATTGGACACTCAGCTTCAATCACTTGGTGTAAACCCTCGTGGGGCGCGTTACAGAGAACTAGTAAAACAAATTCGCACCGAATACTCTCAACTCCGTAGCAATAAGGAGTTTGAAGCGTTCGACTCCTTCTATGACATAGACTCACTTATTCATAATGGTGACAAACTTAAAGCAGCAGCTGTTCTAGAAGCTACCGGAAACACTCCCCCCGATGAACTAAAAGCCCCATCAACAGATTACACATTATTTGAAGTAGGCGAGCTGTACCTCAACCACATTGAAGGCAAAAAAGGTTACTCGACAATCAAGAACACAAAACGAGTTTTGCGCTACTTCAAGGACTTTAATTACAACAAAGACATCTCATTAAAGTCCATTACAAGACCTCTAGTCGTCAAGTTCATCGAACACTTACGAGTAACCATCGCAGCATCGACAACTACAACGTTAATAGGCTGCTTAAATGGCATCTGGAACTACGCTCACGACCGAGGATACGTAGAGACTACTTCAGTATTTAAAGACCATAGAATCAAAGAAGAGCGCAGTAAACCCAAAAGCTACCGCCCTTTCACTTTACAGCAATGGAAACAACTCATGTTGGAGCTGACCAAGTCAGCTAATACAGATGGCAAGCTATGGATTGCTCCAATTGGCTTAATGACAGGTATGCGAATCAATGAAATCTGCGGCCTACACAAAGAAGATGTTTACAAAGAATCAAATGGTGAGTGGTTTATTCGAGTTCACGACGAGAACAGAAATTTAAAGACAGAATCATCAACGAGACGAGTACCAATCCATAGCTCGATTCTTCCAGCAATACAACATTTGAAAACAGTGAGCGATAACGAGTTTTTAATCAAGGAAGTCATTTCTAACCCATCCAATAGAGCTGGAACGATTGGGACTTGGTTTAGCCGAAACAAGGTCAAACACATAACGACTGAATCTGATGTGGCGTTTCATAGCTTACGAGGGATGTTAGCGACAGCATTCGAAAATGCTAATGTCGAGGAAGGCATTGCTGCAACGATTATTGGCCACACGAAAGACACCATGACCTATGGGCTTTATTCTAATGGGATAAAACCAGAACTCGCGACTGAAGCTATGAACAAAGCCGCTGTAGAGCTCACAACGTTCATAGAACACTTCCCTAAGCCAAAGAAAAGCTACAAAATAACAAATAATTAGGCAAGAACGACTCACGCGGAGCAATCAATGCAGGGCGAGATCTCACATAGTTTGTAGGGTTTAATTGATTAAATGCCAAACAACACGGTCAATTTGCGTTCACCTGCATCAAGGAATTAAATGTTCTTTATTTTCGATTGAACTAATCCTGATTTTGTTGATCAGATCATTATCTATGTACTACTCAACCTACAAAATGACACTTTTTGAACGCCTTAATCGCATACCCGATCCACGTAA
>NZ_OANU01000187.1 GCF_900089835.1 Vibrio thalassae | reverse complement strand
CTAAATACTTATTCTTCCAATCGTGCAGAGTAGAGATATGCATACCTTCATTATCTGCAAACTCCCGCAAGGATAAACCACTTTCAACAAACCTGCGAATAGTTGCTTTCTTATGCTCTTCTGAATAACGCTTCACTTAATTAAACTTACCGCTCCCTGTTTTACTTTTATTGAGGATTAAGGGCGACAACTATCCTGACACAGGGGGCTATTGGGTTACCTAGATGGCGGTGTGCTGATGAATAATAACCTCGCGCTGGTCGATCGTATTCGTGACACCATTTACCCATTGAACCAACTTGATCGTCATATTCAGGGGACAGTCACCTTATTTTTGGATGATCACGTATTGCGACCAATGTTCCAATGGATGAGTCTTATTCTGGAAGACGTGCGCTTGGAACCTTGTTGTCAGAGGAGGTGAGCCACGCGGTTCTTGTGAATGGAGAGCGCTGGGTAGATAAAGCCTATGTTTATGATATGTGGTATATCGCTGGCTATAAGCCAATTCGAGATATGAACAATCATATTGTTGGTATCGCCTACACCGGATATTTGGTGTGGCCGCTTATTAAAACCTACATTACAAACATTGGTGAAGTGAGTGTCATTATCATTGTCTTGCTTTTTGCATCTGGTTTTATTGTCTATCGAGGAGCGCGAGATCTGTTTAGACCGATCGAGCAAATTCATCGCGTGGTTAAAATGGTCCAGCTTGGCAAAGATGAAGAGCGAATTGGAGAAATTGGATTGGATGATAAGCATGAACCAAGTCAGCTTGCTAAACAGTTTGACAACATGCTGAATCAATCAAAACTACCGGTGAAACCGGTAGTATGATGAAAGCCCCTAGAAGGGGCTATGTTTTATAAGCCCGAGAGTCGCAACTGCTCTTGGCGTTTTTCTTCCGACTCCTGATTACGTATGTATTCACGAATCATCTGTTCATCGAGTCCTACTGTGCTAACACAGTAACCTCTTGCCCAGAATTTTCTCCCAGTAAAGTTACGTTTTACC
>NZ_OANU01000055.1 GCF_900089835.1 Vibrio thalassae | reverse complement strand
TAAATCGCTTTCTTTCGATATTTTGGAACAATCACAACGTGATATTTGCAATAATGTTTAACGTGAGCTTGGCTCTGCCAGTCTCTCATATGACCTCCTTTGAACTTGCCGGTTCTATAAAGGAGGTCATTTTCCCATCGATGCACGCTGTTACGGCAGAGCCTTTTCGAGTCACACCGCCAGAGGCGGTGGTTTACCAAGTTTCAATTACAGCTCAGAAACGAACAGATCCAAAAGGCAGCACATGAACTTGAGGCGAAAGTGCATTCACGTACCGCTAGCCTGAAAGAGAAAACCAAGCAGTTAGAGTTGCATATTAAGTTGCTCAATCAAACACGAAATAAGTTGGTCACGAGCGAAAAACTGGCCGCGTTGGGCGAGTTGACCGCGGGCATTGCCCATGAAATCAACAACCCTACTGCTGTGATATTGGGTAACGTTGAACTCATGCGTTTTGAGCTAGGCGACGATGTGTCACGGGTAGAGGAAGAGATCGATATCATATTGGCGCAAATAGACCGCATTCGTAATATCACCCGTAGTTTTCTTCAGTACAGTCGCCAAGGTGGAGTGCAAGACCAAGTAACATGGCAACACGTCAACCCCATTGTTGATGAGAGTGTCACTTTGGTCCGAACCGGCTCTAAAAAACGCGATATTGAGTTTATTGTTGATCTTCACGCCAAAACACCGGTGGAGGTTAATCGACATCAATTGCTGCAAATATTAGTCAATCTGCAAATGAATGCGATTCATGCAATGCAAGGGAAAGGGCGCTTGACTGTGTTAACAGAAGACTGGGTCGAAGCAGAGCAAAGCATAGGATCTTTGATTCATGTTCAACATTTATTGGTTAGCGCGTAGTTGAATATGTGCGGCGCCTGAAATGAAAAAGGTATCTCAATGTGTATTGAGATACCTTTAACTGAATACTGTTATTTTGGTGAAACAGCGTTACATACAGATAGCAACGGTTCCAGCAATCATTAGTGTGATAATCGCGAACCAAACTAATTGAGTTTTTTGATCAGCCACGTTAAGACGAATGTAGTTGATCTCATCTTTAGCCATTACTTCAAACTCAGTAAAGCTAACTTGAAAATCGCGGCTTGCATTGACTACATCATTTTGCAGCTTATTAAATGTCGTCTCGATGAAATTCTTTGCTTCTCCTAGCGGTGCAGAAGAGATAGCCATGCGGTCCCATACCGCCATTCTTGATTCGAATTCACTGTCACTAACACAGTTAAGTTTCAACAAATCGTGTTCACGCTTGATGCGTTCTTTACCCATTTTATCGTAATTCAGATTCTGAAATTTGTTCACGACAATTACTCCAAAGGTTTCAGAGAGGTAGTAGGTGATAAACATCTACTACCTTAACTGTTCGGCATACTAGATAGGTCGTTGTGGTACATCAACTTGCACTTTTTATCTCAACGACAAATTTCCTTTGCTTTTTACTTGTGGATTGGTAGGTTTTAGTTGTACATCTAACGTTCAGAGCAACCGCAAAGCTGTAGTTGCACTGTATGGAATGCACTTGTCACTTGCATCTCAAGGCAAGAGGCTGTAGGGTTGCGCAGTTTTGTTTAATCTCAAAGGTAATGCTCGTGCTATCAACCGCTAATATCACTCAACAGTTTGGCTCTAAACCACTGTTTGAAAACATTTCTGTCAAGTTTGGTGAAGGTAACCGTTACGGTCTAATCGGCGCAAATGGCTGTGGTAAGTCTACATTCATGAAAATCTTGAGCGGCGAGTTGGAGCCTACGAGTGGTAACGTATCTTACGACCCTAATGAACGCGTCGCGAAACTCAACCAGGACCAATTTGCTTACGAGCAATATACCGTGGTTGATACAGTAATTATGGGCCACAAAGAACTTTGGGCAATCAAACAAGAACGTGATCGTATCTATTCTCTTGCTGAAATGAGCGAAGAGGACGGAATGAAAGTTGCCGATCTAGAAGTTCAATTTGCTGAACTTGATGGTTATATGGCTGAGGCAAAAGCCGGTGAACTTCTTCTTGCTGTAGGTATTCCAGAAGAGCAACATTTCGGCCTAATGAGTGAAGTCGCTCCAGGTTGGAAGCTACGAGTGCTATTAGCACAGGTCCTGTTTGCTGACCCGCATATTATGCTGCTCGACGAACCAACCAACAACTTGGATATGGATACTATCCGCTGGTTGGAACAAGTGCTTAATCAACGCAACTGCACCATGATTATTATTTCGCACGACCGTCACTTCCTAAACAGTGTATGTACGCACATGGCTGACCTAGATTACGGCGAACTCCGTGTGTATCCAGGCAACTATGATGAATACATGTTCGCAGCAACTCAAGCTCGTGAACGTTTGTTGGCAGACAATGCTAAGAAAAAAGCTCAAATTGCGGATTTGCAGACTTTCGTCTCTCGATTCTCAGCGAACGCATCAAAAGCGAAACAAGCTACGTCACGTGCTAAGCAAATTGATAAGATTCAATTAGAAGAAGTGAAAGCGTCAAGCCGTCAAAACCCGTTCATTCGTTTTGATCAAGAAAAAGAGCTGTTTAGAAACGCGCTAATTGTTGAAAACCTATCTAATGGTTTTGAAGACGTGCTTTGGTCTAACTTTAACGCAATCTTCGAAGTTGGTGAGCGCGTCGCGATTATCGGTGAGAATGGTGTGGGTAAAACAACGTTACTTAATACATTAGCAGGCCAACTTGAGGCGAAAACAGGCGAGTTTAAATGGTCTGAAAACTCAAACATTGGTTACTACGCTCAAGACCATGCCCACGATTTCGAAGAAGATATGAATCTCATGGATTGGATGGGGCAATGGCGTCAAGAAGGCGATGATGAGCAAGTCGTGCGCAGCTTTCTAGGTCGTATGTTGTTTAGCCAAGATGACATTAAGAAATCAGTGAAAGTCCTATCTGGTGGTGAGCAAGGACGTATGCTTCTAGGTAAACTGATGATGCATAAGCCAAACATGCTCTTGATGGATGAGCCGACGAACCACATGGATATGGAATCGATTGAATCGCTCAACTTAGCGCTCGAGAACTATAAGGGAACACTGTTCTTTGTATCGCATGACCGTCAGTTTGTATCGTCTATCGCGACACGTATCATAGAAATTAAAGACAACAAGATCTTTGATTTTAAAGGGACATATGACGAGTTCCTGAAAACGCGTGGTGCATAACTATCGTTAGCTAACAAAAAGGAGTCCCGTCCCAGGACTCCTTTTTTAACGCCATTAGTTTGCTATTCTGCTTGTTCGCCTTTTACATCAAACTCAATTTTCTCGGCACCAGTAAATACTTGGAAGCGCATTCCTTTTGCTCTAGCGATAGTGGTGATACCAAACTGTTTTGCAAGGTCTAGTCCCATTTGAGTCACGCCTGAACGTGATAGCAAAACGGGTATGCCCATTTGTGCTACTTTAATCACCATTTCAGAGGTCAATCGTCCGGTGGTGTAGAAAATTTTATCTTCGCCTGTTTCCTGATTAATCCACATTTCACCAGCTAGAGTGTCAACGGCATTATGGCGACCTACATCTTCAACAAACGATAGCACTTGGTCTTGTTGACAGATGGCACACCCATGAACCGCACCGGCTTTCTTGTAGGTATCGTTATAATGGGTCAGTGCTTCCAGTGTGGCGTAGATTTGAGATTGTTTCAGTGGTGTCTGCGGAACTTGGTAGCCTTCCAGTTGCTTCATCACATTGCCATACATGGTGCCTTGACCACACCCGGAGGTGACCGTTTTCTTCTTCAATGCTTGTTCTAAAAAATCGGTGTTCTCTTTGGTAATAACAGCGGCAGAATGCGTTTCCCAATCGATGATCAATGATTCAATGGCGGCGGGATCAGACAAGAAACCTTGGTTTTTAAGATAACCTAAAACCAACGAATCAGGTCTGGAACCAAGTGTCATGAGTGTCACGATCTCTTTCCAGTTCAACATGACGGTAAGAGGGCGTTCGCAAGCTATCTGCTTCGTTAATTTTTCACCATATTCGTCGTAAACATCGACTTCAATGGTTTGTAGGGGATTTTCGCTCGTTCTGATAATGTTGGGTTTAACCACGCGTTTATCCTTTTTGTTGGTCACTAGCATGAGGCTATTGGCTTGATTATTGCTAAGATTGTATAAGTAAGCAAATATCCAACGCTAAAATTAGGGGCATGAAATGCATCCAGAGACACCTGAATCTACTTCTAACCAAGATACTTTAGTGAGTAGCACATTGGTCGAGAAAACGATCATCAATGGACGCTACAAGTCGATCTTTCTATTGTAGAAAAACAAGTAGGCCGTTGGTCGACCACTCAACGAGAGCTCGATGGATTTCGACTAGAAGTCAACGACATGAGCAAGCCCCATGCCACTTTAGAACTGTATCGTGATGAGCGTACCGATTATCGCTTTAATTTGAGCTCACAAAATCCTATGTTGTTTGTGGTGCTAGACTCCCACGAAGAAACCAACTTAACGCCGATTATGGTCACAGCCTCACAAGCGGTAGCGGGCTCATTTATGGATGGTGACTATCTAGTGCTATCTAAACCGATCCCATTACCGATTCAAGCTTGGATGGAAGCTTATATTGGTCGTCATGGCGAGTTATTGGAAGTAAGACGTAAAAAACGTAAAGGAGCGGGGCGCTCAAGTGGCAAGTAGTTTTTTATCGCGTTGGTCACAACGTAAACTTGATGAAAACAGAGACGACGCGACGATTGATGAACCTGCCAACAGCGCTGATGTTGATGAGGTGCTCGTCTCCCAAGACACGGAAACTGCCGACGTAGAGCCGATGTCTCTGAATCAATCTGAATCAGAGGTAGGCGACGTATTAGAGAGTGAGCAACAAGTACAGCCACACCCTGAAGAATTGTCTGTCTCCCAGCTTTTAGCGAATCCTAAAGTGGATAAAGCGATAAAAAAAGCCGCGCTGAGAAAGATGTTCATGAGCCCGGAGTTTAATGTGGTGGATGGACTGAACGATTACGACCATGATTATTCAGCGGTAAAACCATTAGCATCAGACGTTGCTGAGACGCTTCGTTGCTGGATGAAACATGTGTCAGACGACGCAGACATGGAACAATCAGCAGAAGTCAACGAGCATCCTCAAGAAGTTGAAAATCAAGATGTTGCCTCATATCAAGACGCTGAACCTGAAGAGGTGGACGCCTCACTTGCCGACCCAGATGCGAGAGACAGTGAAGCATCGAATAAACCCGTCTAACTGACTCACTGTGAGACAAAATTTACCACACAAATAATAGCTACATTTTGTCTCATATTGCTGAGTAACTACATAAGACAAAATGTCGCATGTGACATTTCATCTTACTATTCCTAAGTATATTTTGAATAATTTGTCAGTAAATCAATAATATTGCTCGTTCAATTAGTTGGGACGATTTTTGCTTATTAGTGATATATGGTTCATATAAACCAATAGCTATGGGGCGATAAGACTCCTGCACTGGGAACTAGCAATGATAAAACAACTATTACAACGATAGACGACTCAAAATGGGCGCGCCAGAAGTTTCGCGTTTGAAAATACTGTTGAATTGTCGAATCTCATACCGCCGACAGTAAGTTATGAAAGTCATGGTGATACATTAATCGTTGGACCTACAGCGATTATTACTAGTACCGCAGAACTGCTACTCACCATGCGTTCGGTTACTTTGCTCTCTACAGATGGCGAACCATCCGACAACCACGATCTCTAGTGTGCTTATTAGTACGCCAGGGGAAACGTGGTTTATCTTAAAAGAAAAATGGATGTCACCAGCTGCTGCGGTCGCTATTTTTGGTAGTATCAGTATGGTTATACTGATGTATTTTATAGTGGGACCGTTGAAGTTGAGTGCAGCTCGCACCGGTAAAAAACTGCGTCGCTGGTCGAGATTGGATCGAGCCCTCCATTGGAGTATGGCGTTCACCTTTTTGACTCTTGCGTTTAGTGGCTTGATGCTGCTTTATGGTAAGCACTTTATGAAACCTTATGTTCCAACCGAACTTTGGGGTTGGACTATTTATTTAGCCAAGCAATACCACAACTACGTAGGGCCAATTTTCTTTATTTTGCTCTTTGCTGTTCTATTTAAATGGTGGAGAAAGTCCATTTTTAATAAGACAGATATGCAATGGTTTATGAAACTTGGTGGCATGGTTGGTAAGCATAAAGGTTCACACCCGTCAGCCGGTTTCTCGAACGGGGGTGAGAAAGCAATCTACTGGTTGTTGATCTTCTTTGGTTCTATTGCGGCAGTCAGTGGTCTCGTCCTTGATTTTCCGATCTTCGGACAAACAAGGAAAGACATGGAACTCTCTAACTTAGTTCACATGTTCTCTGCGCTTATCCTGATCTGCGGTTTTATCTTCCATATCTATATTGGTTTGTTTGGTATGGAAGGAGCGTTAGAAGGTATGGTGACTGGGGATGTCGACGAAACGTGGGCTACGCTCCAAATGTAAACACTGATATATACTGGCCAAACGCTCGTTCTTTCTTCCCCTCAACACGACGTATTTTTGCAACCAACCAACTTGAAAGTGTCGCTAACGCTAGTACCGATAGGGACATTTGAGCGCCAATCGCTATGGTCACGGCGACAATGAGTTCAACATCACCCTGACCGAGCAATATCTGGCCTTTTGTTTTGGCAACGGTTAGGAAAATATATAAGGCAATGGCCGATATAATCCCCTGTGACATTGTTATTAACACCAAATCGTAGTGCACCATCAGAATAGCGGTGAAACCTATAGGCATTGTCAGATGTGGCGGCAAGAGACGATATCGAATATCAATATTGGCCACGATAAGGAGTAACGCGGTGATGCTGGTCATAAAAAATAGAGCTAAGTTATTCAGTCCTAGCATCACTAACAGAACGCACAACAACGCCATTACGAGTTCGTTGATCAGATAACGCGAAGAAATCAGTGTTGAACAGTACGCGCAGCGGCCTCTCAAAAAAAGGTAGGAGATAATAGGTATGTTGTGTCTGGCTTTAATTCTATTATCACAGCAAGGCGTGATAGAGCGTCCACCTAATCCAACATCGGCTAGCAATGCTCTCGCTCGACTCTCTGTTAATTCCGTTGGGTGCATCAGGTGCATGTCGATGACTGCGTAGTTCTTGAGCATTTGAGGCAAACGGTATACCACTACGTTAATGAAGCTTCCGATCATCGCGCCTGTCAGCAAAGCAAAGACTACTCTAGCAAACGAGTTATGAGTGATAAGCTGATAGAGGTCAAACGCAGTATTGAAAAACAGGTCCACTAGACGTTTCCTTTTTTATTGTTATTTCGGTTCTAAGTTCAGTTGGCTTAATGATGCGCCTCACCCTCACTAGACTCGTGGCGCATCGAGTAAATGTATATTGAGCAATATTACCCCAGAACATGGCAATTCAACTCTCCAAATCTACGGTCTTATTTCCTGTTCTCAATCTTCTCTATTTTTTTCGATAAAATGTTGCATTAGGAAAAACCTTGTTAATGTATAGACAAACCAACAAACAAAGGGAATTACTTAATGTTTAAAAACTTACCTGTCGTTATCGCCGCGGCTTTTACTTTGACTGGATGCTTGACCACATCGCTAGAACAACTGGAGCAGCGTAAACTAACTTATGAGACCTGGGATGTGCGCAAGGACAAAACCACTCCAGGTGCCATTATTGTTCGAGAGAGTGACCTGATTTTCAAGTACGTGACACCTGAGCAAGAAGCAAAATTTCAATACGACTTATCTAAAGCACCGTATGCGAAGAATATTGTGAAAGGTGTCATCACTAACACGACGTCTGATTATAGTAACACTTTCAGCTTGTACAGTGTTCCAGCGACTGACTGGGTTCCTGAGTATCAACGAATTAGCAAGTATGGTAATCAAGACCGAATCTTGGTCGACGCTGGCTCTACCTTGGTTCATGCGGTTTGTACTCAAACGAAGTCACGACTTGTCGGAGACATTCGCTCAGAGCAGACCTCAGCTATTAACGTCACGTTAGAGCCCAAAAAGTGCTATCAGGTGATCACTAGACTCGATAACCCTCGCATGGGCTATACGTTGAGAAACAGTTTGGGTACCGATGCTAAACGTTCACATCTCAATGAAATCAACTGGTGGGAACAATGTCATCATGAAACGGTTGTGGAAGAAATCGACTGTCGTTCAATTGGTGAAACACGATTTAATTAATAGGTGAGGTCTTCAAATGAATATTGCAGAATCGGCTGTCGCAGAAATTAAATCAACCATTGACGAGTTATCTCACTTGGTGCCCCACTACACGAGGCGTACCTCTCAGTTAACAATGGTCAATGATATCCGCAATATTCTTTGTCGCGATCAAGCAAGCAATGTGATTGTTTGTGAGGCAGGAACGGGCGTGGGCAAAACTATGGCTTACCTGTTAGGCGTCATACCTCATGCAAAGCTGAATAACAAATCAGTGGTCATCTCGACTGCGACTGTGACACTGCAAGAGCAAATCATCAACAAGGATTTGCCTCTTTTTCAAGCTGCATACCATAAACCGTTGAGCGTTGCGCTGGCAAAAGGTCGTCAGCGCTACGTCTGTGCCGATAAGCTTAATAAAGCATTAGGCACTCAACAGCCTGAACTTGATTTTGAAGAGGCGCTCTTTCACTTGCCACCAACCGAACAGGATATGGCTACCTTGCGGAGAATGGCTTCCAAATTGGAGACTAACGATTGGAACGGCGATATCGATTCTTGGGACGGTGAACTGTTACCAGAGCCTATTTGGTCAGCAGTCGCAAGTGACGCAAATGGCTGCAAGGTAAGCTTTTCAGCTCACAAATTTTGTCCGTTTCATATTGCTCGCTCTGAACTAAGTGGCGCCGATATCATCGTAGCCAATCACTCGTTGGTGGCAATGCCTCTCCTCTCGCAAACTGTGGCACCGATTGAATTGATTTAAACACTGGATTTAATGCTGTTAATGAATCGTAGATATGCTGATTACTCAACGTAAGATCTTCGATATGCTCTATGAGTTTTTGTTTTAAATAGATAGAAGTCATTACTTGCCAATCACTAAATATACTTTATCGTGTCATTGCATTTACAATTACACTACAAATATTGGCGCATATTATTAATTGGTCAACAATAAGTCAAAATTTTGTCAGTGTTGTCAACGATTGAGTGAGGTGTGGCATTGATTCTGCTGACCGTTCACAAAACGAAAAAAGCGCCCAAGCAAGAGCTAGGGCGCTTTCAAGAAGCTGATTATCTTGTCGTTATCACGTTTTTCGCTTTCTTATTCTTAGCGTCAGCCCTACCAACGCAAATAATGAGAACAGACCGAAAGAACCACCGCTTTCAGAGCCACCGCTTTCTTTGTTACCCGATTCAGGCACTTCGATGTTATTCGAGGCTATCGTATAGCTGATTGGGAATTGCGTATCTAGCGAGTCGCCCAGATAGATTGTTGCGTTCTTTTTCTCCGTGATTGCTTGCTTATCTTTATTCAGCACCATAGTGACTTCGCAGCTTTCACCCGATTGCAGCGTCACCGCACAACCCGAAATATCAAACATACCTGTCGAGTCTATCACGTAAGGCGACAGCGTTTCGCTCGATGCAGTTAAGTTTTGCACCATGAACGTTTTGGTTTCACTTGCAGCTTAGCCACTTTCGACTTCCATCTCGATACTCTTTGGTGCTGCCACTTGGTTGATTGCCTCTCGTATAATGTCGAAGTAAAAGCCTAGGTGGGTAAATTGTGTACTCACTGTGCCATTCGTCGATTTGGTAAATGCCACGACGTTATCCGTACCATCTATGACAAGAGGAGTGCCTGAATCACCACTATGGGGCGTGCTACCAATGGTTGTAGCATACCCGTTTAAAAGGTCGCGCATAAAATAGCGACAGTCGTTACCATCATTTGCGCAAGCGCCTTTACCACCATCACCAGTGGGATTATTCGGCAAATAGTCATAATCAGCTAAAACAAATGAGACCGTCGTCTTGTTCATTAGACTAGGTTGAGTGCCATTTTCATCCACTCCCCAACCTCTGAACGTTACGTCTTGTCCGTTGGTGATAGGAAACGTGTTTGATCTTGGGTTAAACGTTGGCTCCAACGTAGCATGACTGACTTGAGAAAGCGGTGTTGCCAATTTCAACAGAGCTATATCTTTCGCCCAGACAGACTCGTAATAGTCATGATCAACGACCAAATCGTTGAGTGACCAATCCGCAGCAGGATATTGCGCCTTAACGTAAGCCAGTTCCGTATCCGCTGCCGCCTTTGCAATGTTTTCCTTGGCTACCGTATCGAATAACGGTATGACTTGATAAGTCGTACCAGTTCCGGTTGTACTGTAGGTCTAAACGCTCTGATAGACACGAATTTTATTCGACGCACCATTGTCTATGAAATAGTCAAACGTAACCTTTCCGCTGTCATCTATACCAAGATCCGCGACACAGTGTGCCGCAGTCACGATGTAATCACCCGTAATCAACAATCCTCCGCAGTCCATTGATTTCGAGTGGTTCTCTAGCGCGAATCGAACGATGTAATCTTTGTACTCGCTCGCTGCTACTTCACTGCCATATTTGACCGCGAGGGCATTTGTACACGAAAGTGATGCTATAGCCAACATACATATACGTTTCATTCTGAGTTTCCTACTTCTGTTTTATTTACAGCCTACTTTACCTTCGATTTTTCAAATGCAAGTGGGCTATATTTTTTTGTCTATGCCGACATTAGTGTATTGCAATTTTTCTAATTTGTTCGGTCCTTATATCGGCATTTGAGGTGCATTCATGAGAAATATTCTCACAGTGGGATATGTATCCACAAAATCTGTGTACTTCTCTGTGGATTTCACTACTAACATTATGATAAGTGAGATTTTTATCAGTGATATAAACGAGAGCTAAGGAACAAAGCCCATCTGCAAGCAAGCGTAGACATGGAGGTTATTAACTTCGCCATTTTGCCATTGTTCTCGCAGTTCATACCATCGACCTGTGTACTCAGCACACGTCTGATCATCGGTTTTCGCTCTCGGTAGTGCCGTCTGATACATTGTTTCCGATTCCTGACGGATTTTCGAATTGAGCAGAGTAAGTATTTCTGTCTGCTTTTTATCAGTGAGGTTATTAAAATAGGCCATTACTATAGGTGTCCTAGACGATTTAAACTCAACGTTCTGTAAGTGATTTGCGAGGGTTATTGATCGAGGGCGTGTATCCAAACGTATTCCTGTTAGCACTAAACATCTAACTTACTGAATCTACGTAAATTTAGACTATAGTATAATCCCCAAAACTATTGTTGCTATTGCTTCCGTGTTACTCTTATGGAAACAACGATAAGTCAGCACAAGGAGTGTCTATGAAGTTTCCCTATAGAAATGTAGTTATATTGACTGGGGCCGGTATTTCTGCGGAATCAGGAATACAGACGTTTCGTGCACAAGACGGGCTTTGGGAGAACCATCGAATTGAAGACGTAGCGACTCCTGAAGGTTTTGATCGAAATCCGGAGTTAGTTCAAAGCTTCTATAATCAACGGCGTCAGAAATTACAGCAGAGTGATATCTTACCAAATGCAGCTCACATCGCGCTAGGCGAGTTAGAAAAGAAGTTGGAAGGATCAGTAACGGTCATCACTCAAAATATTGATAACCTGCATGAACGTGGCGGTAGTGAGAATATTATTCACATGCACGGTGAGTTATTGCGAGCTCGTTGCTCTGAATCGGGTCAAGTTGTTGATATGGTCGATGACATTGAAACGGGTGATTTATGCCATTGTTGTCAAATACCATCGCAAATGAGACCCCATATAGTTTGGTTTGGTGAAATGCCACTAAAAATGGGTGACATCTATGCTGCGATAGAAAAGGCCGATCTATTCATTTCCATTGGCACATCGGGTGTCGTGTATCCAGCTGCTGGCTTTGTACATGAT
Source organism: Vibrio thalassae (assembly GCF_900089835.1). Taxonomy (GTDB): domain Bacteria; phylum Pseudomonadota; class Gammaproteobacteria; order Enterobacterales; family Vibrionaceae; genus Vibrio; species Vibrio thalassae. The sequence goes on along the minus strand of NZ_OANU01000055.1, from coordinate 1,768 downwards.
GCTAAAATGCATGGCGCTCATACTATTGAGATTAACCTCGAACCGAGTGCAGTTCAAAGTGAATTTGAAGAAAAACGGTACGGTAAAGCCAGTATCGAAGTACCTAAATTAGTGAGAGAAATTTTAGATTTACAAACGTAAGATACCGCAGAGTCATGACCAAACTTAGTGGTACAAAACAGCCCTCATCAAGAGGGCTGTATACTGTTCGTTGATGTTACAAGTATTAGTTATCAACCTTTAGCTTTTGGAAATATTCTTCGTAAAGCGTACCGGCTTCACCCACTTCATCTTGCCAAGTTCCAGAGTCCATTACTTCTTGTGGTGGAAACACACTTGGATCATTAGCAAACTCTTGTGGAAGTAGCGGGTAAGCTGTTTTTACTGGCGTTGGGTAGCCAATTTCAAGCGCTACCTTGGCTGCGTTTTCAGGGCGGAGTAAAAAGTCAATCATCTTATGTGCTGCATCGACATTTTTAGCACCAGAAGGAATGGCTAAGCTATCCATCCAAAAGATTGCTCCTTTTTCGGGCCACACGATATCAATAGATGCGCCTTCTTGGCGTGCCATATAGGCTGAACCATTCCAAAGCATACCAAGTGAAACTTCACCCGCTAGATATGGATTCGCAGGGAAATCTGAGTTAAAGACTAAAACGTTTGGAACAAGCTTTTTGAGCTCTTCATACGCCGCTTTAATCTCCTCTGGATTAGTAGTATTTGGTGAATAGCCTAGTTTAGTTAAGGCGATATGGAAGACTTCACGAGCGTCGTCCATCATCATTAGCTGACCTTCCCATTGAGGATCCCACAAATCATCCCAAGAGCTTACCGCCGATTTATCAAGCATATCGGTGTTGATACCGATACCAGTCGCGCCCCAGATATAAGGAATTGAGTATTTGTTGTCTGGATCGAAAGGCTTATCTAGATAATTTGGATCCAAGTCCTTGAAGTGAGTTAGCTTTTCTTTATCAATCTCTTGTAGCATGCCTTCTTTACGCATTTTCGATACAAAGTAGGTTGATGGAACGACAAGATCGTAACCCGAACCTTGAGTCTTCAACTTTGCGTACATGCTTTCATTGGATTCATACGTAGAATAGATGACTTTGATACCGGTTTCTTTGGTAAAGTCCTCTAATACTTCGTTAGGAATGTATTCAGACCAGTTGTAGAAGTAAAGTTCCTCGTTGGCTGCAAACGCCGGGGTAGTGAGAAGAGTCGCCGCACAAAGTGCGCCTGCATACAATTTGCTTTTCATTACTTTTCCGTTTGTATTAGTAGACAAAGAGCCTCTTAGAGACATGACAATATAGGAAAGTAGGGATTCCTACATTACTTTGCACGCCATCACTATTTGATGTGCATTACAGCATTATATCAGTCAATGATTGGATACTCTATCTGGGAGTTTATAAAAATTAAACGGTTAGAAAGACATAGCAGTTCACTAACTAAAAAAGGTGGCGTGCGACGTGAAGTCGTATGAAGCGCTGTTCACCGCTTAACGAGTGAACCATCTGTATCACCAGATGAACCTAGGAGCCTGAATAATGTAGCGGCTCTGACAATGTAACGAAGGTTGGCATTTGCCAATCGGGATCTAAATCGTGAGAGGACGATCCTCCTGATAACCACAAAATCGGGTGAGTGCTAGGTAGTCAGCATGATGAACATATGTGAATCCGTCCAAGGTGCGTTATGTTATGAAACAGCGGAAGTGGTTAATACGCTGTGGCCAAAAGGCATGAGAGTCGGAAAGAGA
>NZ_OANU01000054.1 GCF_900089835.1 Vibrio thalassae | reverse complement strand
TCGTCGGTCTCGACGACAGTAAACGTCAACAGTTTGAGTGGATTCATCGACCTTAATCGACTGGATTGCCTGCCCCTGAATATGTAAAAGCTGAGAAAGTAACTGGGTCAAAATAGGATTCATCCATACTGACTAAAAAAGGGTTATTAGTCAGTATGGTAGAAGTCATAAGTATTGCGTTATGACTCAACAAAGCGGAGAAGAGCCGTAAAAATAATGCGAAACTTTCCAAAAAAATTCGCATTAACGATGAATTGGTTTCAAAATGGCGCACGGTAAGTTATTGGGCGATCGAGTTCGATATAGCGGGCAATAAAACAGATATTTACGAAATAAAAGTCAGTGTAAGCAAACGTGAATAATAGAAAAAATGAATCGAAATAAAGCAGATAACAAAAAAAGCCAGCAAGGTGCTGGCTTTTGATATGTCAATGAAGAACACTTAAGTAAGTTTCATTTCTTGAATAATTTCGGACGCTATCTCTGGTTTTGTACTCGTTGGCTTTTCATGCAAGTCAGTCTTCAATTGTCCTTTTCGGTTCCGTAAACCGGCTTCGAGTTTTTTTAGGGCGGCAGAAATTGCAGGATACATGATGTCGTGAGAGGCCTTAGCTGAAACTCTTACACCCTCATAGTTAGTAAAAATTTCCACTTCATGTTGACCGTGTTCTTTCTTAATAATGATGTCACAGCTTATCAACTGAGGAAAGTGAGCTGATACTTTGTCAAATTTGTTTTCAATCTCTTGGCGCGACTCTTCACCGATTGATACATGATGGGTCTGAACGTTTATCTTCATTAATTGTACCTCTCCTTTCACTACGTATTTTAAACGTAGCAAAGGAGGGGGCGTTTGACAAAAATAGTTAGTGTTACTGAGAAAGAAGTTATCGGTTTAATTCAATAAGGACTTTTCTAATTGTTTGAGAGAGTATCTGTATGTGAACCAAGCGCTCAGACCTGCAAGAATATTACCGACTAAAGCGCCCCAAAAGAGACCTTCAATACCGTCAACCTGTGAGCCGAGCCACAAGCAAGGTAAGAAGAAAGCGAACAAGCGAAGTGCCGAAATCGTTAGAGCTGTTTTCGCTTTGCCAAGGGCGTTGGAAATAGAAACCATTAGCATACAAATACCCAAAGGCCCAAGGCTAAATGGTACGAGAATAAGGTGATAATTAAGAATTTGCTGTACGTTGTCTTCGCTGGTCATCAGTGATGATAGATGCCCTGCAAAGATGTAAGTGATAACAGCAACAAACAGTTGGAAACCGAGGATATAGCCAACTGCTAGGTTGACGAGTTTCTTAATGTCGGTGAGATTTTTGGCACCAAGCAGTCTACCAACCATCGGTGGCATAGACATGGTCAATGCTAACACAGTAACGATAGCAAAAAACTCGTAGCGTGAGCCCAAAGCCCAAGCTGCGACGGCAGCAGTGCCAAATGTCGCTAGTAGTTTGGTGGCTAACATCGAAGACAATGGAGGAAGCAACTGACTGACCATCGCCGGAGCCATTATTTTCCAGATGGACTGTAAACTTCTTGGCAAATTAACGTCTTTCCAGTCAAAGGATGCCCAATTTTTACGGACAACTTTAGGTGCGACAAAAGCGATACCAATACCAAAAGCAATAATAGTGGCAATGGCGGCACCATTGATACCTAAGTCGAACGTAAAGATAAACAGTGGGTCGAGAATCAAGTTAATGATACTGGTTGCCACCATCATCATCCCCGGTAGCACAGTGTTGCCATTAGCCCTGCACACACTGTAATAGAAGTACAGTACCGCACCGACCCAAGAGCTCAGTAGCCAATAAGGCCAATAGCTGTCTATGATAGGGTAGACGGATTCAGGTGCGCTCAACATGACTAATATTGGGTGTCGAACCAACCAAATGAGTACACCAATGGCGGCCACACCAAGGCTACCAAAAACAAGAATTAACCCACCTAATTGCTTCGCATACGATTCATCATTAGCGCCTAAAGCTCGGGAAATGATCGCCGTGGTAGCGATTCCCAAGCCGACTTGAATACCGATGATCACCATTTGCATTGGCAAGGTAAAACCTTGAGCCGCGAGAGGGAGGACACCGAGTTGACCGATAAAGGCACTGTCGACTAACTGAAAGCTCATAAGGGATAACACACCCAAAACCATAGGTAGTGTCATATTGAACAATTGTTTGGCTAATTGTTTTGAATCTTTATCCACGTTGTTCTCTTTAATTTGTGCCTAGATACTTATTCTTGCCGGTGAGCGAAAAAGGAGAGACGGGCTAAGGGCCCGTCTCTATTCATTACATCCTAGCGCATAAGATCTGTGATTACAGTGCTTGACCGAAGACAACGATCAATGCGGCTTTGCTTTATTCATCCAAATTGTCTGCATACCTTTTTGGAGGTGGCGTCCATCCACGCTCACGAGAGTGTTTATCGTTTCTATCTACCTGCATGGCATCTTTGATGAAGCCTTCTAACTCAATAAAGAGGTCGCGATAGTTATTGTCAAAACGTTCTTCATCTTCCGCACCACCTTTCCAAGCCTTGTAAAGACGATCAGATTGTTTATCTTCAATCGTTTTATAGATGGACTTTTTTTGCTTAATGAAAAATGGGTGAAAACCAAGACATTTCATAGTCTTAGCTCCAAGCTCTAAGGCTGAGTGATAAGGTTCAGACTCAATATAGTCAGCGCCTGCTTGCCTTAATTGATACCCATGTCCTCTATCGAATGCTCGGGTGAGGATTTTGACGTGAGGGTACGTATGTTTGACATATTTTACAAGCTCGACATTGGTTTCTTGGTTATCGATAGCGATCACTAGTAACTTGACATCCTCAATTCCGGCAGTATGTAAAATGTCAGGTTTTGAGGCATCGCCAAAATAGGCCTTGGTGCCAATTTGACGCATATCGTCCACTTGTTGTGCCCGGACATCAAGCACCACGGTTTTTACATGGTTTGCGACCAAAAGACGGTTGACGATTTGACCAAATCGGCCAATACCAGCGATGAGAACCGTTCCTCTCTCATCAACAGTGTCTGCTTCTCTGTCGTTACTGTCTTTTTCAAATTTCGGTAAGATAACCTTATCAAAGAGAATAAACAGACCGGGTGTTAAGAACATTGAGAGGGCCACCACAAGAGATAAGGTCTGTGCGATATCGGTAGGCAATACATGGTTTTGAACCGAAAAACTCAATAAAACGAAGCCGAATTCACCGGCTTGGGCGAGGCTTAGGGTAAATAACCATCGAGCACTGTCTTTGATCTTGAAAATCATCGCTAACACATAAAGCACTAGGGCTTTTAGCGTCATGACGCCTATCGTTAAACCAATAATGACAAAGAAGTCGTCAAATAAGATTCCGAAGTTGATACCCGCGCCGACAGTAATAAAGAACAAACCGATCAACAACCCTTTGATCGGGTAAATATTTGACTCCAGTTCATGTCTAAATTCACTGTTTGCCAACACGACGCCGGCTAAGAAAGTCCCCAAAGCAGGAGAGAGAACAACTAAGCTCATTAATGCTGCGATACCAATCACTAACATCAGTGCAGTCGCGGTGAAGATTTCACGCAGCCCAGATGAAGCTACGAATCTAAACAATGGTCGGCTGAGGTAATGCCCACCAACAACGACTAAGGCAATCGAAGCTGTGATAACTGCTGCGATAAGATAAACGAAAGCCTGGAGAAAAATTCCGGTCATGATGCGTCCTCACCTGATTCGATAATGGGTTCTTGAGACCAGTAATGGTTGAGTTTTCGAGAGGTTTGGCTCGCTCAACATTGAATTCGTTACTCACCAATAAACGCAATAGCTCTTTCCACCGTGTTCTGTGCTCAGGTATGCGTTGTTCTTCTTGAGCAGTACGTGAACCAAACAGACAAAAAGGAGGCAAATATGTCATCCCTGTCAAACTCGCAGTCTGTTCTTACGGCTGAAGCAGTTCTCGGATAGTGAAGTGGTTGTAACCGTCGGTTTGATAAGCATCGGCTTTCCCCCCAGCTGATATGGCGCAAAGAAAGGTTTTTCCGTGAAGTGCAGTACCCTCTTGCCCATAGGCGAAACCATATTCTAAAACGAGGTCTTGATATTCTTTTAAAATTGAGGGGGTTGAGTACCAATAGAGTGGAAACTGAAAAATGATGACATCGTGATCAATAAGCCGCTGCTGCTCCTTATCGATATTAATATTATAAGTTGGGTACTCGTAGTAGAGATCAACGGCCGTGACGCCGTTGATGGACTTAGCATCTCGATACATTGGGGCATTCACTTCAGAACGCCTATGAGAGGGATGTGCATAGAGCACCAGCACTCTATGTTATTTTAGGGCATAATCGCTTCCGTGTCGCTTCATCTATGAGTTGTAATATCTAGTACACAAAAAGATATCTTTCAATTGGTTACCGTCTAGTAACCTTAACACTAATCTCGTTATACATCTTCAAGCTGTTACTATTAACGGCGAGGGTTATGGGTCATATAAAGGAGTCGAGATATGCGATTGTCTGTTAGAACAGCGATACAGGACGATGCAAACGAGTTGTTGGAATTATATCGGCAAACAATTCGCACTGTAAATCGCTATGATTACAATGAGATGCAGATTAGAGCATGGGCTCGTGATGAGTTAGAGACATCAGCTTTTGAAACGTATATTGCTCGATGTCAGCCTTTTGTGGTGACAAACCAACAGCAGATATTGGGATATAGTGATTTACAAGCAGATGGGCTAATCGATCACTTCTATTGTCATCACCAAGCTCAACGGCAAGGGGTAGGGAGCGCATTGATGCAAATTATCTTAAATAAAGCGTGCGAAGCTGATATTCGAAGGCTGTACTCCTATGTAAGTATTACAGCAAGACCGTTTTTCTCTCATTATGGCTTTACTGTCATAAGGCCGAACCGAGTTGATATCCGGGGCGTCGTACTAGACAACTATCTGATGGAAAGTGTGCTGAAAGATGAATAACTCGATGTTTGAAGTTAAAGAGATTCCCCAAGAGCAATTACCACTGGATATATTATTACTCGCGGATCCTGAGGAAGCAGCGATTAACGCCTATCGAGCTCGATGCCGTGCTTTTGCTGTGTTTATGCAGGGCCGATTGATTGCAGCGACACTGATAGAAGTGGAGCACGTTAATGGTTGCGCTGAACTTTTCAATATCGCGACGTATCCGGAGTTCCACGGTAGAGGGTTTGGCGGAGTTTTACTTGACGAAGCGTTAACGAAACTTACGGGTCAAGGCATTCGCTGCGTCGAATTGGGAACCGGAACGTTTGGGTATCAACTCTCGTTCTACCAAAAGCACGGGTTTCGCGTGGATAGAGTGGTTAAGAACTTCTTTGTAGATAACTATGATGAACCCATCTTTGAAGATGGTATTCAACACCGAGATATATTGCGTTTGATTTGGCAAGTACCAGAGTTTGACGAGTCTTCGTCGTAGCGTTAGATTGCGCGATTCAAATGCGAGATAAATGGTCTGATAGTTGGAGGTATTTCTATGGGTGATATGTATACAAAATACGCTGTAAAATACGCAGATGCGATTGAAAATAATGCTTACAATGGCCTTTATGAGCGTCCCTCAACGCTTGCCTTGGTGGGCGATGTCGATAATAAAGCGGTATTGGACTTAGGATGTGGTCCTGGTATCTATGCGCAGCACTTCGTCGATCAAGGGGCGAAGGTAACGGCTATCGATCTCTCGGAGCAAATGGTTCAAATGACCAAACAAAAGCTAGGTGACGCTGTCACTTGTTATGCGCAAGATTTGGCTGATGGGCTTCCCAAAGAAGCTGACGCGAGCTACGATCTCGTCGTGTGCCCGTTAATGGTGCATTACCTCGAAGATCTAGTACCGCTGTTTAAAGAAGTGCACCGCGTACTGAAACAAGGTGGATGGTTTATCTTTTCGACACATCATCCATTGGTTGATTATGAAGAAAACGATGTGAACAATTATTTCGCGGTTGAACGTATTACCGAGGATTGGAACACCATCGGTGAACCTGTGGAAGTGTCATTCTTTAGACGTTCATTGAGTAACTTATTCGATAGCCTTTCAGAAAGTGCTTTTACCCTTGATAAGTTTTCTGAAGGTAAACCAGATCCCATGATGAAAGAAGTATCACCCGAGACATTTGATACACTTTCACGTCGTCCAAACTTCATTTTTGTTCGCGCAAAAGCCAATTAATTACCGCCAAATATTGGCAAATGGTCATCGTCTCCCATTGGATTTTTGCTAAAAGGACGAAAAACGAGTTTTTTTTGCCCAATAACCCGTTCAAATTACAAATCAATTTGGCATTAGCGGCGGGTTTTATTAGTATGTACAGCTATCAAAAAACACCCTTATGGATACTACCGGACGGTAGACGAGGAAACGATGCAACATCTAGAAGAGATCATTGCTAACGCGAGCACGGCGATTGAAGCTGCAGACTCGCTAGTCGCACTTGACGAAGTGCGTGTTCAGTATCTAGGTAAGAAAGGTGAACTAACGGTTCAACTTCAAAGCCTAGGTAAACTACCACCAGAAGAGCGCCGCAGTGCTGGTCAAGAGATCAACAAAGCGAAAGGCGTAGTTCAACAAGCGATTGCTGCTCGTAAAGATGCACTACAACGTGCTGAACTTGAAGCAAAACTTGCAGCAGAGACTATCGACGTTACTCTACCAGGACGTCGTATCGAGAACGGGGGTCTACACCCAGTTACTCGTACAGTTGAGCGTATTGAACAGTTCTTTGGTGAGCTAGGCTTTAACACTGAGTCTGGTCCAGAAATCGAAGATGCATTCCACAACTTCGATGCACTAAACATCGCAGAAGACCACCCAGCTCGTACTGACCACGATACTTTCTTCTTCAACCCAGATTTGATGCTACGTACTCACACGTCTGGCGTTCAAATTCGTACGATGGAAAATGGTAAACCGCCATTCCGCTTCATCGCACCTGGACGTGTTTATCGTAACGACTATGACCAAACACATACGCCAATGTTCCACCAAGTGGAAGGTATGCTAGTTGATGAGAATGTAAACTTCGCTCAGCTAAAAGGCATTTTGCATGACTTCCTATGCAACTTCTTCGAAGAGGAAGTTGAAGTTCGTTTCCGTCCATCTTACTTCCCGTTCACAGAGCCTTCTGCTGAAGTAGATGTAAAAGGTAAAAATGGTAAATGGCTTGAAGTTCTAGGTTGTGGCATGGTTCACCCTAATGTACTTCGTGCTGTTGGCATTGACCCTGAGAAATACTCTGGTTTCGCGTTTGGTATGGGCGTAGAGCGTCTAACAATGCTACGTTACGGCGTGAATGACCTACGTGCGTTCTTCGAGAACGACCTTCGTTTCCTAAAACAGTTCAAGTAATCCAGAGGGTTCATCACAATGAAATTCAGCGAATCATGGCTTCGTGAGTGGGTAAACCCTTCAGTATCTACTGACGAGCTTACGCACCAAATTACAATGGCTGGTCTTGAGGTAGACGATGTACTACCTGTGGCTGGCTCTTTCACTGGCGTTAAAGTAGGTAAAGTGGTTGAGTGTGGGCAGCACCCAGACGCAGACAAACTACGTGTCACTAAAGTTGATGTTGGCGCAGAAGAACTACTAGACATCGTGTGTGGCGCTCCTAACTGCCGTGAAGGTCTGAAAGTAGCAGTAGCAACCGTTGGTGCTGTTCTTCCAGGCGATTTCAAAATCAAGAAAGCAAAATTACGTGGTCAGCCCTCACACGGTATGCTTTGCTCATTTACTGAGCTGGGCATCGACGTAGAGTCTGAAGGTATTATGGAACTTGCAGAAGATGCGGTGATCGGTACCGATTTCCGTGACTTCCTAAGCCTTGATGATGTTACGGTAGACGTAGATCTCACGGCTAACCGTGCAGACTGCTTCAGCATCCGTGGTTTAGCTCGTGAAGTCGGTGTTCTAAACCGTGCAGACGTGACAGAGCCAGCGGTTAACGCGGTTGACGCGTCTATTCAAGATGTTGCTGCTATTGAAGTGAAAGCACCAGCGGCATGTCCTCGCTACCTAGGTCGTATCGTTAAGAATGTGAACGTTCAAGCGGAAACACCACTATGGATGCAAGAAAAACTGCGCCGTTGTGGTATTCGTTCTATCGATCCTGTTGTTGATATCACTAACTATGTTCTACTAGAACAAGGCCAACCAATGCATGCGTTCGATCTGGCGAAGATTGAAGGGGGCATCGTGGTTCGTATGGCGGAACAAGGTGAGAAGCTAACACTTCTAGACGGTACAGAAGCAGAGCTTAATGCCGATACTCTAGTTGTTGCTGACCACAATAAAGCATTGGCGATTGCAGGTATCTTTGGTGGTGAAGAGTCTGGTGTAACCTCTGAGACTAAAGACGTTCTACTAGAGTGTGCATTTTTTGCACCTGACCATATCCGTGGTCGTGCACGTAGTTATGGTCTTCATACTGATTCTTCAATGCGCTTTGAGCGTGGTGTGGACTTCGCACTACAAGCAAGCGCCATGGAGCGCGCAACAGAGCTACTAGTTGAAATCTGTGGCGGTGAAGTGGCACCAGTGGTTTGCGTTGAGTCAGACGCTGATTTGCCGAAAGCCAACACAGTAGCATTGCGTCGCACTAAGCTTGATGCACTACTAGGTCACCATATCGAAGATGCTGATGTGGTAGAAATTCTAGAGCGTTTAGGTTTGACTGTTGAGACGTCAGAGTCAGGTTGGATGGCAACAGCTCCGACATGGCGCTTTGATATCGCTATTGAACAAGATTTGATCGAAGAAGTTGGTCGTATCTACGGCTATGACAATATTCCAAATCAACACCCAGTTGCGGCTCTTAAAATGCACAACCACGTGGAAGCGGATTTACCTCTTAAGCGTGTTCGCAACTTGCTGGTTGACCGCGGTTACCAAGAAGCCATTACTTATAGCTTCGTTGAGCCAGAGCAGCAAAAACTGATCGTTCCTGATGTTGAGCCTCTAGTATTGCCATTCCCAATCTCTGCGGAAATGTCAGCAATGCGCCTTAGCCTAATCCAAGGATTGCTTAACACGGTTGTTCACAACCAAAAACGTCAGCAGCCACGTGTTCGTCTATTTGAATATGGTCTTCGTTTCATCCCTTGTGACACAGCAGAAAACGGTATGCGCCAAGAACCGATGCTGGCTGGTGTTATTGCTGGTACGCGTAGCGAAGAGCACTGGGATATTGAAACTAACACAGTAGACTTCTTCGATCTTAAAGGTGACCTAGAAGCAGTTCTAGAGCTGTCTACAAACGAAAAAGCATACACATTTGCTTCAGCTAAACACCCAGCGCTTCATCCAGGTCAGTCTGCGGCAATCATTGTTGATGGCAAAGAAGTTGGTGTAATTGGTACTGTTCACCCAGAGCTAGAGCGTAAGTTTGGCCTAAATGGTCGTACTATCGTGTTTGAAATCGAATGGTCGGCAATCAACGCTAAAGTGATTCCAGAAGCGGTTCAGCTTTCTAAGTTCCCATCAAACCGTCGTGATATCGCTGTGGTTGTTGATGAAGCCGTTGCTTCTGGTGATATCGTTGCTGCGTGTTTAGAGCAGGGCGGTGAGTTCTTGAAAGACGCGAAACTGTTTGACGTATATGTCGGTAAAGGTGTGGAAGAAGGCAAGAAGAGCCTTGCAATCGCACTGACGCTGCAATCGATTGAGCGTACTCTGGAAGATGCTGATATCGCAGGTGCGGTGGATGCGATTGTCGCCCACGTTTCTGAGAAGTTTGGTGCAACACTACGTGACTAATCGTAATTAACGATATAGCCGTCGAGCGAAGAAGCGAGTTAACTGAGTTAACTCGCTTTTTTTATCCAACATTACTAAAATTGAGGCAACCTAAAAATATAGCTCTTATATATCATGCTGTATAACTCTCTACTGAATGGATTAAACGTGTTTCATATTGTTAAAGTTTGCAACCCACTGTTTTTATAAGATAAATACCGTAAAATTGTGGGCTAGATTAGGTATTTCGTAAATTGTTGTTATTTTATTAATGTCTAATTGGGCTTTAAGAATTAGAATAAAAATCTAATAATGCTGTATTTTTCTTATCTAAACTTCTCTTTTATGCTAAAAAATTGGTAACCTGCTAATAGATAAGAAAATATCCTGACATTTCCATGAAATAAAAAAGTTGGCGAAAATCAGAAGGTTGGCTTACACTTTTCAAAGTTAGACCGTTATGTTGTTGATTGGTCAAACGAAATGTTTAGCGCTATCGCTGTGATAGTAAGGTTTAAATTAGCTTTGAGGGGAGTTTTATGGCGCTCACAAAAGCCGATCTGGCTGAGAACCTATTTGAGAAACTCGGATTCAGTAAAAGGGATGCCAAGGAAACGGTAGAAGTATTTTTTGAAGAAATCAGAAAATCACTCGAAAGTGGCGAACAGGTAAAACTGTCGGGTTTTGGTAATTTTGACTTAAGAGACAAGAATGAACGTCCAGGTCGGAATCCTAAGACTGGTGAAGATATTCCAATTTCTGCTCGACGCGTAGTTACATTCCGTCCCGGCCAAAAACTGAAGGCACGAGTGGAGAATATCAAAGTAGATTGAGTTTTACTTTAGAAACAAAAAGACCACATGTAGTGGTCTTTTTGTTTTTTTGTCGGTGGATATTGGCTAAAGAGCGAAGGGAAAAGCGGCATTATGCCGCTTTAATATTGGTCGTAATATATGGTTGCCACGCGTTTTGGTAAAGCTCTAGAGACTGCCTTCTTAAGCTGGTAATTTGCGCAGTTTCTATGTCATTTAAGCTACGATCGTGTGCAGCGGCGTTGCGTTCGATACCTTGAATAATTTCATAAAGCTCGTGCTCTGGACCACTTTTCACATCCGCAATCGCTTTCAAGTGAAGTTGAACCTCTGCAATGATGCCAGTTTTAGGCAGTTGGACTAAGATGTTTAAATCACGATACCCAGAAGGCGCAGGGCTTTTGAAGCGGTTTTTAACACGGACGACTTTAGCTTCTCGGTTAAGCGCTTCATAGGCGCTGACCAGCCCTTCAACATCGTCTGCCACGATTGTGCCGCGGGCGAGGTCGGTGATTTGATTAACTTCACCATTAAGTTCAGTGCGGATCTTTTCTTTTGCACGATCGTAAGACTTGACGCCAGCGAAGTGCGCGTCGGTACCAGCAAGTAGAGCAGTGGTTTTGCACAGCGCTTCTAATTCGTGTTGCGCTTGGTGAGCTTTGCTATACAAGATATCAAAGTCGGAATGCGGTTGAAGTGCGTTGCTGTTCACAGTATCGATGCCATACAAGCCACTTAGACTATGTTTGAATACTGATGGACAAACTTCGTTCTGTTCTTGGTTTCCTTTTGAGGTAGTTGAATCGGATTGATTAAGCGTTGCCGCAAATGCAGGTGCACGGCTGAGTACCAATAGCATCAGTGCTGCGGTACGAAGAAACATGCTCATTTTCTCTCCTAATGACGTTACGAAAACGGTATACAAAAAAGGGCGAAAACGTTCAGGAGTTGTACTACTTATAGTATGGGGACTAACTAACTGAACCCAACCTTAAAAAATGAAATAGAGTCTAAGTTGTGACTTGAGTTTCGAAATAAAGTTACCTTCTTAGGCATGACTTTTTGTCCTCGTTCTGTAAACTCTACGTTAATGATTATCCATACCAAATATGAACGATAAATGAACGATTTTGAATTGTGGCATGACAAATGGGCTGCGAATAAAATTGGGTTTCACCTAGAGGATGTAAACCCGTTACTGATTAAGCATTGGAACGAAGTGAAACCGAGTCGAGTCGACAGCGTGTTTGTTCCCCTTTGCGGTAAGTCTGAGGATCTTATTTGGCTGGCTCAACTTCATGACAATGTTCAAGGTGTCGAATTAAGTCAAATCGCCGTCCGGGCGTTTTTTGCGGAACATTTTTATACACCAATGGTGACTCCCATTAATGGTCAATTCGAGTTGTATCAGTTTGATGAACTCGATATCTATGTTGGTGACTACTTTACTGCACCAATCAAGCCTGTCGATTTGATCTATGATCGCGCTGCTCTTATCGCGATGCCAGAAGACTTGCGAGCGTTATATGTTGATAAGTTGAAGCAATCGCTTAATCCAGGTGGGCGAATTCTTATGATCACGCTTGACTATGTTCAATCGGAAATGTCGGGCCCTCCTTTTAGTGTTCCATCAAATGAAATAAAAGACTATTTCGGAGAAGATTACCGTTTAACCTTGTTGGAGCGAGATGAGGCGGACAGCGAGCATCGACGAATAAAACAAGGTCTATCGCGTTTTGCCGAAGAAGTTTGGTTAGTTGAGCACTTAGCTTAGTGTTTCCGGGGCATGGACGGTAGGACAATAAAGCCTGACGTTTAGCGTCTGGCTTTATTTTATTGGTTGTCCGTATTAAATCTGTCTGATAGGAGAGCGTTAGCTATTTAGGCTCTTGTACCCAGTACCAAGCTTTTTCAAAGTCAGCGGAGGCAAACGCCTTCTCTTTTATATCAAACATTCGTGCGATGATGGAGTCGGCATTAACTAGCCATGTGATCACCTTACGATCGGCGACAATCGCCACTTTCTCTATTTGCTTTAGATTCGTCAGCGTCCAAACAATATCTTTAAATCCTGCGGCTAGCGACCAATGAGCACTTTCATCGAGTATTGCCATCACACTGATTTTGTTATGTTCTGCTAATAGCTTGTCTACCTCAGCGATAATGTGCTTTTCTTGCACTAAATCGACATTGTCATCAAATTCAATGACTAATATATCTGGACGTGGTGATGGTAGGGTAGTAATCATAATCATCTCCTCTGAAAGCGTGACGGGTAGGCTAGGACTGATGATTAAACCAATGCTGTTCTGAAACCATCTTGTTGTCTTTAACCGTTACAACATACTGTTTTTGCCCATCAGGGGCGTATTTGGTGACGGTGCCATCATGAATGCCACCTTGGTCATAGGTTGCTTCGTACGCCTTACTACCGTTCGGATAATAACTGGTAGCTAAGCCGTCTTTTTTGCCGGAATCATAATGTTCAACTGAACGCGGTTGACCATTCTCATACCACGAAGAGACTTTGCCTTGAAGCTTACCATCGTCGTATTTCGCTGAAACAAGTTTTTGACCATTATAGGACCATTCGTCATAGGCGCCGTTGAGTACACCACCTGTGTATTCAGCGTCAACTTTTAGCTGGCCATTTTCATACCATTGCTTCCAGTCGCCATCCGCTAGACCATCTTTGTAATTAATTGTGGACGAAACTTGACCATTTGGGTAGTAAGTTGTTTCGGCCCCTACAGCTTTGCCATTGGCGAATCGAACATGAAGCGCATTTTGGCCGGAGTCATATTTGCGTGTCAGTTCGCCGGTGAAGGGGGTGGTATCATTAACTTGATAAGCAATACCATTTCGAATTTGAACATAGTCAACAGAATTGTCGGTATCTTGGACAGTTGTTTCAGTGGCATAGGCCCCGACAGAAGCACAGGTAAGTGCACCTGCGACAATGGCAATGGATTTTTTCATAGCGTTACCTCACATTTATAGCTTTGGTCTGCCTATCCAGAATAGGCTTGAGCTAGCGCAATTAAAAAGTGAAAAAGTCGACAAGTATTATTGCAAAAATAAAACGGAACCTTTGGTTAAAACACATGACTAATGTGCTCAAAACTAATGGAAGCCGTCGATATAGCAACAAAAAAGCCAGAGCGAATCGCTCTGGCTTAGTGCTGTCTTATGGCTAATTATTGCTTAGCAACATTACCCAGCTTCAACCAGGTATTAATCACCGTATCAGGGTTTAGCGATACCGAGCTAATGCCTTGTTCCATCAACCACTCAGCTAAGTCGTCATGATCGGAAGGACCTTGGCCACAGATGCCGACATATTTACCCGCTTGTGTCGCTGCATCAATGGCCATTTTTAGCATGGCTTTGACGGCAGGATTACGCTCGTCAAATAGATGTGCCACGTCACCCGAATCGCGGTCTAAACCAAGAGTCAGCTGGGTCATGTCGTTTGAGCCAATAGAGAAACCATCAAAATATTTAAGGAACTCATCCGCCAATACAGCGTTTGAAGGCAGTTCACACATCATAATGACTTTTAGACCTTGCTCACCACGGCGCAGTTCAAACTTAGCCAACAGATCGATAACCTGTGCCGCTTCGCTTGGAGTTCGCACGAACGGAATCATGATCTCCACGTTTTTCAGACCTATTTCATTACGCACACGCTTCAAGGCACGGGTTTCTAACTCAAAGCAATCTTCGAACACGGGTGAAATGTATCGAGACGCTCCACGGAATCCAAGCATCGGGTTTTCTTCATGTGGCTCAAATGCTTTACCGCCGACGAGGTTGCTGTATTCGTTTGACTTAAAGTCAGACATACGAACAATCACACGTTTAGGCCAGAAAGCAGCGGCAATCGTAGCGATACCTTCAGTGAGTTTGCTTACATAGAAATCGATTGGGTCATCGTAGCCGCGAATGCGTTGCGTAATTTCTGCTTGTAGCTCAGGAGTCTGCTGGTCGAAGTTAAGTAGGGCTTTGGGGTGAATGCCTATCATTTTGTTAATGATAAACTCAAGACGCGCCAGACCTACACCCTCATTAGGGATTTGAGCGAAGTCAAAAGCACGATCGGGGTTACCGACGTTCATCATTACTTTGGTCGGCAGAAGAGGTAATTCATCAACAGCTGAGCGTCGAACTTCAAACTCAAGCTCACCTTGATAAACGTAGCCGGTTTCACCTTCTGAACAAGAGACCGTCACCGTCGCGCCGTCTTCAAGGCTTTCTATTGCATTGCCACAACCAACGATAGCTGGAATGCCAAGCTCACGAGCAATGATCGCTGCGTGACAGGTACGCCCCCCGCGGTTGGTCACAATCGCTGATGCCTTTTTCATGACAGGTTCCCAGTCAGGGTCGGTCATGTCAGTCACTAGCACATGTCCTTCTTGAACCAGTGGCATCTGGTCAAGTGAATCGACCAATCTAACTGGGCCGGTACCGATACGTTGACCAATGGCACGACCTTCAACCAACACGTCCGCTTTATTGTTCAGTTGGAAACGTTCAATGACATTTTGTTCGCTTTGAGAGCACACGGTTTCTGGGCGGGCTTGAACGATGTAGAGCTTGCCATCAATGCCATCTTTTGCCCACTCAATGTCCATTGGACGCTGGTAGTGCTTTTCGATGATCATCGCTTGTTTAGCCAGCTCTTTGATTTCTTCATCAGTGAGCGAGAACTGGTTACGCTCGGCATCAGAGGTGTCAATGATGTCGACCTGTTTACCAATTTCTTGATTGTTGGAGTACACCATTTTAATCAGTTTGGAACCGAAGGTCTTTTTCACAATCGGCGTTTGCCCTTGCTCAAGGAGCGGCTTGTGGACGTAAAACTCATCTGGGTTAACGGCGCCTTGAACGACCATCTCACCTAGACCCCATGCCGATGTAATGAACACGACTTGGTCAAAGCCAGATTCAGTATCTAAGGTGAACATCACGCCGGATGATGCTTGATCAGAACGCACCATACGCTGAATACCAGCCGATAGTGAGATGCCGCGGTGGTCAAAACCTTGATGAACACGATACGAAATCGCACGGTCATTAAATAGCGAAGCGTACACGTGCTTCGTGGCTTCAAGAACGGCGTTTATGCCTTTTACATTCAAAAATGTTTCTTGTTGACCAGCAAATGAGGCATCTGGAAGGTCTTCCGCTGTCGCAGAAGAGCGAACCGCGACCGAGAGTTCTGAATTGCCTCCAATGAGTTCTCGGTAATTTTCTCGAATATCCTGTTCAAGATCAGCAGGGAATGGGGCTTCTAATACCCATTGACGGATGGTCGCGCCTGTCTTACGCAGTGCGTCAACATCATCAACATCAAGCTCATCTAGTAGTCCATGAATGCGTTCGTCCAATCCCTCAAAATCAAGGAATTGGTTGAAGGCATAGGAAGTCGTCGCAAAACCATTCGGTACTGAAACTCCAGCATTGGCGAGATTAGAAACCATCTCGCCCAGTGAAGCGTTTTTACCGCCGACTTTATCAACATCGTCCATGGACAAGCCATTGAACCAAAGGGTGTTGTTTTGTTGCATGTCTATCTCCAGAAACATTGCAGCTGTAGGGTATAGCAATCGTTTACGTATTCAGTAAGAAAATAGTTAACTTTTTTTCAAAACTGTGGGGGAACGTTATTGAATGCTAGGGTTTGTTATCGATATTATGTAATGCATCCTACTTAAATTTTTTTGAAAAATTAAATAGAAAATGAAAAATAATGGTCAAAGTCGTGACGTGTTCTACGTTTCTGACGGAACAGCGATTACTTGCGAGACATTGGGACACGTGGTTTTAGGGCAGTTTCCGTTCAAGGCTAACGAGAAAACGTTTCCATTTGTTGAAAGCGAGCATAAGCTTGATGAACTCATTAGAGAAATTAATCAATCCTACCAACGCAATGGTATAAAACCGTTGGTATTTTTCTCTATTGTTGTACCTGAAATTCGCACAGGTCTTATGCAGTCTTCTGCGTATTGTTATGACGTACTAGAAAGTATTGTGGCGCAAGTGAAGGACGATTTGCAGCTTGAACCCAAACCTAAGTTGCAACGTTCTCACAGTGTTGGCAAAGACAGTGATAAGTATTTTGATCGTATCGCGGCGATCGAATATACCCTTGCGCATGATGATGGGATCTCACTTAAAAACCTAGATCAGGCCGACATCATATTACTTGGTGTATCTCGTAGCGGTAAAACACCAACTAGCCTCTACCTAGCGATGCAGTTCGGTTTGCGTGTGGTGAACTACCCATTTATTGATGACGACATAAAGCGCCTTCGACTGATGTCTGAGTTCGAAATTCATCGCCATAAACTGTTTGGTTTAACCATTGACCCAAAGCGTTTGACTGAAATTCGTGAGAATCGGTTGGCTGGTAGCGATTACGCTAGCACCGAACAGTGCTTACAAGAACTGGCAAGTGTGGAATCTTTATTTAGACGTGAAGCGATTCCGTATATCAATACGTCTTCATTATCGGTTGAGGAAATTTCGACCAGAATACTGGAAAGAGCAGGGCTAAAACGCCGCGTGTTCTAGAAAACGACCACAAACACACAGTGAATCTTAACGGGAGCCGATATAATGTCGGTTCTTTTTTACTCCAGGTACCCCGTCTTGCATTTCAATATTTATTTGTTCGCTTTGCTTTGCGGCGTCGTAGTCTTCGTTATCGCGATGTTGAGTTTAAAAAGCTTAGCTAGCCAAAAGCAGCGTATTGTGTTCTCTGTTGTCATCAGTACTTTTGTCTGTGGTGTCTCTTTGTTGATTTGGTCGCAAATGCGTAGCGCGCTTCCTGAGCCCCAACCGATGACACCGTTTAAAAATGGTGAAACCATGATGCAGGAGTTGCAACAAGCATTAAAACAGAACCCTAATGATGCCAAAGATTGGTTTAAGTTAGGTCAGCTTTACATGCAAAGCGCTGAGTTTGATGCGGCGATCACCTGTTTTGACTACTCAATTCGCTTATCTGAGACCCCATATGCAGGCCAGTACGCGGCCATTGCCACGGCTAAGTACTTCGATGAGTCTCAAACTATCACACCTGAAGTGCAGCAGTTTCTTGATAAAGCGTTAGAAATGGATGGATACAATGATACGGCATTGTTATTGCTGGCGTCAGACTACTTTCTACATTCACAACACAATAAAGCGATTGAAATCTGGACGAAAATCCTTGATTCCAATCGCCCAGGAATTGACAGAGCGGCTATTATTGAAAAAATTAATCAATCCAAACGGATGAGTGCCCACGAATAGCGTGTTAGCGGTTGTGCGTATAGACAAAGCCACCATACATGTATTTAGTAGCTTCTGCGCCTAGAATAACAACTTTACTACCACTCTCTAACTTGCCACTATGCACTAAGCTTGAAAAACTGCACCAAATCGCTGCGGAACCAAGGTTTCCCCAACGTTTCGCATCATTGATAATTTTATCTGGATCTATGTCTAAAGTATCGGCCAACAGACTATCGATTCGCCCGCTTGCTTGGTGGGGAATAATGTAATCAAACTTATCCAATTCAAAGCCATGACTTCTTAACGCGAGAATGCTTGCTTGAAACAAGGCTTCGCCACTTTTACGTACATCGGTTGCACTGTGATGAAAGCGTGCCTTTCCAGTTTGTGTGTACACCGATGCAGACCCACCGTCGAGGGATAAACCCGGTGACCTATCGACACCAATTTGACCTGTGAAACAGTGTGATATCGTGCCCATTCCTTGGCTGGTTTCTGGGCCAATAATGACGCCTCCAGCACCGTCTCCCATTTGCATGTAATTGACCAACTGAGACTGGTCAAGAAAGCCTTTTTCATAATCGAAATACACAGATCCTGTTTCACTACCAACAATGGCGATGGGTTTGTTGAGCATTGCAAGACGAGGAATGGCGATTTGCAGCGTACTTGAGAAACCCGTACAGGCTTGTCGCAACTCCATAAACGGGCCTTGATATCGAAGTTTTTCAGCTACCCAAGCGATACTGGGAGGAAGTTGTGTATCAGGTGTCGTCGTATGACCAATGAGATAGTCAATGTCTGCGAGAGTGTGCTGAGAGTTTGCGAGTAAATCTTTGAGAGTATTAGCCGTTAGTTCAGAATTCGTTGGGGTTGGTTCGCTGACATGCGAGTGGATGCTACGTGAAAAATGACGTCCTTCGATGCCTAAAAAAGGGACGATCCTTGCTGCTACCCGAGCAAAGCGTTTGCCTGACAGTTGTTCAAGCGCAGTCAGTAATTGTTCGTTAGACAAATACTGTTCTGGAAACTGATGGCTGGCGGCAAGCAATGAGGCTCGGCCGGGCAGAAAAGTAGCCGTCATAGATTATTCCTCCTTGGACTCAAAAATTGGATTGAGATCAACACCAAGCACAGCAAAGGCGTCGCGCTCAGTGCTAAGCAAATCAAATAACCTCTCTGAGATACTGGCATTCAGTGCACGCCATTGTGATTTATCGTAACCAAGTTCTAAAGCGTGTAGTTTAGAGACCGAAACATGCCTTGCTTCATCCTGCTTGATTGCTCGGCAAAGGAGGGTAAATGGGTGATGCGGACCCAAAGACCCTTTCTCAATGTACAGCATGAGCTTACACACCAACGCATCGAGACAAGCGATTTGAGCGAAGTGCTCTTCAAATGTTTTTTTTGCTCCCAATGAAGAAAAGAATCGTTGGCTGCGTCGTTTTATCGCGAGTATATCAGCAGGTTCCTCTATTTGATTACGAACCCATTCTAGTGCTTCTTCATGGTATTTTTCGTCAGCTACAATACGTTCGAAGTCATTAGCAGCAAGAGCTAGCGGCGTTTTCTGCTGTCGAATGGATTCATTATAAAAAACCCACTGAGATGATTGTTCGCCACATACAAGCAATGGTAGAAGTCTTGAGAGTGCCGTGCGCTCCATCTCGGTAAACTCTAGTGTTTGATACTGGTATTCGTGCAGCCAGTAGCGAACTGGGCTTTCGCTCGGCACGTCAATAGGCACGGCTGGGAAACAAGGTTTCATGGTCACTAACACTTCCTTTTTACGACACACAATATAGGTAGACCGGAAAGCTGAGAATTTCTTTCATCTGTTATCTAAATCTATGATGAAATGATTCAAAAGTTCTAATTCCCTTATAAACTGTAGTTTAAATTTTGTCTGGTTTGGCTCTATGATGAACAGAAGCTTAGGTTTTCTTCATTGGAGGTAAAGTATGGCGAACATAGATAATGCAGCGGTTCCTAACGGTTTGGTTGAAGGGTGTGTACTGGCTAAGAAGCAGTGGACAGAGAAACTTTTCAGTCTTGAGGTGGCAGCATCGATAGACGAGTATGTTGCCGGTCAGTTTACTAAGTTGGGGTTACTGAACTCAGAAGGAGAATGGGTACGTCGAGCTTATTCGATGGTGAATCACCCAAAGCATCTTTATGGTCAGAACTATTTAGAGTTTCTTATTATTGCCGATGACAATGGTCAATTATCGCCAAAACTAAACGATCTTGAGGTGGGGGATAAACTGTTTGTCGGCAAACAGCCTTCGGGTTTTATGACCTTAGAAGAAATACCAGACTATGCGAAAGAACTTTGGATGCTCTCTACCGGTACTGCCATTGGACCGTTTCTTTCCATATTAGACGATCCCTCTATCGCCGAGCGCTTCGATAACATCGTTCTGGTCCATGCCGTGCGCACAGAAAGTGAATTGGTTTACTCCGAGTCGATTGAATCTGCGAAAACAGCGTTGGGCGACAAATTTCATTTTGTCTCTATTGTGTCAAGAGAAGTCCACGCCACTGGCCTTCAAGGGCGTATTCCTGAATTATTACTCAATGGAGAGATACAAAATATGACCGGAGTTACACTGAGCGTGCCGGACAGCTTTGTGTATATATGTGGTAATCCTGCCATGGTGAAAGATACCAGTGCTGCATTAGGGGAGCTTGGGTTAACCAAACATCTGCGTCGTAAACCTGGTAACTTTGCCAGTGAAAATTATTGGTAGTGGCTAGTAGGTGTAGCCTACACCAAAATACGCCGCCTCTAGACCGGTGTGATAGCCTAGGTCGGCAGTAAAACCAGTAACGCCAGTTTTCAATAACAAACCAATGTTGCCATTGAAACGAAGTGATGAGTCGTAAGTTTTGATCATAGAGTCATTGAAAAGCTCTTCACTTCGGTTAGCAACCCCAGCACCCACATAACCCACAATATTCTCAGTCAGAGATTTCACCACACCAATATTGAGGGCAAAATCATCATTGTTGGGGCCCGTTCCACCAGCGAGGTTACTGTAAAAACCGAAGCTTAGATTGCGATCGTGGTAAAGGCCGACACCAAAACCTCCGTCACTTGTCGTACCAACGGATACACTGTTGAAGGTGCCTGCTAGCGGGGGAGAGCTTGTCAAGCACAGAACCAATGCGAGATGCTTTTTCATTGTGAGCCAATTTAGGTGTTTGATCATCATAAGTTCAATGGTAGCAAAAAGCCCCTTCCAAGTAGTCGGGGCTTTAACTAAGAATCGAATAGATCACAGAGTCATATCAGTGAAATATTAGTACTTCGCTTCTCTTGCTGCGGCTTCTTTGTCCCACTCAGGCACCACAGTTTCTAAGAAGTGTTGTTTCTCTGCGTTCATCTTGTCCATATCCATACCCAATGCAGCTTGGGCTTTTTCTTTGGTGGAGATATCGGGGATTTCTACAGGGTCTGTGATACCTTTCTTAGCAAGCAAGCGGATGAGTTTCGCACGCGCATCTGCCGCCTTGTCTACAGACGTACCAAGTATTTCAAGTGCCACTTCGGGAGCGTGCATATGAACACCATGGGAGGCGATCGCATAGTCCCAGCGCCATTGTGCGTGACGAATATCCATCAAGATTGGTTTCATCTCTTCTTCAGTTGCACCTGCATCCCAAGCTGCGCCTGCTTCAAAGTGAGCCGCAACGATTTGCTTCTCGGCGGTAAGTTTCATATTAAGAACTTGCGCTTTGCGCGTTGATACAATGCCTTGGAGTTGTTCTTTGGTTTGAGTGTGACAGTTGGCACAGGTATCTTCAAAACGATCAAATGGGTTACCAACTTTGTGGTCCGTAAAGACCGTCCCATCTTCTTTAGTGACTTTAGGCATGTGGCAGTCAACACAAACAACGCCATTTTTACCGTGGAT
This sequence comes from Vibrio thalassae, assembly GCF_900089835.1. Taxonomy (GTDB): domain Bacteria; phylum Pseudomonadota; class Gammaproteobacteria; order Enterobacterales; family Vibrionaceae; genus Vibrio; species Vibrio thalassae. The sequence continues at coordinate 21,794 of NZ_OANU01000054.1, read as the reverse complement.
ACCATCACGCCATGTTTCGTATCCTGGGTGCTGCGCTTTTAGCATCGGGGCTTTAGAAACCGCATGCTGCCAGTCTTTAAAATTCAATGCATCGTAATACGTTTCCATTTCACCAACCGTTGTGCCCATATCCCACGGAAATTTCACCGCTTTTGTTGGGCCAGTGAAGTAGTATTCAACGTGACACTGAGCGCAGACCGATGCTTGTTGATCTAGGCGAGATTGCTCGTCAAACTTCTTGCCAATAGCTTCAAAGGCTCGCTCTACATATGGCTTAGCAATGGCCAACGCAGGTTCGCCATTTTTAAACGCGTCACTACGAGTATCGTGACAGTCAGCACAGCCTATAGGGTTAGAAATTTCTGCACCAAGTCTTGCCCATTTGCCTTCAAAGTAACCATCTTCACCACGCTCATCAATAACACGACCGACATCAGGGCTTTTACAGCTCCAACAAGCCATTGGCATAGGACCTGATTTAGGATCTGTCGGGCCGCCTGTTCGCAGTGTTTGTCTAACATCGTCTAATGCATAAAAGTGACCACGCGCTTTATTATAGTCTTTCGCAAAACCATAACCCGCCCACAAGATGACCATATTAGGGTCGTGCGCCAACGCATCTTCTATTTCTTCACTTTCACTGGTTTCTTTCCATGTTTTATATTGGTCTGGGTGATCTTTTTCGTAGGCTTGATTTCTAGGATCAATTAACCCTTCTTCGGGTGCAGCAACAGCTGACGCACTTAAAGCGCCTAATAAAGCAATTGCAGCAACGGAACTTAAAATCCAATGCTTATTCACAGTGCTATCTCCATATTCTAATTTTTGAAATGCGTTGTGGGGCTATTTCCCTAAATAAGATTTGGAGATGTCTCAAAATGTAAAGACCTGTTCATATTAACGCATACTCAGTAATACTTAATTACATGTCGGACGTTTACTGTTTTAGATCAATTTATCTAAGTGATTGAGTTCACATCTATTTTTAACTAACCCTAAAGGGGTAGATAATAAAATATTAGATGAAATTGGTTATCATTTGTAATGACGAGTTGTGTAAAAATTCACACAATAATATTGGTGATATTGCTCACTAATTGTCCATGAGTGGATAGAAAAATAACCCATGTAGAACTATGCTAAATATCGTGAAGCGTTGTGGCCGATCCCAAATAAGAATTGATTACATTTCGTTGGTAATTACTTTCGATAGTAACTGCTATAGAAAAGTTATTAATTATTAATCTGATAAATAGGTATGCCTTTATTATTGGATTTAAGGAAAGGATATAATGGGCAATGTTAAATTGACCATGGCGATAATGCTTCAAGCCCTCCTCGCATTAACGCTTTATGGTTATTCACTCAATGCCTTAGCCGATCACGCTACCCTTGCGAAAGAGGGGGGAGCGCAAAGGCATAAGGTTGAGTTGATCCGTGACAAGGACTACAAATGTTTACAGTGTCACAAGGACTCAAAGAAAACGCTGGCTGGCTCTCATGGAGAGACTGCCGTTGACAGTATTGGTAGCGAATTAAATTGTACCCAATGCCACAGCAATATTGGTCCAGATCATCGTGATGGTGCTTCTACAGTCATTAAATATCACCCCGCACAGTCTCAACCGGGAACAAATAAAACATGGTTAGATCCTGAAGCTATTCTGAAGGCCAACAGCAGATGTACTGAATGTCATCAGCCGGAACCGTTACGTAAAGACAGTTGGACCCATGATGTGCATGCCAAAAATCTAACGTGTACGAATTGTCATTCAGTGCACGCTGAGAAAGCAAAAGTCCTCTCTTACGACCACAAAGCACAAATTAAACTGTGTGTTGACTGCCATAAAGACTTCAACGAAAAACGTGAAGAGGAGGGCAAGTAATATGAGTTGTTCAAGACGAAATTTTCTCGCAGGCACAGGTGCTGTCATTTTTACCACGGGAGTGGCAACAACGTCGGTGTTAACTGCTCGGCAGTCAGTAGCGAATGACGATACCAAGAAAGCAGTCCGCTATGGCATGCTGCATGATGAAAACGCTTGTATTGGTTGTACCGCTTGTACAGATGCCTGTCGTGAAGTCAACAAAGTGCCGGAAGGCGTATCCCGTTTGGAAATTCATCGTTCACAGCCCATTGGCGAGTTCCCAGATGTGGAGTATCGATTTACTCGTGATTCCTGCCAACATTGTGAAAACCCTCCTTGCGTTTATGTGTGTCCTACCGGTGCCGCTTATAAAGATCAAGAAACGGGCATCATCGATGTACACAATGAAAAATGCGTAGGTTGTGGTTATTGCTTGGCGGCATGTCCTTACCAAGTGCGCTTCTTTAATCCAAAAACTCGCTCTGCGGATAAATGTAACTTCTGTCGTGATACCAATTTAGCAGAAGGCAAGTTACCGGCGTGTGTGGAAAGTTGTCCAACTAACGCTTTGGTGTTTGGTGACTTGAATGATCCAAAAAGCGATATCAATAAGATGATGAGTATCAGCGTGATCTACCGTGATAAAGAGCAACTAGGGACAAAGCCTAAACTGTTCAAAGTGCCGTTCCATAAGGGGGAGGTATAGTATGAGTTCTTGGGAAACTGCCTTTCATTTCGACTCTCTTGTGTGGGATTGGATTATTGCGATCTATCTATTCTTGGCGGGGATGTCCGCCGGTTCTGCTCTGATTGCTATTTATCTTAAGCGAAAAGTCATAGCAGGCGATCCAGCGCAAAACGGCATCCTGAAGGCGATGGCGTGGCTGGCTCCGTTTGGCATTATTGTTGGTCTGTTGATCTTGGTATTCCACTTAACCAAGCCACTCGAGTTTTGGAAAATTATGATTTACTACAACCCGACGTCAGTCATGTCGATGGGGGTCATCTTGTTCCAAGTTTATATGGTTGTCTTGTTTGTGTGGATTAGCATGATTTTCAGAAAGCCAATTATGGATGTGCTTGGGAGTAAGTTTGATTTTGTAGAGAGCATTCTGATTAAGTTCGAGAAAATAGAAAACGGTTTGGAGTTGTTTTTAGGTTTCTTAGCCGTCTTGTTGGCCGCTTATACCGGTTTCTTATTATTGGCACTAAAAACCTATCCAATGCTTAACAACCCAGTGCTTCCTATTTTGTTCTTGTTCTCAAGTCTGTCGTCTGGCGCTGCTGCAAGCTTATTGTTTGGTATTTTGGTCTTTAAAGAAGATGCGCACAGTCCAAGTGTCAAATGGGTACACAGCTTTGAACGTCCTGTGGTCCTGTTCGAGCTGTTTGTCATCGTTACCTTCTTTACGGGTCTTATTTTTAGTGGTGGCCAAAATGAAGCGGCAGCATGGAATGCCATTGGTGGTGGATTCTGGTCCAACTGGTTCTGGTTTGGCGTTATCGGTATAGGTATGTTGCTGCCATTGGCGATGAATTTCTTTAGTTCGGAGAAAGTAAAGCATAACCACGGTTTTATCTTAGTCGTCACAAGCCTGAGTTTGATTGGTGTTTTGATGCTGCGTACGTTTGTGCTGTACGCGGGTCAAATGACAGTCGTGTAAATAACCTATCCTCGCGTTAGCGGGGATCTTCTAAAACACTCTCAGTGTAGATCTGCAACGAGAGTGTTTTAGAAGAGTAACAGAGGTGTCTTTACTCTGGGCAATCACATAGAGGATACATGACGGGATACATTGGATTATTCACTTTGATAGTCGTTGCTATCACAAGTAGTGCAGCGAGCATAAGCGGAATCGTGTCCTATCGCTCGTCGCTACAATATAGACCGCTTCTAGATAAAACGGTGCGATTATTGACGTTACTAAGCATGCTATTTGCAATTGCTGCGATTGTGGTTCTTGCTGTGGCCTTCGCTGTCGATGATTACTCGATAAAATACGTTTCTGATAATTCAAACAGTCAACTTCATTTGGGTTACAAGATTGCAGCCACTTGGGGCGGACATCAGGGCTCGATGCTATTTTGGCTAGTGACGTTGTCACTTTGGGGCGTGGCGCTTTCTTTCACCCATGATTCAGTTCGCCGGCATGCAATGTGGGTAATGCAGTTTATCGTCGCTATTTTTGCTTGGTTTACATTGCTAGCTTCGAATCCATTTGAGTTAAATGCAGTGATACCAAACCAAGGCCGAGACTTAAACCCAATGCTCCAAGACATTGGTCTTATCATTCACCCTCCATTGTTGTATGTCGGTTATGTCGGGTTTGCATCGGTATTTGCGCTAGCCTTGGGTTCATTGTTTAGTTCGTCAATGAGTGCGTCGGCCTTTTCAACCCAATGGGTGGTAAGCGCAAGAGTGTGCGCTGTGGTTGCGTGGCTATTTTTGACTGCGGGTATCGCTGTCGGCTCTTGGTGGGCGTACTATGAACTCGGCTGGGGAGGCTGGTGGTTTTGGGACCCTGTAGAGAACGCTTCTTTACTACCTTGGTTAACCAGTTGCGCGCTACTACATACCATGATGCTTGCGAAACATCGTCAGTTGATGTTCTGGACCTATTCTCTGGCATTCATTACGTTCTGCTTAAGTATCCTAGGCACCTTTATTGTTCGTTCGGGTGTGCTGACCTCGGTTCATGCATTCGCGGTTGACCCAACCAAAGGTTTCAGTCTTTTGGCGATGTTGAGTATCGTCTTTGTTCTTGCCTTTGTTTCATTGATATTACGCTCCGATAGCATTCATTCTAAGGCTGTCACTGACACTAGAACCAAATCCTTTCTCATACTTATTGCTGCAAACCTGTTTACGTTAGCAACCATGGTTGTGGTGTTTGGGACGTTTTATCCCATGGTGTATGAGCTTCTAGGGTTAGGCAATATTTCGGTTGGCGCACCGTATTTCAATTTGCTGTTTGGTCCACTCTCAATTTTTGCTTTATTTGTCATGGGGTTTGTACCGTTTTATCGCTGGAAATTAGATGAAAAACGAGTGCTTTCCTCACTCATGGTGGTCTTGTTTGTTAGCAGCGGATTCATTGCGTTTGCCGTCGTTTATTACTATTCATACCATAATGCCGATGTTGGTGCAGAGTGGTCGTTTTGGGCATTTATGACGGTCTGGGCCAGTGCATGGGTGGTATTGTCTCATCTGCGGCTATTACACAGCAATAAGATGAATCGTGGTCTATATGCACTGATACTGGCGCACGTTGGTATAGCTGTAGCCGCGTTTGCTTCTTCGATGAATGCTGAATATTCGTATGAAATGACAAGAAAACTGGGTCCGGGTTCTAGTGTCGAGTTTGGTGATTTTGACATTCGCTATCTTGATACCCACCTCTACGTTGCCCGTTCATTTAGCTCAGAGCAAGCTGAGATTGAAATTACGCCGCTATCGAATCCTGCAAAAATACAACGTGCTTACCCTGAGAAGAGGCACTATCCCGTACGCGTGATGAACATGACAGAGCCTTCGATGACACCACAATGGGATGGTGATATCTACCTATCATTGGGTGATAAAGTGGATGCGGAGCACTACGCGGTTCGCATCCAGTTTAAAGCTTTTGTGCGATGGATATGGTTTGGGGCGTTATTGGTGTGTTTAGCCGGAATTTGGATGTTGTTGTCTCCCTTATTCGTGACTAAGCGTGTTCGGTGCGAAAATAGTGTAGGAGGCACAAATGTGGTTTAGGCATATTGTTATCACAGGCTTCTTTTTATTATGTTCCATCCTAGCGTCAGTGGTTCATGGCTCGGAAAGTCAATTTGTGGAACTGTTTGAATTTGATTCACCTAAGCAGCAGAAACAAGCGATAGAACTGGCTAAAACACTACGTTGCCCAATGTGCCAAAATCAGAATTTAATTGAGTCAAACTCTCCGGTGGCGAAAGACATTCGTCTAAAAGTGTTCGAATTAATCAAACAAGGGAAAACAAACCAGGAAGTGAAGGACTTTATGGTTGCTCGCTATGGTGAGCACGTGCTTTATCGACCATCCATGAGTCGTCACAATGCGTTGCTATGGGGGGCGCCAATCGTGTTTGCCTTGGGGCTCTTTTGGGCTATCTTTGGCTATATAAACCAAGAGCTCGATAATATCTAGTTGATCTTTCAGTAGTAATTGTATATTTCTTTAACTCTATTGTTACAAGTAGGGTTGGGTGTACGTGCCATTTTCTATACTTTCGGTCAGAGTTTTATTCCCCACACACGTTCATTATGTTGAACCTAAGGCGAACTTTGTTGCGTGGAATAGCAGCATGGCGCAGGAGTCTATTTATGACGCCTAAACAACAAGCCTTTTTGGACCAGTATTTAACGCAGCTAACGGCATCAGAACGAGCAAGCATAAAAGATGTGATCGCTGAGCATTTCTGCGGCGATGAATACAATGCTAATCAATGTGCAAAACTGATTAATGAAGGTGTTAAGACCGCGTCATGCAGCCTAAAAGCGGGGTATGACATAGAGCAAGAGCCGTTGCCTAAAGTTGGGCGACTGTCGGTCGTTTTAGACTGGGAGCAGAATCCGGTCTGTATTATCGAACTTACGTCGGTTGAGGTCTGTCCATTTAATCAGGTATCTGCAGAGTTTGCTTATGCGGAAGGCGAAGGGGACAGAAGCTATCAATGGTGGAAGCAAGCACATGTGCGTTTCTTTGAATGGTATGCCAATGAGCTTAACATTACATTTAGTGAGCATGATGATTTAGTTCTTGAACGTTTTAAAAAAGTCTTTCCGAGGTAATGAATCATGCTGACTCTAGACACGCCGCGATTACAACTAAGACAAATTGATCACGGTGACTTTGAACTTTTTAGAAAGCTACATCAAGATCCAGAGATTATTCGTTTGTGTTTCGATGCTCCTCCCAGAGATGACATCAAAAAGCGGTTCGAGGAGCGACTACCACTTTGGCAACCGGGTAGCGAGCACTGGCTGTGTATGACGGTATTGTCAAAAAGTCATCAAACCAAGGTCGGTGTTACTGGATTCAAGGTAACCAATCGTGTTGCGGAAGTTGGTTATCTTATGCTGACCGAATATCAAGGCATGGGTATCGCAACCGAGTCGTTACAATGTATTTTAGATTGGGGCATCTCGCAGCTTGAACTCTCTAGCTTCAACGCTGTTGTGACTCGTGGTAATCAGGCCTCAGAGCGGGTGCTAGAGAAATGCGGGTTTCATCTTAAAGCGATTGAGAAAAACGCGTACGTTATCGGAGGAAAAACGCACGACGATATGATTTATCAGCGTAAAGTCAGGTAAAAGGGCGGTAAAGTGATAAGAAATGTTCAAGAGAAAGACAGTGTAGCGATTGCTAGGATCTACAATCACTATATTACTCACTCAACATGCACGTTTGAGGAACTCCCCGTCACCGATGCCGACATGGCTGAACGCATTAGTGTTGTCATCGAATCGCCTTGGTTGGTGTAAGAACATCAAGGCAAGTGATAGGTTATTGCTATGCAAAACGATGGAATGTTCGCAGTGCGTAACGGTATACTGATGAATCATCCGTATACGTCGACAGTGAGACCCCGATAAAAGGTGTTGGTTCTCTGTTGTATCGTGCGTTGTTTAATGATTTAAACGCGCGTGGTGTCAAGAATGTTATGAGCGTTATCACCTTGCCAAATGATGCCAGCGTTAAGTTTCATGCCAAGATGGGCATGCAACAAGTCGGTCACTTTAAACAAATCGGTTTTAAGTTTGAGCAATGGTTAGATGTCGGTTATTGGCAAAAGGTTTTAGATTGATTAACACACAGTAAATTTTCTTGAATTTATTTTACTACTATCCCCATATTACCCTTAGTCATTACATGACTAGCCTATCGAAAATTGACCTAACAGTTATAGAGCGACCACTCATTAAAGTGGTCGCAACAATCGAGTCTAAGTATCCTGGTTCCCAACGTTAGGGTTTAGGCATCAATAATGGCGTGAGTAAAAAGGAGTAACTCAGTGAGCGTAACTTTTCGCGAGATGCAAATTTCTGACTACGAAAAGGTCATGGTTTTGTGGCAGCAAACGGATCACATGGTATTACGAGAAGCGGATAATCGTGACAATATCCTCGCCTACTTAGATAAAAACCCGAATATGAGTTTTGTCGCCATTCTTCATGGAGAAGTGGTGGGTGCGGTTTTAGCGGGAACGGATGGACGACGTGGTTACTTAGAGCATTTAGCGGTCGCATCTCAGCATCGAGGAAAACGGATAGGCAAAACATTGGTCGAAAAGGTGACAGATTCATTCGCACAAATCGGTATCGAGAAAACGCAATTATTTGTTAACGCTGACAACGAAGTTGCCCAGCACTTTTATCGTTCTATGGGTTGGGAGGTGCGTAAGGAAGTCAAAATGTATTCATTTAATGCCTCTGCCAATGTCGATATCTAATTGAAGCCTCAAGAGTGAGTGGACGCAATGACTGAGATTATATTAACCGCTGATACGGTGATTCGGCCTACTAATTTGTGGTCTGGCTCCGTGCATCTTTTTCTCAAGTTTTTAGCCCAGCGCGGTTTTAGCGGTGTGCCTCAAGTGCTTACTTTCGATGGTGAGACCGAGACACTTTCATTGGTCCAAGGCAAAACATTCAATTACCCGTTGGTCGAAGAAATCGCTAGTGTACGGGCTCTGGAAAGTGCAGCGAGACTGCAAAGGCGGCTTCATGATGCGAGTGTAATGTTTATCGAGCAGTATGATGTTGCTGAGTTTGCTTGGATGCTGCGGTCAGAGACGAATCCAGAAGTCATGTGTCATGGTGACTTTGCACCCTATAATGTAGCGCTAGACGGCAATAATGTCGTCGGGGTGTTTGATTTTGATACTACTCATCCTGGTTCGCGACTTTGGGATTTATCTTATTCCGTCTATTGCTGGGCACCCTTTAAAACTAACGCGCTAGATAAGCTCGGTGATATTCAACAACAAACTCGCCGAGCAAAAGCCTATTTAGATGCATATCAATTAGATATACCAAGTCGATTGCAGATGCTTGAAATGATGGTATCTCGCCTGCAATATCTTGTTAGTTTTATGGAACGAAGAGCTAAGGAGGGTGATCAAGGTATGCAACAGTGCATCGCTGAAGGTCATAGGCTTAGCTACCTTAACGATATAAATTATCTGCTGTGTCACCAAGATGTCATTACTCGTGAAATGCAATAGCCTCAGCTAGTCAGCCAGTGCCTGCAGACGCTTCTACTCAAATGTCAAACTGCCACTCTCCGTTTATCCAATCATCGACCGGCTCTTCTGTATTCAAAATAATCAATACATTATAGGTGCGAACACCCAGCTAGCACCAAAATTAAGTCGCTTAACCGTTTATAATTTGCTAATCCCGTTCCAGCTTACATCACCGTGACAATGTCACTAGATTGTCGGAATCGGCTTAAGTCTAGCGGATTATTTTCTCAAATCTGACAGCAAATAGTCGATAAGAGTGATCATGTCATCAATCTCCATTTGGGGATGCGTGTATAAATGGTTTTATGACCTATCATTAAAGCAATTAATCTAGATCTAACACCTCCAGGGAGTTGTGAATGAGTGTTTGTTTAACTCGAGCAGTAAAAGCTAATGTCTTTGTTTTCATTATTTTTTTATTGTCTATCTTCAGTGGCACTGTGTCTGCACAAAATGAGACGACAGCGAGTGTGTCTCCGTCCAAAGCACAAGTGGCCTTAGACAAGATAAACGCGGAAATACGTGATCTTACCGAGTCATTAAAAGCATCAAGTGGTGACCAAAAAGATGCGATTCAATTTAGATTGTTTAATAAGAATAACGAACTAAGAGACATTATTGGCAATGCGATCGAGTCGGGTGACTTGCCAAAAGCTATGCTAATAGAACAAGTAAAGTTCCAACAAAAGTATACAGAAGGCGCGAAGACTTATCTTGAAGCTAAACTCAAAACCGTGGGTAAGCAGTTCAATAGTGCAAAAGCTGAGAACAAACTGGCTATTTTGAACACCTACAGAGAAGTGCAAGACTATCTCAACTCCGCGTTTAATTCTTCTTGGCAAAACCTCAATTGGCTCAAAAGGTTAGGTGTACAAGATAAAAGTGGTGAAGAGCAATTTAAAGCATTGGTAGCAACGAAATTACGGCTCACATCAGCATCTGTCGAGTACTTTACTCAACAAATGAATGCGATTAACTCTCAGTTGACGTCAGCACCAGAAGGAGATAAAGCAGCATTACAAACCAGTCAACTGGTATTAAAGCAGCGTATTAGTATTGAGACTGACAGCCTAAGAAATTTTATTGTATTAGGTGATGATGTTGGTATAGATACCTCTGAATATAAGAGACAGGTATTCTCGATTACTGGAAGTATCACCCAAGATATTTTGGACTTAAAAGTGCTGTTCTCTTTGATGAGTCACTGGTGGAGCGCCGCTGTTGATTGGCTAGGGGATAATGCGCCACAACAACTATTCCAGGTCTTTATTTTCATTGTTATTCTTTTCGTGACACGCGCTGTGGTCAAACTTGTACGAAAGGTCGTGACAAAAGCAGTTCACAACAAGAATTTAAAACTGTCGCATTTGATGCAAAACTTCTTTGTGTCGATGTCGGGCAATATTGTCTGGATTATCGGTATCATGGTAGGGCTCTCTCAGATAGGGCTGAACTTGGCACCTATATTGACGGGTTTTGGTATTGCGGGTGTCATTATTGGTTTTGCGTTACAAGACACCTTGTCGAACTTTGCTGCAGGAATGATGCTCCTTATCTACCGTCCATTTGATGTCGGTGACTTTGTCTTTGCTGGTGGTGTCGATGGCAAGGTAAGCCATATGAGCTTAGTTAACACCACGATTCGTACTTTTGATAACCAAATTATCATTGTACCTAACAGTAAAATTTGGGGAGACGTCATCAAAAACGTAACTCACGAACGCACACGCCGTGTAGATATGGTGTTTGGTATTGGTTACGGCGATGATTTGCTTAAAGCGGAATCGGTGCTTCGTGAAATTATAGAAGCGCATCCAGCGGTACTGAAATCGCCAGAACCTAATATTCGAGTCCACACTTTAAATACGTCATCGGTAGATTTTATTGTTCGCCCATGGGTAAAAACAGATGATTATTGGGACGTATATTGGGACGTGACCAAAGAAGTGAAATTACGTTTCGATAAGGAGGGCATCTCAATACCATTCCCTCAACAAGATGTTCACTTGCATATGGTGGACAAAGTGACGTCTGGACCTACGGTTTAGGATAAAGGCGCTCATTCATTGATGAGGCTCTAATTTTATAGATTAGAGCCTTTTTATTATCTGGAATATTGGTTATTAAATCAGTTGAATATAAACGTGCGAGATATGATTATGACAACCGAAAATACGAAGAATAATGAAGTGACCGTCGTGGACATTAAAATGCCTTTTTTCTCTATGGTGGTATTTATGGTTAAGTTTGCCATTGCGTCGATACCTGCCATGTTAATCCTTGGGCTGATTTTCAGCCTATTCGGTATGATATTTGGCGGTATTTTTAGTGGTTTTCATGGTGGAATGGGGCACTACTAAAATGACGGTGTCTAGTTACTCTAGTTGAATTTCTGTAGTATCGAATGATTGATTCGCAAAGCAGAATTCTAGTCATGATTAGACATATCTTGTTGATTCGTTTTAACGACAAGGCGACAGAGCAAAACATTAATGAGTTGATGGCGTTGTTTGAAGCAATGCCAAGCAAAATTGACGGCGTAGAGACCATCGAATGGGGGGTAAATGATAGCCCTGAGGGTAAAAACCAATCCTATACGCACAGCGTTATAATGACGTTCAAGGATGAAAATGGTCGGCAGAATTATTTACCTCATCCTGAGCATGACGCTCTGAAATCGGTATTTAGGCCGATTTTGGACGACATCATCGTCTTTGACTACTCAGTTTAAGTTAACCATGTTACAGATTTCTAATACGGTAACGTTGGCAGATTGGGAAATCGAGCTAAATGCAATTCGTTCGATGGGTAGCGGTGGTCAGAATGTTAATAAGGTGTCCTCGGCCATCCATCTACGATTTGATATCAGGCGTTCAACTCTGCCAGCCATCTATAAGGAGCGATTGCTCGCGAGCAACGACTCTCGAATATCTAAAGAAGGAGTGGTGGTGATTAAAGCGCAATCACACCGTACTCAAGAGAAAAATCGAGAAGATGCGCTTACTAGGTTAGCCGATCTTATTCGCTCAGTGATGGTAGTACCGAAAACAAGGAGGGCGACAAAACCCACTCGTTCATCACAGATCAAACGGGTGGATAATAAAAAGAAGCAAGGGCAGAAGAAATCCCTGCGCGGTAAACCAATATTGTAAATCTAGTTACGGAGTAAAAATGAGAATAATTAAGGATGATTTAACAGGGCCGGAAATTAAAGCTCTGCTGCAATCCCATTTGGATGATATGTATGCGACCTCGCCACCAGAGAGTGTCCACGCGCTCGATGTTGATGCCTTGCGTCAACCGGAGGTTACATTTTGGACGGCGTGGCTAGAGGATGACTTAGCTGGATGTATTGCCCTGAAAACCATTGGCTCGGATCATGGTGAAATCAAGTCGATGCGCACCACAGAGAATGCTCGTGGCAAGGGAGTGGCAAGTAAGCTGCTTTCTCATCTAACCGCAAAAGCGACAGAAAGCGGTTTGACTCGATTGAGCTTAGAAACTGGAACGGAAGCATTTTTCGAACCCGCTAGAAATCTTTATAAAAGAGACGGTTTCGTTGAGTGTGAGCCTTTTGGTAGCTACGCGCTTGACCCTAATAGCGTGTTTATGACAAAAACACTGTTACGATGATCGTGTCACATCAACGTTAATGCCTCAGATATGAAGGTTCTTATTCGCTTCGTCATCATGGCCAACATCGGCTCGGGGATCGTGGTCTATTTAAGTGGATCCCTAATCCCCATGCTTGAAGCCCCAACCATATCGGATTTTTTCTTCTATATGGCTATCGTATTATGGGGTATCGCAAGTTTGACTTGGGAGCAGGAGCTATCCCGCTACTTCTCTCCGCTGTGCTTACTTGGCTGCACTAAAGTTTAGCCCTCGATGTTTCATACGCGTAATGAACTTTTCAGAATAGCCAATTTGAGTATCTCATTTTACGATTCTACACTTGGAGAAAACCTATCATGAGTGTTATCGATGGAAGCATTAAAAGAGTGGCGTATAAACTGTCCGTATTGTGGGGAAGCGTTTGAAACCACGATCGACTGCTCTGTAGATGAGCAAGAGTATATTGAAGACTGTTACGTATGCTGTCGACCTATCATATTTCAGGTCATCTTAGATAGCGATGATGTGTTCGTCACGGTGAGGCATGAGAACGAAGCATAGCTTGAATTTCTATGAATAGCATTAAATTAAGGTATCAGGATATTACCTTACGTAGAGCGGTAACCAAAGATCTCGAACCGTTGTTTAAACGGATGACAGGTGATGAAGAGTGGACGAAATACAATGCGCCTTATTTCGGCTACGTTCGACCAACACGGTCTGAATTTGAACAACAACGTTTTCAAAAGCTCCTAACAGGTGAGACTCACTTAGTTATCGATTACCTAGGGCAAGCCGTAGGCAGCATTAGCTATTATTGGGTAGATAAAAACACTCGATGGCTAGAGGCTGGAATAGCAATTTACGATTCTTCTCTGTGGGGGAAAGACATCGGTTTGAAAGCACTAATAGCATGGGTTGAGCATCTTTTTGCGACATTGGAGGTAGAGCGAGTCGGTGTGACTACTTGGTCTGGAAATGCGGCAATGATGCGATGTGCTGAGAAGCTTGGAATGATGCAGGAAGCTAGGATACGTAAAGTTCGTTACTACGCGGGTGAGTATTTTGACTCGATAAAGTACGGTGTCTTAAGAGAAGAATGGCAAGTACTTTACCAGCGGTGGTTGAGTAAAGATCGCGTCTACTTATTTGATTGGGGGGATACGCTAATGGTCGATGACCCTAGTCAGGTTGGAAAGATGTGTGATTGGCCGAATGTTGAGGTTGTGGGTGGCGCATTGGCGCTGTTGTCTGCTCTGTCTAAGCAATATCCTATTTACGTGGCGACAAATGCGCAAGACTCTAATGAAATCGAGATAAAGCGAGCATTTGAACGTGGTGGTTTGGCTCAATACATCACAGGTTACTTTTGTTTCAACAATCTTGGTGTTGCGAAGAGTAGCCCGGAGTTTTATCGGCGAATCGCAACCAAGCTAGGTATTCCAGCCAATAAATTAACCATGACAGGCGATCAGAGAGATAAAGATATATTACCAGCCAAATCCGTTGGCTTAGCAACCAACTGGTTGAATTCTTGTGGTGTGTCGAGCAAGCAGCATGACGATGGTTTCGCCACGCTACTTGAAATACTAGACCGAGAAATGAAGGTTGAATAACGTTTTAAGAGGCCTGAATGGTTGAAATCAATTTTTCAGCTTGGTCGAGGTAGGCACCACCAAAAAGATTACAGTGATTGAGCACATGATAGAGATTATAGATATGCTTTCTATACTCGAACATGGGTTCAATTGCTAATACGCTTTCATAGCCGTCATAGAACTCTTGTTTAAAACCACCAAATAGTTCTGTCATGGCCAGATCGCATTCTCTGTCTCCCCAATAACTGGCTGGGTCATAGCAAACTGGACCAAAGGCGGAATTGGCAACATTACCGCTCCAAAGATCACCATGCAACAAAGAAGGCTTAGGATTATGCCCGGACAGTTGGTCGTTGATCAGAGATACAAACCGACCGATATCCGTAAAGCTGATTTTTTTCTCTTTGAGCAATTGTAACTGCCAGCCGATACGTTGCTCGGAGAAAAAACGTGACCATTTTTTATGCCATTGATTAGGCTGTAGGGTAGTACCAATATAATTGTCATGATCGAAGCCAAATTCGGCTTGTTCGCCCCACTTGTGAAGTTTGGCTAACTCTACTCCAAATTGATGGCTAGCAGTGGCAACGTCTAGCGGCTTTACAGGAACATAATTGAGCACAATGAAAGCACATTCCTTAGTTTTGCTTATCAGCACCACCTCGGGGACATGCACCGTGTTGGTGTCTCGGAGTGCTTTAAGGGCATCCGCTTCTATCTCGAACTTAGCTAGCAAGTCTTTGTGATTGGTTTTCACGAAATAACGTTGGTCACCATCGCTAATCATATAGCATTGGTTGATGTCGCCACCGCTCATTTTTACGCGTTCTTTAATAGAAAAATTGAACATGAGCGTATCGGATAGCTGATTTGAAATCGCTTGCCACATAATTTACTCCTGTCTGCCAATCTAAGGCTAGTGTAGATCAATATTGACTACATAACATACTGTCAGCGCACAGAATCATTGACGTGCAGCGCGATTTTTTGCACTAGTTCTTACAAACGTGAACTAGGTTTGCTATGTTTAAGCCCTTGTCATTTAAACAATTGCTAGGAGCAAAGTCGTGGTTGTAGACACTGACGGCTATCAGGCATTAATCGAACATCTCGCAATGAATCTCGATGTCTTCACTTCAACTATAGGAGACACAGGCGAGGAGACAATAGAAGATGTATCCACGGACATGGTTGCGTCCAATATTATGGTGTTGTTTGAGCAAAACCCAGAACTTCATTCAAGTGTACGATTTAAGTTGCTTAAAGAAGTGGATTTAGTGATTCAAGATCTGGAAGAGGTATTGGCTGGAGTGTGGAACAAGCCTGCTAGTAATGAACAAGTAACCTTTCTTGAGGAATACATAGCGCTAGTCAAAAATCTATTTGATAATGCGGTTGCAATATATGATTAACAACAGTGGTCAAAGCGTCACTCCCTGTTAAATAAGGCTATTCCCTTACCAGGGAAGTAGCCTATTACTGAACATTTCTAAAGTGCCAAAATGTTGATGCCCAATAAGGATTGTCAAGTCGAGAAAGGATGACACCTTTAGACGTTGAAGCATGCATAAACGTATTTCCCCCCAAGTATATCCCTACATGTCGGGTTTTTCTGCCAGTTTTAAAAAACACTAAGTCACCACTTTGAGCATTATCATAGGCCACCTTATGCCCTATTTTAACCTGTTGAGCGGTGGTTCTCGGTAAGTTAACCGCATAAGCATCTTGATAAACAGCCTGCACAAACGCCGAACAATCAACGCCGGAATAATTGGTGCCACCAAGGCGATAAGGCACACCTTGCCATTTTTTGTATTCCGCTAAAAAGGGCGCATTTGCAGCGTTGTTATAGTTAACTTGAGTATGTGGTGCTTGGCTAGGTTGACTCGAACACGCTGAAAGCGATGCCACTATACCGTATGGAATCAATAATTTAACAATTTTCATCTGTCACACTGCTTACATTAATGTGTAATAAATATGTCATTCATGGTCTCTACCATTTGCAAATAATTTTATACCAAATTAACGGTTTGTACTATTTATCCGCGAAGTTTGGTCGCCATTTACGATTGATGCAATGGAATCGCTATGACATCGTCAACACCTCGAAAACGTCCCGTTTCACTGATCCACTCTCTTAGCGCAATATTTGTTTTGATCTGTAGCTTTTTTATTGCGTTGAACTGGTTAAGTACCAACGGATTAACCCAAGTCAAACATCAATTCGATAATCTGTCGTCTTATGTGCTTCCTTTGGCAATGAATAATGCCGCCTTGACGCAAGATACTTTAGAACAAGTAAAGCTGCTTAACTACGGTAGTCAATTAACGTCGAATGAAGAGTTAAATATGGTCAAGGAGCGTATTGGTCAGCTTACTAGCCAAAGTGAAATCAGAGTTAATAGTTTATTTGATCTTGCGAAAATGATGGGCAATGTGGTGAGCGAAGAGCAAAGGTTGCTGCTCAGTGAAAAAATCGCTGAGTTGCAATCTGTCACCGACTCTGTCTTGACGTTGCATTCCCAACTCATTGCGATGAAAGCTCGTATCGACAAACAAGTGACAGGGTTTCGTTATGGATTGAGTTCGATTGGACCAGAAATGAACCGTATTAGTTTAATTCTGTCTCCAGATAACCCTGTGTCTTCAGACGCGGCGAGTCGATTTATTGCTAGTGCAAGCTCTATGGAAAGCACATTCTTAGTGATGATGATGCAAGAAGAGTTAAACAAAGCCAAAAATGAATATCGTGAAATGCGTAATCGAATCGCTGGTATTAATTTAGCTTTTGCAGATTTTTCTGATTGGCACCCTGAAGTGGAAGAGTTTGCTAGTCTCATTGCGCCTTATGAAATGGTTCAGGATGGTTTTAAAGCAGGTGGTGTGCTAAGTCAAATCCTCGACAGATTAGAAGTGTTGGAAAAGCAAAAGCGGGAATTAGAACGCGCCGTTGTACTGGCTGATGAAACTGCTCAACTTCTCCAACAGATATCGGATACCGCCTCGGGGCTTATCAAGCAGAGTCAATCCGTCGTGAATCATAGTCTCGAGGCAACGTTACAATGGTCTATCGCCGCGACAGGGTTTCTAATGGCAACCGTGATTGTGATTTTTTTCGTTTTGCGTCGATGGGTCAATCGATCACTAAAGAACATTGTTTCTCATTTAACAAGGCTCACTGAACACGACCTGGCGGGCAAAGTTAGATTGGCAGGGCCTACAGAAATGCAAGATATCGCGAGTAAGTTGAACCAAGTTATTGAGTCTACCCATGACTCAATTCGAGTGGTGACCAGAAATTGTGAAACGCTCTATCAAACGGCAGAAATCAGTCATGGAGCAGCCGAGGAAACGCGCATGAGTTTACACTCACAAAATTCGGCGCTTGAGAGTATGGTAACAACGGTAACCGAGTTGGAAGCGTCGATTAAAGAAATTGCCCAAGTGACGACTGCTTCATTTAATGACTCTCAACAAGCAGAGAACTATGCCAATGTCGGCCTGCAAGCCGTCTCTGATAATCAACTGCGGCTTCATGTGCTACACACGACGTTAAGTCACAATGAAGTATCGATGAGCGAATTAGATGACAAAGTGAAACAAATTCAAGAGATGGTGGATATGATCAGTGGTATTGCCGACAACACCAATCTACTCGCCTTAAATGCGGCTATTGAGGCAGCAAGAGCTGGTGATAAGGGCAGAGGGTTTGCCGTTGTTGCAGACGAGGTTCGCAAATTGGCGAGCGATACATCTGCACAAACGACCAATATTCGCCAAATGATGTCAGAGCTTATACAAGCAGCGCTAGACTCGCAACAATCAGTGTTCGATTCGCGCCAAGAAATGTCGTTTGCTTTGGAGTCGAGTGAGCGAGTGAAAACCTCCTTTACTGACATAGCTCAGGCAGTGAATCAGATACGCAATAGAGTTGAACAAGTCTCGGTTGCTACTGAACAACAAGAGCGCGCCACGGCTGATGTTGGACGCGCTATTGTCTATGTTACTGAACAAGGTGAGCACTCAAGCATGCAATTAGAGTCTATGGTTGAAAGTGCTGAGCAAGTAGCAGACATTGCTGGCCGCCAACAAGCGATGCTACACAAATATCATTTAAACCAAGTACAGGACTAACGATCACGGCTCTCGTTGACATCGTTTCTAAAAGGTTGAGTGAGCAGTTTATCTAACCTTTGTTCTTCCGGAGTATCAAAGGCTGGAATACCAATAACTACCTCATCATGCCCTAGTTCAGGTTGAGCACGGTAAGTTCCAAACCAGACGTCCCAAACGGATAAAAAGAAGCCAAAGTTAGAATGGGTTTCCTTGCTGATTTCAGAGTGATGAACACGATGAAAATCAGGTGTTACGATAATTTTTCGTAATAGGGCGTCAAGCTTCAACGGTAATTTGCCATTGCTATGGTTAAACATGGCACTGGCGTTAAGCACGACTTCGAAGATAAGCACTGCAATCGGAGGAATGCCGAGGGCAACGACAATGACTATCTTGATCCACATCGATAGGATGATCTCGATAGGGTGGAATCGAGCTCCAGTTGTGACATCGATATCCCGATCAGCATGATGCATTCGGTGCAAACGCCAGAGAATAGGAACACGATGAAAGACTAAATGCTGTAAGTAGATGGCCGCATCCAGCAGCACGACACAAAATGGAACGACGAACCATGCGCTGATTTTGAACTGGTTAAAAAGTCCAACACTATGTAACTGAGCAAAGAGCGCAGCTTCAATAGCGAGAAGTGGCATAACGAGGGTGAGAATGAGCGAGTTAAGACCTACGAGGCCAAGGTTATTGATCCAGCGCAAGCGTCGGCTTCTCGTTCGCTGTTTTCTCGGGACACACCATTCCCATACCGCACAGATGACAAGCACAGAGAGAAAAATTGATAACCGAACAGAGTCACTGTTTTCCATTGAATAGGGTTTCCTTTTACTTACCAAGTATACCGGAGTAGAATCCCGCCACCTTTCGATAGAATACCATGAAAATGAGACGTCACGCTTTCCATAAAATGTACGATGAGCGCTTAGCCGCCGCAACGAAACCATTTAATGCTCGTGGAGCGAAAGTTACCCGTTGTAAGAGTTGCCAAATCGCGCAGCAATATTGTATTTGCGAGCATCAGCCACAACCCAGCAATGATTTCGCAGTGTTGTTATTAGTCTCTGATGCGGAAATCTTAAAGCCAAGTAATACCGGCCGCTTAATACTTGATACGGTCGAGGAAGGCTATGCGTTTCCTTGGCATCGAACAGAAACTCAGCCGGAACTTCTCGCACTTCTTAAGGATGAGACCTATCAACCCGTTATAATCTTTCCAGAGGATTATGTTGATGATAAGCAGCGCTTAATTGAGCCAAATCGATTTGAAACGAATGAGAGTAAAAAACTCTTGTTTATCTTATTGGATGGCAGTTGGCGTGAGGCTCGACGGATGTTTAGAAAATCAGTATATCTTAATCAATTTCCAGTCTGTTCGATTAAACCTGACGCTTTATCCAACTACATGATGAGAAAGTCGGAAAACGAAGATCATCTCGCAACGGCTGAAGTCGCGAGTATTGTTTTTGAGCAGTTTGGCTCTTTGCGTCATTCGATGATTTTACGAGAATGGTTTGCTGTTTTTCGCGAGAGTTACATGCTAAGCAAAACTCGCCTTTCTCCCGATTTGTCTCGACCAGCACTGAATAATTTCATAGGTCTAATAAAAAACGAGAACTCGCTCTAAAGTTCCAATTCTAATGTGATGACTTGTTGAACAAGCGGTTCGAACAAGGGCATAAATCCGCGCTGCGTCACGGTTTGAAGGGGTAGGGATATGGATAATGCTATCAGTTATCTATTTATTGCCTCAAGTTGAGGTTAGCAAGGAGAGTTGCATGTATTACGGCTTTGATGTCGGTGGCACTAAAATTGAGTTTGGTGCATTTAATGAAAAACTGGAACGCGTTGCCACAGAGCGCGTCCCTACACCAGGCGATGATTATCAGTTACTAGTCGAAACTCTAGCGAGTTTAGTGACTAAGTACGATGCTGAGTTTGGTACCGAAGGCAAGGTAGGTCTTGGTCTTCCAGGTATGGAAGACGCTGAAGATGAGACTGTACTGACCGTAAATATTGCATGTGCAAAAGGCAAACCTCTACGTCGTGATTTAGAAACCAAGATTGGTCGTGAAGTGAAGCTTGAGAATGATGCAAACTGTTTTGCACTCTCTGAAGCATGGGATGATGAACTAAAAGACGCCCCTTCAGTAATGGGCCTGATTCTTGGTACTGGCTTTGGCGGCGGTTTGATTTACGAAGGTAAAGTATTCTCAGGTCGTAATCACGTTGCTGGTGAATTGGGCCATATGCGACTACCTATTGATGCTTGGTTCCATCTTGGTGAAAAAGCACCGCTTCTTGATTGTGGGTGCGGTAAAAAAGGCTGTTTAGATAACTATCTGTCGGGGCGCGGATTCGAACTACTTTATGCCAATTATTATGGTGAAAAGAAGAAAGCCATCGACATCATTAAAGCGAGTGAAGCCGGTGATGCTGATGCCACTGAGTTCGTGGATATGTTCATGGAACTGTTGGCAATTTGCTTCGCTAACATCTTCACTGGTAATGACCCGCATGTAGTTACTTTGGGTGGTGGTCTATCTAATTACGATCTTATTTATGAAGAAATGCCGAAACGTATTCCTAAATACCTCATGTCGGTTGCGAAATGCCCTAAAATTGTGAAAGCGAAGCATGGTGATTCAGGCGGTGTTCGTGGTGCAGCATTTTTAAACATTAAATAGTGCTGAATTGAAAAAAGCGACCAATCTGGTCGCTTTTTTGTAATTTAAAACTGTGGGATCCCCACGAATTTCATCATAAGTCTTCAAACTGTATAGTCAGTTTTGATAACTGGCTATACACGTAAATTAACAAAGGTTCATCAGGGCAATAACGCGCATCATCTATCACTTCTCTACCTAAATAGACATAAGATAAGACGCACTTTCGTCTCTCTGTATTGGCTTGCAGCAAACGTGATTGGGTCAGTTGTGCACTCACAAACCCCACGCACCAAAGCATAAACGTTATCAATGATGCGATTAGTATCAGATTGTCATAACGCTTTGCGCTTTTTGAGTTAGCGTACTCCAATCCTAAGCCCAGTTTGCTATTTTTTGTATCTCTAAACGCTTCTTCTATCTGCATACGCTGTGCGTAGAGTTTGACGACTTTAGTTGCACTGACTTTCTCATGCTCGGGTAATTTATACACCAATAACCAAGGCTCAACCGCTTTCGCCTGCTGGTATTTATCTGTCGTGCACTGTGACTTCCCACCTCGCTTTTTCTTTGCTATCCGACCTTTCTTTTTATTCTGATAAATAACCGCTTGGCATTGAAATTTTTGTGTCTTGCTATAGTAGATATCG
>NZ_OANU01000017.1 GCF_900089835.1 Vibrio thalassae | reverse complement strand
GATAAGTGCGAACGGTATTTCTAGAGATACCTAAATCTCGCGCGATGCAGCGGATGCTTTGCCCTTGCTGATGTAAAACGTGTATTTCCACTAGTTGCTCCTGATTGATCATAATCCGCCGCTTTGTCCATTTTACGAACGGATAGTTTGCCTCAGGTGGGTCAATTTTAAATCGGCGTTAGTGGGTCATTTTTACATCGGCGCTGACAATGTGTCTACATATAATTCATCTTCAGATGAAATTTGTGGTTTTTGTTGCCAAAAATGGTGCATTGTATCGATATTTGTAAATGATTTTTTTGTGGGTTCTATTTTGAATTAAGAAGGTATGGAATTTTTATTATTAGTTAGTGGCTTGTTTTATATGAAATTGGAAAGTGTTTCTTAGCGGAGTGGAGCAAAGACCGCTATTAGCGGTCTTCCGAGTTGAAGTGATGTATTGTAGATAAGGGTTTAGTAGCCTTTTTTACGGTTTCTACTCTCACTTTGAACTGAACGATAGAATTTACCGAGTTGCTTATCATTGCTTCTTCTTTCTGCTAAAGAAGCACTGTTTCGCGCTTGTTCTCGCATAAGCTTGAAGTAGTTATCTACACGTCTAGCATCGATAGCATCATTTTCAAGAGCAGTGCGGATCGCACACCCTGGTTCATTGGTATGTTGGCAATCACCAAATCGACATTGCTCAACCAATAACTCAACATCACTGAATGTCTCCGCTAAACCAACCTCACTAGCGGTGAGCTGTATTTCCCGCATTCCAGGAGTATCAAGTAACAAGCCACCTTCTGGCATTTTGTGAATAGAGCGAGATGTAGTGGTATGACGGCCTTTACTATCATCTTCACGAATTGCTCCTGTCACCTGCACGTGGTTGTTCATCAGACTATTGACTAATGTTGACTTACCGACACCGGAAGAGCCCATAAAGGCGATAGTTTGTCCCTTACCACACCAAGAGCGCAGTCCTTGAAGTGTACTACTCTCTAACGCGTTTACGGTTTCAATGAGTAAGAAAGGATCGAGCTCTTGGACTTGTTGTCGTTTAGGGTCCGCATCGTCACAAAGATCGGATTTGGTTAAGACGATAACAGCCTCCGCTTGCGCTTCATTCACGAGTGTGAGGTAGCGCTCTATGCGGCTCAAATTAAAATCGTCATTGAGTGAACAAACAATGAAAACCGTATCTACGTTGGCGGCAATGAACTGTTCATCCACTTTAGAGCCAGGTGCTTTGCGACGAAACAAGGAGCGACGTTCGAGTAAGCGGAGGAATCGATGTTGTTCGTCCAGTAAAATCCAATCACCGACGGTCATCTGAGGATAGTGAACATGAGGTTCCAGATGGAACTCTTGTTGTTCGGTGCAGACGACATATCCACTGCGATAATACGGCCAAGGACGATACCGTCGTATTCATCTAATGTCAGTTGCTGTTGAAAGAAGGTTTTCCAACCTAGTTCGTTTAGTGAGATTGGGTGGGTAAAAATAGAGCTCATGTTAGTACCTAAAAATATACAAAATATGTAATTTTAAATAGGGTCAGGTACTTACTGATGTAAGTGTGGTGCAGGCTGCACTATGACCCCGGTAAAAGAACACCGGGTAAAGTATGGTATCTCATCGTCAAATGAGAAGGTGATTTACTGCGTATCGAGCCTTACCTAGCCAACTTTACCAAGTGGGTATGCACAACAATCATCAAATTCCTCCAAAGCGCGTATGGTTTTGACTGTTTGGGATAATAACACTACTTCGAATAAAGGTCAGTATCAGGCAAACAAGGGGGATGCAAAAGGAAAGGTATTAACCCATCAATAAGCAGAAATCCCCGCGACTCAGCGATGGCTCTCAACCTATTTCAGTACGGGAGAGATGGTAACGCCGTTCTAACCCCGGGATATCACTAGAGGTAAACAATTCATAGAAGAGCTAAAACTGAGTAGCCACCGAAGCAACAAGTATGGTGAGCGAATGTTGATACATTGGGTTGTTGTACTTTGAGCTGACTAGACCAGTAACGTCGATTCGTGGTGGAAAAATTGTCAGAGTAAAAGAATTGAAGCTATTCTTAGGGTGTCTTTTTCTAGAGGATTAGTTATTGATGCTACGTGTAATTTGTACGTTCATAGTGCCTTATGGTTACTTTGTTCAGTGACGAATTTTATTGTTTTCGTATTCAACGATGACGCTACGTACACATTAATAGGGGTAATGAATTATACTTCGAAGCTGATTTTGGAAAACTGTCAACCATGAATTGAACCTATGGTAAAACGATGAATCGAGCCACATTAGTCTTTAGTATTTTGTCCACATTAATTTCATTTAACGCACTATCCGATGAAATTAAATTAACAGGGAGTAATGTTAAAGATGTTTCAGTTAACAACCTTCATCTTGATATTGACGCTTTTGAAAAATCGATGAGTAAACAGGGGCTTATCGTCGAGATGAAACAAAATCAGTTTGAGTTTAGTCGAGGGTATGATGATGGCTTTGTTGGTCCAGCTAGTTTGTTCCAAACCGACAATATAGTGTCTTGCTCTCAGCCTCTGCGTCAAATTACTTCTCTTACAGACTTCAACCAGTTCCCAAATGATCTTAATCCATTTCCTATTTTTGGAATCACATCGCACAACAAACAACCAGTACAAGAGCTAGCTAAAGGCGTCGTTAGACTAGGATTCCGATTGTACGAAGATAGCGCTTTGATGGATGTCTCTGGCTTAGTTAAGCTACAAGATAAAAGTAACGAAATGATCCTCTCGTCAATTGAAACTGAATTTGGCAAGCCATCGTTTGTAATTAAGCGCAAAAACGGTTGGAGGGCATTGTATATCAATGACTCTGTGGATGCTCAAGCACTCCAGTTAGAATATGAGAATGCTCTCGACCCTGAAAAAAAGGCGAATTATTTAAACACGACGCTATCAACAGTGTTGTATGGTGTACTACTTGATGCTTCATTTAACAGCGATCTTCCATTGGATATTAAGGGAGATGTATTAGAGTTTTTTATTAGTGAAGACGAAGGGATCATGGTGTTTACTAAATTTATCAACACTGGTAAGTTCATTCAGCGATTCAACACCGAGTTAGAACGCTGTGACTCAGTAGCGGATTAGGAAAGAGAAACCATCACTGAGCAGAAATCACCGCTACTCAGTGATGGCTTTGTTGCTTAATGATGTGCGTGCTTTTTCATTCCTGACATGACTTTTTTCACGGGTACGGTCAATACTTGAACTTCACCATTAGCAAAGGTCAGCTCAACATTAATGGTCTCGCCTTCCTTCATTGGTTTTTCAACGTCTAGCAGCATGATATGCAGACTGCCTGGTTTAAGGATGGTTTGACCATTTGCAGGTACGGTAATGCTCTTCACCTGACGCATTTTCATGACGTCGCCGTCCATAATGACATCGTGCAATTCCACAACCGATGAAGCTTGTGACGCTGCTTTTACAATCACGCGATCTTTATCGCCAGTATTTTCGATGGTTGCAAACACGGCACTGGTGGTCGCGTTTGGTGGGGTCGCACGTGCGTAAGCGTCATTGACGTCAATCGCGGCGTGAGCCAAAGACAGCGGTGCTAGAGTAAGTAGAGGAAGTAGCAATTTGTTGAGCTTCATGGTTTAGTCCATTGTTGTCGTTAGTTTATCCCTGAGCATTGATGCGCTTAATAGCTTCAACGATAGGTGCAGGAGTCAAAGTGTGTGGCACTTTTTCAATCAGCGTGCCATCTGGGGTTAGGAAATAGAAATATGAGCTATGGTCGAGGGTGTACCCCAATTTGGAGTCTTCCAACTCTGTTTTACGAAAGATGACCCCATATTTGTGAGCGAGCGGTGTAGTGACTTCTAAAGGGGCAGACAGCCCCTCAATCATAGGGTGAAAATATTGCGCATATTCCGCGGAGGCCTCTGCTGCGTCTCGTTCTGGGTCAAGGGAGACAAACATAGGTCTGAGTGTCTGTTTGGTTTCATCGTCAATTTGATTCAAGGCTCCTGCGAGCATGGCGAGTGAGGTCGGACAGACATCGGGACAGCGAGTAAACCCAAAATACACGATGCGGGTACGAGGGTCGGTTTGGTCGAAGATAGGGACGGGCTTACCGTCTTTCCCAAATAGTATGGACTCTGAAACTTGCGCTAACTGTTCTAGTTGTGCTTGATGCAAAAGTGACTCGTTATGCTTATCAACCAGTAACTTTGCACCAAAACCCAAGGCAAATGAACCTACTACTGCGCCGAACCAGAGTTTTTTCATCGTGCTGTCATCCTTAGTGCTGCTTTAATATCTGTCTCACCATTAGAAATGGTGCCATACCATGTCATCGAATCTTCCGCACAGACTGGCAAAGTGATTTCACCTTGGTAGACATCAGGTTTGATCATCTCCAATTGATACTTAACCTCGCCCATATTCATCTCTTTTCCTTGCAATGAGATATTCAAATTCGGCGCTTCAGACTCGGGCCAAAACACTTCAACGGTTATAGGCGTCAGAGGTGTGACGCGCCGAGAATCTACTTTCATTTTAACCCCTTCCTGTTCACAGACTTGCTGGGAAAGCATGCAGTAATCAGAGAGGTCTACGTCAGAAGACGGTTGGTGTTTGAGCAGATTAGGAATAAAGAAACCTGTGCCTAATGCGAGAGCGACAAATAGGACTTTTACTTTATTGTTCAAATTGTTAATGCCCCAAATATAAATGTAATCGCATCCTAACATATTTTTGAAATTGGGCTGTGCGATGTTCCAAACTTTTACTAGACGTCCCCACACAATGCGAGACTACGCATTGTGCCTTACTCGTTGTACAGCGCACTAAATTGGTTGTAGCGCTCGCGATTCAATCCTTTGTCGCTATACCCTGTGCGTGATTGAGAGCGATAGTGCAGCAAGCCGTTATCAGTGTCGAAATACAGTTCAACATCATCTTTGTACTTCATCGTTGGTGTGGTGAAGACCACATGCATATAGTCGTGGTCATTCTCTACAATTTTGTTGCCACCCATTGTGTTGAGAACCGAGACGACTTTCTGTTTGGTTGAATCGAGGTCTGTGAAAGGGAGCGCTGCCACCGCTTTTTCTGGGTCATCCGTTTGTGAAGAAACCGCATTAGGGGTTGAAGGCATTGGTGCAAATTTTCCTTCATGGATGCCAAGATAAGAAGGCATAGTATTGTTCTTGTAAAACATGTACCCCACGAGTACAACCAGCAGTGTGACAATGATTTTTGTGATCATGAAAGTTCCTTTTAAATTGCTCAGTCATGAGAGAGCTTTGAGTGAGTATAATCCAACAATGGTTAGTACGCAGGATTTAGCTTTTGCGGTTAACCCTTTGAAATCACGTGGAGTTCGGTATACCCCGTTGTTGGGTCTAGCTCACGTTGAAATACCAATTGAGGATAACAATGCACAATGAGCTCTGCGGTTGTATCAACGATGCATTCTTCTAACAGGTGCCCTCCCAGTACATTGCCTTTACTGTCAGCAACAGAAATGTGTACATGTTGATGGTCTGCAGTCAGTGTTCCCATCAAAGAGACAATTTCAAACGGCTCAGTGCGTTTAAGCGTGTGCTCTGCACCTGCTAAACGCAAAGAGATTTGTGATAGACAGCCTACGCATGAGGCAATAGAGCCCGCTTGAATTTGGTGCTTCGCAACTAGTGTGTGTAGCGCTCGTTTCAAGTCGGTTCCGCGAGTGAGGCGCACAACAATAGGTGTTATCGACATTGTGTTGTCCGTGAGTGGTAAACTCCTTATGTTACCGCTATTGATTCTAAGAGTTAATATTGTGTTCACAGAAATAATAAATATTAGAGTAAAACACCCAAATTAGGTCTATGGTTATAGGTCAATCAGTAATATGAGTAACTTTATGTACCCTTTCTTCCGGTTGGCGAAAACGATAATTCAGTCAAAAAAGCAGCCAACACTTGCCTACACACAACAAGATGAAATCCAATTTCGCTGCCACCCATGGGATATCGATCTGTTTCTTGAGCTCAACAATGGCCGCATACTCACATTGTATGATCTTGGACGTACAGCGTTGTCAGTCAAATGTGGCTTGATGTCGACACTAAAGAAAAAACGTTGGGGACTAGTCGTTGCAGGCAGCTCAGTCCGTTATCGAAAGCGCATCCACATGTTTGATAAAATCACCATGAAAACCCAATGCGTCGCAACAGATGACAAGTGGTTTTACCTCGAACAGTCTATGTGGGTGAAAGGCGAGCCTTGCTCATCGGTTTTGATTCGAGCAGGTGTCACATCAAAGCAAGGCATCGTTGCTCCGCTTGAAGTAGTGGATGCCGCAGGTGTAAGCCCTGCAGACAACGAAACGCCACAATGGGTACAGGAATGGGTCGACTCTGAGCAGCATCGACCTTGGCCGCCATCTAATGTGGCTTAATTTATTGAATAACAATAAAAAGACCAGCATTTTGATACTGGTCTTGTTCATTAACTGGCATCGGGTTGCCTTTCTGGTTCTGCGGCAACAAAAGCAGGATGTTCACGAAGTGTCGAACAAATTGATGCAATGGTTGGAAACGGGCTCAGGTCGACACCAAACCGCTCCGCGTTGTAGACCTGAGGGACTAGACAAACATCCACTAAGCTGATGCTATCACCGACGCAATACTTTCCGTGCACATCGCTGAGCTTTTTCTCTAGCGCATGAAATCCAAGTTCAATCCAGTGCTGCATCCATTTGGCTTTACTGGTCTCATCAAAGTCAAAGTCTCTACTGAGCTTTTGGATAACGCGTAGATTATTGATGGGATGTAAATCGATAGCGATGTCTTGAGCCAATGCGGTCACGAGGTAACGTTCGCGGCCTGACACGGGCGTTAGTCGCGGATGAGGAAAGTGCTCATCTAAGTAATCTATGATGGTGAGAGACTGATTCAGTACCAGTTTTTCACCGTCAAAATCATTATCGACCAGCGTCGGGACTAACTCGTTGGCATTGAGCTCTGCATACATGGCGTGATGTTGCTCTCCGCCATCTTTAAGCAGATGAATAGGCATGGATAGGTAAGGTAACTGCTTCAGGTTTAAAGCAATTCGTACCCGATAAGAGGCGGACGAGCGCCAATACTCATACAGAACAAATTGAGTCATGGTTAATCCTTGTATGCTTCCACCACCTGTTCAATGGAACCGAAGATGGAGTGGCCGTTTTTATCGAGCATTTCCAACTTAATCGTGTCACCAAAATGCATAAACGATGTGCTTGGTTTACCATCTCTTATGGTCTCTATCATGCGCCGCTCTGCAATGCATGAATAGCCGACGCCGCCTTCTTCGATAGAGGTGCCATATTCTGTCCCTTGCTTATTAGAAACCGTGCCAGAGCCAACGATAGTGCCAGCTGACAAAGGACGAGTCTTAGCGGCATGAGCAACCAGTTGGGCAAAGTCGAATGTCATGTCGATCCCAGCATTAGGGTGACCGAAAGGTTCACGGTTGTAGACAGAAACAAGCGGTAAATGCACTTTGTTGTCTTGCCACGCCTCTGATAATTCATCCGGCGTGACTGCAACGGGAGAGAACGCCGAGGATGGTTTCGATTGAAAGAAACCAAACCCTTTAGCGAGCTCTTGTGGGATAAGGCCGCGAAGCGAAACATCATTGACCAGCATCAGCAATTGAATTGCGTCAGAGGCTTGTGCAGTCGAGCAACCCATAGGGACATCGCCGGTCACAACCGCAACTTCGCCTTCAAAGTCTATGCCCCATTGTTCGCTTTCCATGACGATAGGATCTCTCGGGGCGAGAAAAGTGTCTGAACCACCTTGGTACATTAACGGATCAGTCCAAAAGCTGTCTGGTATTTCTGCTCCGCGGGCTTTACGAACAAGTTCGACATGATTGACATAGGCTGACCCATCCGCCCATTGATAGGCCCTTGGCAATGGTGATTCGCACTGGTTTTGGTGAAATGGCATCGCTTGGAGCAAGATCCCTTGGTTGAGTCCCAAGTACACCTCTTCCAATAGAGGTTTGGTCTGTTGCCAGTTGTCGAGTGCGAATTGCAATGTATTCGCGATATCAGGCACCGTAATACATTGTGATAAGTCACGGCTCACGACCACGAGTTGGCCGTCACGAGAGGTGTCTTTTAATGTGGCTAACTTCATATTATTTTCCTGTTTTCCAGCTATAGACGTACTGGTTATTTTCAACGTTTGCCGCTTCTGGACTATGATGCAGTGCGTTACGGGTATCGATCATCACTGCCACTTCATCAGTAAAGGTTTTCTTGGCTTCTCTTCCGGCTTGGAAAGCTTTCGGGTGTGGTCCATGAGTAAAGCCTGCTGGGTGGAACGTCATCATCCCCGCTTCAATATTGTCACGGCTAAAGAAATCGCCCGCGTGATAGAACAGCACTTCGTCGTAATCATCGTTGTTGTGATAAAACGGTACTTTCAGCGCACCGGGGTCGGTTTCAATCGGTCTAGGGACAAAAGTACAGACCACAAAGCCGTTTCCAACAAAGGTGGTGTGTGCTGAAGGAGGAAGGTGATAACGGTGCGACATCAAAGGTCTAATATCACGCCAGTTGAGTTTCAGCACTGACAAATCACCGTGCCAGCCTATTGCATCCAGAGGGTTGAACGGATAGGTGATGACATTCACTTTTCCACCACGTTTCAACTGTACTTGAGTTTGATTTTCGCTGTATTGAGCTTTGAACTTGTCGTTAATGGCTGGTGGCTCAAGAACCGCAGGATCGAACACCGCGTGTTGACCGACGATGCCCTTGTCAGGCAACGCATAAGCCGACCCTGTGTTTTCGATCATCAATAAGAACATCGGACTATGCGGTTCTAAGCGCCAATTAGTGGAGCGGGGAATCAGGACGTAATCCCCGTCAGAGACCTCTAGATGACCATAGTCGCAATATAGATCAGCGCTGCCTTGATGAATAAACAACAGCTCATCCCCATCAGCATTACGAACGAGGTGGGACATGGTGTCTTGCAGCCGCCAGACTCGAATTTTACATTCGTTATTTTCCAGTACGATGGGTATCGACCATGGTGATGTTTGCTGCGCACCCTCTATATTGTTGAGGTTAAAAGCACGCGGCTTGAGCTCGCCTTCCCACTCTGTCCAGCCAGTAGGAGCATGTTGGTGATGGAAGTGGGTGGCAGGACCAAAGAAACCCTCTCGACCCGCCTCCCGCTCGTAGATGGCTTCTTCAGGAAAATCGGCGTGCGCCTGTTTGGAGTAAGTTCCCTCTCTGTGAGGGAACGTTGGCCATTTACGCATCATTAAGTACCCCACGACGAATTTGGTCTTCTTCAATGGACTCAAACAGCGCTTTAAAGTTACCCTCGCCAAACCCTTCATTGCCTTTGCGCTGAATGATTTCAAAGAACACTGGGCCAATAACGGTTTGCGTAAAGATCTGCAACAAGATGCCATCTTTCATTGGAGCGCCATCGATGAGGATTCTCAAGTCTTGGAGGCGGTCAACATCTTCGCCGTGGCCTACCACACGGTCGTTAACCTTCTCGTAATAGGTATCAGGTGTTGGCATAAAGTCCATCCCACGCTCGCGAAGCGTTTGTACTGTTTGGTAGATATCATCGGTTGTCAGAGCGATGTGCTGAATCCCTTCACCGTTGTACTCACGAATAAACTCTTCAATTTGTGATTTATCGTCAGAGGACTCATTAATTGGAATTCGGATTTTTCCGCAAGGCGCGGTCATAGCTCGGCTAACCAGCCCCGTCAGTTTACCTTCAATGTCGAAGTAACGAATTTCTCTGAAGTTGCCAATACGCTCGTAGAATCCTGACCACACATCCATGTGTCCTTGCTTAACATTATGGGTCAGGTGGTCAAGTTCGTATAAACCCACGTCTTGTTCAGCTAATCGCTTGTCGGCGTCGGGATAGAATTTGAAATCAACATCGTAAATACTGCTGCTGCCATAACGGTCGACAAAATACAGCAAGCTCTCGCCGATGCCATAGATGGCGGGAATACTGAGTTCCATTGGACCAATTTCGGTCACATATTGTTGACCACCATTTTCCAAAGCGTGAGCCATGGCTTTACCTGCATCCTCTACTCGAAATGCCATACCACATACAGAAGGGCCGTGCACTCGGGCGAATGCCTCTGCTTGGCTGTGAGGCTGAGCATTGACGATAAAGTTAACGTCACCTTGGCGATATAGCCATGCTTCTTTCGAGCGATGTTTAGCAATTTCAGCGAACCCTAAGGAGTCGAAAAGACGTTTGAGATCGTTGATGCCGTTGTCGTCTGCTGCGGTGTATTCCACAAACTCAAAGCCGTCGGTGCCGAGAGGGTTAAAATTGATGCTCATGTCAGTTTCCTTTTCCTTTTGATAGTCATTGCGCTCCTTTTGTGGTGAGGAGCTTTCTATTGGTATAGCGCGGTTCCTATATAAAATTTGGCTAATTAGTGAAGAAAAAGAAACTGGTTCAACGATTTAGTGGAAAAGGGCGGTGAGGTTTGTTTTTGTAACATTTTTGCTACAAAGAGGTTTTTATGGTTGAGGTGAACGCTGGGCGTAAAATTAACTAATTGAAAAATAAGAGTGGATTCGGTGGCCTGTGAGAGGGTTCACAATGTGCTACAGAGTGTAAATTTCGGCTAAAAACAGTACAGCACGCTTTACGCACACTGGCGTTTGCTTCAATACTCAATAAAACGGAGCTAAGTAGCTCCGTTTTTGGTGAGTGGGGGCGTTATTAAGCCAGCTTAAGAGTTTCACTACTCAAGCGGTTCATATAGCCATTAACAGCAAAGGCCAGTCCCCCGACAGCGAGAGCCCATAACCAAATTGGCAATACACCCGTTGATAGTGCATAACCAATACAAGTGGCCACGAATACGCCGATGAAACCAGGAATCAAGAAGCTGTGGTTTAGGATGTACTTACCGATTTTTGTTGTTCCAGAGCGGTCAAAAGTGATCGCGGCTAAGTCTGATGGATAGAATGGGAAGAAGTAGTATGCGTAGCAGGCTGGCAGAACACCAATGAGTACCTCAGCGGGAATCCCCAAGGCAAACCCTAGCGGCAACATAATGGTTAATACGGCAGCTTGACTCTTAAGGAACACTGACGAAGCATACATGGCGATGGCAAATGTCCAAGGGTGTGTTTGAACGACATCTTCAACCAAGCTAATGATGTATGGTTTGTTGTGAGCAATAATGGTGTCACTCATCCATGCAATACCAAAGATAATAATGACGGCGCTCATACCAGCAATGAACACGTTGGTATTGACGATTTTTTTCGGATCAACATTGGTCGTCAGCAAGATAATGGCACCCACCGACAACATCAAAAATTGCAGTGCTGTTGACGTACTCACTCCGTCAGGTAGCAGTCCTAGGTCCTTACCAAACATCGCAACGCAGATAACGGTCAGAATACCCAGCAAAAAGACGGTCAATCCACGTTTGGCTTTTTTATCTTCTTGTTGTCCAGCCGCGCCGCTACTTGCTTCACTGGTATCAATCAATTGCGCTTTAAACTTTGGATCTTTACAGCGTTCTAAAAACTCAGGGTCGTCGTTAAGATCTTTACCACGCTTAAGACTCCACGTTGCCGCGATAAGAACACCGGTAAGCGTCGCTGGAATAGTGACGAGTAGAACTTGACCCAATGTAATGTCTAAATTGTTGGTGGCCGCGGTTGCCATAACCACAGCGGCGGCGGCGGCAATAGGACTTGCAGTAATTCCCATCTGTGAGGCAATCGTAGAGATGGCCATTGGTCGTTCTGGGCGAATTCCACGCTTAATACTTACGTCATAAATAACGGGAAGTAGAGGGTAAACCGAGTGACCAGTGCCGACTAATACAGTGAGCGAGTAGGTACAAAGTGGACCGAGGAAAACCACTTTAGATGGGTGCTTTCGTAGTAAAATTTCAGCGTACTTTACTAAGAGTTTAAGGCCACCTGTGGCTTCCAATGTAGCGGAAGCGGCAACCACAGCGAGGATAATCAGCATAACACCGATGGGCGGTTGTCCCGGTGCGATACCAAAGAAGAAGCTTAGAATAGAGACCCCAAGTCCGCCTAGCAAACCAAAGGCAATGCCTCCATAACGTATACCAACAAATATCACTGCCAAAAGTAGTAGCATATGAACATAAAACATAACAACTCCTCTCTTTATAACGATAGAGTTATAATGCGCATCAATGAAAGACCAAGTACTGATCTGGGTAGGAAAAAGCTTGCATAATCCAACAAGAGTGTAAATTTCGCTAGTGGGTCACATTGTTGCGAGTTTGTTCATACGGAAGAAAAAAGGAGCTCGAATGAGCTCCTTTAGACAGAATGATGCCGTTAGGCAACGATGTCTTGATCGTCGTCTTCGTCGGCCCCGATAAACCCACCAGTTTGGTGAGCCCATAACTGCGCGTAAATACCACCATGGCTGATGAGTTCCTGGTGAGAGCCTTCTTCAATGACTTCACCTTTATCCAGCACAATCAAACGATCCATCGCGGCAATCGTGGACAGTCGGTGGGCAATGGCGATCACCGTTTTGCCTTCCATCAACTCGTTAAGACTTTCCTGAATGGCTGCTTCTACTTCAGAATCGAGTGCCGATGTAGCTTCGTCCAGAATCAGAATCGGTGCGTTTTTTAGCAATACACGTGAAATAGCAATACGCTGTCTTTGTCCTCCAGACAATTTCACGCCTCGCTCACCTACTTGAGCATCGTAACCTACATTACCAAACGGGTCGGTCAAGGTATCAATGAACTCATGAGCGTGCGCTTGTCGCGTCGCCGCTAGCAGCTCCTCTTCGCTGGCATCAGGCTTACCATATAAAATGTTGTCTCGAATTGAGCGGTGTAACAGCGAGGTATCTTGCGTTACCATGCCGATCTTACTGCGCAACGAATCCTGAGTCACTTTATCAATGGGTTGTCCGTCAATACGAATACTGCCACCTTCAACATCATGGAAGCGCAGTAGCAAGTTGACTAAGGTGGATTTACCTGCGCCAGAACGACCGACTAAGCCAACTTTCTCGCCCGGCTTGATATTTAGGTTTAAATGACTAATCACACCTTTGTTCTCACCATAGTGGAAACTGACATCATCAAACTCAATACCGCCTTGCTCAACCTTAATAGGTTTTGCGTTGGGTTCGTCTTGAATCGCGATAGGTTTTGATAAGGTTTTAATACCATCAACCACCGTGCCCATGTTTTCAAACAGTGCGCCGACTTCCCACATGATCCACATCGACATACCATTAATACGCAACGCTAAACTGATGGCGATAGCAATAGAGCCCACGGTAATGGCACTGTCCATCCATAAAGAAATGGAAATAGCTGCGATAGAGAACAGCAGAATATAGTTGGCTAATTGAACCGAAACATCAAATCCTGTGACTAGGCGCATCTGACGATGGACCGTATCTAAGAAGCCTTCCATACCCTCTTCGGCGTATTCTGTTTCACGACGACTGTGAGAAAACAGTTTGACCGTAGAAATATTGGTGTAACTGTCGACAATGCGTCCTGTCATCAAAGAACGCGCATCGGCCTGTTCTGATGCCACTTTTTTGAGTCTTGGTACAAAGTAAATCTGAATACCAATGTACGCCAAAAGCCAAAACAGCATTGGTAACATTAGACGCAGGTCGGCTTGAGCCAAAATGACCAGCATGGAAGTAAAGTAAACGGACACGTAAATAAAGACGTCGGCTGTTTTCATTACTGTCTCACGCACTGCAAGTGCGGTTTGCATGACTTTCGTCGCAACCCGTCCTGCAAAGTCATCCTGATAAAATGACAAGCTTTGCTTAAGCAAATAACGATGTGCTTGCCAGCGAATCGACATCGGGTAGTTACCCAGCAAGGTCTGGTGAGTAATTAATGAGTACACCAAGATTAAAGCGGGCATTACAAACAGTACCACCAGACCCAACCACATTAGTGTTGAACCATTTTCATCCATAAAGGTTTCAGGATTACTTGAAGTCAACCAGTCGACGAGTTCGCCCATAAACCCAAACAGTGCAACCTCAATGATGGCAACCGTAGTACTTAGCAGTGCCATAATCAGTAATGGTTTTTCGAAACCACGCGTGTAGTGCCGACAAAACGCAAAAATGCCCTCTGGTGATTGCTCGGGTTCTTGCTTTGGAAAAGCTTCTGTGAAATTTTCAAAGCGTTTAAACATGATTCACCTAAATCGTTAGAAAACCCAACTTTTGAAGTTATTTTATGGCTTTCGAGAAGAGATAAAAAATCCTCCAATCCGAGGATAAGAGTAATAATAAGAACAAATTAATAATGTAATTTTACATAGCGAAAGGTCCATTTCGCGGGTTAGAACAACAGAAAGAAACCTGAAAATTCAGATATGAAACAGTGTATAACCTTTAACCAAACTGCTCAACAATTGTAGCAATTTAACAGCAGAATATTGGCTGTAACTCTCACCTTATCGTTCCCTTATTCCGCTGATGAAAACAGGTTTCTTCGAAACTAAGCAGTAATTATTACTGTATTACTGGAAAATATCAGTAATTAATGGTGCGGGGGAAACAAAAAAACATGGCATTCAGTAAATTAATATTTAACACATTATTTACAATCTAAGAATTGTTGCACAAAAAGTAGTGAAGTGGGGCCCTTATGAGTCACGGAATGATAGCGAGTATCGAATCAACAGAATCGGCGCGTTTTGGTCAATCGGTTCAAAATGCCAATTGTGTGGTAATGGTGCCACCGAAAGAGTTTGGTTTTAATGCACAGACGGCTGCAGATAACGAATTTCAACACCAAGTTACCCTGGATGCCAAGTCGGTGAAACACAATGCAATGACAGAATTTAAAGCAATGGTGGCAGGGTTGCGCCGGGCGGGCATTCAAGTCGTTGAGTTTGACTACCCATTAGACGCGAGTGAAACACCAGACGCGGTCTTTCCCAACAATTGGTTTAGTACCACTCATGAAGGCGCATTTTATACTTTTCCAATGGCTTGTAACAACCGCCAGCAAGAGGTGAGACCTCAAGCATTGATTGATAGCCTAACCGCCGCAGGAAGGAAAGTGGTCGCGGTGGATTCCTTGACCAAATATTTGGATCAAGGGGCTTTTCTTGAAAGCACGGGAGTGATGGTTAAAGATCACGTCAACAAAACGATTTATGCGGCGCTTTCTCAACGATGCGAGCGTGAAGCTCTTGAAGATTATGCAAGACGTATTGGCTATCATCGAGTCGTGTCATTTCAAACGGCGCTACCATCTGGGCAGCCTATTTACCACACTAATGTCATGATGGCGATTGGTGAGCATTTCGCAGTGATTTGTTCCGAGGTGATTCCCGAGTACGAACGACGATTTGTGGTCAAGTCGTTGGCGAATACAAAACAAGTCATTGATATTACCCTTGAGCAGGTTAATCAGTTTTGCGGCAATATCCTGCAGCTTGAAACAGTCAATGGTGACAAGGTGATCGCCATGTCACAATCCGCGTTCGACGCATTCACCCCGGCACAAAAGCAGCAACTGTCTACTCATGGCAAGTTGCTTCCCTTTGATGTTTCTACCATTGAAAACATTGGTGGAGGTAGCGTGAGATGCATGTTGGGAGAGGTGTTCTTACCGGCACGAGTACAATCGCTGTAAGAGGTTTACCACGGCAACTCAAAAGACATCAGCCGCATGCTCAAAAAGCAGCGGCTGTTATCGTTTCAACGCTGTCTGAGCTTATCCGCGAGAATGACGTCCGCGCGATGCGCGGCTTTTGAACGCTGAAGCCGCCTTTGCTTGAGACTTCAAAATGGAATCAACAGTCAGTGGCATTGGTTCTTTAGGTTCTAATCCATGAGGAAACGTGCGTGCACGAGGCGGTAGATCGTATTCTTCTGCAGAGGCAAGAGGCATGCGCTTAAAACGATACATATAGAAATTCTCTAATTTTTCGCGAGCCCACTCAGTCTTTTTGAGGTATTTTACACTGCTTGCAATCGTTGGTTTCGTATGGAAGCAGTTAAAACGCATCGCTGTATCAAGAATGTCCCAGCCATAAAAGTCGACTAGCTCGTTTAGCATTGTTTCTAACTTAAGGCCATGTAACGGGTTATTTTGTTGGAGTTCGATTCTTTCTTCATCTGTCATCATGGTCATTCCTATTTATCAGGTAGATGGCACCGTGATACAACCTAGTTGGCTACGCGGGGTAGACACTAGAAATATTAGTACAAGGTAGCGCTATGGCGGGCGATTCTAGCAGAGTATTATGCCAATACCTAAGCTAATCAATAGTGCTATTTATCAGGTGCACGCTAATGCTGTCATTCGCCGCTCTCACTAATGAAGGTTGGCGTGATAAAGCGCGTTCAATGTCAATTTGTTTGTATTCTAATGATTAGAGTCTATTTTTTTGGGGATTATTTTAAGTAGCCTCCTAATTTCACATATAAAAAATCGAGCTATTTGAATCTTTTTTGTGCGTGTGACAGCATTTTGTCCGAAATAAATTGTTAGAGCTCTAATTAAATGGAGGGCGGTTTCTGGTTTTTTCCTTTTCGAGGAAAGCACTTTATTCGTAAAATTCTTTAGTTGATGAAAAACAGGTGCTCTAAGGTCACCTGTTTTACTTTGCCTGCAGGCGCCGCTGATCCTGCAGTGACAATAAGATGGTCGAAAGTACCGATGGATTCGAAGTAGCAGTGCATCTCTTTCTCGTTGCTGATATCTAGATCATTTGAGCGACTAGCCACATGGGCGATCTTCTCTTCGTGATTAACGAGCTGAGCGATAGCTCCTTCAATACCTGATGCGCCACCTAAAATGACGTAAATTGTTTTTTCGCGGTTCATTATTGTTTATCTCAATTCGATGACTTCATTTGATAACGCCCATTATATTTATTCGACTTAGTTTTATAATTGGACAAAATACGAAATCATTATTCAGATTGGGTAAATAATGGAGCGCCTATGGATAAGTTTTCAGATATGGAGATGTTCGCGAGCATTATTAAGCACCAGGGGCTAGCGGCTGCGGGCAGAGACCTTGGATTGTCGCCAGCCTCAATGACGGCTAGGCTTCAGGCTTTGGAGGAGCGTTATGGTGTTAAACTGCTTAATCGAAGCACTCGAGACGTATCGTTAACTGACTAGGAGAACTCTACTACAAAGCTTGCTTGGATATATTGGATAACGTCAATAAAGTGGAAAATATTATCCAAACTGGCGTTAAAGAGGTAGAAGGCGCGCAGAGAGTGTCTGCGCCAAAAGACCTTGGCAAACAATACATTATACCCGTTCTCAGTGAGTTTTCAGAACGCTATCCTGACGTCATTCCTTATCTCTACCTCAATGACCACCTGTCGAACGTTAACGAATCGGGTATTGTTCTTAAGTCACTATTGGATGTTCAGGCAGACATTAACCATCGTCGTTTGGTAATAGTACTTAACGGCTATATGAAAAACTTCAATACTTCGACAACGCTATCAAGTGCGGATTTGAATGTGGTCTATTTGAGTAAAAAATACCAACCCAAACGCATTCGCTTGTTCTTAGATTTTTTGTTCGAACAGTTCCCAGATCTAGTCAAGCAATCTAGCGACAACTGAGGATTACGGGTGATGATAGTGTAACGATAGGAACGACTTGGTTCCTATCGTTTGCGTCTAGCTATCAATCCGTATGAGTCTCGCGCAGCATCCATTACCGTTAGTATTGTTCGAAAGTGTAAATTGCCAGCCATAGCTTTCTGCGATCCGATGAACAATCAGCAGCCCCAGCCCATGCTCAATATCGTTATTATTGTTCAGTCCACTGCCGTTATCAGTAATGCAAATTTCCTGAGATGAGATACGGACGGAAATCTCCCCTTTGGCTGTAAAACGTGTGGCATTGTCTAGCAAATTTCCGACTATCATTCTCACGGCTATCAATGGTAGGTTAACCGTTGTCCCTTCTTCGATTTGCACCGTTACCTTTGTGTCTTTTGGAGCACTTGAATGGTATTTGGCTAGCTCCAAATCTTGTTCAGTGACTTTAGTCGATAAACTATCGGGACTCGAATTTTCTTGTTTGACGATGTTTAGTAGCAGTTCCACGGTCTGTTGCATGCCGTTCGCCGCTTTGATTATGAGTTCACGCTGCTTGGTTTGAAAAGCCTCATCTTGTTTCATTGCCTGTAAGTTGGCTGCACCCAATACCACGGCAATGGGCGTTTTCAACTCGTGGCTCGCATACTTGGCAAACATAAGCTCTTGTCTGGCGACACGCTCTTTCATTTGCGTGTAACTATTAAGATGCTCGGTGAGTGTTTGCAGCTCTATAATTGAATGCTCTGTGATAGAGAATGCTCCGTCTTGGTTACTTGCGAGTTGGTGGGTGAGGGATGAGATTGGCGACATTAATGTGTCGAAGACCCTTTTCAGCGATAACCGCAAGACAAAAATCAGAAAGACCATCAGTAGCATTGAAATGAGCATCAATGTGTCCCAAGAGCCATCTCCAAAGTCCATCGCTCTCGAATCAATGGTGAGGTAAAGCGGGATAGTTTGCTCGTTAAACTGAAACTTGGTGTGATAGACCAAGAAGCCATCTTCGAGGAAGGTATTGTATTTCGTTACTTTTCCTAATGGTAAAGGCCCTTGTTGTGCGATTCTTTTCGGTAGCATATTAGCATCAAAATACGCGGTAACGCTTTTACTGAGCTGAGCCTGATTTACTTGGCGAAGTTGATAGTAGGATTGGGCTATTTCTTCAAATGACACTAAGTGATGTTCGATCTGGTCGTCTTCTTCTAAGGCCAAGTGAAGCGAAAAAGCAAAGAAAACCAAAAAAGAAGTGACCAAAGCGATAAGAGAGAAGGTTTGTAACAAGCGAGCTTTGACGTGTTTTATGGAGTAATAACTAGGTTGTGACTTTGACCTTTTCATCATTGAATTACCAGTTTGAAGCCAAATTTAGGTACCGTCATTAGGCATGGAACATCGAACGGCTTATCTATGACATTTCTCAGTAAATAGATATGACTTCGTAATACGTCTTTATCGGGCACATTTTCCCCCCAAAGAGTCTTAATTAATGACTCTCTTGCTACCACTTCACCTTGAGCTTTTACTAGGGCGAGTAGGATTTGATAAGTCGCGGGGCTTAACTCTATATTTACGCCTTGTTGTGTCACTTGATGGCTTTTTTCATCAATAACAATATCGCCATATCTCAGTGTGCTTTTGGCAACTTGACCACGATAGCGCTAAATTAGTGCGCTAAGTCTGGCTTCGAGTTCAGGAAACTGGAACGGCTTGGTGAGAAAATCGTCAACTCCAGAATCGAAACCGGTCAATAAGTCAGATTTTCCATTTAGTGCTGTCAGCATAAGAATAGGTGTCGTGCAACCTTTAAGGCGCAGTTCTCGTGCTACCTGCATTCCATCTTTTTTTGGCATCATTACATCTAGAATAATGGCATCGAAAGCATGAGATAGAGCAAGCGATAGGCCTAAATCACCATTGCTTGCAAAGTCCGCTTCCGCTTTTTTGACGTCAAAAAAGTCCGCCAATATGCCTTGTAGTTCTTCATTGTCTTCGACGACTAGGATCTGGCTGCCAGATAACACACTCATACATGTTTCCAATTCAATAGCGTGAATTGATGATAGCAAATTTGTGTCGATTTTTTGTCGAAACGCGATTGCCAAGTGGTAAAACAGCTTTGACAAAACCTCGACATCGACTCCTGCACACTGCTCTTATTTACTAAGGGAGTGTGAGATATGAAAACACCAAAATCATTAGTTTGTTTGGCTTTAAGTCTGGTGGCGCCTTGGGGGCAAGCCATAGAACTAATTGGGCAAACGGTCAGTTTGTCATCGGTAAATGTGGTTGCGGAAGTTAATGGCGTGATTGAAACCATGGGCGTAGAGGTCGGTGATAAGGTTCAGCAGTACACGGTTATAGCTGAAGTTAAAAAGCAAGACTTTCAGTTTGAACTAGCACGTACCACGGCCAATCTGGAACTGGCACAAGCAGAGCTCAAACTCAAACGTTCCATATACGAGCGTTATAAAGAGTTGCTCAAAAATAATAACTTATCTGTTAATGAACTTGATATCGCCAAAGCTGATTACCTCAATGCCAAAGCATTACTTAAGCTGGCACAAATTGAACTTGATAT
The DNA here is from genome assembly GCF_900089835.1 of Vibrio thalassae. Taxonomy (GTDB): domain Bacteria; phylum Pseudomonadota; class Gammaproteobacteria; order Enterobacterales; family Vibrionaceae; genus Vibrio; species Vibrio thalassae. The sequence goes on along the minus strand of NZ_OANU01000017.1, from coordinate 9,396 downwards.
TGCTCAGAAAAACTTCGAGGAGACAAGTATCCGAGCCGACATTGAAGGCTTTGTGGTGAGCCGTGATACACAAGTTGGTGCTTGGGTAAACCAAGGTGATTTGCTTTATCGACTTGTGAATATTGATACGTTGACGGTACGTCTGTTAGCTAGTGAGCATGATATGTCTTTGCTATCGGTGGGGCAGTCGATAGAACTTTGGGCAGAGACAAGTCCAGAGCAAAAAGTGGTGTCATCCATTGCTCGTATAGGAGTGGAAATGGATGTTCAGCACATGGCTTATCCGATTGAAGTTGATATAAAAAACACCGATTTTAAGCTGATACCAGGTATGTCGATGTATGCCACAACCGATGTTTCGCAAATCACAACTTCAGTGAAATAAGAGGCGACTTTGACCATGTTTTCTTTAATCTCCTTTTTTGCTCGACGCCCGTTTCTCGCCCGAATTATTACGATTATGGTATTAATGATGGGAGTGATTTCACTATACACTCTTAAACTGCAAGAATACCCCGATGTTGCCTTCGAGTCCGCTGAGGTGACGACCCATTACCCAGGAGCAACGGCTTCCGACGTTGAAGTCAATGTTACTAATCCATTGGAGAAAGAGTTACGCACTGTAAAAGGTATTAACTTTTTTTCCTCTCAATCTGTGGATGGCTTTTCTGCAATAGAACTGGAGTTTCTTCCAGATGTCGATTCCACACAAGTTATGCGCGATATTCAACAAGCCGTCGATAGAGTGAGTGGTTTACCGAAAGATATCACTAACCCGCCACTAGTGACTCAAAAGCAAACATCTTCATTTTCTGTTCTATCGTTCGGCCTCAGTGCTGTTGGCGAGACGCAAGGGAATGGAGAGTTACAAGAGTATGCGTACCACTTAGAACGTGCGATAAGCGCACTCTCAGGTGTTCAAACCGTCACACTCTCTGGGTATAGCGAGCGAGAGTTTTGGATAGAGATTGATCCAACAAAGGCGAGTCGTTATCAATTAACGTTTGCCGAGATCAGTAATGCAATTGTCCAGTCGAACTTATCACAATCGGGCGGAATGGTACGTGCTAAAAACAGCGAGCAAAAGCTGATCACGATGACTCAAGTGCAATCGGCGCAGGAAATTGGAAATATTGTTATTAAGGCGCTCCCTAGCGGCACTATAGTGAAAGTTTCCGATATTGCGCAAGTGATTGATACCTTTGCGAAAGCGACGCAACAAGGAGTGATCAATGGTCAAGATGCGGTGTTATTCGATATCTCTAACAGCGGCAATGCGGATATCACAAAAACGGTCGCCAGTATCAAAGCGTTGATAGAGCAAGAACAAACTACGTACCAGGGGCAGTTCGTTTTCCAATATGGAATGAATCTCGCTGATGACATGAGCAATCGCTTTACGATCGTGTCGACCAACGGTGCTATTGGTCTTCTCTTAGTATTACTAGTTTTGAGCATGGTACTCAAAAGACAAGTTGCTTTTTGGGTTTCTATTTCAATTCCATTTTGCATATTGGGTGTCATGATAGTGTTGCCGATGCTTGGGCTGAATCTCGATAGCATTACCTTGGCGGCATTGTTGTTAGTTATAGGAATCATTGTTGATGATTCAGTGATTGTTGCCGAAAGCATTTATCAACAAAAAGAAGCGGGGAAACAAGGATTTGAAGCAGCAATTGAGGGAACTAAAGCAGTCATTAAGCCTATTTTGGCCAGCTTGACGACCACGGCCTTGGTATTCATTCCGATGATGTTTATTCCTGGCATTATGGGGAAAGTGATTGTCGTTATCCCAATTACGGTTATTACCGCACTGCTGTTTTCTCTTAGTGAATGTACCTTTACCTTACCTGCACACCTTTCTGGTTCGTTAGAATCAAAACGTGCTACTTCAGACAAATTCACTAAGGTAGCTAGCTGGTATCAGCGGATGTTGACTAAATGTCTTCGCTACAGAAAGTCTGTTATTACCGCGGCGATCGTTGTTGCATTAGCAGGGACGAGTCTTGTGATGACTCTTAAATTAGATATCTTTCCTTCACAAGCAGCAAAATATGTAGAGGTACATACCGAGGTAAAGCCGGGAACTTCGTTAGAAAATGTTCGCGTAATGCATGCGGGAATCGAGCAGGCAATAAAGTCACTACCCGTAGACGAACTCGACAGTTTTGAAATGACTTATCAATCGCCAGTGAGTACAGGTCGAATCAACTTGAGTGATTATAGCCAACGAAAGCGCACAGCAGATGAGATCGTCGCTGAACTGAATCGTAAGGTTGCCAGTTACAGTGACCAGGTGTTTGTTAAGTTTTCCATTGATGCAGGAGGACCGCCTCCAGGAGAGCCTATCGAAGTACGTGTCTTGGGAGGATTGGAGCATGATCGTCAACAAGCGGTCGAGTTGGTATCTAAATGGTTAGCCGAGCACTCTGGTCTTGCGAATGTGACTAACAGTGAAGCCTTAAAAGATCCTCAATTAAAAATAGTGCCACAGCACACATGGCTAGCGAAATATGGACTCACGGTAGCGGACCTTGCCAATACACTACGTATTGCGTTTGATGGCGAGAAAATCACTTCCACGTGGTTAAGCACCCGAGAAGTCGATATCCGTATGATTTTAAATGAAGACTACCGATCTCTAGAAAAGTTAGCGACAACAAAGATCTATACCTCAGATGGAAAACAAGTCCCTTTGAGTCGTTTGGCAAGAGTAGAGCAAATTGACTCCCCTAGACTGATCAAACATTACAATGGACAGCGAGAAGTGACAGTAACGGCACAGATAACGGATGATGCCCTAAGTTCAGTAGCGCTGTCGAACGAGTTACTTACTGAACTACAGGGTAAATACGCTGCTACAGTAACTATTGATATTGGTGGCGAAGTGGAAAAAACTAATGAAACCATGAGTGGATTTATTGTTGCTTTTCCTTCCGCTATGGTGGCGATCTATTTCGTTCTCGCAATCATGTTTAATTCGCTACTACAACCACTCTTAGTAATGGCAGTGATTCCATTTGCTGTTGTTGCATCGTTGATGGCATTGGTTGTGCACTTTCAAGCGTTGTCTTTATTTGCGCTGATAGGGGTACTCGGAATGACTGGAGTCGTTGTGAATAACGCTTTGGTTCTCATTAATCGAATCAACGAACTAAGAGCTGATGGAAATTGTGGTGTTGATGCGGTTATAGAGGCATCCGTAAGTCGACTGCGCCCAATATTATTAACCTCGCTGACAACAGTAGTGGGCTTATTACCACTCGCTTACGGTATCGGTGGCACTGACGTTTATATGGGGCCGATGTCGTTAACATTAGGCTATGGTTTATTGTTTTCGTTACCGATTGTCTTATTGGTTGTGCCAATTTTGTATAGTTTGTGTTTTGTCCGTGAACGTGAACCGATGAATACTTAGAGTGTGTTTATAAGCAGTATGCGATTGATAGAAAAATACGTCATGTGTATGCACTCATGCGTCATTTTGGGCGCATGGCTCCAATTTATGCCAATTTAGATAATTAATCTTTACATGTAGTATCTTAGTATTAAGCTAAATGGTGTTTGTTTTTTTATGCCACTAGTTTCTTTTTCCGAATTCTAAGAGACATAATCTATTGAGGTACACTATGAGAAAAATGACATTGACCTTGCTAGCACTTACCTTAGCCGTTAGTGGCAGTGTGTCTGCCCAAGAAGCGTTGACGGGGTGTGCGGCCAAAGAGCAGCGACTCAAAACCAAGCTGGAATATGCTAAAAAGTATAACAACACTCATGAGATCCAAAGCCTCGAATTAGCCATAGAGAATGTTCAAAATTACTGCACTGATGAAAAGCTCTATGAGGAACGAATGCAGAAAGTGGAGAGCAAGAAGAAAAAGGTAGCGGAAAGAGCTCAAGATCTGGAGCAAGCAAAAGCTAAGGGTGATCAGAAAAAAATCAAAAAAAAGGAGCGCAAACTAGCGGATGCTGAAGGGGAATTACAGGAGGCAATTTCAGAGTTATCTGAGTGATTATTCTCTATTCGAAAGCACACAAATGGCTCCTGTAAGATCGAGTAGGCACTCTCGCGATAGAAGTGCCTACCAAGAACTGATGACTGTTTGTCGAACTTATTGAAGCATGCTGGTATAAACCTGCTGGCCCAAAGTAGTTAAAGTGTATACCTTGCCGTTGTCCTTAGTTACCAGCCCACAGTTTACAAGTTGTCTTAGGTGGAAGTTGAATTTCGTATGATCCTCGATACCGACAATACGGCATAGGTCCATAAATTTAATTTTGTGATGCACTTTTAGTTGTCTCACTACGGTACGGCGTATTGGATTCGATAGTGCGCTGAAGACTTGATCACGCGATTCGGCGTTTTGTACATCTCTAGGCGAACGTTCGGCATGGACGCGTTTTAACGTCACGGAAAGGGCGGAAAGGTTAAATGGCTTAGTGAGGAACTCGTCAGCGCCTTTTTTCATAGCATCAACCGCAAGATCGACCGTCGCAAACGCGGTAGTAACGATAACACCGATATTGGGTTGGAAACGACGTAAAGTTGTCAGGGCATCAATGCCTGTGATTCCACCCATTACCACATCGAATAAAGCAAGATCAAACGTCTTCTCCTTCGCAAGATCCAGTGCGTCTTCAGCATTATCGACAGCAGTGACTTCGAAGCCCTCAAGTGATAATGCTTCCTCCAATACTTCTCTCAAGTCCGTATCATCTTCAGCTAAAAGTAGTTGCAGTTTCATTATTTAACTCCTGGTAGTTTGAACTCAACAAGTAGCCCCGGGCAAACATTCGAGAATGTAATAGAGCCGTTATGTTGTGTGGCAATTTGTTTAACGAGGGCAAGGCCCATTCCGGTGCCTTTACCTTTTGGTTTGGTGGTAAAGAAAGGCTGTGTGGCTTTCTCGAAGGTTTTAGGGGACATTCCTGTACCCCAGTCGCGTACTTTCAATGACACTTTGTCATGATCTTTTTGAACTCTGATGGCCAACTTGCGCTGATTGGCACTGGCATCAAGAGCATTGGACACAAGATTGATAACAACCTCTTCAAGCAAGGCCTTATCGCCTTTGACATAAAGCTTAGGATCGATATCTAAGGTCAGGTCATATTGAGCCAGACGATAGCGGAGCATATCGAGAGCGGCGTTGACGATGCTCTCAACATTGACTCGTTCACGTTCAATATTGTGCTGATGTGAGTAACGAAGCACTTCTTGACTTATGCAAGCCGCTCTTTCGAGCCCTCGGCGAATACGAACGATTTGTCGGTCTGCGATGTCTTGGTTGTCGCGATTCTGCTCTAACAAATCACAACTCATCAGAGCGCTGCTAATCGGCGTTTTTATTTCATGGGCGATGGCTGAAGAAAGTTCTCCAAGCTCTTTTAGCTTCTGGTTTTGGAGAGAAAGAGACAACGCATCTTCAATTTGTTGTTTTCTTTCAATATCAAACATTTTTAGAGCTTGCCAAAGGGTTATCAACAGCATGACAGCCCCGATGCAGCGGAACACCAAGACCCAAGCGCCATGTTGAGCAAAGACAAGCGCGCTGCCCAATCCGTAAATAAAGAAGGCGATACCAGAGAGCAAGAAGTATAAGTGGTTTGGAACTTCTTTTTCTTCCAACTGCTTTGAATACAGCGTAAAGCCAATCCCAGCCACAAAGCAGGCAATTAAACCAAATAGTAGTCGAGCATTGCGAGTGGCGCTAATCGTAACGGCGTTAAAGTCTTGGGTTGAAAATTGATAAACAGAAATTGCGATCAATAGTGTTGTTAAGGCTAACCAGATACGACGGACGGTTTTGGTCATGCTGGGGTTGAGCAGTTCGGTCATCTTCCAAGCAAATAGGTTCAAAGGAAGGTAGGCGATAACAAACTTCAACAGAAGTAACACTTCCATCGGCTTAGTGATGACGAATTCTTGTTGGTAGATAGCAAGATACAGCTCGCTCCATTCATGGAAACCAAGTACCAACCCCGAAATGCCTAAGTAGGGAAGAACCCTAGCAATTTTTATTTCACTACTCGACATGTCACGCAGCAATATAGCAAAGAATAGCGTGACAAATGCCAATCCGTAGATGAGATAAATTTTGAAAACAAAGAGAGTATCCATGAGTAATATTGTTTACAAGATAATCATTATTAGTGTTATAGCACTTATCTATGTGATCTCTATCACTGACATCTTACTTTCTATTTTTGGAACTTAACAAATGTAAGCGAGCAAAATAATGCATTAAGCTATTGATATAGAATAGCTTAATGCATTATTTTCATGAAATTTTGCTTTGGGTTGTTATTAATGTAGCGCACTTTATTGACAAAACGTTACATTTTCTTGGAAGGAGGCAGGAAGAAGGCGCTGGTAATAATTTGAAATAAAAAATCACCCCATGATCAACTATTCTTTAATGTGGGGAAGAATAAATGATCAGGGAGTGAAATACAGTTAAGTAAATATAGTATAAGTTGATAAATTTGATTATAAAAAATAGTAAAGGTTAAGGTTTAAATAACTAAATAGTTCACCTCCATGTGAATAGATTAGTCTGTAATTGGTGACTTACCACGTAAAAGTAGCTTGATCATTAATGGAATACAAATAAATGTTTTCTCCAAAAATGAAATGATAAGTTTCGCTAATTTTTATTTATATTATGACTTTTTTGGGTGTATCTTTCTTCTCGCAAGCTGTGTAGATAAATAATTACACTTTATGTCGATGATAAATTTAATTGTCCATTAATTAATATAGTTGCTAATTATTTTTATCAGTGTTTTTAAAATTAAATTAAGGATTGCTGATGCAAGCTAGTATCCCCAGCGAAGATATAATGCTAGCTGGGAAGCGGATATTATACGGCCAGTTGATGCTCGGTTTGATGTTTATACTCTATGAAATCTTATTTGGAGATAGATTAGATATATTATCGGCGTCAATCGGGGTGGTCATTGCAGTTGTGCCACCATTTATAGGTATGATATTCGCGTCGTTAAAAGCTAAATATAAGCCGCAGCATAATTTAAAAGATCTGATGCGTTTGAGTCGTAATATCAAGATGATCTACACCATAGTGATGTTCATTTTGACATTTCGATTTATGGAACTGAACAACGTTACTGTTTTAGCCGGATATTGCATTACGGTATTAGGTTTCTTTATCAGTCCGATGCTTAAAGATCAGCAAACCATTGAACTACAGAGGAAAGCGTAATGGAAAACGTTCAATCGGCACATGACTATATTGAACACCATTTGACGTTCTGGACTTCGGGTGATGGTTTTTGGGGCATAAACCTAGACTCAATGTTGATGGTTTGGTTACTGGGTATCGTCTTTATCGTAGGCTTTCGCTATGCGGTTTCAAAGGCGACAAGTGGAGTTCCTAGCCGATTACAATGTTTCGTTGAATTGGTGTTTGAGTTTGTCGATGGGTTGGTAAAAGAAATTTTCCAAGCACAAGATAAACTAATAGGTCCATTGGCTCTAACTATCTTTGTTTGGGTATTCTTAATGAATGCTATCGATTTATTACCTATCGATTTTGTTCCCGCACTTACCCGAGCAATAGGACTTGGTCACTTTAGAGATCTACCATCTGCAGACGTTAATGTCACTATGTCTATGGCACTAGGAGTATTTATTCTAGTTCTTGGCTATACTTTTAAATACAAAGGTATTAAAGGGTTTATTAAAGAACTGACTACTCAGCCATTTTCACATCCATTGCTTTATCCTGTGAACTTGGTTCTTGAATTAGTCACCCTAATATCAAAACCTATATCACTAGGACTTCGACTATTTGGCAATATGTATGCCGGTGAGATGATATTTATCCTTATCGCATTAATGCCATGGTGGATGCAATGGGCATTAAGTGTTCCGTGGGCATTGTTCCATATATTAATTGTCGGATTACAAGCGTTTATATTTATGGTTCTCACTGTTGTCTATATGGGCATGGCAGTCGAAGAACATCACTAATTCAAATTTAATTTACTAAAAATATTTCACAGGAGTTGTTATGGATATTGTAAGTGCTGTTTTATATGTAGCAGGTGCACTTCTAATTGGTCTTGGTGCGGCAGGTGCGGCAGCTGGTATCGGTAACCTAGCCGGTAAATACCTAGAAGGCGTAGCACGTCAACCAGATTTAACCTCAATGCTTCGTACTCAATTCTTCATCATGATGGGTCTAGTGGATGCGGTACCTATGATCGGTGTTGGTATTGGTCTCTATATCATCTTCGCAGTGGCTTAATTGATTTTTTAATAAGTAAACATTGGTGAGGATGTTATGAACCTAAATGCAACCATGCTGGGTCAAGCAATCTCCTTCGTTATCTTCGTTTGGCTTTGCATGAAATATGTGTGGCCACCATTGGTAACACTGCTTGACGAGCGTCGAGACGAAATCGCGACTGGTATTAAGAATACGGCAGCCGCGGCAAAAGAACTTGAACTAGCAAGAGCAAACGGTGAAAGCATCGTTGCAGAAGCGCGCGAAAAAGCACAGTCCATTATTGAGTTAGGACAACAACGTCAAAACCAATTAGTGGAAGAAGCGGCGGAGCTAGCGCAAAAAGAGAAAGCGAAAATCATCGCTGAAGGTAAAGCTGAGGTAGAGAGCGAGAAGAGCAAAGTACGTCAGGAGCTGAAATCTGAAATGGCAGATTTAGTGATTGAAAGTGCCAGCAAACTGATTCGCAAAAACCTTGATTCTAAGAGTAACCATGAGCTTGTTGAGCACATGATTAGCGAAATGTAGGGGTAAATCAGATGAATGACTTTACCTCAATTGCTCAACCTTATGCCAAAGCGGCGTTTGACTTTGCCCTTGATGAGGCACTGCTTGATGAGTGGGGACAAGCGTTAGGGCTTTTAAAAATGGTGGTGTCACAACCCGCGGTCATCGAGGTGATTGAAGACCTCGAAGAGGAAAGCTCAGAGCAAGTCTTGCTCGATATGATACTGACCTCTTGTGATGAGTGGCTTAGTCAATACGTGAAAAACTTCTTACGTGTTATGGCTGAAAACAAAAGACTCAAACTACTGGCAACCACTGTTGAGCTGTTCTTCGAAATGAAAGCGGAATATGAAAAAACCATGGATGTTTTGGTTTACACCGCTGAGCCATTGGAACAAGACCAATTGGCGAACATTAAGAACGCGCTCGAAGCCCCCTGTGTCAGGATAGTTGTCGCCCTTAATCCTCAATAAAAGTAAAACAGGGAGCGGTAAGTTTAATTAAGTGAAGCGTTATTCAGAAGAGCATAAGAAAGCAACTATTCGCAGGTTTGTTGAAAGTGGTTTATCCTTGCGGGAGTTTGCAGATAATGAAGGTATGCATATCTCTACTCTGCACGATTGGAAGAATAAGTATTTAG
>NZ_OANU01000041.1 GCF_900089835.1 Vibrio thalassae | reverse complement strand
AACGGCGGCATTACTGGATAGGCTTCTTCATCACTCGCACATCGTACAAATCAGTGGAGAAAGCTACCGATTACGAGGAAAGAAGGCGGCTGGAACCATACCAACAGTTCTAGAAAATCTATCTGAAAGTAAAAATTAATTACTTGGGTGGGTCAGTTTTACTTCGGCGATAACGTCGATAAGTGGGTCAATTTTAAACTGGCGTTGACAACATTAGTTTGCTTGGATACTATAAAACCCGCAATCACACTTTTTTACACAATAAAACCACCCAATCTGCATCGGATTGTCCTATTTACAGATACAAACGACCATGCGGCATTAGGGTAGTGATCACATTTACAGGGATAAAAAATGCAAAGTTCTAGCTTGTTAGCTCGCTATGCTAATGGAAATTTGGTTCTCCAAATCTTAGCGGGTATCGTTTTTGGTGTTATCCTCGCAATAGCCTCTCCTTCAACAGCTCAAACTTTTGGAATGCTGGGTAGTTTGTTTGTTGGAGCTCTAAAAGCTGTTGCCCCAATTTTAGTGTTCATTCTTGTCGCCGCTTCTATTGCTAACCAAAAGAAAAATCAAACCACCCATATGCGCCCAATCGTGGTGCTGTACCTCATAGGTACATTTTCAGCATCTCTTACAGCCGTTGTATTGAGCTTCCTTTTCCCGACCGAACTCGCACTAGCGTCTGGCGCGGAAGGTGCAACACCACCTCAAGGCATTGCTGAAGTTCTAAATACGCTTCTATTTCAACTGGTAGACAATCCCGTTCATGCGCTAATGAACGCTAACTATATTGGCATTCTCGCGTGGGCTATTGGTCTTGGTTTGGCGCTCCATCACGCATCTGATACCACAAAAGCAGTGTTTGAAGATCTCAGCCATGGTGTTTCTCAGATCGTACGCTTTATTATTCGCCTTGCGCCTTTTGGTATCTTTGGTCTTGTAGCAAATACGTTTGCGACCACTGGTTTCTCAGCATTAGCAGGCTACGCACACTTGCTCATTGTCCTTCTGTCAGCAATGGCAATTATCGCATTAATTATGAACCCTCTTGTCGTTTACATAAAAACGAAAGAAAACCCATACCCGCTGGTATTCCAATGCCTACGTGAAAGTGGTGTCACGGCTTTCTTCACTCGTTCAAGTGCTGCAAACATTCCAGTTAACATGGCGCTATGTGAAAAGCTGGAGCTTGATGAAGACACGTACTCTGTGTCTATCCCTCTGGGTGCTACGATTAACATGGCAGGCGCAGCCATCACGATTACAGTCCTCACACTGGCCGCTGCGCATACTATGGGAATCCAAGTTGACCTTCTCACTGCACTACTACTTAGTATTGTTGCGGCTATCTCTGCATGTGGCGCGTCCGGTGTCGCAGGGGGCTCTCTACTGCTCATCCCGCTAGCGTGTGGTCTGTTTGGCATTTCAAATGATATCGCGATGCAGGTTGTTGCGGTGGGCTTTATTATCGGGGTTATTCAAGATTCAGCAGAAACCGCCCTAAACAGTTCAACCGATGTCGTATTTACTGCTGCGGTCTGTAAAGCCGAACAAAACAAGCTAAGTTAATCATTGACAATGTTCTAAGCTGAAAAACAAAGGGCTGCGCAAATGCGCAGCCCTTTTCGTTCGATACTACCCCGCTTTACGGATCGACTTTAATAATATTCAATTGGTCTAACTGATTGAGCAGCTCCGACTGATGATTACCTTGATCCGTCATCACATTAGAATCTGCAATACCCAAGTCATTCCAACCGATACCTTGTAATGTAATATCCGTTTGTTCACCATTATTAGTCACACTGATGGTTGTTGTAGGATCAGTATCGTCATCTGGATCGTCCGTAACGGTAATAGTGATATTAGCTAGTAAATCACCTAAGTTGTCGTGCTCAGGCAACAAATCGGAAATATCCAACTTATCATCGCCAATGTGAAAATCCGTGACGGTCTGTTCAGCAGGACTTGCTGTCGTTCCAGCGCTATCCTCTGTAAACAAGAACAGATCGAAGCCATCTCCGCCAGTGAGGATATCATTTCCGCCACCACCATAAATAACGTCACTTTCAGCCGTACCGATTAAGGTTTCAGAAGCGTCCGTACCAATGCGAATTTGATCAGGTAAAGTAAGCTGTTCAGATTGATGCAGCGCTAAGGTGACTTCGGTTGGTGTCATGCTATCCACTTCCATCTGTGAGACACCAAGTAAAGCGGTCAGCGTGACACCCTCCAAAACAATAGATTGGAGTACGGTACCGCTATCGTGGATCTCAATGACCGTATCACCCGATTCCTCTTTCACACTCAATTGGTCTGTTAACTGCTGATCGGCTTTAAAGTCCACCGCCGTCAAATCGACCACATCGTGTTTCACGCTTGGATCTGTCGCGGCAAAGTCTCGGACATCGAAGTCTTTGATGGTATCCGTTCCCGCAAGGTTTGCCGTTTCCCAACGGAACGAGTCTTGTGAATCATTATCCGCAGTGATGCCACCACTCGCTGGAATAGAATTACCAAATAGCCATTCATCATCCACCGTGGCGGTCAAGATATCGTCAAGAGCACTATCGCCTCGTTGTCCTTGATTACCCGTTACCGTGATGGTGATCGGCTGTACGCTGTCTCCACCTGCCGCGCTATCAGTCGCTTCGATATAGAAGGTTTCAGTCGCAGTTTGATCGCCTGCCAGTGCGTTACTGCTGCCTGCAAGCAACACATATGCCCATACGCCTGTTGCGATATTAAAAGTCAGTGTCCCATACTGCCCTGTCGCAGTGTAGGTATCACCGTTCAATACGCCATTGCGCAGTGAACGAGTAATGACTGAGCTATCCACATCAACAATGTTCACCGTACCGCTCATAGAATCTGTCACGCCTTCTTGAACGCCTTTAGCAAAGTCACCGCTAATGGTTGGGGCGTCATTCGTGCCTTGAATGGTCACTTTAACCGTTGAAACTGTGCCATCGATTGTGGTAACGGCAAACGTCTCCTCAATACTCTGACCGACATTCAAATAGTCGAAGGATTGGTTTGCAACAAATGTCCACTCACCATTGGCATCAATACTAAACGTACCGTATGTACCTTGATGATTGCTTTGAACCGTAAACGTATCATCTGAATTATCCACATCGGTCGAATTGAGGTTACCCGTCATCTGTAAAGGGGCATCTGTTTCAACTTGCGTTTGCGAATCAGACGTCACCATCGCTGCGTCATTGCGTCCTTCCACTGTTACTTCAATTGTCTGTTTAATGGCATCGCCTTGTGCCACACCACCAACCATACTCTCTATGAACAGATCAAAGTTTTCGGTTACCGGACCATCATTTAGGCTATCTGCTTTCGATTGATCCAGTACGTATTCCCACTTAACGCTATCTGGAGTATCACCTGCAACAAGCTTAAGCGTGCCATAGGTACCCTGAATTTCAGTCACCATGCCAGTTCCACTCAAACTGTAGCTGTGGGTATCATTTTGGTCGGCATCTTCAATAGTGACCACACCAGTCGCAACCCCTGATTCCGCTCCCGTAGGGTCTTCGTGCACGGTTCCGGTCGCAACCGTATTTGCCGCGACAACGCTTGGAGCATCGTTCGTACCGGTAACTTGGAAGTTAACCGTAATCGTATCTAAAGCACCATGTTCATCCGTCACTTTCACCTGATAACTCAATGGGCTAGATAAGGTTTCACCTGCTGATAAATAGTCGAAATCACCAGTCAGATTAAAGGTCCAAGCTCCAGTCACAGGATCGACCGTCAGTTCACCTCGAGGGTCCCCCGAGACCACTTGCCAATGATGACTATCTGCTACATTCATTGTATCAATGTCACCAGAATCGAACTGACCCGTAAGTTGCGTTGTCGTGTTCTCTATAGCCATCTGCTCACCAATATCAACAATCTGCGGCGCATCATTGGTGCCAACGATGGTGATAGTAATGATATGCTCATTAGACTCTTCGGTTGCCGTCACGCCTGAACTGTCTGTCGCGACCACGCTAACCTGAATCGTTTTGGTCTGTCCTTTGGCTAGAGCTTTGATCTCTGGGTTGTTTTTATCGACTACAAACTTCCAATTACCCTTGTTATCAACAGTAAATGTCCCAAGGTTTGAGTCCTGCTTCACAGAGAAGGTATGCGTGTCGCCAATGTCGACATCAGATACCGTCACTTTACCCGCAGCCGTACTGCCTAACGTATCGCTAACCGAGCCGGACGCTGAACCAGAAACGGATGGCTGGTCATTGGATCCTGTGACCATCACTTCTACTATTTGGGTCACCTCCGCACCAAATTTATCCGTCGCCCGGATAGTAAACTCTTCTGTTACCGTTACGCCTTCACCTAGAGATTGAACATGCGACTGGTCGTTAAAGAGCACGTATTTCCATGTGTTGGTCACTGGATCAACCACAAAGTTGCCGTAAGTACCGTTTAGGTTTGCTGGGACGAGAGTAACCACATCGCTCGCATCCACATCATCCAAATAAATTGGCTTGGTCACCGAGATTTCCGAACCACTTAAGACGTCTTCTTTTACTGAGCCGTCGTCGGTCGTCATCGTCGGCGCTTGGTTATCACCTTTAATGTTGATTGTCAGTGTCTGTGTCGCCGTTTCACCTTTGGGGTCGGTGACAGTGACAGTCCAAGTTTGTTCAATACTTTCATCGGCAGCTAACGCCAGAATATCTGGGTTGGTAGGGTCGACAACAAAAGACCATGTCCCATTCGCGTTAAAGGTTAACGTCCCGTAATCAGAGTTGACGTTGTCTTCTGCAATCGTCCATGTGTGATGGCCACGATCCTGCGTATCCACATCATTGATCGTTAGTCGACCTGCAATCGTTTGGTCTGAGTCGTCAGCGACTATGGTTTCTTCAACATGAGCTTGAAGCGTCGGAGCATCGTTTTGTCCATGGATATTAACCACGATTTCTACTGTCTTAGGTAAGCCATTTTCATCAACCACGGTTTTTCCGTATTGGTCAACGGCATATACCTCAAACGTATCTTCCCGAACCTGACCTTCCTGCAGTGACTGTACTGCACGACTATCATTATCAAGCGTAAAGGCCCAAGAGCCATCTTGAGAAACAGTAATACTGCCGTAGGTACCTTGACCGTCAACCAACGTCCAACTAATTTGACTGCCCAACCCAATGCTAGGGTCAAGCGAAAGTGGACCGCCACTTATCACTACCTCTTCAGCGCCTGTCCCTAACTCGCCAGACTCGCCATTGTCTTCAGTTGCAGTGATAGTCTCTACGACGATTTTAGTGTCACCTTGGTAAGAGTCTTCAGCCGAGCCAATGATTTTGATTTTCACTTCACGCGTATCTGATGCCGTACTCGCCCCTTCATTTACATCGGTATCAGTAACCCTAACAACAAATGTATCAAATACCTCTTCTCCCGCAGGTATGTCGACTCCAGGCTTAAGAATGTATGTCCACTCCCCTGTATCAGGGTTAATGCTAAGAGTTCCGTATTGACCAACCGAATTACCATCAATTCCCCATACATGAGTATCGCCCAAGTCAGGATCATCTACGCCAAGAAGACCAGACATCGATGTGGTTACATCTTCTGTCGCTTCCCCTAACAAGATGGTGTCGTTCTGAGGGTGCGTGCTGTCTGTCTCGTAGGTTATTTCAGGCTTATCTGCTTTGCCTTCAATCGTAACGGTGACCTCGACGTAATTGCCATTTTCATCAATGACGCGCCACGTTTCTGTTGCCGTTTGACCTTCTTCTAAACCTTGTGTAAAAGGTGAATCATTATTCAGAACATAAGTCCACTTACCATTACTGGCTTCTAGATGACCATAGATTCCACCATTTATTGGATTGGTAGTCAGCACACCTTGTAATGGGTTACTCGCATCAGAGTCATTATCCGTATCCGTTAGTTTATCGTCTTCAATGACATTTAATTGTGAATCGTCGACTTTAGCACCCGAACCACCATCGCCACCATTACCGCTTGGATCATGCTGGCCGATAACGTCAATAACCACAGGGATCCGTTCCGATACACCACCATTATTGTCTGTGGCTATCACATAGAAAATTTCCTGTGCAGTTTGCCCAACTTGTAGATCTTGAGTTGCTTTTTTTGTGTTATCAATTACATAGGTCCACTTTCCATTATTATCTAACGTCAAAGTGCCGTATTGGCCGACACCAGAAGACTCAATAGACCAGGCGTGAATCGAACTATTGTTATCAACATCGGTCGCAACTAATTGACCTTCAACACGAGTCAAGTCAACACCAAAGACATCCTTAGTCCCATCCTCAACGACTGTACCTGTCGATTCACCATGAATCACTGGTACATCGTTTCGACCTTCGATGGTTATTGTGATGTCTTGAGTGATGGTTGCACCATTTTTGTCTTTAGCAACAACGGTAAAAACTTCTGTTTGTGTCTCACCTTCTGCCAACGCTTGAAGCAAGTCATTCTTCGGGGTGAACTCCCAGTTACCATCCTTATCAATCGACAAGTCGCCGCGCAATCCGGTATACACACTATGTGTTTGCCCATCGGCAATAACAAACTCTGCAGAATCGCCATTATCTAAGTCGGTCAGTACCGCTTGACCAGTTACTGGCGTGAGATCGTCACTCGGATCATCCGTTCCGTTATCTTCAACGAACGTCCCAGAGACATCACCACTCACCGTTGGAGCATCATTTTGTCCTTCAATACGGATGGTGACCGTCTCTGTTGATTTTTCCCCATGACTGTCAGTCACGGTGACTTCAAAGGTATCAGTGACCACCTGACCCGGTTTTAATGCTTTAATTTCTGCTAATTTACTCGGTTGGTCGTAAGTGAACGTCCACTGACCATCTGAGCCAAGCGTCAGTGTACCGTACTCACCACGGCCATTATTTGGATCGGTGAGAGCCCATATATGTGTGTCGTCAGCGTCAACATCCCCAGGGCTTAGCAAACCTGTTGCGGTATTTTGCCCAGCTTCAATCGCATCTTCAGAGATGGAACCAACGGTCGCTCCAGTGATATTTGGCGCATCATTTTCACCTTCGATAACAATCTTGATTTCTTGTATCGATTCAACACCGTATTTATCTCTAACACGAATCTGGATGGTATCACCACCAGGTAATATGTCTCCCTTGTCAAGCGAGTCTACATCTGGATGGTTGTTATTGAGTACATAAGTCCAAGTGCCCGTCGCTTCATCAATGGTAAAGCTGCCGTATTGACCGTTTTGGATTACGCTCCAAGACACCAGCTCACCCTGATCAGGGTCGCCACCACCGATAACATTGTTATCTAGCTGATCTTGCGTCGGTATACCCGCAATGATAGTTCCGCTTAAGGCTGCGCCATCTTCTATAACGGTATATTCAGGTTTAACAACAATTTCTGGCTCACTATTGGTACCCGCAACGGATACCGTAACAGTAGCCGTATCTGTTAAACCGCCAGCATCGGTGACAACCACTTGGAACGTATCTGTTACCGTCATACCAGGAGGAATGGAACGAGTAGCAAGAGAATCACTGTCAAGCTCGTAGGTCCACTTGCCATTCTCGTCAACGGACAGCTGTCCATAGATACCCGTTGCTTTCCCATTCACCGGATTTTCGCCTTGAACTTGCCAAGTGTGAGTATCGGTGGAATCGACATCAGAAACTGCCAGGTTGCCCGTTGCCACTTCACGCCCAGGAGTATCTTCGATAACGCTTCCGGTTGTAGCACCTGATAATTCTGGTGCATCATTCGTTCCAGAAATATTGATGGTAATGGTTTGGGTCGCCGTACTATCCGATTGACCTGAGTCATCTTTAACTGTCACAGTAAAAGTCTCTGTCAAGGCTGCGTCGCCTGGTCTAAGTGCTTGTACTGAAGGATTATTGTTGTTTAGAACGTAGGTCCACTCACCTGTATCGGGATCAATTGAGATAGTGCCATATTGGCCCTTTGGTGTGTTCAAAGACCAAGTATGGTCGTCACCGGCGTCTACATCCCCATCGGTAAGCGTGCCCGTCACGGTAATATCTTGAGTAGCATCGTTATTAGGATGAACGTCCTCAGTGACTGCGCCAGACAAATCACCGCCAATAATAGGCCTGTCATTGTCACCGTGTATGGTTATCGTAATATCTTTGGTGTTCGTCGCTGCATACTTATCGGTTAACGTAATTGAGAAAGACTCTTTTACTATCGCATCATGCGGTAACGCATCCACTGCTGCTTTTTGTGCCTCCGTTACACCAAGCGTGTATGTCCACTCACCATTTTGGTCAAGTACAAGAGAGCCATATGTTCCGACACCCGAATTCGCATCGTTGATTTGCCAACTTTCCGTTTCATTTAAATCTGGGTCGCCCGTCGACAAATCATGTGTAACGCTCTGTCCGTAACCGTTAACTTCATAGAGTTCGGCTGTGCGAGTGCCCGTGATTTCAGGGGCATCATTGGTACCAATAACATCAATATTGACGTCAAATACTTTCGTGGCAGTACCATCGGTCACTTGTATTTGAAAAACATGTTCGCCATTTTCAGAGCCTGATGGGTACAATACCCCTTGCTCAAGTTTTTCAGCCGAGTCCTTGTCAAGTGAGTAGGTCCACTTCCCATTTTGATCTACGGTGAGAGTACCAAGGTTTCCATTTGGATTGAGGACTGTCCATGTAAACTGGTCGTCGATATCTATATCTGAAACAGCAATCACACCATCTTCAACGGTGTGAAGATCTTCCGTCAAAGTTGCTGAACTATCACCATTCAATGTAAAAGTATCATTGGTGCCTTCAACAGTAATCGTGATGTTTTGAGTGCGAGTTCCACCATTTCCGTCATCGACTTGAACCGTAAATACTTCTTTTTCTATTTGACCTTCCGATAAAGAATCGGCTTTATCGTTGTCCAGAATGTACTTCCAAGTACCTGAATTTGGATCAATCGTAAACGAACCATACTTCCCTTCTGAAGACCCAAGTAAAGACCATTCGTGAGTGTCTGAGGTATCTTTATCTTTTGGATTTAAATCACCGGTAGTGCTCACTTCACTATTGATACTTTCAGCATTTTCCTTAACACTCCCAGCCTTATCACCTTTAATACTTGGTCTATCGTTGGTACCCGTAATAATGATAGTAATCACTTCAGAAGTAGATCCATCCGCAGAATAAACACGGAATGACTCCTGCATAGTTTCGTCTACTGCTAGGCTTTGAATGGCTTTGAGTTTGGTGTCAACTTTGTAGTCCCAATCACCTTGTGCGTTAATAGTGAGCGTACCTAGCGTTGAGCCAATAGATTCAACGTTAGTATTGAAGTGACTTTCATTAGCATCAATATCTACAATTCTTAATGAGCCACCATCTGTGATGAATTTTGTTCCACCTTCATTAGTGATCTGTCGGTCTTCTACCACATCCCCAGTATTTGTTCCCGATATAGTAGGCTTATCGTTAGTACCATGAATCGTGACTTCAATGGTCTCGGTTTTGGAGCCATCAATTGAAGTCACGGTGAAACGTTCTATGCGCGTTTCACCTTCACCTAACTCTCGTACTCCTGGAAGAGAATTCGATACTTGATAAGACCAGTCACCGTCTTCAGTGATCGTCAAAGTACCTAAAGGTTGCTGCCCATGATCATTCACTACTTTGGTTACCGCGGTGCTGAATTTGTTTTCACCGGCATCCTTATCACTAATACTCAGCGACAGGTTGTCGCCTGCGATTAGAAGCCCAGTGTCAACATTGGTGTCTTCTGTAACCGTATCGGTCGTTGGACCGGTTATAACAGTTTCGTCCTCAGTACCATGAATCGTAACGGCAATCGTATGTACCGTCCCATCTGCCGACGTTACAGTAAATTCTTCAATACGTTGATCGCCTACATCCAAGGCTTGCACCGCGTCTAGCGAATTGTCTAAGGTATATGTCCACGTACCATCCGCCTGGATGCTCAATGTACCCCATGTGGTCCCCACTGGTATCGCGTCGCCAGCTTGAAAGACCTCTTCTCCCGCATCTTCGTCTGTAATGACCAGTTTATCTGTGGCCACCAAATTGCCACTGCTATTGGCACCAACATCTTCTGTCACAGAGCCTGAGGCACCCTTAACGATGGCAGGGGCTCCGTCTACACCAGTAATAGTCACAACAATGTTCTGCGTTACTGAGCCATCAATTGACGTCACCTGGAAGACTTCTTCGCGTGTGACGCCCTCTCCCAACTCTTGAACACCCTCCAGTGAGTTGTCGACGCTATAATGCCAATTACCATTGGCATCAATAGTCAGGGTACCCAACGGCGATTGGTCGTCACTGTTAGTAAGTCTCGTGACCGTTGTACTGAATAAAGCTTCACCTGTATCAAGGTCTGTAATCGAGAGCGCGCCAGAGTCCGTCAAGATGCCTGCCGTATCTTCTATAACCGCGCCAGGCTCGTAGTTACTGATAATCGTTGGATCTTCTGTCCCATTAATCGTCACATCAATTTGGTGCTGAGTGCCATCCGCTGACGTCACAATAAACGACTCTGTCAGACTGGTATTCACGTCCAATGCTTGAATCTGAGCTAGGCCGTTATCGACTTTATAGGTCCATTCTCCAGCCGCATTGATGCTCAACGAACCCAAGGTGGTTCCCACTGGCGTGGCGACACCTGCATTAAAGACTTCTTCACCAGCGTCATCATCAGAAATCACCAGAGTATTCTGAGCGACGATATTGCCATCACCATCAACCATGACATCTTCTTGTGCGAGCACAGAGTCACCTGATGTAATGGTGGGAACATCATTTACCCCATGAATCGTGACCACAATGTTATGCGGTGTCCCGTCTTCACTCAGTACTTGGAACGTCTCTGTTAGTGTCTCACCCTCGCCAAGCGATTGAACCGCAGAGTTTGTGTTATCGACTTCATAACTCCAAGCACCGCTCGCGGTGATCGTCAATGAGCCTACTACCGTTCCTACCGGCGTTACCCTTGTTTGGAACTTAGCCTCACCAGCGTCTACGTCCGAAATAGTGAGTTGACCGTTATCTGTTAGTCGGTTCGCCGACTGAACATTAAAATCTTCGGTCACACTGCCAACATCATCACCAGCAATAATAGGGGCATCATTAGTCCCTTGAATCGTGACTTCAATGGTCTCGGTTTTGGAGCCATCAATTGAAGTCACGGTGAAACGTTCTATGCGCGTTTCACCTTCACCTAACTCTTGTACTCCTGGAAGAGAATTCGATACTTGATAAGACCAGTCACCGTCTTCGGTGATCGTCAAAGTACCTAATGGTTGCTGCCCATGATCATTCGCTACTTTGGTTACCACGGTGCTGAATTTGTTTTCACCAGCATCCTTATCACTAATACTCAGTGACAGGTTGTCGCCTGCGATTAGAAGCCCAGTGTCAACATTGGTGTCTTCTTTAACCGTATCTGTCGTTGGACCGGTTATGACAGTTTCGTCCTCGGTACCATGAATCGTAACGGCAATCGTATGTACCGTCCCATCTGCCGACGTTACAGTAAATTCTTCAATACGTTGATCGCCCACATCCAAGGCTTGCACCGCGTCTAGCGAATTGTCTAAGGTATACGTCCACGTACCATCTGCCTGAATACTTAAGGTACCCCAATTAGCGCCTACAGGTGTTGCCACCCCTGCATTGAATACCTCCTCACCAGCGTCGACATCCCTGATGACTAATTTATCGGTAGCCACTAAGTTGTCTGAAGAGTTGGCATCAAAATCTTCAGTTAGTGTACCTGTTGAACCACTTACAATAGTCGGTAAATCATTGGTGCCGGTGATAGTAATCGTGAGTGTATCTGAACTGACTGCACCAAACTCGTCAGTTACAACAACAGGAAAAGTAATGTCTATTGAATCGCCGGCATTTAACGTTTGAGTCGCTGTCGCAGTATTATCAAGAGTAAAAGTCCACTGCCCATCTTCTTGGAGAACCAGTTTTCCATATTCACTGTTTCCATTTTGAACTGAGAATTTAAGTTGCGACCCTGCATCAATATCTTCTGCTTGCAACGTCCCTTGAGCTACAGGAGAACCCGCTTCGGTATTACCGGCAGCATCATGACCAGCTTCAACAACTGAGCCTGTATTCTCACTACTTGCAGAAAACTCTGGCTTATCATTCGTTCCGGTAATAGTGATAACAATCGTATCTGTCACCTGCGCGCCTTTGTCATCGGTAACCAAAACGGTGAACTCAGAAGTCACCGTTTGGCCTTCAGCTAAAGCTTGTGTGGCAGCGGAGTCGTTATCTAGGGTATAGACCCATTCACCAGTCTGACTATCCATCGAAATGGAACCATACTGATCTGATGGATTGGCGACAGAATAAGCAAGGACAGCGTCGGTATCGTTGTCTGTCGCCAATACTTGACCAATGGCGGTGTCGTTTCCTGCATCGACATCTCCGTTATCAAAATGACCTGACTCATCAACACTACCCTCTCCTAGCTCTACAATGACTGGGATGTCGTTAATAGGGTTTATGGTGATCGTTACGCCACCTGATTGAACCGAGTTGATTTCACCACGACCATCATCAACGGTATAAGTAAACTGACCCGCATCCTCACCTACGGTATATTCCATCGGCGCATCAAATTGCAGACCTTCGAACTCGGCTTGTGTGAGTTGCTGACCCACTTTTACTGGCGTGCCGTCAGCAAGCGTTAAGGTACCTAGTTTAGGGATCTCAGTAACGATCAGTGTGAGTGGATCGCCATTTGGGTCGGTGGGAAAGTCTAGATTCAACTCACCATTTTGCGATTCTTCGTCGTAATTACGTGAATCAAAAACAGTAACTGGTGCGGCGTTAGAAAATATATCTAAGAGTGTGTTGGTTTGAGTATTATTAAGGCTTCTAGGATCTAAACCTGTGGTTTCAAAGAAGGTTGCTGCCAGAACTTCTGGGGTTATTGCTTCAACAGTCGCGGCATCAGATATGCTGGAGCTAATACCATCACCAGCGGCCGTCGCTTGGTCATCGTTTTGGGTAGGGTCTTCACCAGATTCAATTTGGACAATGATGTCAAGAGCATCTTGGTCACCAAGTAACTGACTTGAACTTGTGCCTTGGCTAGGTACATCCACTTGGGCTATCTTGACGCCATCTAATTCATTACTGGGTTGATTAGCTACGTGTTCCAACACAACATCTCCAGGTCGAGGATCAACCCCTTCTGGTAAAACGACCAATTTCCCTTGTGAATCAAGAACTAATGTCCCAGTGACATTCGCAAGTCCCACTAATGCAGCTATACCCATGATGAGCTCCTTTAAAACCGACCACTTTCTGGCTAAAGTTGTTTTTGATTATGCAAACTTGATTAGATAATCAACGATTCAATATCACTTTCACACTCAAAACATTATAGGTTTGTTAATCAACACTTCTAGTTTTGATAGATTTGTAAATATCAGAAATATCTCATTTAATAAACCGAATTTAGCACTAAATTACGAAATGTCTCAAAAACGAAATATGGATGCGGGATAGGGGGGTTGCCGAACCTCACTTTCGTGCAGTTCAACCCTATAAAGGTAAGAGTTTGTATAACCTAGGAATTCAGTGTATCTAACAATTCTGGGTTAACACCAAACCCAGTTTTATGTTCTTCAATGACCACTTCACTACGAGTTTGAATGACACCCGGTAACGTTCCTAGCTTGGTCGACATAAAGGCTTGATAGGACTTCATATCTTTAGTGCGAACCTTGATCATCGTGTCAAAATCGCCAGAAAGAGAATAACACTCTTCGATTTCTGGCATCAGTTCTACGGCTTTGGCGAACTTCTCAAAGATAGAGAAACTGGTTTGGTCGAGTCGAATATGAATAAAGACTTGAACATCTAAGTTCAATTTCTCAGGATTGAGCTCTGCATGATAACCAAGAATAAAGCCTTCTTTTTCTAGTCGTTTGACCCTATCAGAGCAAGGAGACGTTGTGAGATTGACCTGTTTAGCCAATTCGACAATAGGCATACGACCTTTGAGGCTAAGTATTCTTAGGATTTCTAAATCGATTTTATCTAATGCGAGCGAAGCCATTGATTTATCTCGAGCGAATGGACATTCTATCGATTGTAAATCAATCGTTATGCATGTAAATAGACGTCAGATCACAAACTCACAACAAAACCAAAAGGTTAAAGCTGAGGAGTTTGAAAAACATTACGCTAGGTTTGCTTGCTGACTCATGACAGGTTTTGCCGCTTCTTGGTTTTGCTTATTACAAACTCTGCAATACAGTTGACGCTCTAGTTTGTAATAACCACTACCTGTGACAAGTTGAGACATCAATTGCTGGAAACTGTGGAGCATGGAATTACTATCATTTGGACTGCGTCGCATCACGGCTTTGTGGGCTGTATCTTTCTTGCATGCTGCGCAGTAGTTAGTTGGCATTGTCATTGTCTCCAGCGGGTCTGTTTATTTTGTAACCATATTGTGTTAAAGATCGATAGAATTACAAAACGATCATTGCAAAAAATGTGGCGGCTATTCCAAATTCTTGGTCATTATTTTGCGAATTTTTGATCAAGATTTCGAAATTCACTTACCAATCCCTCTTAAAAAGTGAAATGGTAACAAGGTGCAAGCAATTTATGTCATCTTGCAGCGAAAATCACACATCAACCCCAATACTCAACAAAGCGCTCATACTATTGACACAAAAAAAGCCCACTCTTAAAAGTGGGCTCGGTTCATTAATTTGGCTATTTGGTTACTTAGCTGGCTTGATATTGAAAAAAATCGCAAACAGCACAGGTACTACGATCAGCGTCAGTACCGTAGCAAATCCCAGCCCAGCCATGATAGTCACCGCCATAGAGCCGAAGAACGCATCAAAGACCAGCGGGATCATCCCTAGAATGGTCGTCAAAGCTGCCATACTCACCGGGCGCACGCGACTTACCGCACTATCAATGATCGCTAAGTACGGATCCTTACCGCTTTCAAGCTCCAAATTGATCTGATCCATCAACACGATACCGTTTTTCAAGATCATACCACTAAGACTTAATAGACCAAGTAACGCGGTAAAACTAAACGGCATATTGGATAGCAAGAGACCAAAAGCGACACCAATGATCGATAATGGAACAGTAAACCAAATCACCAATGGCTTTTTCAACGAATTGAATAGCAACATGGTAATAATGAACATCAACAAATAACCCATCGGTAAGGATTTGAACATCGCTTCTTGTGCGTCCTTCGATGACTCATATTCGCCCCCCCATTCGATCGTGTAGCCATCAGGCAGAGGCAGTGATTCTACCTGTGGCTTTACACGAGCGAATAAACTTGCTGCGGTCTCATCGCCAAGCACGTCGTGGTCGGCGAGTACAGTTAACGTACGTTTTCTATCACGACGTTGAATAATAGGCTCTTGCCAATCCAAACTAACATTGTCGATGATTTGCTCGACCGGCACATAGGTCTGAAGCATTGGACTCCATATGGATATGTTCTGCAAAGATGCATAGTCCACACGCTCATCTTCAATTAGGCGAGTCACGATAGGTAACATCTGAGTACCATCACGGAATACACCGATAGTATTACCACCGAATGCCAGCTGAAGTGTGTTGGATAAATCCTCTTTAGAGATACCAAGACGGCGCGCTTTCGACTCATTAAATTGCGGCACTAACTCTTTGGTTCTTTCACGCCAATCGTGTCGAATGTTTCTCGCCCCGGGATCAGCAATCAAAACGTCTTCAACTTGTACCGCAATATCACGCAGCACTTGAGGGTCTGGGCCTACGATGCGAGCCTCAATCTTGGACGCGGGAGACGGACCAAACTCCATTAAACGCAGCTGGAACGTTGGTGCGGCAAATTCGCTCGCTAAGTTATCATCCAACTTATGCAGGAGCGCAAACATATTGTCACGGCTGGTTGTTCGCACTTGGAGCTGAGCATAGCCTTCATAGCTCTTCTCTGGCTGATAGGTCAGCATAAAACGTTGTAACCCTTGACCAACCGAAGTAGAAACAAATTCAATGTTGTCTTGCGCTTGAATGTATTGTTCAACTTTTTCTGTTTGCTTGAGCGTTTGACGAATATCCGTCCCTTCAGGCATCCACATATCAACAAAGAACATTGGTGTATTCGATGGTGGGAAAAACGACTGTTTCACCAACCCAAATGCCATAACAGCCACAATAAGCATTGCCACCATGCCGGCAACGGTTAACCAACGCAGTTTTAGAGCAAGTTTTAATGACCAACGAAAAACGGTGAATAAGATACCTTTGTATGGGTCAGAGTCCTCTGCGCTCGCATTTTTATCCGATTCTTTGAGCAATAAGTCTGCTAAAAACGGAGTCAGTGTTAATGCGGTAATCCAACTTAAAAATAGTGAATAGCATAGGACCCAAAATAGAGAACCCATAAATTCACCCGTCGCATCCTGAGACAAACCAATAGGAGCAAACGCCGTAATTGCAATCACCGTTGCGCCGAGCAGTGGCCATTGCGTTTGTTTGGCGATAGCCATTGCAGCTTGTTTCTTGGTCTGGCCTTGTTTTAGACCGACCAGGATACCCTCTACAATGACAATGGCATTGTCCACCAGCATACCCAAAGCAATAATTAGCGCGCCCAGAGAAATACGATGTAGCTCGATGTTACTGATACTCATCATAATGAAAGTACCAAACACCGTGAGTAACAAAACCGCACCAATGATAATTCCGCTGCGCATTCCCATAGTAAACAGCAGCACCAGAATGACGATTCCAACCGCTTGAGCAAGGCTAACTACAAAGTCTTGAACTGACTTACCGACTTCCGCCGATTGATTGTAGAAATAATCAAGATGAATACCTGCAGGTTTAATGCTTTCTAATGATTTCAGCTGTGCATCTAACGCCTTACCAACTTCCACGACGTTAACGCCAGACGCAAATGAAATCGCTAGGTTAATAGCCGGCTTGCCGTTGAAGGTAATCACATTCGATGGTTTTTCTTGGATACCTTTGGAAATATCCGCGACATCTTTAAGGCGAATTAGGTTTCCGGTATCACGACCATGGATAATCAGATTTTCCAATGACTCAACGGAATCTAAGCTACCATTTGGACGAATCGCTATGCTTTCGCCATTAATCATAATCTCGCCAGAGGAAAGTACGCTGTTTTGCTGATTAAGCAATCCCATCACCGCATTCATGTCCAGGTTCAGTGCTGACAACCTTTCTAGAGACAGCTCAACAAACAGCATCTCTTGCTGATCGCCTGCAATGGTCACTTTGCCCACGCCATCGACCAACTCAAGTTCTCTGCTTAAATAATCTGCATAGCGCTTAAGCTCGACATAATCATAGCCGTCACCCGTGAGCATGATCATTACGCCAAACACATCACCAAAATCGTCAATGATTTGTACCGAGCTTACCCCATTGGGGAGCTGTGGTTGTAAATCATTGATTTTTCGGCGCATCTCATCCCAAATCTGTGGCAGCTCACCAGGACCATAGTCCATTTTCATACTGACCATGATTTGAGAAAGACCCGAAGATGAAGTCGATTTGATGTTATCGATATAAGGGAGTTTGCGTATTTCTTTCTCTAATGGATAGGTCAGTTCTTCTTCGACTTCTGTGGATGTTGCCCCCGGATAGGTAGAAATAATCATTGCATCTTTAATGGTAAATGCAGGGTCTTCCAAACGACCGAGATCCATAAAAGATTGCACACCACCAATAGCTAATATGACGAGAAACAACCAGCTGATGACGCGGTTCTTAATTGAATATTCCGTTAAACTCATTGTTATTTATTCCCCTTGAGAGCCACTTCTTCACCATCTCTCAGTTTTCTCAAGTTAGAGCTCACCAACACGTCGCCTTGGGTAACACCAGTATCAACAATCACGCCGAAGCTGTTTACTTGGTCCACATGAACAGGCGTCTTAGTGACGACTCCTTCAGCATGTTTCCATACAAAGAACTCGCCAGGCTTAGTACCAGCCTCAAGCACGGTCATCGGCAGTTGATAGCCTTGGATTGAACTTAGCCCAGCTGCCACCATGTCCACGTTCACGGCAACACTGGTACCAGGAAGGATTTTCTCAGCTGGTTGAGGCATTTGTAGCCACAACTCATAAGCACGGCTTTGTGAGTCTGGTTCGCTAGAGTGTTCTAAATACGTCATACTGTAGCTTTGATCTACACCAGAAAAATAGGCTCTTGGCTGATAGGCATTTTTCTGAGCCTGTGGAGTAATCGATGCAAGAATGTAGTCCGACAAACTGATTTTCACGTACACTTTGTCATCTTGATAGATAGACACTACGGTCTCACCCGCTCCAACATTCTCAAAACGCTCTTTATCCACACTCGCGACCACACCTGCAAAAGGAGCCTTCAAGCTGGTATATTGAATCTGATGTTGAATGTTCTGATACTGCGCTTTCGCAAGCTGCTTGTTGGACGTTAATTCATCCAGCTCAGAGCTAGAGATCATGTCTCTTGAAAATAATTCCGCACCACGACGCAATTGCTTGGTCGCTAGCTCGTATTGTGCTTGTGCATCACGGTACTGCTGCTGAAGTTTTTGGTCATCAAGCTTTGCGACAACTTGACCTTTCCTCACCGATTGACCGGACTTCACAAGTAAGTGTGAGATTTCGCCTTGAATACGGAACGCCAGATTGGTCTGTTCTGCTGTGACCACTTGGCCACGAAATTCGCGATATTGCTGTTCAACAGGCTTTTTGACTTCAATAGTCTCCACCTGCAAAGGTGCTCGCTCACGCACTGTGATATCTGAATAGCAGCCTTGCAATGCAAGCGCAGCTAAACCTAATGCTAATATTGACTTTTTCACTAGATACCACCCTCACGAGTCCATAACTTGACCTGCTGTCCTTCAGCTAAGTTTGCCGCACCAGCCACAACAATTTGGTCGCCTTGTTGTAAACCAGCCGTCACATCACCTTTTTCATTAAGCGAAAGCTGAATTTGATGAACTTGACGGGTCGCAGGGTCAAAGCGCCAAACCTTACCACTGGTTTCGTTCTGGTTAATCCAAGCGGCAACAGGCAAAGAAAACACACGTTCTGTGGTTTCATTTTGGATATGTACTTTGCCCGACATGCCTGCTAGTACATTGATATTTTCTGGCTTAGTGATTTTTACTGACGCCGCATAGCTATTGGTATCAAGATCAGGCTGCATCGCAATCTCTCTAAAGGATGCTTCAATACGTTGATTACGGTGGCTATCTAACGTGACGAAAAAGTGCTGATGCTTAAGCTCAGCCAGTGTCATGTTCTTCACCTCTGTGACCGGAATAGCAAACGTGACGTCTAAATCTTGGCTACTGATGAGATTCAAAATGGGTTGTTTAGCACCGACCACTTCGTATGGCTTTTGGTGAGTCACAGATACCACGCCATCAAACGGCGCGATGATTTGCGTATAACCTAGATCCGCTTTAGCTTGCTCGAGTGAAGCTTGTGCTGCTTTGAACTGGGTTTCATTACGATCAAAGGCATCAGCACTGATAAGCTTCTTAGCAAATAACTGCTCGGCGCGATTTAATTGGGACTGTGCGAGGTCAAACTCGGCCTGACGTGCATCTAAAGCGACTTGATAATCCGTTGGATCCAATGTCGCTAGAATTTCACCCGCTCCCACCGCCTCTCCCATCTTGACATCTATAGAAGAGATTTGACCTGCAACCTGAAACGAAAGTTGTGCCCGATCTGTTGCGTCTACTTGTGCTAAGTAACTGCTCACTGGCGAAAAATTAAGCTCAGGAACTTCAACTACTTTGACGGGTTTGATCACTGGTTCGTTGATTTCCGATTGTGCTTGATTACAACCGGACAGGCCGACGGCTGCCAATAAAGGCAAGACAGTCAAACCACTAGTTCTGAATAGACGATGGGTTCTCATAGTATTTATCCCAATATTATATTTTACACTTGTACAGCTAATTGCTTTACAAGTGTGCAGTATAAGTATAATTTGAAAGAGATCAATAAATACTGCACATGCGTGTAATATAATATTTATGACTAACTTTATTGCTTTTGGTTATATAAAAAGACGTGACATTAACTCTTGTAAATGTACAGCTCCTGACGACAGCATCGATGCAAATCTTGTCGTCGAATACACTAATGCAGTACCCTGTATAGGATTGTTTGAATTTAGAAGGTATCGAGTGGAAAAGAAAAAAGGTCGTCGCAGTGCAATGGCAGCAGAAGAGACGAAAAACCTGATCATGACGGTCGCCGCTGAAATGTTTTGTGAGTTAGGTTATGAGCGTGTATCCATTCGCAATATTAGTGAACGTGCAGGCGTCTCCCACAGTTTGATCCGTCACCACTTCGGTAGTAAAGAACAGATTTGGTATGGCATTAGTGACCATCTTCATGCTTACATGCAAAAGTATATTCGTTATCTGTTAGATCAGTTGCCAGAAGATACCCCAGCCAACGTTAAAGTTTACCATTTCGCTGTTGGGATGCTTGCCCACTGTATAGTCATTCCTCAGCCTATCCAACTTATCGCTGATGCAATGCGCCAAGAAAATGAGTTTTTCGATTACTTTATCGATAGCACGGGCGAAATAGAAAGTATTGTTTTGAAATTGGTTGATGATTTCAACGCAGCGTCCCCACACACGCCACTCGTTATGCAGGAATTAAAATGGAAGCTAATGATATTTGCTCATGGTTCTGCATGTATGCTTCCTATGCTCAAAGAAACATGGTCTCAAGAAACCACCGATCTCGATGAATGTCTTGTCAAACACTGGTCATTATTTGAAACTCAAGTCGCGAGTGAATTGTCGATAGATGAGCAATATCGTTTGAAACCGAAGAAAATCGATGAGCTTGTTTATCAGGTTGAATGCGACTGGGGTGAATGTCCAAAATAGCAACCAGTACGGGCTTTTTTTGGAGGATTCAAATAAAAAAATGGCCCTCTTAAATAGAAGGCCATTTGATATATAAACTATGCTAAATCACAAAGATATATGATTAGTCTAACTCGACTAGGTTCTTCTCATAGGTTTTATGCTGAGCTTGAACCGTTTTGTCAGGACCACCTGTCATTGAGCTCACTACCATAATCGCAATCCAAGATAGGATAAAACCAGGAACAATTTCGTAGATATCGAAAATACCGCCAGTTAGCTGCTTCCAAACTACAATAGTCACACCACCAACAACGATACCTGCAATAGCGCCATTACGGTTCATACCAGACCAGTATAGGCTGAGTAGAATAGCAGGACCAAAGGCAGCACCGAAACCAGCCCAAGCATAAGACACTAGTCCAAGCACCGAGCTGTCTGGAGTCATCGCAAGCACCAGCGCAATAATCGATAGCAAGATAACGCCAACACGACCTACCATCACGACTTGCTCCGATGTCGCATCTTTATTGATGATTTGCTTGTAGAAATCTTCCGCCAATGCTGAGGAAGAAACCAATAGCTGAGAATCCGCGGTACTCATGATAGCAGCTAGGATCGCAGCCAAAAGAATGCCTGCTACCACAGGGTGGAAAAGTGCATTAACGAGCAACATGAAGATCTTCTCTCCATCCGCTAATACATCTCCACCACTGCTCGTCGTATAAACAAGACCTACTACACCCACGAGCATTGCACCGAGCATAGATAGTGCAGACCAAACAACAGCGATGCGGCGAGCAGTCGTTAAATCTTTGTTTGAACGAGCTGCTTTAAAACGTGCAAGGATGTGTGGCTGACCAAAGTAACCTAGACCCCATGCCACTAGAGAAATAATTGCAATCGCTGATAGCGGCTGACCTTTGACGTCATCCCAAAGGGTAAGAAGCTCTGGATTGATCGCGTCAAGATCAGACGTCAGCTGACCAAATCCACCTTGCATTCCAATCACAGGCACAATCATCAGTGCTGCTGCCATCAAAAGACCTTGGACTAAGTCAGTCCAAGACACCGCAAGGAAGCCACCGAATAACGTGTACGACACAACACAGACCGTACCGATGATGACGGCAATGCTATAATCCAAACCAAATACCGTTTCAAACAGTTTACCACCTGCCACTAGACCAGAACTGGTATAGAAAAGGAAGAAAAGCAAAATAAAGAACGCAGATACCACCTGAACAACTTTTGAATTGTCATTAAAACGACGAGACAAATATTCAGGCAAAGTCAGTGCGTCAGTAGTAATACTGTAAGTACGTAGTCGCTTGGCACAGATTAGCCAGTTTAGCCAAGTACCCGCCAGCAAACCGCCAGCAAGCCAAAAAGCTTCAATACCGGCTGCATACGCATAGCCAGGAAGACCGAGCAGTAGCCAACCACTCATATCCGATGCACCTGCAGATATAGCCGCAGGCCATGGTCCTAATGAGCGACCACCTAGAAAGTAGTCGCTAGAGTTGGCTGTGCGCTTATAAGCAATCACACCGATAGCGAGCATCAACGCCAAATAAGCGATGAAAGTAGTTGTAATAGCATAGCTATTTTGAATCATTATTATTTCCTCATCCTAGAATACAGCCTCCAACATAACGGCGATGTTGGAGGCTGGTAGGGATCCGTGACCTTATGTCACTAGCTACCAAGCTCAAGCAAAGTAGCGTTGCCCCCCACTGCTGTGATATTGATGGTTCTTGTTCTTTCTGTTATGAACCTCAACACGAGATTCGGATCGTGCGCCGCAGGCTGCAGCGCCAAATCCGTCTCAGAAACCAAAAGACCTATCGCTCCATCGCGATTAGCCAGTTGATGGTTGACCTGCCATTCTGTGTCTTTAGAGCCGACAAGGCCCACCACTCGCACATCAAAATCGATAAAAGTGGACGCTTCTTCTAAAGCCACAAATTGAACTAGGTTAATCGGCAGTCTCGAACGCTCAACTGCCGATTTTAATATTTGATTAAACTTGTCGTTGCCAGAACAAACGATGACGCCATTGCCTGCGATAAGTGCAGCTGTTATTTGCGCCATTGCCGCGATCTTCGCCTGTGCTTCTTCGCTCTCTAGAATCACTAAAACCACTCCACGTCCTGCCGCATAGAGCTCATTAGTTTCGCCCGTTGGCCCAGGCATCACATGTGGGTTCGCCAATAGCAGGTTGGCTTGCTGAATATGAAATGCCATGACACTAGCAAGCGTCGCGTTTAGCTCATTCATATTGCGCTGAACAGAAAGTAAGCACTCACGTTGCTCGGCAAAATCGGTAAGATTCCAACCTTCCCATGCTGTCAAAACATCGGAGAAAATAGTTGCGTTATTGACCATGATTTTTCTCCTTATTTCGCCGCTCGATTAGCGTTGGCGTTAATGACATCAGTAAAGCGATATAGGTAGTGTGGGCCACCTGCTTTTGGTCCAGTTCCCGAAAGACCCTGTCCTCCAAATGGTTGAACCCCTACCACTGCACCGACTTGATCGCGGTTGATGTAGCAGTTCCCCACTCGAGCGTGTTTTTCCACCCACTCGTACGTCGATTCATTACGGCTGTGGACACCTAGCGTCAAGCCAAAACCTGTTGCGTTGATGCTCTCAACTACTTTTGGTAGTTCAGATGCTTTGAAGCGAACGATATGGAGAATAGGGCCGAAATGTTCTTCCGTTAGCACAGAGATATCAGAAATTTCAAACGCACAAGGCGGTACAAAATCCCCTTCTTGGCACTCAGCATCAAGCGACAGTTGCGCCACTTTGTTGCCTTGTTTTGTCATCGCATCAATATGTGTCAGTAGTTTTTGCTTCGCATTGGCATCAATTACTGGGCCCACATCGGTAGCATGTAGATAGGGCAAGCCCACTTTAAGCTCATCCATTGCACCTTGAATCAGGTTAATAACACGCTCCGCAATATCTTCTTGAATAAACAGAACACGCAATGCAGAACAGCGCTGTCCAGCAGAGGCGAAGGCAGAGCGAACAACATCGCGAACGACTTGCTCAGGCAGTGCAGTCGAGTCAACAATCATCGCATTTTGACCGCCGGTTTCTGCAATAAATGGTACTGGCGCAACTTGGCGTGCCGCAAGTGTGCTATTGATGCGCTGAGCTGTTGGCGTAGAGCCAGTAAAGGCAACACCAGCAATCGCCGAGTGAGAGGTTAACGCCTGACCTACATCAGCACCGCGTCCTGTAATCAGTTGGATCGCATCAGCTGGGAAGCCTGCTTCAAGCATTAACTCAACAGCACGTACAGCGATAAGAGAAGTCTGCTCCGCAGGTTTAGCCACAACGGTGTTCCCCGTAACCAATGCTGCCGTGACCTGACCTAAGAAAATCGCCAGTGGGAAGTTCCACGGACTAATACAAACAAACACACCTCGTCCGCCGCGTGTCAATGTTTTTGACTGACCGTCAAAGCCCAGTACCGATTGCGTTTCAAAAATATGTGGTTGTTTCGCATAGTAACGACAAAAATCGACCGCTTCGCGCACTTCATCAATACTGTCGTGGATGGTCTTACCCGCTTCCTGATGGCATATCGCCACCAACTCATGCAGATTGTCTTCTAACTTGTCGGCCAGTGTTAGTAAGCACTGACTACGTTCAGCATATGGCGTCTGCGACCAACTCGTAAAACCTTGCTCTGCCACTCGGATAGCTTCGGAAACATGATCAAGGTTAGCCATGGCCACCTGCCCTACGACAATACGGTGATCATAAGGCGCAGTGATCGTATCCACACTCGCACCGTCCTTGATCATGCTTTCGTATTGCGATTGACCATTAATGATCGGAGCACCTTGCCATTGCTTAGCTCGAAACACTTCAACTTTGTGCTCGTAGTCTTTCACTTCGCTCTCAATATCGACGTTCACACCCATTGAGTTTTTACGATCGGCAAAAATAGCGGGAGGGAGATCGATATTCGCGTTGTGTAGGGTGTCATTGGCAAGCAATGCGTCTACCGGGTGAACAGTTAAGCTGTCAACAGGACAACGCGCATCAACAAGGCGGTGAACGAAGCTGCTGTTCGCACCGTTTTCCAACAGACGACGCACTAGGTATGGCAGCAAGTCTTTGTGACTACCCACCGGTGCGTAAATACGGACTGGCTGTTTATGAGTATCCATCACATGGTCATAAAGTGAATCACCCATACCATGTAAACGCTGGAATTCGTAATCGGTGTGCTGCGCCATTGTCGCAATGGCCGTCACTGTATGTGCATTGTGGCTCGCAAACTGCGGGAAAATATTGCCACGCACGTTTTCACTCAATAGGAATCGAGCACACGCTAGGTATGCAACATCAGTGGCTTCTTTACGAGTATAGACAGGGTATGCATCGTAACCCGCTTGTTGAGACCATTTGATTTCGCTGTCCCAATACGCTCCTTTCACCAAGCGGAGTGGAATCAGGTCGCCTTGCTGCTTCGCTAAAGCGTTGACCCAAACCAAAACAGGAAGTGCACGCTTAGAATAAGCCTGGATCACCAGACCAAACTTGCCCCACCCTTTTGCCACGTCGCTACGATACACTTTCTCAAATAATTTAAGTGATAGCTCAAGACGGTCAGCTTCTTCCGCATCTATGGTAATCGCCACATCCAGCTCTCGCGCTCGAGTAAGAAGCTGAGTTAACGTATCGCAAAGCTCAGTCAGCACGCGCTCTTCGTTAGCGACTTCGTAACGAGGGTGGAGTGCCGACAGCTTGATTGAAACTGATGGTGCTGGACTAGTATCTAAGCCGTATTTATCACTGCCTACTGCTTCGATCGCCATCAGGTAGTCTTTGAAATACTTGTCAGCATCAGATTTAGTGAGCGCCGCTTCACCTAGCATGTCATAAGAGTAGGTAAAACCTCGATCACGCATCTTTTTGCCATTCTTCTGAGCTTCACCAATGCTGCGGCCCAAAACAAACTGATGGCCCATGATCTTCATGGCCTGATACATGGCTTTACGAATCACAGGCTCTGAGAACTTGTGGACTAAACGGTTCACCGCTTTTGCTGGGCTTTGTGATTCAGACTCAGTAAGCCCGACAACTTTGCCCGTCAGCATAAGACCCCATGTTGACGCATTGACAAACACAGAGTCAGAATTTTTCAGGTGAGATTTCCAATCAGCGACACTCAGTTTGTCGCGAATAAGCGCATCCGCCGTTGCAGAATCAGGGATGCGCATTAACGCTTCTGCTAAACACATCAACAAAATGCCTTCTTGAGTATCTAAACTGTACTCAAGCAGCAAAGCATCAATCATTTGAATGGCATTTTTATCGGCACGGATGGCTTCGATAAGCTCGGTGGTTTTCTGTGGGATTTGCTGGGCTTCATCGCCTTGCGGCGTCGCCAGAGGTAAAAGCTGTTTCAACCATTGAGACTCATCCACCATGTAAAGTGGAGAGATCAGTGACCAGAGCTGTTCAAGCGGTTGCTCGACAAACTCCGTTTTTAGCACATCTGTTGCTGTAAACATGTGTGTTCCTCAATCTCTACTCAGTCGCAAAAGACGACTGGACTACTACAATGGCAGGCAGTGTATTTTGAGTGTTAAGGAATTGCTTGTCAAAAACTCCGAGCTTTTTGCTGTTTTCTACGCTTATTAACAAAATTAATACAAGGTCACATCGAGTTAGACAAAATGAGCCGTTACAATCTGCAACCAAATTAACATATTGTTTCGTTCTCGCTAAACATTCCCCTCAGTTTTAAAACACAAAAAAGGGATGCACAGAGGCACCCCTTCATAATCACCAATGAGAAACGGAGGTTATGACAAATCTTCACCGTTGGATTCAATCACTTTTTTGTACCAGAAGAACGACTTCTTACGAGAACGGTTCAACGTACCATTACCTTTGTTGTCACGGTCAACGTAGATAAAGCCATAGCGTTTACTCATTTCTCCAGTGGATGCGGCGACCAAATCAATGCACCCCCAAGGCGTATAGCCCATCAAAGGCACACCATCTTCAATGGCTTCTCCCATCGCTTTGATATGAGCGCGCAGATAGTCGATGCGATAGTCATCGTTAATCTCACCGTTTGCTTCCACCACATCTTTGGCTCCAAGGCCATTTTCTACTAAAAACAACGGCTTCTGGTAACGGTCATAAAGGGTATTCATGGCGATACGCAGGCCGAGAGGGTCGATAACCCAGCCCCAATCGCTGGCTTCAAGGTGTGGATTGCGAACCGACTTCACGACATTGGCTTCACTGGTGTTGCCTTTATTCATATCAGCGGAAGCGCAACGAGAGGCGTAGTAACTAAAAGAAATAAAGTCCACAGTGTGCTTTAGAATCTCCAAGTCGCCGTCATGAATCTCGAGTTCTACACCTTTGTCGCGGAACGTTCTTTGAGCATAAGATGGGTAATAGCCTCTGGCTTGGACATCAATAAAGAATAGATTCTCTCGATCTTTATCAAGCGCTATTTTGACATCTTCAGGTTTGCAGGAGTACGGATAGAAGTTGCCACCCGCTAACATGCAACCCACTTGGTTAGCAGGATTAATCTCATGGGCGATTTTGGTCACTAGAGCACTTGCCACAAGCTCATGGTGCGCCGCTTGATATTTCACCTGCTCTTTGTTCTCACCTTCTTTAAATAGCAGGCCAGCACCAGAGAATGGACTTGCTAGCAAGATGTTGATTTCATTAAATGTGAGCCAATACTTAACCAAACCATCAAAGGCTTCAAAACAAGTGCGAGCATAACGCTCAAAAAAACCAATCATTTCACGACTGCGCCACGAACCATAGGTGTTCACCAAGTGCATTGGCACGTCGAAATGGCATAAGGTAACAAGAGGTTCAATACCATGCTTCTGACATTCACGGAACAGATCTTGGTAGTAAGCAATCCCTTCTTGATTAGGTTCTAGCTCATCGCCTTTAGGGAAGATTCTTGCCCACGCAATGGAAGTCCGGAACACTTTGAAGCCCATTTCCGCTAATAGTGCGACGTCTTCTTTATAGCGGTGATAGAAATCGATAGCCCCATGACTGGGATAAAACTCCGATTCATCGAGCGCTACTTGCTCGCGTAAACCCAGCTTAATTGGCATACGATTGTCACCGTACGGAATCATATCGACCGTCGTTAGGCCTTTACCGCCCTCTAAGTACCCACCCTCAGCTTGGTTAGCAGCGATAGCTCCGCCCCATAAAAAGTTCTCTGGAAATACCGACATTGTTACCCCTCAAATCGTACATCGTGAACCGATGAGCTAGCATGTTATCAACACTATGCCAGCCTCATTTCGGCTGTAATTAAGTTTTTTAACTGGATGTGCTCTTGTTCACAACATTAAAAGTTACCGGTATCATGTTACCAGTAACATCGATAATATGAAATCCAGTTTGTGAATTAATTGAATTGTGCGGATTGGATCAAATTTTGATTCGTGAGGAGGGAACTTGGGGAAGTGCATTATTGTGATGGGAGTTTCTGGCTCAGGTAAGAGCACAGTGGGCAAAGGGATTGCCGATGTATTAGGCGCAAAGTTTATCGATGGCGATGATCTTCACCCGAGAAGCAATATCGACAAGATGGCGGCGGGTATACCGCTAAGCGATGATGACCGAGCTCCATGGCTACAGCGCATCAATGATGCTGCATACAGTTTGGGTCGCAAAAATGAACATGGCGTGATTGTCTGTTCCGCGCTGAAAAAGCGTTATCGTGACACATTACGCCTTGGTAACAATAATCTGATATTCGTGTTCTTAGATGGTGAGTTTGAGCTTATTCGACAACGAGTTGACCAGCGCGGTGGTCATTTTATGAAAGGCTCCCTCCTGCGAAGTCAGTTTGAAGCTCTAGAACGCCCTGATTGTGAATTGGATGTCGTGACCATACCTATCGACATGCCACTAGAACGCGTGATTCACGCCGCTGTTCGTGATCTCCGCAGCCAATTATCTAATGCCACGCTTGAGGTTGTATCATGACTCATACAACCTTACTGGCGGTTACGCAGCGTATCGAGCAGCGCAGTGCCCTATTAAGACAACAATATTTAGCGAATATTGCGCAGCAAAAACAAGCAGGCAAAGGGCGCTCGCAACTCTCGTGCGGCAACCTTGCACACGGCGTAGCTGCGGCGTGCGATGCGGACAAACACTCCTTGCTCAACAACACCAGCGCCAACTTGGCTATCATCTCGTCATACAACGACATGTTGAGCGCTCATAAGCCCTATGAAGGTTATCCGGAATTCATCCAACAAGCGTTAAGTCCGTTAGGCCATACCGCGCAAGTCGCGGGCTGTGTTCCCGCCATGTGCGACGGTGTCACACAAGGACAGCCGGGTATGGATATGTCGCTGTTTTCACGCGATCTTATCGCCCAAAGCACCGCCTTCTCACTCAGTCACAATATGTTTGATGGTAACTTGCTGCTTGGTATTTGCGACAAGATAGCGCCCGGTCAATTAATGGGCGCGCTGGCGTATGGTCATCTTCCCACTGCGTTTATTCCCGCAGGTCCAATGGCAACGGGAATCTCTAATGAAGAGAAGGTGACGATTCGCCAACAACACGCCGCTGGAGAGCTTGGGAAAGATTCGCTGCTAGAGATGGAATGTCGTGCTTACCACAGCAGTGGTACCTGTACCTTCTTTGGTACCGCCAATACCAATCAATTAGTGTTTGAAGCCATGGGGTTAATGCTACCCGGTAGCGCGTTTGTACCACCAGATTCCCCTCTTCGTACAGCCTTAACACAAGACGCAGCGAAGAGAATCGCCAGTAGTATTGCAGGCTCTGCAAGCTATCGCCCATTGTGTGACGTAGTCTCAGCAAAAAACTTGATTAACGGTGTGGTAGCCCTACTCGCTTCTGGTGGTAGCACGAATCACAGCATTCATATGATTGCCGTCGCCCGAGCTGCAGGCTTGCTACTAACTTGGCAAGACATCAACGATCTTTCCGACATCGTACCTCTGGTCGTCAATATTTACCCGAATGGCACCAGTGATATCAATGCATTTCATGCAGCGGGCGGTGTCCCTGCTCTATTAACCAGGCTCAACCAGCAAGGGTTACTGCATCGCGATACCGTGACGGCATTTGGCCGTTTTGAAGATCAACTTTGCTACCCACAATTAGACACTCAATCTGATGATCAGGTCCTCACTTGGTTACGCTCTAATGGGACGAAAAACCCTGAGGTCATCGCTAATGACAAGCAGTATTACCAAAAAACGGGCGGGTTAAAGCAAGTATCAGGTAACTTAGGGCAAGCTATCGTTAAAGTGTCGGCGGTAAAACCAGAGCACCAGATTATCGAAGCACCAGCCAAAGTATTTAACGATCAGAGTCAAGTGGAAGCAGCCTATCAGCGAGGCGAACTCGAGTGCGACTGCGTGGTCGTCGTGCGTTTTAATGGCCCAGCAGCTAACGGCATGCCTGAGCTGCATAAATTGATGCCATTGCTTGGCAATATCCAAAATAAAGGTTTTAACGTCGCCTTGGTGACCGATGGTCGGCTGTCTGGCGCGTCAGGGAAAATCCCCGCAGCGATTCATGTATCGCCAGAAGCCCTGAGAGGCGGGAACATTGCACGTATACAAGATGGCGATAGGGTTCGATTAGATTGCCACCGTGGAGAACTCAAAGTGTTCGAAGGTATCGAGAGTCGCCCTCTAGAGGCTCATGATGCCGAAATCTATCAACAGACTTGGGGCAGAGATCTGTTTGCAACTTGTCGCCAGAACGTCTCAGCAGCAGACCGAGGAGCGAGTTTCCTCTTTGTCGACTAAACCATGTTGACCCCGCGAGCCTACCCCCGAGTTTTCATTAAGGCGAGATCTTGAGTTAGAGACTCTCTCCCTCAATAATCGTAAAGCCCATATCAAAAACTTTTTGCTCGCTTGGGGCTCCTGATAGCGCCGATAGCAATAACTCGGCGCTCTTTTTCCCAATCTCAAATCGTGGTGTATCAATACTTGCCAAGGTTGGGCTAATCACTTTACCCATATCCAGAGCGTTAAAACCAACGACGCTGATGTCCTCAGGAACTCGTTGTTGCTTAGCACGACACGCCATAATAGTACCAATCGCAATATCATCGTTGGTGCAGAATACGCCATCAAGCTCTGGTTGAATCAGCAGAGCTTTGTCGAGCAAAGTACTACCCAAAGCAAAACTAGAGTGCTCTTTGGTTAATACGTGCAGAGGTTCCAGCCCTGCCTCAGTGACCGCTTTATCATAGCCGTGCATACGTAGCTGAGTTCGGGTATCTAGGCGAGCACCAAAATAAGCAATGTTACGCTTGCCTTTAGCTATCATTTGCGTCACCACGTCATAAGCCGCCTGCATATGGTCCAAACCGACCGCCATATCAATAGGATTAACCGGTAAATCCATGGCTTCTACCACAGGAATACCTGCGGTTTTTATCATTTGCAGCGTGCGCTCGGTATGATTGGTGTCCGTCAAAATTAGACCATCTACTTGATAAGAAAGAAAAGATTCGATTTTCTTTTCTTCCACATCACGATCGTAGCTGTAGTGAGCGATCAAGGTATCGTAACCATTGAGGTTAGTCACATTCTCAACACCTTGCGCGAAGCTAGAAAATACTTGGTTAGACAATGAAGGCAACAGTATACCAATCGCTTTACTTGATGACTTTGACAGCATTGCAGGCGTTCGATTATGAATATAGCCAAGTTCTTCAACCACTTGAGCGATTTTATCGCGAGTCGCTTGGGCGACCGAATCTGGATTGCGCATGTAGCGACTTACCGTCATTTTAGTGATACCCACTCTATCAGCAATATCTTGCAAAGTTGGGCGTGAACGTTTTGCTTCCATAGTCATTCAACGAATTCTCAAGTAGTAGTGAATGTTACTGTAACATTTTTGCTGTTAATGAACTAACGGTTATCCAAATCTCTAGGTAGGGAAGGTTGAAGAATAACGATTTTTATATCAGATTCAAATAGATAGCTAGTAATATTAGGCAGGGCAAACAAAATTGGGAGAAAAGAACGGCGAGTATGTAAACTCGCCGATATTAGGGTTTAGCGGTACTCATCATCCAGATCGATATCTAGACATCGAGTCTCAGACAAGGTTTTATACCATTGGCCGGATTTTTTCACCCGACGGTTGCGATTGTCTTCGAGATCAATCTCTACCAAGCCATAGCGGTTCTTGAAAGCATTCATAGGTGAGACATTGTCCGTGAACGCCCAAAGCATGTAGCCTCTACAGTTTGCGCCGTCTTCTATCGCTCTTAGCAAATGGAACAAGTGCCTTGAGATAAAATCAATACGGTAGTCATCTTGAATCTGGCCTTCTTCATCTTTGAACTCAGCTTCATTTTCAATGCCCATACCGTTTTCACTCAAGATCCACTCGATATTGCCGTACTCATTTTTAATGCGCATTGCCATATCATAAACAATAGCCGGATCGATCTCCCAACCTCGTGAGAAGTTCATTTCTCTACCCGGTAAGTCAAAGCCGCTAAAGTACTTTTTCGGATGAAACGGCACGTGCGTTGGCCATTCCGCTTCCGGCGCTTTCACTCTGTGTGGGTAATAGAGGTTGGCTCCAATAAAGTCCACAGTATTATGTTTGATGATCGCAAGGTCTTCTTCCGTTGGTGCGAAGTCAATGCCATTGCCTCTCAATAACGTTAACAACTCCGCCGGATATTCTCCTTTGATAGCCGGGTCCAAAAACACACGATTGTAGAACAAATCGTAGATTTCAGCCGCGCGCTTGTCGTGCACCGCACTAGAGCGTGGATAGGTCACTTCAGGATTTAGCACCACACCGATTTTTCCATCATAGCCGTGCTCGCGGTAGGCTTTAACAATTTTCGCCGTCGCTAAGTTTTTGGCATGATTCCACACCATCCACTTATTAGTGTCTTGCTCGTATGGGTATCGAATCGCATCAAGATACACTCGGGTTTGCACCACGATAGGCTCATTGAAACTAAACCAGTACTTCACCTTATGAGCGTAACGCTTGAACACTTCCTCCGCGTAGTGAACAAACATATCGACCACTTTAGGCGAACTCCAGCCACCGTAATGTTCGAGCAAATAAGCGGGTAGCTCATAATGCTCCAAGCAGAACATCGGCTCGATACCTTTCGCAAGCATGGTATCAATGACCTTATCAACGTAGCCTGCATACTCTTCATCGACAATCCCTTGCTCATAATCAAGCATAAATCGAGACCAGTTGATGGAACTGCGGTAGTGGGTTAAACCCACCACCTGCATGAGGTCAATATCTTCAACATAACGGTTGTAGAAATCAGTCGCGACAGCTGGCCCATAGCCGTTATGCCAGACTTTTCGGTCGTTCTTGTACCAAGCATCAATATAAGAATCTTGGCTATCTTTCTTACCACTCCAACCTTCGGTTTGCCATGCAGACGCTGCTGCACCAAGAATAAAACCTTCAGGAAACTTCATAGCGTATTGAGTCATTATGCGTCCTTAAGCTACCGCTTCTTTCGCTTCCGATTTTTGCTCGCTTTCTAGATTATCGAGCTGCTCTTTGAACTGGTTCTCACACACTTTGACAAAAGGTAGGTAGATGAGAATCGAGGTAACAATACAAGCTATCTGAGTCACCACTGCACCAAGCGAACCACCTGTCGCCAACCATGAGCTCAGAATCGGTGGACAGGTCCAAGGAATCATCACCACAGCCTTACCAGCAAAACCAATCGCCGTTGCGTAGTAACCAATCATCCCGGTAATTAGCGGTGTAATAATGAATGGAATCGCTAGAATCGGGTTGAGCATGATAGGCATACCAAACACCACTGGCTCGTTGATGTTGAATGCACCTGGACCGACAGAAAGCTTGGCAATCTCGCGCATATCTTTACGTTTCTTACATACTAAGAAGACTGCAACAAGTAGACCAATCGTGACACCTGAACCGCCGATACTCATGTAGATGTCCCAGAAAGGCATCGTAATGATGTTCGGAATTTCTTCCCCGTTTTCATAAGCTGTCATATTTGCGGCAATCGCACCAAGCAGCAGCGGCTCACGTAGTGGCTTGATCATTTGGTTTCCGTGAATACCCACTACCCAGAAAACCTGAGCTAGGAACATCAGTAAAAGCACACCAGGTAGACTTTGGATAGCCCCTTCAAGCGGACGTTGAATCGCTGCGTACGTTGCATCATAAAGCGTCATTCCCGAAATCTCGTAGAATGCGAAACCAAACGTAGCAATCGCAGTAACGGTAATGATCGATGGCAGCAATGCCGAGAACGAGTTCGCCACATTTGGCGGCACAGAATCAGGCATCTTGATTTGTAAAGCGTTAACTTTCAAAAGCTTGCTGTATACCTCAACCGATAGGATTGCGATAAACATACCCAAGAATAAGCCTTTAGTGTCGGTATATTGGCGAGCAATAACATTACTCACTTCAAACGCTTCACCTGCTACAACCACTTCATAGGTAGTTGGAATGACCGCTACGAAACAGATAACCGCAAGCAAACCCGAGTAAGCGTTAACTTGACCATTAAGCTTGCCAAGCTCAAGACCAATCATAAAGATGGCCCCGATGGTCAAGAAGTTCAGTGTCGCATAGTTTATTTGACCCATGATTGGACGGTATTCAGCCAAAAAGGCAAAGGTTTCAAAAGCAGCAAGACCTGACTGAGTACCCATAACCATGTTAGAAATCAGTACGCCAAACGCACCAACGATAATGACTGGCATCAGCATGACAAACGCTTGTTTGATAGCCATCACGTATTTCAAGCTGGTAAACCAGCCTGCCCAGTAATTGAGCTTTTCTGTAAACGCATTATTAAGCACGAGGTATCCCCTTCCATTCGTGTCGTTCATATTTGTTACGGGTAACATTACGGGTAACAAAACTAGAAAACAAAGAAAAATCCGGATAATTGTTAGCTTGAGCACGAAAAAAAGCCTAATTACTCATCAAATTTGAGCTAGATAACACTTTTGACAGATCACGTATTGCCGAATAAATAGTTACCCGTAACACTAGGGATAACAAAAAACACAAATAAGTGTCAATAACAGGAGAAACAACGATGAAAATTCTATTGCTATGTTCGGCGGGAATGTCGACCTCTATCCTAGTAAAAAAAATGGAAGAAGCTGCTAAAAACCAATCTATTGACGCTGAAATATTGGCTGTGCCAATTGCTGAATTCGAAACTAAGCTAGCCGACTGGGATGTGTTCTTACTTGGTCCACAAGTGAA
Source organism: Vibrio thalassae (assembly GCF_900089835.1). Classification (GTDB taxonomy): domain Bacteria; phylum Pseudomonadota; class Gammaproteobacteria; order Enterobacterales; family Vibrionaceae; genus Vibrio; species Vibrio thalassae. Next base: position 8,577 of record NZ_OANU01000041.1, on the reverse strand, counting down.
ATTCCGCCAACAAGAATTTGCAGCCTTGGCGGCAGAGCAAGGCAAGAAAGTCCTAGCGATCAATCCTATGGATTACGGTGCAATGCGCGGTGAGAAAGTTCTGGCAACAGCCATTGAAGCACTCAGTGAAACAGCTTAATTAGGGGTATCAAATATGGATCTTGAGATCACCATCATGGGCTTAATCTGCAATGCAGGTGAAGCGAGAAGTCTATCCATGGAATCTATTAAAAGTGCCCGTAACGGACAGTTTGAACAAGCACAAAGCTACCTAGATCAAGCAGATGAAGCAATTCGTCAAGCTCATTTAGTTCAAACGGAATTAATAGGCGCCGATGAAGGTGAAGGTAAAATCCCGGTCACACTAGTGATGGTTCATGCTCAAGACCATTTGATGACCACCATACAAGCAATAGAAAGTGCTCACGAAACAGTGCATCTGTATCAACGTCTCAACAAACTCGAACAGAGCGTTTTTAACAACGTTAGTATGGCTTAATTAATTTGCCGCAGCGTAAACAACAGTCCGATCGCGCTGCGGCAATATACTAATCAACAGCCTACCAAAAGCTCCCTTCAGTAATAGATACAATTGCTAACACTTTTACCTTTTCTATTCGCCCATTTTATGACCAGCATCCGGTATACTGCCCGCGAACCAGAAAGTCATCGCTTACACGTAAAGGTTATTCATTGGTTAAACGTTGGTATCGTCTATTCCTAGCGCTTATGATTACAGTTTGCACACATACTGTAGGCGCGGACGAGTATCTCGCGCCCAATACTTCCAATCTCGCTAATACTGTTATCACTGTCGACCTTTCAACGACGCCATCTGAAGATTTTAATGCCCCAGCAGATGATAGTGGGTCGATTCTTAATGATTACATGGGTCCACTGTTTCTTTCTTCATCCAGACGTGTCATTAGTGACAGTTGGGATGCCGACCAAAAAGCAACGCCTGATTACCACCTATTAATTGCCTTCTTAGCACCTCCCTTGCTGGCGCTCGCCACAAGAAGCACTTCACTTATTCCACCGCAACGTCATTGGACGAGCCGCACACAAAGTGCTCCCTCAAGAGTGGCAGGCTGGAAAGAAGCCAACACCTTGTACGCTCACAGACAGCCTCACTCAAACTAACTCTCAAGACCAAGTTCAGGACTACCTGAACGCTTCAACACGCGCAGCACATTGAGAGCAGCGACTTGCTGATGACTGAAATAAATGTCTTCACAGACTGATTTGGTTACGGCTTTCGTCTCTTTCATGATGACCAGGCGCTCATTTTGATCCGTTTTAGAGAGTTTCATTGTGAAAAAACCATCACGTCAACCAATCAACCGCTACGCCAAGTGGAAGTACGTGGTACTTATATTCAGCTTGCTCGTCATGCTGTTAAGTGCTCTACCTTCTTTGTATGGTGAAAATGCCGCCCTTCATATTAACCATCGAGGGCAAATTTCTGATGCGAGTCAAATCGCTCAATACCTTGAACATGCCAACATCACCCCCACTAGCATTGAACAAGATGGTGATAAAACCATCGTGATTCTAAATAGCCCCAAACAACAAGCTGCAGCGCAAACACTGCTAAAACAGCACTTAGATGAATCCACAACCGTCGCACTAGCGATGGAGCCAGCAGCGCCTCAATGGTTACTAAAATCAGGTTTTTCGCCTATCGCTCTGGGCCTTGATTTGAGAGGCGGCGTCCAATTTTTATTGGAAGTCGATATGGAGCCCGTCTATCAAGCACACCGACAAATGGTTATCGATGAGTTCTCTTCGGAGTTTCGAACTAGCCGAGGTCGAATCACGGGCGATAGCGTTCAGCTCAATTTGTTTGGTGGAACTTCTACCGCAGAAGCACGAGCCTTTTTACGTCAGCAGTTTCCTAACTGGCACACGTCAATCCAAGACAACACGATTCGCCTCTCATTGACAGATGAAGAGAAAAGCACTCTGCGCAACCTGACGGTTCAGCAAAACTTGCAGATCATGCGAGAGCGTATTGCCGAGCTTGGCATTACCGAAGCCTCGGTACAACGACAAGGCGAGAATCGCATTCGCATAGAATTACCCGGAGTTCAGGATCCTGCAGCGGCTAAAGACGTTATCGGTGCAACAGCTTCGTTAGCCTTTCATGCAGTCACAGATGGTCGAGGAAACCGCACCCAAGTTCTACCAGACAATGACGGAATCCCAGTTAATTTGGAGCGCCGCGCCATTCTTGGCGGAGAGCATATTATCGATGCGCGCGCGGGTGTCGGTGATATGGGAACCGCTGAAGTTAACATTTCGCTCGATACATCGGGTGGCCGAAAAATGTCTCAGTTTACCCGAAGCAATATTGGTAACCCGATGGCGACGGTCTACAGCGAGTACAGCCGCAATGCTGCGGGCAATAGCGAACAGCTCAGTAAGGTGATCAGTATTGCCACCATTCAGTCACAGTTGGGTAGCCGTTTTCGTATTACCGGTGTTGGCAGCATGCAAGACGCACAAGAGCTAGCACTTTTACTAAGGGCTGGTTCACTCACAGCCCCAGTTACCATTATTGAGGAACGAACCATCGGTCCTTCACTGGGTGCTGAAAACGTCAAAAATGGCTTTGCTGCGTTAGCGCTAGGATTAGGCCTAACACTAACTTTCATTGCACTTTGGTATCGACGCTTAGGCTGGGTCGCAAATGTTGCCTTGCTCGCCAACATGATGAGCTTATTTGGGTTAATTGCGCTGCTTCCCGGAGCTGTACTTACCTTACCTGGTATTGCAGGTATGGTGCTGACCGTCGGTATGGCAGTGGATGCCAATGTACTCATTTTTGAACGCATCAAAGACAAAATGCGCGAAGGGCGAACGCTAGCTCAGAGCATTGAAAAAGGGTTTAGCAGTGCCTTTCGTTCTATTTTCGACGCCAACCTCACCACCATGATTGTCGCCATTGCACTGTATGCCATTGGTAATGGTCCCGTTCAGGGCTTTGCCATCACACTAGGGCTTGGTCTATTAACCAGTATGTTTACCGGCGTGTTCTTATCGCGCGCCATCATCAATCTTGTTTGGGGGCGTGATCAGCGCCGAGAAGTGAGGATTTAGATATGACTCTTTCACAACATTCTCTTAGCCGAGTTCGCTTTAGCATGTCGGCGATTTCTGCGCTGCTTTTTGCTTTAGCCGTCGCTTTTATCAGTTTTAAAGGTTTTAACTGGGGGTTGGATTTTACTGGCGGTCTCGTGGCTGAAGTACGCTTAGACGCATCGATTGTCGCAACGGAGCTAAAAGCGTCACTTGATAACGCCTTGATGCAAGATGTCCAAGTGGTTAGCTCGACAGAGCCCGGCCGTTGGATCTTACGCTATAACCAACTCGATGATGTGGTGTTGTCCTTAACTCCAGCATTAGAGTCCATCAGCACATCCGTAGAGATCCTAAACAGCAGCATGGTAGGCCCTCAAGTAGGCCAAGATATGGTTGAACAAGGTGGCGTGGCAATACTAGCTTGTTTTGTGTTGACCATGCTTTATCTAAGCTACCGCTTTGAATGGCGGCTCGCTCTAGGCGCATTAGTGGCGCTGGTTCACGACATTGTTATCGTACTCGGTCTGTTTGCCATCACCCAGATGGAGTTCAATCTCACCATACTCGCCGCTGTACTTGCAGTGCTTGGTTACTCTTTGAATGACTCCATCATTATCGCTGACAGAGCCCGCGAGCTATTCAAAGCAAAGCCAAACGAGTCAGCAGATACACTTATCAATAACTCGGTACGTGCCACTTTCTCGAGAACTCTTATTACCTCAGGCACCACATTGGTAACCGTTTCTAGTTTGTGGTTGCTAGGAGGACCTGCGTTAGAAGGCTTCGCGATTGCATTGTGTGTGGGTATTGCCTGTGGGACATGGTCGTCAATTTCACTTGGAGTCACCTTACCTCAAATGATGGGTGTCCGACCTGAACACTACAGAGTGGCAACACCGAAGCAAGAGGAGGCAATGCCATGACGCAGTTCTTGAAGCAGGAATTCGTACTGCTACTTGGCATCATTACCGTTGTATTGTTTAAATTTGCTGGTGACAGTATCTTGCAGGCTCAAATGAGCTCAACTATCGGTATGGTACTTACCACGGCTCTGTTCGCAGTGGTCATGGCTTCAATATTTGCCGTGGTTCGTCATTCTGATGCTTTAGCCATCAAGTTAGGTGACCCTTATGGAACATTAATTCTGACCCTCTCAGTCATCCTCTTGGAAGTAGTGATGATTTCTTCTGTCATGTTGACGGGAGAAACCAATTCCGTTTTGGCAAGAGATACTATGTTTGCAGTTGTGATGGCCGTGCTCAATGGTTTAGTCGGTATTACGTTACTCATCGGTGGGCTAAAATACCACACACAGAAGTACAACCTTGATGGTTTGAAATCTTACCTCGTCGCCATCATTCCTTTATCGTTGCTGTGTTTGGTGTTACCTAATTTCACCAGCGTCACGGAATCAGGGGCAATGTCTAAGGCACTCACTATCACGCTAGTTTTAGCTTCAGTGGTGTTGTATAGCGTGTTTCTGTTTATTCAGACACGCAGCCACACCCATTTTTTTATGGATGAGGGCCACCAAGATAACCACGATTTTCACGGTCCTCTCGAGAGTAACTTTTACCATTCACTGTTACTTATAGGTTATTTAGTCGTGGTGATTCTGCTAGCTAAAAGCTTGGCTATCCCTATCGATGGCACTGTTAGCTTACTTGGCGCCCCACCAGCACTGGGAGGCTTGATAGTAGCCATCTTGATTCTTGCGCCTGAAGCGGTCGGGGCTGTTAAAGCCGCTTTAAACAATCAACTGCAGCGCGCGATGAACTTGTTCTTTGGCTCCGTACTGGCAACTATCGCACTCACCGTACCGGCTGTCCTTCTGATATCTGAGGTCATACAGCAACCTGTTCAACTGGGCTTGGCACCCGCTGAAATGGTCTTGCTCGCGACCACACTTATGATGACCGCCGTCAGCTTTAGTAGTGGCAGAACCAACTCCTTAAACGGCATGGCCCACCTCATTTTGTTCTTTGCTTACATCATCTTGATGTTTGAGTGATGTACTTAACTGACCAATAAGGCTTTTTATCATGCAAGAAATATTCGTTGCTATTTGGCACCATGATTTCGACACTCTGGCTCAAGTAAGCTCACTCAATAGCTTTCTCTTGTTGCTTGCGTTTATTTTATTACTTGAATCCAGCTTCGTTTTCTTACCACTGCCGGGAGACAGTCTAGTACTGTTTGTCGGCGGATTAGTTGGAGTAGGAATTTTGGAGTTTTATCCCGCAGCTGGAGCACTCTGTTTAGCCGCGTCATTGGGAAGCATTAATGCCTATATTCAAGGACGAGTTTTAAACCAAACTCGGCTTGTGCCTTTTTTGCACCGCGTGTTACCGAATGACTCACTCCCTAAGGCCAAACGCTTGCTGAGTCGCTATGGGTTCTTATCTTTATTCATCTCCAGATTTATCCCATTTGTGAGAGTCCTGACACCGATGCTTATGGGATTATCGAAGCTGAATTTCATGCGAACTCTATTTATCAGCATGAGCAGTTCTGTTATTTGGTGCTTGATCCTTATGCTCTCTGGTAAATGGTTGATGATTCATCCAAGACTTAATGACTACCAAGAACTACTTTCTAAATCGTTGGTGATAGTCAGCTTGTGCCTAATGGCGGGAGCGATTGTTGGTTTGTTGTACCGCTACTTACGCTCTAGCAAAAACAATATCGCCACTTAAGAATAGCGCCATGATGCCGCTGCTATTGGCTTAGATAGCAGCGGCGGATTTCTAGTATCAAGGCAGGGACACTAAAGTGACCACTTGAGTTGCTTCCATCCTTGCTTTTCACCTAATGCTTTTAGTGCTGGACATGGATTGACCAAATAAGCGTAATCAGCAAACTCGCACAAAGGTCGATCGTTAATGGAGTCGGTATAAAAATGAATCTCGGTATAGCTGTTATCTTGCTCAGATAACCATTGTGCGAGTTTTGCTACTTTGCCCTCTCGATAGGTCGCAATGCCTTTTATCTTGGCGGTGAAACTGTTCTGTTCGAGTTCTAAATCAATACCCATCGCCACATTAATCCCAAGACGCTTAGCGATCGCTTCAACTAGAAAGCTGACAGAGGCGGATATAATGATAGTATGGATATCGTCACGCTTTAGATCTGCAAGCAAAGCCCGCGCTTGTGGAAACAGGCGGGACAGGATTTTTTCATCGATGCACTGTTCTACCCATTGCTGTACTCTTTCAGTAGGAGCGTGGGTCAAAGGTGCAATGGAGAACTCAAGGTAATCTTCCATATCCATCTTTCCGTCCGCATACAACGCCATTAGCCGTTTATCTTGTTCAAGAAAGTCAGGTTGCATGGCAATGCCTTGCTCTACCAAAAACTCATTCCACAGCACGGCGCAGTCAGCATCAAACAAGGTTTCATCCATGTCGAATACGTATAGAGGTTTAGACATTTTCGGCTCTCACAGGTTGAATTTCGTTAAGGTTAAATAGCAGTTCTAATTGGCTGCCTGTTGCGAGTAACCGCTCCGAAGAGCGGTTAAGAAGATCCACCGTCAACTCACAGTCATCCACGTCGACTTGATAGCGAATAACATTACCAAGTAACTGATGGTTTTTAATCACGCCCGTTCGCGGCGCAGAGATATGGCTAGCGCACTCGCGTCCTTGTTCTTTGACATAAATAGACTCCGGACGAATCGCGACTTTCGAGTTCACGTCCATATCAAATAACGATTTTGCTTTATCTGCTGCCACCAAATTGTAATGCCCCATAAAACCTGCGACGAACTCATTGGCTGGATGGGTATAGATGGCTTCGGGTGCACCTTGCTGTACAATCTCGCCCTTATTCATCAAGAAAATCCGGTCTGACATAATCATCGCTTCCTCTTGATCATGAGTGACAAAGATAGTGGTGAGATTAAGCTCTTTTTGAATGGAGCGGATTTGTTGCCTAAGGTTCTTACGAATTTTGGCATCCAGCGCAGACAGAGGTTCATCCAACAAGAGAATTCTTGGTTTGACGACCAGAGCACGAGCCAATGCCACACGCTGTCTTTGACCGCCAGACAGCTGATGTGGATAGTGGTTTTCTTTACCCTGCAGTTCCACCAGCTCGACGACGTTTGCAACTTCACGCTGTATTTCGGCTTTACCCAAACTTTGCATCTTAAGTCCAAAAGCGATATTGCCCGCCACCGTCATATTCGGAAACAGAGCATAGGACTGAAACACCATGCCGATACCACGCTGCTGAGGTGCGGTATGGGTAATATCTACTCCATCGACAATGATCTGCCCACCTTCAACTGGATTCAGACCTGCTAGACTGCGTAGCAATGTCGACTTACCACAACCGCTGGGGCCAAGTAAGGTAATAAACTCACCTTTCTGGATGGTAAATTCGATGTCTTCAAATACCGTGTTGCTGCCAAATCGTTTGGTAAGCTGATTGACGGATACGTAACTCATGATTTGCCCTTCTGTTGATTACTGCTAAAACGGCTGGCAAGCCACGTCAGTAGGAAGATAAAGAAAAAGTAAGTGATCACTAATGCCGAGGTGAAGTGACCACTGGTTTGACGCATGTTGTAAAGATAGATTTGTAGTGTTTCGTAGCGAGTTCCCACCAGAATATTGGCGAACACAAATTCACCGAGTAAAAACGAGAACGATAGAAATAACGACGCCAGCAATCCTTTCTTCAAATTCGGAACGATGATCAAGAGAAATGCTTTTGTAGTGCTCGCTCCAAGCAGGTGCGCCGCGTCCATCAAATCGTTGAGGTTAATGGCCTCAAAGCTGTTGGAGATTGCTCGATACATAAAAGGCAGCGCGATGGTGAAATAGGTTCCGACAAGAATCCAAGGCGTCCCAACCAAAGGAATGGCGCTATCGGCGTAGATTTGAAGCAAACCTACCGATGACACCACAGGAGGTACCGCAAATGGCAGCAAAATCAGTACATTCATTAGCTTGTCGAGCTTCGGAAAGTAATAAAACACCACAAAGATCGCTGGAAGAATTAATACCACGCTAAGTGCAAGCGCCGCGAAGCACACCAGCAATGAACGCCCAAAGGCGGCGAGAAAGCGAGAATCCGTTAGTAGCTGAACATACCAATTTAAGGTAAATCCATCTGGCAATATGGTCGCCCCCCAACTTGACGACAACGAGTAAACCAAAGTAGCGACGATTGGAATCAGCATGATACCAACAATTCCGTAGACCACGGTTTTGTGATAGTAAACGCTCACATTACTATTTCGATGCATGATAACTCCTCGACAATAGCCACTGATTGACGGCGTTTTTCAAGGTAGTTGTCGCCTTTAATTTTTTAAGCAGCTTCTTTCTGCCTTTCAGGATTTAGCTTAACTTCACCAACTTCATCCCAGTTTCTAGATTCGTTTGACCACCGCTGTGGGTTGGCTGCTCTCGCTTGTTTATAAAGCTCTTTGCGCTTAGCTAAGATGGTACTATCCTCTCCATTATGGCGTTGAACTGGGGTCAC
>NZ_OANU01000132.1 GCF_900089835.1 Vibrio thalassae | reverse complement strand
TTAATTCACCCGACAAGGCATTTGTCAACGGCGATGGGCCAACAGCCTTATTGAAGAATGTAAATATCACCGATATTGATTCAAGCACAATAGCCAGCGCACAAATCACGCTAAATGGCGCCAATAGCAATGAGAGTTTAAGTTTTGTTGCGGCAGGCAGTATCTCGGGAAGCTACGATGCCAACAATCACACACTGACGCTGACGGGCAATGCCTCTATCAGTGATTACCAAACCGCACTCGAAGCCGTTCAATACGATAACGATGGTTCTAACCTTACCAGTACAACAGATGAGATTCGTCAATTTGACGTTACAGTGACCGATGTCAGTGTAGATACTACTTCGGTACTCTCTAGCGCTGTCGGCAATGGTTCGCTCACCTTATTTGGCGAGTTCACTAATATTCAACAATATGCGGATAATACCATCAATCCATTGGCACAAGAACCGACAGAGGCGCACTATCAGGCGCTAGGATTTGAGACTGCACTTGACGATGGCTATTTTTCATCTCAGCGCACAGCGCTTAACAACACATTGCGCAACGATAACCCTGCACTGCAAGATCTCAGCGCTCTGCAAGCTTATATTGATACAGACACAGATAAAGATGGAATGAGGGATTACTTCGACCCAGATGTATCGCTCGTTAATGAGTCGACAGACTATCTATTGCATCCTGAATATGTAGGAAATCTGCCTTCTGACACGAATAACATATATTCATACTTATATAAAGTGCACCTTAAGTTCAGCAACAGCACAGAGACACTCGACTATGTTCAAGTCGCAACCTGGGCCGGTTCTGACGATTTGAGTGAAGACTACAGGTGGCCAAAATACTTAAATATGGAATTGAACAATCGATTTAGTACGGATGGTCTTAACGCAACCACCGATGACAGTAGTTCGTCTAATACAGTGGATGGTGTCGATTGGATGGAAGTGGATTACATTACTGAGTGGTGGACCATCATTGACTACATCATCAGTGATAGCAATCAAAAACCTGAATTAGCCGATTTTGCTGCAATCGGCATCGAAAACGTGGGAATAGAGCATGTCAATGAATTGCGTTCACTCGTGAGCGGCGTACAAAATGCAAAGAGTTATGATGAGGTTAAAAATCGCAGTAATAGTTATGTGATTATCCATGATTACGCCATAGATAGCGGCAATCCTATCACTGCAACTGCGCCTCAAAGTACGGATTATACCAACATAGGATTAACACAGGATGTCAGCAGCGTCAGCGAGTTTAATGCTTGGCTAAACGACACACAATTAGTCGTGGTAACCGACATTAGCGCCATGGTAAATGTCATTAACCACGCCAAAAACATTGCAGGGGCAAGCGCTCCCGCAGAAACCGATTACACCCAAGCTGGGATCACTGGCGTTGATGCAAGC
>NZ_OANU01000053.1 GCF_900089835.1 Vibrio thalassae | reverse complement strand
ATAAGTGCGAACGGTATTTCTAGAGATACCTAAATCTCGCGCGATGCAGCGGATGCTTTGCCCTTGCTGATGTAAAACGTGTATTTCCACTAGTTGCTCCTGATTGATCATAATCCGCCGCTTTGTCCATTTTACGAACGGATAGTTTGCCTCAGGTGGGTCAATTTTAAATCGGCGTTAGTGGGTCATTTTTACATCGGCGCTGACAACGGTAAATCGAATCAATTCTTGAAAGATATTATCGCCAACAAGTACACATTTAAAACGGTAACCATGGATATCGTTCGTGTCTTGGATCACCTAAAAATTCAGTCCGCGCACTTTGTTGGTATGTCTCTTGGTACCATCATAGTACGTAATATTGCTGAACTGGCAATGCCAAGAGTACGGTCTATGGTGTTGGGTGGGGCGGTCACGCGTTTTAATACGCGCTCACAAATATTGGTGAAGATTGGCAATATGAGTAAACATATTATCCCATATATGTGGCTCTACAGTTTATTTGCGTATATCGTGATGCCACAACGTGGACAGAGAGAATCACGGCACCTGTTCGTTAGGGAAGCCAAGAAACTGTGCCAAAATGAATTCAAGCGCTGGTACCGATTAACGACTGAGGTAAACCCGTTGAATCGTTACTTCAAAGAGAGGGAACTACCTATTCCTACTTTGTATTTAATGGGTGAAAAAGACTACATGTTTATCAAGCCAGTGAAAGAAATGGTTGCTGAACATAAGTCCAGCCGACTGTTAGAAATCAAAGATTGCGGTCACGTTTGTAATGTAGAAAACCCTGACGAGTTCAATCGACACTCAATCGCTTTTATTAAATCGGTAACACCTCTCTAGGCGCTAATGTCTGGCAACGCCAACATGCGCCAAATTGTGCTTCGTTGACCTCATGGCACGATGGGCAAACCCACTCGCTTCTTTCTGTATCCGATTTTAACTGCTGCTGCCATTCAGTGATGATCGCTTTGGCTTTCACAATTTGTCGATGGTCAATCAGCCAGACGTAAGGTAAGGTATTTTCATCAAATGGAACTTCACTTCTTAACGTATAAACTCCCTCGCCTCTGACTTCACAGAGAATTCCTTCTTGTTCCAATTGTTGTTGGACGATGTGTGCTTCAGTTGGGCTGTTGCCGATAAAAACCTTCATTATTCTTGAACCCGTGGTGAGCGAGAAATTCGCGCCATAATCCATTTAGCAATCAGTGGAAATAAACCGAGTAGGGCAAACGACGCTAAAACAGTGGGTGAAACGATACCTGACAGACTATTAATGTTGGCAAGTTGTGTGCCTGCATTTAGGTAAACGGCTGTACCAGGCAACATACCCAGTTGACTTACCAAATAATACTTTGACACTTTGATAGGTGTTAAACCCATCAACAGGTTGATGAGGAAAAATGGAAATACCGGAATGAGTCGTAACGAAAACAGATAAAAGGCGCCATCTTTTTCTACGCCTTTGTTGATCGTTTCCAACTTTGAGCCAAACTTGCTTTGAACCCAGTCACGTAGCAAAAAGCGACTACTTAAAAATGCGATGGTGGCGCCAATGGTGCTAGCGAAAGAGACCAGAAGTAGGCTGGTCCAGAATCCGAATAGGGCCGCCCCTAATAGCGTTACCACGGCTGCTCCCGGTATTGAAAAGGCAGTAATCGCTATGTAAGCAAAAAAGTAAACCAATGCGGTAGTAACAAAATTCTGATTGATATATTCGCTGAGTGCGGCTTGTTGAGCCTGAGCATTTTCTAGTGTTAGGTATTGGCCAAAATTAATACCTAAAAAAACAACGATGGAGAGAAGTACGATTCCCAGTATTAGTTTCTTGCTCATGGTGTTGTCCTTGTGACGACTCTTTATTAGTTTAGTAGACAGGACAAGAAGATATTTACTTTCATCTTAAGTTAAAAAAATCAGCCATTAGGCTGATTTTTATTCGGACAGGAAATGACTAGTTAATTAGGCTGGCCAGTTCTTCTCTTTTGTTTTGTGGAATAACGGACCAGTGCGTGCCATTAATAGCACCCTCTAGCGCCCAAAGTAACTCAAGGCCAACCGTGTTTGAGTGTGTACGTTGGATAGCTTTAAATGCTTCCACTGAACCCTGCTCTTGAAGGTCATAAACCGATTCAATTCCAGCTTTTTTGAGCATACGCTCAGTTGCCAGTCTTAAGTTAGGTAAATCTTTGAGTCGATTGGGCTTCGTTTCCGATTGTTGCACTTTTTCTGTTTTCGCAAACTCTAGGGCGGAACGAGCGTGAGTCAAGATAACGTCTTGATCTTGCCAGCAGTCCTCAGGGAGTGCGAAATACTTTGTGACAACGGGGAACCCACGCTTCTTGTAAACATATGGCTTGTAACCAAGTTCCTTAAATTTAGCGATCGTCTGACGGTTAGTTCTGATATGTAATTTGTTATTCACTGCTAATGCAAACATGGTATCGTCAATAAAGATACCAAATCCACCAAACATAGAACGAGACTTAACTCTTCCAAGTTGAGCGAACAATTGCATCGAGTTTTTTAGTATAGGATTGTCCATGCTTATTCTTTTCTCGGTGTTATTGATTGTGTCACCAAAATCAGGTCCGAGAGTATAGCAAACGGGTGTCAGCCCTCTGTTAGCCGAAAACTAAAAGAATGCTAATACCCTTGCCATCGGTAACCCCGCTACCTATCAAATAAATTTGGTTTAGGCCGGTGGCTTTGCGTCCCACCCTTTCAGGTGGTTTGCCCTGTGCGTGACATAGTTAGAATAAATGAAAATGACTCACATCTATGATGGCTCTATGGCAAAAGTGTGATATTGGTTCAGATAATTGACTTGGATTTGTGCGGGAGAGTGTGTCGAAACAAACAATAAAGCTTTCAGTTTATTGGGTGAAGATCAAAAAAAAGTGCCTAGAAAGGCACTTTATTCAGATTTATGCAAGTTTTTTGACAGAATCACGTTCTACAATCTCAGGATGCATTTCGAAAATGCGTTTTTCGTGACCTTTATCTTTGATTCGTTCAAGAAGAATCTCAAATGCGTTCTTACCTACACGGCGCTTTGGTTGGTGAACGGTTGTTAGTGGTGGAGAGAAGTACTCTGCCAATTCAATATTGTCATAGCCAATAACAGAAATATCTTCAGGTACTTTTACACCTAATTGTTGCAGGCGACTCATTAACCCAAAGGCCATCGTATCATTGAAGCAGAATACGGCGGTTGGGCGATCTTCCATTGCTGCAATACGGTTAGCCGCGATAACAGCAGTATCACATTCGAAGTTACCTTCTAGGATTCGGTCATCTTTCATTTCGATGCCCGCCTCCGCAAGAGCGCGCTTATAACCGACGATACGCTCTTGGCAAACCGCTTTCTCTAGATGCCCACTCAGACAAGCAATATCAGTGTGACCGTTATCAATGAGATACTTGGTTGCGAGGTAACCACCTTCTTCCGAGTTATCGATGATTTTATCGGCTTGAGAGCTTTCAGGGCCCCAGTCCATGATCACTTTTGGAATGTCTGAATGACGGTCAAGCATTTCTAACAGCTCTTCCGTTAAGTCAGAACACATAACTAAAATGCCGTCGACACGTTTTTCAGCAAGCATGCGAATATAGTCGCGTTGTTTCTCGTAGACACCACCAGTGTTACAAAGGATTAGTGTATAGCCTTGGCGGTAGCAGTAACTCTCAACACCATCAATCACTTCAGAGAAGAATAAGTTGGTTGATTGAGTCACAAGCATCCCGATGGTTTTCGTCGAGTTACATTTCAAACTACGAGCAACGGCACTGGGTGCATAGTTAAGCTCATCAACAGCGGCCATCACTTTTTCTTGAGTGGCTTCTGCTACGAAACGAGTTTTATTGATAACGTGAGAAACGGTGGTCGTTGAAACGCCAGCTAGGCGGGCGACATCTTTAATTGTTGCCATAGCTATATCCTTTTATCGCGGAGTGCTATTGAAAGCTAATACCGCTTCGAATTCTGGAAACCAAGATCTGGATTCCCAATAAGTAGTGCATTCTGAATGAAAAAACCGCTTTTCAGCGGTCTGGTTCAACAGTTCGACAGGTTATTATTGTGCTTGTTGAATACCAAAGCGGCTTTTGCATTTAAACGGCGGATTGTAGTCTTACCAATTAAGACAAGCAATCACTTATACAACAAATTTATAGATAAGGCGCACTTTTGTCTGTAACCATGAGCGATAAACAGTACGTGCGCCTCAAAATATTAGGCTTGGTCGCCTTTCAAGTAATCAAGATCTAGTTTGACAAGAGCTTGAAGGACAGTAGCTACTGCCGCGTAAAAGCCAAACTCATCATATTGTTGGCACTTAGCCACAAACTGAGGGACCCAAGTAAGAAGCTGCTGCTCAATAAAGTCAGCTTGCATTTCCATTGCTTCATTCATATGAGTTTCAGATTCTAACTCGTTGGAACGAATAATCAGGTTGCCAAGAAAATCGAGCTCGATGGCCAAATGGTCCGCTGGCTCATTCAAGTTTTCGGTCACGGCAATATTATGCTGTGCAAGCAACTCAGACATCACTTGAGCAGGTTTGTCGTTTAACAGCCCTGATTCACCGATATACAGCGAAGCATAAGGCAACGCCCCGTGCTTATCTGTCTTCAAAAATAGGTCACAGAAGTCCGCTGACAATTCTAGCTGGGCGTCTTCACGTACTTGCAGTCTGTTTAGGGCGTCTACCATTGAGCTAATAGGGACTGACAAAGTAGGGTTTTCACCTAAACCCGTTAGGAATGCTCGTATCTCAGGGCTTTGGTATTTCTCAAGCTCTTCTGTAGTTAACTCTCTAGCAAACAAACTTGAAAGCCACCAATATAATTCCGCACGCTGTTCATTAAATGCTTTGATTTCTTGCATTTTCTTCTCTCCAAAAGTGTTACTTCTAGTTTAGCGAATAAAGATGAACAACAGTAATCATTGATGTGAAAAAAAAGGTGAGAAAATGACGGGTTATGAACACGGCAAAAAACGATGTAAGAATGTAAAGAAGATCTCTGTTGCATATTCTAACTTGAGAATTCTATTTGTTTTGAATCAAGAAAAGGCAAGTTTTCTTTAATTCGCGTCAATGTAGGCTAGAATTGTGACTAATTATGAATAGAATGACCCTGTCATTGAAAGATTGAGAAAGAAAGGCATGAAATATCACGTATTGGTAGTGGAAGATGATGTCGTTACCCGTAGTAAGCTTGCCGGTTACTTCGAAAGTGAAGGCTACGTGGTAAGCGAAGCGGAAAGTGGCGAACAAATGCGTCAGATTCTACAGGAGTCGAGTATTGACTTAGTCATGCTCGATATCAATTTGCCAAAAGAAGATGGGCTGATGCTAACGCGTGAACTAAGAAGTCAGTCAGATATCGGAATTATTTTAGTTACTGGGCGCACAGACAGTATCGATCGTATTGTTGGTTTAGAAATGGGTGCCGACGACTACGTAACTAAGCCATTTGAACTAAGGGAACTGTTGGTTCGCGTCAAAAACTTGTTGTGGCGAATTTCTCTTGCAAGAAAGCAACCTGTAATTGAAGAGTCGATTCAGAACGAAAATTTGATTTACTTTGGTGAATGGGTTTTTGACAAGCAGCGTCGCTCGCTCAGTAATAATGGTGAGCCAGTGAAGCTTACTAAAGCAGAATATGAATTGTTGGTCGCCTTGTCGGCGTATCCAAATCAGGTGCTTAGTCGAGAGCGTATACTGAATATGATTAGCCACAGAGTAGACGCACCTAATGATCGTACCATCGACGTGTTGATCCGACGCATGCGTGCGAAGATGGAGCCTGATCCGAAGAACCCACAGATCTTTATCACCGTTCATGGTGAAGGATACATGTTCGCTGGTGACTAACACTGTGTTTTAAGCTTTTGTGAGCCCCAGATTATCATTTCGATACTCTGGGGTTTTTTATTGGAAGCAAGGTTGATTTTCTTCGATATATTAAATGCAATGAGAGGTTGATTTTGTTAACTGCCTCGAATAGATACGCAAACTGGCATTAAGTTCAAAATCGCCATTTTTGATTGAACTATTTTGTAACTGAATCCCTGCAACGTTATAGCGGCAGGAAGCGGTGGATAGTACTAATGTTCAACACAAGGGCTTTTATATGGATGCGATCAGTGGTGTTCAATTTATCACAATAAAGCGGAGGATAAGTTACCTGACTTTACCATTGCTGCTTTGTTCTTTTCCCAGCTTTTCTGACACTTATCAATGTGATGGTCTTTCCGAGTGGCAGGCTGATTTGGCCTACAGTGGAGGGCAAAAGGTAGTTCAAGAAGCTGCTGCTTATCAGGCCAATTGGTGGAGTCAGAGCGTCAGTCCTTCAGAGTATTCAGGGCCGTGGCAAGAGTGGAGTTTGTTAGGTCAGTGTGATGGGCGAGGGGCGACCCAGCCTCCGAATGTGAATGTCCTGTCGCCGATACAAGGAGCCAGCCTTACTTCGGGTAATTTGATGACTTTTGAAGCCAGTGCCAGCGACAGTGATGGGCAAATTAGAGAAGTACAGTTTCTGCTACAGGGCGAGTTAATAGCCACAGTCACAACCGTACCGTATTCAGTCTCGTGGTTGACGCAAGCGGGCAACTATCAGCTCGATGTTGTCGCTAAAGATGACCAAGGAATCACTACCACAGTAAGTCGTACTTTTACCGTGGGGGATGTTGAAAACCAGCATCCAAAAGTCACGTTATCAATGGATACAGAGACTATTGCTCTTGGTGATAACATGCTGCTGTCAGCACAAGCATCAGATGCAGATGGTGTGGTAAGTGAAGTACACTTCAACGTTAACGGCAACACTGTTGCTATGGTTAATACCGCTCCGTGGGAATACCAATGGCAGCCCAATGAAGCGGGTGACTATACTGTTGTCGCGATTGCCACGGATGATCAAGGTGCGAAGTCCGAATCGCCACAAATTTCTATCTCAGTGACACCAGTATCTTCAGGGGGCCGCTGTTCTAACGCGTCGCCGTATGTGCTTGGTTCCAGTTATTCTCAGGGTGCGTTGGTAACGCATAACAATACGCTATTCCAGTGTGATGTCGCAGGATGGTGCGCTTCCAATGCAGCTTGGGCATACGAACCAGGTGTTGGGCAGCATTGGCAAGAGGCATGGACGACGCAAGGGGCGTGTTCATCGCCACCCTCAGTGACATTTGATAGCCCACAGCCGGGAGACACGGTGTTATTGGCAAGCGATGTTTCTATTTTGGCGAGTTCAAACGATGAAGATGGAACAATCGTATCAGTAGAAGCCTTTGTCGGTGGAATGACTCTTGGAGCGTTACCGCAACCTCCTTATCAATGGACATGGAACGCCAACTTGCTAGACGCAGTCGACCTTGAGATCGTCGCAACCGATAATGACGGATTGAAAACAAGTGTTAAGCGAACGATCAATGTCAGTGATAGTGTTATTGTTACATCCGTCACCGACCCCATTTCTGGCAGCGTTGTAGCAGTTGATAAGCCCGTGTTGGTGAGCGCTCAAGCTACCTCATTACAAAGTAATGTGACTCAAGTAGCGCTGTTTGTAAACGGTCAAAGTAGTGCTGTAGCCAGTACGCAACCTTACGTATTTGTATGGACGCCGCCTTCAGTAGGAACCTACCAATTGAATGTGGTTGCAAGTGATGCTCAAGGTAACAGTGTTGCGTCCGACAGCATCATGGTGAGCGCTAAATCTGTGGTTCAGCCTAAACACAAACTGATTGGCTACTGGCATAATTTTGTCAATGGTTCGGGTTGCCCGATCCCACTCAATCAAATGTCTAAAGACTGGGATATTATCGATATCGCCTTTGCCGATAATGATCGTAACAGTAATGGAACCGTTCATTTTAATCTCTACAATGGCGATATTCGTTCCGATTGCGCTCCGCTCGACCCCCTACAATTCAAACAAGATATCAAAGCACTACAAGCTGAAGGTAAGATTTTCGTTCTGTCTTTAGGGGGAGCAGAAGGCACCATTACGTTGAATACCGACTCAGATGAGGCGGCCTTCGTCTCCAGCCTAAGTAATATCATAGAAGAATGGGGATTTGACGGGCTGGATATCGATTTGGAAAGTGGATCTAACTTAGTACATGGCAGCCAAATCCAAGCGCGTTTGCCAAGAGCACTACGTGCGATAGAAGCCAATATGGCCGGGGATATGTATTTGACCATGGCACCTGAACATCCATACGTTCAAGGAGGAATGGTCGCGTATTCTGGTATTTGGGGGGCTTATATTCCGATGATAGATCAGGTTCGCGATATGTTAGATCTGCTGCATGTCCAGCTCTATAACAATGGTGGACTGGCAAACCCCTACACAACAGGCGCGGCGCCAGAGGGGTCCGTCGATATGATGGTCGCGGCATCGAAAATGCTCATTGAAGGGTTTGAACTTGCTGATGGCAGTCGGTTTATGCCTTTGAGAGATGATCAAGTTGCTATCGGCCTTCCATCTGGGCCTAGTTCGGCTAATTCTGGTCAAGCGCCCATTGCCAACATCGACGCCGCATTAGATTGTCTCGTAACCAAGAGTCGATGTGATAGCGTGATTCCAGAACGACCATACCCAAACTTTGGAGGGGTGATGACGTGGTCGATCAATTGGGATCAACATGATGGATTTAACTTTTCAAAACCTGTGAAAGCGAAACTGGAACAGTTGGAGCAGCAATAAAAAAACGCCTCACTTTACGTGAGGCGTTCTAATTTGTGCATCAAACATTATTGCGCTTTTGCTGGCTCTTGAGATTCCTCTGGGGCCAGTTGAGCTTCGATGTCTTGTTGTGTGATTTTATCAGCATCTGCAGAAGACTCTAATTCAGACACAGAAGGCATAAATTCTTGATTGCCTTCGTTAGCGACCCATTCCCGAAGGTCTTGCCAAATTAGTCCCGTTGTCTCGTGCCAATAGCGCTCAGTCTGCTCTAAGTACCGAGATGATGGTGTGTACTTTTGCCAAGCCTGCTCAATCTCTTTTTGTGCTAAGAAGTTAGTTGGTGCAGGGTATGGCGTTAAACCTGCCGCTTCGAATTCGTACATGGCACGCTTCATATGACTGGCTGATGTTACCAAAACAAGCTGTTTATTTTGTACAAAGGCAGCGGCTTGACGAGCTTCCTCCCAAGTATCTTTCGCGGTTTCCAATAAAATGATATCTGGCTTTGAAACCCCTAATGCCAGAGCGACTTTGGCCATCGTCCTTGCGTGGCTAACACCAGTTCCACCATCATAACCGGATAGAATGAGCTTTGCTCCGGGGTACATTCTGAGAATACGAATACCTTCACTCAAACGCATTAACGAGGCTCGGCTCAGCTCCGAAGTAGGTGGAATTTGATCATCGACCACATGTCCACCGCCAAGCACCATGACGTAGTCAATGGTTTGGTTAATTGGCAAGAAAGCACTGTACTGACGCTCAAGTGGCATCAAGAGGCGGCTAGATAACGGTTGGAATGAAATAAGAAAAGTCCCACACAGAGACACGAGAATAATCAGGCTTCCGAGTTTACGGCGTGCCGTAAACATGATGAGAACTAAGCCCAAGAAACCAAGAATTAACATGGCAGGTAAAGGCATTAGTAATGAAGACACAACCTTTTTCAGCTCAAACATAGAATAATAGTCCGAAAAAACACCACTTAACGCTAAAAAAGGGAGTTGCCCCTTTATTCCTGTCACTTATATGACAGAATAGCTGTATAACTGGTTATCTTAACTCAATATACCGTGATGCAAGACCGAAATTTCGACGATATCGCCCACAAATTTGCAAAAAATATTTACGGCTCAGAGAAGGGTGAAATTCGCCAAACTATTGTTTGGGAAGACTTAACCCAAGCTCTCGATGCGCTGGATGATACAAGAAAAGCGCTAGAAGTTTTAGATGCTGGTGGTGGATTAGGGCAGGTTTCGCAACGAATTGCAAACAGGGGGCATAAGATCACATTATGTGACCTCTCTTCTGAAATGCTTAAGTTGGCGCAAGCTGATGTTGAAAAAAACGGGCTACTCTCGCAATATCGCTGGGTACACAGCCCGGTACAAAGTATCGCCGAACATTTGACTCAACCAGTAGATTTAGTGTTGTTTCATGCCGTGATGGAGTGGCTAGCGGAGCCTAAACCTGCGCTAGAAGCGGTTTTGCAGCAAGTAAAACCTGGTGGTATCGCGTCTGTCATGTTTTACAACCATCATGGATTGGTATTTAAGAACGTTATATGTGGCAATATTCCGCATGTACTTGACGGCATGCCACATAGAAAAAGATTCAAGCTTCAGCCACAAAAAGGGCTAAAGCCAGAGGAAGTGTATCAATGGATAGAGGATGCGGGGTTTGAAATATGTGGCAAATCTGGTATTCGTTCATTCAGCGACTACATTGGCAATATGCAATACATGGGAGACTACACCGCTGAGGATGTTCTAAAACTAGAACAGCAGTTGTGTCGCCAAGAACCTTATCTCTCCATGGGCCGATACATACATGTATGGGCGAGGAAAAAACATTTACAGGAAAGACCATGAGTGATAACACTCTAAATGCAGATGACCGACCGATTGATGAACTCGTCGGCTGGGTCAAACAGCATGATTTTGCATTGAATCTTTCCACTGAACGGTTGGCATTTCTCATATCTATTGCGGTACTGAGTAATGAAAGATTTGATGAAGAACTGGGGGAAGGCGAACTACACGATGCGTTCAAGATCGTCACGCAACAGTTCGAGCAAACGGGCGAAGCGACCGCGTTTCGTGCCAATAATGCGATTAATGAATTAGTTAAACAGAGGCTGTTAAGTCGTTTTACCAGTGAGATAAACGACGGTGCAAGCATCTATCGTCTAAGTCCACTTGCGATTGGCATAACCGATTATTATGTCAGGCATCGTGAGTTCTCCAAACTCAGACTATCGATCCAGCTTTCGATGGTGGCCGATGAAATGGCAAAAGCCATTCTCGCCGCTCAGGAAGGTGGTACGGTTGGGCATTGGCGTAAGAACGTATTTGGCGTTCTGAAATACTCTGTGGGTGAGATTTTCGATCAGATTGATTTGAACCAACGAGTTATGGATGAGCAGCAGCAGTCGGTCAAATTGCAAATTGCAGAGCTACTCAATAAAGACTGGCGAGAAGCCATCAATAACTGTGAGGCTTTGCTATCCGAGACTTCTGCGAATCTTCGAGAACTTCAAGATACTCTGCAAGCTGCTGGGGATGAACTACAAACTCAAATTCTAGATATCCAAGAGATCGTCTATGGAGACGATGAACTTGAGTTTGTGGGAGAGGCACTCTTTGGCTTGCAAATGAAGCTGGATCGAATCATTAGCTGGGGTCAGCAAGCGATCGACTTATGGATTGGCTACGATCGCCACGTACATAAGTTTATCCGTACTGCGATCGATATGGATCAAAACCGAGCGTTCAGCCAAAGACTTCGCCAGTCCGTGACCGACTACTTTGATGCGCCATGGTATTTAACTTATGCCGACGCAGAAAAACTCACTGACCTTCGTGATGAAGCTTTAGTACTTCGTAATGACGAAGTCACAGGGGCTGTGCCACTTGAAGTGGAATATGAAGAATTTGAACAAGTAAATGATGAACTTGCCGAGCGCATTGGGGACATGCTGAAAGTGCATAAAGAGCAAGGTGCTCCAATTGATTTAGGCATAGTGCTCAGAGATTATCTTGCGGCACACCCACACTCTCATCATTTCGATCTCGCGAGAATTGTTGTGGACCAAGCAGTTCGATTGGGCTATTCCCAATCCGATTACTCAGCCATTCAACCCGATTGGCAAGCTATCAATGATTTTGGCGCAAAGGTACAAGCAAATGTCATCGACAAATATTGACGAATACATGCCAGAAAAACTGGCAAAAGCGATTACAAATCCGCTTTTCCCTGCACTAGATAGTGCGCTTCGTGCGGGTAAACACATCTCTTCAGAGGACTTGGATAATCACGCTCTTTTGTGTGATTTCGATGTGGAACTGGCGAGTTTCTATCAGCGCTATAACACCGAATTGGTGAAAGCACCTGAAGGTTTCTTCTATCTGCGCCCTCGTTCAACCACGTTAATCGGTCGCAGCGTATTATCAGAATTAGATATGCTCGTGGGTAAAGTATTGTGCTTTTTGTATTTGAGCCCAGAGCGCTTAGCGCATGAAGGCATTTTTACCAATCAAGAACTGTATGACGAGCTGTTGGCACTTGCTGATGAAAAGAAACTGATGCGCCTTGTCACTAATCGCGCGACTGGCTCTGACCTTGATAAAGAGAAACTGTTTGAAAAAGTTCGTACGTCGTTACGTCGTTTGCGTCGTTTAGGTATGACGATCTCAATTGGCGACACGGGTAAATTCCGTATCAGTGAAGCCGTGTTTCGCTTTGGCGCTGACGTTAGGGTTGGTGATGATATGCGCGATGCTCAATTGAGATTGATCCGTGATGGCGAAGCAGTGGCGCACAGCCAAGTGCCATCTCAAGGTAGCTTGATCCCAGATGAAGAAGTGAAAGTGACAGAGTTAACAGAACAGCCCATGGATACTCAACAACAAGATCAGGAGACTGACGTATGATTGAAAGAGGTAAATATCAATCAATGACGATGGTCAACTGGAACGGCTTCTTTGCACGTACTTTTGACATCGATAGCCTAGTGACCACGTTATCTGGGGGTAACGGCGCGGGTAAATCCACCACAATGGCGTCCTTTATTACGGCTTTGATTCCCGATCAAAGTTTGCTGCACTTTAGAAACACCACAGAAGCCGGCAGTTCTCAGGCGTCGAGAGATAAAGGTCTGTACGGCAAACTGCAACCAGGCACGTGTTACTCAGCACTTGATGTTGTGAACTCACGCAATCAACGAGTGCTGTTTGTGGTCAAATTGCAGCAAGTTGCTGGACGAGACAAAAAAGTCGATATCAAACCGTTTATTATTCAAGGTTTGCCAAGCAGCGTAAAGCCGACAGATATTCTGATAGAAGCCGTGTCTGAGAACCATGCACGCGTCCGCCAAATCAATGAAGTAAAAGACGCAGTCAGCGATATGGAAGGCGTTCATTTTAAAGCGTTCAGTTCGATTGTTGATTATCACGCACAAATGTTCGAGTTTGGTGTGTTGCCAAAGAAATTGCGTAATAGCAGCGACCGCTCAAAGTTCTATCGTCTGATTGAAGCCTCGCTTTATGGTGGTATTTCAAGTGCCATTACCCGTTCTCTGCGTGACTATTTATTACCTCAAAATGGTGGGGTAAAGAAAGCGTTCCAAGATATGGAATCTGCGCTACGTGAAAACCGCTTAACGCTTGAAGCAATCAAGACCACCCAAGCTGATCGTGATTTGTTTAAACATCTGATCACCGAGTCGACCAATTACGTGGCAGCCGACTACATGCGCCACGCTAATGAACGTCGTAACAAGCTCGAGACAACGATGAAACTGCGTGGTGAGCTGTTTGGCTCCCGTCAAACGCTCATTGCTCAAAATGAACTGCTAAACAAAGTCCAGCAAGAACTGTCGATGTTGGTAGAGAATGAGTCAGGTCTAGAGCAAGATCATCAAGCGGCGCAAGATCACCTGTTGTTGGTGCAAAACGCTCTGCGTCAACAGGAGAAGATTGAGCGCTACCAAGAAGATCTTGAAGAGCTAAACGAGCGTCTTGAAGAGCAGATGATGGTCGTAGAAGAAGCGAATGAGCGTAAGCTTGCCGCTGAAGAGCAGGCGACATTTGCGGAAGAAGAGGTGGATAGCCTTAAGACTCAGCTAGCTGATTACCAGCAAGCGCTGGATGTGCAGCAAACGCGTGCGCTGCAATATCAGCAAGCGGTACAAGCGCTTGAGAAAGCACGCCACCTGCTTGAAAACGAATCATTGAATCAAGATGGCGCAGTTGAAACGCTCAGCCAACTAAAATCGCAAGAGTCACAAAGTACAACTGAGCTACTTGAGCTTAAACATCGCCTTGATATGTCATCAGCCGCTGCACAGCAGTTTGAACAAGCGTTGTCACTGGTCAAGCAGATTGCGGGTGATGTGGAGCGTAGTGAAGCAAGCCATGTCGCGAAAACGGCGATTAAACAAGCAGACGAACATCGTCAACTACTGAAAAATGAAGCTCAGCTTCGCGCCCAATATCGTGAACTTGAGAACAACATTGAGCGTCAGCAGCAAGCACAGAAGCTGGCAAGCGAGCTTGGTGGCGCTGGGATCCGTGTTGATAGCGAAGCGGATCTCGAAATGGAAGCGGAGAGCCAACGCGAGCGTGTACTTGAGTGCGAGCAGCAGCTTGAAGCTTTTCGCGAGGCATCAGGCGAGATCAAACAGCGCGAACAAGAGTTTGTGTCTGAGATCAGCAAGTTAGAGAGCTACGCGCCGAAGTGGATCAAATCCTTTAATGCATTGGAAGACCTTCGTGAGCAGAGTGGCATGGAGCTGGTGGATCGCGCAGATGTCATCAGTTCAATGCAAACCACTAATGACAATGAGCGTAAAACCTCTTTTGAACGTGACTCACTGGCGAAACGCCGTGAAGAGCTAGAGCTTGAGATTGAACGCCTTGCCTCACCTGGTGGTTCAAACGATCCTCGCTTGAAAGGTCTGGCGGATACGCTTGGTGGCGTTCTGCTGTCTGAGATTTATGATGATATCACCATCGATGATGCACCTTACTTTAGTGCAATGTATGGCCCAGCGCGTCATGCTATCGTGGTATCAAACCTAGACGGTATTAAAGAAAAGCTGGTTGAGCTTGATGATTGTCCGGAAGATCTGTACATCATTGAGGGCGACATCGATGCTTTTGATGATAGCTCCTTTGATGCTGATGAGCTTGATGGTGCGGTATGTGTTCAGCTTAATGAACGCCAACTGCGTTACTCACGCTTTCCTAAGATCCCACTGTTTGGCCGCGCAGCACGTGAACAGCGTTTAGAGCTTCTCCGTGAACAACGTGAAGAAACGGTAGAAAAACACGCGAAAGCGGCGTTTGATGCACAAAAGCTGCAGCGCCTATATCAAGCGTTCAATGCGTTCGCAGCAGAGCACATGCAGCTGGCGTTTGAAGCCGATCCTGAAGTGGAACTGGCGCGTTTCCGTGAACTTCGCAGCCAGATAGCGCGTGAGCTCAATGACAACAAACAGCGCGAGCAACAAGCGAGTGCGCAGTTGTCGAAATCTAAGCAGTGCGTGAGTTTGTTGGATCGTTTATCTATCAGCGCTAACGTGCTATTCGATGAGACTTTGGCGGAGCGTCATCAAGAGCTTCAATCTCAAATTGAAGAGCTCAATGGGGCCAAGAGCTATATTCAGCAACACGGCGCAGCGGCAGAAAAACTGGCTGCCGTTGTGAATGTTCTAGATAGTGACCCAGAGCAATTTGATGCGTTAACTAGCCAATATCAAAGTGCTGATAAAGCGCTGCAAACGTTAAAAGCTCAGATCTTTGCCGTTGCTGATTTGGCTGAACGTCGTCCTTACTTTGCTTATGCTGATTCTATGAATATGTTGAATCAAAGCAGTGAACTTAGTGAGCAACTTAAAGCGAAATTAGTCCAAGCTGAATCCACGCGTTCGCGTTTGCGAGAAGGCTTAAAGCAAGTTCAAGAGCAAGCCAACCAATACAACCAAGTATTGGCATCTCTAAAGAGCTCACATCAAGCTAAACTGGAGACGGTTCAAGAGTTTAGAGCAGAGCTACAGGAGTACGGGATTGTTCCGGACGAATCTGCATTGGAGCGCGCAGAGCAACGTCGTGACGAACTTCATTTAGCACTGCAAACTTCTCGTACCCGTAAGAGCGAGTACGAAAAAACTATGACGTCCACCGAACTTGAAATGAAAGGTTTGGCGAAACGTCTGAAAAAGGTGCAGAAAGAATATATCGAACTACGTACCTACGTTGTGGCGGCGAAAGCGGGGTGGTGTAGCGTATTACGTCTTGCTAAAGCTAATGATGTTGAACGTCGCTTGCACAAACGTGAACTTGCTTATATGAGCGCCGCTGAATTACGCTCAATGTCAGATAAGTCGTTGGGGGCATTGCGTTTAGCTGTCGCCGACAACGAAGATCTGCGCGATTCACTGCGCCAGTCGGAAGATACTTCAAAACCAGAACGTAAAGTTTTGTTCTACATTGCGGTATATCAACATCTAAGAGAGCGTATTCGTCAGGATATCATTCGCACCGATGATCCGGTTGAAGCTATCGAAGAGATGGAAGTGGAACTGGCTCGCTTAACCGAAGAGCTGACGCAACGTGAAAACCGTTTGGCTATTAGCTCTGAGTCGGTATCAAGCATTATTAAGAAAACGATTCAGCGTGAGCAGAACCGAATTCGTATGCTTAACCAAGGTCTGTCGAATATTCATTTCGGCCAGGTGAAAGGAGTTAGACTGAATGTCAAGATTCGTGAGAGTCATGAGCAATTGTTAGTCGCCCTAACCGGTGAGCACAAGGACTTGTTTGAGACAACCCGTTATACCTTCTCTGAAGCAATGGCTAAGTTGTTCCAGCGTGTTAACCCACATATCGATATGGGGCAACGCTCGCCGCAAGTATTGGGCGAAGAGTTACTGGACTACAGAAACTATCTTGAACTCAGTGTTGAGGTTAACCGTGGTTCGGATGGTTGGCTACAAGCCGAATCTGGTGCGCTATCGACCGGTGAAGCTATCGGTACAGGTCAGTCTATCCTATTGATGGTAGTGCAAAGTTGGGAAGAAGAATCTCGCCGCTTACGCAGTAAAGATATCTTGCCGTGTCGTCTACTCTTCTTAGATGAAGCTGCGCGTCTTGATGCTAAATCCATCGCGACACTATTTGAATTGTGTGATCGTCAAGGGATGCAGCTACTTATTGCTGCGCCAGAGAATATCAGCCCTGAGAAAGGCACTACATACAAATTAGTGCGTAAGGTGTTTAAAGATCACGAGCATGTTCATGTTGTCGGTCTTCGCGGTTTTGGTGAAAACAAACGATTAGACGATGCCGAAAAATTAGTGGAACAAGCCACGGCATAACACAAACATAAAAAGCCTTCTGTTTAGAAGGCTTTTTTTGACCCAATAATGTCAAAGCAGAATTATCCCCTATGAGGTTTCCACTTTTTTCAAGAGATCGCTTTTCACAATTTCAAGTGCTTCGAGAGCTACGTTTGGATCGATCTCGTTACTTTCCAGCAGAAAGATAAGATCAACAGCAAGTTTGATTGCTTCGGGGGCGTTATCCAGTCCAGATTCAGAAGACATTATATAAATCTCATCCTTTGATTGATGGTGTGTTGAATCGCATTCATCGCATTGCGACAGCGCTGAAGACGTTGCTCAGTTAAGATAAGCTGTTGCTTTGTGGCTTTATCTGCTGTTAGTTCTCGCTCTTGTTGTCTCACAAGAGCGCACAACTTTTGTTCCCAAACTTGATGCTGTTTAAGGTCGGCTTTTAGTTGTACGAGAGATTGACACGCTAATGCATTATCCGGGTTAGAATTCGCATTGGCTAATACTCGCTCAATAGCCTCCAATTGATCGGCAAACTTAGTCACCCAGGTTGCTGAGGATGCCGCATCAATACCTTGTTGGCTAAGCGCAATAATTTTGTCTAAGGTGTGTTTTGCTTCTGCGACGCAAGGTTGAAGTGATGTGCCTGAAGAGGAGAAAAGATGCTCGTCAAACCAAGGTTTCTGATGACCGCGATGTTGTAGATCGAAGGCATGAGCATCATGATAGAGCTGCTTTAATCGAGATTTAACATCGGCTAATTTCATTACAGCTCCCCAGTGTCCAGTAAGTTATAACCAAGCATCATAGGCGAGTTTAATAGCCAGAATACTCACGACGGTAACAAAAATGGGGCGAATAAATTTGGCACCAAATCGAATCGCGGAATGAGCACCAATATAAGCTCCCGCCATTAAGCATAGCCCCATTGTTAAACCTAACACCCAATTAATATGGCCCAAAACCGCGAATGTGATCAGTGAGGTAAAGTTACTAGTGAAGTTCATGGCTTTTGAGAGACCGGAAGCAAATAAAATGTTCAGTCTGTATAAAGCCATTGAGCTTACAGTCCAGAATGCGCCAGTACCAGGACCGGCTACACCGTCGTAAAAGCCTAGAGACAGTCCTTGTAAGTATTGCTTTCGATTAAACTTTGGACAGCCTATATGAACTTTGTCCTGTTCATCGCCTTGAGGTGCTTTTTGAAACACTGTGTAGAGCGCTGCGGCAAGAATAATAAGAGGTAGGATTTTCTCTAACCATTCGGTGCTGATCATATCAACAACCAGAGTACCAATCGTTGCCCCGATGAGGGTCGCAATAAAAGCGCGATACCAGCATTCAGGGCTAAATAACCTTTTGCGATAGTACGTAAATGCCGCGGTCGATGAGGCGAACGTAGCTGCCAGCTTGTTAGTAGCAAGTGCTATGTGTGGAGGCAGTCCTAGCGATAGCAACGCTGGTACCGTTAACATTCCACCACCACCAGCCACTGCGTCAATAAAGCCAGCGGCAAAAGCGACAAGCGCCAAAATAACCAACATGCTAGGTTCGATAAATTCCATCGAGATTAGAAGCCTTAATATTCTATTGTTCTTTTAAACGGGGGTAGGGAATCGAGCAGAGACTTGCCATACCTTTTTGTGACGATTCGCCTATCAAGAATATAGAGAGTGCCACAATCTCTTTCTTTACGTAGCAAACGGCCCGCCGATTGTATCAGTTTTTTACTGGCCTCTGGAACTGTAATCTGAAGAAACGGATTACCCCCTTTGCTTTCTATATATTCGGCGTGTGCTTGCTCGATAGGAGAGGTTGGCACCGCAAAAGGTATTTTAGTGATAATCAAGTTCTCGAGCAGCTCTCCGGGTAAGTCTAGTCCTTCGGAAAAACTCCCTGTTCCAAAAAGCACACTGGTTTTTTGACATTGGGTCAGTGTTTTATGTTTATTTAGAATTTCTGTACGTGATTTCTCACCTTGAACCTGCAGATGCCATCCTTTTAGAGCGAATTTTGACCTTACATCATCGGCGACTTTATTCATTTGCCAATAAGAGGAAAACAGCACCAAATTGCTTTTGCCATCCTGAATAAAGGAAAACAGCTTTTCAGTGAGCTCTTCAGTAAACTGGGGAGCCTGTGGCTCATTACGCATTTTGGGCACAACAAGCTCTGCTTGCTCTGCATAATTAAAAGGTGATGCCAACGCTAAAAATTGAACGCCATCTTCAGATTTCTGACTGATACCAGCTTGGTTGCAGAAAAACGCAAAGGAATTGAGGGCGCGCATTGTTGCTGAAACAAGTACGGCACCTACACATCTGGACCAGAGATGTTGATCCAGTTGCCAGCCCACTTCTAAAGGCGCAACACTAATAACATGGTCACCTTCACGCTCTTTGCTTTTTTCTACCCAGCGCGCAAGCGGTGCACCTTTCTCTTTTTTAGGCTCGGCCATGAGCCGCCATACTGCTGCCAGATTATCAAAGCGCTGAATATAGAAACCCAATTCAGCTAAAGCGGGCTCGGCGAGTTTTGCGGATACTTCTCCGTCTTTGAGCCGTTCTGAAATGAGGTCGGCGATTTTCGCTGATGCTTGAGCGCCTTTCTGCGAAAACTGTTTAAGTGCTTTAGACTGTTCTTCAAGCCAGTTGGGCAATTCACCATTTTCAAAACGACAGCTTTCCTCTTCAAACGGAAGACCGGAGCAATAGGTGTTGACCTCATTTAATAAGGGAATGAGCTGCTGTATGGAATCCTGCAGCTCATTACGAAAACGACTCACGCGCTTTTCATCGGCTAAACCGGAGAACTTGCTGGCAGATTGGTTTAATCGTTCTAACCAAGAAGCCGCACCCTTTAAAGTAGCTGCAGCGGACGCATGGTCTCGCGCGACGTGCGGTAGATGGTGAGCTTCATCGAAGATAAAAATCGTATTTTCGGGGTCGGGGAGGATAACACCGCCGCCGAGGTCTGCGTCTGCCATTACCAAACTGTGGTTGGCTATAATGACGTCGTTTTTATCCAGTTCAGATCGCGCTTTGGCAAATGGGCATCCTCGGTGAGCCGGTAAGCTGTTATTGCAGCTGTGCTTCTCACTGACGATAGTTTGCCATACGACATCATCAATGGGTTTCGGCCAGGAGTCTCTATCACCATCCCATTTACCTTGAGCCAGTTTTTCATACATGAGCTGAAGTTGTTCAATATCAGCCTTTTTGGGCTTGCTCTCAAACATGGCTATCTGACCGCCATCGGCGCCACATGCAACCGCTAGCTTTTCGGCACAACAGTAGCGTTGCCTACCTTTAGCAATAATAAAAGAGAAGTTTTGATCAGTGATGCGGCGAAAGAGTGGCAAATCTTTATCAAGTAACTGCTCTTGCAGAGCAACCGTTGCGGTAGAAATCACCACTTTGCGGTTGTTCTGAATAGCGACTGGAATGGTTGCCATTAAATAAGAGAGGCTTTTTCCTATGCCGGTACCTGCTTCAGCAACAATCATCCTCGTTGACTTGTGATATTGCCCACACAACGTTTTGGCAATTTCAGACACAAGATAGTTTTGCGCTCTTCTAGGCACAAAGTTTTCTAGTTGGTTTTGGAGGTTTTGATAGCTTTGACGAATGGATTGTTGGATTTTACTGGTCAGCATATAGAGCCCTAATTTAATGACGAGCGAGTGTAGCACACTTTAGCTTGTGAAAAATATGCTGAAAAACATCGTCTTCTAGTTCAGGTATTTAGATCAAAGTCACAAAAAATAAGTGAACTTTTATCGAGATAAATGTTTTTCATGCAATAGAAAATATAAAACGCCAAAAAACATATATTCATAGTATTATATCCCAAAAAGTAACATATTTAGCTCATATTTCGGAATAAAATATCTAATGGTAGCCAAAAAACAAGAGTGGAGTTGCATTTGAAAGGTGTTCAAAAAATTTGCGATGCATCACGATAAATTACGTAAGTTATTGATTTAAAGTGGTTTAGATATATTTATTTATTTTATTTAGAGCGTTTGACATTATCTGATATCTTTTGCATTCTTAATTACGAGATTCAAAGACGCTGAATCAACCAAAGGACAAAAAGTTGTCGTTCTGAAGGAAGGTTTAGACGTCACATATATTAAAAAAGGGAACCGAAAAGGAATTCCCATCTATGAAAAGGCAGTGGATTATCATGAAAAAAACTCTAGTAGCGCTATCAGTACTAGCAGCAGCTGGTTCTGCGCAAGCAATCGAGCTATATAACCAAGACAAAGTTACCGTTAACATGGTCGGCGATATTGAAATCGTTTATAAGAAAGCGGAAACGAAAGGCTCTGAATTCCAACAAGAAATTCAAGACGCAGATTTCGGTTTCGATACTCGCTATGCGATTAATGACGACCTACAAGTTGGCGCGTTTTGGGAATTCAAAGGCTCAGACACTAACAACGAGCTAGGCGCGCAAGTTGGCAACGTCTACATGGGTCTTTACTCTGCGAGTGTTGGTGACATCTCTTTCGGTAAGCAAGCAACAGCGCTTGACGATGCGGGTATCGGTTCGGACTATCAATTTGGTATCAAGTCTTTCTTCCAAAACGGTACACCTTTCTCTGGTCACGAAGTAGTGAAGTACGCGCTAGACAAAGGCACTTTCTACGGTAAAGTTGCTTACATGCAGAACAAACTAGGCTACAACGGTATCGGCAAAGATGGCACTTACTTTGATGGTAAACTAGGTGCGCGCGTTGCTGATTTTGATTTCACAGGTTTCTATGGCCAAGCTGATATCAAGGCTAAGCAAGAGTCAACAGCTTGGGGCACGGTTACTCAAGACCACCTAGACAATGGCATGGCTACAGGCGCAGTTGGTGACTGGGCTGAGATTACTACTCCAGCGGAAGTTGGTAAGAAAGAATCTATCTGGGCTCTTGAAGCACGTTACGCGGGCGTTGAAAACCTAGGCCTAGCGCTTGGTTACTACAATGTGGGCGTTAAGCCAGATGGCGGTAGCTCTGCAAACAACACAACAATTGGTGCGGCAGCAGACTATTCATTGGACGCTTGGGCATTTGCAACTGGTGTTAGCCAAACTAACCCAGAAGTTGGCGATAAGGTAGTTAACTGGTACCTAAACGCAGGTTATTCACTAGCTCCATCTACTACTGCATACGCAGAAGTGGGCGGCAACAATGGTGAAGGTTCTCAAACTGGTTTCGCTGTTGGTATCAAGTCAAGCTTCTAATCAAGCTTAACCATTATATAGAAAGCCGCCCTCGGGTGGCTTTTTTTTATTAATCAGCCTTGCGAAAAGCATTCACTTAACTTGTGTTTACGAGGTAAGACTAAAAAAGCTTTTTTATCTCGCTAACTGTGGCATGATGAGAGCATGGCAGTGGCTTAGAAAAGCAAAATATATCAAGGAGTGGTCAACGTGAAACGGTCTGTTATTGCTGCACTATTGACAGCAGGTGTTGTTTTTTCCGCGAATGCGGCGACTCTAATCCCTATGAAAGGGGTGTCAGTACTTTATATTAATGGACAAGAAGCCGAGTCCAAGATTACGCCAAATGATGTCGAACCGGGTCAAACCCAGGTCGTTTTGCGTATGGATAAAAAGATTGGGCGTGGCAGCTCTCAAGGGGTTTATACCTCGGCACCGTATGTTTTAACTTTTGACGTCACTGGTGATGAAGTCAAAATCGACCATCCCGTTGCTCGAAGCAAGCAAGAGGCAGAGGCTGCTTTCAGAACGGGACAGCCAGAATGGCGCGTTTCTCAAGATGGGCGAAATGTAGACTATTCACAAGAAAAACTTCAAGGCCGAGAAGGCTTGCTCCCTTATATGGGGATGGATGACTTGGTTACTAAGCATAACGCATCTCGAGGTATTTCTTTTGGTGGTGGAGAGATGGTGACTGCTGAGGTTGCGGTTCCAGTAGTAGCGACTGCCGCTGTGGCAGAGGCTGCGACAAAGAAGACAGACGTTTCTCCGACGGTGCAAAGCAATACTGAACAGCTAAAAGCTTGGTATTTGAAAGCATCTAAAGAAGAGCGTAAAGAATTCCGTAAGTGGATGATAGATATAGAATAATTGTTTTATGTGATGAATATTGACAAAGGAGGCGTTTGCCTCCTTTTTCATGAGTGGTATCTGACAGGAAGTTAACCAAGGTTTGAAGATTTTAGGCTATCATTGACTGCATTAACGTTTGTCTCAAATCTTACCGTGAACCGATTTATTTCTTCTATACTGCGCTTTCCTAAGCTAACACTTTTTCTCATCCTTTCTCTGACTGCTTCTTGTGCTTGGTATGGTCAACAACATTTTCGAATGAATGCTGACTTATCATCGCTAGTAAAACAAGAAGGCCAATGGGTCGATAACCTAGCAACCTTAGAGCATACTTTTCCCGATACTGGTAACGTCGTATTGTTGATTACTAGTGACTCTGACCCGAAGTTACAACGTTATGTCAATGGATTAGCAAGCGCCCTAGCGTCTGAGCCACTATTTACAGAGGTTTTTGCGCCAAGCTCTTTGTCCTGGTTTCAGCAATATGCTCTAGGATTTTTATCTGACGCTGAGTTCCAACGTTTACTAAAAACCGCTCAGGATGATATTGAACCCGTAGTCCAAGCAGCGAAGACGCAGAACTTAAATGTGTATTTTGGCGCTTTAGCTCAGCAAAATCAGGTTGCGCTGGGGCCTTTGCTATCGGCGATTGACAACAAAGCGGTCGACTGGCAGCAGATACTGAAAACGACAATAGATACTCCCAAAGCATTTGCCATTACCTTAGTTGCCGAGCCAGACGATAGTGCCAAAGAACCAAATAGAGTCATCATGGAAACGGTCCATCGGGTTATTGAATCGCAGGATCTACCTGATGATATTAAGATTCAAGTAACAGGGCAGGCGGCACTGGATTTTGATGAAATCGTCGATGCTAATAACAGCATTACGATTGCAGGTTCAGCATCGCTATTGGGTTTGGTGCTGATTCTAGCGATAGGCATTCGCTCACTTCGCGTTATTCTAGCGTGCTATGTAACTGTGCTTGTCGGACTGACATGGACATTTGCTGCTGGTCTTTTCTTTGTTGGTTCCTATAACACAATATCTATCGTGTTTATGGTGATGTTTATCGGTCTGGCCGTTGACTTCTCTATTCACCTTTGTCTGCATATTCACGAATTGCGAGCTCGAGGAGACAGCGATGTAGATAGTTTGAAATTTGCCTCTTGTCATTCTATTCGTCCATTAGCGCTTTGTGCACTCTCGTCCGCCTTGGGATTCCTTAGTTTCTACCCAACAAGTTATATAGGATTGGGGGAGCTTGGTATCATTTCTGCTCTCGGTATGCTGCTGGGGCTCGCGGCAACGTTTATCGTGATACCGCTATTTTTTACTCTGCTTGGTTACCCAACCGTGAAACATCAGGTCGATACACATCGATTTGTTTGGTTTGGACAAGAACTTAACGCTCAGAAAAGACTGGTTATTACGTGTGCTTGTTTGTTGGCTGTCGTTATGGGCTATGGAGCAACACAGTTTAAATTCGATTTTTCCACGCTGGTTCTAAAAAACCCTAGTTCTGACTCTGTGGAAGGTTTGAATGCATTACAACAACAAGGCTTAGGCTCGAGTTACCAGTTATATGCGATTGCAGAAGGCGAACAAGAAGCACAACAATGGAAACAGCAGTTATTGACTCAAAGTAGTGTTCAAAGCGTCACCGTTGCTAGTGACTTTTTACCTACTGATGTTGTGGAAAGATACACGGAACTGGATAAAGTCATTAATACGACACAAATTGCACAACCCATGGACTACTCAGCTTTTGGACAACTTGCGCTTTCGAAACATTGGTTAGGGGCGAAAGAGCTGCCTGCGGAGCTGGATATAAGCAGCGTGACGATGAATCTGTTTTCTAATCTGTCCGTTATAGCAAGTGGCCAAATAAATGACATCGTTGATCCGGTTGTAAAGGATTTACCACAACCACTACAAAAACGTTATGTTAGTGATGACAATCAGTGGTTGGTTGCAGTAACACCAAAAGGCGATATGACGAATGTTCACGAACTTGAGCAGTTTATATCTCAAGTGAAAGAGATCGCTCCCAACGCTACCGGCCGTGCGGTTGCAGAGCAAGAAGTCGGGAACATTATTGTTCAAGCTTTTCAAGCTGCAATACTCATGTCAGTGTTTGGTATCGCACTCATCTTGATTTGGACGGTGGAGAAAAAGCGAGATGTGTTGCTCATTTTCATTCCTTTAGCGCTTGCTTCATTAACAACGTTGGGAATGATGCATTGGTTTAACTTATCAATGAACATGGCCAATATTATCGTTATACCGCTGATATTCGGATTAGGTGTAGATAATGGTATTCATATCGTTAAGCGTTTTAGAGCTGTTCGTGATATCGACGCCTTTTTCAAAACTTCTACCCCGAAAGCATCATTGATTAGTTGCTTGACCACCCTTGCAACATTTGGCGCTTTGATCGTGGCCGAACACAGAGGCATGCACTCTATTGGCTTAGTTCTCACCATAGCATTGAGTAGCATATTAGTGTTTAGCTTAGTTCTGCTACCAGTACTGTTAGAATTGACAAAGAAAAAGGCCCAATAAGGGCCTTATAAAGATCGATTGTCATTAGCTGAATTGAGAACTTAAACTTAGAAGCGAGCATCTAAGGTAATAAAGAAGCTCTTACGCTGCCCTAAACCCATTTCTGTGACTAGAACCCAATTTGGGGTGAACTCGTACTGAGCGCCTAACAGGGTGTTCCAGTTATTTGCAAGACTTTGATTAACAGTAAACTTGGCGTTTTGTATGAAGCCTAGGTCTCCTAATCCACCAAGAGGCAGATCTTTGACGTTTCCAGTTAAAGTTTGTTCGATGTTTTGATACTGAGCACCAATCCAAGCTCTAACTGGAAAGTCCGTATTTCTTGAAAAGTCGTAGCCAATTCGCGGCGATACAACAATAGAATCTATTTCACCATCAATTACTGTCAATTTTGTTTTTGTATAACTGGCGTCAATAAGAGCAAAGACACTTTCGTAGCCACCGGCTATAACCGTACCTGCACCGTACATATATCCATCTAAGTCCAGACGAAATGGTGCATTAATATCGTCAATACTAACTTCGTGCTGGCCCAAAAAGCCTAAGTCAATTGTACCGTTGGCGGATGTAATAGTGGTTTCCGAATAGCCATTTAACTTACCACCAATTGCATAGAAATTAAGAAATGGCAGGACCCAAACATCCGCCTTTAATGTAAGTACTTCACTTTCTTGGTAGCCGCCCTGTGTGTTGATATTCAGGTCTTTAACAATGCTAGGTAAACCAGTCAAAGCAATAGAATCGACATTAATACCTTGAGAAACGTTCATATAGCCTAAGCTAAGCCCTACAGCTTCAGGGAGAGTATATCCACGCTCTTCTGCTTCTTTCTTGAAAAGAGGCAGTTCAATAGCGGCTGCTGAACCTAGGCCGAGTGAAAAAATGACAGAAGCGCCTACGGTACGCTTTAGCACTGAAACAAAAAAACTGGTCATTGATAGAGTTACTATTGGCTCAAATTATAAGATCGCGGATTGTAGTGGACTAAAACATATATGGGAAGAATTTAATCTTCCGTTTCAGCAGAAATTCGTCTGAAAACTACGCAGGATCGATATACGCTTTGTATTGTTGTTTGTTTCAAGACAATGAAATGTAATTTGATGCAAGCTAATGAATTGGCAGGATATCTAACGGCCTTGCTCTTTAGGAGGATATTTATGGAATAGCGTATGACAACATTTCTGCAGTTGGAGGAAAAACTGCAGAAACGATAGACAAACCAGAGATGTGATGGTCTAGCTTAATCAAGCTGAGCTAGAGGTAACCAGTCGACTTGGACCCCGGCTTGATCGAACATATCTTGGCTCAGCGAAATCTTTTCCCCCCAACGCGATAAGAAATCTTCGGTTTGTTGAGGGCAGTGGACTGCCGATATCCCAGTTTGAATAATTTTTGCTGCACAGTTGGGGCAAGGAAAATGAGTGACCCAAATTTCACAGCCATCCAGATCTCGTTTTGCGAATAAGATAGCATTCTCTTCAGCATGGAGTGTTTTTAGGTATTTCGTCTCACGTTCGTCGATTTCAGCGCTGTCTGAAATCCCGTGCGGATAGCCATTGAACCCAACTGATACGATCCTGTTATTTTTGGTAATAACGGCACCGACTTGAGTCGATGGATCCTTACTCCAGGAACCAACCAGTTCCGCCATCTGAATGAATCGTTTTGCCCATTTAGATACCATAACTACTCCGTTGATTATCTAATTTATTCAAATATTACGTTTACCGCAGTGTACAAAACTTGCTGACGTAACACGAGGGAATTCTGTAAACGATTGCAGCGCATACTGGAATCCGTGGCTACCAGAATGCAAATGATATATTTGTGCTTAGTTTGCGTTTAATGAAGAATATTTTTGTGACTGATACGATATTCTGTGTCAGAGTATCGCTAATTCTGAATTAATTAGTCAGCAGATAATTAATCATATGGCAGAATTTGACGACATCTTTAAAGATAGGAATAAACAATGCGAAAAACACTGTTAGCAGTTTCCCTATGTGGTCTGTGTTTTAGTGCAGGAAGCCTTGCGTTTGTAAAAGATTGGTCGACTCATAGCGTTAAAAAGGTTGAACAAGGTGCCAAACAAGGCGACCTATTTGCACAGCTTGAACTCGGTGATCGTTATGCCAGCGGTAACGGCATCAAAGAAGATGATGCGAAAGCGGTAGAGTGGTATTACAAAGCAGCAAAGCAAGGCAGCGAATCTGCTATGTACAAGTTGGGCATGATGTACGACAACGGTCATGGCGTGAACTACGATGCCAAAGAAGCAGCTGCTTGGTTTGAGAAAGCGTCTCAAAAGGGCAGTGTTAAAGCTCAATACTATCTTGCTGGTATGTACAAATGGGGACGTGGTGTTCCGAAGAGCAATAGTAAGGCCGTTGAATATTATCGCTTGGCAGCAGAACGCAATTTTGATGTAGCGCAGAACAGTTTAGGCGTTATGTACGCAAAAGGGCTTGGGGTCGAGACCGATGATGTCGAGGCGGTCAAATGGTATCGCAAAGCCGCTGAAAATGGTTATGCTTACGGGCAAAGAAATCTCGCGTATAAGTACTCACTTGGTGAAGGAGTAGAGCTTAACAATGTCGAAGCTTATGCTTGGGCATCAGTAGCCTCTACTAACGGTTACGATACGGCTGAAAAACTTCGCGATCAGTTAGCACTGAAACTCGATTCTGACGAGTTAAAAACGGCACAACAGAAAGCGAAAGCCTATTTACAATCATACTCTTCTCATAAGTAACCAGCGCTTTGATTTGTAATAAAAAGAGGCATACCTACGCCTCTTTTTATTACATTTGGTTATGTCCCTTCAATCAACCTTTGGCTGCCATTGGTTTTTATCTGCATCATATTTTCTTCGATACCGGGGTAGCATGGTTTCATTGCCCAATAACCCTCCCTGATGGATATAGAGCAATGAAACGTCAGGGTTTGTATCAAGCCAAGGTAGCAAGCAGCGCCACATCATTGGGTCGTAGAGTAAGTCAAACTCAATATCGGTTTCATCTTG
This sequence comes from Vibrio thalassae, assembly GCF_900089835.1. Lineage (GTDB taxonomy): Bacteria > Pseudomonadota > Gammaproteobacteria > Enterobacterales > Vibrionaceae > Vibrio > Vibrio thalassae. The sequence continues at coordinate 96,318 of NZ_OANU01000053.1, read as the reverse complement.
CAGTTGTTGCCAAATTTCATAATCTTGCAGGTACAACTTGCCAAAGTGATGCTTATTTTCCAGTTCAAGAATGGTTGGGTAATAGCTGAAGTGTCCCAGTTCGTCGAATTGCTGCTTCAAATATTGCTTTCCGCCAACACAGGGGCAAGTCAATACCTCAATGTTTTTAGGCATAAGTATCTGGCTTAAAAACAGCGCCGTCGTCCCCGTTCCCGAAGGTAGAGCCACTTTTATTGGTTTGCCTTTTTCAAATCGAGACCAGCTGAGGATTTCTTCTGCAAGTTCGATAATCCCTTTTCGAGCCGATTGAAATCGACCTCCTTCAGGTACGACATAGCAGTCTGTAGAATGTGCATAATTAGCGCTTATGTAGTCTCGAGGGTGAGGCGCGTTTGAACCTAACTGCTGTTTTAGTGAGATGATTTCTGCACCTAGTTCTTTGGCCGCCCGATAGTTGCCGGTAGGATGCTCGTCTAGCCAATCCGGTTTATGGTCGACAAAATAGGTCAGTTTTAGTTGTTTTATTTTCGCTAGCGCCGCTAAAGAGGTGAGAGAGTTGGCTTGTGCTGAACCCCAGCCAATGAGTTGAGTAATACCCGGTAACTCACTCCCCAGTAAGTCAGCAAATTTGCGTGCTTTGTTGCCGTTGAAGTGGCTGTGCAATAGGTCATCTCGTTTTAGATGAAAGTCGTATCCTTGAAAATGATGTTGCGTTACTGGGCTGTTGTTGAGATTCACGAGAGCACCTAGTTCTAAAATTGGACGCTGATTCTAACTCCACTCAATGATAGACACAAACAGAGCACATACAAATGATTACAGAGGTTCGGCATAAAATGTGTCAGACTATGGCGTTTTTAAGAGGTCACTCTAGAAGTAATATGTAGAAGCGAATTAAATTTACACAAATCTGACGTAGTGTTTTAAGATCATTAAGACGCGAAGATATCGCAGCATTTTCTCCGCAAAGAACAATATCTAGGTGCAAAAGTGACATTTTGGTAAATGCTACTGTTAATTTGCCGATGTCGACATAGATGTGAGCTATATTTGTGGTAAATATGTTCTAAGGGTCAATGTTTTGGAGCGCTAAGACGCATCATCCCTTTTAATTCTGTGCACGCTCTAGTAAACTTTGTCGTCCTCTTTTCGTGTGTAACTACACGATATAACCGTGAGTTTAAAAAATGAGCCAGCCTTTTCTTCCTTTATGTAGACCAGCCGTAGATGAGCAAGACATTCAAGCGGTGGTTGATGTCCTTCGTTCCGGGTGGATTACCACCGGACCAAAAAATGCAGAGTTAGAAAATAAAATCTCTGAACATACGGGCGCACCTCATGCGGTGGCACTAAGCAGTGCGACGGCGGGAATGCATCTAGTGTTGCTGGCTTTAGGTATTGGCCCTGGTGATGAGGTAATTACCCCATCACTGACTTGGGTTTCTACGGTTAACATGATTACTCTTGTGGGTGCCAAGCCTGTATTTGTTGATGTTGATGCGGACACATTAATGACAGATGCCGAAAAAATTGAGCCGTTAATTAACGAAAAGACCAAGCTGATCATTCCTGTGCATTATGCAGGTGCGTCGCTTGACCTAGACCCTATCTATCTTTTGGGTGAGAAGTACAACATTCCTGTTATTGAAGATGCCGCCCATGCACTAGGTACTGAGTACAAAGGAAACCCAGTCGGACATCGAGGTACTTGTCTGTTTTCTACTCATGCAATTAAGAACGTGACCACTGCCGAGGGCGGTGTGTTTACAACGTTTGACGCAGAACTGGCGGACAAGATACGTAGGCTGAAGTTTCACGGTCTAGGTGTCGATGCCTTTGATCGCGAGACTCAGGGTAGAGCCCCACAAGCAGAAGTGGTGGAGCCTGGCTTTAAATATAACATGCCAGATATTTGCGCAGTACTGGCACTTGGTCAAATGGACCGTATTGCAGACATTACAGAGCAACGCACTCAATTAGCGATGTCTTATCGTCGTCAGCTAGAGTCAATCAAAGGCGTTACCCCTCTTGGCTTGGCAGCACATGATCATAAGCACTGCTGGCATCTTATGATCGTTCGAGTCGACCCTGCCATTGCGGGTTTGACTCGTGATGATCTTATCGCGGCACTCAAAGAGAAAGGTATTGGAGCAGGCATCCACTTTAAAGCTTGCCATACGCAAAAATATTACCGCGAAAATTATGCGGAGCTTTTTGGGGCGATCAACCCTAATTTAGAGAACACAGAACGTAACAGTAACCAAATCTGCTCGCTACCGCTGTTTCCTGATATGACTCAGGACGATGTTGCGCGCGTAGTTAGCGCCGTTTCAGAAATAATTGGGTAAACCATGAAACACAATCAAGCAATCAATTTTGTCTCTATTGTTATTCCGGTATACAACGAAGAGAACTGTCTTCAAGAGTTAATAGACCGAACAACTAAGGCAAGCGATAGTCTAGGTAAAGACTACGAGATTATTCTCGTGGATGATGGAAGTCGTGACCGCAGTGCGAACATCATTGAACAAGCATCATTAAAAGAAGGGAGTCACGTTGTTGGTGTTATCCTCAATCGTAACTATGGTCAACACAATGCTATTATGGCTGGTTTTGGGCAAGTTCGTGGTGATTTAATTATCACTCTTGATGCTGATCTTCAAAATCCGCCGGAGGAAATTCCGAACCTGGTTGCTAAAGCAGAAGAGGGATTTGATTCAGTCGGGACGGTTCGTAAGAATCGCCAAGATAGTGTGTTGCGCCGTTACCCTTCAAAACTTATCAATAAGTTAGTAAAGCGCTCTACGGGTGTCGAAATGAACGACTATGGTTGTATGCTTCGAGCTTACCGTCGCCATGTCGTTGACGCAATGCTTGAGTGTCATGAGCGTAGTACGTTTATTCCTGTGCTGGCCAATGGCTTCTCTCGCCACACGACTGAGATTGACGTTCACCATGATGAGCGTGCCGACGGCGAGTCGAAATATAGCTTTATGAAGCTTATTAGCCTAATGTTTGACTTGATCACTAGCATGACAACTGCGCCATTGCGTTTGCTAAGCATTTTTGGTGGTGGTATCGCAGCGGCAGGTATCGCGTTTGGTATCATTTTGATGCTGATGCGCATTATGTTTGGCTCTGAGTGGGCAGGCGATGGTCTGTTTACGCTATTTGCTATCCTATTTGTATTTGTGGGTGCACAGTTTGTGGGTCTAGGTTTACTCGGTGAGTACATTGGCCGCATATACTCTGATGTTAGAGCGCGTCCTCGTTTCTACGTGCAAGACGTGCTGGTGGGTGAAGCCACTAAGCAAGCGCGTGAAACTGATGAATTAAAGAATAAAGAATAAGATTTATATCCAGAGGAATATTCCATGAAAGTAGTAGTGTTTGCCTACCACAATATCGGTTGTACTGGCGTTCGTAGCTTGCTTGAAGCAGGCGTGGAAATTGAAGCGGTATTCACCCATGTTGATGACAGCAACGAGAATGTGTTTTTTGAATCTGTAGCAAAACTTGCAGCTAAAAACGGTATTCCAGTTTACGCACCAGAAGACGTGAACCACCCACTGTGGGTTGAAAAGATCCGTGCAATGAAGCCCGATGCATTGTTCTCATTCTACTATCGCAACATGATCAGCCAAGAAGTGCTGGATATTGCACCTAAAGGTGGCTTTAACCTACACGGTTCTCTGCTTCCTACTTACCGCGGCCGTGCTCCAATCAACTGGGCACTCGTAAACGGAGAGACAGAAACAGGTGTAACGCTACACAAAATGGTTCAAAAAGCGGACGCAGGTGATATCGTAGGTCAAGAGAAGATCGCGATCACTGACGAAGATACAGCTGAAACGCTTCACAAGCGTATGAACGTGGCATCTAGCGATCTGCTAAGCGAAGTACTGCCAACAATCGTTGATGGTTCTTTTAAAGCGACAGCTCAAGACGAAAGCAAAGCAACTTACTTTGGTCGTCGTACGCCCGCTGACGGTGAAATTAAGTGGTCAAACGATTCTCGCACCGTATTTAACTTAGTACGTGCCGTGACTGAACCATTCCCAGGTGCATTCACTTTCCTAGGTGAGCGTAAGCTTATTATTTGGAACTCGGAAGCAAGCGACAAAACATTTGACGTCACTCCTGGTACTATTGTTTCTACGAAACCATTAACGATCGCTTGTGCTCAAGGTTCGCTAATTGTTAAATCTGGCGAAGCAGAAAACGGCCTATACCTAGGTGGCGAGCAGCTAGCTGCTGAGCTTCACCTTGTTGAAGGCATGCGCTTTGGTCCTCAAGCAAGTGCACTTATTAACGCTAAGAAGCGTCAAAAAGTACTTATCCTTGGTGCTAACGGCTTCATCGGTACTCACCTAACTAAGCGTCTTCTAGACGACGGTGGTTACGAAGTTTATGCAATGGATATGAACTCGAACCAGATCGAAGAACACCTAAGCCACCCAGATTTCCACTTCGTTGAAGGTGATATCACTATCCACAACGAGTGGATTGAATACCACGTTAAGAAGTGTGACATCATTCTTCCACTAGTGGCTATCGCAACACCAATTGAATACACGCGTAACCCACTTCGCGTATTCGAACTCGACTTTGAAGAGAACCTGAAGATCGTTCGTGCGTGTGTGAAATACAACAAGCGCATCATCTTCCCATCGACGTCAGAAGTGTACGGTATGTCGACGGATCCTGAGTTCAACGAAGATACGTCTCCACTGATCGTTGGTCCTATCAACCGTCAGCGTTGGATCTACTCAGTATCTAAACAGCTACTTGACCGTGTTATCTGGGCTTACGGTAAGAAAGATGGCCTTAAGTTCACTCTATTCCGTCCGTTCAACTGGATGGGCCCACGTCTAGATAGCTTAAACTCTGCACGTATCGGTTCTAGCCGCGCGATCACTCAGCTTATTCTAAACCTAGTTGAAGGTACGCCGATCAAACTTATCGACGGTGGTGAACAGAAGCGTTGTTTCACAGACATCTCTGAAGCGATTGAAGCGCTATTCCGCATCATCGAGAACAAAGAAGGTCTGTGTGACGGTCAAATCATTAACATCGGTGCACCAGAAAACGAAGCTAGTATCAAAGAACTTGCTGAAACACTGGTCGAGAAGTTTGAGAACCACCCTCTGCGTGACCAATTCCCTCCATTTGCTGGCTACAACCTAGTAGAAAGTAAAGCGTTCTACGGTGACGGCTACCAAGACGTTCAACACCGTAAACCAAGCATCGCAAACGCGAAGAAACTGCTTGATTGGGAACCAAAAGTTCACATGAACGACACAATCGAAGAGACACTAGATTTCTTCCTAAAAGGTGCAGTAGCAGAAGAGAAGTAATGAAACAGAATGAAGTCACTAAAGTCGGTCTTCGTATCGACGTAGACACATACCGAGGCACTAAGTTAGGTGTGCCTAAGCTACTCGAGATCTTCGAGAAGCACGGAGTGAAGGCTTCATTCTTCTTTACTGTTGGACCTGATAACATGGGGCGCCATATTTGGCGCCTTTTGCGTCCTGCATTTTTGAAGAAGATGCTTCGCTCTAAGGCGGCTAGCCTTTACGGTTACGATATTTTGATTCGTGGCACGATCTGGCCTGGTCCTGTGATTGGTAAAAAGCTGCGCCCCATTATTGAAGCGACCGACAACGCAGGACATGAGATTGGTTTGCATGCGTGGGATCACCATAAGTGGCAGATGAAAACCGACACCATGTCGGCGGAAGAGCTACGTAGTGAAATATCTAAGGGCTACAATATGCTTAAGGATATTACTGGTAGAGAGCTACCATGTAGTGCAGTTGCTGGTTGGCGTTGCACTGAGCAAACACTTGTAGAAAAAGACGCTTTTCCTTTTAAGTACAATAGCGATTGCCGCGGCGATTCTATTTTTTCTCCTGGCGAAGGCATGGCGCCACAAATCCCGGTGACTCTGCCTACCTATGATGAACTTGTCGGGCAGGACGGTGTCGATAACAGTAATTACAATGATGCTATTCTAAAGCTGATTAAACGTGATGGTTTGAACGTTTATACTATTCACGCAGAAGTGGAAGGTATTGTTTGTGCTGAAATGTTTGAAGATTTGATTGTCAGAGCTAAGCAACAGAATATAGAATTCGTCCCCATGATAGATCTGCTTGAAGGGGCAGAATCGCCACTTCCAAGAGATGCAATAAAAAACATTGAAATGGAAGGGAGAGAAGGGTGGCTAACACACCAAGCGTCATTTGTTGAGCGCATGGTCTTTAGTCGTCGCTGAACTGTCAAGCAATGTAGATTTTAAACTAGTATAAGCCCATGATCTCATGGGCTTTTATTCAATTGGATTAAGAATGCAACAATCACGAATTAACTGGGCGGTGTGGATACCGCTTTTCTTTATTGCGTTATACATACTACCACTTGATCTGCGACCACTATGGTCACCAGATGAGTTACGTTACGGAGAGATCTCTCGCGAGATGGTGGCTTCCGGTAACTGGATAGTTCCTACCTTTAACGACCTACGTTATTTCGAAAAGCCGATCATGGGTTACTGGTTTAACGCCATTGCACAAGTTATTTTTGGTGATACCAATTTTGCTGTGAGAATTGCGTCGGCACTTGCGATGTTTGGTTCTGCACTATTTTTAGTTTCTCTCGTTGGCAGAATGGCAGACCGCCGCCAAGGTTGGCTTACTGCAGGCGTGTTTCTTAGCATGTTTATGGTTGCTGCCATCGGGACTTATAGCGTCCTTGACGGTATGTTGGCCTTTTGGCTTACGGCTTGTTATGCCGCTTTCTATTTTGCAACGGAAGCGACCTCGACCAAACAGCGTTCGCTACATTATGGCCTAGCCGGATTTTTCTGTGGTTGTGCGGTATTGACCAAAGGCTTTTTAGCCTTAGCGTTGCCAGTTATTGTGGTTGTGCCTTACATGATTATGCAAAAGCAATTCCTAGAAATCCTAAGATGGGGTTGGTGGGTGATGTTTGTTGCGTTAATCACCTGTTTACCATGGTCTCTAGCCATTCATGCGGCAGAGCCAGATTACTGGAACTATTTCTTCTGGGAAGAGCATATTCACCGTTTCTCTGCTGAAGACGCGCAGCATGCTGCCCCTATTTGGTATTATGTGCCATTTCTATTCTTAGGTACGCTACCTTGGGTGTTCTGGGCGCCTTCTGCACTGGTCCAACTAAAAGGTGAGTTTTCAAAACCGCTGGTTCGTTACTCTATCCTCTGGGCAGTGATGCCATTTCTGCTGTTCTCTTATGCAAGTGGCAAGCTGGCAACCTATATTTTGCCTTGCATGGCACCAATAGCGATTTTGCTTACCCATGGCATTATTAAAGCTTATCGCAGTAAAGCGAAAGGGCTAACGATTGGCTCGATTGTGAATGGTCTATTCTTTGCGACAGTTGCCATCACATTAATGGTGATGTTCTTTATGGGCAAACTGCCTTTGGATGCGTCTGAGTCATATCGTCCATGGATTGCTCTATTTATTCTTGGCTTTTGGGCAACTTGTGCTTTTTATGCCGCCAAAGCGAAGGCATTTGAGCATAAGTTTGTCGCCTACATGGTCTCGCCTTTAGCGCTTTTTGCCTTGTTCTCGATGGTTCTACCGAATACGACCATTGACTCAAAAATGCCAGCACGTTTTATGGAGCAGTTGGCACCAAAAGTGACCGATGACATGGTCCTTATCGCCGACTATCCAGACACAATGTCTGCGTTGAACTGGTACTTGAAGCGCAGTGATGTTTACCTTACTCATGGAATGGGTGAGGTGGACTATGGATTGAAGTATGAAGATTCAAAACATCGTTACATTGAGTGGAATCAGCTAGACGACTTTATTAAAGAGAAGCAACTGACTGGACCTGTATTGCTGCACTTTAGAGATCTGCCTTCTCTACCAGAGGATTTCCCTAAGCCGGATGAGCACGTCGACCGAGGTCGCTATCACGCGTTGATCTTTAATAAGAAAGCGGTTCAGTAATGACAGTATTGCTGTTTATTCTTTCAGTCGTGGCAAGCTCGCTTAGTCAATATTGGCAAAAGCGAGCCGCCATGTATTTTGAAGAAAACCCGCAGCTTTCAGCAGTAGGGAAGCTACTCAGCTTCCCTATGATTCTCGGAATTGGATTTTTGGGCACGAGTGCTGTCACTTGGTTGGGTGTTCTGAGCCAATGGGACGTTTCGGTGGCTTACCCTCTTCTTAGCGTTAATTTCGTTATCATGTTGTTGGTCTCAAAATTCACATTTAACGAGGTCATTTTGCCGAAGCAGTGGCTTGGAGTGATGTGTATTATGATCGGTGTCGGTATTATTGGAGGAGCTGGCTAATGCACGCTAACGATCTGAAAGCCGGATTACCGATTGCTTTTGTGAGTGTCTTGCTGATTTCTACTGCTCAGCTTGCCATGAAGTGGGGCATGGGGGGACTGGCCGAACAATGGAATAATATCGTCATTTCGCTCGAACAGTTACAAGTCATAAAAGCGGTCTTACTAGTATGGCCCGCGCTAATTAGCGTTGGTATTGGTTTGTGTTGTTATGCTTTGTCAATGGCGTGTTGGGTAATGGCTTTAAAACACCTACCATTGGGTGTCGCCTATCCTTTGCTTAGTTTGAGTTATGTTATTGTCTATTTGTTAGCGGTCACATTACCTTGGCTCAATGAGACATTCAGTTGGGTGAAGCTGTCTGGCATTGGTTTTATTTTGCTAGGATTAACCTTTATTTTTACAGCAAAAAAGTCCAGTCATTAGGCTGGACTTTGCTTTTGGTCTGTCAGTCATCAGCCTCGTCCATCCACCATTATTTGAGCGTCTTTAAGCAGTGTTTTAGGTTCATTCAGCGTGTTGATCATAGTGTGAGTTTCCAAGTTAAAGGTATGGACTATGGCAAAATGATAAATTTATACAATTCGGGCGGTTATGAGTTTATTCCTACGATGTTGTAAAATAAAAAAGCGCCTCTCAAAATTGAGAGGCGCTTTTTCTTAAATGGACTCTAAGCTTAACGAGGTCGTCGCTTAGGGCTTCTTGCTGGTTTGCCGTTACCAGAAGCGTGCCCAGATTTATTGGTCGGTTTTGGACGTTTTCCGGCATTTCTTTGGCCGTCAGTTCTTATGTCTGGTTGACCTTTTGTATGCTTCGTTGCGAATCTATTTGCCCCGTGTCGACCTGACTTTCTTCGTTGAGCAGGCGTCTTAGCATCAAGATCTTCTGCTGGAATCAGACAGCCTGGTTTGTCACCAATAAGGTACTGTTTGCCCATGTTGGTCAAGGCTTCACGGATCAAAGGCCAGTTTGCTGGATCATGGTAACGTAATAGTGCTTTATGCAATCGACGTTGACGCTCTCCTTTCGCAACAGGGACATCCTCGCGCTTCTTGTACTTGACCCGTTTGAGTGGGTTAGTTTCTGAGTAATACATCGACGTAGCATTACACATTGGCGATGGATAGAAATTCTGTACCTGGTCACATTCGTAGTTATTTTTTTTCAACCACAAAGCCAAGTTCAACATGTCCTCATCTTCAGTCCCTGGGTGCGCAGAGATAAAGTACGGGATAAGATATTGCTTCTTGCCGGCTTCTTCACTGTACTTTTGGAACATTTCTTTAAAGCGATCGTACGTACCCATACCCGGTTTCATCATCAAGTCGAGAGGATTTTTTTCCGTATGCTCTGGCGCAATCTTCAAATAACCGCCAACGTGGTGAGTGACCAGCTCTTTCACATACTCAGGTGATTCTATTGCTAAGTCGTAGCGAACACCTGAGGCGATCATCACTTTCTTAACCCCTTTAACTTTGCGAGCAGCACGATAAAGGTCAATAGTGTGTTTGTGGTCAGTATTGAGCTTGTTACAGATGCCAGGAAAGACGCACGATGGACGACGGCAGTTGGCTTCTGCTTTTGGTTCTGAACAGCCTAGACGATACATGTTGGCCGTTGGGCCGCCTAAATCTGAAATGGTACCAGTAAAGCCTGGAACTTTATCGCGAATCTCTTCCAGTTCATTGATAATCGAATCCTGAGAGCGGTTTTGAATAATACGGCCCTCATGCTCAGTAATGGAACAGAATGAGCAGCCGCCAAAACAGCCACGCATGATGTTCACGGAAGTCTTAATCATGTCATAGGCAGGGATTTTCGCTTTGCCGTACATAGGATGTGGTACACGTGCATAAGGTAGGCCGAATACATAATCCATCTCTTCGGTAGAGAGAGGAATTGGTGCTTGGTTCACCCATAGCTCGCGATTGCCATGTTTTTGAATAAGAGCACGCCCAGAATAAGGGTTGGTCTCTAGGTGCATGACACGACTCGCGTGCGCGTACAAAATACGGTCGTTGTTTAGCTTTTCGTACGGCGGCAGTCTCACGGCCGTTGTTTTTGCATCGTGACGAGAGGGACGAATAGTAATCGCTTTTGCTTGAGATTCTTTTTTATCAGTGTCGCAGTTTGATTCAACTTCGTACGGATTTTGTGGTACGAATGCTTTTCCCGGCTTTTCGATGCGTGAAGAGTCAATAATGGTGTAGTTGTTTGGCTCTTCTGGAAGGTTAACCGCGGTACCACGAATATTCGTCATATCGCTGATTGCTTCGCCGTCTGCAAGACGGTGTGCAACTTCAACGAGTGCACGCTCGGCATTGCCAAATAGCAAAATATCGGCTTTAGCATCAAATAATACAGAGCGGCGAACTTTGTCAGACCAATAGTCATAGTGCGCAATTCGGCGCAAACTGGCTTCGATACCGCCTAAAACGATAGGTGTTTCTCTATAAGCTTCACGACAACGTTGTGAGTAAACCAACGTTGCTCGGTCTGGTCTTTTACCACCTTCATTGTTAGGCGTGTACGCGTCATCATGACGCAGCTTACGGTCAGCAGTATAGCGGTTGATCATTGAGTCCATATTGCCTGCGGTAATACCGAAAAACAGGTTCGGCTGACCAAGCTTCATGAAGTCATTTTTATTATTCCAATCTGGTTGAGCAATGATGCCGACGCGAAAGCCTTGTGCTTCTAATAAGCGTCCGATGATCGCCATACCAAAACTAGGATGATCGACGTAGGCGTCACCGGTGACAATAATGATGTCGCAGCTGTCCCATCCAAGGGCATCCATTTCTTTTCTGCTGGTGGGCAGAAAACGAGCCACACCGAAGCATTCGGCCCAGTATTTTTTATGCTCGTGGATTGGGGTAACGTCGTTGTGCATATTTTAACCTCTAGTTTTGGAGGCGGGCATTATATACTCCAAAGTTGATGACTTCAAAGCCCAAACAAATTGTGGTTTTTCAATGTCAATGGTATTCGAAGGTTACCTGATATATTATCAGCGCCATTATTTATCATTTTGAACCTCAAACCATGATTAACGCTGTTTTAACCCTGCTCGCTCCGGCATTAACGGTTGCGCTGCTTATTCTGACTTTGATACTGGCAAAGGGCGATATATGCCCAGGTCAGCGTGGGCGTATCCACAAACTGTTTCCGGCCATCGGGATTTTGTGGTTGGCGATAGCCTCACTAAAGGTTGAAGCATTTCTTGTCGTGTTTGCGGTGTTCTATTTCTATTCACAAGTGAAAACAGGAAAAACACGAGATAAAGGGCCATTTTGGGTCGTACACTTAGCCAATGGTTTTAGTATTGCGTTTGCCGGTATTGTTATAGCGCAGCAGGCTAATTTGGCTCAGTCCGTCTCTTTGTTGTTTTCTGGCTTATTGCTAGGAACGGTGTTCGCTCATCTACTACTGACAATTGCAAGAACTCGCTTGCAGGCATTTCACCGTATTCTACCTGTTGCTGGCGTGATCTTTTCTATGCTGCTTGCGGTGAGTTTTGTGGTGAATGCCTATCAGTGGGAGCCAGAAATTATCGCGCAATATACCGTATCCGTTGTCAGTTCGCTGGTGATGTTGGTAGTGGGTATTGTCATTTGGAGCTGGCATATTATCCGTCACAGTGCGCCAACGAAGGGACAATTGATGATTGCCTTTCTTAGCCTCATGGTCACGAATGTTGGCCTGTTGCAACTCTACTGGCTGGCGTAATCTGCCACTTGGGTCACTTTCTATTTCACTAAAGCGAGCTAGTCTTTATAGGCTAGCTTTTTTTATGGAGTACGATTATGGATTTAAGTAACGTGAGCCGTTTTGATAGCATCATTTTATTAGGCATCGTTAATGAAAAGCTTCGTTTAGAATGCGATTCGTTCGGAGAACTCGTTAGCAGGTACGAAATAGATGTTGAGGGCGTGATTGGTAAGTTGGATATGCTTGGTTATCAATACGATCCTTTAACTAACCAGTTTAAGGCGTATCAGCGTTAATCTGAGCAGAGACTGAGATGTGTTTAATGGCAAAGTTAAGGGAGAGTAACTCAATCGACTCTCCCTCACTGTTCTCTATCCGCAACACTTTTTGTATTTCTTGCCACTGCCACACAGGCAAGGGTCGTTTCTGCCGATTTTTGCAGCTTGTACTGTGAGTGGGCGAGGAGGGATAGAGTCATCCAGTTCGCCGTCGACATAAAACCATTGACCGTTTTCGAATAGGAAACGAGAACGCTCGGCGAGACAGTATTCAAATCCATTTTCTTCGAGATAGGCTTCAAAAGACACGAAGCCCTCATGTTCATTTGCTCCATACTCTGAAACAAGAACGTTTAGCGTTGTCCAGTTGCTGTTGATGGAATCGGCGATAGAATCTCGTTCTAACTCAGCATTGCAACTAGGGTGGTAGGTGGCAACAACAAAGTCAACATTATTGGTTTTATGCGCACTAAACCGAGCACGCATAAGCTGCTCAGGCTTAACCGCCTTTTTGACGTCTTTATGAATCGGCAAGCAGCACGATTCAAACGGCAGGTGATTTCCACAGTAGCATGAGGTCATAACAAATCCAAATTAAGCGTGGGGGGAATGATATTATGTTTCGATAGCGAGCAGATCTTCCGTCCATTTTATGGCTTCGTCATAGTACTTCGCTAGCATTTCATCGTTGAGTTCAAGTTTATCTCGATAGTTAATTACGGTTGCCCAATCTGCCGCTTCATAGGCTTTTACTAGAGTCAAAATATTACCAAGCGTCCCTTGTTTGGTGACTAGCGCACTTTTCACTAGATTATCGATTGGCATTTTTTGAACCAGCTCTTCTAATGGCTGGTCGAATAGCGAATCGAGTAGAGAGAACATACCCGTTAGAAACCCTAGACCATCGTCTAAGTCGGTATTCATATCATTAAGCAGCAACTCACAAAAACGCGCGCGCTGAATCGACAAGTTATACAGAGTATCTGGTTTATCATCTTGTGTAGAGGTAATCGCGACTAAAGATATGAATTTGCGTAAACGGTCTTCCCCTAGATAGACGAGTGCTTGCTTAAACGATTTGATCTCTGCTCGGATCAAATAAGAAGCGTTGACGAAAGTGAGCAATTTGTATGAGAGAGTGACGTCCAAAGAGATAAGGCGCTCTAATTCGTCATAATCGATATTCGGATTTGAGATCTCTTTACAAAGCTGGACTACTGCTAAGAATGATGGCTTGATCTGCTTGCGCCTAATCAGTTGCGGACGACTAAAAAAGTAGCCTTGAAATTGGGTGAAGCCCACTTGTTTAGCAAGTTCAAACTCTTCATAGGTCTCCACCTTTTCGGCGAGAAATACGATATTGTGATCTTTGAGACGTTCTATCAGAGTTTCCGCTTTTGCTAACGAATATTGGCGAATATCTATTTTGATGATCGAGGTGTACGGCAAAAATGGTAGCCACTCTTTACGTGGCACAAAGTCATCAAGCGCTATGGTGTAGCCTGCTTTTGACATTCTCTTGATTGCTGCCAAAAGTTCTACCGTCGGCTCGCAACTTTCTAAGATCTCTATAACCAAGTTGTCTTTAGGGAATAGAGTAGGAACCAAATTGACTAAGCTTTGGTAGGGAAAGTTAACAAAACCCAGCTTGTCACCAATGGTGCTATAGTGCGTAGCAAGGAAGTGCTCTGATAGCAGGCGGTTTGTTGCCAGTTCTGGATCGATATCTGGAAACGTATTGTTCGGGCCATCTCTAAATAGCAACTCGTAGCCAACCGTTTTCTGTTCGCTATTTAGAATCGGTTGCCGAGCAATGTAAGAGTATTTCAAATTTTGCATCGTGGTCTCAAAAACTTTCGAGTATCTTAACAATTCATCGAGTTTATTACAGTCTTGTTCAAATCTTTGTCGAATTTTCTGCGATTTGGCTCAGGCTTTAAGCAAAACGGCGTGTTTCTAAGTGTTGTGACTTTGGCGTACAAACCAAAACGGATCCTTGTTGATACCAGTCACCGAGTACGATGCGTGTAACAGGCTGATTATTGATCTCGAAGTGGTGAATGTTAGGTCTATGTGTATGACCATGAATCATCAAATCGGTTCCGTGTTGTTTCATCAGTGTTTCCACTTCAGATTGAGTGACATCCATAATGTCGAGTGACTTTTGCGCCTTTACATCACGAATATCGCCTTGAATTTTATTTACAATATGGCGCCTTGTAAAGAAGGGGAGTCGATTAAATATCCATTGTAACCAAGGCATATGAACCTTAGCTCTAAACGCTTGGTATTTATGATCGTCTATACATAAAGTATCACCGTGTAAAATGACCGTTTTGCGTCCATATAGGTCGATGACACAGTGTTCGTCGAGTAGGGTGATCCCAGTCTCGCGACAAAACCGTTTGTTGAGCAAAAAGTCCCGATTTCCCTGAATAAAGTAACAAGCGATCCCAGATTGCGTCAGCGATTTGAACTCGGCTTTGATCGCTTGAGCAAAATCGGACGGATCATCATCGCCAATCCAAAATTCGAAAAGATCGCCAAGTACGTAGAGAGCTTCCGCATGAACCGCTTCTTCGCGCATAAATTTAACGAAACAATCCGTTATTTGTGGCTGAGAGGGGGAAAGGTGAAGATCGGAGATAAATAGTGTAGTCATAGTCAATGAGGGAGGGCTTAACCCTCCCTAAAACGATTACTCGTGAATCGTTGTACCAGTGATGATCACTTCTTCTAGAGGAACGTCTTGGTGCATACCCATAGAACCTGTGCTTACACCTTTAATTTTATTAACGATGTCCATACCTTCTACTACTTCACCGAATACACAGTAACCCCAACCATCTAAGCTTTCTGAACGGAAGTCTAGGAAAGTGTTGTCGTTTACGTTGATGAAGAACTGAGAACTAGCAGAATGCGGTTCCATTGTACGAGCCATTGCTAAAGTACCTACTTTGTTGCTCAGGCCATTGTTCGCTTCGTTTTTAATTGGAGCGCGTGTTGCTTTTTCTTTAAGGCCAGAGGTCATGCCACCGCCTTGGATCATGAAACCATCGATAACACGGTGAAATAGTGTGTTGTCGTAAAAACCATCGCGGCAGTACTGTGCGAAGTTAGCACTTGTTTCAGGTGCTTTTTCTTCATTTAGCTGAATTTTAACGTCGCCGAAATTAGTATGAAGGGTGATCATGATGAATACCTATTCTGTGTATTTATGTTAGAGACCACGATTCTAGCTTAACTGCTGTCACAAGCAAACGTCGATCTAGCATTATTAGCCGCGTTTTCCTGCTGACTCGTTCGGGGATAGCTCATTCTGCAGGCAAAATGCAAGATTTATTCGCTTAATGACTCCATTATGCCCCGGATTATGGTTATAATCGCCGTTACTTTTTAAACGTAATAATCCAGATAGAGATCATGTTAAAAATATACAACACACTGACGAGACAAAAAGAGGAATTCAAACCTATCCATGCAGGCAAAGTCGGCATGTATGTCTGTGGGGTCACTATTTACGATCTCTGTCATATCGGTCATGGTCGTACCTTTGTGTCTTTCGATGTGGTTTCACGTTACCTTCGCTACGTTGGCTACGATCTCAAATTCGTACGTAATATCACAGATATCGATGATAAAATTATCAAGCGTGCGAACGAAAATGGTGAGTCGTGCGAATCGCTCACTGAACGCCTTATTGGTGAAATGCATGCGGATTTTGACGCGCTCAACATGAAGCGCCCAGATGTCGAGCCTCGTGCAACTGAATTCATTGCGGAAATCATTGAGCTAGTTGAAAAACTGATTGAACGCGGCTTTGCCTATGTTGCTGATAACGGTGATGTCATGTTTGAAGTATCGAAATTCGACGAATACGGGAAGCTTTCCAAGCAAGATCTTGACCAGCTTCAAGCAGGTGCCCGTGTTGATGTTGAGAGTGCCAAGCGCAGTCCGTTAGACTTTGTACTGTGGAAAATGTCTAAGCCAGGTGAACCTACTTGGGAATCGCCATGGGGACCAGGTCGTCCGGGTTGGCATATTGAATGCTCGGCAATGAACTCCTCGATACTAGGCAACCATTTTGACATCCATGGTGGTGGTTCGGATCTTCAATTCCCACATCATGAAAATGAAATTGCTCAATCTTGCTGCGCGCACGATACCCAATATGTGAACACTTGGATGCACAGCGGTATGGTGATGGTTGATAAAGAGAAAATGTCTAAGTCTCTTGGCAACTTCTTTACGATTCGTGATGTGCTGGGCCATTACGACCCAGAAACGGTTCGTTATTTCTTAATGTCTGGCCATTACCGTAGCCAGTTAAACTACAGTGAAGACAACCTAAATCAGGCACGTTCGGCACTTGAGCGTCTTTATACTTCACTTCGTGGTTTGGATCTAGATGCAGAACCTACAGGTGGAGAAGAGTACGTTACTCGCTTTACGACAGCGATGAACGACGACTTCAACACACCTGAAGCGTACTCAGTGTTGTTTGATATGGCTCGTGAAATCAACCGTTTGAAAACGGTTGACTTAGGTCAGGCGAGTCAACTTGGTGCGTTAATTCGTGAACTAGGGGACGTAATTGGTATTCTTCACCAAGATCCGGAAGCGTTCTTGAAAGGCGATTCAGGTGACAACGACGAAGTGGCAGAAATTGAAGCGCTGATTAAACTGCGTAACGATTCTCGTGCATCAAAGGATTGGGCGAATGCTGATATGGCACGCGATAAGCTGACGGAAATGGGCATTGTCCTAGAAGATGGCCCTGAAGGCACGACTTGGCGTCGCAAGTAATTTCTCGTAGCCCTTGCATGCAAGGGCTTCTTTTTAAGTTTTGAATTTGGTGTAACACTTTGGCTCAGATGTACTTCTATTACTCAGCAATGAATGCGGGTAAGTCGACAACTCTTCTTCAGTCTTCTTTCAATTACCAAGAACGAGGAATGAACCCTCT
Organism: Vibrio thalassae; assembly: GCF_900089835.1. Taxonomy (GTDB): domain Bacteria; phylum Pseudomonadota; class Gammaproteobacteria; order Enterobacterales; family Vibrionaceae; genus Vibrio; species Vibrio thalassae. Next base: position 79,011 of record NZ_OANU01000053.1, on the reverse strand, counting down.
TATCTTCACTGCCGCACTTGATGATCGTTATGGCATTGGTAAGGTTAGCTCACGTATTGGACTTCAGTCTGAAGCTCAGCTTTTCCAGCCAGATTCCAATTTGTTTGATGAAATCGCAACGCTGAATGCCGAGACTAAACGACACTGTATCCTTATTGACGAATGTCAGTTCTTGTCAAAGGAACAGGTTTATCAACTGACAGAAGTGGTTGATAAGCTGAACATTCCAGTCCTATGCTACGGTTTGAGAACAGACTTCTTGGGTGAGTTATTTGAAGGAAGTAAACACCTACTGGCGTGGGCGGATAAATTGGTCGAGTTAAAAACAATTTGTCACTGTGGTCGTAAAGCTAATATGGTTATCCGAACCGATGAAGACGGTAAAGCTATCGCAGAAGGTGACCAAGTAGCGATTGGTGGCAATGATAAATATGTCTCAGTTTGCCGTCAGCATTATAAAGAAGCGCTGGGCAAGTAAGGCACATCATGAAAGTAAAAAAGGAAGCGTAATGCTTCCTTTTGTAGTAGTGGGCTATCCAGTAATCTATAGTGCATCAAGCGTATGATGGTATTTGAAGTGATAACCCAGTCCTTGTAGTTTTTCACTAGAGATAGTTTTGTCAGGCTCTGAGTTCACTAAATTCAACGAGGTATCTAAACCTACCGAACGCAAGGCTGCACGATAAAAGGTCACTTTGTCGCAGGTCTCTGGTGTGGTGGCGTTAACCACGCTCGCATTCACATATTCTAAACAAAAAATAATCGAACCAACAGCGTCGTCAAGGTGCAGCATATTGGCGGATGCTTGATCACTCACAGTCTTGAGTTTCGAAGCAAATCGAGATGGATGACGATTCGGACCAAACAAACCACTGCAGCGCACGATGACATAATTTAGGGTCGAGTTTCTAACGTGTTCTTCTGCAGTGAGCATAATAATAGACTTAGCGCTAAAGTCTTCTCTGCCTTTCGCTATCGGTAGCCTAGCCATATCCTCAGTCATGATCTCAGCTCGCTCTGGATAAACAGAGCTAGAGCTAATCATGATGATCTTTTCCACACCTATTCGTTTTGCCACTTGAACAAGCAGGGCCCATTGAGAAGCGTATAGCGCACCGCCTCCTTGCCTAAAACCAGGAGGAAAACAGCCAACAATCACCTTTATCTGCTTCTTGATGAGTTGATCTGTAAGTGCCAGCTCCTCTTCTTCTGAACGGACAGCATTCAAATCCAAACAGAGACTATCCATACCTGCTTGGGTGATTTCAGCCACGCCTTCAACGCTGGTTCTTGTTGCTATAACCTTGTAGCCTCGGCTTTGCAGAGCATGGGCTAGTGGCAGGCCAAGCCAACCAGCTCCTACGACGAGTAATTGCTTTTCTGTCATGTTATACATCCTCGAAACGGTGTCGAAGTAATTCTCGCAGTCGCTTATGACCGGCATCTTTACTCTTACTTGAGTGTTGGATTAAATCAATGTTGGTGATTGCGGATATCTTTTCAAATTCTATCGGAACCTGCACTAACTTACCTTGAGCAAGCGCTTCTTTTGCCATATAGGAAGGGGCATAGGTCCACCCAAATCCTGCGAGACACCATTCCATAATCATAGCGTAGCTATCGGAGTACCAAACATCGGGGCTAAGCACTTGATGAAAGCTACTCTTTTGAGAACTTCTCGAGCTGACGACAAGCTGTCGGTGCAAACTCAACATTTCAAGATGGGGAGTAACAGTTTTAGCGAGCGGGTGCTCTGAAGATACAAAAATGTCGAACTCGAAATCCCCAACATGTTCAAAGTCTAATGAGAAGGGGATAACGTGTTCGCCATAGACTAAGCCTGAAGTTGCTCTACCTGATTGAACCATTTCGATAATATCGATACTGGAGGCAAGTAAACATTCCAATTGCAGAGACGGAAACTCTTCCGAAAGTGTTTTGAGTATTGGAGTGATTCTTTCTAGTGGAATACCTTCATCTACCGCTAAAACGATAGGTTGTATCTCATCATGTCCCAATGTGTCGACTAAATCCGCAAGACGCTGATGTTGGGTAATTGCTGCGCGAGCATAGGGAAGTAGTTTATTACCAGCTTCGGTAAGAATTGGATAACGACCACTTCGATCAAAGACATCAACACCACAATCGATCTCGAGATTCATGATGTTTTGACTAACAGCAGATTGAACCTTGCCAAGCTTGCGTGCTGCAGCGGAAAAAGAACCGGTTTCAACCGTGGTAATAAATGCTTCTAACTGTTCGATGCTAAACATATCAGGTTTCCTGATGTTATCTCGTTTTCGTCTTGTTAAAGCATAACGGATAATGGCTTTATTGGTAAACGATGTTTCAAATCTACGGGGTAACTTAATGAATAATAAAGAAAGAATATTTCATGCTATTCTATTTGAGGCGTTAGCATTAGCTATCATAATTCCTATTGCATCTATAGCTACAGGTAGTAAATCAATGCAACTAATGATTGTAGGTGTTGGCATGAGTTTGTTCACCGTGGTATGGAACTATTTCTATAATGTATTGTTTGATAAATATATTCCAGGTGAGAGGAGTAAACGTTCCTTGCTTGTGCGTATCGGTCATGCAATAGGATTTGAAGCAGGATTGATCGTCATGACCATACCGGCCATCGCTTGGTTCTTACAGGTTTCATTACTGACTGCTTTGATTATTGAAGCTGGTTTTCTGGTGTTCTTTTTCTTTTATACGACTGGATTTAATTGGGTGTATGACAGATGGCAGCCCTATCGTCGTCTTTTTTTAGCCTAAGAGGTAGGAGTTAATTGCAGCGGCAATGATATGCCGCTGCTAGAGACATTTCACGTTAGTGCTAAGACGTTAAGACACGAAGAACTTTGTCTGCGTGCTCCGCCACTTCAATTCCCTCGTCCGTAAGGTAGCCACCGTCAGGTAGGGTACAGAGTCCTTTATCGAATAATCGTTGGACTGCTTCTTGCATCTCTTTGCTTGCATCTTGATGGACCTTGATGCCTGTTGCTGCGCTGCTTAAGTCAAATTGCAATAACAGGTTCATTTCAGAAAGATGCGCTGGAGTGAATTTCATAGATTTGCCTCTTGGTTGAGATTCTCCACTCAACATAGTGGGGATTGAATGAGTTGACAATCACGCAGTTAATAAAGTGTTAGCTTGCGCCGCCTTCTAAAGGAAAACGGTAAATTTTTGTTATTAAGTGGATGAAATATAATCACTTAGGGCTCTATGTGATGTATTTTAGTGAGTAATTTGAATATAGTTCGTAGGTTATGGCCTGTCGATTCGATAGGACGATTTTTCTTGGTCCATATGATGAAACCAAGTTATTAGGAGAGTAGATGTCTACACGCAATTTGGCTGTTGTATTAATGTGTGTTTTGGGCGTTGCATCGTGCGCGAGTACCCCAACGGCTAATGAATCCCATGCCAACTTGACGCCGGAAGAGGTTCGTCAAACAAGAAGTAGGGTATTTAGTGAGATTTCAGACACCTATGCCGAGTGGTCGAAGAAATTGGAAGGCGCGGATGCGCTTCGAATTTACGCGCCAGAAAACTACCGCGATATGATGTCATCTTGGAAAAGTGCGCATGATCTATTCATAGAAATACGTAAGGACCCGACGCAAGTTGATGCGAAGCATTCCGTCTTTTCTAGTGAGACGTATGCGGTCGGTTTCCGAGATCGCATTAATTCTGTGGAATATAACTATAAGGCAATTCAAGGTCTCAAAAAGCAAGCGGATGTCTTGCTCGCGCCAGCAATGAGTCAAATGACCTACCTTAATAAAATAGAGGCTGGCAAGTATTTCAGACATGCGATGAACAACTTAAATCGCGATTATCAGCGCCTGTTTGAGTATTTAGTCGTATCTGAAACCGAGCACGCTGAGAGCTATCAAGAGACGTTCATTAATAACGCCGTGGCACTTGAAGTTCGCGTAATTGATGCCATGTACGTCAAGCCATTGGAGCAGCGATTGGCTGATCTAAGTCGGTTAAAATACAATACACTAGCGCCGGTGAGCTTTGGCTATGTAGAGCAGGGGACGGCTGAATTGGCGAAGTATGTTGCCAAGTCACCGCGAAGTTTTACCGAGATAGAGCATCAAGTCGATCAGATCAACTTTCAGTTTCGACGTCTCGAAGCGGTTGTCGTTGAGGTAAATAAGTTGATTAATGTCGATAAATCTCAATTTGAGCCTATGGTGCTAGAGGCTGAATCACGTTTGCACAAGATATCCTCCGTGGCAAAGGGTAATGATTATCGAGATCAATCTCTTGCAGCGCAATCTGAACGTATTGCTCATGATGTTGAACAGTTGCGAAAGGCGGATCGCTCTGAAACGCTACAGAAAGAAAATCAACTACTGAAGCAGCAAATAGCGTTGTTACAAGAGCAAAATACTGAAGGAGATTCGGTCGATACTCAGTTAGCACTAGATCGAGCAGAGCAGAATCAGACAGAAATTGAAGCCTTGAAGAAATTGGTTTCCGCACTTCAAGAGAAATCGGACAAATCTTAACGGCTTGTATTAAAGTCTCACGCCCTTCAAACTAACGCCGCATTACGCGGCGTTTTTTTATCAGTTATCTTCATGACCGATATCCAAGTTCAACATTTTCAATAGTGAAATATAAACACTTATTTTTGAAAATCGACGAGTGATCCTTGTCACATAAACGTTACCAGCGATTGGTTTTCCATCTGTCAAGAAAAACTCAATTAAAGTGATAAATAGATCTTGCTTTATCGATAGATTGGGGCGATTATCCGCGCCCAGTTGACATTTAACCAATTATGTATAGAGCAAAATGGAAATGAATCAGTTTGATGCCTTATTGCCACCACAAATGGCAGAGCGTGCGGCCGAGGCCGGTGTTGGCAAAGCGACAAAAGACCCGATGAAGTCTTTTCTTTTGGCGATTACCGCTGGTTTGCACATAGGTATCGCATTTATATTTTACACAACCATCACTACAGGTGCCGGCGATCTACCTTGGGGTATCACTCGTTTTCTCGGTGGCTTGGCGTTTAGCTTGGGCTTAGTGCTGGTTATTATTACCGGTGGAGAACTGTTCACCAGCTCGGTTTTAACCTTGGTTGCACGTGCTAGCGGCAAGATAACTTGGCGTTCGCTCTTCAAAAACTGGTTTGTCGTTTATTTTGGCAATATGTTGGGTGCGCTGCTTTTGGTCGGTATCATGCTGACGGCTAAGCAATATATGTTCGATGAAGGCCAAGTTGGTCTGAACACGATGCACATCGCTCAGCACAAATTACATCACGGCTTTTGGCAAGCAGTGGCACTAGGTATTATGTGCAACGTTTTGGTTTGCGTGGCGGTCTGGATGACATTCAGTGGTCGTACTCTGACTGACAAAATTATCGTCATGGTATTGCCAGTTGCAATGTTCGTATCCGCAGGCTTCGAGCACTGTATTGCTAACTTGTTCCAAGTGCCAATGGCTGTTGGTATCAAGAACTTCGCATCGCCAGAATTTTGGCAGATGGTCGGTGCTAACCCCGCTGATTTCGCAGATCTTAACCTCGTCACATTCGTGGTTAACAATCTGATTCCGGTGACACTGGGGAATATCATTGGTGGTGGTGTATTCGTTGGTATGCTCTACTGGCTTATCTACCTAAGAGATTAATACAGTAGATGTGGAAAAAAAGCGCCGAAAGGTGCTTTTTTATGTACAAGCCTTGCTGGCTTGAGGTTATCGCTCTCTTACACTCTGTGTTTCAATGACCAGTATTGGGTGTGGGAGGTCATAAATGGTGTCATCAAGCTCTTCTGGTATGTGGATGAGCCAGTTTTTTGAGTCGTCTTTGTATTGGTCATAATCTGGTGTGCTAAGCATGGAATGTCTCTCTTCCATTGATACGGCATATGCTTGATTTCATGTACATGTTCTAGACCTTGGAATCTGTGGTTTGCACACAAATTAACCATCGCTTGTGACATTACGATGAAAAGACAGGATCTGCTGTGATCCGCACACCATATGTAGTAGTAAAAGGAGTAGTAACACTAAACTCAATAGATTGGTTATCCACACATGTTGTGGATAACTCCGTTTAAATTTAGTGTGTAACAGAGGCTGTCATTGCTTTATTGGGGATCAATGAGACTTCATTTAGGCTTTCCTGATGCGTTGAAACTTTGGCGTACTACCAAGTTGAGACTAATCGTGATTGATATCGTCATCATTACGAAGATGGCTATCATTATGACCAATTGATACTTGATGGCTATCACAGGAGTGGCTCCGCCCAAAATTTGACCAGTCATCATGCCGGGCAATGAAACTAAGCCAGTAGTTGCCATTGTCGCCAGAATAGGTGCTAATGACCTCTGCAACGCGACACGAACGAACGGAAGAGTCGCTAAAGGAATGGCAGCTCCCAAAGCGAGAGACGCTTCGTATTCGCTCCAGCGGCTCTCTAATGAGCCCAAAAAGTTTTGCAGTGCAACAATGTTGCCACTCAAGCTGTTTCCCAACAGCATTCCCGCTAGGCGGTAACATACTGTGCGCTGTAAGCCGGCTCGGGTTGAATGATGGCAAGGCTCAATAAGGCAATGATAGGAAAAAGACCTAACACTAATGCCATGCTGATAAACGTTATCAACGGATATCGCGGTAGTTTTGCTTTTGAGACAATCGCATTGGAACCAACAACTATCATCACAAAAAGCCAGATGACGTTGATTGCTAAGCTGTTTAAATAGAACAAATATTCCAGATAGACGCCGACCAGCGCCAATTGAAGGGTCATTCTTACTAAACCGATTAAGGCATCACGACCTATGTTGAGCTTGTAGTAAGAATTGATGACAAAGGGGACAAGCAACGTTAACGAGAACACGAGAATTTGCCACCAATTTATATCGACAACTTGCTGCACAATAGCCTCAAATTTTTAACTGCGAGAGTCTAAGTTTTACAGAAACTCGCACCGCCAACCACTTCTTTTTGACTTGTTTTTTGCTACATATTTTTAACAAAGAGCTGCTGTGACGTGAGAAAATTACCGTAAAAAACCAAATTTCAGAACCAACCTAGGAGGCTTTAGGTTGCAATGTTGTAATGTCTTTTACATACTTATAACTGTATTATGTTTTCATAAATATTAACAAATTTACACATCAATCTTTAATTAAATACAACTCTGGATGAACTCAAAAAACGGTTGATTAATAAGGTATGAATGGCCGGATTTGATTGAACCACACGCTTAGTATGGTTTAGCATTTTCCAATAGAGATATTAAATAATTGAGTCGCACAGTGATGCGACTCTTGAACTGTACACGATACAAAATAGGCAAATGTATGAGTGATGTTAACAAAGTTGAGAGTGCTGAAAAGCATGGTATGGAGTGGAAATCATTTTTCTTTATCTGCGCCGTATTCTTCCCTCTCTTGAGTGTGGTCATTGTTGGTGGTTACGGATTTATCGTTTGGATGCTTCAAATGTTCGTGTTTGGCCCCCCTGGTGTACACGGCTAATTCCTTAGCCCTTTATTCAATCACGATATTCAAGAGAGTTAGTCATGAAATCTTTTTTAATCAAACTTTGGCGTACCGTTAGTCGTCCTGCTGTTCATATCAGCTTGGGTGTATTGACCGCTGGTGGCTTTATCGCTGGTGTTATCTTCTGGGGTGGTTTTAACACCGCGCTTGAAGCTACCAACACAGAAGAATTCTGTATCAGTTGTCACACAATGCGTGACAATGTTTACGTAGAACTGCAGGACACTGTTCACTGGAAAAACCATTCTGGTGTACGTGCTACTTGTCCTGATTGTCACGTTCCTCACAACTGGACAGACAAAATTGCCCGCAAAATGCAGGCTTCTAAAGAAGTATTCGCACAAGTATTCGGTGACCTTGATACACCAGAGAAATTTGAAGCGCGTCGTTTCGAACTTGCTCGTCACGAGTGGGACCGCTTCTCTGCAAATAAGTCTTTAGAATGTAAAAACTGCCACAACTACGACTCAATGGATTTCGACCAAATGTCGCCAACTGCTCGTATTCAGATGAAGGCAGCAGCAGAGCGTGACCAAAGCTGTGTGGACTGCCACAAAGGTATTGCTCACAACTTGCCAAAAGACATGGCTCAAGCAAGTGGTATCGTGGGTGACCTTGAACAAGTAGCAAACAGCACCTCCTACGAGAAGGGTGGTAACGTTGTATCAATTCGTCATTTACCTCTATACACCGACGAAACTGCAACGACAGAAGCTGGTCTTCTAAGCCCGGCAAGCCAAGTCAAAATTTTGGAAGTTAAAGGCGACATGATCAAAGTTGAAATTGATGGCTGGCGCAAAGCGAAAGGTTATGGCCGAGTGATTCAAGAAGACTTTGGTAAGAATATCTCAACCGCTATCCTAACTCGTGAAGTATCGCAAAGCAGTGACGTTCACGTTGGTGAGAAAAAAGAAGACGTGTTAACGGGTCTTCCGTGGGAGAAAGTTGCAGTAGACGTTTGGATGAAAGAAGGCTCTATGGTGTCTGACTTCACTCCGATTTGGAGCGCCGCTGGTGAAGCGTACAAAACTAACTGTTCAACCTGTCACACTCAACCTGATGTAGCGCACTTTAGTGCGAACGGCTGGGTAGGCATGCTTGACGGTATGATCGCATTCGTGAACTTCGACACAGATACAGAAGCACTTGTTCTTAAGTATCTACAGAAGCACTCGTCAGACTTTGCTGAAGGCCACCACTAATAGACGTCAATTGGAGTAATAAAATGGCAATTACAAGAAGAAGCTTCCTTAAAGGCGCAGCAGGCTCAACTGCAGCAGCACTCATTGGACCAAGTTTGCTTGCTTCGGCGTCTGCAAGTGCAGCTGAAACTGACGGTACTTGGAAGACATCTGGCTCTCACTGGGGCGCGTTTCGCGCCCGTATTTGGGGCGGTAAAGTTCAAGAAATCAAACCTCTAGATCTTGATAAGTACCCAACTGATATGCTGAACGGCATTCAAGGTATTATTTACAGTCCATCACGTGTGCGCTACCCGATGGTTCGCCTAGATTGGTTCAAGAAGCACAAGTATGCAGCGGAAACGCGTGGTAACAACCGTTTTGTTCGTGTGACATGGGATGAGGCGCTAGACCTTTTCTACCGTGAGTTAGAACGTGTACAGAAGGATTACGGTCCTTGGGCACTGCACACAGGTCAAACGGGTTGGCGTATGACAGGTCAGTTCCACAGCTGTACCAACCACATGATGCGCGCGATGGGCTTGCACGGTTACTCTGTTAAAAAAGTAGGTGACTATTCAACAGGTGCTGGTCAAACTATTTTACCGTACGTACTTGGTTCTACAGAAGTGTATGCTCAAGGTACCTCCTGGGAACTGATTCTTGAGAATAGTGACAACATTATTCTTTGGGGCAACGATCCAGTCAAAAACCTTCAAGTAGGTTGGACTTGTGAAACTCACCAATCTTACGCATACCTCGAGCAGTTGAAGCAAAAAGTAGCGAAAAAAGAGATTAACGTTATCTCTGTTGACCCAGTAAAAAATAAGACTCAGCGATATCTAGAGAACGACCACCTATACTTGAACCCACAAACAGACGTAGCGTTTATGCTTGGTTTGGCTCACACGCTATACAACGAAAAGCTCTACGATAAAGCGTTTATCGATACCTATTGCCTTGGTTTCGATAATTTTATCGGCTACGTTCAAGGTGAGACCAAAGACAAAGTTGAAAAAACACCTGAGTGGGCCGCACAAATTTGTGGTGTGTCCGCGGATCAGATCCGTGAATTTGCACGCATGTTGGTGAAAGGTCGTACTCAGCTCCTCTTTGGCTGGAGTGTGCAACGTCAAGAGCATGGCGAGCAGCCATATTGGATGGGTGCTGTACTCGCCGCTATGATTGGTCAAATCGGTTTGCCGGGCGGTGGGATTTCTTATGGTCATCATTACTCTGGTATCGGTGTACCGTCAACGGGGTTCGCAGCTCCGGGCTCATTCCCACTCAATATCGATCAAGGCCAAGAACCGAAGTATCCAAGCCAAGATTTTAATGGCTATAGCCGAGTGATTCCGGTTGCGCGTTGGGTAGACTCCCTAATGGAACCAGGCAAAAAGATCAATTCAAATGGCTCGGTTGTGACGCTACCTGATCTTAAGATGATGGTATTTAGTGGTAACAACCCTTGGCAACACCATCAAGATCGTAATCGTATGAAAAAGGCGTTCCGCAGTCTTCAAACGGTAGTCGCAATTGATTTTGCATGGACGGCAACATGCCGCTTCTCTGATATCGTTCTTCCTGCGTGCACACAATGGGAACGTAACGATATCGATGGCTACGGAGCGTATTCAGGTCACGGTTTGATAGCGATGCACAAACTTGTAGATCCACTTTTCCAATCGAAGACTGACTTTGACATTATGACTGAGCTTACTCGTCGTTGGGGCCGTTCTGAAGATTACACTCGTGGTATGACCGAAATGGAATGGGTCAAGACGCTTTACAATAATTGTAAAGAGGCCAATGAAGGTAAGTTTGCAATGCCAGAGTTCGAAGAGTTCTGGGAACTAGGCCATCTTAATTTTGGGGTGGGCAAACCCTGGGTTCGTCATGCAGACTTCCGTGAAGACCCAGAGATTAATGCATTAGGTACACCTTCAGGCTTTATTGAAATCACGAGCCGCACTATTGGCAACATGGGTTATCAGTTCTGCCAAGAACACCCAATGTGGTTTGAAAAATCTGAGCGTTCGCACGGTGGTCCTGGTTCAGACAAACACCCGTTCTGGCTACAGTCATGCCACCCAGACAAGCGTCTTCACTCACAAATGTGTGAATCGGAAGCGTTCCGTGCTACGTATACGGTGCAAGGTCGTGAACCAATCTACATCAACCCTCAAGATGCCAAAACAAAAGGCGTTAAAGATGGTGATTTAGTACGTGTATTCAACGATCGTGGTCAACTATTGGCAGGTGCGGTAATCACCGATAGTTACGCGCCTGGTGTTGTACGTATCGAGGAGGGTGCGTGGTACGGTCCGCTAAATGAGAAAATCGGTGCGATTGACACTTACGGCGATCCAAATACGCTTACTCAAGATATTCCGACCTCTGAGTTGGCGCAAGCGACATCAGCAAACACTTGTCAGGTGGATTTTGAGAAATTCAAAGGTGACGTACCGCCAGTGACTGCGTTCGGTGGCCCGATTGAGGTCGCGTAAGTACTTTTAGCTATCGATAATTTTAACTAGCACACAAAACCCATCCTTTAGGATGGGTTTTTTTTTACCTAACAATATACTCATTAGGTAATTTCCTAATTTGTGGTCGAGGAATCAATGACCGAATATATTCAGGTGTCTCAAGAGCTTGATGCGTTAGCTATCAATCCTGAAATCAAGGTAACTAAACGAAACAAAGAACTGCATTTCGAAAATGTCAGTTTACACTTCTCTCCGTTGTCATCTCGAACCGCGTTGGTTCGGTTTGAAAATCAAATTGAATCTGGCGCTTATATTCTGGGTGACGGCTTTCAAATGCTATGTCAAACCGCAGGTAAACTTGATGGTCTTGTAGATATAGGACGATGCCCAGACAACAACAATAGCTATCGTATTTATCCGGAAGACGCACCACGCCGTTTTTACAACTATTTGGTTGTAGAACAGTCGACAGGGTTTCATCTGTATGGTTTTACATCTTGTCACCGATTTGCGGGTTATTTCGAGCTGCAGCCAACGGGTCATGGTGTCGATATCGTTGCGCTCATCGATGGTGAGGAAAGTTCTCCTCAGCATTGGGCCAGTAATCAACTGGAGTCATTAACGGTACTCCATGGTGATAGTTTGGAAGAGGTTTACAATGAATACGCTAACCTCATTTCTAATCATCATCCTACACGAATTGGTGTGTCGGGTGAGAGCCCTGTTGGTTGGTGCTCTTGGTATGCTTACTATGCGGATGTGACGCGACAAAATGTCATCGAAAATGTAGACATTATGGCGGACAAGCTGTTTGACCTAGAGTGGGTGCTGCTTGATGATGGTTATCAAGCTTTTATGGGGGATTGGCTCACACCGTCTGAGAAATTTGAAGGTGGTGTAAAATCACTGATAGCGGATATAAAAGCCAAAGGTAAAAAGCCGGCCATTTGGATGGCACCATTTATTGCTCAAGCGGAATCGGACGTATACAAAAATCATCCGGATTGGTTCTTAAAGCATAACAATGGTGAGTTGCTTAAAGCTGAAGATATTACTTATGGCGGGTGGCGTTGTACACCATGGTACATTCTTGATGCGTCGCACCCTGAAGTTCAAGAGCACTTGACGCGTGTTGTCAAAACGATGCGAGACGAGTGGGGAGTCGAGTTATTTAAACTGGACGCGAACTATTGGGGCACATTGAAAGGACAGCGCTATCAGAAAGGAGTCACTGGCGTTGAAGCATACCGTTTAGGTATGGCTGCGATCAATGAAGGCGCAGGTAATGCGCTGGTGTTGGGGTGTAACGCACCGATGTGGCCATCACTTGGTTTGGTCGATGCTATGCGAGTCTCAGATGATGTTGAGCGTGATCCACAAAGATTTGAGCAGATTGCCAAAGAAACCTTTTATCGCAGTTGGCAACATCAGCGTTTATGGTTAATTGATCCAGACTGTGCCACATTCACATCTCTACCTAATCAAGGAACCGATAGAGCGAGCTACGAATTTCATCGCAACGTGTTGCTGGCAAGTGGCGGTTTACTGCTCTCTGGTGACCCATTACCTGAATTGACTCCGTTTGCAGAAGAGACGTTAGCAAGACTCATTTCAAGGCAACGACACTCTTCGAACGCATCGACATTTACGTCGCTGTCCATGAACCATGCGACGCTAAAGCTATCTGAGGACCGTCGATTGCACTGTTTGTTCCACTACGACGATGATCTCTCGGAGTATACACTTACCACCGAATACCCTTGTGATTGGTTCGATTACTGGACAGGAGAGAAACTCAACCAAGATCCGGTACAAATACAGATCATCCCTGTGAATAGAGGCTTAGATAGCAGAGCCATTGTCTCTGTTGTCCATCTACTAGACTAACCAAGTTACAGCTCAAACAACCAGTAATACCCGTATCCTACAACCATTGCGGGTATTGCTGAATAAAAGGTTGCGACCAATGCAGCTTTAGGTGCCAGTGCAATGGCCGGGAATAGCGCATCGCCATCATTAGAAATAGCGTTGGAAATTTGTGCTGACATTGGCACCGAACCCGCAATATATAGACTCGTGACAAGGATTTGTGGACCACAACCTGGTAACAGACCTACCAACATACCCACAAGTGGCATATAGACGCCGTAGCCTGATAACGCAGTCCCTAAATCAATATGAGCAAAGTGAACGCTTAACTCAAAAAACAAGAAAGCAACGATCACCCACGCACTAACAAAGTGCGTATCCTGAACGGCCTTTTGCATCGGGTGTGAAGAGGCAACTTTGGCATCTTCGGCAACCGTACTTTTATAGTCGTTAATTTCCTTGGTAAAAGCCCATAAAAACATCATCACAAGGGCCAAAATTGCTCCTATCCATTCGATACTATCTGCTGGAAGGCCAAGTACTTGGTTAATATCGACTTGAAATGACATAGCAAAGGCAATGATCAGAGCTGGAACAATAATCCATTTCCAAAATAGACCTTGTAAATTGATAGCGGCCGTTTGGACACCTGTAGATGTCGATGTCATTTGACAGGCGCATGAGGCTTGTTCGTCTTGGGTATGATTTTGAGAGAAGCGTTTAACCAAGGGATTGTCGGCTTTTGGACGGAGGAACTCGGCGGCGTGTATTTTATTTACAATCAAACCTGAGATAATCCCGATGACGACCCCCATAGCGACGAGGCTAAAGCCAACACTGGGTTTACTGGCTAAAATTAAGAAAGCAGCATCGCCCATTGTTGCCGTGAGTACGGCAACGACAGACCCAAATCCAACACGGCCTGACACAAACTGAGTGGTGACAATAATTGCCCCTCCACAACCGGGAAGTGCACCAAGCAATGATGAGAAAATGACTTGGTGTGAGGGTGAGTGGTGGTATAGCTCCACTAATTTATTTTGGCTTGAGACGAGTCGAGAGACTTGATGGTAAACGACTAAGGTAAACACGACATAGCAAGAAACCGCCCAAAAAGCGTCAGCAAGCGCGTTCATCGTCACTTCTCTGGTGCCTGTAGTTACGAGCAATGCAACCATAGCAATAGGTAGTATGAGGCGCTTATATTTTGGCGTGAACTGATCAAGAGTTAATCCATTCACGATAGCGAGGTTTTTTACCTGTTGCATATATTTTACCGGCATCAAATGAGAATTATTATCATTATACACCATTGATAATGGTTCTCAATAGCGTTTACATGGATTTGTCAGACAGGAAATCTAGTGAAACTGATATCAACCGATGACAAATTCAGAAAATCAGGTAAAGTAACGACCCTTGTGAGATATATAACAGGCGAATTAGCCTGATGATCAGAATTAGTTAGGAAGCAAAATGATTTTAGTTGTCGGTCATAAAAATCCAGATAGTGATAGTATTTGTGGTGCACTTGTTGCAGCAGAACTTCTAAAAGCTCGTGGTCTTGAAGCCCAGCCAGTTCGTCAAGGTGAGATCAACCGTGAAACCCAACATATCCTTGCGACGGCAGGTGTTGAACAGCCAGAACTTCGCACGAGCGTTGCTGGTGAAAAAGTATGGTTAGTTGACTACACCGATCTAGCTCAAGCTCCAGATGATATTAATCAAGCTGAAATTCTAGGTATTGTTGACCACCACCGTCTAGGTGATGTGATGACGGTTAACCCTCTTGAAGCTTGGATTTGGCCTGTAGGTTGTACATGTACTATCCTATTCAATCTATTCAAGATGGAAAACGCTGAAATTACTCGCCCACTTGCTATTCTCATGATGTCGGCAATTTTGTCTGATACGGTAGGCTTCGCATCGCCAACTTGTACTCAAAAAGACAAAGATGCGGTAGCAGAACTGGCAGAGATTGCTGGTGTTGAAGACCTTGATGCATTCATCAAAGATCTGCTGATCGCAAAAACAAATATTGAAGGTCTAACAGCAGCTGAGCTAGTAGAGAAAGACCTTAAAGCATACCCATTCAATGGTCGTGATGTTGTGGTTGGTCAAGTTGAACTGGCAACACTTGAGCAAGTTGAAGGTATGATTGAAGCGCTTGAAGCTGACCTAATTCGTCGTTGTGAAGAAGAAGCGCTAGCGTTTGCCGCTGTAATGCTAACGGATATCACAACCGCACAAACCCGCTTAATCTACAAAGGTGAGTGGGCTGATAAATTAGGTAAGCACGAAGAAGATGGCATACTTATGATGGAAAATACACTGAGCCGCAAGAAGCAAGGTTGGCCTTGGCTTCAGAACGAGCTAGTGTAATTATTCACTAAGTTTGTAAAAGCCCTAGTATCTAAAATACTGGGGTTTTTTTAATTTTAGACTCTAGATAAAGGTGTTCAGTGATGGCATTAGAGCAACAGCAAATCGAAGAAATCTCCAGCTATGACGGAGAGAAGCGGCTGAAGTACAGCGTAAAAACCATGGTACAGGAACGTCAGATTTGGATTCTTACTGATGAACATGGCTGTGTCATGTTAAACACTGAAGATGAAGATTGTGTTCCAGTTTGGCCACATCAAGAGTTGGCTGAACAATGGGCCACAGGAGAGTGGGATCATTGTAAAGCTGAGGCGATCTCTTTGAATAAATGGCATAGCCGTTGGACCTATGGCTTGGAGGATGACGAATTAGCTGTTGTCGTATTCCCAAATCAAAATGAAGAAGGGGTCATTTTGTTCCCTGATGAGTTTGATTTCGAACTGAAGAAGCAAGCCACTAAACTTTCCAGAAAGTAAGTTAGCGATACAGTGGCGGAACATTGAAAGAGTAAATAGACATTGCATGACGTATTCATTTACATGAAGTTAAGGTAGACTTCATGCTGGTTTTCTTAAGGTAACTGTTTGTCATGCAACGTTTCTTTCTACTGATTTTAAGCTGTGTTATCAGCACGCTAGTGTCGGCCTCTAACAAAGACAACTGGGATTTATTCAGCGACATCGGCGCCTACGGATTGGTTGGTTTGGCAGCGGGGTTACCGGCATACCGAGACGATTGGGAAGGGGTTTGGCAGGCAGGTTTGAGTATTGGCTCTGCCTCGGCCATCGGTTTGGTAGGAAAGCACACAATAGATGCGCCTAGACCCGATGGTAGTGATCACAAAAGCTTTCCATCAAACCATACGGCAAATGCTTTTGCTTCTGCAACAACATTGCACATCAGGCATGGGTGGCAAGTGGGGTTGCCCGCTTATGGTATTGCAACGTTAGTTGGTGTTGGTCGCGTTCAAGCGGACAAACACTATTGGCGTGATGTAGCAGCAGGGGCGGCTATCGGGGTCTTTACAGGTTGGATATTTACCGACAAGTTAGACCCTAATGTGCAATTGCTGCCCTGGGCCACTTCACAAGGCGCTGGTATTTCAATGACCTATGTTTGGTAGTGTCTCGCCATAGATAGCAAACAAAAAGCTCAGCAATTGCTGAGCTTTTTAATTCAGGGAAAGTCGATGATTAATCGCGCTTCCATAGGATATGACAGAACTTATTATCAGGATCACGGCTTACCAATAAGCGCGCGAATACATCATCAAGAACATCGTCTTCTTCGTTGACTAATCCGATACGCACTTCTGCGTAGCTTTCATCAACGTCGAATCCTACTTGTTCAGCCCAATCCAAACCAGTTTCTACCACCTCAGCTGCGCCACGGTCGTCAAATTGTGCTGTGAAAAGAATCACATCTGCAGGTTCGAGATTATCAGGGGCCATCTCCAAGAAGATGTCGTAGGCCGCTTCAATAACGTCATCGTATGAAATCAGTTCTGACATAACTTACGCTCGGTTCATGTATTTACGTTCAGTAGTATTGATCACCACTCGATCGCCAGTCGCAATGTACTCTGGTACTTGTACAGTAAGACCGGTAGATAGACGTGCTGGTTTTGTACGTGCCGACGCTGACGCTCCTTTAATTGAAGGATCAGTCTCTTCAATAACAAGTTCTACAGAAGAAGGGAGTTCAAGACCAACAGCGCTGCCGTTGACAACAATAACTTGTACACCTTGAGTGTCTTCGTTGATGAAAAGTAATTCGTCTTCGATTTCGCTGTGTTTGAAAGTGAACTGACTGTAGTCTTCATTATCCATGAAGATGTACTCATCACCATCAACGTATGAGAAAGTGACGTTACGCTTGTTCATTTCAACGGTATCTAGAGTATCGTCAGACTTGTAACGCTCATCAACTCTTGAGCCTGTCGCCAAATCAGTACAACGCAATTTGTAGATCTTTGCACCGCCACGACCGCCTGGAGTCGTCACTTCGATATCTTTGATTAGCAACGTTTTGCCATTTGACTCAATCGCAAAACCTTTTTTTAGCTCACTTGCCTTAGGCATGGAATATTTCCTTCGTTTTTTGTTTAGACAATCAATTATACTTCCGAAGTCTTACTTTGCTCAAGAAACATGTGATGCTGAGCACGATTCATTTGCTCATTGAATCTCAAGTAGTCGAAACGTAGAATAGAAAAACCTGCAGTACTTTAGATCGATATCGTGCCTACTCCGAACTCACTGCCATTATTGAACTTTCAACCTGAATATATTGATGTCGTTCATGATTTGCTAGCGTGTCTAAAAGCGAGCCTTAAAGACAATCTACACAGCGTTTATATCTATGGCTCTGTCGCCCAAGGGCGAGCCAAACCCGGCGTGTCCAACTTGGATGTTGTGGTGGTGACATATCGCCCATTTAGCAATGGTAAAACGTCTCTTTTCAACAGTATTAATTGGCGTATTCAGAAGGCATTTCCTTTTGTTCGAGGAATCGCTATTCGCACTGCTATTGTTGAGCAAGTGGTCTCAATCGATGCGTTGTTCACGTGGGGATTCTTGTTGAAACAATGTTGCCACAACATTTATGGTGACGATCTCGCCGAGTGTTTTGGAGACTACATTCCAAGTTGGGAGATTTCTAAGCAGTGGAACATGGATATTGCCGAGTGTTCCGTGGCGCTTCGTCATCAGATAGCACAAGCAATGACAGAGGGCGAGCAGTTGGTGGCGCAGCGCGAAATGGCTAAAAAGCTGTTGCGTGCTGCCTATGGTTTAGTACTCCATAAACACAAAAGATGGATAGATGACCCGCTCGAATGTGGTGCGCAGTTCTTAGCGTATTTCCCCGAACGCCAGCAGACTATCGAACGTCTTGGTATTTTATTAGGGACTCGCCTCATACCTAAACGTTCAGTGGTAGGGCTTTTGGATGAGTTCGGTCCGTGGATGGCTAACGAATATAAAAAAACGGAATTTCGTATCGGTTAGCCGTGAACTTAGAATAACCCCATCTGAGGCGCACTTAGATCGTCGAAGCTCTGACCTATAAATGGCAAGATAGCTTCTGCAATGGGCCGAAGCTGCTTGTCAATGTAATGCTGATAATCAATGGGTGTGCGCTGATATTCAATTGGCTCAGGCCCATTCAAAGTAATGACATACTCGATTCTACCGCGGTTTTGGTATTGCAGTGGACGTCCTAGCTGTTGGTTAATGTCGTCAGCCATTCGAGCTGCGCGCACTTGCGGCGGAATATTTTTTTGATACTCATGAAGCTTTCGGCGTAGACGCTTTTTGTAAACTAATTGGTCATCAAATTCACCACGAGAGGTGCTTTCGACAAATGAGCGTACATAATCTGATGGGTCTTGGTTGTTAAATACCATCATATAGAGCTTTTGCTGGAATTGTTGCGCCAGCGCTGTCCAATCCGTTCGAGCGCTTTCTAATCCTTTGAAAATCAGCTTTTCGTTGCCACCATCGCTAATCAAGCCCGCATACCGTTTTTTGGAACCGATCTCAGACCCCCTTATCGTTGGCATTAAGAATTTCTGATAATGTGTTTCGTATTCGAGCTCCAACATGGACGTCAGGTTATACTCTTGTTTTAGATGGTCAGCCCACCATGCATTAAGGTAATCAATGAGTTGGTTGCCGATCGTATCGGCGCTTTGGGCATCAAATTTGCCATTTAATGAAACAAAGGTTGAGTCAGTGTCGCCATAGATAACTTGATACCCTTTTTCTTCAATCAATCGCTTCGATGTTTTCATTATCTCGTGACCACGCATCGTAATGGATGACGCCAAGCGAGTATCAAAAAATCGACAACCAGAAGAACCAAGTACGCCATAAAATGAGTTCATGATAATCTTGATCGCTTGAGAAAAAGCTTTTTCATTGTTAGCTTTTGCGACATCGCGCGCTTTCCACAACTCTTCGATCAAATTTGGAAGAAAATGCTGGGTACGATGGAATTGACCTCCTCGAAATCCTGCGACGGCCTGATCATCATTTTTCCCTATCTCTAACTTTAACCCTTCGATTAACCCCATAGGGTCGATTAAAAATGAGCGTATAATAGAGGGGTAAAGACTCTTAAAATCGAGGACAAGTACCGAGTCATATAAGCCCGGAATAGAATCCATCACATAACCGCCAGGGCTAGCAACCCAGTTTTCGGGATGTAAGTTGGGGGCGGCATAGTTAGAACGATGCAGTCGTGGCAGGTAGAGGTTGGTGAAAGCCGCGACTGAGCCCCCCACACGGTCTAACTCAACGCCAGTGAGTTTGGTGCGTTCTATGGCAAATTCAAGTAGGTGGGTGTGCTCGAAAATACGATTGACTAACAAACAATCTTGCAAATTGTACTTTGCTAATGAAGGCTTATCTTGGCGAAACATGGCGTTAATTTCCGCCATTCTGTCATGGACATTATGAATCGCTTTTCCTTCGCCTAATAGTTCCTGAGAGACCGACTCTAGCGACCAAGAGCGAAACCCGTACGTGGCCGTTTTGAGCGTATCAATACCGTCCAGCACCACACGTCCAGGAATGGTAATAAAGCTCTGCTGACTGGAAGGGAGCGTGCGAAAATAAATGTTCTGTTCGCCTCGTCCCAGATTTAATGCTAAGCAGTTTAACTCTGCACGTTTGTGGAGCAATTTAAAATCGAAATCGATGACACTCCATCCGACAATGACATCTGGGTCGTAAGCTTTAAACCAGTGGTTTAAAGCGACAAGGAGCGCTTTTTCATCCTCAACCCATTCCACTTTGGTCTCACATGCTTGAGGTTGCCCAACCATAATAACGCGGCTGTCTTTTGCACTATCGAGTCCAATTGAGTACAACTGACCTTTCTCAGAGCATTCAATATCTAAAGACACCACATTTAACTCGGGCGCATAGTCATAGGCTTTACATTTGGCATTAGTGATTCGGATGTACTGGTTAGAGGCATTGGCGTTAATCACTTCGCAATGGCCAGTTACGGCCAAACTGCCTTGAATAAAACGCTCCATTAAAAAGCGGTCAGCTAATTTTATGTCGGCTTCAAGCACGAGAATATCATTGCTTATCAATAATTCATGGAGTTTGCGTGCGCCTGAAATAGACAGACTATAGACAGCAACGAGCGTGTCACCCTCAAAGCTTTTCAGCGCAACGGGCTTAAGGTCTATAGGGAGTTTGGCATCAGAAGCCAACTCATCGACCAGTTCAGCTGTGTAACTTGGTACGAAAAACACTGGTCTTTGACCATCGACAACAATTTGGACTGGTCCACTAGCCGTCGAAATCCACAGTTCAATTTGTGGCCCTTGGCGTGTATCTCTTGATTGTCGGGTTAATAGAAACCCTTTATGGATGTCCAATTCGGTGTTTTCCTACGGCAATATATGTTTTGTACGAATTTTGAACGAAATATCACTGTCTGATAATCGCGAGTGAGGAAGTAGTGTAACAAAGGCGCGCGAACAGCGAAAATCTGCCAGCATGCGCTAAACTTTAATAGTGATCAGTATAAAATAGAATAGTGATTTATATCGAGTTTTTGTAATTTTATGGCATATGATGTGTATTGGGTTTCATAGGTAAGCATCGAGAAATAATCGTAGTAAAACGCGGGGTTACGTTTAGCCACTAGGATGAGTGACCAATTTCTAACCTAATGATTTTAAAGTTTTTATGATTGACGACGCTTCATCTTCATCGTAATGTGTTTGCCAAAGTTTGCGCTTGTGCACGATCTGCATGAGAGCAATTACGTTTCAAATGAGGTAAGATAGCGAGTCATGCTGCTATCCACTCACCTCAAGTGGTCGCAGAGCCAATAGACAAGTGTGGAGATACAAGTTTGATTAATGTTTTCCTTGTAGATGATCACGAACTGGTTCGCACAGGGATACGACGTATTATCGAAGACGTCCGTGGAATGAATGTAGCAGGAGAAGCTGACAGTGGTGAAGAAGCCGTGAAATGGTGTCGTAGCAACCATGTTGACGTCATTTTAATGGATATGAATATGCCTGGTATTGGCGGTTTAGAAGCAACCAAGAAGATTCTTCGCCACAACCCAGACATTAAGATCATCGTGTTAACTGTACATACGGAAAATCCTTTTCCGACAAAAGTGATGCAAGCTGGTGCCGCTGGGTATCTAACCAAAGGTGCAGCACCGGATGAAATGGTCAATGCTATTCGACTCGTCAATAGCGGTCAGAGATATATTTCTCCTGAAATTGCTCAGCAAATGGCTCTTAGCCAATTTTCATCAGCATCCGAGAACCCGTTTAAAGACCTTTCTGAACGTGAACTTCAAATTATGATGATGATCACTAAAGGCCAAAAGGTTACGGATATCTCAGAGCAGTTGAGTCTGAGTCCAAAAACGGTTAATAGCTATCGATACAGACTTTTCAGTAAGCTAGATATCAATGGTGATGTTGAACTGACTCATTTAGCTATTCGACATGGAATGTTAGATACTGAGACATTGTAGTGTCGGAACACATTTTTGATTCAACATCATTTCTAAAGACTGTAACTAACCAGCCCGGCGTCTACCGAATGTACGACGCCGAGTCGGTGGTTATTTACGTCGGTAAAGCCAAAGACCTCAAAAAACGCCTTACTAGTTACTTCCGAAAACGAGTTGACAGCGAAAAGACCCGCACGTTAGTGAGCAACATCGCGAAGATCGATGTCACTGTTACTCATACTGAAACCGAAGCACTGATCCTAGAGCACAACTATATTAAGCAATATCTGCCCAAATATAATGTGTTGCTCAGGGACGATAAGTCTTATCCGTACATCTTTTTGTCAGGACATAAGCACCCTAGATTGTCGATGCACCGCGGATCAAGGCGTAAGAAGGGTGAATATTTCGGCCCTTATCCCGACTCCGGTGCCGTTAGGCAAACGCTCCATCTTCTACAAAAAATCTTTCCTGTACGTCAATGTGAAGACTCGGTGTATGCCAACCGTAGTCGTCCTTGTCTGATGTATCAAATTGGACGCTGTGCCGGACCTTGTGTTAGTAGCATTATTTCTGATGAAGAATACGCCGAGCTAGTTGGCTTGTTGCGACTCTTCTTGCAAGGGAAAGATAAGAACGTGCTGCAAATGCTGGTAGAAAAAATGGATGAAGCCAGCCGAAACCTGAAGTTTGAAGACGCGGCCAAATATCGTGACCAAATTCAAGCTATCAGGCGAGTACAAGAACAACAGTTCGTTTCTGAAGACAGTGACGACGATATGGATGTGCTTGGTTTTGCGCAAGAAAAGGGCGTCGCCTGCGTTCATATATTGATGATCAGGCAAGGGAAAGTACTGGGTAGCCGCAGTCATTTCCCTAAAATCCCGAGCAATACTGACCGCAGAGAGGTGTTTTATAGCTTCTTAAGTCAATATTACTTGAATCACACAGAATCAAGAACCATACCCACTCGAATCATCCTCAACGATGACTTAGTCGAGGATGTGAGTACGTTGACTAAAGCACTGTCTGAGATTGTTGGTAGAAAAGTGATTTTTCATGTTAACCCAACAGGTTCACGTGGCAGATACCTTAAGTTATCAAATACCAATGCGCTTACGGCAATAACGACCAAAATTAACCATAAGATGACGATAAACCAACGCTTTAAGGCTCTTCAAGAAGAGTTAGAGTTGGACAATATAGCTCGAATGGAGTGTTTTGATATCAGTCATACCATGGGAGAGAGCACAATCGCATCTTGTGTGGTGTTCAACCAAGAAGGGCCGCTAAAACAAGAGTATCGTCGCTACAATATAACGGGTATCACTGGTGGCGATGATTATGCAGCTATGGGACAAGTGCTTGAACGTCGCTACTCTAAACAAATTGATGTGGATAAAATCCCTGACATAATCTTTATTGATGGGGGAAAAGGGCAGCTCAATCGCGCTGTTGAAATCGTTTCAAAGTATTGGGGAGAGTGGCCTAAGCATCCATTATTGATTGGTATTGCGAAAGGTGTGACGCGGAAACCCGGTTTGGAAACTTTGATCACTCCAGAAGGTCGAGAGTTCAACTTACCGAGTGATGCACCTGCGCTACATCTTATTCAGCATATTCGGGATGAGAGCCATGACCATGCGATAGCGGGTCATAGAGCAAAACGCGCCAAAACAAGAAGGACCAGCCCACTCGAAGGAATTGAAGGTGTGGGCCCTAAGCGTCGCCAAGCTCTTTTGAAATATATGGGTGGAATGCAAGAACTTAAGCGAGCCAGTGTAGAAGAAATCGCCAAAGTACCCGGAATTAGCAAATCTTTGGCAGAAAACATCTATCAAGCATTGAAACACTAGAGAAAATCCCGCAACATAAAGGCGCAGTAGAAAAGAGCCGATAATAATATGCGTTTAAACATACCTAACATTCTGTCTTTGTTGAGATTATTTCTCATCCCCGTGTTCATTGTAGTTTTCTATCTCCCATACAGCTGGGCGCCGTTTTCTGCCGCTATGGTGTTCTGGGTCGCCGGTTTTACCGATTGGTTGGATGGGATGTTAGCTCGCAAGCTAGGGCAAACTTCTCGATTCGGTGCGTTTATAGATCCAGTTGCCGACAAAGTGTTAGTAGCCTCGGCATTAATTCTTATTACTGAACACTATCACAGTATTTGGGTGACGATCCCTGCGGTCACTATGATTGCCCGTGAGATTATCATTTCAGCGCTGAGAGAATGGATGGCTGAAATAGGAAAACGTGCCAGTGTCGCTGTGTCGTGGGTAGGTAAAGTTAAGACCCTCACACAGATGTTTGCACTGTGGGTACTTATCTGGCGCTATGACGATTGGATGGTATGGCTAGGCTTCGGTGCTCTTTATGTTGCGACGGTATTAACCTACTGGTCAATGTTCCAATATCTGGCTGCTGCTAAAGATGATTTATTGAATGCAGATGATTAGTGATAAAGAATAAGTGAAGGCGAGCAATGAGCTCGCCTTTTTTATCACTATTGAATGCCTTAATACTCGACGACAGGCGCTTCGGTAAGTGAAATCAGAGTTCTTAGGTTTTGTAGATATAAATATAACAACAGAGCAAAACAAGTTTTCTAGTGCTAAATGTGCATGTTTTTGCTAGAAAATTGAGCAAATTAGCGCTTTTTGGATGTTTCTTAGACAAACGATTCAAAATATAAAAAAACGTGTTGACTCATTTTCCTGATTGCGTAAAATGCCTCCCGTACTCAAGAGGAACTGCTTAAAGCAAAGCGCTTAGGTTAGAGCTCAGAGTGACAAGAAGGCGCCTTGGCAGAGTGGCTATGCAGCGGATTGCAAATCCGTGGACCTCGGTTCGACTCCGGGAGGCGCCTCCATTCTCTCTTAGAGAATATGCGACACTAGCTCAGTTGGTAGAGCGCAACCTTGCCAAGGTTGAGGTCACGAGTTCGAACCTCGTGTGTCGCTCCAAATTTTAAAGATATGGCGAAAGCGGTATCCAGATGGTGTCTCCATCACAATGAATTTTGTGTGCCCTGGTGGTGGAATTGGTAGACACAAGGGATTTAAAATCCCTCGGCGTTCGCGCTGTGCCGGTTCAAGTCCGGCCCGGGGCACCATCTCAAATTAGTCTGAAAAGACAAATGCGACACTAGCTCAGTTGGTAGAGCGCAACCTTGCCAAGGTTGAGGTCACGAGTTCGAACCTCGTGTGTCGCTCCAAACAAGAAAGCCCAGCATAATTGCTGGGCTTTTTCGTTTTTCCTTTCTACTCTCTTTATCTTCTTGATTCTTTTTGTAATGATGTCCGTACTAAAGGCACTTCACTAGTGAAATGAGGCATCTATGTTTACGGGAATTATCCAATCTGTCGCGACAATCGATAAAATTACTGATCTTAACGGCATCCGGACCTTTGAAATCGATTTTGAATCTGGGTTTTGCGTCGATGTTGAAATTGGAGCCAGTATCGCGGTGGATGGCGTCTGTTTAACGGTTACTGAAATTCAAAGTGAGACGCGTCTCTCTTTTGACGTCATGCTGCAGAGCCTGAACATCACCACATTGAGTGCGTTTGAAGAAGGCCAGAGAATCAATGTCGAGCGTGCGGCAAAAGATGGGGCCGAGATTGGGGGTCATCCGCTTTCAGGACATGTGGACTTCAAAACGCCATTGGTTGCTATTCATCAACAAGAAGACAACTACCGTATACAATTTCAGTTGCCAAAAGCGTGGAAGCCATACGTGTTCCCTAAAGGCTACATCGCTATCAACGGGGCAAGTTTGACGGTATCAGAAGTCGACAAACAAGAAGGGTGGTTTGACGTGTGGCTGATTCCAGAAACTCGCCGTATGACGACCTTTGAAGGCAAGCTGGTGGGGGATGAGGTTAATATCGAGATTGAGCGTGGCACACAAGTTGTTGTTGATACCGTGCGCGATACAATAGCTGACACTTTAGGCCCACTGTTGCCGATGTTTGAAAAATTCTTGGAACAAAATGGTGTTGACGTAGATACTATTGGCCAAGCGACCACCAAACGCCTCAGTGATCAAAAAGATAAGTAGCAAAATAAAGTAATGCCGCCTCCGATGAGGCGGGTTTTTTATCTAACCAATTTCATATTTTTAGTCGTTATTTTTATAATTTAAACAAAATGTTACCAGAGAAAACGGTTGCGATGATAATGAGTTGTATGTTACTTTTCCGCGCAATCTCGGAATGAATCTGGGGGAGACGCGTTGTGACCATTCAAGCTGATTGTGACACAACGTAGGGTAGGTACTGGTTATGCCAATAATCAGTAGACGGGATACTGATGCCTAGAAGGGCATGTTAATGGGAAACCCAACATTGAAACATATTAACTTACACTCAAAAATCAGCTTTGTACTTCCAAACTGTGTATTGCGCATAAACCGTAGTATCACAGAGCCTTGATTTCAAAACACTAATACTTTTCTAAATGAAGTCGTTCATCTAGGTCTTTGTCACATCTGAAATACGGTGGGACTTGTTTTGCTATGCGCGTAGCAAGTGATTTCGCACGCCTAATCTAGGTTACAAAAAATGAGTACAGCATTCGAATTTGACTCTAAAGAATTCGCGTCTTCAATTTCGGTACACGTTCCACACGTTGAAGGCACTTATGACCTGACACCTGATCAGGTTTTACTTGATCAAGCGGAGCACGAATCAGAAGTTCGTTCCTATCCACGTCGTCTGCCTATCGCCATTAAGCGTGCGTTTGGCGCTTTGGTGGAAGACACTCGCGGCCAAATCTTTCTTGATTGTCTTGCAGGAGCAGGCACGCTTGCGATGGGTTACAACCATCCTGAAATCAATCAAGCTCTCAAACAGCAGCTTGATTCAGGTTTGCCTTACCAAACTCTTGATATTACGACAGAAGCGAAAGATCGTTTTATCAAACGAGTGAAAGCGTTCCTACCGCAAGAGTTCGCTGACCAATCGGTGATTCAGTTTTGTGGCCCTTCGGGTGCTGACGCTGTTGAAGCCGCTATCAAATTGGCGAAGCAAACCTCGGGTAGAAATACGATGTTTGCCTTTCGCGGTGCCTATCATGGTATGACAAATGGCACCATGGGCATGATGGGCAACCTTGGCACCAAAGCGCGTCGCACTGGGCTGATGTCCGATGTTCACTTTATGCCTTTTCCTTATAGTCTTCGTTGTCCGTTTGGTCTTGGTGGCGATGCAGGCGCGAAACAGAGCATTCGTTATATCGAACGACTATTGAATGATGATGAAGCCGGTATCATGAAACCAGCTGCCATTATTGTTGAGCCAGTTCAAGGAGAAGGGGGCGTTATTCCTGCTCCGGCGTTTTGGCTGAGAGAACTGCGCCGACTTTGTGATGAGCATGAGATCTTGCTCATTTTGGATGAAATCCAGTGCGGCGTAGGCAAAACAGGCTACCGTTTTGCGTTTGAAGAGGCGGGGATTAGCCCAGATATTCTCTGTTTGTCCAAAGCGATTGGTGGCGGCTTGCCGATGTCGCTATTGGTATTTAACAAAAAAGTGGATACGTGGAACGCAGGCGAACACACGGGCACATTCCGCGGTAATCAACTGGCCATGGTTTCGGGCGAGAAAGCGCTTGAGATCATCGAGCGTGACAACCTTGTTGAGCATGCCAGAGTTGCTGGACAGTATTTACGTCTTGGCCTCAACAAAATAAAGAAAAGAGTAAACTGTATAGCTGAGGTTCGCGGCAAAGGACTGATGCTGGGCGTCGAGATTGTCAAGCCAACGGGTGAACACAACAAGTTTGGTGAACCTATTGCCGATGGTCAGCTTACCCTAGACATACAGCGCGCCGCGCTAGAACGAGGTTTGATGGTTGAAAAAGGTGGGCGTGAGGGTGCCGTTATTCGCTTTCTTCCACCACTTATCATCAGTTTCGAACAGATCGATTTTGCATTACGCACTATTGAAGAGGCTATCGTGGTAGCTGGTGGCGGGCAAAAGTCACAGCAAGATGACAAAGCAAAGTCGTGGAAAAAGCACTTCATCCACACGGGTGTGCAAGGAGCGACCGAATTTTCTCAGGTCATGAATCACACCACACAAGCGATGAAAGAAGTGTTTGAGGGCGTCTCGAAACCGTATTCGGGATTCGACGCAAAACTGCTTGAATCGGCCATTAACAATGTCAATCTTGACGGCAGTCATCACGATCTACAACGTGTTGTTGATGAGACAGCACGTTTGGTCGCAGATCATTCAATATTTACGCAACACCCTAATTGTATTGCACATTTGCATACACCACCTTTAATGCCAGCTGTCGCTGCAGAGGCGATGATCGCGGCGTTGAATCAATCTATGGATTCTTGGGACCAAGCATCAGCTGCGACTTATGTTGAGCAGAAAGTATTGAATTGGCTTTGTGAGCGCTATGAGCTTGGTGCGTCAGCAGATGGTATTTTCACCAGTGGTGGCACACAGAGTAATTTAATGGGTCTTCTGTTGGCACGTGACCGAATTGCCGATGTGACGGATGGTCATTCTATCCAAAAGCAAGGTCTTCCGAGTTATGCCGATAGACTTCGTATTGTCTGTTCCGATAAGTCGCACTTTACGGTTCAAAAGTCAGCCTCGTTGTTAGGCTTGGGTGAAAAAGCCGTGCACTGCGTTGCAACCCACGACAACGGTACCATCAAAACGGATGCACTTATCACTGACTTACAAGCGATGAGAGCTGAAGGCTTGATACCTTTTGCTTTAGTCGGAACAGCAGGGACGACAGATCACGGGGCTATCGATGATCTAAACTCTCTCGCCACCATTGCTGCCGAAAACCAGCTTTGGTTCCACGTTGATGGTGCTTACGGTGGCGCCCTTATTCTAAGCAGTCACAAACACAAGCTTAATGGTATTGAAAAAGCGGACTCTGTCAGCGTCGATTTCCATAAATTGTTCTATCAAACCATCAGTTGTGGCTCGCTGCTGGTAAAAGATCGCAGCAACTTTAAGTACCTGCTTCATCATGCGGATTATCTCAATCGAGAACACGATGAACTGCCAAACTTGGTCGATAAATCCATTGCGACAACCAAACGTTTCGATGCTCTAAAAGTCTTCATGACGATGCAAAACGTTGGTCCACAGGCACTAGGTGATATGTATGACCATCTGATGGCACAAACGCAAGAGGTGGCAAAACTGGTTCAAGCGCATCAACGATTTGAGCTATTGGCACAGCCATCATTATCAACGGTCTTATTGCGCGTTATTAATCATGACGCCAACGATTTGAATGAACTGAATAAAGCGATTCGTTTACAAGCACTAACACGTGGCGTTGCGGTGTTAGGGGAAACAGTAGTGAACGGTCAGTCGGCACTGAAGTTCACGATTCTAAATCCATGCTTAACGCTCTCAGATTTTGAGAGCCTACTGAATAACATTGATCAGTTAGCACTTGAGCTAGCTAACTCGTACTAACCGATAAACAGAATAAGGAAAGAAAATGGCAGTTTTACAGATTGGCGCAGGTGGTGTTGGTTGGGTAGTCGCGCACAAGGCGGCTCAGAATAACGATGTATTAGGTGATATTACAATTGCGTCACGCACCGTCGCGAAGTGTGAAAAAATCATTGAATCCATTAAAGGTAAAAATAACTTAAAAGACGCGACTAAAAAGCTAGACGCTCGTGCCGTTGATGCTGACGATGTTGAAGCGCTGGTTGCCCTGATCAATGAAGTGAAGCCAGATCTAGTGATTAACGCGGGTCCTCCTTGGGTAAACATCACCATCATGGAAGCGTGTCTGCAAGCAAAAGTCTCTTATTTAGATACTTCTGTCGCTGTCGATCTATGCTCGGAAGGTCAGCAAGTTCCTCAAGCTTATGATTGGCAATGGGGTTTCCGTGACAAATTCAAACAGGCAGGCATCACGGGTATTTTAGGCGCAGGTTTTGATCCTGGTGTGGTAAGCGTATTTGCCGCCTATGCAGTGAAGCATTTATTCGATGAAATCGACACCATCGATGTTATGGATGTCAATGCTGGCGACCACGGTAAAAATTTTGCCACTAACTTTGATCCAGAAACCAACATGCTAGAAATTCAAGGTGACTCTTTCTATTGGGAAAACGGTGAATGGAAACAAGTTGAATGCCACACTCGTATGCTTGAGTTCGATTTCCCATTAGTCGGCAAACACAAAGTTTACTCAATGGCACATGATGAAGTTCGTTCTATGCAAGAGTTCATTCCTGCAAAGCGCATCGAGTTCTGGATGGGCTTTGGCGATAAATACTTGAACTATTTCAATTGCATGCGTGATATTGGTCTACTTAGCCCTGACCCTCTAACTCTACATGATGGCACTGTGGTTCAGCCACTACATGTGTTAAAAGCACTGCTTCCAGACCCAACGTCTTTGGCACCAGGTTACACAGGTAAAACTTGTATCGGGACTTGGGTTCAAGGTAAGAAAGACGGTAAACAACGGTCAGTATTTATCTACAATAATGCAGACCATGAAGTGGCGTACGAAGATGTAGAGCATCAAGCCATTTCTTATACAACTGGTGTCCCAGCCATCACGGCGGCACTGCAATACTTCCGTGGTCAATGGGCAGACGCTGGAGTGTTCAATATGGAGCAATTAGACCCTGATCCGTTCCTAGAAACCATGCTTGAAATCGGTTTAGATTGGCATGTTCAAGAACTGGAAGTCGGTGCTCCGGATATCAAGATTCTTAAATAAAGTGACAGACCCTAGGTAGCTATCTAGGGTCTTTAAACTTAGGTCTACAAAATGATTAAAAACGAACTCAAAACTCCATACTTCATGATTAATGAAGGCAAACTGATTGAGAACCTAGAGAAAGCAAAACACCTCAAAGAGGTCTCTGGCGTAAAGCTAGTGCTGGCGCTTAAGTGTTTCTCAACTTGGGGTGTGTTTGACATTATTAAACCATACTTAGATGGCTCAACCAGCAGTGGTCCATTTGAGGTAAAACTTGGTTACGAGACGTTTGGTGGTGAAACGCACGCATACAGTGTTGGTTACAGCGAAGACGACGTACGCGAAGTGGCTGATATTTGTGACAAGATGATCTTCAACTCGCAGTCTCAATTAGCCGCTTATCGTCATATCGTTGAAGGCAAAGTGTCCATTGGTTTACGTCTTAATCCGGGGGTGAGCTATGCGGGACAGGACTTGGCCAACCCTGCTAGACCGTACTCTCGCCTTGGAGTGCAAGCCGATCATATCGACCCAACGATCTTCGATTCTATCGATGGTGTTATGTTTCACATAAACTGTGAAAATAAAGATGTCGATGCATTTATCGGTTTACTTGATGCTATTTCACAGCAATTTGGTCCCCATCTAGATAAGCTCGATTGGGTTAGTATGGGGGGCGGTGTGTTCTTTACGTGGCCTGGTTATGATATCGATAAACTTGGTGCTGCATTGAGTGCGTTCTCGAAAAAGCATGGTGTGCAGCTCTACCTAGAGCCAGGTGAAGCGATCATAACTAAAACGACTGACCTTGTTGTTACCGTTGTGGACATTGTCGAAAATGAGAAAAAGACGGCGATTGTAAATTCTGCGACGGAAGCGCATCGTCTGGACACGCTCATATACGATGAACCCGCTTCGATTTTAGAAGCCAATTCAGAAGGTGATCATGAATACGTCATTGGCTCATGTTCATGTTTGGCTGGTGACCAATTCTGTGAGGCCAAGTTTGATGAGCCGTTAGAGGTGGGGCAACAACTGCATATTATGGATAGTGCTGGCTATACCATGGTGAAACTCAATTGGTTTAATGGTCTGAAGATGCCGTCAATCTATTGTGAGCGCTCAAGCGGTCAAATCGAAAAGCTTAACGAGTTTGGCTACGATGACTTTAAGAGCTCATTGTCACGCTGGTCTATTAGCTAGGCTATTCTGACCAAGTCAACACTTGCCTGTGACACAAAAACAACTTACCTTCTAGTAAAATAAAGCAGACTCAAAGGTCTGCTTTATTTTTCTCTTATTCCGGTATTATCAGAGTGTTACCCGCTATGAAAAACAGATTCGCCAAGCTCCTGTGGGCTTCATCAGTGCTGTTGTTATTATCAGGTTGTGTGAGTTACAGCATCACTGAACGAGAAATGACGAATTATCTCAATGACAACCTACAGCTCAACCAATCTGTCGGCGTTGAAAACGTCATGTATGCCAAACTTTCAGTCGATGATCTTCAAGTTAAAATAGGACGTTCTGACGCTGATCGTGTAGCGGTATTTGCCAATACTAAGGCTCAGCTACAGTTGTTGGATGAACAAGATATTAACCTTGATTTGGATATAGAATTCAGTGCTATACCTAAATATGAACAAGAAAATGGTGAGATTTTTCTACAATCGATCCGTTTAGAAAAAATTGACCAAGAAGGGCAACTGCTAACACCAGAAATCAAAAAGCTAATTAAGCCAGCAGTAAGTATGATTGGTGCTGCTATGTCTACCTATCCGGTTTACAAACTCGATAGCAATACGGTCAAAGAGGCACTGTTGAAATCCTCTAATCCTGAAGTTGTAGTTAAGAACAACCAGCTAGTAATAGAGTTTTTCGAATAGCATTTAATATGCTTATCAAATATGGCTGCGCTTTAACTCAGTTTAGGCGCAGTACTGTCTCTCACTTCGAGATGGTAGGGAATAAAGCTTACGTGATTGGTCAAATCCAGTTCAGGCTTTTCAATTAGCATATGCAGTAAATGTGCACCGGTTTTACCGGATTTCTCAAAGCCATAAACCAGCGAGGTAATCTTAGAAGGTAATTGAAAGCATTGCAGTTGTTCGCGGGTCTATATGACCAGCGTTCTTGATTGGAGGATAAGTAAATGCAGCTACGATTAACTCTTTTGGTCTTCATATTATTGTCGTTTCCGATATCACTATTGGCTAAGGTGCTCAATGGATTCAACATCGACAATGCTTCTGTGCCTTTGCATCTCATTCAAAGGGGCGGGCCACCTAAAGATGGTATTCCAGCGCTCAATCAGCCTGAGTTTATTAAAGGCAAGGATGCAAAATTTATGCGTGCACAGGATATCGTGTTGGGGCTGCAGGTTAGTGATGTGGTTAAGGCGTACCCGATTCGAATTCTCAACTGGCATGAAATCGTTAATGACCAATTCGGTGGAACACGTTACGTCATCAGTTATTGTCCACTATGCGGCAGTGGAATGGCATTTCTTAGCCAGCCAACAGGGGAGCTCGAAGCTCTGGACTTTGGGGTTTCTGGTTTGTTGTATAACTCAGACGTACTTATGTACGACCGAAAAACCGAATCGTTATGGTCTCAAATTCATGGTGAGGCTATAGCTGGAGCATCAGTTGGTAGTAAACTCAAACAAGTGCCGCTTACACTTAGTCGTTGGTCTAATTGGCTAGCTCGTCACCCTGATTCACTCGTTCTCTCCACCAACACTGGTTATCAACGCGATTACCAGAGAGATCCTTATGCAGGTTATGGTAAAAATGCTGCCATTTACTTTCCTGTAGCAAATCAAGCACCCAATGAGTATCACCCGAAAGAGATGGTATTAGGGTTTAAAGTGGAGCAGTCGACTATCGCGTTTCCATTTAGTGAGCTGTCCCAGCTAACAGGACTGAAGCACGGCTTTGAATTGGCGGGGAGCCGTTATTTTGTACACTGGGATAGCGACAACCAGTCAGCTTGGATAACTAATGATAAGGGTAAAACCCAATCGTCAACGTTACTATTTTGGTTCGCATGGTACGCTTTTTATCCAGATACCAAGGTCTACAAATTGAAAGAAAGCGATAGTCAGGTGGATCCAAAATAAAGGGTCCCGCCATGTTAAAGATAGTCTAATACGAATACTTTCTCTGATGATACAAGGTTATACAACATAACGCTGCTTCTCTCACCGGATGGATGAATGGGCGTGCTTCTATGAGAACAGGAGCGGTGACGGATGATTTGGTTTTCATTTCATCAATTGGCAGGCTTGAGGCCATTGGGCGATACCCTGTTAGGGTCTCAAATGGTAGACTTAAGGCCACTTCGTTTAATATTGAGAAAGGTAGTGAAATGAATCCAATTATTGCAATGCTAAAAGAGAATAACATCAGTGATCAGCAGATTAGCGAAATCTTTGAAGTGCTGACACAGAACCCTTTGGCAGCAATGGCAACGATCAGTCAACTTGGTCTGCCACAAGAGAAGCTTCAAGCACTAATGGGTCAAGTCATGCAAAATCCGGCGTTGATTAAAGAAGCGGTCGAAGAGCTAGGGCTTGATTTTGCAAAAGTTGAGGCGGCAAAGGAGCAACTGAGTAAATAGTCGCTGACGATGGTAATCTTGCGGCTTGCCATGCAGGAATGTTAGGCAAGCCGCAGCTGATTTTATTCATCACGTCTTCTAACTAAAGTTCAACGCCCGCTTCGTCCTCCACTATGATATCTTGCTCGTGACTCGCTTGTATTAACCACGCTTTAATAGCGCTACTGTTAAGGACTCGCTGCTGATACTGCTGCGCTAGCTCGGACAGTTGAATCCCATAAGTTTGAAAACGAAGGGCCACGGGAGCAAACATGGCGTCAGCGATAGACCAGTCGCCAAACAACCATTGCCCATCATTCTCTAACATCTGCTCTGACCATAATATGTCAATTCTCTCGATATCTTTTAATGCTTCAGGAGAAAGGGTTACGTGGCGCGTGGCGCGACAATTCATTGGAAGCTCATTTCGTAGTGCTAAGAACCCAGAATGCATCTCACAGGATACTGCTCTCGCTTTCGCTTTCTCTGTGCTGTCTTGGGGCCAGCAGTGGTTATTCAGATATTGCTCATTGATATACTCCAGTATCGCCAGAGACTCCCAAACGGTAGTCTCGTCATCCACGAGTGTAGGAACTTTGGCTGTTGGTGTCAGCGCGTTAAGTGTATGATAAAACTCGGGTGAAAACAGCTTGAGTTTTTCTACTTCAACTTCTAGCTGGTACTGCTCAAAGATAAGCCACGCGCGCAATGACCAACTCGAATAATTTTGATTTCCAATATACAGCTTCATATTTGCCTCCCTAGTGATTTGATTTTCATACTAATCAATGGTGAGATGGGCGACCAACGCAAAATTTGAATGTATGTCATTAATAAAAATGATGGATGGAGGCGATATGGATATCGAGGCGTTGAGAAGTCTTCTTGCCTTTTCTGAGACCGGTAGTTTTACTCGGGCAGCCAAACAGATTAATCGGACTCAGTCTGCGTTTAGTGCGCAGATGAAAAAACTGGAATCTGAAACTGGTACGGTATTATTCGAACGGAACGGCCGCAATAGAGTGCTAAGTGAAGCTGGACTTACACTAAAAGCTCACGCCGAACAGATACTTTCTTTACACGATGCTGCACTGCATCAGGTTAAGCGTTATCAAAACAAGACCGCGTTGAGGCTAGGTTGTCCCGAAGACTATAATGATACCATCCTTCCCGACGTGGTGGCTGCAATTAATCAGGCAGAACCCACGTGCTCGATTCAGATATTCAGTCAACCTAGTGTTGTACTTCGAACTTGGCTCGATGAAGGAAAGTTAGATGCCGCAATTGTGACTCGAGCAGCAGATAGTGAGGAAGGCTACTGGTTAGAATCCGACAAAGGGGTTTGGATAGCAGCACATGATTTCGATACAGAGAGGCTTCCATTACCATTAGTATTGTTTCAGACAGACTGTAAGTATCATGCAGCAGCGCTGGATAGTTTAGCCAAACAGGGTGTTTCTCATCGTTTGGTTGCTTGCTGTAACACGGCTTCTGCGCAGCGTGCTCTGGTGGCGAGCGGAGTTGGGATAGGGGCGATGGGGCGTTTAAGCACGAACGAACAGGTGAAAATACTAAATGGAATGCCTTCATTACCGAGTGTCGATATCGTACTTCTGACAGCAGCGACGCCTCATCCATCACTGCGTAATTTGTTTATTAATTAGTCATTACTAGCACGTTACTAATGTGTCTAAATGAGTTTGATAGTCATTTATAAAATCAAATAACTATCAATACAAAAAGTTATTGTTCCTTTAAATAACAAATTATTAATTTCTATAAATGCCAGAATAAAAAACATTCCACTAAACGCTAAAGACATGCCAAAAAACTAACTATTAAGTATTAGAGTTGATTTTTATCAACTGTTTTACCTGATTTCGTTAGTAACATTCGCTCGATGATGCATAACTATAATCGAGCATGTCTTTATGAATAATAAACTGAAGCAATTATTGACGCCGTCGCTGACGCGTCGAGGGTTCATAAAATCCTCTTCAGCCATCGGTGGTCTTGCTGCTGCAACCAGCGCCATTTCCCTCCCTTTTAAATCTGCCCAAGCGGAAACCAAACCACAAGCCAACGACGAAAAAGTGGTGTGGAGCGCATGTACTGTAAACTGTGGCAGTCGATGCCCACTGCGCATGCATGTCGTTGACGGTGAAATTAAGTGGGTAGATGCCGACAATACGGGTAAAGATGATTACGCGAACAAAGACGTTCAGGTACGAGCATGCTTACGTGGTCGTTCTATGCGTCGTCGTGTGTACAACCCAGACCGTCTGAAATACCCAATGAAGCGTGTCGGTAAACGTGGCGAGGGGAAATTCAAGCGTATTTCTTGGGATGAAGCTTACACGGAGATCGTAAACAGCTTAGACCACATTAAGAAGCAGTACGGTAATGAAGCTATCTATCTCAACTACGGGACGGGCACATTAGGCGGCACTGTCACTAAGTCATGGCCTCCTGGTAGCACGTTAATCGCGCGTCTGATGAACCTCACGGGTGGTTATTTAAATCACTATGGCGACTATTCAACAGCGCAAATTGCCAAAGGTTTGAGTTATACCTACGGTGGTTGGGCGAATGGTAACTCTTTCTCGGATACCGAAAACAGTAAGCTCATAGTTCAGTTTGGTAATAACCCTGCTGAAACGCGCATGTCTGGCGGCGGTTTGATTCATCACTTGATTGAAAGTAAAGAGAAATCCAACGCACGGATGATCATGATTGACCCGCGCTACAATGACACGGCAGCGGGTCGCGAAGATCAGTGGATTCCAATCAAACCGGGCACTGATGCAGCGCTTATTGCCGCAATGGCTCACGTCATGATCAAAGAAGATTTGGTAGACCAAGAGTTCTTAGACACTTACTGTATTGGTTACGATGAGAAAACACTGCCAGCGTCTGCGCCAGCCAACAGCGATTACAAATCTTATATCCTAGGTTTAGGGGAAGATGGTATTGAGAAGACGCCTGAGTGGGCGGCACCAATTACGGGTATTCCTGCAGATATTATTATCAAGACAGCGCGTGAAATCGGTTCAACTAAACCTTGTGCTATCTATCAAGGTTGGGGTCTTCAGCGTACACAAAATGGTGAAATCGCGTCACGTGCGATTGCTATGCTAGCGCTATTAACCGGTAACCTAGGTATTCATGGTGGTGGCTCTGGTGCTCGTGAATCGGACTATAACATTCCGTTTGTGCGCTTCCCAACACTAGAAAACCCAGTGAAAACAGCGATCTCTATGTTCTTATGGACTGATGCGATTGTTCGTGGCCCTGAGATGACGGCGACGCGTGATGGGGTACGTGGTAAAGACAAACTTGATGTGCCGATTAAATTTATCTGGAACTATGCTGGTAACTGTGTGATTAACCAGCACTCAGACATCAACCGCACCCACGATATCCTACAAGATGACAAAGCATGTGAAATGATCGTCGTGATCGATAACCACATGACGTCTTCTGCAAAATACGCCGACATCATTCTGCCTGACCTAACGACGTCAGAGCAGGCGGATTTCTGTATGGATGGTAAAGCGGCGAACATGCCTTACTTTATTTTTGCCGATAAAGCGATTGAGCCTCAATTTGAAGCACGCAGCATCTATCAAATCTGTTCTGATTTGGCGGAGCGTATGGGGGTAGGTCCAGCGTTTACCGAAGGTCGCGACCAAGAAGGTTGGTTACGTCATTTGTATGCTGAGACATTGAAGCTAGACCCGACAATGCCAGACTTTGAGACAGTGCGTCAGCAAGGCATCGTAAAACGTAGCGATCCAAACGGTCACTATGTGGCGTACCAAGCATTCCGTGCCGATCCGGTGAATAACCCACTTAACACACCGTCTGGCAAAGTGGAGATCTACTCTGAAGAGCTTGCTCGCATTGCCGCGGAATGGGAGTTGCCAGAAGGTGACGTCATTCACCCATTACCGATTTACGTCAGTACTTCAGAAGGCTGGGATTCACCGCTACGCGATAAGTATCCGTTGCAGCTAACGGGTTTCCACTTTAAAGCTCGTTGTCACTCAACATACGGTAACGTCGATGTATTGAAGCAGGCTGCACAACAAGAAATGTGGATCAACCCTGTAGATGCTGAGCGTCGTGGTATTAAAAATGGTGACCGAATCAAGATCTTCAATGACCGTGGTGAAGTTCGAATTAACGCCAAAGTTACGCCAAGAATGATGCCGGGAGTGGTGGCTCTCGGAGAGGGTGCATGGTATGCACCAGACGGCAACAAGGTTGACCATAACGGTTCAATTAACGTTCTAACGTCTCAACACCCAAGCCCTCTGGCGAAAGGTAACCCTCAACACACTAACTTAGTAGAAGTTCAACTGGCAAATAAGGCGTAAGGACTAACTCATGAAACAATACGGTTTTTATATCGATTCGAGTAAGTGTACTGGCTGTAAGACCTGTCAGTTATCTTGCAAAGACTTTAAGGATCTTGGCGTTGATCGTAGCTTTCGTCGAGTCTACGAATACGCTGGTGGTAACTGGGTAGAAGAGAACGGTACTTACCGTCAAGACGTGTTTGCTTATTACACTTCTATTGCGTGTAACCACTGTGATGAACCAGCTTGTGCAAAAGTGTGCCCATCAGGTGCGATGCACAAACGTGAAGATGGTTTTGTCGTTGTGGATGAGAAGGTGTGTATTGGCTGTAAACACTGTGCTAATGCTTGCCCATACGGTGCTCCTCAGTACAGCAAAGAAAAAGGTCACATGACGAAATGTGATGGTTGCTTTGAACGCGTAGCAGAAGGTTTTGAGCCAATTTGTGTCGGCTCTTGTCCACTTCGTGCGCTGGAGTTCGGTCCGATTGCCGAGCTACGCGCTAAATATGGCACCAACGCCGATGTTGCGCCATTACCGTCATCAACATTAACGAAACCAAATATCGTGATCAAACCAAACCGTCATGCGCGTCCAACGAATGACACCACTGGTCACCTAGCAAACCCTAAGGAGGTTTAACATGGGATGGCATGAATGGCCTCTGATTTTCTTCACTGTATTTGCACAAACAGCCGTTGGTGCGTTTATCGTGATGGGCGTAATCACACTGTTAGGCAAAGCGGATGCACATGTTAAGACAGCGATGACTCGCAATATGTTCTTTATTTGGGTGTTTATGGGACTCGGCTTTATGGCGTCGACCATGCACCTAGGTAGTCCACTGCGCGCGATTAACGCGTTAAACCAAATCGGCACATCGTGGTTATCACGTGAGATTCTGTTTGGCTCGATGTTCTTTGGTTTAGGGGGGCTATATTGGCTGCTCTCTGTGATCAATAAAGGCAGCGAGGTAATTCGCAAAGGATTGATGGTTGCAGCGATGGTTATTGGTGTGATTTTTATGGTCGCTATGACGAACGTTTACATCATCGATACCGTTCCAACTTGGGATACGCCATTTACCAGTCAATCATTTACGCTTACAGCTATCCTTTGCGGCGTGATGCTGTCACTTATCCTGATGCGTGGTGCTAAATTAGAATGTCCGCGTTTAGGTAAAGTGACGGCAATCGTTGCTGGCGTGACTGCTGTTGCCATGGTGATGGTCACGATGTCCATGGTGGCTGACTTACC
This sequence comes from Vibrio thalassae, assembly GCF_900089835.1. Lineage (GTDB taxonomy): Bacteria > Pseudomonadota > Gammaproteobacteria > Enterobacterales > Vibrionaceae > Vibrio > Vibrio thalassae. Next base: position 39,104 of record NZ_OANU01000053.1, on the reverse strand, counting down.
AAACATTCACTCGGCGATTGTTGCAGCGAATGAACTAGTACCAAATATGGCTGAGATTCAAAACTTGCGTTTTGTTCTAGTGTTTGTTGGTGTTGCTGCGTGGATCTGGGCGATGCGCTCTGAATCTCGCTCAATGCCAATTGCGGTGATTGGTTTTGCTATGGTGTTAGTTGCCGAACTGATTGGACGCAGTGTGTTCTTTGGTCTGCATATGACAGCAGGCATGTAGAAAAGACAAGAGCAGGCTAACATAGCCTGCTCTTGTTCTAAGGTTCAATTTAGTCACTTTTCAAATTTGGTAAATTCATGTCAGAAAATCAATCTATCGACCTACTTAGTTTGCAAACCATGGCAAAGGTATTTGGTTCACTGTTTTACTTCCCTCTTACCGACAGTAATAACCAGATCTTGCTGGCTGCATTGGCACAAGATGAAAACTTGCAAGACAGCGATCTGCAAGCCTGGTGCCAACAGGTAAAAGGCGAGAGCAATGAGGCGCTAAATCAAGATTTCTTCTTGCTGTTTGAAGGCGGAGAAGCGATGCTGGCACCCCCATGGGGCTCAGTATATATGGATCGAGAAGAGGTGATTTTTGGTGAGAGCACGGTAGCATACCGTCAGTTTCTTCGATCTCACGATATTGCCCTAGATACTGGGATGAGAGAGCCAGAAGATCAGATTGGTCTAATGTTGTTCGCCGTTAGTCAGTTGGTGGAACAAGAGCAAGATATTGAATCGGTCAAAGTGCTATTCGCAGAGCATTTACTGACGTGGTGTTACCGCTATTTCGAGTTAGTTGAGAAGCATGCTGCTACCACAAGCTACAAACAGTTAGCCAAATTGGTATCACAATGGTGTGAAGCTGTTCAGGAGCTGCTCACTATTACTCCTCTTGCCGTCAAACTGTATCGCTAAGGTTGGTAAGTACTCATGACCAGAGATGAAAAATACTACAAAGCGTATATGGAGCACAAAACCATAAGTCGTCGTGGTCTTTTTCGCGCTTTGGCAAAGGGTAGTACTCGAAATTCACCGATAACGGCTAATGATGATTCAATCGCGGCTAAGTTAGATTGCCAAGAAATCTCACGAACCGTCCCGAGACCGCCCAAAGCGGTGGATGAAGTGCTGTATCAACAGATCTGCAATGCGTGTGGAGATTGTGTCAAAGCTTGTCCGGAGCAGGTCATTACTGTTGAAGATGAACTCGCCCGGCTAGTACTTGACTATGGCTACTGCAGTCAGTGTGGCGCATGTAACCGAGCATGCCCAACGGGAGCATTACATGGGCAGAACAGCAATACGGGCTTAATTCCACAGTTTTCAGATGGATGTCAAAATGCGCTGTTTGGTGATTGCTACCTATGCCAAGAAGCCTGTCCAAAACAGGCGGTAAGTATCGCCTCATACGCTTTACCAGAGCTGAATAAGAACGCTTGTGATGGTTGTGGACGCTGTAAGCAGGGCTGCCCTTTTTCTGCGATATCTATGGTGTTGTCCACACAGTAGCGCATAAAAAAACAGCTCTGCGTTTTAACGAAGAGCTGTTTTACAATGGCTTATGGCTTATGGCTTATGGCTTATGGCTTAAGCTTTGATGATTCGAGCGCGGAAATTACGGCCTTTCATCTTACCATTGGTAATCTTAGTTAAAGCTTGCTTAGCAATCCCTTTTTCGACCGCCACATAAGCACTCATCGGGAACATATTGATCTTACCAATTTGATTGCCTGAAAGTGTTTTATCACCGGTTAACGCCCCTAGAATGTCACCCGGACGCAGTTTTTGCTTCTTACCGCCTTGGATTTGAATCGTCACCATTTTTGCTTGGAATGGTTGATTGTTTGACTTAGCAGGCAGTGCACTAGGCTCAATTGGCATATCCATGTATTCATCGATACGCGCGACACGATAAAACTCTTTCTCGTTATAGAAGCTAAAAGCTAGACCTTTGTTGCCGGCGCGGCCAGTACGGCCAATGCGGTGTACATGGACTTCCGGATCGCGAGACAGCTCATAGTTGAATACAGCATCGAGGTTATCCACATCAAGACCGCGAGCTGCGACATCGGTTGCCACAAGAATCGACACACTTTTGTTGGCAAATTGCACCAGTGCTTGATCACGCTCTCTTTGTTCCAAATCACCATGAATGTCAATCACACTAAAGCCACGATGAAGCAGTTCATCCGCCACGTTCTGAACCTCTTTTTTGGTGTTACAAAACACCACTGCGGATTCAGGTTGGTGAGTCAGCAGCAAGTTTTCAAGTGCATTATCACGCTCTTCGAGAGTGTTGGTTTGATAGAAGAACTGTTTGATGCTTGAGTGATCGTGTTTACTCTCTACTTTGACCACTTCTGGTTGCTTCATAACACGAGCAGCAATAGTTTGAATTTGTTCTGGGAATGTGGCGCTGAAAAGCAGGGTTTGTCGCTCTTTTGGTGCTTCGTTGATGATGGCGTCTAATGCGTCTTTGAAGCCCATATCTAGCATACGGTCGGCCTCATCAAGCACCAAAGTATTCAGTTCGCTAAGGTCGATGCGACCTTTTTCTAGATGATCGAGGATGCGACCGGGCGTCCCAACTAGGATATGCGCTCCGTGTTCCAGAGAACCGATTTGTGGTCCCATCGGCATACCGCCACACAAAGTCAGTACTTTGATATTGTGGATACCACGAGCGAGGGTGCGAATTTCTTTTGCCACTTGATCCGCAAGCTCACGAGTTGGACAAAGAACAAGTGACTGCACGCGAAAGCGCTTTACTTTTAAGTTGCTAAGTACACCGAGAGAGAAGGCTGCGGTTTTACCTGAGCCTGTTTTTCCTTGGCCGATAACATCCTTACCCGCCAAAATTTTTGGTAGGGCTTCAGCTTGGATTGGCGTCATTGAAGCGTAACCCAGACTGTCTAACGTGCCGAGTAATTCAGATGGTAAGTTTAAGGTAGAAAAGGCTGGAGTGTTCAAGAGCTGTCCTCAGTCGGTATGCAGAGCGGGTATTATCAACATTCCCGCTCTAGATGCTACTTTTATCTACGCTTTTGCAGATTTAGTATGAGGATAGCAGGCAAAGACTATTTTGTGTTTGGTTGCGCAGTACTCATCCAATCACGATAGTCATTGGCACCGTCTTCGCCTTCTGCTGGCGACCAAGGTGCGAAATCTTCTTGAGGCGTCGGAATATACGCGCCTTCTTTGATTTCAAGTCCCACAGTACCTGATTGCATACACGCGTAACCATGCCAAGTACCCGGTGGGATTTCGATAGCGCGATTCGTCTCTGGTGACAGACTATGACGTTCGGTCACATTGCCTTCATCATCAAAAATCAGTAAATCCAGTTGTCCTTTAAGAACAAGGAACAATTCCCATTTGTGCTCTTCACTGTGACGGTGAGGGCGCATATAAGTTTCTGGTTCGGTAGAGATGAATAGACGTTGAACGCCTGCGTCTAGTTGTTCGTGAAGGTTATGATGACTGCGTTTACGCGGTGCGTCTTTTGCGTTTTGCGCAAAGGTATCGAAGTCTTGGTTACTGATGATTTTTAACATGACATTGTTCTTTGAAGTGTAAAGTGCCGTTATTCTACCGTCTCAATAAAAAAGTTCAGTAACAAATTGCTGCCGTCGTTCACTGTCCGATAAAGTTTAGAAAGTTTTGGGTCAAAACTCGTTAGATTGTGACGGTAGTTCCAGAAATGTTTGAAAAATCTGTACGATCTGATCAGAGTGGTATTATCACACTGTTTAGGAAATAACCCGTAACTAAGGTGGTACAGCAGTGGAAGCAGTCATCAACCAACTGAAAAAAGACTTTTATGCACACCTTAATTCATCCCACGGTGCTAGCTCAGGAGAGCTGTCACAAACGATTTCTTTGCTAACGAAGGAAGAGTTAGCGGAATTAGAGAATGTGTGGGTGCAGTTAGCGGTGTGGAAACAAAAACAAGCCTAGCGCTTATCGTTCCTGTCCCCTCAGCAAGAGATTTCTATTAGCCCCGAGTGCGATCACTCGGGGCTTTTTTAGTTTCTTATCGTCAGTGATTGTTATAATATAACAATCACTATATTGATCTTATTGTTGAAAAGTCGAGTATTAGCCCCCATAGTTCACTTTATGGAGAATAGAGCGATGGCTGAGATAAGTTCATTACTAGCCCGAGATAATCTAGTGAGAGAGACTATGGCGGAAGTACGTGCCAGAATAGAATTAAAAGTCGGTTCAAGAAGTGATACAGATGCTGAAATGTTGTCGTTTCGTGGACTCAAGACAGATAAAGAACATGTGGCGATTATTTTTAGATCATCTGACAAGACCCAATCTTTACCTTTAGTAAGGATGCATTCAGAGTGTTTGACCGGTGATGTGTTCCACTCGTCACGCTGCGACTGTGGCGAGCAATTGGAAGAAACTATCCAAAGAATGGGTAAAGAAGGTGGAATCATCCTATATTTGCGCCAAGAGGGACGGGGTATCGGGCTCTACAACAAGTTAGATGCCTATAAGCTTCAATCTGAAGGCATGAATACGTATGAGGCCAACAACCATTTGGGGTTTGGTGATGATTTGCGTGACTTTACTGAAGCGGCTCAAATGCTCAAAGCGCTAGACGTGCACTCCATTCGCCTGGTCACTAACAATCCTAAAAAAGTTCGTGAATTGCGCGAGCACGGCATCAACATTGAAGAAGTCGTGAATACCCACGCCCACATCAAAGATGGCAATGAAAACTACCTGAAAGCGAAAGTTTCTCACGGTAAACACTACCTCAAGCTATAGAGCATTAATCAAAGCGCCAAGTAAAAAGTTGTTAGTAAAATGATATAAAAGCCTCACTTTCGTGAGGCTTTTTTGTATTTATTCTTGAAAATAAATTGTAACTGAGTATTATCGCACTTCGTAGTATAAATGATAATAATTCGCACTACTAATAACTATTAAGCTCAACAAGGATGCTTTTGATGAATCTAACAACCATGGTGAAGGGGGCTGTGGCAGCCTCTCTCGTAATGACTTCAAGCGCTGCGTTTTCTGCAGTTTCTAAAGACCAAGTGGTCGAACACTATGCCGATCTTGCTCATGCGGTATTCGCAGATGCACTGACTAAGGCGAAAGATCTAGACACATCTATTAACACATTCTTAGCGAACCCCTCTGAAAAAGGGCTTGCTGATGTACAACAAGCATGGCTTGCTTCTCGCGTACCTTATCAGCAAACCGAAGTATTTCGTTTTGGTAATGCCATCGTTGATGATTGGGAAGGTCAACTGAACGCATGGCCGCTCGATGAAGGTCTTATTGACTATGTGAGTGCGGACTACCAGTATGAGCTAGGTAATGAAGGTGCTCAAGCAAACATCGTGGCTAACGAGAGCCTAAAAATTGGCGCGACAACGCTTGATATTAAAGAAATTACCCCTGAAGTGATTGCTAACTTAAATGAAGTTGGTGGCTCTGAAGCAAACGTAGCATCAGGCTATCATGCGATTGAGTTTTTATTGTGGGGCCAAGATCTTAATGGCACCAACGCGGGGGCTGGTGAGCGTCCTTATACTGACTATGTAATCGGTGAAGGCTGCACCAACGGTAACTGTGAACGTCGTGCACAATATCTTCAAGCAGCGTCAAAGCTATTGGTCCATGATCTTCAATGGATTGAAAAACAGTGGTCTGCCGCTGAAAAGGACAACTACCGCTCAGAACTTCTTGCTGATAAAGCGGATAACGGTATTCGTAAAATGCTCTTTGGTATGGGTTCATTGTCTCTAGGTGAACTCGCTGGTGAACGTATGAAAGTGGCTCTAGAAGCCAACTCTACAGAAGATGAACACGATTGTTTCTCTGATAACACGCACAACTCGCACTATTACAACGAGCAAGGCATCTACAACGTTTATACCGGTACCTATCTACGTACTGACGGCACTATGGTTGATGGGCCAAGTATTGCGGATCTCGTTGAAGCGAAAGACAAAACAGCGGCGAAAGAAATTCTAACCCAGTTTGATGCAGCACGAGCTCAAGTTGGCAAACTAGTGACGTCAGCCGAAAAAGACAATCAACACTTTGACCAGTTGATCGCATCAAACAACCCTCAAGGCAATAAACTCGTCAATGACACCATTGTAGCGCTGATTGGTCAAACAGGTTCTATCGAACGTGCAGCTGGTATCATTGGTATTGATAGCTTAAATCCAGATACTGCTGACCACGAATTCTAAACACCATAACCATAATAATTAGGGGGCTACTGCCCCCTTTTGTCGATCTTTTTGTGAGCTCTGTATGTCTAGAACTTATCCTTTTTTAGCCACGCTATTTTTGCTTTTTGTCGGATCTGCATTTGCGGAGTCCGAGTCTTCCCATCTATCTGGCGGTAAAACAACAGTAAAAAAAGAAGGGCCGAATGCTTATTCAATGCCAGCGGCTAACTTACCTATGTCAAAGCGACTAGATTTTAGTGTTGGTAACAGTTTTTTTAGAAACCCGTGGGTTCAAGCTCCCGCGTCAACGGACGCAAGAGATGGCCTGGGGCCACTATTTAATACCAATGGGTGTCAAAACTGTCATATTAAAGACGGTCGTGGCCACCCCCCTGAAGAAAACGATCAACATGCTGTCTCTATGCTAGTTCGTTTGAGTATTCCAGCCGTGACAGTGCAGCAAAAAGCTGCCTATGAACGTGATGGCTTGATACCTGAACCGAGCTATGGCGGTCAGTTGCAAGATTTTGCTTTGCCCAATATGCAGCCTGAAGGGCAAATTGATATTACTTACGATGAGGTTGCGGTCACCTTTGACGATGGGACGGTCGTGATGTTGCGCAAACCTAATCTCAAAATCGTAGAGCTTGCTTACGGCGACATGCATCAGGATGTGCTGATGTCTGCACGAGTGGCACCGCCGATGATTGGTTTAGGGTTAATCGAATCGATACCCGAGTCGGCTATTTTAGCCTTTGCTGCAGAACAAAAAGCCGAGAAGACAACAGTTTCGGGAAAGCCAAACTATGTGATGGACGTTCGCTCCAACAAGATGGAACTGGGCCGTTTTGGCTGGAAAGCAGGGCAGCCTAATTTGATGCAGCAAAATGCGGCGGCGTTTAATGGTGACGTAGGTTTAACCAGTTCGCTGTTTCCAAGTGAGAACTGTTCTAGTAATCAGGACATCTGTACCGCACAGCACAGCGGTGGCGAACCTGAAGTCAGCGACAAAATTCTCAACTTCGTCGAGTTTTATACTCAGCATTTAGCGGTACCTCAACGACGTAATATCAATGATCCGTTAGTTGTTGAAGGTGAAAAGCTATTCAATAAGGTGGGTTGTCAAAACTGCCATAGGAGCGATATTCAAACCAGCACACGCGAAGGACTCCCTGCCATTTCGAACCAGACGATACACCCTTATACTGACATGCTATTACATGACATGGGGGAGGGGCTAGCAGACCATCGACCAGAGTATGCAGCAACGGGTCGTGAGTGGCGCACAGCACCATTATGGGGCATTGGTTATACCGAAGAAGTCAATGGTCACACCTATTTTCTTCATGATGGGCGAGCGAGAAATCTCACCGAAGCGATTTTATGGCACGGTGGCGAAGCAGAACATGCAAAACAAAACGTGTTAGCTCTTTCTAAATCAGAACGTGATGCGCTACTAGCGTTTCTAAATTCACTTTAAGGAGAACTGCGTGAATTACAAACCTTCGTCCATAGCGCTGAGCTTACTTTTATTAACGGCATGTCAGTCGAGCAGTGTGACTCAAACCGCTAAGCCTGAACTGACGACACATCTTAGCCAAGCCTTATATGAAGTTGAGTTCGACTCTGCGCTGAAGTTTAAAACCGCAATGGTGAACCTGCAATCGCAAACCGAGCAATTCTGCCAAGCAAAATCGAGTCTAGAGCAGGTCTCCTTGGCATGGAAACAAGGGATGTCCCGTTGGATGTGGATACAAGGGCAAGAGCGCGGCCCTGCGATGGCTCTGGAACAGAATTGGAATGTTCAATTCTGGCCAGACAAGAAAAATACCACAGGTCGAAAGATGTCACAGGCGGTGAAAACTGACGTTTGGAGCATGGAGTCGGTGCAATTACAGAGTGTCACCATTCAAGGACTCGGTGCCGTTGAATGGCTGCTTTATGATGAGGCATCAACACTAGCAAAAGGTACCCGAGAGCACTGTGCATTGGCAACTGCCATAACCGCTTCTTTAACCGATCGGGCTGATACAATTTTTAAGGCATGGCAAACTAATCCATGGTCCTCGTTGGATAAAGAAGCATGGGAGGCAGAATATCTTGCGCTGCTTTCTAACCAGCTTGATTACAGTATGAAAAAGCTGTCTCGTCCGTTAGCCAAAATAGGGGCTCCGCGACCGTATTTCTCAGAGTCTTGGCGTTCTAAAATATCGATGAGCAATTTAAAAGCCAACGTCGAAGCACTGCAAGCGCTCTATTTAGCTAAAGGAGAGGGGCTTGATAGGATATTGCGTGATGAAGGTCATGCACCATTGGCAGACCGTATTGTTAAGCAGTTTGAAGACACCTTAGAACCTTGGCCCAATGAAACCAGCTTATTTGCGCTATTGCAATCCAAGCAAGGTTATCGGATGGCGCTGTCGCAATACAACAAGCTTGAGCAGCTTAAGTATCTGATCAATGAAGAGGCTTCGATTCAGTTGGGTGTAGTTATAGGGTTTAATGCGACCGATGGCGATTAATATTTCTAGACGCAACTTCACCAAGTGGGCCGGCATCACAGCGATGTCGCCTTCTTTATTAACGGCTTGCGCATCCACGGCAACCCACACTAAGGAAACCTTGATAGGGGGATCGGTTCGCAGTAAAGGGGACTACGAAGTTATCGTCTCCAGCGAAAAGGCGACCACTATACATAGGTTACCTCTCCCCGCTCGTGGGCACGGTATCGCGGTATCGCCACACTCTCGTCATGCAGTGATGTTTGCTCGTCGGCCCGGAAGTTATGCGATGGTGTTCGACTATCTTGAAGGAACGATGAAGAAGCTCATTCTAGCACCAGATAACCGACATTTTTATGGGCATGGTGTCTATTCTAATGATGGTCGCTGGTTGTATTCAACGGAAGGCGAACGCTCAAGTAGTCGAGGCATTGTGGGGGTCTATGATGTGAACAATGACTATCAAAAAGTAGGGGAATTTACCGATTTTGGATTGGGACCCCACGAAGTTATTGTGATGGCAGACGATTCGTTGGTTGTTGGTGTAGGCGGTGTCCATACCAATGGTCGACGACCACAAAATCTGGCGACCATGCAACCAAGCTTGAGTTACCTGTCTCCTCATGGTGAATTATTAGAACAAGCGACGCTGAGTGATCATCACAAGAGTATTCGGCACCTTGCTCATGATGGTGATAAAACGGTACTGACGGGACAACAATACCGAGGTGAACCTGATGATTATGTGCCGCTCGTAGCGATTCATCAACGAGGCGACGCGATGCAAGAGCTGGGGGGAGAGCCCGAGCAATGGGCGAGATTTAACCACTACATTGCAAGCATTGCTGCAACAGAGACGCACATTCTAGCCACATCTCCTCGTGGCAGCTGTTACGGCATTTGGGACAAAGCAACTCGAGCGCTGCTCGAAATCAATGCACTTCCAGATGCATCAGGCGTGGTGGTGAGAAACGGCGATTTCCATGTGAGTTCAGGTGTTGGTCAGGTCGTTCAAATTAGCCCAAATTTGCAAAAAAAACGCTTTTACTCTGGTATTCAATGGGATAATCACTGGAGTGCAATCACATAAATGAGACGGTAGCTGGTTTAGCGTAAATTTATCATGTTGACAGTGTGATTTCTGCCATACTTATGATCCTTGTTGGAAAGGAGTTTGGCAAATGCAAAACAGACGGCTCTCATTGTGTGTCGGTTGGCTCTCCTTTGCGTTGACCAGTATGTTGGTCGCAGCGCCGGATCAGCTTGTCTCAGGTTCAACAGGGCTAGCTTCTTATTCTGTCAAACATATCAAGCCAATTCTCGAACAAGGCACGTCGCCCGCAATGACCGCATCCGGTAATACGGTCGAGGATCATCAAAACGGTTTGCTCTATCCCTCATTAGTAGATTACCTATACTCTCGATTGGGCGTGGAATCACTCTGGAGCGAAAACGAGCTCAACGCTCAATTGAATCTGCAACTGGATATTATGAGGCTTGCTGGCTTTAGTCCGTTATTCCAATCCAGAGTGGAACAGCTGCAACAGCATTACCAACAAGGCGAAATGAGCCAATACGATAAGGTGGCAACCGATACCTTTTTGCTCTACCTAAGTTATGTGGCTGAATCTCAGGACAAAGGTAAGGAGTGGCTGTTTACCACAGATTTGGTTGAGCCACTTTCTCGCCCTTCGGCGACAGAAATTGATTTAATGGTGAAAGCATTTGTGGCGGGGAATGAACTCAGATACATCACGTCATTCGCATCTCCTATGCTTAAACAAGACGGGTTTGAAAACGCCTACATTGCTCTGGTCTCTAAATCGCAGATGACCAATGTAGACTATGAGCAGTTTGGCCTTAAACGGCTTGGAGACAGTTTTCCAGACGCTTCTTATTCTGTACTGTTGGAGCGATTGTCAGAATCAAACATTTTTGTTGCGGCAAGAGAGGATCGTGTCTTCGATGAGTCACTTGAGCTTGCTATAAGGCAGTTCCAAACCATTTATGGTTTAAACGATGACGGCATTATTGGTCCTAATACGATTGAGTGGTTGAATAAATCTGCATCTGATAAATTGCGGATCTTAGCACTTAACTCCGAGCGTTCTCGCCTGTGGCCGCAGCAACGGGATAATATCATCTTGGTGAATGTGCCAAACTTTCAGCTTCAATATTGGGACGACGGGGAAGAAAGATTTGAGTCACGTGTTATTGTCGGTAGAGCGTCGCGCCAAACACCACTACTTGAGACAAAAATGGATTCGCTTATCCTGAATCCTACCTGGAATGTGCCGTGGAAAATTATGGTCAAAGATATCATTCCGAAAGTGAAAAGGAATCCTACCTATTTGTTCGCACAGCGAATCGAAATCCTCGAAGGTTGGAACAACCAAGTCACGATTGACCCGACCATGATCGATTGGCAACAAGTTAATGCTCGACGTTTCCCTTATCGTATGCGCCAGCAAGCTGGCGAATTAAATGCACTCGGACAATATAAGTTCAATACCCCTAATGCCCGAGCGATCTTTTTGCATGACACGCCCAGCAAACATTTGTTTGATGAAAGCTTACGTGCGTTTAGCTCTGGTTGTGTGAGGGTTGAGCATGCAGATCAGTTTGCTCAAGTGCTGCTTGAAGCCCAAGGAAAAACGTTGGGAGACGTTGCAACCGAACGCCCAAACAAAGCGATTGCACTCAAACAACGTATTCCCGTTCATATCATTTATCAGACCGCTTGGATGGCTGATGGACAGGCACATTTCCGTGGAGATGTTTATCGCTACGATGCAAAGCGAGAAAGTATCGACAGTGCGGCCTTATCAAAAAAATGACACAAATTTGAACAATATAAAAATCGCTTTTCGGTCAAAGGGTAACCAATAGTTGTAGAGGCAATAGCGGCCTCTTGGTTGTTATCCGATTTGTAATAAGTGCGGTAAACACGTATCTTGCGCCGCAATTCTGTTGTTCCCTTTCGCTAAATAGTATGAATCAAATCAACATATCTAGACGAGGCGCCCTCAAACTCGCTTTGTGTGGCGCGACCGCAACACTGGTGCCGTCCCTATCTTTTGCTACACAGTCAGCTGCACCAAGAACATTGGCTCTGAATAACTTACATACAGGTGAAAGTCTGGAGAGCTGTTATTTTGATGGGGCTCAGTATATTCAAGCGGAGCTTGCTCGCCTCAATACGCTGTGTCGAGATCATCGACGTAATGAAATCCATAGTATGGATAAGCGCCTATTTGATCAATTATCGGAAATTCAGAACTTATTAGGGGTTAAGTCTGAAGTACTGATCATCTCTGGGTATCGTTCCCCAGAAACCAACGCGGCGTTGGGTGCACGATCGAGCGGTGTGGCGAGGAAAAGCCGTCATATGCTGGGTCAAGCAATAGACTTTAGATTGGAGGGCGTGAAACTAAGTCATGTTCACGAAGCGGCGTTAGCTATTCAATCAGGTGGGGTTGGGTATTACCCTAAAAGTCAGTTTGTGCATATTGATACGGGCCCTGTGCGGAATTGGTAGCACTTGTCATTCCGTTAGTGTGATGTCATAGTCCAGCTAATTGCAAAATTAATAGGATGTATGATGAGTCTTCAATATCAAGTAGTGCCTGTCACTTCATTTGCCCAAAATTGCTCGATTGTTTGGTGTGATGAGACCATGAAAGGGGTGGTGGTTGATCCCGGCGGTGATGTAAAACAGCTGGAAATGTTGATTAAAGAACTTGGCGTTGAGGTGGAACAGCTCGTATTGACACATGGCCATCTTGACCATGTTGGTGGAACAGAGCCACTGGCCGCCGCCCTTAATGCCCAAATTGTTGGCCCTCATAAAGCGGATAACTTCTGGTTACAAGGCTTGGAAAACCAAAGTCAAATGTTCGGTTTTCCATTGACGACTGCATTTGAACCAAATCAGTGGTTAGACGATGGCGATACGGTAAAATTTGGTAATCAAACGCTCAATGTCATTCATACTCCAGGGCACACTCCAGGTCATGTCGTGCTGTTTAATGAAGACTCAAAAGTCGCGTTTGTTGGTGACGTATTATTTAACGGTGGGATCGGTCGAACCGATTTCCCGCAAGGTGATTACGCGACATTAATCAACTCCATTAAAACGAAGCTATGGCCATTAGGTAATGATGTAAGATTCGTTCCGGGGCATGGACCTCAATCTACGTTTGGTCATGAACGAGCGTCAAACCCATTTGTTGCCGATGAAATGCCACTTTATTAATGAAGGTTTTTTTAAGCGCTGACGGCCTCGTTTCGCGCTTCGCCTCGCTTTTAGGGGTACTCTTTATCCGCTGCTGCTAAGTAGCGGCGGGTAAGTCCAACAAATTCCTCTGCGGGTCTATCTAAGTCGGCTTCTGCGACAAAGACATCAAAGCCATGAAACTCCCTTTGGTATCGCATTCGATTGGCGAGCATGGCGAGCAAGCCTCGATACTCTTTCCCGCTGTCAGTGACATACGCTTCCGAGTCCAAAACAATGTCTTCAAAATTGAGTGAAGGAGAAGTTTGCTGAGCTCCGATATAAAGTAACGCACGCTGACTTAATAACAGATCCGTTGCCACTCTCGGGCAGATGGCATCCAAGTATGGCTCGTAATGTTTGAGTCTTATGCCTATCCATGGCAAAGGCTTGTGCCAGCCATCTTGATGATGAGTACACATACCGATACGTTCAATATTGCTCCATTTTACCACCCATCCGCCCTTAAATACGTGCTGTTGAAAGTGAGTGGCAGTCAGAGTAAAAGTGACACGACTTTTGATGAGCATAAAGTAGGCGAAAGTCATGACGGCAATAACTAGGCATATGAAAACCAACGCCTGTTGCCAATTGGGCGACAATAAAAGAAAGCTAAAACACGCTAAACCGCCCACCGCGGCGACGACTTTGATGGTTGGAGACTGCCATGTGTAGTTATGGTTGCTGAAATGTAATGTATCCATATTAACTGTTGATGTTGACCTTACCTGTTTCTTTATACCGATGAGCTGATAAGAAAGTTTATTGTTTAAATAATAGCCATAAACGGCGTAGGTCTGCATTTTTGCCTCCACTTTGTGTCAATACTCTACAAAAGCTATCAAAATTTTGGTATAAAACGCGCTTCGAATTTTGACCACTGTCCTGATGCAGTGAATTGGAGAGAAAACTAAATGAGACTTGCTCATAAGCGCAAAGTGCAATCTAAGTTGCAAAAGCGTATTAAAGCGGTAGTTGCCAACACAGCAGCTGCAACAAAAACAGAAAAACCTGTTGTAGCGAAAGCACCTGTAGTTGAAACCGCAACTGCGACAAAAAAAGTTGATGTAGCCTTAACTCCTAAGCAGCAACAAGTGCTAGACATCGTTGCTAAAAATGCTGACGGTATCAATCCAAAAGGCATCGGCCTTGAAGCTGGCCAAGAAGAAGCGAAAGCGGCATCTTGGGCGACTGGCGCACTTAAGAAACTTCTAGAAGAAGGCTTAGTGGCGAAAGAGCAGCTAGCAGGCAATAAAGTGATCTACAAAGCGCTATAAGCGTTCACTTTAACCTATTTTCAAAAAGACCCCTATAAAAGGGGTCTTTTTGATCGTCCAGATTTAACGCTTGTTAATGTTAGCGACTGATGTCACAAAAGTAGCGTGCGTGTAATAACCTTCTGATAATAAATACCTAAGTATTTAATCCTGTAGCTGACAATGGTTGTGGGCTTAATTTATTGATTTAATTCGCTTTTAATTTTATTTATCTTATTTCCTGCGTATATCTACGTAATACCAAGGTCGGAAGGGTCTAATTGATTCTTTTGTCACTGCGTGCTCTCCCGAATATCCGTTGTTCAAATTTGCATCCATAGTAATGGGGAATGTGAAACTTGGAGCTACCTAGTGGCTTCAACAGGGAACTTACTCAAGGAACTGAATAATGAGTTTTATCAAGAAATCAGTAACACGTGTCATGAAGAGCACGGCTATTGTTGCGGCAACCTGTTTGGCGTTTGTTGCAGGTACTGCGAGCGCGGCCGATAAAGTGTATCGCTTGAAATTAGCAGAAACATGGGGGCCAAACTTCCCTATCTTTGGTGACGCAACGAAGAACATGGCGAAAATGGCTGAAGAAATGTCAAACGGTCGTTTGCAAATCCGCATTGACTCTTCGAACAAGCACAAAGCGCCTTTCGGTGTGTTTGATATGGTGAAATCTGGTCAATATGACATGGGTCACTCAGCGTCGTATTACTGGAAAGGTAAAGTGCCAAATACCCTCTACTTTACGACAATGCCTTTTGGTATGACGGCACCAGAACAGTACGCTTGGTTCTATCACGGTGGTGGTATGGAACTAATGGAGAAAGTGTATGCGCCGCATAACATGATGTCTTTCCCTGGTGGTAACACTGATGTTCAGATGGGCGGATGGTTCCAAAAAGAGATCAACAGTGTGGATGACCTGCAAGGTTTGAAAATGCGTATCCCAGGCTTTGCTGGCGAGATCTTAGCAGAGGTTGGTGCTAAACCAACGAATATTGCTTCTGGTGAGCTGTATACTTCTTTAGAGCGCCGTACTATTGATGCTCTCGAATGGGTGGGCCCATCACTAGACCTTCGTATGGGCTTCCACAAAATTGCACCGTACTACTACACAGGTTGGCATGAGCCAGCAACAGAGCTGCAGTTCCTAGTGAACAAACGTACTTGGAACAAGCTACCTGATGATTTGAAGGCCATTCTACAAATCGCGATGAAGACAGCCGCGTACGATATGTACATTCAATCTACTCACGAAAGTGGTAAGAACTGGGCAACGATTCAAACAGACTACCCAGACGTGAAAGTAAAAGATTTCCCACGTGAAGTAATGGATGCACTGCGTGATGCTAACGACAAATTGCTAAAAGAGCATGCAGCGAAAGATGAGACGGCAAAAGAAATTCAAGCTTCTCAAGCGGCTTACCTTCAGCAAGCCCGTTCTTGGACTGACATTGCATCGAAAGCTTACCTAAATAAGTTCGACAATTAATACCCCCCTTTAAGTGGCGCGGCTCCTGCGCCACTTTTCCCCAAAAAATGGTCATATGCCCTTAACTAAAACATTGAAATAAATATGGCGGATAGGCGGAAAGTTGTATGCGTAGTTTAATTTATATTGAAAGACTGTTTAACAAAGTAGCAGACGTGCTAGGTTGGTTATCCAGTATTTTATTTTTACTGTTACTAGCGAATGTTGTTTATGACGTAGTGATGCGCTACGTGTTTAATGATGTTTCCATTGCCTTCCAAGAGATGGAATGGCATTTGTTCTCGGCGGTGTTTATGCTCGGTGTGCCCTATGCGATTAAAGCGGGTGGACATGTACGTGTGGACGTGTTCTATGAGCGTCTATCTATTAAGGCTCAAGCTATCATCGACCTGTTAGGCACTTTTGCTTTTCTGTTCCCATTTTGCTTATTGGTCGCTTGGTTCGGTATTGATTTCGCCAAAGAAAGTTACGCGCTTGGTGAAACCTCTGGCGATCCAGGCGGTTTGCCTTATCGCTGGATAATCAAAGCGATGATTCCTCTGTCATTCTTCTTTATGGCGATTGCTGGTGTGGGTTTAGTTCTGCATTCATTGAACAAGCTGTTCAATCCACACCTCATTTACGTTAAATCTTCCGGCTCAAACGAATAAGGACATTCTCGTGATCGGTATTGTGATGTTTTTTGTAGCCTTATTCGCGCTACTACTAGGTTTCCCTGTTGCTTTCACTTTTGGCGGTATCGCGCTGATCTTTGGTGTGTGGGCCGAAGGGATAGAAATGTTTGCGTTTATGCCATACCGCATACAGTCCATTATGGAAAATACGGTACTAATGGCGGTTCCTCTGTTTGTCTTTATGGGGTTGGTGTTACAAAAAACTCGACTCGCTGAGCAGCTTCTTGAATCAATGGGACGTTTGTTTGGTGGTGTGCGAGGTGGGATTGCGATTTCAACCGTGCTTGTGGGTGCCTTGCTGGCCGCATCAACGGGTGTTGTAGGAGCGTCCGTGGTCGCCATGGGGCTTATCTCACTGCCTGTGATGCTCAAATACAACTACGATAAAGGATTAGCCTGCGGCACCATTTGTGCGTCGGGTACGTTGGGACAAATCATCCCGCCGTCTATCGTACTGATTCTTCTGGGTGACGTACTAGGGGTACCAGTAGGGGATCTCTTCCAAGCAGCGTTGTGGCCAGGCTTTGTTTTAGTTGGTGCTTACGTCGCGTACATACTTATCTACGCCAAGCTAAACCCAGAGAGTGCTCAGCCGATTCCAAGAGATGAAACGATTTCACGCTCAGAGGAAGTAAAAACAGCGCTAAAGGCTATCATTCCACCTCTTGCACTGATTGTGGTGGTACTAGGTTCTATCTTTGCAGGTATTGCAACGCCAACAGAGTCTGCGGCTCTTGGTGGAGCCGGTGCGATTGTTTTGTCAGTGATGTATCGCCAATTTAGTTGGAGCATGCTTTACGATGCATCCAAGGAGACGGTGAAAGTAACGGCAATGGTATTCGCCATTCTACTCGGTGCGACGGCGTTCTCAATGGCGTTTACCTATACTGGCGGTGATATGTTGGTTGAGGAATGGATGCTTGCACTGCCAGGTGAAAAATGGGGCTTCCTAATCATTACTATGGTGGTGATTTTGATTCTTGGGTTCTTCATCGATTTTGTAGAAATTTGTTTCATTATCGTACCTATGATTGCCCCTGTAGCGGAGTTAATGGGTATCAACATGACGTGGTTTGCGATTTTGATTGCGATGAACCTGCAAACGTCGTTCTTAACCCCACCGTTTGGCTTTAGCTTGTTTTATTTGAAAGGTGTTGCGCCTAATGGCGTGACTACGAGAGATATTTATCGCGGTGTCATGCCCTTTATCGCAATACAAATAGCGGTCTTGGCATCGATACTTATGTTCCCAGAATTCTATGGAATGTGATCGACACTGCGTTAGCTCGGCATAGTAGTTCATTTCTATTTTAGACATTGCTACTGTTTACGATAGGAAACAATAAGCTACATCCAATGCAGCTTAGAAAAAGGACTGCTATGCCGCTGAAAGCAAAACTTATCCTTCTGACACTGATCCCACTTATTATTGTGACAGCGAGTGTCAGTTGGATAACTCTTCATCAAGCGAAAGCGCTCGGAGAAAATGAGATTAACATTTTCCGAGAGAGCCTCATTCGTTCAAAAGAATCCGCACTCAAAGACAGTGTTGAAATGGCGTTTGATGCTATTGAACAGGTCTATCACAATACGTCATTGACGGAAGAGCAAGCACAAAGTCAGGTCAAAGCCACTCTGAATCGTCTTCGCTATGGAAAAGACGGGTATTTTTTTGCATACGATAAAAATGGCACCAATTTAGTCCATCCTATTTTGCCTCAATTGGTTGGGCGCAATCTCTTAAAACTGCAAGATCAAGATGGCGACTATCTGATTGAGACTTTGTTGTTTCAGGCGCAGTCTGGAGGCGGATATCACCAGTACTTGTGGCAAAAGCCCTCGACTGGCGAGACAGTGACAAAACTCAGCTATGCCGCATGGCTCGATAAGTGGGACTGGATGATTGGCACCGGTCTTTACATAGAAGATGTTGCACAAGAAGTGGCTATTCTCAGAGCAGCTATCGATAATAATATCGAGACCACGATCTTTTCTATAGTGACGATTTTTGCAGTGACGGTAGCCGTCATTATTGTGTTAACACTCGCAGTCAATTGGCATGAGCATAAGTTGGCGGATAGAAACCTCAAGGAATTGGCGCACAAGACGGTCATGTTCCAAGAAGATGAGCGAAAACACTTAGCCAGAGAGCTGCATGATGGGGTGAATCAATTGCTAGTATCGAGCAAATGTCATTTAGAGTTGATGGATACCAAAAGTGTGGGCGAACGCTCGATGGGTCATTTACAGCACTCTCAGAACTCCTTGTCAGAAGCCATTATGGAAGTGCGCCGTATTTCTCATCATTTACGCCCCAGCGCGTTAGATGATATTGGTTTGGAAGCGGCGATAACTACGCTATTGCAAGACTTTAAAACTTACTCTTTAGCGTCAACGGAACTGGTATTGGACTCCCATGCATCCAAGCTTAAATCCGAAGTGGCGACGACACTTTATAGGGTTGTTCAGGAGTCATTAAACAACATTGAAAAGCATGCTCAGGCGTCGAAAGTCACGGTGTTTTTGAAGCAATTTGGTGGTGTTCTACAATTGATCATCGCCGATGACGGCATTGGGTTTGACGTGTCGAATGCAATGAACAGCCGCGGTATTGGTTTACGGAACATGCGCGAACGCGTGGAGTTTATCGGTGGCGAGTTCGAGCTGATCAGTGAGTATGGGAAAGGAACAGAAATTACCGTATTGTTAAAGGTAGAGGAGACAATGTAATGGACGAAAAGATCCGAGTTGTTATTGTCGATGATCATCAGGTTGTACTGGAAGGGTTTATGGCTCGGCTGGAGCGAGAACCAGAAATCGACGTCGTTGCTACAGCTAGTAATGGTGTCGAAGCCATTGAAGTAGTGAAAAGTACCTTACCAGATGTGGTTCTTATGGATGTGAGTATGCCTATTATGAATGGTATTGAGTCCACTCAAGTTCTGAAAGAAGAGCTACCGAATATTCGGGTATTAATGCTCACCATGCACGATAACCGTGAATACATTATGAAAGTGATGCAAGCGGGAGCAGTAGGCTACATGTTGAAAGAAATCTCTGCGGAAAAAATGGTTCAAGCGATTAAAACTGTCTATCAAGGTTCGACTTACTTCTGTGAATCGGTGACTCAAACCCTATTCTCGCAAGAGATTACACCAGTGGTGGCCAAATCTAATCCATTGAGCCGACGTGAAGAATCTGTCCTAAGGCTCGTTGCCCAAGGGTGCAGTAGTAAGAAAATTGCCCAAATGCTGGATATCTCATACCGAACCGTTGAGACTCATCGACAAAATATCAAACATAAATTGGACTTACATTCTACCGCGGAGTTGGCCAAATACGCCTTAGAGAACGGACTGTCATCGTAAGGAGAGCTGGCGAGAGAATTTCCTTTGGCCGCTGTTTTTGCCTTTTTAGAGTCGCGATGTCCAAGCCACATTGGTTTCGCAAAAGCTGTGATCGGTAAAGACTTTTACCAAAATCTCGACGTATTCTGCCCAGCGTTCTGTTATAAATAGCGCGCTAGCACATTGAAATATTGGATCAGACCTTGGAAAAACACGAAGAAGTATTAGTGGCACTGCGCCAAATTATCCGCGCAATTGATCTGCACTCTAAAAAATTGAAGAAAGAGTGTGGTCTTACGGGGCCGCAATTGATTTTGATGAAGGCCATTAAAGATATGGGGGATGTGACGATCCGCGAACTGTCAAACTCTACCAATATCAGCCAAGCTACCGCGACTACCATTATTGACCGTCTTGAAGCACAAAATTTTGTACAACGTATCCGCAGCCAGCAAGATAAGCGGAAAGTTCACGCGGTGTTGACGGCTAAGGGGAGCGAAGTACTTAAAGACTCGCCATTGCCACTTCAAGACAGTTTTGTGCAAAAATTCCAGCAGCTAGAGAGTTGGGAGCAAACGTTATTGTTATCATCGATCCAACGTATCTCGTTGATGATGAATGCTGATGATATCGATGCATCTCCGGTGCTTCAACTCGACAGTAGTATCTCTAAAAACTAGTCCACATACTCTCATTTAACAGGGGGAGTGAAACGCAATATGAACGGCGAAATCCCTCCCTTTAGTCACGCAATCTGCCAATTTAATTTGAACTCTAATTGTTAATTATGTCTCTAAAAGGTGGCTCGAACAGCTCGTGCTACCTAACATTATGTGAAATTCGGCTTACGATTTGGTAATATAGGCGGTTTGCATAGTATATATCATTCTAGGCCATGTTTTTTGCTAACGTTTAGCATCTATGGTGCTGAACTGAAATGCTTTGAGTTAAAAGGATTGAGTCGTAGAGAGGATTAATGACAAAGGGTATTGATAAGTACAGTATTGATAGTACTGACTACACCATTGGACAAGATAATGTCCAAAAGTGGGGGTTTGATGTTCATAACCCCGTGTTCGGAATTAGTGCAGGATTTATTGCACTATTCTTGGTATTAACCGTTGTGGTTGACGCTGACACCGCGAAGTCCGCTTTGGATGGTATTAAGTGGTCAATCATCAATAAGTTTGACTGGCTATTTATGTGGTCAGGCAATATTTTTGTAGTGTTCTGTTTAGCGCTGGTGGTTTCCCCTTTCGGTAAAATCCGTCTTGGCGGTACCGATGCGGTGGCTGATTATTCCTTTATATCGTGGCTCGCAATGCTGTTCGCTGCGGGCATGGGTATTGGTCTTATGTTCTGGAGCGTGGCAGAACCTGTTGCTTACTTCACCGGATGGTTTGAAACCCCGCTAGGTGTAGAAGCCAATACTGCGAGAGCAAAAGAACTTGCAATGGGGGCGACCATGTTCCACTGGGGTTTACACCCTTGGGCTATTTATGGTGTGGTTGCACTGTCTCTTGCTTTCTTTGCTTACAACAAAGGTTTGCCTTTGTCGATGCGCTCGATTTTCTATCCTATTTTAGGAGACAGAGCGTGGGGTTGGGCTGGTCACATTGTTGATATTTTAGCTGTGCTGGCAACCCTATTTGGTTTAGCAACATCACTCGGTTTGGGTGCTCAACAAGCGGCAAGCGGTATTCATCATGTCTTCGGTGTTGAATCGGGCATGACACTGCAAATTGTTGTGATTGCCGTGGTCACCTTACTGGCCGTTGTTTCGGTGCTGCGTGGTATTGATGGCGGCGTTAAGGTTATTAGTAACATCAACATGATCATTGCATTCTTGCTGTTGATCCTTGTGGCTATCATTGGTTATGCGGTTACTTTTGCCGCTATTCCAGAGACGCTAATGGCGTATATCAAAAACATTATTCCATTGAGTAATCCACATGGTCGTGAAGATGAAGCATGGATGCACGGCTGGACGGTATTCTACTGGGCGTGGTGGATTTCTTGGTCCCCATTTGTCGGTATGTTTATTGCTCGTGTGTCTAAGGGCCGTACGGTTCGTCAGTTCATTACTGCGGTCTTGATTGTTCCAACTGCAGTGACGGTAGTGTGGATGTCTGTGTTTGGTGGCATGGCCATTGATCAGGTGGTAAATCAAGTTGGTTCGCTAGGTACAAATGGGCTAGGTGATATGCCATTAGCCATGTTTGAAATGTTTGATGAATTGCCGATGGGCACCATGCTCTCTATCGTTGCTGTGGTATTGGTTTTGGTTTTCTTTATTACATCGTCGGACTCTGGCTCGTTAGTTATCGATAGTATTACAGCGGGCGGTAAAGTCGATGCACCCGTTATCCAGCGCGTATTTTGGGCGTTTATGGAAGGTGCTATTGCGGTTGCTTTGCTTTGGATTGGTGGTAATGAGGCCATTGCCGCGTTACAGGCCGGAGCGATTTCGTCAGCATTGCCGTTTACGGTGATATTACTGATGATGTGCGTCAGTTTGTTACTAGGGATGAGAACAGAAAAATACTAGTAGCGATGAGAACAAATCGGAAAAGAGCGGCGAATTAGCCGCTCTTTTTTTGTTTATGCCTAGGCAAGTAACCTACGACGCGCGCTTGGATGGAGTTATTCAAATCGAGCCCTAAAGAAATTACTTAATCAGCCGATTATAGTGTGATTGATTAATTCCCCAGCATAATGCAAATGAAACCAGAATTTGCAACGTTGGCGATGGTCAATGGAATGTCACTAGAAAGTGCTTGTAAGTCAATATATTGGCGCTCTATTTTGCTGATAAATATGTATATTATTCGCACGCCATTTAGTAGTTAACAATAAAAATAACGAACGCAATCCG
This sequence comes from Vibrio thalassae, assembly GCF_900089835.1. Taxonomy (GTDB): domain Bacteria; phylum Pseudomonadota; class Gammaproteobacteria; order Enterobacterales; family Vibrionaceae; genus Vibrio; species Vibrio thalassae. The sequence continues at coordinate 16,468 of NZ_OANU01000053.1, read as the reverse complement.
TTAAAGACAGAATAATAAACTATGAACTTATCATTAAGACAAAAGCTTATTGCCGCGACATTAAGTGCAGTGGTGCTAATGGCGGCCGCGTTGACCATTCTTGCTGCTCATCAATTATCTTCACAAACCAATGCAGCGATCAGTGCCAGAGCAAATAACATCTCATTTGCAGCGGTAGAAGGGATTAATAACTGGGTGGATATTCGAAAAAATATCGCCTCTGCATTTAACGGCTTTACTGGGCAACAAGACAAGGTGCCTTATTTGCAACAAGCCCGAATAGCGGGTGGTTTTGATGACATTTTCTTTGGAACACCAAAAGGTGAGATGCACCGCTCTCACCCAGAACGCAACCGCGCAGACTATGATCCGCGCACGCGTGTTTGGTATCAGGATGCACAAGCCGCAAACAAACAAATCATCACAGAAGCTTATCGAGATGCGATTACTAATGCGTTATTGGTGACGATTGCAGAGCCAGTCAAGCAACATGGCGAGCTGTTAGGCGTTGTTGGTGCGGACGTTCTTATTGACCAATTAGTGAAGGATGTGATCAGCTTAAACGTTGGTCATAATGCCACAGCGATGCTGATTGATATGACCAATGGTACGTTCTTAGCGCATCCTAATTCTGGGCTACTTCTAAAGCCAGTCTCAGCATTCAGTCCGAGTCTGAATCTTCAAACGATTCAACAAAAAGCCATGGGCAGCTCAATGCTAGAATTAGCGGTAAACGGTACCGATAAGTTGATGTTTTTCTCGAATGTGCCAGGTACCAATTGGGTCTTTGCTATTGAGCTTGATAAGGCGACGGAATTAGCAGGACATAAAACCGCGTTAACACAGCTAGTAATAACGTCTCTAGTTATCGTTTTACTAGTCGGCATAGTGGCATCTTGGCTAATTAGCTTTTTAGTCAATGACCTTACACGAGTGTCTAAAGCGCTAAAAGAGATTGCTTCAGGTGAGGGAGACCTTACTCAACGACTAGAACCTCGTAGCAAAGATGAGGTTGGGCAATTGGCACGTAATTTCAACACCTTTGTTAGTTACATGCATGAAACTGTTATGCATTTAAAAGACGTCTCTTTGGCACTCTCTGAGCAAGCGAAAGATACTGCGACTCATGCTCGTGTCCGCAGCCAGCGAATCCAGACTCAGCAAGACGAAATAAACATGGTGGCAACGGCCATTAATGAGATGGCTGCAGCGACTCAGGAAATTGCCAGTAACGCTGATATGACAGCGTCCAATTCGTCGGAGGCGGTTGGTGCAAGCAATCATGGTGCTGGACAAGTGTCGCAGACTCAAGGCTCTATACAAAACCTTGCTGCAGAGGTTGAAGTGGCGACTAGCGTAATTCAAGAGCTTGAAACTCACGGTAACAGTATCAATGCGATTCTTTCGACTATCCAAGACATCGCTGAGCAGACCAATTTACTTGCGCTCAATGCAGCCATTGAAGCAGCTCGTGCGGGTGAACAAGGTCGCGGTTTTGCGGTGGTTGCTGATGAAGTTCGTGTACTTAGTCAACGTACCCATGCTTCAACCCAAGAGATACAAAGCACGATAGAGACGCTACAAGCCACAACAGCAAAAGCGGTTGGTATTATGAACGACAGCAGAAAACTGGCGGATACCAGTGTTGACGATGCTAATTGTGCTGCTGCAAGCCTAACGCAAATTCACGCAGCAGTAGAGCAAATTAGCGACATGGCGGCACAGATTGCAACGGCGGCAGAAGAGCAAGCATCGGTGACCTCTGAAATCACGCGCAATACGCAAGGTATTCGTGATGTATCGGACGAGCTGGCAGATGAGGCTGAAGAGGCGGCACAACAAGCCGTGGAACTGTCTAATCTCTCTCAAAAACTTGAACAAGAGATTGGTCGATTTAAGATCTAGGCTCTATATTTCAGCTCTGGCGAGCAACGCCAGAGCTGAAACCTTATAACCAAAGCTCTTTAATGGTATGTTTACCTTCGAAATGATACGCAAGCTGCGCTTGCAATAGCTCGGCGGTGGCAATTGCGTCCGTCAAAGCATGATGGGGTGGATAGTCCGGCAAGCCATAACGGCGACGGCTTTGACCAAGGCGGACTGATTCAGCTCGTTTCCCTTTGAGTTTATTAATAAGGCCTCCGGTAAGGCGAGCTTGATAATCCGATTCAATTTGCATCGTGTCGACCACAGGAAATTCGATGCCCTCACCAATCATTCGTTTGAGGGCACTGTTTAGAAACCCTCTCTCTATTGGCCGATAGTGGACGACGATAACCTTCCCAGCTAAAGCACTCAACACATCACTGAGCACTTCATCGAGTGTCGGGGCGTCGAGGATATCATTGTGCGTGATGCCATGAATCACGACAGACTCTTCTTCCAGTTTTGCTTTGGGCCTAATCGTCCAGTGCGCCGCTTGGTTTAATCGAATTCGAGCCGAGTTAAATGGCACTAAGCCAATGGATAAGATCCCATCTTTATCCGGATTTAACCCCGTCGTTTCAAAGTCCAGCGCCACAAACTCAATCTGTTTCAATGGTGTCGTTGCACTGGGTAACCCCGCTGAATAAAAGTCGCGAAGCCGTTGATCGGTTACTCTCTGTGCCAAAGTCGCAAACTTGTTTTCCCATTGAATGGATGGAACTTGAAGCAGTTTCTTAATCATTTGAACCTACTTTAATGCGTTGTTAGCTTGGTAACGAAATTTAAGGAAATTTTGACTATTGCTTAATATCTGGAAGGCGTCTTTTAAGTTACGACGTTCAAAATCAGATAGGTTTTCTGGTTCAATATTGTTATCTGGTTCAATACCTTGTTCGACGTCTATCGCTTGGTGGCGGATACGCACCATGGATATAAACTCAAGAGCATCTTTGAGATCGCGCGCTCGTCCTTTGGGCAGAATTCCCGCTTCGTGGATATCGTCCAACCGCTCAAAAGAGTTAGTGGAGCGAGAGCCAACGGCCAGTGCATGGACTCGAATCAAATCGACCAGAGGAGCAGTACCGCGCCGCTTTAAGTTTATCGAGTTATTGTGTTGACCATCTTTTTCCATCACGAAGTCTTTAAAGAAGCCAAGCGGTGGTTTTCTATTTAGTGCATTACGTGCTAAACAGGCTAGGAATCGGTTATTACGACGTGCTCTTCTGACGATGAAGCTATTAAGTTGCTCAGCCCACTTCAGTTTGCCATAGACACCATCAAGGTCGAAGAAAATGGAGGCATTAAGCAGCGCCTTAGGATTCGGGTCATCAATCCAATCTGAAAAACACGCTTCCCATTCTTTGCGTGTCATTCGCCATTCTGGATTGGTAGCCATAATGTCACCGGTACAGTAGGTGTAGCCGCAATCAGCTAAAGCATCGCAAATGAATTTCGCAAAGTTTTCGAAGTATTGGCCATGTTTCTTTTCGTCATAGCTGTCATCAAGAATGATGGCGTTATCTTGATCCGTTACCACAAGCTGTTCATCTCGTCCCATAGAGCCAAGTGCTAAGAAGCAGTAGGGGATAGGAGCGCTGCCCAGTTCTTCTTCGGCAAGTTCGATAATACGTTGCTTAAAACTTCTGCCAATGACGGACATCGCAGTGCCAACCATGTGAGCGTTGGCATCTTCGTTAACAAGACGCACAAAGCTGTCACCGACTTGTTCTGAGAGCGACTTAAGGTCTTCTACCGATTGCTGTTGGAAAATACTGCTGACCAAGAGTAGTGAGTTTTGAGACTCGTAGCGCACGATATCTGTGGTTTCAATGATGCCAATGGGTTTCTTGTTTTTTAGTACCGGAAGGTGATGCACGTTATAACGAAGCATGGTTAGCATCGCTTCGTAAACATAAGCATTGTGATCGAGAGAAATGACATCAGTAGACATGACGCTTCCCACTTCATCTTGTGGGTCGAGGTTTTCTGCCAGAACACGAGTACATAAATCTCTATCGGTAATAATGCCCAATACTGGCGACGTGTCGTCTTCATCGTTCTCAACAACTTCGGGGTCAATAATAAGAAGAGAGGAGACCTGTTCGTCAGCCATCAACCTCGCAGCACTTTGAATGGTGTTTGAACGTTCAATCGTCGGGGCATCTCGAGTAAGTAAGGTTCTCACCTTGGAAGTAGTCAGGTCATTTTCGCTAGTGTTGTTTGAAACAGCTTGGCGTAAACGAACGGTATCTTCCACTTCAACAAAGTCTGCGAATGAATCGAAACCGTCGTAGAGCTCTTGGAAAATCTTAGCCGATAAGCAGTAAACGAGCGTGTCCTCGACAGCTTTGGCGGGAAAACGGACTTTGTTGTTGGTTAACAGCCCCATTTGACCAAAGAGATCACCTTCATCTAAGCGGTTGTAGAGTTCACCCTTACGACGATAGATTTCCACCACGCCGCTACGAACCATGTAAAGATCGTGAATGTCGTCACCAAAATGAATGATGGGGGTGTCTTGTCGGTAATAGGCGATTTCCATATGTTGAGAGACATACAGTACTGTCTCTTCCGGAAGCTCGTCAAAAGGGGGATGAGAGGCTAGGAAGTTTTGAATTTCCAAGATTTCTGCGTCCATGTGAGGCCTTTGCTGTCTATCAATGTTTTAATACTACACGCAGATACAAAAAAGGTCAGCCGAAGCTGACCTATTATTTCGAATTGTTTAACGCTAACGCGTTGATTCTACTCAGTAGAGTTTAAAGAACCGCTGCGATACCTTTACACAGTGGGCCCATATTTGTTTTTGTCATACCAGCAACACTGATGCGACCAGAGCCAACGATATAGATACCAAACTCGTCTTTTAGACGGTTTACTTGCTCTTTAATTAGACCTGAGAACGAGAACATGCCATTTTGGCGCTCAATAAAGCTAAAGTCCGCGTCTACGCCTTCGGCCTTAAGTGTCTGTACAAACAATTCACGCATCTCTTGAATACGGTCGCGCATCTCTGCAACTTCTTGTTCCCATTCTGCACGCAGTGCTTGGTCATTTAGGATGTAAGTGACGACTGATGAACCGTGTGCTGGCGGGTTAGAGTAAATAGAGCGAATGATACTTTTCACTTGTGAGAATGCAGTAGTTGCAACTTCTTCGGTTGTCGCAACCAGAGTGAAGGCCCCAACACGCTCGTTATACAAGCCAAAGTTCTTAGAGAATGAACTCGCAACTAGAATTTCGTTGTTGTATTTAGCAAAGGTGCGCAGACCTTGTGCGTCTTCTTCTACGCCTTTAGCAAAACCTTGGTAAGCAAAGTCAAACAGAGGAATAAGTCCTTTGTCTGCAACAAGTTTTGCCAGTTGCTCCCACTCATCGGCAGTAGGGTCGATACCTGTTGGGTTGTGGCAACAGCCGTGAAGTAGCACGATATCACCAGACGTTGCCTGCTCTAGGTCAGCAACCATACCGGCAAAGTCTTTGTCTTTTGTCTCTGCATCGTAATAACGATATTGAGCTGTCTCAATGCCTGCTGCACTGAAGACACCGTTGTGGTTTGCCCAAGTTGGGTTACTGATCCAGATTCTTACATCACCAAGTTGACGTTTAATAAATTCGCCAGCAACGCGTAGCGCACCTGTACCACCTGGTGCTTGTGCTGTTTTTGCACGTTTTTCGGTTACGATTTCTGAATCAGCACCGAAAAGCAGTTTTTGAACAGCTAGACCATACTCCGCAGTCCCTTCAATTGTTAGATAAGATTTGGTTTTCTCAGTCTCCAGCAGGGCCGCTTCTGCTTTCTTAACAGTCGCTAGAACGGGAGTTTCACCTTGTTCATTTTTATAGATACCAACACCTAGGTTAATTTTCTCTGTACGAGGGTCTTTTTTAAACTCTTCTGTCAGACCAAGGATTGGATCGGCGGGTGCTGCAACAACTTTTTCAAACATATTCTTCATCCATGTTAATTGAAGGGGCTATCAAAACGTTTGTTAATAAACGACAACAGCCTATTTATACCTTTCAAGGCTATAGGAGACAACTACATTAAAGAAGAAAACCGAAAATTATTTTGATTTGAAACAGAAAAGGGCACTCATTCATTGTTTGTGTATGTAAAGTTCGAGAAATAGTGGTTGTGTTGCTGGGTAAAGTTATAACTAACGTGCTCTTTATATAGGTTTTAAAGAGCACGCTTTCGCGCTCGAAATGATTAGTCGTCGTGACCTTTCGATTCATGTTCAGATTTAGTGGCTTGTGTTTCAATGTCAGAGTTGTGCGCTAATTTGTCTTTAAGCCATTCATTGAGATGTTTGACGATGGCACTCACTGCGTGCTCTTTTGTTGCAGTTTCTTTGTCATTGACTTCTAACGCTTGTTTTGGATGCAATCCAATTTCATCTTCCGCAACATGTAGCCAATCTGGATGCCAATAGTAAGGCTGACCACTTGATGCTTGCCATTTATGAACGCCGTCTGATTCACCGTAGTATTCAATGTCTTTTGCTGTAAATTTTCCCATCATTAGACCTCGTTCTATATAAAGTTAACACTCTAAATGTAGTGCTAAAATAGTGATTTACCAACCGAATATTTACTTCGAATTTGCAACTTAAGCATTCAAATATTGACGGTTGAATTTGCATGATAAATTTAAAAAAAGACCACCTAGTGGTGGTCTTAACATGGATTCTAATTGTGCGTTACGAGCTTAGAAGTTCGCGCTACGTGGTGCACGTGGGAATGGAATCACGTCACGGATGTTTGCCATACCAGTAACATAAGATACCAAACGCTCAAAACCAAGACCGAAGCCTGCGTGAGGAACCGTGCCGTAGCGACGAAGATCGCGGTACCAGCTCATGTGCTCTGGGTCGATACCCATCTCAATCATGCGTTTGTCTAGCAGTTCTAGACGCTCTTCACGTTGAGAACCACCGATGATTTCACCGATGCCAGGTGCTAGTACATCCATCGCAGCTACCGTCTTACCGTCATCGTTCAGACGCATGTAGAACGCTTTGATGTCTTTCGGGTAGTTCTTAACAACCACAGGAGCGTTGAAGTGCTCTTCCGCTAGGTAGCGCTCGTGTTCAGAAGACATATCGATACCCCACTCAACAGGGAATTCGAACTCTTTACCTGAATCAAGCAAGATTTGAATTGCGTCTGTGTAGTCTACTTGTGCAAAGTCAGACTCTACAAACTTCTCTAGGCGAGTAATTGCTTCTTTGTTGATGCGTTGAGCAAAGAACTCAAGATCGTCACGACGCTCTTCCAATACCGCTTTGAACACGTACTTCAACATGTCTTCAGCCAGTTTCGCCGCATCATCAAGGTCTGCAAACGCCACTTCAGGCTCAACCATCCAGAATTCTGCTAGGTGACGGCTGGTGTTTGAGTTTTCCGCACGGAAAGTAGGACCGAATGTGTACACTTTGCTTAGTGCACATGCATATGCTTCAGCGTTAAGCTGGCCAGAAACGGTTAGGAAGGTTTCTTTACCGAAGAAATCTTCGTTGAAGTCAACGTCACCTTGTTCGGTCAACGGAAGGTTAGCCATATCTAGTGTAGATACGCGGAACATTTCACCAGCACCTTCTGCGTCAGAAGCCGTGATCAGTGGCGCAGACATCCAGAAGTAACCTTGCTCGTGATAAAAACGGTGAATAGCTTGCGATAGGCAGTTACGTACACGTGCTACAGCACCAATCACGTTGGTACGTGGACGTAGGTGAGCCACTTCACGTAGATACTCGATTGAGTGACGAGTTTTCGCCATTGGGTAAGTATCAGCATCTTCAACCCAACCAACAACCTTAACGTCTGTAGCTGCAAGCTCGAAGTCTTGACCTTTTGCTGGAGACTCTACGATAGTACCTGTTACTTCAACAGAACAGCCTGTTGTTAACTTGAGTACTTCATTCTCGTAATTATTAAGATTATTAGGGACCACGGCCTGAATCGGGTCGAAACAAGAGCCGTCGTAGATGGCAAGGAAAGAGATTCCAGCTTTGGAATCACGACGTGAACGGATCCAGCCGCGTACAGTGACTTCACTGTCAACAGCTAGCTTACCGCTTAGTACGTCAGTTACAGGCGCGTAAGTCATGTTATTAATCTTCTCCATGGAGGTAACAATACAACCCAATGATTGTTGGCCAACATTTAACCAATTCATTGGGTTGTTACTAAATTTCTTTTCAAAGAGACATATTACCTGTCAATTTTCACGGTTCAACCTTTATTGTGGTTATTCAGCATAAATTGATTCAGTAATGTATCGAGTTGATGGGAAAGTTGCTGCAAATCCATACTAATTTGATGCGTTTGCGTGGCTGAGTCCGAAGCTTCGTTGGCATGCACACTAATTGTGATGACTTTTTGATCAATGCTTTCACTGGTGTCTCGATTGGCTTGTATTTGTTCTTGGACTTGATTGGCTATATCGGTAGTCACTTCAATTTGAGACACGACAGTTTGCATTTTGTCGGCTAGCGCCTGAACTTCATCTGCCCTTTGATGTGCGGTATTGGAGACGCTTTGAACCGCTTGAACAGAGAAACTACTGCCTTGCTGAAATTGGGCAATAATGGTTTCAATATCGTTAGTGGCTTGTGTCGTTCGACTCGCGAGGGAACGCACTTCATCTGCGACAACGGCAAATCCTCTTCCTTGCTCACCTGCTCGTGCGGCTTCAATCGCCGCATTGAGAGCCAGTAGGTTTGTTTGGTCTGCGATGCCTTTTATGGTCGATAAAATGGCAGACACTTGTTCCGTTTGTTGGTTAAGCTCTGAGATATGAGTGGAGACTTGTGTGATGTCTTGAACCAAAGATTCAATATCACTGCTAGCCGATTGTGCTACTAGGCTGCTGGCTTTGGTCAAGTCACAAGTTTCTTGCATCAATAATGACGCGCGCTCTGTTGCATCGCTGACGGTCGCTTGCTGCTGTTTCAGCATTTGCATGTTCGACTCCACGGCGGCAGTTTCGGCGAGCTGCCTTTTCGCGATGGACTCGTTAGACTCGGCGATGTCCGTCAACTTATCAGCATTCGCACTGACGGTTTGTGCAGTGTTTTGAACTTTGATCAGACTGTCAGAGACAGTGTCCAAGAAAGCATTAATGTCTTTGGTTAAATCGCCAACTTCATCGTTTTGCTTTTGAGGCAGTCGGATAGCGAGGTCTTTACTTCCACTCACTCGTGTCATGAACTTTGATGTGGTTTGCACTGGGGCAACGATAAATCGACGGGCGATGAAGATTGTCGCAAGGTACCCAAGAAAAGCGATGGCAGCCATAATAGCAACAGCAATAGCGGTACGCTGGTTAATCAGCCCATTCACTTGAGTGAGGTTATACTCGATACGAATTGCACCCAAGACTTCACCTTCTTCGGTCATATGACAGGCGATGCAGTTCGTACCTCGATAATTGGTACTTGCCTCCATGGGAAGCGCAACAACCAAACCGTTTCCCCATTCTGCTTTGAAAGGTTCAATGACGGTTTCGCCACTAAGTGCCCGCTTATCGATGTTATCAAGGGGGACCTGGTTTGCTAGTCCCTTTCCATAAATCCTAGACACGGCATCGCCTCTAAGAACCCGAACGTTTTCAATATTCTCTTGAGCGAGAGCTTTGTTTCTCAATGTTTCCTTTTGAGCCATGGTTCCAGTGAGCATCATCATATTTAAACTATCGAAATAGTTACTTGCTTTATCATGAAGTTGTTCACTAAGGACTGAGTAGATGAGATTTCTTTGCTGATTATATTGGTAGGTTGTCGAGATGATGACCACTGTTGCAAATACCAATATAAGTGCGATTAATAGTTTATTCGTTATAGTTAGACGCATGGTTTTAATTGTTAATAATATGGGCTGACAGAGTGAATGTTAAGTTAATCATTAGTGGGGCGAAAAGGTATTTATTAGTAAAACCTCGAAAAGCTCATGGTTTTTGTTGTAATCATTCTAAGAATTGAGAAATACGACCAATAAGTTTGCACTAGATATTCGTCTGTTTTGTCCTAATGTATTGCTGAAATGGAAGCCGTCGATGAATGGGAGTTTAGGTTGTTGGTTTGATTATTGGTTAATCAAATCTTAATCAGCTTCTGACTATTTGTTGACAGTCACCCCACGGCGCAGGAGTAAAACAACATGAAATGTATCTAGTTGTAAATGAATTATGACCGAACAAAATCACCAAAACGCAAGCTCTAGAGACCAATCAAAAGCAAACAGCCACCGTGTTCGAATAGGCTTGATTAGTATTCTGATTGTGTTGTCTTGCTACTATTTGTGGGTTCTATATTTGGCTGCGACGCCTAATGTAACGATTGGCTATCAAACCTACTATATCGATAAAAATACGCTATTTTGGGGCAAGGATAATAATAACTTATTACTGCCTGAGTCAGGCATTATTGAACCGGGCGACCAATCGCCATTTATTAGCCGCGAAGGATGGAATTACGATTTACATACTGAACAAGACAGAAAAAAGAATGAAGGTAGGCAACTGTTTCATTCTGGTGGTGTGTATTTTAATTTCAATCCGCTTCCTTCTAAAACGATTCACCTAAAAATAGATCTTGCTAAAAGTATTACCGAGCCTGTTTATGCGTCGTTAGATGGCGAACATAAAACTCGACTCCAGCCAATAGGGCTACGTACCCTAGCGACCACCATACCCGCAACCAGCATCGATACGGCGCTTCCGATTCAATACATGCAATTTGAAACGCCCGCAAGTTTAACTATCACCAAAATAACCATTAAGGACGGGTCTAATGAAGAGCTGTAATGATTTTAGTTTGTCCATATTAGTACCTGTGTTTAATGAGGAGGAGTCAATTGGGCCTTTTATCGCTGCACTTGATAACGCACTGAGTAGTCTCCGTCACCAATTAGATATTGTTTTTGTCAACGATGGCAGCTCGGACAATACTCGGAAGGTCATTGAAGGCTTGATTACCAACGACCCTCGCGTGACTTTAGTCAATTTGGCGAGAAACTTTGGTAAAGAAGCGGCGATGACAGCGGGTTTGGATCACGTTAAAGGTGATGCTTGTGTGATTATGGATGTCGATCTTCAGGATCCTCCAGAGTTAATTTTGGAGTTTGTAAAAGAATGGCGAACAGGGGAGTGGGACACCATCTACGGAGTGCGTGAAGACAGAAGTAAAGATACTTGGATGAAGCGTGTTTCGGCTGGTGGATTTTACCGTGTGTTTAACTGGCTCGCCTCGGAGACTACCCTACCAGAAAATGCCGGTGACTTTCGTCTTATCGATAGAGTAGTTATTGATGCCATGCGCCAGCTTCCCGAGCGAAACCGTTTTATGAAAGGTCTACTGGCATGGGGAGCATTTCGATCTAAAGGTATTACATTTACTCGCCCTGAAAGACATGCCGGAGAAACTAAGTTCAATTATTGGAAGCTATGGAATTTCGCCGTCGATGGGTTATTAAGCTTTACAGCTTGGCCGCTGCGTATTTGGGGGTTTGTGGGATGTGTGACTTCGTTGCTCGCGTTTCTCTTTATGCTTAAGATTGTTATCGGGGCTTCGTTCTTTGATATTCAAACACCAGGTTACGCGTCAACTATCAGCGTGGTTCTATTCCTTGGCGGAATTCAATTGATTTCACTGGGCATTATTGGTGGCTACATCAGCCGAATGTATCGTGAAATGAAAGGCAGACCTATTTACCTCGTTGAGGGTGTATACGGTCAATATGACAAGCAGAACCTTGTTGAAGGATATTCCGTAGCGAATGCAAAGCACGTTGAAAAAGTGAGTCCAGTTCATGCATAACTCAACTTCTTCAATTGCCTTGACCAAAGAGCAATGGATCACACTTTTGCTAGCGGTATTGACCAGCCGTATTGTTTTTGCCGCTTTTGGTCTAATTGGAACCTATTCATTTAACCCTGAGGCGGTAAAAGATGTCGATGTATGGCCTCAAATGTGCCGGTTTGACTGCGTATGGTTTAGACGAATAGCGGAAGAGGGATATGCGCTTGTTCCGAGTTATATGCGACAAAGTAATGGTGCTAACTGGGCGTTTATGCCGATGTCGCCTTTTCTTGCTAAAACGGTGAATTATGTTTTTAACAACATCAATTTTTCCTTGGTTTTAGTGTCCAATCTAACCCTAATTGCTGGGACAGCGGCACTTGTGATGGCGCTAAAACAGATGAAACTTAGCGACAATGTCCAAGATACCGCAATTTGGTTAATGTGTTTCTCTCCGTATACCGTCTATTCATTGGCTGGCTACTCTGAACCACTATACATCGCATTGGTTGCTGGGCTTTTTATCGCCTGTTATCGTCAAAATTGGCTGTTGGTGGCCCTGTTTGGCATGCTTGCCGCGATCACCAGAAACCTCGGGGTAATGTTGGTTTTCTCTGTACTCATTATCGGCATACAGCACTACGGTCTCAGTAGCTTCTATCGATTTAAAAATCGAGGTCTAGCAGTTATTGCCGCAATATGGTTTATACCATTGGGCTTTTTTACCTATATGGCCTATCTGTATTTCCATATGGGCGATGCGCTTGCATTTGGGCATATTCAAATTGCCTGGGGAAGAACGTTCAGCAATCCATTCGTCTGGTTGGAATATGGCTTTGAGAGAGGAGGGCCGAAGCTTTACCTCAGTCTTGTGTCTCTATTAGGATTCGCTCTCAACGGTTATTTAGTTTACAAAAAACGCTACGCTGAAGCGGTATTTATGTTGATTAATCTGGTGATCCCATTGTCGTCAGGGGTCAATGCTATGCCACGTTATATCTTTGGTTTGTATCCAACTTATTTAGCGATCATATTGCTTCTTGAGGCTTACCCGAGAGCAAAAATGCCAGTTCTGTTGTGTGGAGCGGCGATGTCGACATTTGTATCGATAGGTTTTTTCTCATCGTCGTTCTTTACGGTATAGCTTGAGATAGCGCTCGGTTTTCAGTAGGATTGCGTGTCATTTTTTACCAGAGATATCCTATGAAAACTGAGTTGTATAAAGAGTTCATGTTTGAAGCTGCACACCATCTTCCACATGTACCAGAGGGCCACAAATGCGGCCGTTTGCATGGACACTCTTTTTTAGTGCGTCTCTATGTTGAAGGTGAAGTAGATCCGCATACCGGTTGGGTGGTTGATTTTGCTGAAATCAAGGCAGCATTCAAACCTATTTACGATCGTTTAGACCACTACTATTTGAACGATATTGAAGGGCTAGAAAACCCGACGAGTGAAGTGCTGGCTAAATGGATTTGGGGTCAACTTAAACCCAATTTACCGCTACTAAGCAAAGTAGAAATCAAAGAAACGTGTACAGCGGGCTGCATCTATAAAGGTGAATAACTGCTTGCCATTGACGCTACTGAGAGCACAAAAAAACCGAAGCTGAAGCTTCGGTTTTTTTATTGTGGTGAATGATTACTTAGCAAACCACTTTAATAGCCAAACCACCTTGTGAGGTTTCACGATATTTGGCGTTCATGTCTTTGCCAGTTTCAAGCATCGTTTCAATCACTTTATCCAACGAAACGCGAGGTGCTGAAGCGCGACGCAAAGCCATTCGAGTAGCGTTGATCGCTTTAACAGCCGCAATGCCGTTACGTTCGATACACGGAACTTGAACTTGGCCTGCTACAGGGTCACATGTTAGACCTAGGTTATGTTCCATCGCGATTTCTGCAGCCATACATACTTGCTCTGGGCTACCACCCATTAGTTCAGCAAGGCCAGCTGCAGCCATAGAACAAGCAACGCCAACTTCACCTTGGCAACCTACTTCTGCGCCAGAAATAGAAGCGTTTTGCTTATAAAGCCCGCCAACGGCACCGGATGCTGCGAAATAACGGATATAGTCTTTTTCGGTGACAGTTTGGATGAATTTGTCGTAGTACGCTAGAACCGCAGGAATGATACCGCAAGCACCGTTAGTTGGTGCTGTAACCACACGGCCTCCAGCTGCGTTTTCTTCGTTCACAGCGAAAGCGAACATGTTTACCCAGTCAACCACTGACATTGGGTCAGTTGTGGTTTTTTCCGAAGTAATTAATTGTTGGCGCAATGCTGCAGCACGACGTGGAACACGCAATGGACCCGGTAGAATACCCTCTGTATTCATGCCGCGCTCCATACATTCACGCATGGTTTTCCAGATGTTAGCAAAGTAAGTACGAGTTTCTTCGTCTGAGTGTACGGCGTGTTCATTTGCCATAACTAACGTGCTAATAGACAGACCATGTTCTTTACAAAGCTCTACGAGTTCTTCTGCAGAGTTAAACTCATAGGGAGCTTTGAGTGCAGAGACTTCTTCTTTTCCGAAGTGCTCTTCATCAACGATAAAGCCACCACCAATAGAGTAGTAGGTTTTTGAATACGCTTTCTCATCATCGATCCAAGCATGGATTTGCATGCCGTTTTCGTGAAGTTCAAGGTTCGTTGAATGGAAGTTCATGCCGCCGTCACGAGGGAACGAAACGGTGTGACAGTGCATACCAACTGGAAGACGTTCTGTTTCTTCGACACGGGCAATAAAACTTGGGATTGAGTCGATATCCACTTTTTCTGGTGAATTACCAGCTAAACCCATAATGATAGCAATATCTGTGTGGTGACCTTTCCCTGTCAGTGATAGTGAACCATAAACATCTACAGTAATTTTGGTGATGTCTCTAAGCTTACCCATTGAACGTAGATCATCGATGAACTCTTTACCAGCTTTCATCGGGCCTACAGTGTGAGAGCTTGAAGGACCAACACCAATTTTGTAGATATCAAAAACACTGATCATACTGATTTACCTCTAGAAAAGCCCCCAAAGTACATGGAGGCTCATATTATCGTTATTGTTTAATCGAGATGTTCAACTGACAAAGTCAATTAAAAAGCGCCGTAGATTACAGAAGTAATCGCTGCAATACCACAAATTGCTGTAAAGATTTGTACAGGCGTTGACGTTTTGAGCTTCGCCATCGCAGGTACTTTCTTCATCGCGTATACAGGCATTAGGAACAGGATTGCCGCAATCATTGGCGCACCCATTGTTTCAATCATACCCAAGATACTTGGGTTAATAATAGAAACAATCCAAGTTGTGATAACGATAAATAGTAGAGATGCTTTCTCAATCTTAGCTACCGGTACTTTAGAGCGAGATTTACCGAGGCCTACAAGACCTTCGTGTGCGCCTAGGAAGTGACCAAAGTAGCTTGATGTGATTGCAGCAAACGCAATAACTGGACCAAGGATAGAAATCAGTGGTGACTCGTGTACGTTTGCTAGGTAAGAAAGAACAGAGATGTTTTGCTCTTGTGCGATCGCTAGTTGTTCTGGAGATAGAGAAAGAACAACAGAGAATACGAAGAACATAACAAAACCCATAAGCATCATCGCTGCACCGCCAGTGATCATATCAGTTTTCTTAACTGCATCTTCACCATAAACACGGCGCTGCTCTTTAGAGAACTGGCTGATGATTGGGCTGTGGTTGAATGAGAATACGATGATTGGAATAGCTAGCCAAACAACAGCAGGCATTGAACCCCAGTCAGGGCTTACGCTCATCATTGAAGTATTCCAATCAGGAATTAGGTATACAGAAAGAGCAAGCAAGATGAAGACTAGTGGGTAAACCATTGCTGACGTCGCTTTTAGCATTAGCTCTTTACCAAATACTACGCCGCAAGTCATCGCAGCAATTAGACTGCCTGAGAGCAACCAGCGTGGAATAGATTCCATACCCATTTGGTTTACTAGGAATGAATCCACTGTGTTTGTGATACCTACACCGTAGATTAGAACGATTGGATAGATCGCGAAGAAATATGCAAAAGTGATGAGGTTCGCACCAGTTTTACCAAAGTGTTCTTCCACTGTGTCGGTAATATCCGCTTCTGGGTTCTTAGCAGAAAGAACGAAGCGCGCTAAACTTTTGTGAGCAAACCAAGTCATTGGTGCTGCAATTAGGGCAAGGATAACTAATGGCCAAAAACCGCCAGCACCTGCTTTAATCGGAAGGAAAAGTACACCGGCGCCAACCGCTGTACCGAATAGGGAAAGAGCCCAAGTGAAATCCTGATAGGTCCACTTAGACCGAGAACGGCTAGATGCCGCAGTAGTTGTGGTAGTCATAGTTTTTTACTCATTTTGGGAACAGGAAATAAGTCGGGGGCATTTTGCATGCTTTTCTCACGTGAAAATTAGATCTAGGTCATGATTTGTAGCGGGATATTGATACTAATGATGGATTCGTTATTTGGGTCACGTTTTTTACGTGCCAGAGATTAGGCTGGCTATTGCAAGGTATTAATAAAACGGCTCTTCTCCGCTTAGATGAGCTTGACAGAAGGGTATAATATTGAACTTACCTCAGGTACTGAAAGCTGTTTAATCTTCAGTTTGAAGTATTCGGTATCTCTTATCCCGCGAGCTCTTCTACGCAACAATCCTATTGATACATTGCCAGCCTCGATTATAGAGCTGGTTAGTCGGTCATACTTTGCAAAGTTACAGATGCCTTCTTT
>NZ_OANU01000050.1 GCF_900089835.1 Vibrio thalassae | reverse complement strand
AGGTCACGGTATCGCTAGTGCTGCGATGGCTGACTGAGATTGGCTGATTGACCACGTACTCAGAGGCTTGTGTGAGACTCACTTGCCATGGCGTTAAAGCACTAACTGTGGACGACACACTGCGCTCATCGGAGATTAGCTGAGGCAATATTGCACCACTTGCATCAGAGCGTGCGACTAAGACACGGATATCTTGTCCGTTCTCGTTGCTCGATAGCTTATAAGAGGCGTTATCTTGTCCGATGTTGCTCCAGATGCCATTCGACCCGGTTGTTCGGCTTTGCCACTGGTAAGAAACCCCTAGTGGCATTGTGTCTTTGACCAGCGAACTGCCTGAGAGCAGAGCCGTTACTGTTTGACCATCTTGCAGTGGCGTGGTGCCATTATTAATGGTGACAACATCGTAATAACGTTCACTTTGGTTAGTTTCAGTTGGATCTACACTATTATTTTGCCACTGAGCCGTGCGCTCTGAATACACATCGACATTATTACTTAGAGATACGACTAATTGATGTTCAAAATCGACATCACTGGACGGATCGAGGGTGTAGTTATCGGCAGTTGCTGCATTAATGGCTTCGCCGTTGTTTATTAAATCGCCACCGGCAGGCATGCGATACCATTGATAGCTTTGAATCGATAAGCTGTTACTTAAAAGGTATTTATCGAGCCATAATACTGATCGTTCTGATAAGTGATAACTTGTTGAGTTCGGATCATAATCAAGTACCAAGGTTTCTAGTGCGGTAGCGGTATTAGTTTTGACTTTATTTGTTTGGTTACTGAAACGTGGATTAAGTACCGCAGGGCCATCATTTAACGTTATTTGTAAACGTAAATAGTGGGCATTATCTGCACTCGTTGTGATATGACTTGCTCCATTAGCTGCGCCG
>NZ_OANU01000019.1 GCF_900089835.1 Vibrio thalassae | reverse complement strand
AATCGCTTTCTTTCGATATTTTGGAACAATCACAACGTGATATTTGCAATAATGTTTAACGTGAGCTTGGCTCTGCCAGTCTCTCATATGACCTCCTTTGAACTTGCCGGTTCTATAAAGGAGGTCATTTTCCCATCGATGCACGCTGTTACGGCAGAGCCTTTTCGAGTCACACCGCCAGAGGCGGTGGTTTACCAAGTTTCAATTAATAGAGTCGTCATCGTCATTTTCAGGTACGTGCAGCCCACTTGCACTATAAGTGAAGTCCAAATCACGTTTCCCGCCCTGGCCACCTGTTATCAACTTTTCCAAGGTTTCGATTTTCTTTTCTGCTGAAACGGTCGTTCCACAAAAAGCTAGTGTGCTTAATGCATCGCCAATCAAATCATCAAGCGCTTGTTTTTGCTCCGGTGTACTGTCTGAATCTTTATGTTTCTTTAATAGTTCCAGCAACCTAATCGCCATTTTTTTATTTAATTTTTTGCTGCTTTTTATCGCCCTGCGCGAAATAAATGCGTAGTATTCTGGCGACATATACCAACTGTTGACGTAATGACTTTTACGTCGCATGTCGAACGTCGATAGATAGATGTACGCTTGCATCAAATCAATATGGCTTCGGCTAGACCAGTAGTACGTTAGCATAATGTTGCGACTCGACTTTAGCGCGCCAAGCAAGGTAGGTGCGTGATCTCCAAATTGATTTCGATCAAAGCCTTGGACGCTCTCACCGTCTATTTCCAAGCTGGATAAGGCGAATGCCGTGGACTCCAACACAAAGCTGTGCGAAATCAAGATGTCATGCAACTTTTTGAGTACGCCACAACCAACGGTTGTTCGACCGGAGTTGATGTTGCGATGCTGACTTTCATTAATGCCCACGTAATCTAGCCAATCTGTGAGTTTGTACAATGGTTTGTTTAACGTGAACACTGCTTTGTACTCATGCATCGTTGCCCGGTTTCGGATGATAAAATCGGTATCGAGTGGTAGTGGTGTGTTCTCGTACAGCGTATATTGTTTCTTTGCCGATTGGAGTATATCGATATCCTCAACAGTTAAGCTTGCCTTTCCACCAATTGACTCATGCAGCTCCAGTAGTTTTCGTGCGTTCACCAGGAAAGGTCCGTGGATCTCCTTTTTAAAGCCGTTTTCCGAAACCCGTTCAATTTCATAAAAGTACATATGATCACCTCAGCGTTGGCTGTTCTGGTCATAAGCTAACATCCCTGTTTTTGTGCCACCATCAAAACATGTATTTTTGCAGGATTTTTTTTCGTGGATATATGAGCTGTTACAGCTCAATGCGGTATCGATATTCACCCCATTTTTTTTCTGTCCTTTTTAACCCCCCTTTAAGCTATATGAATGTTGGATCATTCACCTATATTTTGCCCTTCTCCAGATTCACCCCGTTGACTTTTTTAACTAAATGGCATTTTGTGCCACTAAAAGCCATTTTATGCCACTTAATGCCACTTAATGCGTTTTGTGCCACTTAATGCCATTTTGTGCCACTTGGTGCCGCTAATGCACTCAATGCCACTTTATGCCACTTAATGCCATTTTGTGGCATTGGTACAGGTGTCACTGAGAAATTGCGGCTCTTCGACGTTTCTAGTGGATTTGGATTAAAATAGGCATCTCCTAAATAGGCTCTAATACAAGGTCCAGTCACATTGAATTCTTCTGATATTTGTATGCTCGGGTTGGGGCTGCAAGCCCCCTGGAAACTTATCGACCAATCCCTTAATACAGAACATTCTCCTTATGAGCTTCACCTACACGTGGGGGCTGAACGTGGAGAGCTTTACTCGTGTCCAGAATGTGGCGTTCCTTGCTCTGCACATGACTTCAAAGAGAAAACATGGCGTCATCTCAACTTTTTTCAGCACCATTGCTATATCACAGCGAAGATACCTTGAGTTCACTGCAAAACTCATGGGGTAAGGCTCATCGAAGTGCCTTGGGCAAGACCGGGTAGTGGTTTTACTTTGCTGTTCGAAGAAGTGGCCTTAACACTCGTAAGAGAGATGCCCGTTAACGCTGCCGCTAAGTTTATGGAAGTGACGGATAAGCGGCTTTGGCGAGTGGTGGAACATTACGTGGAACAAGCTTTATCACGACTTGACCTCTCACTCATCTCTTCAAGCTTTTGGATTTGATGAGACAGCTTCAAAGCGTGGACATAATTACGTCACTGTTTTCATCGATATGGCTCGTAAAACCCTACCCGTTGTATTTGCTATACCAGGAAAAGGAAAGAAAACAGTCTCTGAGTTTAAAACCTTTATTGAAAAGCATGGGGCGCAACCTGAGCAAGTCCTTGAAGTCGTATGTGATATGTCCCCGCCCTTTTTAAGCGGTGTCAAAGATGAATTTCCGAAAGCGAATGTAACCGTCGACTGGTTCCATGTTGTGCAGTTATTTACTCGAGCAGTCGATGAGGTTCGGAAAGAGGAAAGAAAGCACAGTGACATGCCTAAGGCGCTTCGTTGGGCAGTTTTAAAGAACGCTGAAAGTCCAATGACAGATAAGCAAGCACAAGCTTTACTTGACCTAGAACAGTATGAGCTTGAGACAGCGAAAGCTTGGCGAGTTAAAGAAAAGTTACGCTGGATAAGAGAAGCGAAAACGACTCAAGCCGCCCGTTGGCGCCTGACAAATTTCATCAAGTTTACACTTGACGAAATCAGGAAGTTCAGATGCTTTAGAGCCCGTAAGAAAAGCTCTAGCCACCTTAGAAAAGCACTCGGAGAGAATTCTTCAACGCTGGACTTCGACCTATACTAACCTGAGATCGGTTTAAGCCATCGCCATCAATCCTGTCTTTTCAGTGTTTGTGATGTTGAGTGATGGCTTTTCTGGTTTCAGACAGTAAGCGATTAGTCCGCCAAGTAAATTCAACATAAAACCATGTAAGCTGCGATGCCTTGAGTGCTCTATTTGAGATATATTCTTTAATTGGTCATTAATCGTTTCAATAATGAACCTTTTT
>NZ_OANU01000190.1 GCF_900089835.1 Vibrio thalassae | reverse complement strand
TTTAACCAGTCCGAAGTGGTGCGGTGTTGGCACTGGGGGCAGTGCCGATGTCCGCATGAGAGTGGCAGTCGGTCATTGTGGTGGCAATGGGCACAATACCATTGCGAGCGACCTTGTTGCTCTGTTTTACACCGTAACATCGCTTGGATAGCCGAGCGCATATCTGGGTTGAGCTGATTGGCATACTGATGTTCGAGCGCTTTTTTATGCGTGCACAACAGTTCAATGAAAGTACTCATGCGACCTCCCACGTAATGCTCAATGCATCGGCCATTTGGTTGATAGCGAGCGCCGCATCGCGATGTTTTTGCTGGGTCATGCGGGTGTATCGCGCCGTGGTGTTGAGACTGGCATGGCCAAGCAGCACTTGCAGAGAACGTAAATCTACCCCTTGTTCGAGCAGATGAGTCGCAAAGCAATGGCGCAATGAATGCGGAGAAATATGTTTATTGATGCCACACTGTTTAAGCACGCGTTTCATTGCTTTTTGTACGCCGCCGCGCTCCATTGGGTTGTCAAGATGAGAGCCTTTACCTGGGAATAGCCACGAGGGATGACGATGGGTTTGCCAATAGGCACGTAAAGCATGAAGTGTCCGATTGGGCAGTGGCACGAGTCGGTCTTTACCACCTTTACCATTGCGAATATGGACGTGCATGGTCTGCGCGTCGATGTCATTGACGGTCAGATTTAAGCCTTCAACGAGGCGCAGCCCCATGGAATAGAGAGTAAGAAAGAAGACTTGATAACGAAGCTGGTGAGTGTGGCTAATCAGCGTAGCAACCTGACTGGGTGTCATCACATCGGGCAGTGTTTGAGTACGAGGTGGTTTGACAATGTTGAGCCATTGCCACTGTTTATTGAGCGTATAGCGATAGAAGAACTGCAAGCGGTTACGGTCGAGCTTGATGGTACTCCACGAGTGGGTTTGAATAAGGCTAGCGAAGTATTGCTTGAGTTGGTCGGGGGTGAGCGAGTCAGGGCAGCAATCAAAATAGCGGCTTATTCGACGAACGGCACGGGAATAGGCATCAATGGTAGCAGGTCGTTTACCTTGCAGCTTAAGGTTGGTAAGGTGTTGTTCATAAAGAGAATGATAGCGATTGAGTTCATTGGGTGTCATGGTATTTACTCCTGTCTATCCCATCGGGTGATGGGGTATCAGAAGTATGGCGTTTATGTGCTTTACTCTGCCGCGCAGCGGCTTCGTTCAACAAGAGACTATGGCGCCATGCTCTACCCTAAGAGGTGACACTTTATGGAGGTTGGTATGAATATCAAAGAGTCTGATTGGAAAATCTTTTGCGAAATAAAGAGTGAAGCAGCGAAAGTGTTTTGTACTCGGCAGCTAGATGAAGCCATCAAAACGATTACTGATGAATCAGAACCTGTAGGGGAAAGGTTCAACTTTATGTGTCAGCACTCCAAAGAATCTCAAAAGCAAATGAAGTTGATTTTTGATGGCCATTCTCGAAGCCGAGCATTTATCCAGCTCATGCAGATGTGTTCGGAAGGTTTAGTTGATCCGGAACAATTTGAACGCCTTTCAGAGGAACTCAAAAAAGACATCACGAGTATTCTAGAAAGAAGAGCCTAAGGAAAGTTAGTTAATCAGGCCGCTTCTTTTTCGTAGCTGCAACCATCTCAATATTACTCCTTTTTATTCGCGAATTCGGATATTCGCTACAATTCTGCCTCGGTAACCTCATCTATACGAGTTTTATTATACGAGTTGTATTGAAAAACCTGAGAGTTACTCGTTTTTTCTCCTTCAAAACGCCGTTGATTTTCAAGAAATAGCACTAGAATCTGGATTGAGATTTCTTTCCAAAAAGTGTCAACATTACTTTGTCAATAAAATCTCTCGTTAGCCCTTTAAATCCGTGCGCTCTAGGTGAGCTGAAAGTGTCACCTAGAGTGCACGAGGGTGGGGGTTACGGGAGTTTATGCTTGTGATGCGAACAGAGCCCCACCATCACAAATTCTTGGACCAAATGCTTTAATATTTTAGGTTTGCATGGACGTTCGAGCTGTTATTCGGAATCCGAATCCATGATTTTTGGACAGATAAGCCGAGTGTTATGTTGTGAAAAATGAGTGTGCGGATCAGTGAATGCCTATAGGCCTTTAAAGTCTTAATACTGGATTAGTAGGTTTATTGGCTAATGGTTAGTTTAGGCGTGTTATGTCATTAAATGAGGGTTGTAGTGATTAAGCTGGGAGATGGTGTTAAGAATGGACGAAAGGCTAGAAGTGTTTTCTTGATCGCCCTTCAGTGTTGTTTTATTAGCCTGGAGTGTATTACGTAGTGGTAGCGCCCAATCCAATATACATGAATGTAAGTAGGCAGCTCTCAGCGCTAGCGAGTTATGCCAAAGGAGTAGTTCTTATTCTTGATTACTCTATTCGTTTAGAAGTGCGTACAAGGCCATACAAGTAACATTCTAGATGCTAGTCGGTTTTGTCTTTTTGTTTGAGTAGTGTGTTGAACCTAGCGAAAAAGCGGTCTATTCTTACTGTTAGAAAAACTACTGTATAAGTCCACCTTTCGTCCACCCTTAATCCACCCAAGCAAGACTGGGATAAAGTGGGGAAGAGGAAAGTTGATTATTTTCAGTGTATTGCGCGAGATTTACGACGTTTTTGAGGGCTCAAAAACGGTGAAACCCCGATGTTGGTAGCATCGGGGTTTCGAATTTTTTAAGAATTCTTGGTTGGTAAAGCCGAGAATCTTTTTATGCAAAAGGTTTGGATTTAATCCGTATAATTCCTTGGTAGGGAATTAGATGCGGATGAAATCCATGTGCTCAACTTTTGGCTTGAACGCGTGACGTTGAACGTCTTGTGGCTTAACCTTAACTTCTGCGCCGTCGATCACTAGAGTGATGCCTTCGTAGAATGCTGGCTTGTCCATTTGGTTGATCACGTCATCGTGGTTTAGAGCGATAGAAACAGGTGCTGCTTCACCACCGTAAACGATTGCTGGGAATTGACCAGCGTGACGTAGGCGGCGGCTCGCACCCTTACCTAGTTCAGTACGTACTACTGCTTCGAATTTCATAGTATTTACTCTCAAAATAGTAAAATTAAAGTAACTGTTTTGACGTAGCGACCTAGTCAAAACTATAGTCGTTTTGAAGTGTCAAATAGATACATTCAAAACGAGCGCGGATACTAACATTCAAAGCTGGACTGAGCAATAGCAAATCGCTTATATCGTTACAATTTTTACTCTTTTGCACGTTGTAGTTTAAGCACTGCGCGTAAACCACCCAGTTTGCTCGATTCTAAAGCTAAATCGCCTCGATAGCTATGTGCCATCTCATTAACAATGTTGAGACCTAAGCCAGTACCTGGCGTGGTTTCATCTAGGCGAACGCCTCGCTTTAACACTGCTTTGAGCTGTTCTTGAGGGATGCCAGGGCCGTCGTCTTCGACGATGATAGCAATCTCATAGTTATCGAGCAGCTCTGAATATACCCTGATGAAGCTGTTGCCCCACTTGTAAGCATTTTCAAGTAAATTTCCCAGCATTTCATCGAGGTCAGCTTTTTCAACGGCAACGTACTGGTCGGGATCCAATTCACTCACTAAAGCGATTTCACGTTGAGCATAGACTTTGTCGAAGGCTAAAGAAATGGCGTCAACACGTTCACTCGGAGATGATTTCACTGAGAGAATATTCATTGCCCCAGCCATTCGGGTTCGACCTAAATGGTAGTCAATGTGTGACTGAATTTGCTCTATCGAAGGTTGCAATCGCTGTCTGTCTTGTTCTGATAATTGGTTCAACTCGTTCTTTAACACTGAAAGAGGGGTCTTTAGTGCATGGGATAGGTTACCCGCGTGGTTGCGCGCGCGCGCTAGGAGCTCTTGGTAGTGGAACAGCAAAGCATTCAAATCATCAACGAGGGGAGCAATTTCCTTTGGATATTGCTCATCGAGCGTTTGTTGTTCACCGGATTTTAAGAGCTTTAGCTCTTTTTGCATTTTCCCTAAAGGTCTTAGTGACCAACTAACTTGCACCACAACCAGAGTTAAAACGCCAATCGACATAATACTTAGGATTAACCACAGCTGTCCGGTCAAAGAGTTCAGTGTATCGTCGATGCGATCTTCATCTTGACCAACAATAATTGTGACGCCGTCACTAATATCAGGCAGGAAAATGGTTCGTTTGATCGCGATCAGTTTCTCATCTTTCGCACCGAAATAGGTGGCTTTGTGATTTTCCTTTTTGGTGCGGATTGTCCGATCCCACAGTGAACGCGAACGAAGTTTGTCCGAGCCCGTTTCGACACTCCAGTAAAGTCCGCTATAGGGTTGGTTGAAACGGGGATCGGATAGCCGGGTTTGTAAAACGAGTTGCCCTTGTTTATTCACTTCCAAGTTGGCGGCTATTTCATCCATCGTCAGCCCAAGCTTAGTCTCTAAATCTTGAGTGAGGTATTCACGCACAAGGCCGGGAATAAGCACGCCAGCTGCGATCATCATCGCTGACAACCACAAGGTGGCAGCCAGCAATAAGCGCGTCTTTAAACTGAGTCGTTTAAACTCTTTTTTTAGCCTTGAGGCGTCTAGGTTAGGCATTCAACTGATACCCTAAACCACGGACAGTTTTGATGATTTTCGGGGCGATTTTTTTACGGATTCTGCCGATAAACACTTCAATGGTATTAGAGTCTCGATCAAAATCTTGTTTATAAATGTGCTCGACTAATTCGGTGCGCGAAATGACTTTGTCAGCGTTATGCATAAAGTAAGCAACAACTTTGTATTCTAGTGCAGTCAAGCTCACAGCATTGCCCTGCCACATCACTTTAGAGGTGCGAGTATCTAGGCTTAAATCACCCACTTGCATCAAAGGAGAAGCATTACCTGATGCACGTCGTAGCTGCGCGCGAATACGGGCAATAAGCTCAATCATTTCAAACGGTTTGGTGAGGTAATCATCAGCACCTGCATTAAGTCCTTCAACACGCTGACTTAACGTATCACGGGCACTGAGAATCACCACCGGCGTGTTGATGTTTTCGTCGCGGATCCCCTTGAGCACTGTCAATCCGTCTATTTTAGGCAGACCTAAATCTAAAACAATGGCGTCCCAATCTTCGGATGTGGCACGGTACAAAGCGTCAATACCATCCTGAGCGAGCTCTGTCACCCAGCCTGCACTGTCTAAGGTTTCTAAAATCTGTTCACCCAATCTTGGATCATCTTCGACGACAAGAATTTTCATTATTGTTCTCTATTTTCTTATGACTCTTTGAAGATTGTGGCCTTTGAGTTCCATCATCTCCAGTGTGGTAGCGTTATATTCGACTTTAATAACATCTTGTTCATGAAGCAATTTTAGCTCGTAGATCCACTCACCGTCATCTTCTTCAAGTTCGACTTTAATCACTCGACCGTTAAGATCTCGTTTTACGGTAGCAAACAGTTCTGAAAAAGGCTTGATCAGTCCTTGCTGTACCGCTTCGTAGACTTCATCTTGGTCCTCTTCAAACTCAACTCGAGCACCATCAGTTTGTACATCTTGAAGAACATCGTGACCACTCGGCTTTGAATCTGAGAAAAATTCGGCATGGGCGCTAAGCGGTACTGCCAATAACAGAGATAGCAAGACGATTGAAAGTGTCTGTTTGGTTGTGTGTAGCATGGCGGAGCCCCAATATTTTCAACATAGTTAAAATATACATTTGCAAACATGAATGAAAGCTGAACAGTGATTAGTTCAGTTCATCGTCAAAAATTTTGTCTCTCATCTTCCAAAATCGTCCGCTTTTGCGGGCGATGACAAAAGCGGGTAAACGGAATCGATGTTGATTATTCACGACTTTGGTTGGTGATGTGGCATCAAACTCGCGATGTTTGTCGGCCAGATGGGGACGAACAAACTTAGCAAGAAACGATTCTTTCTGTTTTTTCGTGGTTAACGACCAAAATTCGCTGACTTGAGCGTCGTTCTCACCAATATAGTTGACCCTCAAGCTGTTTTTGCCTTTTTCGTCTTTATGAACCACAAGATTCATGTCTGTGCACTCGAAGACAAGAGCATCTTTTAGGTTAAGGGCTTCTTTGAGTTTTTTATCAGGGTCTACTAACGTCGCGTCACATTCGTGACAGATCCGCGCTGCGATGTCGTTATCTGCGCCGCACTCGGAACAATACTTAGCTCTGAAACGGTAATCACAGTGCTCACGTTCTCCGGTTTCTTCGTCTGTAAAATACCCTTGGCACTTGCGACCAAAATGTTCAATGAGAAAACCGTTGGCGTCCAGTTTGCCCCAAAAGTCGTTGTTGAATCCACACGCGGGGCAGGGGATGGTAATGATTTCAGAATCTGAATCGGGTTTGGGATTACCCACCTCAGGCTGATACAAATCGTAGGTGTTACCTGCATAATCAAGGACCAGACATTCGTGCTTACCTTCAGACAGGCGCAGACCTCGGCCGACGATTTGCTGATACAAGCTGACGGACTCGGTGGGGCGAAGAATCGCAATAAGATCAACATGAGGCGCATCAAAGCCAGTCGTTAAAACCGAGACGTTAACCAAGAACTTAATGTTGCGATTTTTGAAATCGTTGATGATGGCGTCTCGCTCCGGTGTTGGTGTGTCACCAATCACGATTTGACTGCTGTCGCTGGGTAACAAGGACAGTATTTCTTGGGCGTGGCGAACGGTCGCTGCAAAAATCATCACGCCTTGCTTGTCTTCCCCATAGCGTTTAATTTGCTCAACAATTTGCGGTGTCGCGCGCTTTGATTGCTCAATCACAAGATCCATCTCAGATTCTTTGTATTTGCCCATGCTAGTGGGTTTGAGCTGAGAGAAGTCGTAGCTGAGTACGGGAGCATCTATGAGTTTGGCTGGCGTCAAAAAACCTTCATCAAGCAAGTATTGAATCGGCAGTTCGAAGATACAGTCTTTAAAGAAACGAGGCTCATCGCTGCGTACTAGACCCTTGGTGTGATACTGATAGATCCAACCGACACCCAAACGATAAGGGGTGGCGGTTAAACCAAGGATTTTAATGCCTGGATTGATGTCGCACAGATGGCTGATGACTTTTTGATAACTGGATGTTTTGGTCTCTGGCACACGGTGGCATTCGTCAATAACGAGTAGTGAAAACTGATTGGCGAAAGCATCCAAATTGCGCACAACGGATTGTACCGAGGCAAAGACCACTTGCTCAGACGTTTCTTTGCGTCCTAAGCCTGCGGAGAAAATAGACCCTTTGAGGCCATAGCCCTCATACTTTGCGTGATTTTGCTCAACGAGTTCTTTGACGTGTGCCAACACCAAAACACGACCTCTCGCTAACCTTGCAAGTTCTGCGATAACTAAGCTTTTCCCTGCTCCAGTGGGCAAAACGATCACGGCAGGTGTGTCGTTTTTACGAAAATAGTGGATGACGGCTTTAACAGAATCGGCTTGGTAGGGGCGAAGCGTGTACATACGGCTCAGTTTTACTCTACATTTTAAAAAACCGCTCTATAATACCTCACGAAATGAAAACGAGGTATTCATGCGTTTAGATAAGTTTTTGTGTGACGCTTTGGGCGCTACACGTAAAGAAGCAACAAAAATCATCAAGTCAGGTGATGTCACGGTCGATGGTGTGGTGCAAAAGAGCGGCGCGGTCAAAGTGACCGAAGACCATTTTGTGGAATGGCAAAACCGAGAGATCCGTATGCAGGGTCCACGTTATATAATGCTATTCAAACCAGACGGCTTTGTGTGTTCTCATGAGGACGGCTTTAATCACACCGCATTTATGCTGCTTGATGAAGTCAAAATGGAAAACCTACATTTTGCTGGTCGCCTAGATGTGGATACGACAGGTTTGGTGTTAATCACTGACGACGGTCAATGGTCTCATCGCATTACGTCACCAAAACACAAGTGTGCAAAAACTTATCGTGTGTGGTTGGCTGATCCGGTTCAAGATAACTATATCCAGGCGTTTGAGGATGGGATTGAACTTAGAAATGAGAAAGCGGCAACATTACCAGCCCAGCTTGAAATCATTGATGACAAAGAAGTCTTGCTGACGATCCACGAAGGTAAGTATCACCAAGTTAAGCGTATGTTTGCGGCCTTAGGCAATAAAGTAGAGGCTTTGCATCGTGAAAGCGTTGGTGCCATTGTCCTTGATGATATGCTTGAGCCGGGAGAGTATCGATATCTCACTCAAGAAGAAATTGACTCTGTTTGGAAAAAGTAATACTAATAGGTTGGTTTTAATAGATAAAACATATACTCGGTCCGAGTATATGTATCCCCTGTAATGAATCACTATTCTCATTTTTTGAGAACCTTCCTGCATTACGGTTACCCCGAAGATAGCGTGCCTGTGTGTCGCTATCTCATATCACTCAATGGGATAGATTGAGTCTAGGTTGTTTATTTGTGGGCATGGATAGCGAACAAATAAAGATTTCTTTAGGAGCGATATGAGTTCTAAACCAATATCGCAGCCCGACATACCTCAGCTAGGTTTGGTTCTTTTCCTAGTTCTCGGAGCGATTGGTGCTTTGACACCTTTGGCTATCGACATGTACTTGCCCGCGATGCCGACTATCGCACAAGATTTTGGGGTAACAGCCGGTGCTGTTCAGACGACATTAACGGTATATACCGCAGGGTTCGCTATCGGCCAACTTTTACATGGTCCTCTTGCTGATAGTTTTGGTCGTAGGCCGATCTTAGTGTTTGGCGTGTTCTTTTTTGGCGTTGCTTCTGCCATTTCAGCAACGGCATCGACGATTGAATCTTTGACCTATATTCGAACCGCGCAAGGGTTTGCAGGCGCTGCTGCGGCTGTCATTATTCAAGCGGTGGTTCGTGATATGTTCGATAAAGAAGATTTTGCTCGAACCATGTCATTTGTCACCCTTGTTGTTACATTGGCCCCGTTGGTTGCGCCGATGATCGGCGGGCATCTGGCGGTTTGGTTCGGATGGCGGTCAATATTTTGGTTACTAACAGCGTTTTCTGGTGTTGTGATTGCTGCGGTACTTTGGAAGATTCCAGAGACATTAGCGCCAGAAAATAGGCAACCACTTCGTTTTCGAACCACCATTAGAAACTACTTAAGGCTATGCAAAAATCCCGTTGCAATGGGGCTCATGTTCTCGGGCGCATTTTCGTTCGCGGGTATGTTTGCCTTTCTCACTGCTGGCTCGTTTGTCTATATTGATATCTATGGTGTGACACCTGATCAGTTCGGTTATCTTTTTGGCTTAAATATTGTCACGATGATCATCATGACCAGTATCAACGGGCGTATGGTTAAGAAAGTCGGCTTGCATGGTATGCTTCGTTTTGGGTTGAGCATTCAGTTGTTTGCGGGACTAGCGTTATTAGCAAGTGGTATTTTGGATCTTGGGATTTGGGGTACTGTTCCTTTTGTTATGTTGTTTATTGGTACGCTGTCAACGATCGGTAGTAACTCAATGGGGTTACTGTTGAGTGGTTACCCTACCATGGCGGGTACGGCCTCTTCACTTGCGGGCACACTGCGATTTGGCACCGGTTCAGTCATTGGCGCGATTGTGGCGATGCTTCCTGGTGGGACAGTTTGGCCGATGATTGCATTAATGGCTATTTGTTCGGTATTATCCGCCGCCTTATATTGGGCGTTTGGGAAAAAAGCATAATGTCTGACTACTATTCAGAGATCCAAAAAGTTGTAAACAGTGCACTTGAAGAATTGGCCAATGAGCATGCTTCGGGCAAGCTGATGAATACGCCTGTGACGAACAATCACTTTCTTGTTCGATGGGTAACAAAAGCGATCAAAACTCAGCGTTTTGGAAAAACGACCAGCGCGAACCTAATTCAATGGCAGAAATCGGGACGCTCTAAGGGCAACGATTCCATGCTTGAACCTTTGTTTAAGCGCATTTCTGCTTATTATGCGGAATTCTTTTCTGGTGATGTACAACCCGTTACCGATGCGAAGATTGAGCAGTTTATTGAAGACATGGAAGCAGCAGGTTGGGGCGTCTGTACTTCAGAGGTGTTGACCGATGGCAGTAAAGTACAGTTCTTTACTGATGGCCATAACTCGTTTGCTTTATGTGCGAATCAATGTGATGACTGTTTTGACGCTGAAAACCTTGTGAAGCCGATGAGTTGGTTTGTGCGTGGCAATCATGCAGAGTTTGTCATCAAAGCTTACGAAGCCGGGTTTATGTTGCACAAGCGCACTGATTACAAATCAAAAGTAAAGTACCACGGTGAATATTTGATTTACCCAATGAACAAAGGGACTCAGCTAGCTGAAATCCCTCTTTCGTTTAAAGCGTAGTAGCCATTACAAGCCGTATCCTACCTAGTTCCCGCTAATTAAAGCGTGACTATGCTTTGCGGCAGATCGCCCGCACCATTCCTTTAAAAATGAATAAGTGTGCGGGCATCATTGCAAACCAATAGAGTAGGCCTTTGAAACCCTGTGGGTGCCACCACGCGGTGACGTTGATCTCTCTTTTATCACCGTGGTCGGTAATGGTGAATT
Source organism: Vibrio thalassae (assembly GCF_900089835.1). Lineage (GTDB taxonomy): Bacteria > Pseudomonadota > Gammaproteobacteria > Enterobacterales > Vibrionaceae > Vibrio > Vibrio thalassae. The sequence continues at coordinate 16,819 of NZ_OANU01000190.1, read as the reverse complement.
CTAGCCGACCGAGTCCAGGGCCCTTCATTCCAAAAAGTAATGACAGGAAGCCAGGCTTTTCGCATCGAATGACTTTCCATGAGTCGATGAAATCACCCACTTTCAACTCTGGCCCTTCTGGCGAACGTCTTATTGGTTTTCCTGCGCCAAATAATACGTCTAACCATTCGCGAGTTCGCCACAGCAGGTTAGCGAAGAAGTAGCCTTCTTTCGGGCTGCCTATCTGTTTGACGACCTCCCAAAGCTGCTCAGTGGTTTTCTCGGTAAAGTAACTGGCGCCAGTTTTCTTTGGATAATATCCATATCCCGCTTGCCACCGGGTTAATGCAGCAGGATCGTAGCCCCAGACGTTACTGCGTACAAAAGTGCCTTCTTTTTCAATAGTCCGAGACACGGAGTCGACGTAGGACATCATCTCTTGAGGGTACTTTGTGCGAATCGCCTTAGAATCTGCAATGAAATCGTGCTCAAAGCCAGCAAGCAGTGCTTTGCCGATACTAGATGGAACTGAGGTGACGACACCTAACCAATAAGAGGCAAGCTTTGGGGTTAGAAAGCGTGTTGACCATAGGCGTAGCGGTTTGTTGATTTTATGGCAAATAACAGCAAACTGCTCACGGTAGGAGAGAGTGTCGGGGCCTCCGACTTCATAAATCAACGATTCGGGCGATGATTCTTTCGCTAATTCAATTAAGTAATGATTGAGGTTTTCTAACGCAATAGGGTTTGCTTTCGCATCTACCCATTTAGGTGCGATCAAAATAGGTAAGTTGTAGACGAAGTCTCTCATGATTTCGTAGGCGGCAGAGCCGGGACCAATAATGACACCAGCTCGAAGCTCAGTAATGGGGACTTTACTGGTGCGCAGCAGCTTACCAGTTGCCTTTCTTGCTGCCAGATGCTCGGAATTTCCTGTTTGCGGCTGTATTGCACTGAGATAGATGACGTGTTCGACGTGACTGATGTCGAGCGCATCTTTAAAGTTCTGTGCGAGAGAAAGTTCATAATCTAGAAAGTCATGGCCATGAGCCATACCATGAACTAAAAAGTAGACTAAGTCGTACTTGGGAACGAGGGCTAACGTCGCTTCTCTGTCGGCAAGGTCTAGGTATTCAAACTTAAGCATTGAATGGGGGACAACACGGCTTTTGAGGTAGTCGACTTGACGTGCTGCTGCGGTTACTTCGTATCCCTGTTCTAATAGGATTGGGATCAACTGAGAACCGACATAGCCAGAGGCTCCTAACACCAATACACGCTTCATATTCCCTAATCTCTCTTAATTGTTATCTCTATAAAATTTAACACATTTTTCTCGCTTATCCGCATTTGTTTACAACACATGATGAGTTAATGCATCGTTTTGACGAGTATATGTTCTAATTTGTAATTCTTTCAAAAAACGATATCTTGAATCGAAATTGAGCTAAACCGACTCAATGTCGGGACTTTGAGCCCAAATTTGCTTCCTAGCGCTGTAAATTTAGTGTAGATTCACACTCCATATTTACCAGCTATGAAAGAGATTGAATGCTTAAGTTGTCCGACCTTTGTAAAGGCTATATCGACGGTGGAGAATTCCATCCTGTGCTGCAAAGCGCACAGCTGACACTGTCGCAAGGTGAACAACTGGCATTGATGGGTGAAAGTGGCTCGGGGAAGAGCACATTGCTGAACTTAATCGCTGGTATAGACAAAGTGGATTCTGGTGAAATCTGGTATCCGGATTTTGCCATGCATGATGCCAAAGAAAGTCTTCGCACTGCATACCGAAGAAAGAATATTGGTCATATCTTTCAGCAATTCAATTTGCTGCCAACCCTTAATATTGCTGATAACATTCGCTTCTGTCGCCAAATTAAAGGATTACCGGAAGATCGTGGTCTATGGCGTCAGATCCTATCTGCATTAGATTTGATGGCGCTGCTTGGGCGTTACCCTGAAGAACTGTCTGGTGGTCAGCAACAACGTGCAGCTATTGCCCGTGCGCTCTACATGGAGCCTAAAATTCTACTGGCTGATGAGCCAACGGGTAGCTTAGATGAGCGTAATGCCGAAGCGGTAATGCGACTTCTTACATCACTAACAAGGCACCTAGAGTGTACCTTATTGGTAGTGACTCACAGTGAAAAAGTCGCGTCTCATATGGATGGTTCAATTCGCCTTCAAGGGGGACAACTCCATGTTATGGCCCGTAGTTAAAGCACTACTTGGCCATTATCGACGTCACCCGATACAAATTCTTTTAGTATGGCTGGGCCTAACGCTTGGTGTGTCGCTATTGGTTGGAGTTACCGCTATAAACCATCATGCGAAACAAGCGTATGCAAGTGGTGAAAAACTGTTTGCTAACCCTGTGCCATACCGCATTCGACCTAAACACGCAGAAACTAAAATCCCTCAAGGATTTTATATTCAACTGCGCCGAGAAGGTTTTAAGCAATGTGTTCCGTTTGATATTCAAAAAGTCACTACTGATGACGGCTTAGAGCTTAATCTTATCGGTGTTGATCCTATCTCTTTGTTACAGCTTCGCAATGTCGTCACTATCGGGGATATTGCATCGCAAGATATGATCAAAGTCCCGACAACCATCATTGTGAGTCATGATCTTGCAGAGCTAAAAGGTTGGCAAAGTGGTGGCACGTTAACGCTGGATAATGGAGTTCAGTTAGGACCGATAAAAATTGATGCAGAAAAGGGAGTTCGAGGCACACGTATCCTCGCGGATATGTCTTTAGTTCGTGCTATGAAAAAATCGTCAGGTCTATCTGTGATTGCATGCGGCGAAATGAGCGCCTCGAAGCTTGAGAATCTTCGTAAGATGATTCCAAACGGCATGACGTTATCTCGTAGCTCTCAATCCGAATTAGAATCGTTAACCAAAGCTTTCCACACCAACTTGTCGGCAATGAGTATGCTGTCTTTTGTTGTGGGTTTATTTATCTTCTATCAAGCGATGTCACTGTCTTTGGCTCAGCGTCAACCCTTGGTGGGTAGCCTTCGCCAAGTGGGTGTGTCTGGTTGGCAACTCACGCAAGCGTTGTGTTTAGAGCTGGCAGCGTTAGTGTTATTGAGCTGGTTAGGGGGTAACTTATTAGGTTTGGCACTGGCCAACCAGCTTATCCCTGCGGTGTCACAGAGCTTGAACGATCTCTACGATGCCAACATTGGCTTGAGTATCGAATGGAGCTGGGAGTGGAGCCTTTATAGCTTCTTACTCGCATTTACCGGTGCGGTGGTCTCTTGTGGATGGCCGTTAGTAAGACTACTTAGGTCACAACCAATTCGACTTTCTGCTCGACTATCACTGATGCGCTTTACTGGTGCAGAGTTTACTTGGCAAGCTTTCGTTGCATGCGGGTTCTGTGTGGCTGCCGTCGCGATTTATCAAGCACCAAAATCACAAAACTCAGGTTATGCCATCATTGTATTGATGCTCCTAAGCGTCGCCTTGATTACACCATTTATTACGTGGAAAATTTTCACGCTGTTTTCTTACTCACTCCGCTGGGTAAAAGTGCGTTGGTTTTTTGCCGACGCCGCTGCTAGTATGAGTTACCGTGGTGTGGCTAACATGGCGTTTATGCTGGCGATGGCGGCTAACATGGGCGTCGAGACCATGGTGGGAAGTTTTCGAGATACCACCGATCGCTGGCTAACACAAAGGTTGGCGGCTGATATCTACGTATACCCGACCAACAATAACGCGATTCGTATGAGTAAGTGGTTAGAGTCCCAACCCGAGGTAGAGCGGGTGTGGTGGCGATGGGAAGAAGAAATCCCAACAGACCACGGCATGATGCAAGTTGTGAGTTCTGGTGATTCTGAGGGCGAACGTGACGCATTGACGGTAAAAATAGCCGTGCCAAATTATTGGTATCACTTGCATCACTCACGTAGTGTCATGATAAGCGAATCAATGGCGCTTAAACTTAACATCCGTCCTGGTGATTATGTTGATTTGGGGCCGCCACTGGGTCGCAATTGGCATGTCATTGGGGTTTACTATGACTATGGAAATCCGTATCACCAAGTACTGTTATCGCAAAACCGTTGGTTAGCGAATTTAGAAGGCTCTGGAGATGTGGCGTTAGGTGCTGTACTTAACGACAAGTCAAAATCGTTATTCGTTGAACGACGTTTACAATCAACGTTTAGATTAAACAGCGAACGAATCTACGACAACACCTCTATTCATGCTAAAGCGATGACAACATTCGATCGTACGTTTGCGATTGCAGATACCTTGGGTAACATCACTTTGGTCATTGCGGTATTTGGCATTTTCTTTGCGACCATTGCAGGGGAGATTTCGAGGCAGCGTCATACCTCACTATTGCGATGCTTAGGGATTTCTTCGAAGGAACTTGTGTTAATGGGCGGTTTGCAATTATTGGTGTTTGGGCTTATCTCCGCCATTATTGCTATGCCGTTGGGTGTTGCTCTCGCACAGCTGATTGTCGATATTGTTATCAAGCAGTCGTTTGGTTGGTCGTTGCAACTGCAAATTGTACCTTGGCAGTATCTAACCACGTGTCTTTGGTCGTTATTGGCGCTGGTAGTGGCAGGAGCGTTACCCGTGCTAAAACTGATACGTAATACTCCGATTCATTCGTTAAGGGATGCGTTATAAATGAATCGTATGCAGAAATTTATTTTCTCATGCTTGCTGGTGGTCGTTGTCGCCAGCACGACGATTTGGTTGTCAGATTCGATAGAATTGAAGCCTAGCGTGACTAAGACGACCTATATTAATTCAGTTTTCGGCTCCCCGGGGCGCAAAGTCTTTGAGCCTGTGTTACCTGATCGTCATGTTGAATTGCCAAAAGACTTCCGTTTTCATCCCGAGTTTCAACATGAATGGTGGCAGTTAGTCGCTCAGCTTAAAGACGACTCTGGTCAATCATATTGGGTTAGGTGGCGCTTTTTCCGCTATGCGAGCGACGACAGAATTGCAACAGGCTGGCAAGACCCTCAGATCTACATCGCGAATCTCGTGATGAATAGTCACCTTGGGATGTTTACTGACCAACGCATTGCTCGTGGTGGTATCGGTCAAGCTGGTGGGCTAAGTCGACCATTCCGAGTGTGGATTGATGAGTGGTCTTGGCGTTCGCTATCAGATCAACCTCTGCCGGGCAATCTACGCTTATCGAGTGATTCATTCAGTGTAAATCTGCAGTTGAAACCAGCAGGCGCATACGCGCTACTTGGTGAAAACGGGTACCATGCAAAACACGATTTGCTGCCTCGTGCGTCGTACGCTTTCGAATCACCGTTTATCGCATCACAAGGAAAATTAACGCTCTCTGATGGGACAACGCTAAACGTCAAAGGACGAGCGTGGTTGAGCAAAGAGTGGGGAAGTGAGTTAGTGGGTGCAAATTATGTTGGCGAAGATAACTTTTTGCTTTGGTTAACAGATACCAAAGCGCTGCAAGTTAGTCAGTATCGCTACAAAGATAATATGCCTTATACCACCGCATCGTTAATCGATGTTAATGGGCACGTTATTAATGTTCCATCGGAAGGCATCATACTTAAAGCACTCAACTATACCGAATTCGCATCAGGAACCCGAGTTCCATTGTCTTGGAACTTACAAATCCCAAGTCAAAAGATCGACTTAGTCATTAACGCTTGTAAGCGAGATAACTGGGTGAATTTTGTCGTACCTCAGTGGCAAGGTTCGGTCACCGCTAAAGGATCAGACTCTGCCGTCGGCTTTATGCAACTTAGTGGTTACTAAGCAAAAAATTGTTTCTGTTGTTATATAGTTACAAGTAACAATCTGTTACTTGGTTTCCCACATCTCCGGCTCTCAAATGATATTGACTCGTGCTAAGTGATTGAATTTATCAATGACTAGTTGCTTATCTATGCACTATACTCTAGCTAATATCGCCATTGCTTGTGAGGATATCTCCAACATTTAGTTTTATTCTTCGGAAATTCCTTAGTATAAACTCCGTAGAATCGATTTTTTCTGAAAATTAACTAGATATACAATTTTTAACATTCTGACAAGATGAATAACTATTAAGGGCTTTACAACATGAATGACGTCATTCGTAATTTTTTTAAGATGGAGTCAGCGGGAGGTATCATCCTCGTTATCGCTGCTGCGATTGCGATGTTTGTCGCAAACTCTCCATTGAATGAAACGTATCAAGGCGTGCTTCATACCTACGTGTTTGGTCTGTCTATCTCACACTGGATCAACGATGGTTTGATGGCGGTCTTCTTCTTCCTCATCGGTTTGGAAGTAAAACGTGAGCTGCTTGAAGGTGCATTAAAGTCTAAAGAGACGGCTATCTTCCCTGCTATTGCAGCTGTTGGCGGTATGTTGGCTCCAGCACTTATCTATGTGCTGTTCAATATGGGTGACCCTGAGGCGATGAGTGGTTGGGCTATCCCTGCTGCAACAGACATTGCGTTCGCTCTAGGCATCATGGCATTGCTTGGTAAGCGTGTCCCAGTTGCTTTGAAAGTCTTTCTACTTGCGCTTGCCATTATTGATGATTTAGGTGTTATCGTGATTATCGCTCTGTTCTACAGCAGTGATCTTTCCACGCTAGCATTAACGATTGGCTTTATCATGACGGCGGTGTTGTTCGTATTAAACGCTAAGAAAGTCAATAGTATACCTGTATATCTCATAGTCGGAGCTGTGCTCTGGGTAAGCGTACTGGCGTCAGGTGTACACGCAACACTAGCGGGTGTGGTCCTTGGCTTTGCGATTCCTCTCAAAGGTAATGAGGGCGAGAAGTCACCGTTGAAGCATCTAGAGCATGCGCTTCATCCATATGTTGCTTTCTTGATTCTGCCTATTTTCGCCTTTGCCAATGCAGGTATCTCGTTGGAGGGGGTTTCAATATCGGGTCTAACCTCAATGTTACCACTGGGTATTACGTTAGGACTATTGATTGGTAAGCCGCTAGGTATCTTCAGCTTTAGCTGGTTGGCGGTAAAGCTTGGTGTGGCGAAGTTACCAGACGGGGTTGATTTCAAGCAAGTGTTTGCGGTTTCCGTCCTGTGTGGTATCGGGTTTACGATGTCGATTTTTATCTCATCGCTGGCTTTCACTGGCGTAAGTCCCGAGTTCGATACCTATGCAAGATTAGGCATTCTGATGGGGTCTACAACAGCGGCTGTACTTGGTTACATTCTGCTTAACTTCTCTCTACCGAAGGAAGAAGCGCCTGAGCCTAAAGTTCAGTACTAAACACCGCAAATAGCTCAACATCCAAACCCAGCTTCGGCTGGGTTTTTTATATCAATAATCCTCCGGCTCTGCGGAGGATTATTGGGTTTAGAGCGATTAATATCGTTACCTATTTAATGCTGCTTGCCTTAAGCGAAGTGCGGCGGCTTTGTGTCGCTCAATGAGCTGCGGCATATCGACACCGATGACAGCACCATCGTGCACTCGCCATTGTCCAGCGACCATCACTCGGTCTGCCTGTTGAGCTCCGCACAATAGCAGCGCGGCGAGTGGGTCGTGACTGCCAGAGGAGCGAATATCATCGAGTTTAAACATGGCAATGTCTGCTTGCTTGCCAACCGTTAGGTCTCCAATATCGGTGCGCCCCATGGCACGCGCTGATCCTGATGTGGCCCAGCGAAGCGCGTCAAAGTGTGTTACGTTGTTCGACCCGTAGCGCAGGCGTTGCAAATACATCGCCATACGTACCTCAGCGATTAAGTTGGAACCATCGTTGGAGGCTGAACCGTCAACACCTAAACCTACTTTAACGCCAGCTTTCTCAAGCTCGTTATTTTTGCAGATGCCTGAGGCGAGCATCATATTAGAAGTGGGGCAGTGACTGATTCCGACTTCTGCCTTACCCAGCCTGAGAATTTCTTCGCTATTAAAATGGATACCGTGAGCCAACCAAGTACGCTCATTAAGCCAGCCTACGTCCTCTAAGTAATCGACTGGACGCATGCCAAATTTCTCAAGACAGAAGTCCTCTTCGTCCAACGTTTCACACAGATGCGTATGCGTCATCACTGATTCATTTTTGGCGATTCGTGCCGTTTCTTTCATCAGGTCGGTGGTAACGGAAAACGGCGAGCAAGGTGCGAGCGCGATTTGCGTCATCGCGCCATCGTCACGTTGATGATAGCTATTGATTAAGCGTACGCTGTCGTCGACAATTGTCTGTTCCGTTTGAATGGCGTGACGTGGTGGCAGTCCGCCATCATCCTCACCTAAGCTCATCGAACCACGAGTAAATATGGCTCGTATCCCAAGTTTTTGCGCAGCTTCTACTTGCAAATCTATCGCGTGTTCAAGGCCTGTTGGAATTAAATAGTGATGATCCGAGGCGGTGGTGCAGCCAGAAAGCAAGAGCTCTACTAGTGCCAATTCTGTGGCAACACTCATCATCTCTTCGTCGAGATTTGCCCAGACTGGATACAAGCTCTTTAGCAAATGAAATAGCTCTTTGTTGAGCGCATCGGGGTAAGCTCTGGTTAGTGTTTGGTAAAAGTGATGGTGGGCATTAACAAGCCCAGGAGTGACAACATGTTGTGAGGCATCAATAACCGCTGTAATGGTTGTGGTGGGGTCTTGGTTGCTTGCTACTAGCTCAACAATTCGGCTGCCTTGGACGACGATACCACCGCCAGCGTCTTCTGTGTTGCCAGTGTAAATAGCAAGTGGATTCTTAATCCATACGGTTGCCATTCATAATAATCCTTAGCCATCTCAGCCTTTTCAGGGAAGAGGGTCTTTTTTAAGTTTTTAGTTGATGTAAAGTGCTCTATTTCATTGCTCAAGCTGGGTCTTAGAGCACGACAGTTATCGCTACTGTGGTGTTAGCTGATGTTAATTATTACCTTTTGCAGACAGTTCTGTCTGTGATATTTCTTGGTTTTCTTCTTGTTGTTGAAGTTCATGAATCTCTTGTTTAACCATAGCGCGGCTTTCTTCGTGTGCTTCTTGCTCTTCGCGTTTGCTCGATTTTGGTAAAAATTGATGCAACAGTACGGTGACGATTGTTCCGGTAGTAATTCCAGAGTGAAGGAAGTTTGAAAGCTCATGTGGGAAGTGTTGCAGCAAACGTGGTTCAAACGTGACGGCCAGTCCAGATGCTAAGCCAACGCAAATGACAAGAGCATTACGTTTAGTGTCAGCCGCTTTGATAAGCATGCGAATACCGGAGTAGGCTATCATGCCAAACAAAAAACGGTAACTTTAAAGAAAAGTTACCGCTTGATTTTTGGTTAGCCAATGAACACGAGCTTGGCGACGAAAATGGCGCTGAGCAAGTACATTGAAATGGAGACGTCTTTGGTCTTGCCCGTGGCGACTTTAAGTACGGTGTAAGTAATGAAGCCAAGAGCGATACCATTTGCGATAGAGAAAGTGAGTGGCATCATGAGCGCTGTAATCGCGGCGGGTGCACCATTGGTAAAATCTTTCCAATCGACGTGCTGCATACTGCTCATCATGACAAACGCGACATAGATAAGAGCGCCAGCGGTAGCGTAAGACGGAATCATACCTGCTAATGGAGATAGGAAAATAGCCGCAAGGAATAGAGCAGCAACCACAATGGCTGAAAGGCCCGTTCTTGCACCAGCTGCAACACCAGCCGCACTTTCTACATAGCTAGTTACCGGTGGGCAACCCACACACGCGCCAGCAACACTAGAAATACTGTCGGCTTTAAGGGCTTTGCTTAGTCCTTCAATTTTGCCTGTTTCTTTATTAATTAGGTGAGCGCGCTCAGCGACACCCATCAGTGTACCTGCGGTATCAAACATATTCACAAAAAGGAAAGCAAGGATCACACTGACCATAGAAATGTTAAGTGCACCAGCAATGTCCATCGCCATAAACGTTGGAGCGATGCTTGGTGGCGCAGAGAAGAAGCCGTTGTATTGAACAAGACCCAACATCATACCAACAATCGTCACGCTCAGGATGCCGATCAAGACCGCACCGAACACGCGACGCTCACTGAGTACTGCGATGATCAAGAAAGCAATAGCCGCCAACAGGGCATCTGGTTTAGTAAAATCACCGAGAGATACCAATGTTGCTGGGTTTTCAACGACGATACCAGCGGTTTTTAGACCAATAAGACCTAAGAACAAACCGACACCTGCGGTCATGGAGTAACGTAAACTTTCAGGGATACTCTCAATAATCCACTGTCGTATTTTGTAGAAACTCATCCCTACGAATAGGATACCGGAGATAAATACCGCGCCGAGGGCCACTTCCCAACTGTATCCCATTTCACTGACGACAGTGAACGAGAAGAAAGCGTTAAGTCCCATACCGGGCGCGAGTCCAACGGGCCAGTTCGCAAACAGCCCCATGAGTAAACAGCCGATCGCTGCACCAATACAGGTGGCGACAAAGACCGCCCCTTGATCCATTCCAGAGGCCGCCATAATGCTTGGGTTGACGAAGATAATGTACGCCATGGTAGCAAAGGTCGTTACACCTCCGATGAGCTCATTTTTTACGCTCGAACCGTGTTGCTTAATCTTGAAAAAGCATTCTAACACGCCCTTCCCAGCCGATTCGTTGAGCACTTCTGCTTTGCTTTCATTCATTTGAGTAAGTCCTTTACACAATACCCTTAATGTAGAAATTGGGTATGAAGTTTGTTGCTTTTCCTTAAATTGAAAACAGCAGTACCCATGACACCATACTGCAGAGTCACTCCAGCGCCAGTGCCTTGTCTCTGATGAGAGCAGGGTCATTCCAATTTACTTATTGCTCTTTACCAAGAGCGAGCTCTTAGAAGTGCAAGGCTGCCTGTTGTTGTCTTGCACTTGCTAGGAGAAGGTTGCTACAGAGATCAACTGCCTCTGTAGGTTGAAAAACTGTAAGGCGAGGCAAGCAGGGGCACGTGATAGTGCGCGTCCTCGTCATTTAGTCCAAAACGAATGACGATATCGTCAAGGAAAGGGACTTGGTCTAGTTTGACCCCTTTGCGTTCAAAGTAAGGCGCGACATGAAAAATAAGCTGATACTTTCCGGCGACAAAGTCTTCACCTTCGAGAATAGGAGAGTCGGTGCGGCCATCGAAGTTTGTCATTACGCTTTTAATAAAGTGACTTTCTTCCCCTTCAATACGAAAGAGATCCACTTGGATTTCTGACCCAGGTACACCATTGGCGGTGTCTAATACATGCGTTGTTAGTCGTCCCATAAATGCTTCGTGCTTCCACACGCTCCTTTGATGTCATCTTGTATTTATGTATACAAAAATCATGTCTGATTAATTCTACTGATACTAATATGTACACAATTCACACCATTAGTAAAGGTTTATGTTATGAAAATGTTGCATCAAAACAGGGCGGAATATCAGGTTGCTGTGCACTAAAATAGTAATGATTAAAAAACGTTCACTCATAAGTCATTGAAAATAAGCGATATGCTTCCAAAATGTAATTTGATAAACAAAATCTTTACATTGAGATAAATAATTGTATACAATTAAGTAAACCAAAGAGTCAAAGTACACTTTAAAGGCAGTGTAGAAAAGAACCTAGAAGGAGTCTGTGGATGAATAAGGATTATTCGCGCAATCTCATCGGCTACGGAGCGACACCCCCTCACCCGAAGTGGCCAAATAACGCACGAATCGCGGTTTCCTTTGTATTGAATTATGAAGAAGGCGGTGAACGTTGTTTACTGCATGGTGATGATGAATCGGAATCGTTTCTCTCAGAAATACCAGGTGCTATGCCTATCAAAGGCGAGCGTCACATCAGTATGGAATCCATCTACGAGTACGGCAGCCGTGCTGGTGTTTGGCGTGTACTCCGATTGTTCGAGCAATATGATATTCCGTTAACCATTTTCGCGGTGGCAATGGCTGTGGAACGCTATCCAGAAGTGGCCATTGCTATGAAAGAAGCTGGACATGAAATATGCAGTCACGGCTATCGTTGGATTGATTACCAATACACCGATGAATCACAAGAGCGTGACCATATGGTTAAGGCAATCGAGATTATTAAGCAGGTCACGGGTGAGCGTCCTCTAGGTTGGTATACCGGAAGAACCGGGCCTAATACGCGACGTCTTGTAGCGGAAGAAGGCGGCTTTCTTTACGACTCTGATGCTTATGATGACGATCTCCCATACTGGCATACCGAAGCGGGTCGCCCTCAATTGGTTATCCCATACACGCTTGACGTAAATGACATGCGATTTGCTACCGCCCAAGGATTTAACTCCGGCGAGCAGTTTTTTCAGTACTTAAAAGATACGTTCGATACGTTGTATGAAGAAGGGCAAACCGCGCCAAAGGTGATGTCGGTAGGCTTACATTGCCGCTTGATTGGACGTCCGGGGCGTATTGCCTCACTGAAACGCTTTTTGGATTACGTCCATCAACATGAAGATGTATGGCTGTGTCGCCGCATCGATATTGCTAAGCACTGGCATGAACACCATCCATATGAAAATAACGAACAGCAAGGAGCAAAATAATGGCGCAGTTCAAATCATGCACACCAACAACCATGGTTCGTGAGGAGTTTGTCGCTTGCTTCGCTGATATCTATGAGCACAGTCCTTGGGTAGCAGAGTCCGTTTATGATGCTGGATTGGATTCAGACGATAATCAGATTGAAAACCTACATCAAAAAATGTCTATGACGCTACTCAATGCGTCTCAGCAGAAACAACTTGATTTGATCAATGCTCACCCGGATTTAGCCGGTAGAGCAGCCGTCAATGGAGAACTTACCGCGGCATCCACAGCTGAACAGGCTGGGGCTGGCATCGACCAGTGTTCTGAAGAGGAATTTGCCAAATTTACCACCTACAACAACAGCTACAAAAATCGCTTCAACTTTCCCTTTATCATGGCGGTTAAAGGGGCCAATCGTTACCAAATTCTTGAATCGTTCGAGATGCGATTAGGCAATGATAGTGAAACTGAGTTTGCTACTGCGCTTAACGAAATCAATAAGATAGCGTTATTTCGCTTGAGAGATATGTAAGTCGAAGGAAAGGCGACTATCTCTTTTATTCACCTAAGCTCGACGTCTAATGCTGTGAGCATGGCGCGAAAGTAAGACGTCAATAACGACATCGAGCCAGCAGGTACTCATTTTATTATTTATTGGATTAATTGAACTGGATGACAGGAAATGTCTTTGAATATTGAACAATACATCAACCTTGCCGATGACAAACTAGGTGCTCAGGCGCTATACGCTACCGATGATTTCTTTGCTGATAAGAGTCGTTTGCTACGCCGTGAAGCTCCAGAATGGAAGCAAGATGTTTATGACGATAACGGCAAATGGATGGATGGCTGGGAAAGCCGTCGTAAACGCGGTGAAGGCTACGATTTTTGCGTCGTTAAACTGGGCCTGGCCGGAACGATCGCTGGGCTGGATATCGACACCTCATTCTTTACAGGTAACTATCCACCGTCAGCGTCTGTCGATGCCATTTATAGTCCTGATGCCGATCCGACGCACTCTGAAGGCTGGGAAGAAATTCTGCCGTCGCAAAGCCTAGAAGGTGACTCACACCATTTAAGCGCAATCGACACCGATAAAGTGTATACCCATGTTCGCCTTAACATCTACCCAGATGGTGGTGTAGCGCGTCTTCGTGTTTACGGTACCCCTGTTGTTGATTGGAATGCCATCGATGAATTGCAACAAGTTGATTTGGCCGCCGTAGAAAATGGTGGTCGTGCATTGGTTTGTAGCGACGAGCACTTTGGAAATAAATCAAACATTCTGGGCCCTGGTCGTGGCGAGAATATGGGAGATGGTTGGGAAACCGCTCGACGCAGAACTCCGGGTAACGATTGGGTGATTGTAGCGCTTGGGCACGCAGGCAACATTGGACGTGTCGTTGTTGATACGGCGCACTTTAAAGGTAACTACCCAGATAGCTGCTCTATTCAAGCCGCTTACGTGAAAGGTGGAACGGACGATCAAGTCGCTACCCAGAGTTTGTTCTGGAAGGAGCTACTACCATCTCAGAAACTGAACGCTCACGATATCCATGAGTTCGTCTCTGAGGTCAATGAGATTGGTCCCGTGACCCATGTAAGACTCAACATCTTCCCCGATGGCGGTATTAGTCGCTTGCGCCTGTTTGGCACAAAAGCAGACTAAACTTAGTAGAGGGAATTTTTATGAGTAATGGTATACGCAAGCTAACGATTGAACCACTCACTAAGGCTGCATTTGTGCCGTTTGGTGATGTGATTGAAGTTGAAAATAGCGACTACTTTATGATCAATAATGGGTCAACCCGTCGCTACCATAAACTGGCTGAAGCCGATGTCGAAGAGCAGGGCGGTCGTGCGATCATGAGTATCTTCCAAGCGACGCCGCTTCAGTATCCGCTGACTATTTCAATGTTAGAACGACACCCTTTGGGTTCACAGGCGTTTATACCACTGCTTGGTAAACCGTATCTTATCGTTGTCGCACCAAAAGGTGACAATCCTTCTTTATCTGATTGCCGCGCTTTCTTGAGTAACGGCCGTCAGGGTGTCAACTATCACAAAGGTGTTTGGCACCATCCTGTTCTGGCACTGACCGATCAAGATAAATTTCTGATTGTCGATAGGGCTGGAGAAGGGCACAACTGTGATGAAGTGTTCTTTGAAGACAACCTCGTTCAGTTGGATTTGAAGGATTTACCACAAGACATCGATGATATGAAACAAGATAAGGACAAGCAGCAAGCAACTGTCTAAGCTGCTTTTGAGGAGTGTGTTATGGATCCGCACATGACAGAATGGCTCAACCTGATGATTCGTTGGGCCCATATGATTGTAGGTGTCGCATGGATTGGAGCGTCTTTCTACTTCGTTTGGCTTGAGAACAATCTCAATCGTACAAACCCAAGAGACGGCCTATCTGGCGATTTGTGGGCGATTCACGGTGGTGGTATTTACCATCTAGAGAAATACAAACTGGCACCGCCCAAAATGCCAGAGAACCTTCACTGGTTTAAGTGGGAAGCTTACTTTACTTGGATTACGGGTGTACTGCTATTGGGCGTAGTGTATTACCTCAATGCTGAAATCTATCTAGTAGCTCCAGGTTCGGGCATCGACTCAACAACAGCGATTATGATCGGTATTGCTGCGCTTATCTCTGGTTGGGTAATCTACAACCTACTGTGTAACTCGCCTTTGGGCAAAACGCCGGTACTGTTAGGTATCGTGTTGTTCCTAGGGTTGGTAGGTGCAGCCTATGGTTTGTCGCAGGTGTTCAGTGGACGTGGTGCTTACATCCACGTAGGCGCTATCATTGGTACCATCATGGTTGGTAACGTGTTCTTCGTCATCATGCCTGCGCAACGTGCTTTAGTGAAAGCGATTGAAAACAATCAAGAGCCAGACCCGACATTGCCAGCAAAAGGCCTGTTGCGTTCACGTCATAATAACTATCTGACATTACCAGTGTTATTTATCATGATCAGCAACCATTTCCCAAGCACTTATGGTTCAGCATACAACTGGGCGATTTTAGCGGCGCTATCGGTATTTAGTATCTTGGTACGTCACTACTTTAACACACGTCATGGTAGTCAGAAGTTTGCTTGGACTATTCCAGCGGCGGCTTTGGGTATGGTTACTCTAGCGTTTGTGACATCGCCTTACGCTAACAAACCCGCTACACCTGTGGCGAAAGTACCGGTAGTGGAAGCAGTAGATCATCATGCGGACGTACAAGTGACGGCTGAGGTTGCGGCTCAAGTAGGCGATGGAACCATTGCATTTGCAAAAATCAATGACGTCATTCAAGAGCGCTGCTCGGTATGCCACTCTGCAACGCCAACACATGCCGCATTCCAAACGGCGCCAGCTGGCGTGATATTGGATACGCCAGAAGAGATCAAAGTGAATGTGCCGCGCATCGTCGCTCAAACCGTTACTACAAAGGTGATGCCATTGGGTAACTTGACTCAGATGACGGACGAGGAACGTGTGCTTATCGGAGAATGGGTCGAGCAAGGCGCTCAGATTCAGTAACGGACGTCGTTACCTTACCTATAAAAAAACTGACTAGTATTTGCTAGTCAGTTTTTTGTTTTCAGTCTATCCGCTTAAAGCCGGTTACTTCGCTGCTAATCGCTCGATAACAGCGACTACTTGCTCAACTTTGGCTTCGTTCAAAGCGTCCGGATGTGGCGAGGCCAAGCTCTCTAAATCATTGTCAAAGTAGAGCCCATGAGCATGACTAAACTCCTCGGAAAGTGCTGCTCGTATCAAAATATCTGCACCCAGCGCGAGATCGTTTCCTG
Source organism: Vibrio thalassae (assembly GCF_900089835.1). Classification (GTDB taxonomy): domain Bacteria; phylum Pseudomonadota; class Gammaproteobacteria; order Enterobacterales; family Vibrionaceae; genus Vibrio; species Vibrio thalassae. The sequence goes on along the minus strand of NZ_OANU01000190.1, from coordinate 549 downwards.
CCACACAATAGGCATCTTTGACCATCTTACTGCCTAGGAATGATTTTGGATTAACCGCAACAATCATAGGACCTGGCTGAGCGTATTGCATGCCTAGCGCGCCAGACCACATCGTAAGAGCAAGCTTGCTTTGTGCATAGGCATCAGAGTCATTGGGTTGACGTAGGCCTTGAAGTGCATCAAGGTTAACGCTCGCTTGTGCTGCCGAAGAAAGGTTAACAACTCGCCCTGTCGCACCCAGCATAGGAAGCAAAGCCTGTGTTAACTGATAAGGCGCGATCGTGTTGACCACAAAGCGCACATCGAGACCGTCCTTTGTTTTTGTGGTTGGGGCGGTAACAGGGCGGGATTCCACTTTGAATAAATATTAGCCAAATATTATTTTTGAGCGATATTCACCAGACCAACCTGACTTTCTACGTTTGGCAGCCAAGCTATCTTTGTCACTCTCATCCTGCTTTATCGTGTTCAACGCAGCACGATTAAATGCCGCTAAGTGAGCAGCTCCATCTGGGTCTTTTACTTTTAGTTCATCTTCTCTGAATACGA
>NZ_OANU01000048.1 GCF_900089835.1 Vibrio thalassae | reverse complement strand
CAAGAGAGACTTATCACAAGGAACCAGCTATGCACAAATTAGTGGACTTATTTTGCCATGTCGATGACTTTTGTCAGGCTTTTCTACCCCAGTGGCAAAAACTTCAGCTTGAGAGCGGCGTACGGAAGCGTAATCGCAAAGGCCGAATGTCAGAAAGTGAAATCATGACCATCATTATTGCTTTCCATATGTCGCATCAGCGTGACTTTAAAAACTTCTATCTTGGTATTGTACATCGTTACTACAAAAATGATTTCCCAACGTTGCTCAGCTATACACGATTCCTCGAAGTGATGCCTTCTGTACTTGTACCACTAAGCTCTTTCTTCACCCATGTTAAAGGCGAACCAACAGGCATTGAATTCATTGATTCTACAAGTATTAAAGTGTGCCATAACCTGCGTATCCCACGGCATAAAGTTTTCAAAGGAACAGCAGCAAGGGGAAGAGGGACAATGGGTTGGTTTTATGGTTTTAAACTTCACATTATCACCAACCACCTTGGCGATATTGTGGCTGCCAAACTGACGCCAGCTAATACAGACGATAGGAAACCTGTCCGCGAGCTATCTAAAGGACTACTGGACAAGCTCTATGCCGATAAAGGTTATATCAGTAAGGCTCTTACTGATGATTTAAAAAACGAAGGGGTTACCCTGATTACGACTCATCGGAAAAATATGAAGCCCAAAGTGCTTGCCGCATGGGACAG
>NZ_OANU01000020.1 GCF_900089835.1 Vibrio thalassae | reverse complement strand
ATACTTTAGCGAGAGCGAAGGCGTTAAATAGGTATTGCTTGTTGCCTTTGTGCCATACTTGCTTGGATGAATCATACCGCCCACCCGCGACGATGATGTGTAGGTGGGGATGTAGGTTGCGTTGCCTACTATGCGTATGCAGCACAGCGGTAAAGCCGAGTGCTCCTTTGCTCTGTCTTTTGGCGAAGCTTTTTAGCACGCTTGAAGCGACTTGGAACATCGTTTGGTAGAGTGCTTTTGGCGCGTGTCGAGCCAGGGGGTTGAGCTGGTGCGGTAGGGTGAAGGTCACCATAAAGTAATGGACGGGTAACAGCTTTTGTTTTTGACGGTTTAACCAGTCCGAAGTGGTGCGGTGTTGGCACTGGGGGCAGTGCCGATGTCCGCATGAGAGTGGCAGTCGGTCATTGTGGTGGCAATGGGCACAATACCATTGCGAGCGACCTTGTTGCTCTGTTTTACACCGTAACATCGCTTGGATAGCCGAGCGCATATCTGGGTTGAGTTGATTGGCATACTGATGTTCGAGCGCTTTTTTATGCGTGCGCAACAGTTCAATGAAGGATGTTCATGATTTTTCCGTGGCCCATGTGCTGTTTTCTTCAATGACGTATTATTTAGCATTGGTAGAGCGATTTGGTGACAAAGAGACCTTCCCGTTGGTCATTGATGCTCTTGGAAAGAGTGAGGTTCATCCAGTGATCGTTGATACTTTCTATTCAACGTATCAGATAAACAAGTCATAGCCATTTCGATGGATTGAAAGGCCCAACGCAAGGATTTAGTCGTCTTGGCGTTGGGTTTTGTGTTTTTAGCGCTTTGAGTTAAGTTATGAGTAGCAGGTTCAAAGATCATGTAAGGAACGTAATTTATTGGGCAGGAATTCTGAGGTGAGCGAATGATAAGTTGTAGTGACTACGATTATATTGAGATAGCGTGTATGGTTATCCAGTTAAACTAACGACGAAAGTAGGTCAGTTACTAGAAGGTATTGCATTCGATACGGCGCGTGATGATAGTGGCAATGAATGCCTTAAGCTGAAGACGAAAAGCACTGATATTTTGGTTGTATTGGATCAAATCGTAAAGTTGGAGACTCTAGTGGCTAACCCACATTTTTCTGTGGTCGTTTTTAAGTAATATTTGATTTCCAAGAGCACATTCACGGGACTTACTATTGATGGTAAATCTTCCAAGAAAAGGAATGGATAACTTGGCTTAATTTTAAGGATTAGAAATTGACGACATTAGTGCTTTGCTTGATTGTTGCGGCTCTCCTTCCTTATTTTGCGAAAATACCTGTTGCCATTGCTATGCATCGGGTGGGTGGGTACGACAATCATCATCCAAGAGAACAACAAGCGAAACTCAAAGGATTTGGAGAGCGAGCCTTAGCTGCACACCAAAATGCTTTTGAGTCTTTAATTGTGTTCGCCATAGCAATATTACTGGCAATAGCGACCGGCAATATGAATGAGACTGTTCAGACATTAGCAGTAACACACATTGGATTTCGGATTATCTATAACATTCTCTACTTGCTCGACAAAGCGACGTGGCGTTCGTTGTCGTGGGCAGTGGCAATAGGCTGCTCTTTTGCCATTATGTTTCAAAGTATTCCGAGTTAATGAAAGCTTTTTCTCCTTTTTCTGTTCTCTATTTAGCAGGATTAAGGAAGATTTATGAAATACGCAACACAATTTATTTCAATAGCACTACTTTGGTTAAGTTCGTGGCTAACCCGACAGCCTATGCTCCCCAGTATGGCGGATACTGCGCATGGGCGGTAAGCCAAGTTTACACTGCTAGTATCGACCCTAATGCTTGGTATATCTTGGAGAATAAGCTGTATTTGAACTATAGCAAATCGGTCCAGCAGCGTTGTCAGCAGGACATTAGTAGGAATATACAAAAAGCGGATTTACATTGGCCAGAACTACTCCAGAACTAATTTGCAACTAATATAGATTCTCATTTTCTTACGGTCATCGTAGTGTGCAATTGGGAGACGCGAAATGACTGTCGTGAATATGCTAAAAGGTATCGGTGAACTTGATGGACAAGAAGACGTTTAACCTGTCTTCAGTTTTATACCTAGCGCTCAGAAACACGGTTGCTTATTGGTATGATAGAGGTTCAAACAAGTCAGCATTAGGGCATTAAAATGGTGGATTTTACGACAGCGAAATGGGTATTCGCACCTAAAAACAGTGTGGTTGAGAAAGAGTCCGTTTCAATTACCACAGATCCTGAAACGGATTTTTGGCAGCGCTCATATTATGGCTTTCGACATGATAACGCGCCTGCCTTACAGCTAGAGACAAGCGACAATTTTACCTTTACGGCAAAAGTTCAATTCGATTACCAATCTCAGTTCGACCAATGCGGTCTCATCATATATCTAGATAGTGAAAACTGGTTTAAAGCCTCAATTGAGTATGAGAATGCACAATATTCCAGGCTAGGCAGCGTGGTGACAAACCTAGGTTATTCAGACTGGGCCACATCCGATATTCCATTGCCAAATGAGATTTGGTATCGACTCAGTCGCCGTGGCCCAGATTTCCTTATTGAATCGTCGTTTGATGGACAATCGTTTAATCAAATGCGAATTTTCCACCTTCATCAATTAGGCGAGACCACGGTTGATATGGGAAGAGCTAATCCACCGTTAGCCGCTCAAACGCCAGTGAAATTTGGTGTCTATGCTTGTAGTCCTTTGCCATCGTCATTTACTCCTAAATTCAGCGACATGAGCCTAGAGCCGTGTAAGTGGTTGGCTCATTCTGTTTAGAGATTAAGTTTTACACAGGAAGATAACTAAGCGGGTAAAACAAGCTCGCTTAGACTGCTTGCAAACAAGAAGAACAACATCAACCTATCGGGAAATATACATAATGTGATTCTACAGAGGCTTCGACGCATTTAGTTGTAATTGACCGTAATCACGGGTTTTTTAGTTGCGTCGTCGACACTATGTTTTGTGATAGGAGTTTGTTATGGGGTAGGGGTGTATATCCGAATATCTCGAACGAACGAGCCTTGCAAAATCAAGGCTAAGACGGTCTGCGTCTAGGTGTGGTGATATATGTGAGTGCCATGCCTTTGATGTGTTATGGTGATAGATGCCAAGAGATAGGAAGTCAGGATTTAGCCGCATGGATAATAACAAAACAGTATTGATCACCGGAGCTGGCCGTGGGATTGGCGCCGCCACCGCGACGCTTTTTGCTCAAAAGGGTTATTCGGTATGTATTAACTATCGGTCTGACGAGGAGGCTGCTTCGGCACTTGCAGAACGTATACAAGCACAAGGTGGGCGGTGTATCACTGTACAAGCTGATGTGTCTGATGAGAAAGAGGTTGTACGCTTATTCTCGACTATCGACCGTGAATTGGGCGCATTGTCGGTACTGGTAAATAACGCTGGTATTTTAAAGCTGCAGACACGGCTAGAGGCCATGTCTGCAGAGAGAATCAACACGATTCTAACGACCAATGTTACCAGTTATTTTCTCTGCGCAAGAGAAGCCGTTAAGCGGATGTCGACGCGCCATGGAGGTCGCGGTGGGAGCATCGTAAATGTGTCATCCGGTGCCGCGCGTTCAGGTTCGCCAAATGAGTATATTGATTATGCTGCGTCAAAAGGTGCCATTGATACGCTGACTAAGGGCTTATCACTGGAAGTGGCATCAGAAGGTATTCGTGTGAACTGTGTTCGTCCAGGTCTGATTTATACCCAGATGCACAGTGATGGTGGGGAACCGGGACGAGTAGATAGACTTAAATCGATCCTACCACTCGGCAGAGGTGGTCAGCCAGAAGAGGTTGCAGAAGCGATCTACTGGCTTGCATCAGAGAAATCGTCCTATTCTACAGGTAACTTTCTTGATTTGGCTGGTGGCTTATAATGGGGACTTCTCTGAAGAAACCTGTTGATAGTAACCGGCATTGAATGAGGTTAGCACTCTGGAGTCATTATTGCAGTTTGGTTGGGAACTTACTTTTCGATGCTGGTAAACAATAGAAAGGTTAACCAGCATCATGGGTTATTTATATCGTGCCTGTTTTAGAAGGCCGAGCAGTTCGTCTTCGGTGTTAGGTGTTCTCGCGAGTTTGAGTTGCGGAGAACTGCCTCCCCAAAGCATATAAGCGGTATCGGTACAATGGTCGTGATGAAACCACTTTCCATCAATGCATACGTCAGTGTAACAACGGGGATCTTTTTTTTAATTCCATCATGTTTGCCTCCTTGTGCTTAACACTATTACAACATAGAACCAATATTGAATTAAGAAGTTGATTCAAATCAATGAATTGCGTTTTTTAAGGAAGTGGAACGAGGGAGAACGCTTATGAGCTGCCAATCCAATGAACATTTATCTCAGTTAGTTGCGTTACTTCGTCAGGATAACCAGCGGCTAACATTGCTGGAGTCTGTCCGAGCACTGAGCGAGCCATCTTGTAAACTTTATGTCGCTGCGGGCTTTATACGAAATTTAGTTCGGGATTCATTACATCAGTATCATTTGGCGACGCCATTCAATGACATTGATGTGATTTACTTTAATACCAACGATAAGGGCCAAGTTAAAGAACGCTTCATCGAGAATGTATTATCAAATCAACACCCTAATTTTCGTTGGCAGGTAAAGAATCAAGCACGAATGCATGTTAGGAATGGCGATGAAGCGTATCAGAGCTTGCAAGATGCCATGACCTATTGGCCCGAGAAGGAAACCGCAGTTGCAGTCCGTTTATTAAAAGACAATCAGCTGGAGGTGATTCACGGTTTTGAGTTGACGTCGTTATTTACAGGAAAAGTGAGCTATAACAATAAACGCGACTACCAACAGTTTATGAATCGAGTGAATCAAAAACGATGGTTAGAACATTGGCCTAAATTACAACTACACATAGAAGATTTAGGCCAAAGTTAGCTCGCAGTTTATTTACCGATCGCAACGCCCTCGCGCCTTGGGTCAGCTGCGCCCTCTAATCCAGCATCAGTAATACGTATTGCGTGCAGACCAGAGTTAAGATCTCTCTTATCAACGCTATAACCCATGGCCTCGAATTGCTGCGCATAGTCCGCTAATGGTGTATTAATTTCCACATCCATAGTACCAAAGCGATTTATCATTCGTGGTTGATCGATAGCTTGTTGAATGTCCATTCCCCAGTCTATGTGAGCAATGATACTTTGTGCCACGTATCCAATAATTCGGCTGCCACCGGGCGAGCCGATAGCCAAGTATGGTTTGTTGTCTTGCATGACGATAGTCGGTGCCATTGAAGAACGCGGTCGTTTATTGTCTTCTACGCGGTTTGCTACCGGTTTACCGTCTCTATTGGCAACAAACGAAAAGTCGGTGAGCTCGTTGTTCAACAAGAATCCCGCAGCCATCAAGCGCGACCCAAACACGTTTTCAATAGAAGAGGTCATAGAAATGACATTACCTTGCGAATCGACAATATTGAAGTGGGATGTCGACGGAAGCTCAATGGCCCTATCTTGAGCGAGCTGTGCCGCTGTTTTCATTGGAGGGCTACCCGCGGAGGCTGTTTGCAGCGCCTCGTTTGGCGTAATGAGCTTGCTTCTCGCGGAGATATACTCTGGATTAAGCAGTCCCTTAACTGGTACGTTAAAGAAGTCGCTATCGGCCATATACAGACCGCGATCCGCAAACGCGAGTCTTGATGCGTCTGCTAATATTTGCCAGCTGGTAGGATTATTACTTCCAAGCTCATGTAATTTGAATGGTTCGGTTAACATCAGAATCTGGCCAAGTGTGAGCGCGCCGCTGCTTGGGGGACCCATCCCGCAAACATCGTATTGCTTGTAGGGGGCGCAGACCGCTTGTCGATTCTTTACTTGGTAGTTAGCGAGATCGGTTAATGATAGTTTGCCTGGATTATTGACAGCTTCTTTTTGAACGGCATTGACGATAGCTGCGGCAACGGGTCCTTTATAGAAACCGTCACTGCCTTTTTCTGCCATTGTTCTTAAGGTTTGTGCGTACTCCGGGTGTTTTAGTAAGGTTCCTGAGTCTTAGGTGTTCCATCTTTGTTTAGGAAGTACTCCGCTGTTGTTGGGTGTCTAGCAAGAAAATCGACGTCATTTTCAATGAGCATTGATAGTCTTTCACTTATCACAAAACCTTGTTCTGCTTTTTGTGCGATAGGCAATACTGACCTCAATACATTATTTTATTTGTTAACGCTACTAGTGTGAGAAAACCACTTGTATAAGTATAAGTATAAGTACGTAGAAAAGAACACTTCGAATAATATAAGTGTTAATTGCTTGTAACTAACATGTCACAATCTGAATGCATCATAGCGGCCACAATAGTAATAATGGTCAATTTAATGGCCTTTTCTTTATTAGAAAGGAAGTCAAAGTGAAGCATGTTAATCGAACTCCAGATCAAAGACCGCTTGATCAAGAACCAGAATTTAATCGATTTGTTGACGCTGCTATGTCGCGTCGTCGATTTTTAAAAGCAACAGGGGCCGCTGGAACAGCGGGCTTCTTTGCGGCCACTCCCATAGGTCAGGCTGTTGCCAATACAATGCCAACTAGATCACAGCTAATGGGCTTTGAAGCCATTCCTATTTCCACAACGGATACCGTGGAAGTACCAGAAGGTTATCAAGCAGATGTATTGATTTCATGGGGTGATGCGATTAAAAAGGGCGCGCCAGCATTTAGCCAGTCGAATAATGCACAAGCGCAAGAGCTGCAATTTGGTGACAATAACGACGGCATGACGTTTTTTCTAATTTCAAACGATAGGGCTGTTCTTGTTGTCAATAACGAGTACACCAACAACGAATATCTATATAAACATCAAGGCGACAACATTTCGGCAGATGATGCTAAAAAAGCACAAGCTGCTCACGGCGTGTCCGTTGTTGAATTGGAGAAGATCGATGGTAAATGGCAAGTAAACTTAGATGGCCGTTTGAATCGTCGAATCACCGCGTATACGGAAATGGAAATGACGGGGGTTGCGGCTGGTCATGAACTGCTTAAAACCACTGCAGATAAGTCGGGCAAGAAAATACTTGGTACGTTTAACAACTGTGCCAATGGACAGACGCCATGGGGAACGTACTTGACGTGCGAAGAGAACTTTAATGGCTACTTTGCCAATACGTCGGGCAGTGAATTGGGTGAAAGCTACAAGCGCTATGGTCTAGGCAACAAAGACAGAGGGTACGATTGGTATAAATATGATACTCGCTTTGATATGGCTAAAGAGCCCAATGAACCGCATCGTCATGGTTGGGTTGTCGAAGTTGACCCTATGAATCCTAATGCTACTCCGAAAAAACGCAGTGCTCTAGGTCGTTTCAAGCACGAAAATGCGGCCTTGACCATAAATTCCGATGGTTACGTCGTGGTGTATCTTGGTGATGATGAACGTGGTGAGCACTTATACAAGTTCATCTCGAAAAACAAATACGTTGCTGGCGCTGATTCTAATCGTGATCTTCTAGAGGAAGGAACGCTGTATGTCGCGAAGTTCTCAGGGACAGAAGGTGAACTAACTGGTACTGGAGAGTGGTTGGAACTGACTTGGGGCAAAAATGGATTAACACCAGAAAATGGATTTCCAGACGCGGCTTCAGTAATGATTTTTGCCCGAGAGGCTGCTACGCAAGTGGGGGCAACGACAATGGACCGCCCAGAGTGGGTCGCGGTGCATCCGGACAATCAATCTGTCTTCTGTACCCTTACCAATAACAAGTATCGTGGTGTGAAAGATTCTCAGCCATTGAATGCGGTCAATCCAAGGGAAACGAACCCTTATGGCCATATTGTTCGTTGGAATCCGACCAATGGAGATCATACAGCTGGAACCTTTAACTGGGGCATTTTTGTACTGGCAGGTAATCCAGAAGTGCATGAGTCGGGATTAATGGCCGGTAGTGATAACATTAACAAAGACAATATGTTCAACAGTCCTGATGGGATTGGTTTTGACCTCTCCGGAAGGTTGTGGATTCAAACCGATGGAAAATACTCAAATAAAGGTGACTTTGCGGGTATGGGCAATAACCAGATGCTGTGCAGCGATCCTCAGACGGGTGAAATTCGCCGTTTTCTAACCGGTCCAATCGCTTGTGAGATTACAGGACTCACGTTTTCTCCAGACTATAAGGCTATGTTTGTTGGTGTGCAGCATCCTGGCGAAGACTTAGCGCCATCAAACTTTCCTGAAGGTGGGACATCGATTCCGCGTTCATCGGTAATGATGATAACACGCAGCGACGGTGGTGTTATCGGCGCTTAACATTATCATAGAGAGGCTCCATGAGAGTCTCTATGCCTTTCCGAACTAGGGGGGGAGCAATACCATACCATTGCCTTGATCGCTTTGGAGTACAAAAAAGATAACCAAGATAATAGCGCCCAACAGTGGGATCAAATAAAGAAATAACCACCAATCGCTCCTACCTGTGTCATGCAGTCTTCGGCATCCAATTGCAAGCGTGGGAATGAGCACCGCGAAGGAGTATAGCGTTCCAAATAGCGCAAATTGGTCACTCCCTGACCCTATAATCCTATCGATGATGTTGAAGACGATGGCGACAACAAAACTGACTAAAACGTAACTCCAATACTGTCTTCGGGTTGCTCGGCCATTAAAGCTGGCATAATTGTTTGTTAACACATCGATGTAGTTATTCAGATATAGTTGTAGTGCCTTATCTCTGAGATAGGTAAAATCGGTGGGGAACGTGTGGCAAGAAAGGGAATCTACGTACTCTGAGAAGTGTAGTAAGAGCTTCTGTTAGAGTGTAGTGTTCTTCGACATCGCTAGAAGGCTCATGAGTATTATAATCATGAGCCTTTTTTATTTTTCAATAAGGTATTGAAATAGTGACTTATCATAACCTGTTGAATAACTTGTGGGAAAGATCACATATTCATGAAAAGCACCAAAATAATATGTTTTGCATCAGCATGGTGCTTAGGCGTTTATAACAAGTGTTAGATTATTTGTTATAGTGATTATTTAACTATTAGCTCTAATTAAATAAATTAGCAATTTCAGGTGGGTATATTATTAGTTTTAAAGATAATCTCGGTAGGGTGTTAATTTGTAATAGAGTGTTATACATTGCTACTAGTCATTATTTTGGTGCGTTCCAAGCTTATATTGATGGGTTCATCTAATGTAAGGTTATGTTTTATTGAGCATTGTTGTGATTTAGCTTGGTGAAAACGTCGTGTTACTTCGTGTGATGGTCAATGTAATTTAGTGATTTCATAATTGTGATCAGTATCTAATACCTGTTCGCTCTGCAATTTAAGTGCTGACAATATATTAAGATTTCGTTAATTTAACTATTCAAAAGTCAAAGCGTAATAAAAGCTGATTAATATCAACAATCAAATCAGTCAATACAATAAATACGCGACTGAAATGTCTAAATTTAGTTTGTTTACATCAATAGCTAAATGCTAGTTGCTAGGAATGGAGTCATTAATGAAGAAGCTCGCAATAATAACCGGTTCAAAAGGCGGAATTGGTTCCGCTATATCATCTGCAATTGTCGATAAAGGATATCGTCTCATTGCTACCTATAACACAGGTAATTACACATGTGCGAAAGAGTGGTTCGACAGTAAGGGGTTTACAGAAGATCAGGTGAGGCTGTTCGAACTGGATGTTACGAATACCGAAGAGTGCAATGAAAAGCTTAACCAACTTCAGCAAGAAGAAGGGACGTTTGATTTGGTGGTAAACAATGCTGGTATCACCAGAGATGGTCAGTTTAAGAAAATGAAAGCTGAAGCGTGGTTTGATGTTATCAACACCAATCTGAATAGTGTTTACAACGTGACGCAACCACTGTTCGCCGCTATGTGTGAGAAGGGCAATGGTCGGGTTATCAATATTTCTTCCGTAAATGGCCAGAAAGGTCAGTTTGGTCAAGCGAATTACGCGGCTGCAAAGGCTGGAATGATTGGGTTTACCAAAGCGCTCGCTTCAGAAGGCGCCAGATCTGGAGTGACTGCAAATGTTGTTGCACCAGGATATACAGGCACGCCTATGGTTGAGGCCATGCGCGAAGATGTTCTCGACTCGATTAAAAGTACTATTCCACTGAAACGCCTAGCAAAACCAGAAGAAGTTGCCGCAACGGTAGCATTTTTGGCAAGTGATGAAGCGGCTTACATCACAGGTGAGACGGTTGCCATTAACGGCGGCCTATATATGGCGTGATAGAGGGATTACAGGATGGAAAGAGTTTTTATCGTTGCGGCGAAGCGTTCTGCAATTGGTAGTTTTGGCGGCAGCCTTCAGGGCATTACCGCTGGAAAATTAGCCTCAAAAGTGATCACTGGCGCGGTAGCAGCCAGCGGCATAAACGTTAACGATATAGATGAAGTGATTGTCGGTAATGTCGTCAGTGCGAATCAAGGAATGGGTGTCGGTCGACAAGCTTCAATTTATGCAGGTATTCCAGCGGAAGTGCCCGCTTATACACTCAACATGGTCTGCGGTAGCGGCATGAAAACGTTAATGGACGCTGTGTCACACATCAAGTCAGGAGAGGCGGAAGTGGTCGTTGCGGCAGGTGTTGAGGTCATGTCGCAAATCCCGTTTGCTATGCCTCCATCAGCGCGTTCAGGACATAAAATGGGAGATATCCTTGCCAAGGATCTGCTCGTTTCTGACGGGCTTACGGATATTTTCAATGGTTACCACATGGGAGTGACAGCGGAAAATATTGCCAAGGAAATCGATATTTCACGTGACGATCAGGACGCGTATGCGTTAATGAGCCAGCAAAAAGCGGCGGCAGCTATCGAGGCGGGTAAGTTTAAAGAAGAAATTCAGCCTATTGAAGTAAAAGTGAAGCGTCAAAGTATCGAGTTTTCCACCGACGAATACCCCAAGCTCGATGCGACGATACAAGGGTTATCTAAGCTACGTCCTGCCTTCGATCGAGAAGGTACTGTGACCGCAGGCAATGCGTCTGGAATTAACGACGGAGCGAGCGCATTGATTGTTGCTTCGGAGTCTGCGGTTGAACGTCTTGGACTGACACCGCTGTGTGAAGTTATCACATGCGCTCAAACGGGTATTACGCCCGAGCTAATGGGCCTGGGACCAGTTCAAGCGGTATCTCAAGTGCTTAGCAAAGCAAAATTAACACTCGAGGACGTTGATGTATTTGAACTGAATGAAGCGTTTGCAGCCCAAGCGCTAGGCGTCGTTCGCAGTTTAGCATCAGAGCATGCTGTCTCGGCTGAATCAATTCTACAAAAAGCCAACCCGAATGGAGGTGCTATTGCACTTGGGCACCCATTGGGAGCATCGGGTAATCGAATCATCGTCACTCTAATACATGAAATGTTGCGTGAACAAAAAAGTATCGGCGTCGCATCTTTATGTGTGGGCGGTGGAATGGGAACGGCAGTGCTTTTGAAAAACTGTCAGTTTTAATCGTTGTTGTTAATAGCTCAATACTGTGTTGTCGGATTCCCAAATATTAATGGGATAGTTATATAAATTGGAAAATATTTCCTAGGAGAAATAATTATGTACACGGATATCTTTAAAGTTTTCAATGAACAGTCAGAAAAAACGTTTGAACCATATGTAAAGTTCAACAAATTGATGACTAAAAATGTAGAGACACTCACTGAACTTCAGCTTAATGCTATGCGTTCTTACAGTGAGCTTGGATTAAGCCAAATAAAAGCAGCATCTGAAGTTAAAGATGCTTCTTCATTGGCTGTTTTTAATAGCCAACAACTCAATACATTGTCTCGCCTATCACAGCAAATGATGGATGACAGTAATAAGCTGCAGCAAGTTGCAAAAGAATTTAAAGAAGATATTGAAGCTCTAACAACTGAAACAGTAAAAGCTAACGCACCAGCGTAATGAATCAGTTTATTTATTAGGGTTGCGGGGGCACTCGTTCCCGCAACCTTTTTTGTTTTCCAAGAAAAGGGTTTTAACTATGTTTCAAAACTTCTTTTCGGACTACCTTGTGAAACTGCAGGAGAGCAACCAGCAATGGTGGAAAGACTTCGAGCAAGGCAAGGCAGCCGTTAATAGCCCTCTAACTAAAGCAATGCAGGAACTCAATGCAGAAGATACTGCTGCTTTTATGGATAAGGCTTCACAGCAACCCGCTGCGATGTTGGACATGCAAACTAAGTGGTGGACTCAACAGCTAGAAATTTGGCAGCGAGTGGCGCTACAAGCAAATAAAGAAGCGGTCGTTTCTGAAGAGAAAGGCGACCGTCGCTTTGAAGATGACGCGTGGAAAGAGGAAGCGTTCTACAACTTCATCAAGCAATCCTACGTTCTGTTTAGTAAAACCTACCTAGAAACCATCAATTCGGTGGAAGGTGTCGATGAGAAAATCAAAGAGCGATTGACGTTTTTCTCTAGACAAACATTGAATGCGCTCTCACCAACGAATTTCATTGCTACCAATCCTGAGCTACTTAAACTCACTGTAGAGCAAAATGGAGAAAACTTACTGGCTGGTCTACAACAGTTCCAAGAGGATATTGAGGCCAGTGCTGATGTGCTGAAAATCAGAATGACCAACACTGCCTCGTTCCAAATAGGGGAGCATGTTGCCAATACGGCTGGAGATGTGGTCTATCAGAATGAACTGTTTGAGCTGATTCAATATCGTCCAACGACGGAAGTGGTCAACTCCACACCCTTACTTATCGTTCCTCCGTTCATTAATAAGTACTACATTCTTGACCTGCGCGAGAAAAACTCGATGGTCAAGTGGTTGGTTGAGCAAGGCCATAGTGTATTTATGATGTCGTGGCGCAATCCAGGAGCGGCTCAAGCTGAGGTGGAATTTGGTGATTACGTGACGAACGGAGTCGTCAAAGCAGTATCTGCTATTGAGTCGATCACAGGGAAAGATCAGATCAATGCTGCCGGATACTGTATTGGCGGTACTGTTCTCGCGTCTACGGTCGCGTATTATGCCGCCAAACGAATGAAGAAACGCATAGTCTCAGCGTCATTCTTTACCACTTTACTCGACTTCAGCCAACCGGGTGAAGTAGGTGCGTATATAAATGACACTATTATTCGCGCTATTGAACTACAAAATAACGCTCTTGGGTATATGGACGGGCGCTCATTGAGTGTGACGTTCAGTTTGCTGCGCGAAAACAGTCTGTATTGGAACTACTATGTCGACAATTATCTCAAGGGTAATAGCCCAGTGGATTTCGACCTTCTGTACTGGAACAGCGATAGTACCAATGTGACTGCTGCCACCCATAACTTCCTGTTAAGAGAGCTTTATCTTGAAAACAAACTGATTCAAGAAAAAGGCGTTAAGGTCGGTGGAGTGTGGATAGACCTCGATAAAATACGTATTCCAAGTTACTTCATTTCGACCAAGGAAGATCATATCGCTCTTTGGCAAGGCACTTATCGTGGTGCACTGAAAATGGGTGGTAATAAAACCTTTGTACTTGGAGAGTCGGGACATATCGCTGGCATAGTGAATCATCCAGAAAAAGAGAAATACGGTTTTTGGACCAATTCTACCCTAGAGGAGTCGGCAGAAGAGTGGATTGGCAATGCTGAGCACCAGAAGGGCTCTTGGTGGCTGCATTGGAATGAGTGGCTTCAACAGTTTAGTGCCGAAGAGAAAGTAGCACCATTTTCGATAGGTAATGAAGAGTACCCTATATTGAATTCGGCGCCTGGACAATATGTGTTGCAAACCTTACCTGTGCACGATTTGTCTTTAGATGACACCAAATCGTAGCCCCAGAGCTCCCTCGTAAATGAAAGGACCAAATGGTCCTTTTGTTTTTAGAAGTATCACGTGCTTTTATCGGTAACATACTTTTATTCTTCCCCGGACATCGTAACATTGTAGCCAAGTTAGTGGTGTAGAGGTTGCTATGGAAATTGAAACGTTAGAACAAAAAGTCAGTTATATCTATGGTAGAGAAATTGCTTTGGAACTGGCCAAGAAGTCGTTTCCTAAAATGAATATTAAGATTATTCAAGAGGCGATAATGGACACTTTTATGCAGAAAGAGTGGCCATTTGATCCTGCGGAAAATGAAACACTAAAACAACAAATGGAAGAGCAGCGTAAAGCGACTGAGCATCAACTTTGTATCGAGCAACAAGAGTTTGAGCGCCGGTTCTTTGAGAGAAATAGCGTTCGTGAAGAAGTGACGACGCATAGCTCAGGGATTCAGTATGAAGTTGTTGTAGCAGGGAGACATCCTAATCCAATAACAGCAGAGAGCCGATTCAATCTACGACATAAGACTTGGCTTCTAAATGGACGACAAGTGGATGGCTCTGCTCATTTATCTGAACCGCTGTCCATGTCCTTGAATCAAGTTCCGGTATCTTGGTTGGTGGCGTTGAAACAGATGCAGGTTGGAGCGACTTGGTGTTTGTATGTACCTGGACATTTAGCTTATCGAGAGGATGAACATCCTCTTATTCCTGAAGAAACAGCGATTATTTTTGAGATCAGCCTCGAGTCAACCCATTGAAATAGATGATAGTGCTGTATTATTCAAACGCTTGGCATTATATGCTATTCGTTTGAGTTTAATTAATATGGTATACTGACCTCACTGTTAGACATTAATAATTCTTATCCGAAGTTTGAAAGAAGATAATATCACCTAGGCATTTTTAAGTTATATTGCATGCTGTTTTGTTGCTTATTTGTGGCTTTTTGGTTTTTTTGCAGTATTGGCTAATAACAATTTGAGTGATCACTGTCACAGTGCAGGACCTCAAAACAAATTTATTATTCAATTCGTTAGCGTCTAACTGCTAATCTGCTCCGGCTTTTTGATGTCCCCATCTCTAAGCAAAATAAAAATAAGGAGTAATTATGACTAATACCAAAAAACCAATGTCACTGACTACACGAGTGATTATCGGTATGGTTGCAGGTATTTTGACTGGCTTCGCGATTCGAAGCTTGTTCGCTGAGAACGGATTTGTAGACGCATACATCGTCAATGGCTTGTTCGAAGTTGGTGGTCAAATTTTTATCGCTAGCTTGAAGATGCTAGTTGTACCTTTGGTTTTCGTATCGCTAGTTTGTGGTACGAGTTCTTTGAAAGACGTGACCACTTTAGGCCGTTTAGGTGGTAAAACCGTTGTTTTTTATGTAGCGACCACCGCAGTAGCGATCACGTTAGCTCTGACCATGGGTACGATCTTTCAACCAGGAGCAGGAGCCGACTTGACTGCGGCTAGCTCATTTGCCGCCGCGGAAGCACCATCTTTAGGGCAGGTCATTATTGACATGTTCCCAACCAACCCTATTAGCGCGATGGCAGAGGGTAAAACACTTCAGGTGATTGTGTTTGCTGTCTTGTTTGGCATTGCAATTAGTGCTGCTGGTGAGCCAGGTGAGCGAATTGCAGCTGTGTTCAGCGACCTTAATGAAGTGATCATGAAGTTGGTTGCGCTACTAATGAACATTGCGCCTTACGGCGTGTTCTTCCTAATGGCTAAGTTGTTTACTGGCCTAGGTTTAAGCGCCATCTTTAATCTTGCTGAGTATTTTTTCGTTCTGACGGCAACATTATTACTACACGGCTTAGTCACTTACAGTGTCATGCTTAAATCGTTTACGGGTTTGAGTCCGGTGACTTTCTTGAAGAAGATGGAAGACGCCGTTATGTTTGCCTTTTCTACCGCTTCATCTAACGCCACCATTCCTGTCACAATGGAAACGGCTCAGAATCGTCTTGGTGTCGATAACAAAGTGGCGTCCTTTACGATTCCGCTAGGTGCAACCATCAACATGGATGGTACGGCTATCATGCAGGGCGTTGCGACGGCGTTTATTGCTCAGGCGTTTAATATTGATTTAACTATGGGTGATTACCTAACGGTTATCTTAACAGCTACTCTGGCTTCGATTGGTACTGCTGGTGTCCCTGGAGTGGGTCTAATCATGTTGGCGATGGTGCTTAACCAAGTTGGTCTTCCACTAGAGGGTATTGCACTTATTATGGGTGTTGACCGCCTACTTGATATGATTCGTACCGCAGTAAACATTACTGGTGATAGTGCAGTAACTTGTATTGTTGCCAAATCAGAAGGCGCATTGAACATTGATAAGTTTAATGATCCTGCTGCTGGAGAAAATGAAGAAAAAGTGGAGTTAGCGTGTCGCTAAAGTGTGCTAATTAACTTTAAAAAGGGGGGAGAATGATCAATCATTCTCCCCCTTTTTCTATCTACTATTCTGCGTTGCTAACTCTGAATTTTCCAAAGTAATAAAGCGCGAGACTGCCCCAGACAAGTACTTGAATCCAAAGTTGAGTCCAAACGCCCCGTATTTGGGACCATTCAGCGCCCATTTGGTTAAGCTTTAAGAATCCATTGATTGCTGGTTGGGTTGGGAAGATAGCCGCAAACCACTTCATCGGTTCTGGTAGCATTTCCATTGGCCAAATAAACCCAGCAGAAAAAATGAGTGGCATGGAACTTAATAAGACCACAACCGTTACCAATTCCCTGCGTGGTGTGATGGCACCCAAAAAGATGCCGATTAAGCAGGAGGCAAGCAAGAAGGGCAGCATAAACGTAAGCAGCTCGATGGGCTGAGCAAGTTTACTAATCCCATACATATCAAAGCTAGCACCGAAATAAAACATACCTAGTAGATAATAGATAACAACGATAACTAGACTGCGCACAGCGACAACCGTAAAGACAGGCTGCGAGCTCCAATAACCTTTACCTTGGCGTTGTGTTCCGCCCACTAGACCAGATGCCATCGCAAGTGTTTGTTGAAGAATAAGCACGAACACGGCAGGGACAACGTAATCGATATAGCCCAGACTGGGGTTAAACGTCGGCTTAGCGTTAAGTTGAGTGGCCGCATATTGCTTACTGGCCAGCTCTAGAGGAACGCCATCCGCAAGTAGCGTGGTCACTTTAGCTTTTGCTGCTAATGTGCCTCCTGCCTGAGCGAGTCCCTCTACAATCGTGCCATACACCAAAAATAGCGCTGCATCTCCTGCGTAGGCCAAGACTGGACTTTTGCCCAGCATCAAGTCTTTATAGAAGTGTTCAGGAATGACTAAGAAGCCTGAAATGTCACCGTTTAAGAAGGCTTGTTTAGCTGCTGCGATAGAATAGTCCCGCTGCACTACTTTCACATTGGGCGTCGCATCAACCATTCTTTCCAGCCGAAAACTGGTTTGACTCATATCTAAGTTGACGACAGAGATTGGCAGCTCTCTGGGGATCTGCTTAGCGTAGGGAAGTGGATACAAAAACGAATAAAATATCACACCACCAAACACGGTCAAAACGACGACAGGGTTGGTAAGAATGGCTTTGAGTTCGAGTTTTACATGTTCAAACAACGTCATGCTACTAACTCCTTACTCATGTGTTTTTTGATCAAAATCGACGTTAACAGCAAAGGGATGAGGTAGCCCACCATTGGCGTTAAATGAGAAAGTGACTGCAATGCGGTGACGCCGTAACTAGCTTGGCTCACTTGCACTTCAATATAGTGGCTGATTGGTAACAGCTCTCTCCAAAATAATGCGAGAGGGGTCATGTCCCTTGCAGGAAACGTAATGCCCATGAACGCAAAACTTGGCGCAGTGTATGCGCCCGCAAAGCTCATGGCCCGAGCTGCATCACAGGTCAAAAAGAAAAACAGCGCAGCCATTATCATACAACTCACGGTAGTGACCACTTGAGCCACAAAGAGAACAACCCAGCTACCTTCCATTGGCCAACTGATTAAGTCGTAGAACCAAATCAGAAACAAGCTTCCTTGCAGCAAGAACCATAAGAAATAAGGCAGCAAGGTTTGTGCTAAACGGGTTATTGGTTTTTCTTGACCCAGCCACGAAGCTAATCCAGAAATACGGTAATTGGCACTCAGAACGAGCACAGTAAACGAGACGATAGCAATTTGCCATATAGCAGGGACGATCGCTGTAACCAAAAACTGAGCGTAATTAGTGCCTTTATTAAATAGAGGTGTAATCTGAGTTCTTACGTTGACGGCTTTACCCATCGCAGCCGCACCCGTGGTGTCGCCTTTGGCTAACGCTTTCACTACCTCGACTTGAGCATTGAATGTTCCTTGTGCTTGTAAGGCAGCCGAGTTCACCAAACGGCCAACGAGAATGTATTGGCTGTTATAGAAAAGCGTTACTTCAGGTCGCAATGATTTTGTCACCAATTTATCAAAGTCATGAGGGACAAAGAGAATGGCGTAAATGTCACCCTCTATAAGGGCGTTGTGTGCTTGCCCAATATCATCGTATTGATGATCAACGCTCAACGTCGACGTAGCGTCATAGTTTCGGATGAGCTTTTGTGAAAGTTGGCTTTTACTGAGGTCGACGACACCAATCGGTAAGCTAGTCGCGATTCCTTGGGAAAATATCCAATAAATCGACAGACACAGAACGACAGGCACCCAAGTGAGACAAGATAATAGCCATTTGTCATGGCGTAAAATATGCCATTGGCTATGAAACTGGCTTTTAGCCAGTTTACGTTTAGCGAGTGTCGGGAGAGAATGAGACATAATCGTGTCCTACATCTCAACGACTAAGCTCATACCCATACGAAGCGGTACATCTTTATCTACTGGGCGCGCTTCCACTTCAAATGTGCGAAGATCGAAACCCTGAGTTGCGTCAGTTGAGCGCCATGTCGCAAAATCACCCATCACAGCAACGTGAAACACCTTAAAGGTCACGCTTTCATCAAGAGCAGGTAAGTAAGCGTCAAATTTTTTGCCTTTCTCGAACTGCCTTAATAAATCCTCACGTACATTAAGCACTGCCCATGTGTCTTTGGTATCAATAACCGTGACAACTGGAAATCCTTGGGGTGCCAGTTCACCACTGTGTAGTAATACTTGAGAAACTTCACCATCAAACCAAGAATGGATCTTCGTATCGGCTGCATAGGCTTCGACTTCGGCCACGGCGCCTTCCGCCATACGAGCTTTTTCTGCTGCCGCGAGTTTGGTTTCAGAGCGCGCACCTTCTTTGGTCATTTGATACATTTGAAATGCTGCGCTTTCAGTGTATTTGGCGGCTTGCCACTGCGTCATCGCTTCATCACGTTTCTGCTCTGCGACCACACCATCTTTATATAGGTTGTTGACTCGTAGATAGGTTTTCTGAAGTAATTCTGCAGCAGCTTTTGCTTTACGCCATTGGTCCTCTGCTGCTTGAATCTGTTGCTTACGTGCTCCTATTTCCGTCTCCTTGGCAAGGGCTCCGGCGGCTTTTTGTCCTGCGACTGCTTGTTCGAGTTTGGCTTCAATTTCTGGGCTATGAATAGTAAAAACAAGCTGCCCTTTAGAGACTTCGTCTCCTTTACGAACTAAAACTTCATCGATACGACCAGGGACTTTGGAAGAAATACTGTATTGCTGAGACTCAATTTGCCCTTGAAGGCGAAATGGGGCCGGTTGGTAGGCCTCGTGGAATTTGTATCCAACCCAGCTAATAATTGCAATCGTACCCAATGTCAGTAGAGTGGGTTTTACCTTGTTCATGATGCATCCTTCGTTCGTAGTTGGGCTGGTGTAATAGCGTTATATTTGTACGTAGAAAAGTTGTTCATCTCACTAGAGAGAGCGAGCAATTTGTTTAACGACAGCAAGTATTGGAAGCTCGCGGCGTCTTGTTGGGTTTTTACACTGGCTAGGTACAGCTCAGCATCAACCACATCGAGAGAGCGACCCAAACCTTGAGAAAAGGCTTTCTGGCGTAGTTTGAGGTTCTCCTTAGCAAGTTGGATACTGGTATTCAACCCTTGTACTTCATCGAGTGCTTGCTGTGCTTCTAAGTACGTTTTCTCAACTAAGACACTTAAGTCTTGTTTTGCTTGCTTCTTTAAAAACTGCACTTGCGACACCGCACTATTAGCCGCTTTCATCTGTTCACTGCGGCCGGTGTTTTCAAGAAGAGGGACACTCACGCCAATACCGACTAACCAATCAGGCTTAAGCTGTCCGGCCAGCGAATCTCCGTGATACAAGCTGTAGTCACCGTAGGCATAGACCTCTGGGAAATATTTACCTTTTTCAGCCTTCATCAAGCTACTTGCTTGTTTCTCTTTTGCATCAAGAATGGCAAGACCAGGATAGGTGTTTAGAGTTTGATCAACGAAAGCATCCAGTGGTGGGAGGTTTTCGTTGATAAAGAGTTGGTCACGAGGTTCTACGGTTTCAGATTGCCCTAAAACTTGAGTGAGGGCAGCTTCCGCGATATCCAAACTGTGTTGTGCTTTCTTGCGCTCCACCACCGCTTTTGCCAATGAAGCTTCTGCTTGAAGGCGTTCCACACGAGCAATTTGCCCTTGCTCCTCAAGTTTGATAGCAAAGTCTCGGTGCTTGGTGAGGCCTTTCTCTGCCGCCATTCTGGTGTCGACGACATTACGTGCGAGCACCACACTAAAATAGTACTTACTCAAGTCTTCGTATCGAGCTTGAACTTCCATTGCAAGCTGGCTTTGAGCTTCTTCTTTTTTACCTTCGGCGGCGGTTTGAGCCGCGGTGATTCGACCGCCTGTAAAAATTGGCCATACCGCTCGGATAGAAGAGGTGAATATGTCTTGGTTTTCAATGGTGGAAGTAATGCCTCCAAGAGCACTTGCTACCTGTCCTAAGTCGAGGCCTAATGCTCCCGCGGGTATATTGGGGACTCCACTAAGACTATCAGCAAACTGCGAGCCGTTTAAAGTCACATCTTGATCCAATCGAGTGTAATTAGCACCGAGCGTGACCTTAGGTAGGTTTAAGCTACCGCTAGCATCTTGTAAGTGCCCGTAACGCTCTACGTTAGCTCTTTGCGCGGCTAGAGAATTGTTGTTTTGTTGAAGCAACTGCCAGGCTTCATCAAAGGAGACTTCGGCGGCATAGCTACCGAAAGAAAGCGCTCCTAGCAATGCGCCCACGACCAACGGTAGGGACCTTATCTTCATGTTTGCTCCAAAACAGATGTTAATAAATTAATTAGAGTATATGCTCTAATAAAATGCTGTGCAATAACCTAACTATAGATCCTTTTTCCTATTCCACGCAGTTAAGTATCTAGAAGCTAAACAATATATTTCAATCGATAAAGCCAAAAAAAAGCAACGACACATTTGGTGTTGTTGCTTTTTTTAATGTTGTTACTTTTTTTATGTGATCACCAAGCGATTCTGTCGTACCTTAATTACCAAGCGACTTTGTCGTTAGCCTAATTACCGAGGGAAATTGACGGTCCTACTTTTTACGTAATCCTTTGACTATCACTGTGAATTAGTCAAAGGGTGTATAGGATGATCGTTATGGATGCTAAATCCCAACTTACCGTGGATGTCATTGCTAAAGTGGCACTTAACAAAATATCT
>NZ_OANU01000126.1 GCF_900089835.1 Vibrio thalassae | reverse complement strand
TGTAGTGGCATAGTGAATTTGGCCACCTGATTAGAGGTGTTAATATACACCTCATAGCATGACAGGTGAAACTATGACCAAGCGAACCCGACGTACTTTCAGTGCGGAATTTAAACTCGAAGCAGCGCAACTTGTTCTCGACCAAAACTACACCGTTGTTGAAGCCGCAAAAGCCATGGGTGTGGGTAAATCGACAATGGATAAGTGGGTAAGGCAGCTCAAGCAAGAAAGAAAGGGAGTGGCTCCTCAAGCCTCACCAATGACACCCGAGCAAGTTGAAATACGAGAGCTGAAGAAGAAACTTGCACGACTTGAAGAGCACAATGAAATATTAAAAAAGGCTACAGCTCTCTTGATGTCGGACTCACTGAACAACTCTCGATAATCGAGAAACTCAGGCAGAGCTTTAGCGTAACAACCCTGTGCCATGTGTTCAGTGTCCACCGCAGCAGTTACAAATACTGGCGTTGTCGCCCTCAACGTGTTTCCCCAGAGTTTGTGAAGCTCAAGAGTCTTGTTAAAGAAGTTCATGCGGCAAGCAACGGTTCTGCTGGTGCGAGAAGCATTGCCGACATGGTGACGGCCCAAGGTGTAAAACTGACGCGGTATCGAGCTTCTAAAATGATGAAATTATTAGGCTTGGTAAGTTGCCAAGCACCAAAGCACCGCTATCGAAAGGCATCACAAGAGCATGTAGAGCTCCCAAACCATCTGTCTAGACAATTTGCCGTTACCGCTCCCAACCAAGTCTGGGTCGGTGATGTGACGTATGTCTGGACGGGGCTGCGCTGGATGTATCTTGCTGTTGTTATCGACCTGTTCGCAAGAAAGCCAATTGGTTGGGCGATGTCAGTCTCTCCCGATAGTAAGTTGACAGGAAAAGCACTCTCTATGGCGTTTGAGTCACGAGGTAGGCCCAAAGACGTGATGTTCCACAGTGACCAAGGAAGTCATTACACCAGTCGTTCTTATCGACAGCAGTTGTGGCGTTATCAAATCAAGCAAAGCTTATCTCGGCGAGGTAATTGCTGGGATAATAGTCCGATGGAGCGGTTCTTCAGAAGCCTAAAGACAGAATGGATACCAGTGTCGGGTTATCGGAGCTTTAGCGAAGCAAGGGAGCATATAACTCGTTACATTACTGGTTATTACAGCCAACTCAGACCCCATCAGTATAACG
>NZ_OANU01000045.1 GCF_900089835.1 Vibrio thalassae | reverse complement strand
TAGCCATCGTTTCCAATGGTTATCCCCCACATCAGGGCAATTTCCCAGGCATTACTCACCCGTCCGCCGCTCGACGCCGTTAACGTCACCCGAAGGGTCAGTTAACTCGTTTCCGCTCGACTTGCATGTGTTAGGCCTGCCGCCAGCGTTCAATCTGAGCCATGATCAAACTCTTCAATTTAAGATTTTGTTCGGCTCAATGAATACTGACTTTAAACTACCTTTTCTCTAGAAATAGAGAAGCAATCTAAAGCTATTATCGTTCCAACAGAACGATAATGAATTGACTGTGCCAAGTCTTTCGACTTGATTGGTCACTCAGTTCATTGAAAACCTAATTTGAAACCGAAGTTTCTAATTTGATTATCATCAACGAGTGCCCACACAGATTGATAGGTCTATATTTTTAAAGAACATTTTCTAACTCTCGAGCCGCTTCGCGCCTCGTCGTTAGGGGTGCGTATCTTACGCTTCCCGTTTTGAGAGTCAAGCATTTTTTCAAACTTTCTTTTCTCTCTCAACCGACTCAGCTTTGTGACTTTCGTCTCACTCCGTGTCGGTGAGGCGGCATTATAGAGATCACGCAAACTATGACAAGTGTTTTTTTGAATTTATTTTCCGTTCGTTCAAAAAGCCATCGACTCGATGTTTTTTCGATAAAAATTCAACATTTGAAATACATCACACCAATTAATTGGAAAAATCACACTCAACTACGTAATATTCCTATATCTATTTGTTAACGATAGATGCCATTATTCGCAAATAAAAAGTAGTACTTTAATATGGACTCCAATAAATCTCTTTTTCTGGTAGTAGCGATCGCAATATTAGGCGGTATTGTTTTTTCTCAATTCGTTGATATGCCACCAGCTCTCGCTTTTGTCATCGGTGTAGTAGCCACCTTCTTTGTTGTTAAGTTTTCTACTGCTTCACCAACACCATCTGCAGAATCTACTAAGTCGACTAAAACACTCTATGTCGGTAATCTTCCTTATAAGGCTAACGAATCCCACGTAAAAGAACTCTTTGCTGAGCATGGAGAGGTATTTGCTGTCAGATTAATGAAGGATAAGCGCACGGGTAAACGTCGTGGATTTGGTTTTGTTGTGATGGCGAGCTCCGATGCGAAAGCCGCAATCAACGCTCTAAATGAAAAGGATTATATGCAACGCACTTTAAAGGTTCGTATTGCTAATGATCCGAAGCATCCTGAATCGGCAACAACTGAACAGGAGTAAAACAGAGTTGTCGTAGTGCTTTATTTAGTGCTTCTTCTTCAAAAGGAGGAGCACTACTAAACGCTTCTAATGTGCCCTGACTTGATAACCCGTGCTTAATTTCTAATAAGCTATCTACTCTTCGCGCAATTGCCTCTCCGGAATCAACCAACTCTACATTTTTACCTAACACCAATGATATCTCTTCTCTAATCAGAGGAAAGTGAGTACAGCCCAACACGGCAACGTCAACTTCACCTTTTATTGGAGATAATATGTGTTCCAATTCTTGAAGGTCGACGGATTCATTCCTGAGCTTTTGTTCTGCCATTTCAACTAAGCGGCTATCACCAATCAGCTTCACTTCTTTATCTGTCGCGAAATTGCGGATTAAGTCATGGGTGTATTGGCGAGTGATGGTCGCAGGGGTCGCGATCAGACCTACAGCGGTTTTAGAAAGCAATGAGGCAGGTTTAATGGCGGGTACCACTCCCACCACAGGAATATCTATCTGTTGTCTCAAGTGCGGAAGCACAATGGTACTTGCCGTATTACAAGCAATAACGACAATATCAATCGTCTTACGCTGCATCATTTGCTGCACCAAAGTACAAGTGCGACTAATGAGCGTTTCTGGCGCTAGTTCACCATAAGGATAGGCTTCATTGTCAAACAGGTAGATGTAGTTTTCGTAAGGTAAACGTTGGACGATTTCTTTAAATACAGAAAGCCCACCCACACCAGAGTCAAATATCAGTATATTTCTTCGATTCATTGATTAACGCATTATGCTCACTACTAACCTGTTCGCTAACATGATACTCATAACGCGATTGTCGGTAAACTTAACCGCGATGTTCTGACTCAACGCTGTATCTTAGATGACTAAATCTAGGCCCCGATTCAATTTTGATAGGCTTGATTGAAATAGGATGGCTAAAATATTTCGAATTACAAACTAACGTATGGAACTCTCCATCTTCTCCACAAGGATCAACATTAATCGGTAATTGTTGAATCAACTCTTCGGTATATCGTACACCGCACAGTGATTCCGAAAGCACGCTCCTGTCTATGGTGACCAATACCGCTTCAATCCCTCTATGGACAATCTCTTGCGCGAGTTTCGAACTGCACTCCCCCATCAAAGGGAAAACAGCCTCTAGCCCTGCGGGTTCGACATAGCTTTTTCGATATTCCATGATACCATTACAGAACATATCACCGAACGCTATCCCATCTACTGATAAGCTAGATGATTTAACCCCCTCAATAACAAGCGATTGATAAACGTCATTAGGCGGAAAGACTTCTGGTAACTCTATGGAGACCAACGGCATACCCAATCTATCAGCTTGTAATTGGACCACTTCTAAAGGAGTGACTTGAAAGGGCACCTCGCCCCTGACATGAGTAGTGTAAAGACCAACCACATTATAGTCTGGCGATTCCATTAGCCGTTCGAATGTGAGCGTCGAGTCTTTACCCGATGACCAACTAATGATGATATTTCTCATAGATATTCGTTAGCAGGGAGGCAAAGCCCCCCTGTTTATTACTTAAAATTGGTAAGATGTCTGCAGGAACCAAACTCGACCCTGAGCTTTATAATCCGTCGCCGTTTCGTACTCTTTATCAAACAGGTTCTCTACTCGCCCTGACAACAACCAATTTGGTGTCAAATTGTAGTTCGCTGCGATATCCCAAATGACGTAACCAGGCAATCGATCCAAATTACTTGGATCAGAGTAGCGTTCACCCTGGTAAAGCATCCCTAACGAAGCATTCCAGTTATCCGTGATATAAAAACCTCGCCAACTTGCCGTTTCTTTTGCTCTTCTTGCCAGTTGTAGACCTTTCGAATCTTTTGGATCCATATAGCCTAGTGACACATCATGAGAGATAAAACCCGTTTGGAATTGTGCATCAAATTCTACGCCTTTAATCGTTGCATCAACATTCTCAGGCGTCCAGATTGGCGGATAATAGATAATCATATTATCTATTTCTGATTGATAGGCACTAAGACGCCAACTGATAAGGTCATGTACGCCATCAATACCAATTTCGGTTGATTTAGATTCTTGAGGCTTCAGATCAGGGTTACCAGAGTTTGGGTAATATAGATCGTTAAAAGTTGGCGCTTTAAATGCCGTACCGCTACTCACGTAAGCCCTCAACCCTTGCGTAAATTGCCAACCTAGAGCCAATGACCACGTGGTATGCTCACCATAACTCTCGTTGTCATCATGTCGAGCACTGGCGTCTAACATGAATGCTTGCCATCGTGAAGACGAGGTGACAAAGACCGCATTATTGGTTCGCGACTGCTTGGTGTATACCGTTGTACCGGTGACATTCTCATCCTCTAAATCCACGCCAGCATTGATCGTCCAATTCTCAGATACTGCAACAGCATTGATCCAGTTTGCGACATTTCTTCGAGTGACAAACGAGCTTTGTGACGCTGGGGAGGATTCTGGGTAATTCGTCGAGTCGGTTTTGTATTTGGTAAACCTTAACTTACTGCTCCAAAATGACGAGGTATAATAACCTTCCGTCGTCAATTGGTAGGAATCTAAATCAGCGCGATAACGTGAACCTTGGTCATACTGCGAGTAGCCTTGGTTGTAAACAATACTTGCATTCGCACCAAATGAATCACTAAAGCGGTGATCAATCCTAGCAACTAAATCTTGAGTATCGTAGCCATAGGTTTCCCCTTTGTCCGACGACGTGCCTTGACGAATATTGTATCCGTCACTGTGCTCTTTATTCAGGGTGACCTGCCCTTGAGTGTTATCGCCAATTTGACCAACAGAGCGCCAAGCTCCTTGATAGTAGCCATCACCGCCAACGCCTGCGATTCCTTTATGTACTGACTCGCCGGGTTCTGGTGTAGTGATGATATTTAATACACCGCCAATGGCATCCGCTCCGTACACCGCAGCTCTTGGTCCTCGAATCAACTCAACGCGTTCTATAATTACAGCTGGTATAGAAGATAGGTCAAAGCCACCAGCGGTTGCCGAGTTCACTCTAACACCATCGAGTAGCACTAGAGTATGCGCACTTTCTGTGCCTCTAAGAAACAGAGACGTACTTTGCCCTCTTCCTCCGTTCTGAGAGACTTGAACACCTGGAAGGTAACGTACAATATCAGTAAGAGATTTTGCTTGTGTTCTTTCAATATCGTCACGAGTCACCACGTCAATCGACGCGAGCACTTGACCAGCTGGTTGCTCGAAACGGTTGGCCGTCACTACCATTGTTTCATTAGCTTGACGAGTTTGCGCACTTGATTGAGATGCTTCAGCCAGTGAAAAAGAAGCATAAGAAGAGAGCGATGCAGCCACTGCTATCGCCAAAAATGATTTGTTCATTTGTTATGTTGTCCTAAATCGCGTAAGTCCTACCAAGCTAGCGTTGTTGTTGGTTAACGAAGCTTGGCTGCTGGCAGGTATTCGGACTCAAGAGCGTAAGGATCACAATGAACCCTAACCTACTGCCTCGACTTCCCGTAACTCGTACAGTGTCATTTGAGGGGTCGTTCTCTTTTACCGCTGCGCGTCAGTTCTGGATTTTCACCAGATTCCCTTTTCAGTGAGATTCCTTAGATATTCTCACACCAGCTAGGCGGGCATGGTATTAACAACATGATAATTTGTCTATAACAGATTGAACTAAGCTATAGATATCCAACTATATTGAGAGACAATTCTGGGAAAAACTGGACAACGACGGGAGATTGAATAAAATCTGCCCTCCTTTTAAAAACTCATTACCGACGATAGGCGACCACAATGGCAAATCTCGACTTCACTCCAGAAGGCTACCAACTTCAGCTCGACGAAAAATCTCAACGATTGATCGATATGATGGCGCCGTATTCTGCTCCTGAACTCGAAGTATTTACTTCTCCAGAGAAGCACTATCGCATGCGTGCAGAATTCCGAGTTTGGCACGAGGGAGAGGACATGTATTACATCATGTTCAATCAAGAGACTCGTGAAAAATATCGTGTTGACCAATTTCCAGCAGCAAGTCGCCTTATCAACGATTTGATGCCACTGCTTATGGATGCGATGAAAGGTAATGACGTTCTGCGTAAAAAGTTATTCCAAGTAGACTTTCTTTCGACACTGAGCGGCGAAGTTTTGGTTTCTCTTTTGTATCACCGCCAGTTAGATGATGCTTGGAAAAAAGAAGCAAAAGTACTGAAGCAGCGCCTTAATGATGAAGGGTTCAAACTCAACCTCATTGGCCGAGCTCGTAAAATGAAAATCGTCTTAGACCAAGACTATGTGCTAGAGACCTTACATGTAAATGGTCAGCCTTATCACTACCAACAAGTAGAAAACAGCTTTACCCAACCAAACGGTCCAGTTGCTCAGAAAATGTTGGAATGGGCGGTAGACTGTACTCAAGAAAGTAAAGGTGACTTACTGGAGCTTTACTGTGGCAACGGTAACTTTTCACTTGCGTTGGCGCAAAATTTTGAACGCGTTCTCGCGACAGAGCTAGCCAAGCCCTCTGTTGACTCAGCGCAATTCAATATCGCTGCAAACAAGATTGATAATGTACAAATCATCCGGATGTCTGCTGAAGAGTTTACCGAAGCGATGGAAGGAAAGCGTGAGTTCCGCCGTCTACAGCAACAGAATGTCAACTTGAAGAGCTACAACTGCAATACGATTTTTGTCGATCCACCACGTGCAGGTATGGATATTGATACATGTAAGATGGTGCAAGGTTACCAACGTATTCTGTATATTTCGTGTAATCCAGAGACACTGAAAGACAATTTGGATGTATTGAGTGAAACGCACACTATCACTCGATTTGCACTCTTCGATCAGTTCCCGTTTACACACCACATCGAAGCGGGCGTGTTGCTAGAACGTAAAGCGTAATCTGCCGCTGCGTATATAAAAAAACGAGCCACTAGTGGCTCGTTTTTTTATTCAAGGACATTAACCATGCCTACTAGGCTTCTTTCATAATGTAGCCAAGTTTCTTACCAATCCAGAATAGCAACACCAAGACGACAATGATCGCGAAGAAGTTGGAACCAGCTTCTGGATACTGGGCTTTAGTGAACGCCGAATGACCAAATGCACCAACAAAAAATGCGGCCAGACCTACCATAGGGAAGTCTTCTGGAATTGGGTTCTTTAGATATTCTTGGTATAGCGCTTGTACAGAGAGAACAAGTGCTATCAGAGGGAAAATAGAGAATGTTACTTCACTAACCGTTAGCCAAGACAACATTGCATTACCACACATACCAGCGATCAGCGCTAGCACTAGGGTTTTCTTACCGCTATTACGGCTTTCGGAGGATACTTCATTGGACATTAATTCAACCCTTCTTTTTGACGGTTTCTTTCACGTTCTTTGCGATACCAGTGTGCGCCTTTGGCAACTATCCTAAGTTGGACAATTAACCTCTCTGCCAGTTCATATCTTTCTTTCTTATTAAGATCGAGTGCTTCAGCACCTGAACTGAATACCAAGATAACTGAAGCCTCGGCCTGAGCGATTGCTTCATCACGGTCCATGCCCGTGCTCACAAGGTATTCGGTTAATTCTGCTGAAAAATGCTGGATCTCACGAGCAACTGCGGCTCGAAAGTCAAATGACGTACCCGAACGCTCTCGCAACAATAAGCGAAATACGTTAGGGCTACTTTCAATGAACTCCATAAAGGTTTCAACCGAAGTACGAATCACACTGCCTTCTTTGACAATACGTTGGCGCGCTTGTCGCATCAATTGTCTCAGCAACAAGCCTCCTTCATCTACCATGGTGAGTCCCAATTCATCCATGTCTTTGAAGTGACGATAAAAGGATGTTGGTGCAATACCAGCCTCTCTTGCCACTTCGCGTAAACTCAAATTTGAAAAGCTGCGATCAGCACTTAACTGACTAAAAGCAGCATCGATCAATGAACGACGCGTTTTCTCTTTTTGTTGTGCACGGATACCCATTGATTTCATGTGTTACCTAGGTTTACTTGTTGACTACCATTCAAACGGTAATTGAGGGAGTGCTGGTAATATAGCGCGAATAGCCTGTTTGTATAAGTCTATGCAAAAGGATTTTTAATAAAACACTTTGTACGTCTCACTTCCCTTCACAACCGGCACATTCTATAAAATTGACGCTATATGAAGTTTAGACCACGTAAACCACGTAAACCACGTAAACCACCACAACTTAAGACAATTCCCGTGATCTTTCACACCCTATCACGGCAACTGGGTTTACCGAGGTTAATAATCCGTTAGAATCTCGCTAATAAGAATTTAAGTAATGTTAACGCCGCAATCACTGCTGTTGTGCCCCAATAGGTTGGTCTAACAGTAGACACTTTGCGTGATGCAGTTAGGTACAACGAGGATATACACTATGAGTCGCTCCAAACATTTTGATGCCATCGTGATAGGAAGTGGTCCCGGTGGTGAAGGTGCCGCTATGGGACTGACTAAAGCGGGGCTAAACGTCGCTATCATAGAAAAGGAAAGCAGCGTTGGCGGTGGATGTACTCACTGGGGGACTATCCCATCCAAAGCGCTCAGGCACGCAGTGAGTCGTATTATCGAGTTTAACAGCAACCCATTGTTTTGTTGCAATAACACCAGCCTACACTCTACCTTCTCTAATATTCTTGGTCATGCCAAAACTGTAATAGATAAACAGACTCGACTGCGCCAAGGGTTTTATGACCGCAACGAATGTACGTTACTGTTTGGTACAGCTCGATTTGTGGATGCAAATACACTGGAAGTCACGAAAACCGACGGCACCGTCGATAGCTACACCGCCGACAAATTTGTTATCGCAACAGGCTCTAGACCTTATCGCCCAGACGATGTCGACTTTAGTCATCCTCGCATTTACGACAGTGACTCAATTTTGTCACTGGAACATGACCCAAGACACATCATTATTTACGGTGCGGGGGTTATTGGCTGTGAATACGCCTCTATCTTCCGTGGCTTAGATGTCAAAACAGACCTTATTAATACCCGTGAGCGTTTGCTGGCATTTCTAGACAATGAAATGTCTGATTCACTGTCGTACCATTTCTGGAACAGCGGCATGATGATTCGTAATGATGAAACCTATGCCAAAATTGAAGGGACCGAAGACGGCGTCATCATTCACCTGAACTCAGGGAAGAAGATGCGCGCCGACTGCTTGCTGTATGCGAATGGTCGAACTGGCAATACTGATGCTTTGAATTTGCCTGCCGTGGGCCTAAGTGCTGATTCTCGCGGTCAATTGAAAGTCGATAGTAACTATCAAACCGAGGTTGACCACGTCTATGCCGTCGGTGATGTGATTGGCTACCCAAGCTTGGCGAGTGCTGCTTATGACCAAGGCCGATTCGTCGCCCAAGCCATTACTCGAGGTGAAGCAGACGGTAAGCTGATTGAGGACATTCCTACGGGTATCTACACTATCCCAGAAATCAGCTCCGTCGGAAAAACAGAGCAAGAGCTTACGGAGGCCAAAGTCCCTTATGAAGTGGGGCGTTCTTCGTTTAAACACCTGGCTCGTGCTCAGATTGCAGGCAAAGACGTGGGAAGCTTGAAGATTTTATTCCACCGCGAAACCAAAGAGATATTAGGTATTCATTGTTTCGGTGAGCGTGCTGCGGAAATCATTCACATCGGCCAAGCGATCATGGAGCAAAAAGGTGAAGCCAATACCATCGAGTACTTTGTGAATACCACCTTTAACTACCCAACCATGGCTGAAGCTTACCGCGTAGCGGCACTTAATGGTTTGAATCGCTTATTCTAATGTTTAGCGAAAGTATAGAAAAAGCGGCTTCATAGCCGCCTTTTTTAGGCTTCGAGGAAGGTTTTGCTGCGCCATTGATGCAAAAAGATCATGGCTAACCCAAAGCCCCTCATTCCCATAAAACTCAACATGGCTAACCAAAGTGCATGGTTACCCATTCCACTTGTTATGTAGAAAATGGTAAAGAAGCTACAGGTCGCAACAAACATACTGTTTCTCATGTCTCGACCTTTAGTTGCGCCAATAAAGATGCCATCAAACAAAAAACACCACATCGACACCAAAGGCATAGCGACCAACCATGGTAAGAACACCGACGCTTGTTGCTGCACATTTGGAATAGTGGTGATTAAGCCAATCAAATTGCTGCCCCACACCATAAAGACCAATGTAAGACCACTACAAATAATCACACTCCAAAAGAAGGTCGCTAGCAGTGACTCAGTCAGCGCGGTTCGACTCTTTGCACCTATCGCCTTTCCGACCATGGCTTCCATCGCATAAGCAAAACCATCCATGCCATAAGAGATGATCATTAAAAAGCTCATCAACACAGCGTTAGCAGCCACAATGTCATCACCAAAAGCCGCCCCTTGGAAGGTCATAAAGCTAAACGTAGCTTGTAGGCAGAGAGAGCGTAAGAAAATATCTCGGTTCAGTTTTACAAACCGACCAATATCACTGGCGACATCGGACAGCAAAGAGCGTATAGCAGGTAACTTGCAGTGGCTCCAAGTGCGCCATACACACCAGAGTCCGAAAGCACAACCCGAGTAATCGGCGAGCACAGATGCTAACGCCGCCCCTTCGACTTTCCAGCCAAATCCAATAACAAAAAGCACATCAAGCGCAATGTTGACGACATTGGTGATAATGACCATCCACATCGGTGCTTTGGCATTTTGTGTGCCTAGCAACCAACCCAGTAGTACAAAGTTGAGTAGTGACGCGGGCGCACTCCAAGCACGGATCGAAAAATACTGGTGACCATAGTATTTCACATCCTCACTAGCACTACTCAATGAGAAGACAAGATCGGCGATGACGCTGTGCAGCAATAAAAATACCAACGCAAAGCTCAACGCCATCAGTGTTCCCTGCAAAAATACTAAGGCTAGCTGTCGATTATCCTGAGCACCAAAAGATTGAGCTGTCAGCCCAGTTGTCGACATTCTAAGAAAGCCGAGTAGCCAAAAGGTCACACTGATCATCGTGCTACCGAGTGCCACGCCTCCGAGATACCAAGAATGCTCTAAATGACCAATAACTGCGGCATCCACTAACCCAAGAAGCGGCACGGTAATATTCGAAAGCACCATGGGAATGGCTAATAGCAAGACCCGACGATGAAGTTCAAGATTGGACAGAGTAGAGAAATATTGTCGAAACACGCAGACCCCAAAAACAACACCACCATAGAAACTATAGTGGTGGTTAAAAAATAGTTGGGACTATAGTAGCGTTAATTGACCTTCGGTTCCTACTCTTACCATTCAACATTAATCACGTTCGGTGTTAATCGATGTTTATATAGCGGCAGTTTTGCGATGATGCGCTGCCACTTCGACCAACGCTGACAGTGTTGGTCAATAGGTGAAAGGAGTGACACTTTATGAATCCATGGCAGCCAGTTCAACAATCGCTCTGTGGGACGACGCAAACCATGTTGATAACGCTCACAGCCCATCTTTTTACCTAGGCGCGAGGTCGTCAAATCACCAGCCAATACCACACATGCCTGAGCATGTTGAAAATAACAACCGATAGATTGGATAAAGTGTGCAATTCGGTTTTCTCTGCGTTCTAGAAGAGCCTGCTCACAAACCACTAGTACAGGCCTGTCATTGGGAACCGACAACGAATGAAGCCAGCTCATATCATCAATAGAGCCACACTTTAGCTGGTAACGCTCACTCTTGTGGAACAATCGTTGTCGCCACACTAGGTGTTCATTGGTGTCCACTTCAACCCAATGGCAACGACCATTATCAAGGCGGTAGAATCGGGTATCGAGTCGTGCTCCAACATTAATTACCCAACCATCGGGGTTAGTTTCTAAAAAGCGTTTAACTTGCAGATCACAAATTTGCGTCAGAGTGGCGTAGAGAAGCTGGCTTTGGTCTACATTACCAGTAAGACATTCGGGGGCAAGATGACAACGACGGCAAGCATGAGCTGCAATAGGGTCATAAATAATGCCATCATCTAACAGGCTTTCGCGACTTCGAAACCAAAGAGGTCGAAGCAACTTAGTTGGCACATCAAAATGCTCTGACTCACGACTCGTTTGATTTTTCATGTTCCACCCTCCGAAAGAGCACAAATGATAATCGATATCAATTAACTTAACAAGACAAATGATAACTAATGTCATTTAACTTGTGCGCAGACGTAAAAAAAGCGACAGGAAGACCTGTCGCTTTCTATCGCCATTCGGCGAAACTGTTAGCATCTTTTGACGCTTCACAAATATCCGTTTGTTATTTGTGCTTCCACTGCTAATTCTTGTTTGTCATCATCCTGATGCGTTTTCGCGTTCCCTAGCAAAGCCATTTGCGCGAGTTCTTCCTAAACCCTGTCCATCTATGTTCTCGTCCTGAGAAAAGTTGACCATCCTTATCCGCTTACACTCCTAGTGCAAGCCAATCCGTTGCGCTTTCTCTAACTATCCTAGTTAGACATCCATGAAAACCATCTTGGTCTGAAATCCGTGTGTCTACTTCCTGTCGACAAGAGATAATTTACCTGAGCGCGAATTGAAAACAACCTGCAGAGCACTTTTTTTCATGTTGCCTTTACAGAAAAACAAACTAAAAACATTAATTTCAAACACTTACAAACAATGACAGGCAATTTAGTGACAGCAAGTATGGCAAATCTCTCACAACCTCATCAGCCAAATAGAACAATGAGAGCGACACGCTTAACGACCGACTAGTGAGATAAGTCACCAAAAACAACAATGCCCCTTCATTCGAAGGAGCATTGTTCGCTCGGTTTGGCATAAAGAAACTATGGTTGGGCTGCTAAGTTGTTGCAACGTTGAATTGGATTAGTGTAGACCGCCTACATACTTAGATAGAGTGTCGATATCATCATCATTCAGCTTCTTAGCGATATCACGCATCATAGCGTTCATATCATTAGCACGATCACCGCTGCGGAATTTTTCTAATTGAGCTTTCACATATTCGGCATGCTGACCTGAAATCTTAGGGAAACCAGACAGCTCTGTACCATTACCACGAGGGCCATGACAAGCAATACAAGCCGTGATACCACGTTCAGAGTCGCCTGCCATGTACAGCACTTTGCCTTGGTCAACGACATTTTCAGGCGTACTATTAGGAGCTAGAGGCATTGAAGAGTAGTACGCAGCCAAATCTGCCATATCTTGTTCCGTGAGTGGCATAGCCATACCACTCATCACTGGATCGTAACGACCTTGCTTACCG
The DNA here is from genome assembly GCF_900089835.1 of Vibrio thalassae. Classification (GTDB taxonomy): domain Bacteria; phylum Pseudomonadota; class Gammaproteobacteria; order Enterobacterales; family Vibrionaceae; genus Vibrio; species Vibrio thalassae. The sequence continues at coordinate 88,173 of NZ_OANU01000045.1, read as the reverse complement.
CTACTCGTCATGCCGAGTTTCAGATCTTTTAGTTGTTTTTCAATATATTTGGCGTGTTGACCAGCAATGCTAGGGTACATAGTCAACTGACTGTTACCATCAGTTCCATGACACGCAACACAGGTTTGGGATTTTGCTTTACCAGCTTCAATATCGCCTTGGGCCCATACTGAGCAGCTGACTACAAGACTCAAGATTAGCGCTAATTTTTTCATGACATTCCATTATAATTATTAAGCTTCCAGTACCACTATACGCCTCGTACGACCCTACAAACCGGTGCCAAAAGGACAAAGTGAGGTAACACGGGCAATTAATACCGTTCATGGTACAATGTGTGGCCATATGCCGAGCACGGTTATTTTACACAATTTCACAAAAAAGTAATCAATCGACTACACAAAGTCGAGATGGAGTTAACAGTGAGCGTAAAAATTCATTATCAAAACACGCATTTCATAACAAGTGCACCAGATATTCGTCACTTGCCAGAAGATGAAGGAATCGAAATCGCGTTTGCAGGACGCTCCAATGCAGGTAAATCCAGTTCACTAAATCGTTTAACGAATCAACGAGCTCTGGCTAAAACCAGTAAAACTCCTGGTCGTACTCAACTTATCAACTTATTTAAGGTTGACGAAGGCTGTCATATTGTTGACTTACCTGGATACGGCTTTGCTCAAGTACCTCTAGAGATGAAGAAGAAGTGGCAAAAGTCACTGGGTGAGTACTTACAAAAACGCAAGTGTTTAAAAGGTCTAGTGGTGTTAATGGATATTAGACACCCAATGAAAGATCTCGACCAACAACTTATTCAATGGGCGGTAGAATCGCACATTCCGGTGCAAGTACTGTTAACGAAAGCGGACAAGCTCAAAAGTGGGGCGCGTAAAGCTCAAGTGCTTAAAATTCGTGAATCAGCGCTAGCATTTGGTGGCGATGTTCAAGTAGACGCCTTCTCCTCATTAAAAGGAATCGGTGTTGATCAACTGCGCAACAAACTGGATACATGGTTCGCTCCAGCATTTGAAATGTTAGAAGACGATATCAACAACGATATCGAAGAAGAGTAAGCCCCGAAACAAAACTCCCCGCCATCCTGGCAGGGCAATGGGAGAGAGAAGATTTAGTTATTGTTTGCAAAAAGAATCTATCAACTTCGTTGATAATTCAATTACCTACTCCGCAAAATGTGAGCTAATCTTCTCCACCACCTTCAATCCCCACCGTAAAAACCCTCAACCTATTCTTTATTTTTCATATAGTTATAAGAAATCCACCAAGCTCGATAGCGCGCTTAGTTCTATGTGTAAATTATCAAGATTGTGAAGGTCGTTAAATTACAATTTGAATGGGAAATTTACGTAAAAATCGAAGAAAAGTAACGAGAAATTTCGGAAAGATTGCTACGGATAAAATTTTCTTTGCCACAAGAAAAAACGCCCCAGTCAAATACTGACTGGGGCGGCTGAATCAGCCTAATCCAATAACGTGAAACAAAAGGTCTGAAAGATAGAACATCTTACCTCTGTACCCTACGTGTTCTAATGTACAACAACTGGTCAGAAAATGAAACCGTTTTTGTAGTTTTTTTTCAGGAAAGTTTTGTTAATAGACATAACTGTTTTACGTCTAAAAACTTTTTTAATGGTAAAAAAAAGCCAACGACTGTGCGATGGCTCATGTTTATTTACTCAAATTGCTCAAAAATTGTCTAGTGCGCCTGATCCCAGTTGTCGCCGTGACCAGCTTCAGCGACCAAGGGAACATCAAGCTCTGCTGCTGATTCCATCAATTTCTGTATTTTACTTTCAATTTCGCTCAAAGATGACGATTCCACTTCAAATACCAGTTCATCGTGTACTTGCATAAGAAGCTTAACTTTACCTTCACCCTCAGCTTGCACCCACTCATCAACAAGCAACATCGCTTTCTTGATGATGTCCGCAGCCGTACCTTGCATAGGCGCATTAATCGCCGCTCGTTCCGCTGCTTTACGACGCATGCCATTACGCGACTTAATTTCTGGTAGATGTAAGCGGCGACCAAAAATGGTTTCCACATAACCTTTTTCAGCGGCAAGTGCACGCGTGTCTTCCATGTACTGCATCACGCCAGGATAACGCTCAAAGTAAGTATCCATATATTGCTGTGCTTCACCACGAGGAATACCCAACTGCTTAGATAGCCCGAATGCACTCATCCCATAGATAAGACCAAAGTTGATTGCTTTGGCACGGCGACGTTGTTCACTTGTCACCTGTTCAATATCAACGCCAATGATCTCCGCCGCTGTTGCTGCGTGAATATCTTTACCGTTTTTGAATGCATCCAACAGAGCTTTATCCCCAGATAAATGCGCCATGATTCTCAGTTCAATTTGAGAATAGTCGACAGCCAAGATCTTCCAGCCATGCGGTGCAATAAACGCCTGACGAATACGACGCCCCTCTTCATTACGAATTGGGATATTCTGTAAGTTTGGATCGGTCGATGACAAACGTCCCGTCGCCGTTACCGCTTGGTGATAAGACGTATGAACACGACCGGTTTCTGCATTAATCATCTTCGGTAGCTTATCGGTATAGGTCGATTTTAGCTTGGCTAAACCGCGATGTTCCAAGATCAGTTTTGGCAGCGGATAATCTAGTGCAAGTTCTTGTAATACTTCTTCATTGGTAGATGGCGCACCTGATGGCGTCTTCTTGATGACCGGTAAGCCCATTTTTTCAAAGAAAATAGTTTGTAGCTGTTTTGGAGAGCTTAAGTTGAACTCTTGTCCAGCAATCTCAAATGCTTTGTGCTCAAGCTCATCTAATCTTGCAGCGATTTCCTGCGATTGCGCACCTAACAACATATCATCAATGAGTACACCCGTACGTTCAATACGAGAAAGTACTGGCACCAAAGGTACTTCAATCTCTTGATAAACACGATTCAGCGCTTCATTTTTCTCTAACTCTGCATTCAAACGCTGATGAAGTCGGAATGTCACGTCAGCATCCTCAGCCGCATAAGGGGAGGCTTGCTCAAGATCGATCTGGTTAAAGGTGAGCTGCGCTTTACCTTTGCCCGCAATTTGCTCGAATGAGATACAACTGTGTTGTAAGAAGCGCAAAGCAAGGCTATCCATGTCATGTTTGCCACCAACACTGTTGTAGACGTAAGATGCCAACATGGTGTCAAACTTGATGCCTTTAAGTTTAATATCGTAACGAGCTAATACACTCGCATCGTATTTTAGATTTTGCCCAACTTTCGCAATGGCTTCATCTTCTAATAGCGGCTTTAACTGCTCTAGGACCCATTGACGATCAAGTTGTTCTGGTGCGCCAATATAGTCATGAGCGACAGGGACATATGCCGCTACGCCGTCTTCAATCGCAAATGACAGACCAACAAGGTTTGCCACCATATAATCTAGGCTATCGGTCTCGGTATCAAAAGCGATCACTGGTGCGGATTTCAACTTATCCAGCCACTGGTTGAAGCTCTCTTCCGTTAGAATGGTTTCGTAGGCACTGCGATCGATAATGACTTGTGAGGTGTCCATTTCAGATGGCTCGCTACTGGCCGATGAACCGGTGCTCTTACGTGCACTGCTCTCTACCGCTTCCACTTCACCAGTACCACCTTCAAGCAACTCATTTAACCAAGACTTGAAGGTCAGCTGCCCGTACAGTTTGGTCAGCTCATCTACGTTAGGTTGCTGCTTCAAAAGAGAATCAGGAGTGCAATCTAGCTCCACGTCCAGCTTAATCGTCGCTAATTCATAGGACAACATGGCATTGTCTTTATGCTCTGTCAGTTTCTTAACCATGGTTTTAGAGCCACGGAAGCCAAGTGGCGCGATATCATCGAGACGTTCATAAAGATCTTTGATTCCACCAATACCTTGAAGCAATGCCGTCGCGGTTTTATCACCGACACCAGGGACGCCTGGGATGTTATCCACTTTATCGCCCATAAGTGCGAGATAATCGATGATAAGCTCTGGTGGAATACCAAACTTCTCCACCACTCCTTCTCGATCCATCACTACGTTGGTCATGGTATTGATCAACGTAACATTGTCGTCTACAAGCTGAGCCATATCTTTATCACCGGTACTAATCAGCACAGGCATACCTGCTAGCGATGCTTGATGGGCCAAGGTACCGATAACGTCATCCGCTTCCACACCCGGTACACAGATCAATGGAAGACCCATGGCTCTAATCACATTATGCAAAGGCTCAATCTGACATCTCAAATCATCCGGCATTGGAGGACGGTTTGCCTTGTATTCCGGATACATATCATCGCGGAACGTCTTACCTTTCGCATCAAACACCACCGCAATTCGCTCAGAAGCAAATTGACGCATCATACTTCTAAGCATGTTAACGACGCCATAAACCGCATTGGTTGGTATTTCACCATTGCTCATTGTTTCTGGGTAGGCGTGGAAAGCTCGATAGAGATAGGAAGATCCGTCAATGAGAATCAGTGGGTTGTCTGGTATATGAGCCATGTCTAATTATCCAAGATTGCAGGTTATTGGCTATAAGAATGCCACGTCTGATGATACTATGCCACGACCTTTCACTGTCTATATACACAGCTTGAGAATAATATTGGCAATTACCGCACCGCCACCTGTGGATAAGTCTGTTTATATAGTTATTTTAACAAAAAGTGGATAACTAAAAAATGGAGAGAAGTTTATTATAATGCTTTGTTTTTAAAAGACTTTAGATCAGATCTGAGTGTATAACTATGATCCTTGCAGGATCAAGCAATGTGGAAAACCTTCTTTTACAGAAAGTAATCGCTGCAGAATTATGTTCTATTTTTGGCTGCTCAAATAATGCACAATAACTAGGCAGAAAAAAAGCGACATCATCGATGTCGCCTAGCAAAAATAGGAGGAGGTTATCTCATTACCTGAGTACGACTAACCAACCAAAAAGCTATAAATACACTGGAAGCAATGTGAGCAATGTCGTGTCAAAAAGAACCAAGTTTGATTACAAACCAGCCACTAGAGCAACCGAAGTAATCAGAACCTTTTTCCTTAGGACGAGCTAATAGTAATCATTCTCATTTAAGTCGTCAACAACTCATTGAGAATTTTTCTCATTAAATTGCTCCAACTGTACTTATCTAAAGAATTAGCTCGATTTTACAAGTACTTAATAAACTTAATTCTTGATTCTATTATTGGCTGTTTCTGCTCGCAATCGTAGATAAAGTAGCCATTTTTTATGAGTAGTCTTAGCATTGAAGGAAATTGATTACGTGACTTAACGGTTATGTGTTGGTAGCCCTGCTGCTTTGCCCAGTGTTCTTGATATTCCATCAAGATTTGAGCGACCCCTTGCTTTCTTGCCAATGGAGAGACGCCACCAAACCAACTATAGAAATTGGCATCATCGACTTGATAGCCGATTTTAAAGCCAAGCAGTTTACCATCGTTTTCTGCCACTAACGTTAGGTGCTTTTTACTTTCCAAACGTGCTTGAAGACTCGCTACGCTCTCTTTTTGAGCAAATTCATCAATAAGTTCCACAATACTCACGACTTCTTCAAGCGTTCCTTCTCTTATCAACATTGATTCACTCCTAACTATTATCAATGAAACTAAAAAAGCCGGCTGAAACAACCGGCTTTTTACACTGCTCTATTGAGCTCACTCAAATTCGCTATTTCAAAAAGGTCTGTGCCTGACCATTTTCTTCTGCTAACCACTCCGCTACATCTTTAGCGAAGTACGTCAGGATACCATCAGCACCAGCACGCTTGAAGCACAGTAACGACTCAAACACCGTCTCACGCTCTTTTAACCAGCCATTCTGAATAGCGGCTTTGTGCATAGCGTATTCGCCCGATACTTGATAGGCAAACGTCGGAACCTGAAGTTCGCTTTTAACGCGACGAACCACATCCAAATATGGCATTCCTGGTTTCACCATTACCATATCTGCACCTTCATTGATGTCCATTGCTACTTCATGCAACGCTTCATCACTATTGGCCGGATCCATTTGGTAGTTTTTCTTATTACCGCCCTTTAGATTCGATGCCGAGCCGACCGCATCACGGAATGGCCCGTAGTAATTTGAGGCGTATTTTGCAGAATAAGCCATGATTTGCGTATGGATATAGCCAGCTTCTTCAAGTGCTTCACGAATTCGGCCTATCCGTCCGTCCATCATGTCAGACGGAGCAACCACGTCTGCACCAGCTTCGGCATGAGATAACGCCTGTTTGACGAGTACTTCTGTCGTCTCATCATTTTGCACATAGCCATCTTCATCGATGATGCCATCTTGACCATGTGTGGTAAATGGGTCGAGCGCCACATCGGTAATCACACCCATCTGAGGTACATTTTGCTTCAGTAAACGCACTGCACGTTGCACCAAGCCCTCAGGGTTATATGCTTCTGCGGCACAAATGCTTTTAGCATCTTGTGTCACGACAGGGAACAGCGCAATGGCTGGCACGCCAAGTTGAGCTAAATATTCCGCTTCTTCCAGCATCAAGTCTATAGATAGACGCTCAATACCCGGCATAGAATCTACCGTCTCTCTGCGGTTTTTCCCCATAAGAATAAACATTGGATAGATCAAATCATCCACCGATACTTTATTCTCTGCCATCAAACGTCGGCTGAAGTCATGCTTGCGCATGCGACGCATACGTCTTGCTGGGAATTGACCTTGAATCGATACAGACACCTTTCTCTCCTTGTCTGGACAAATGCGAAAACCAAGCATATCACTCTGGTTTCAGCATGCTAGTAGTAAAATTGGAAAATGCTAAATCAGAAACGATATACTGACACCATTACTTAAACCGTGAAACAGTGATAACACGACTATGATAGATACTCACGCGCATATCTACGCGACAGAATTTGATCACGACCGTGATGAGGTAGTGCAACGGGCCAAGGCCACAGGTATTGAGCATATTTTGCTTCCCAACATCGACTTAGAGTCTATTGAACCCATGCTGGCGACTGAGGCTAAATACCCAGATATCTGCCGTTCAATGATGGGACTGCACCCTTGTTATGTTGACAGTAACGTCGATGAGACACTGAAAACCATTTATTCGTGGTTTGATAAACACCGCTTCATTGCAGTCGGAGAAATAGGCATTGACCTTTATTGGGACAAAACCTATCGCGTTGAACAAGAGCGAGCTTTTATCACCCAACTTAATTGGGCAAAGGAGTTGGGTTTACCTGTCGTTATTCATACTCGTGACTCGATTGAACAAACGCTAGCTCTTTTAAAGAATGAACAAGATGGGCAACTCAGAGGTGTCTTCCATTGTTTTGGTGGAAGTTTAGAAGAGGCTAAAGCTATCAATGATTTGGGCTTTCACTTGGGGCTCGGAGGGGTGTCAACATTCAAAAACTCTGGGATGGATAAAGTGATTCCCGAGTTGGATTTAAGTTGGGTGATTCTTGAGACTGACTGTCCTTATTTAGCCCCTGTGCCGCATCGCGGTAAACGCAATGAGCCCGCTTATACGGAACTTGTGATGCAACGTATCGCCGCTCTCCGCAACCTGAATGCCCAGCAAGTTATCGATGTTACCACTCGCAACGCAAAATCACTTTTTAAGCTGTAAGTGTTTGTTTATCAATGCCAAAACATGACACTAGCTCAAAATTGATATGTACTAATTGCATATCAATACAAAGAGTATGTGACCGAACTATATACCCAACACTTAATAATAAAAAATGCGGCCGTAGTAGCCGCTTTTTTATTACTTTCTCGATGATCACACGTCTTCTTGTTCAGACTCTTCATCGTCTCTGCGGGTATAGAACCTAGCAAAGAACAGTCCAACCTCAAACAACAAACACATTGGTATCGCAAGTAACGTCTGAGAAATAATATCTGGCGGTGTCAACATCATACCAACCACAAACGCCCCCACAATAATGTAAGGTCGTTTCTCCTTGAGACTTTCTACCGACGTTGCACCTGTCCAACATAGCAAGATAATCGCAACCGGCACTTCAAACGCAATACCAAATGCTAAGAAGAGCGCAAGTACAAAATCGAGATAACTCGAAATATCGGTCGCAAACTCTACCCCACCTAAGGAAATCGCAGTGAAGAAGCCAAATACCAAAGGAAATACCACAAAGTAAGCAAACGCTACACCGCAGTAAAACAACAGTGAGCTTGAGAACATCAACGGCATCACCAAGCGTCTTTCATGTTTATACAAACCTGGAGCAACAAATGCCCATACTTGATAAAGAATGAAAGGAACTGCAATAAAGACTGATGAGATGAGTGTGAGCTTTAGCGGTGTAAAAAATGGCGAAGCAACGTCCGTTGCAATCATCGTTGCACCCTCGGGTAGTCGCTCTACCAAAGGCTTAGAAACGAAATCATATATATCGCCAGAGAAATAAATCAGGGCCAGAAAAACCACTAGCACAGCCATAATCGCGCGCAATAGTCGACTTCTGAGCTCAAGCAAATGGCTAATCAAAGGCTGTGTCTGTTCGACGCTAGACATGAAAACCTCGAATAAAATAAAAGTGCTAAGTGAGCATCACGCCCATTGGCACTTTCGGAATGAAAACGACAAGGGCTGAAGCTCAGCCCTTATTAAGATCTTTTTCTGGAGACTCATTCTCAACAGGTTTTGTCACTTCAGCAGCGGGTGCCTCTGCACTCGCTTCTGATGTCGACGCTTTTGGTTTCTCACTCGCATAAGGACGAGTCACCTCTTGCGCGGCCTGTTTCAGTTCCTCTACCGAACTTTTCAGCTCAGGAGAGAGGTCTTCCATGCCCATTTTCTCAGCTTTTTTCAGGTTCTCTTGAAGCTCTTGCACCTTGAGTTCGTGTGAAAGCTCATCTTTGACATTATTTGCCATAGCTTTCGCAGAGCTGATAAAACGAGAAACACTTCGGATCGCAGTGGGCAGACGTTCTGGTCCTAGAACGACAAGGCCAACTACAGAAATGAGTACCAGTTCCCAAAAACCGATATCAAACACGAATTATGCCTGCTCTTTATCTTTCTTCGCTTCTGTCGATGCGTCTGCTGTTTTCTTTTGCTCGATGTTTTTTGGCTCAAAATCAGCGTCTTTAGGATCTGATTTCGCCGTTGTGTTGTCATCTTCACTCATGGCCTTCTTAAAGCCTTTCACCGCGCCACCAAGATCGCCGCCGATACCACGTAATTTCTTAGTACCAAACAGCAAAACAACGATCACGGCAATAATAAGAAGTTGCCAAATACTAATACCACCCATTCTTTCTACCCCGGGTCTTGATTAACAAATAAAAATTAATACGAGTTTATCTCTTAACGTCTGTAAGTACGCCAACTTAACAACCAAAATGTGATACCCACAGCACCTGACAATCCAGATAGCTGGTGGTATGGCCCCTCCAGCAATATGGCAGAGCATACGATTAAAGTTGCACCAACGCCAAACAAAAATTTACCGGTCCCTTGTTGCCGTTTTGTTTCACGATACCCTTGATAAAGCATATCCATGCGTTGGTTCATAGCCTTACTTTGTTTGAGGCTATCGTACAGCAACTCTGGTAGTTCGGGTAACTTTTCTGCCCAAAACGGTGCGCGTTGCTTAATTCCGTTTATGACCGCCTGCGGGCCTACTTGATTGGCCATCCATTTTTCTAAAAATGGCTTTGCGGTCTCCCATAAGTCTAGCTGCGGATAGAGCTGTCTGCCTAATCCTTCAACATAGAGCAAGGTTTTTTGTAAGAGCACCAGTTGAGGCTGTACCTCCATATTGAACCGACGCGCGGTATTAAAGAGGTTTAGCAGTACGTGGCCAAAAGAAATCTCACACAGCGGTTTGGCAAAAATAGGCTCACATACCGTGCGAATAGCAAACTCGAATTCATCAACATTGGTATCAGTTGGCACCCAACCAGAGTCGACATGCAGCTCTGCCACCTTGCGATAGTCTCGATTAAAAAAAGCAAGGAAGTTTTCCGCTAGATAACGCTTATCACCGCTACTTAGCGCCCCTACAATGCCACAATCTAATCCAATCCAAAGTGGGTTATCTGGGTGTTCATAGCTAACAAATACGTTGCCAGGATGCATATCAGCATGGAAAAAGCTATCACGAAATACTTGGGTAAAGAAGACACTTACCCCACGTTCCGCCAACAGTTTCATATTAGTGCCATTCGCTTCAAGCGCTGGAATATCAGAGACTTGAATACCGTAGATTCGCTCAGAGACCATTAAGCTTTCACTACTAAAGTCCGGCATCACCTCAGGAACGTACAGCTCTTCACTGCCCTCGAAGTTACGACGCAACTGAATAGCATTTGCCGCTTCGCGTCTTAAATCCAGCTCGTCCAATAGCGTCTTTTCATATTCGCGAACCACTTCGACAGGTTTCAAGCGGCGTGCATCAGGCAACGCTTTCGACACTATCCTAGCTAGGCGATACATCAACTTAAGATCAGCGTCGATAACAGGACGAATGTCTGGACGAATCACCTTCAAGACCACTTCTTGCCCTGTTTCTTTGAGCTTTGCGGTATGCACCTGAGCAATCGAAGCTGACGCTAAAGGTTCAATATCAAAATCATCAAACCATTGCTCAACCGGGCCACCGAGAGCCAACTCCATTTGCGACTTTGCTAAGTGTCCATCAAATGGCGACACTTGGTCTTGCAGTAAGGCCAGTTGATCAGCAATATGCGGTGGAAATAAGTCACGGCGCGTTGACATCATCTGCCCGAACTTGATCCACACCGGCCCCAGCTCTTGCAGTGCCAACCGGAGTCGTTCACCAAGTGGCTTCTCTGGATGCTTATTCTTCATCCAAAATAGGGACTTGCGTGCCAATAGCGGTGCTTTGGTAAGCTGATGAGTGGGCATTAGCTCATCAAGCCCATATTCGAGCTGAACTTTTATAATGCGATAGAGACGTTTGATTTCACTTGGCGTCATGTGTGCTCCGAACCGTCTTTAGAATCGCCCGTCGACGCAGCCTCAATTAAGCGTTCCAACCGTACACTGAGTCTTTCGGCGTGACTACGCACTTCATCCACATCATCACAAAATGCGGCTACCGCTAGTGGCGGAGGCGCTATTTTCCATTCTTCGGTTAACACTTGGCCAAGATGGTTTTGGTGCTTTGCCGCTTGAGCCGCAAAAAACGACAGCAGCCCTTTTGCCCCCTGAACCGCCGTATGCGCCACCACATCACCGGTGATTCGAGACAACCACTCTTCGAGGTCTGGCTTGCAATCGGTTAGCAGTGCTGAAAACTTCTGAGCCAGTTGGATGTCTCCCTCTAGTTCCAGTTTATCCTGCTTGATGAGCCTAGTAATATTCGCTTGCTCTTTAAGTTCAGGTAGTACCGAAAGGTTCAAAGACAGATAACAGTCTGGTTTACCCTCATAGTTCGCCAGCACATCCAGCTGATGGCTGAACACAAAAGTGAGCGACTTATTAAATTCACGCAAATGAATTTGGATAATCTGACCTTTAAGACGAGCCACGCGTTTGACCAACGCGTCATCATCTTTAATTAAAGTATTGAGCGTGGTTTCCACCACCGCGGTGACTAATGGGTCAAAGGGCATAGCTCAATCCTTAGAATTTGTATCCACGGTGCAGTGCAACAATACCACCGGTTAGGTTGAAGTATTTGGTCTGCTCAAAGCCAGCGTCTTTCATCATGCTCTCTAGAGTATCTTGGTCTGGGTGCATACGAATAGATTCAGCAAGGTAACGATAACTTTCTGCATCGTTCGCCACCAGTTCACCCATTTTCGGCAACAAGTGGAAAGAATACGCATCGTAAACTTTAGAAAGAGGCTCAAGAATAGGTTTTGAAAACTCAAGAACAAGTAGACGACCGCCAGGCTTAAGTACGCGATACATAGAGCGCAGCGCTTGGTCTTTATCGGTCACGTTACGTAGACAGAAACTGATCGTGATACAGTCAAAGTAGTTATCTGGGAAAGGCAGCTCTTCAGCATTGGCCTGAACGTAATGCACGTTACCGACAACACCGGTATCACGCAATTTATCACGACCCACATTCAACATGGAGTTGTTAATGTCAGCGAGAATAACATGGCCTTTATCGCCAACAATACGAGAGAACTTAGCCGTTAGGTCACCAGTGCCGCCGCCAAGATCGAGGATACGTTGACCCGGTCTTGCACCACTGCAATCAATAGTAAAGCGCTTCCATAAACGGTGCACACCACCAGACATCAAATCGTTCATGATGTCGTATTTTGCCGCTACCGAGTGAAATACCTCAGCAACTTTTGTCACTTTTTCTTCTTTCGCAACTGTTGTGAAACCAAAGTGAGTGGTTTCGTTTTGTTGATTAAGCTGATTTGATTGCACGTTACTATCCGTCATTATTGTTCCTCTTAGGCGGCGCAACCTCACCTACGCCGCAGAAGGTCAGTTTACTTTATCCATGTCTGGTTGTCTTTCCACCAAGGCATCATTTTGTGCAATTTCTGTCAGAGTCGGAGAAATCGAACGTTTCACTTCCACACCCAGTTGCTTAAAACTCTCTGCTTGACGGATCGCATTGCCGCGACCGGTGGCCAGTTTATTCATTGCACCTTGATAACTTTGATTGGCTTTGTCCAGTGCGCCGCCCAATCCTTCCATATCATCAACGAACAAACGCAGTTTGTCGTAGAGCTTACTGGCTTTGTCGGCGATCACCTGAGCATTCTGGTTCTGTCGATCATTACGCCAGAGGTTATCAATAGTACGTAACGCCACCAGCAACGTAGTAGGACTCACCAAAATAATGTTGTTCTCCATCGCTTCTTTCACCAAGCTCGGATCGGCTTGAATGGCCACTTGGAATGCAGGTTCTACCGGAATAAACATTAAGACGTAGTCGAGTGAACGGATGCCTTTTAATTGATGATAATCTTTTTGCGACAACCCCCGAATATGATTACGTAACGCTATCAAGTGATCGTTTAAGGCGCGCTCGCGTTCAGTGTCGGTTTCGGCATTAAAGTAGCGTTCATAAGCTACCAGTACCATTTTTGAGTCGATAACGACTTGCTTTTCTTGAGGAAGATGAACAATCACGTCCGGCTGATATCGTTTACCCGCCTCATTTTGCAAGCTAACTTGAGTTTGATACTCGTGACCTTCGCGCAATCCTGATTCCGCCAATACGCGGGCCAATACCACTTCACCCCAATTACCCTGCTGTTTATTGTCACCTTTTAGAGCTTGAGTGAGGTTCATCGCTTCTTTGGTCATCTGATCGTTGAGACGTTGGAGGTTCTTTAATTCATGAACTAAGGTATGACGCTCTTTTGCCTCTTGACTAAAGCTGTCGTTAACCTGCTTTTTGAAGCCTTCCAGCTGTTCTTTTAATGGCGATAGAATGCCTTCTAAGCTTTGGCGATTTTGGGCATCAACTTTCGCCGTTTTTGCTTCAAATACCTGATTAGCCAAACGTTCGAATTGCTCTTTTAAGCGCAGTTCAGATTGCTGTAGTAGCTCGAGTTTTTCTTGATCGGAGCGCTGTTGTTGCTGATAGGTCGCTAACTGCTCACGTAGCTCCGCTTCCGATTGAGCTCGCTGCTGCTTCACGTACTCAAGGTCGCTCGCATACTGCTGACGCTCTTGTTTCACCGCCTCGAAATAGCGCAATTTTTCCATTGCAGCCATGACTTTACCGTGTGCTTGCTTAAGCTCGAATGCCGACTTGTCTCGTTCATCATCCAACTCATCAAGCTCTTGTTTTGCCTCTTGAAGATCGTGACGTAAACGGTCAATTTCCTGCTCTAACGCGGTCTTTTCTAACTGTGCTTTTTGCTCAAACATCTGCTCCATCTGGCGTGACTTAAAATGCAGAATGACAGCCGCAGAAAATCCGAGACAAGTAGAAATAGAAGTGATTGAAAGTAGGAGGGTTTGGTTATCAATTATCCATTGCATTGTGTACGTGCCATCAGCCTAGGTTCTACAGCTAATGGTAATTTATACTGGATAAATGTCCAGATATTTACAAGGCACGCCGCTTGATGCGTGAGTTGATGATATCTTCAATAAGTTTCTGTTCGCGCTTTGCTTTTTCGTAGTTTTGTTTTTTACTCCAGCGATCTAACACCTGTTCCAGACCATGTACTCGAGCCGCTTTTTGTTGTAATTGCTTGTGTACCGATTGGCACTGCGCTTCCATGACGGCCTGCTCATATTTTTGATGATTCAGTATTTTTTGCAGCATTTGATCGACAAGATTCAGGTTCATCAACCCCATACTGTTCGTTTGTTTTGAGCCACTGTGATTTAACGTTTTTAGTTCAGACAACGCCAAAAGCTGCTTACCCAAATATTCATTTTGGCTGCGCATCGATTCCAAGTGAGCACCAATTTTGTCACGGCGCATCTCTTCAACTTGCGTCATTTTGCCAACTGCGCGAATCTTACTGTCCATAGTGAGTTGTGAGCGTTTCGCTTCCTACTGAGTTAAGGATTAGGGTTTTGAAACAGCTGTGCTAGCTGTGTTAACGATGTCTGAAAGTCCACCGCTTCATTCGCGGCTTGCAACAAATACGTTTTGAGCTGCGGGTGCATGGCAACGGCTTGGTCTAGCTCTGGGTCTTGACCTGGCTGATAGCCTCCCAAAGGAAGCAGCTCTTTCACTTGCAAATAATTGGAATACAGCTGACGGAATTGATTAGCGAGTGTACTTTGAACCTCCGGGGTACACCCAGACATACAACGACTGATCGATGCATTAATATCAATGGCAGGATAATGCCCTTGTTCAGCAAGAGTTCGTGAAAGCACCACATGACCATCTAAAATCGCCCGCGCAGAATCCACCACTGGGTCTTGTTGATCATCACCTTCTGCCAATACCGTGTAGATGGCAGTCAAGCTACCGTCGGGGTGCTCACTGTTACCCGCACGTTCTAACAGCTGCGGCAGCACACTGAATACTGATGGTGGATACCCTCTTGATGCGGGAGGCTCCCCTAATGCCAGCGCAATTTCACGCTGTGCCATGGCATAACGAGTCAATGAATCCATCAGCAACAATACGTCATTGCCTTTATCTCGAAAATACTCAGCCACTCGATGACAAAGTAGCGTCGCACGCAAGCGCATTAATGGAGACTCGTCGGCAGGCGCTGCAATAATGACGGCTTTCTTACGCGCTTCTGGCGTCAAGTTACGTTCAATAAATTCACGCACTTCACGACCACGCTCCCCGATAAGGCCAACAACAATGACATCGGCTTCGGTGTTTTGGGTAATCATTCCCATCAACACACTTTTGCCCACACCACTGCCTGCCATTAAACCAATACGCTGCCCTTTGCCTACGGTGAGCAATCCATTTATGGCACGAACGCCAACATCCAGCGGTGTATCAACCGGACGACGCTTTAAGGGATTAATGGGTTTAGGCTCTAAGGAAACGCGCTCGCCTCCTTTTAGCACTGCGCCATCATCCAAGGCTTCACCAAGCCCATTAACCACACGTCCTAACCAGTGGTTACCTAAATTCACCGAGCTATCGCCATCAAGCGGAATGACTTTGGCACCCGCGAACAAGCCTCCCAATTGTCGAACTGGCATGAGATAGGCAATGTTGTGGTCAAATCCCACCACCTGTGCCTCTATCATATTGCCTTCGTCGGTCTCAACTAGACAGCGTTGTTCAAGCTTGAATCGACATCCGACAGCCTGCAGCATTAAGCCATTCACCTTGACGAGTCGCCCCGTTACGCGCGCAACAGGGACTAGATTCAAAGAGGCAATGGCGTCATTTAAGCGATCATGAAGCAAAGGGGAAGCTGAGTTAGTCATCATTACTCGCTAAGTCAATCGGGGTAGCTTCATCCAGTAAATGCTCTTTCACAGCGTCCATACAAGACTCTAACCGAGAATCACAACTGGCATCCGCTTCCGCATCTTCTGTCATTAAGTGACAACCACCCACGGGCAGTTCCGGTTTCGCGACCAACTTCCACCCACTCGCGAGGTCAGGATTAATTTGGGTAATTCGCTCCAGATCTTGTGGGTTTAGGTGTACCGTAACCTTTTCCGTTTTACCCGGCATGGCTTCCAGTGTTTCATCCACCAACGCCAAAATTTGCTGCGGCATTAAGGTCAACTCAGCGCGAATCACCTGCTGCGCAACCTTTTGTACCAACTCACATATGATATGGCGTTGTTGCTGTTCTTTTTCTTCTTGCCAACGAGACAATGAAACATAGATATCATTGACCGGTTTGACGGCATCAAGAAACGCTTGTTTTCCCGATTGCTCACCTGAGACAAAGCCTTTTTGAAAGCCCTCTTTCTGCCCCTCAAGTAACCCCTGTTGCTTGCCTTGTTCAATACCTTGGTGCAAACCTTCTCGATGGCCACGCTCCAGCCCTTGTTGAAATCCTTCTTCAAGACGCTCTTGCACATCGAGTTGTGTCGGTGCGTCATCCCAACTTAACTCAGCAGAAAACTCGTCCACTGACGATGGCTGCGCGAGAGGTGGAAAACGGTGTTGTCTATAACCACTTGGCGGCAAATTAAAAATCGCAGTTTCCTTCATGATTTATTCCACCGTCTGCTCTTGGTACAGAGACAACTCGATTTCACCCGCTTCCGACAGCTCTTTAATGATTTGCATAATGTCATTACGAGCACGTTCAACCGCACTTACAGGCACTGCGCCGCGCAATTGCATATCGTCTTCCAGTGCTTTTACCATGCGCTGAGGCATCGAACGTTTGATAGCTTGCTGTAAGGTAATGTCTGCCCCTTTGAGTGCAACTGCCCAAAGCTCCATAGGCACTTGTTGAACCAAAGTATCCATGGTGTCTTCACGCTGCCGACCTAGCACCATAAAGTCGAACATGTTCTCTTCAATCGCACTGACGACCTCTTCGTCGTGTAACTTGAGCATTTCCATCAACATTGCACGATCACCGGAGAAGCGGTTAATAATGTCAGCGACCTGTTTAACACCAGACATTGGCGCACTTTGGCTTACCGATACTTGCTCAATACAGCGTTCAATCAACTCATTAAGATCCGCCGCCACTTGATGGTCAATATCTTGCAAGCGTGCAATGCGGTACAGCAGTTCATCATGGTAGTCTGCTGGCAGGTGGCTGAGTACAGCAGAAGAGGTCTCTGGCGGTAAATACGCCAGAAAAATGGCCTGCATTTGTGGGTGCTCTTTCGCTACAAATCTCGACAACACTTCGGCATCAACCCATTGCAGACGCTGCATATTGTTGCGAATTTCATCCCCATACAGGTTATTCAATAACCCTTTGGCTAAATCATTACCCAGCGCCTTACGTAGCGTATTAGATAAGTATTCTTTTGACGCGCCTCGAATACCACTATGCTGCCTAAAGTCCTCGAAGAAATGTTGAATAACGCTTTTGGCATTGTCACTCTTAATACCACTAAGACGAGCCATTGCTCTGGTCACTCGTTGTGTTTCATCGCGAGAGAAATGACGCAACACTTGAGCCGCCGCATCCTCGCCCATGCCTAACAGCACTAATGCTGTTCTCTCAACATGACTAAGCGTTGCTGGCGTTGACTGTGCTGTTTTCATTCACATTTACCCATTGTTTAAGTACTTCCGCTACGCGCTCAGGCTCTTCATTAGCAATAAGCTGTAGATGTTTAAGTTGAATTTCCAGCGGTGAACCCGGAGGTGGCAACATGTCACTACTCGCATCAAGACCCGAAGAGGTCGACTCAATGCCTCTTTCAGACAAGCGACGATTCAACATCTCTTCACGTTCACGCTCTTCACGAGTTTGAATATTCTCTTGGTATTCCTCTTCTTGAGGCTCAGCAAACTCCAATTCGTTACCACGCTTATCTGCACCGGTTAAATGCATGATAAGTGGGCGAAGAACAAAGAAGATCATCGCCATACCGAGCATACCGCCAATGACATAACGCAGTGGTTGTTGCACGGTTGGGTCTTGCCACCAAGGCATCGCCGGGGGCGCTTCGATTTCAATGGGAGTAAAGTTAAAGCTCATTAGGCTTAAGCTGTCTCCACGATCGGCGGAGATACCCACAGCATCGGTGATCATGGTTGAGATTTGTGCACGTTCAGCGGGTGTCCACGCCGTGCCATTGGGGGCGGCACTTTCATTAAGCAGTACCGACACACTCAACTTAGCAATTTGACCTTGCTGATATTGGGTGCGACGTACGCTGCTGCCTACCGCATATTGACGATTTAGCTCACTGCGTGCATTGGTATTTTGACTGTCGTTCGTTGGCACTTCACCGGTCACTGGCGGCTGATTACTCAGAGAGCCAGGAATGCCAAGCGCAATTTTATCAATGGTATTGTTCTGAATACTGTGCTCATTACGCACCACCGGATTGGTGTCGAGGATTTCTTGTGTCTCTTCCACTCGACTAAAATCCATATCCGCCGCGACCTGAACACGATAATTGCTTGGACCCACAATCGGCGTCAGCATATCGGCTGCTCGTTGAATGATCTGCTTCTCAACGTTTTTTTGGTACTCGAGATATTTGGCGTTCACTTTGCCGGCTTCCGCCGAACCAACATCGGCACTGAGCAAACGGCCATATTGGTCAATAACAGAAACAAATTCTGGCTTCATGCCCGTTACGCTGCCGACCACTAAGTTGATGATGGCTTCAACTTGCTCTGACTTGAGATCTTCACCCGGCTTCAATTCAAGCATCACCGATGCCGATGGTTCTTCACCTTGTTGGCGTACAAACAGTGTCTGTCTTGGAATAGCTAAGTGAACACGAGCATTAGAAATGGCATTAAGGGAAATAATGGTGCGTACTAACTCACCTTCTAGTCCATGACGATAACGCGCATTTTCCATAAATTGGCTCGTCCCCAAAGCGCTGTCTTCTTTGAGAGAATCTAATCCAGTAGGCAACTGAGCTTTAACCCCTTTCGCCGCCAAGAGCATACGAATTTTCGCCACTTGCCCTTCTGCAACTAACACTTGACCATTTTGCTCTTGCAGCCGGTAAGCAATCCCTTCAGATTCCAACACCGACACAATTTCACCAATATCAAAACGTTCTTGCTGGCTGTATAGCGGACGATAACTTTGCGAAGAGCTCCATAACGCCACCACAATGATAGCGGCAACAATCGCCGCGAGTACGGCTGACAACACCAAGTTGCGTTGGGAACTTGACCACAACTGCTTCATTTTGGTGTTGAACTCATTTATATTTGTCGATGGCGCGTTTTTCGGGGCGACATCGATGGGGCCCGCAGCCGCCACTGTTTGAGGTGTTAATTCTGACATGTTCTACACCGGCATCTTCATAATGTCTTCAAAAGACGCAACCACCTTGTTGCGAACTTGCATCAAAGCAGAAAACGACAAACTCGCTTTCTGGCTAGCAATCATAGCGCCGACAAGGTCATCACTTTGCCCAGTCTCTACCGCGGTGATTTTTTGTGAAGCTGTCGATTGATGTTGGTTCACCATATCGAGCACATTTTTCATTGCCCCAGAGAAGGCCATCGGTTCATTGACCTGATTCACATTCATTGGGTTATTGGATACCACAAAGTCAGGCTGCACATGCTGCTGCATTACCTGCATTTTTGTCAGCATCAATTGCTCTGCGGATAACGCGTTGTTTATAGGTTGCATCGCCATCAAATTTCTCCTTTACGCAGCCGAGCCAATGGCTGACTGTAGATCGATTCCTTGCTCTCGCATCGCTGCTAGTTTGTAGCGGAGTGCTCGTGTAGAAACCCCTAAAGCGTCCGCCGTTTTGGTTCGGTTCCCGCCAAATTGACGTAATTTTTCTAAGATAAATTGGAATTCTGCCTGCTTTTTGACTTCCACATGGCCCATCTGGTTTTCATTAGACGCGACAGGGTTCAAACACGGGATCTCAATCGGTAACATCAAATCATGAGCCGTAATGTAGTCACCATGGCGCATAACGAGAGCACGTTGAATTACGTTCTCCAATTCGCGAATATTACCAGGCCAGTGGTATTGGCTAAGCGCTTGTCGCGCGTCCTCTGATAGGTAGCAATTGGCTTGCTCTTTATACTTATTTATAAAGAATTGACTGATCGGCAGAATGTCATCTTTACGGTCACGAAGCGGCGGCCAATGGAGCGGTAACACATCTAAACGGTAATACAGGTCTTCCCGAAACGTCCCTTTTTGCACCTCTTGGCGAAGGTCTTTGTTGGTGGCAGCAATCACTCGAATATCCAAAGCGATCGACTTGTGACTGCCAACGCGCTCCACTTCTCTTTCCTGAAGCACACGCAACAGCTTGGCTTGAACTGCTGGTGACATCTCACCAATTTCATCCAGCAAGATGGTGCCGCCATTAGCTTCTTCGAACTTGCCAGTTTGCGATCCTGTCGCCCCAGTAAACGCTCCTTTTACGTGGCCAAATAATACGGCTTCTAGCATGGACTCAGGGATCGCTGCACAGTTAACCGCCACGAAAGGCTGTTGTGCACGAGGCGACTGATCATGAACATAACGAGCTAAGACTTCTTTGCCCGTGCCTGACTCTCCAGTAATCAACACACTGGCACTCGTGCACGCTGCGCGATGCGCCAATTGCAGTACTTGTTTACTACGCCAAGACTCCGCAACAATGTTAGCCATTGGCTTCTCTAACGCTTCAACGCGTCGAATCAAATTGACAAGTTGTGCCGCTTCAAATGGACGTAACAAGTAGTCTGTTGCGCCAGCTTTCATAGCCTCGGCCGCTAAGATACCTTGGTCTTGCTCAACAATAGCAATAGCAACGCCGGGGGCTGATTTTCGCTGGTGACACGCAATCCACTCGCGAATACTCATATCCGGTAGATTGGAGCTGACCAAACTGATAGAGCCCGCAGCCGTGAGCAGTGCAGAGCGACCCGTTCTAACATGAGTCACATTGAAGCCCTGCTCCACTAACAAATCGATGATAGGTTGAGCATTTTGCTCGCAAGGCTCGACGTAGAGAATATCCTTTTGCATTTACTGAACCTCTGTCTTCAGATCCGTTGAAGACACTATGTTGGTAGAAGGTTGACGAACCACTCGCACAGTGACTCGACGATTGTTCGCTTGACCAAACTCAGTCTCATTGCTGCTTACTGGGTAGCGCGCACCATGAGCACGAACCTCGATCAGCTTGGCTGGAGTACCCAGCTCTGTCAGCACACTGGCCACATCATCGGCACGCACTCGTGATATTTGTAAGTTGCTCAAAGACGAACCCACATTATCCGTGTGTCCATCCACCAGCACTTTTGAAATGTGGCCGTCGGCTTTGATATAGCTCGCTAATGCTTGCAGTGTTTGACGCTGTTCACTGGTGACCACTCGCTGACCAAAATCAAACTTCAGCACTAGGTCTCGTGCCTGACTGTAATTCATTTCAGGTAATTTGGAGCGGCACTTATTAAAGCTAAGGTAAGCAGACTCAATTCGAGTCGAAGGCAAAACGAAAGCATCACCAGGCTGATTGGCCATTTGTGTAGAACTCACGCGGATCCAAGCACCTCTGGTGGCAGCCGCCAATAACGCCTCAATATCCACATCAAAAATGGCATAGCCGCGCGTCGCTTTGGCGGCCTCATCAATCATGACGTGCTGCACGGGAGCATGCCAAGGCGCAGACAATTGAAATAACTGTGCTTGTTGGATGTTATTGTTCGGTAAATGCAGAACTGCCGATAATTGATTATTCGGTTCCGCATGGAAGTAAAACTTCCCCCTATTATTTGGCAAGGTTTGAGCAAGCTGACAATCAAATTCACCCTCTACAAATTGCCAATTAACCAAGTCCATCGGAATATTTACTTCCGCCGCATGTGAGATCTTAATCCCAAAAAATAACCCCATGAACAGCATTAACGAATACATCTTATTAACAGCGCAAGTAGACATCTGTATTTGACATTCTCTTGACCAAGAAAAATCTCGACATAATGAGAAATAATATTTTTTAACTAAGCCATAGATCATATTGATGTCCATTTTTATCTCTTACAAACAATACATAGAAGCCTATGTTCATAAGATAGAGACGTTCTATAAAATCCATAAACAGACCTTACAAAACATAAATTTAGATAAAATACTCACTCTGAATGTTGCAGAACATGGAATTAACATCATATTAAGATGCTGTTTTAACCATCGAATATAATTATTATTTAATTAAGCTACCTGTATTTATTTTATATTTAAAGGTGCTTTATATAGCGAAAACAAACATATGAACCAAGTTCACAGATTTACATCATGGAGCTAAAAATAAATAAAAAAACCAGAGTAGACTGACGAAAAATGACGTTTTGTTATTAAACGGCAATAGACAATTACAATTGAAAGCCCACTCAGATTACGTTTGGTAAAGATATGGATATGCAAAAATCAGCGATGCCTGATCAGGTACAAACTCTAAATGTGGAATTACTAGGGAAACCTATTCATATCATTCGCACTAAACTCGAAGAGTTATTGGTTAACTCCTGCCAACAGTTAAGTCTTGAGCTGCAGGCTTGGTTAAAAGCTCAGCACGTTCTGGTCGAGCTCGACCAAGTCGTACTGACTGAATTACCTCAAGCTAACGTAGACGCGACCAGTGTTGCTGTGCTCAAACACAACGAAGACGGCGTGCTTTATGTCGCAATGGACCCAGCCATGCTCATGCGTCTCTCTGATCAATTTTACGGCACGACGGTTGAACGCAGCGTTGGTGACCTGACTAATAGCGATTTGCGCCTATTACAGCGAATTGCAAAATGCGCCTCTCAATGGATCGCACCAGACCATGCTTGGTCCCACAATGAATTTGAGGTTATACCAGGAACTGGCATTTGCGCCACATTGTCGATTCAAGCACGTCATCAGCAGGCGCTACTCACTATCACGCTAGACAGTGCGCTGATTCAAACACTAATTGATGAGTTAGAGCTGACACCTAACCCGCATATGGCAAGCGACTTCAATCATGCTCTGCATAAAACGCCTGTCCGCTTAAACGTTCAACTGAGTAAAACTGTGTTGCCTTTAACTCAGGTTCTCAAACTTAAAGCCAACGACATTCTGCCCATTGTTCTGCTCAACAATGCTCCGGTAACGATAGGAAAACAAACCCTATTCACTGGACGTGTTGCAGAGCAAGAAGGCCAACTCGTTTTAATTTTAAATGATGATAAGGAAAACAACCGATGAGCGATTCGCCAGAACAAAGTGTCTTCGACGGTGACGAACTGCGCTTCGATGACTTTCAACTGGAAGACTTTGACACCGATGCGCCTATGGCCGCACCGATACAATCAGAGCGAGATCTAAGCTTCTTCAAAAACATCCCTGTGACAGTAACACTGGAAGTGGCGAGTAAAGAGGTGGCGTTAGGTGATCTTATGTCTGCTGGCGAAGGCAGTATTATCGAACTCGATAAGCTCAACGGCGAACCACTAGACGTGAAAGTTAATGGCTCACTAATGGGACATGCTGAAGTCGTCGTCGTCAACGAAAAATACGGTCTACGATTGATCGATGTGGTTGATTCTGCACTCACGTCAATGGGTAAGTAGTTCGTGAAACTGCGTTTAGCTGGTATCGCTTACCCTTCAAATCTTCGCCTGCTCATCATTAGTTTGGTCATCGTCTTAACAGGTTTGTTTGCTCACCCTGCGCTCGCGGATAACGGACTGACTTTTCTTACCGTTAACGATGGTCAATCAGAGCAAGAATACAGTGTAAAGCTGCAGATTTTGCTCTTGATGACCGCTTTGAGCTTTTTGCCTGCGTTCATTTTGATGGCCACCAGCTTTACTCGCATTATCGTGGTATTAGCCATATTGCGTCAGGCTCTGGGTTTGCAGCAAAGTCCACCCAATCGAGTCTTGATTGGCATTGCGCTCAGTCTGAGTATTCTCATTATGCGCCCCGTATGGAGTGACATTTATGAACATGCTTTCAAGCCTTATGACCAAGGTGAAATCACGTTAATGCAGGCTTTTGCGACTGCCGAAAAGCCCGTTCGTCACTTTATGTTGGCGCAGACCCAGCGCAATTCTCTTGAACAAATGCTACGAATTGCCAACGAACCCGTGGACTCAAACGTCGACGACATTTCGTTTGCCATTGTCCTTCCCGCTTTTGTAATCAGTGAGCTAAAGACCGCTTTTCAAATTGGTTTTATGTTGTTTATTCCGTTCTTAATCATCGATTTGGTCGTGGCCAGTGTATTGATGGCAATGGGGATGATGATGCTATCACCTTTGATTGTCTCACTGCCTTTCAAGCTGGTGGTCTTTGTCTTGGTGGATGGTTGGGCAATGACGGTCGGAACCTTATCAGCCAGCTTTAGCACGGGATAAGAGCAAAGATCATGACTCCAGAATTGACTGTTACTCTGTTTTCAGACGCCGTTTGGCTCATCATCCTTATCGTTATGGTATTGGTGGTACCGGGATTGCTGGTGGGTTTGGTGATAGCGGTATTTCAAGCCGCAACACAAATCCAAGAACAAACACTGAGCTTTTTACCTAAATTACTGGCCACACTATTGATGGTCATTTTTGCTGGTCATTGGATGCTACGTAAGATCATGGAACTGTTTGATTTCTTATTCCATAACATTCCCGGGATGATTGGCTGATGCAAGTTACGTTTGCCGAAATTTCTCAATGGTTAGGTCAGTTATGGTGGCCCTTTTTCAGGATTGGGGCTGCCTTTCTGGCCATGCCATTTTTTGGCGACGCGTTAATTCCAGTGTGGATTAGAGCACTGCTTGCTCTATCGATAGTCGTGATCACCGCTCCCCTAATGCCAGCCATGCCTGCTGTCGATCTGCTCTCAATGACGTCACTGTTTTTAGCGTTTGAGCAAGCTATGTGGGGACTGTTTTTTGGCCTAATACTGCACTTTTTTTTCACCATCTTCACCATGCTAGGGCAAATCGTATCGCTACAAATGGGATTGGGTATGGCCATCATGAACGACCCGGTTAACGGTTTGTCTGTGGCCATTCTAGGACGCATTTTCCTATTACTGTGTACGCTGCTGTTCCTTTCTCTTGAGGGCCATCTTCTGGTCATCGATATTTTGGTGCAAAGTTTTGTCGTGTGGCCGGTCGGGTCTGGCATCACCATCGCCTCTTTAGACAATATCGTCTCTTTGTTTGGGTGGATGTTTGCTTCTGCCTTAGCTTTAGCGTTACCTGCCATTGTTTCCATGTTGCTGGCAAACATCAGTTTTGGTGTCATGAACCGTGCAGCGCCTAGTTTGAACGTCTATGCCTTGGGTTTTCCTATGACCATGTTACTTGGTTTATTTAGTGTCTTGCTGACCGTCAGCGGCATACCAAGCCGCTACACTGCGTTAGTGCATGAAACATTAAACCAATTGAACCTATTTATGCTGGGGGGCGCATGAGCGAACAATCCAGCCAAGATAAAACTGAAAAAGCCTCGCCCCAGAAAATCAAAAAAGCGAGGCAAGAAGGACAAATACCGCGAGCTAAAGAATTCACGACAGCGGTATTATTTCTCATTGTCGCCATCTACTTTTACAACCAGATCGGCCGTATTTGGGAACATATCTCTGGTGTATTTCGTTTCAATATGGCGCTTACCCGTCACGACCTAGAAAGCCCACAGCAAATGATAGAGCAGTTGGGGCAAAGCCTTGGCATCATCATTGAGTTGTTACTGCCGCTCTTTATGGTGATTGTTATCGCCGCTATCGGCAGTAGCATGATACTTGGAGGCTGGATGTTCCGCCCTGCCAATATTCAGCCAAAGCTGAGCAAACTCAATCCGATTTCAGGTATCGGCCGTATGTTTTCCACGCGCTCATTGGTTGAGCTTCTGAAATCATCCCTCAAAGTCTCTGTGATTTTTGCTTTGCTATATAGCTACCTCGATAGCAATTTTTCTCAACTGCTTGGCATGCAAAAGCTGACTTTATCTCAAGGTATTACTCTGGTGATGACCATCTTATTTGAAGGCTTGTTATTGATGGGGGTCGCGCTGCTTATTTTCGGCGTTCTGGATATTCCTTACCAACGTTGGGAGCATCTCAAGCAACTCAGAATGACCAAGCAGGAGCTCAAAGAAGAGTACAAAAATAATGAAGGTCGCCCGGAAGTAAAACAGCGTATTCGTCAGATTCAACAGCAGTTTGCGCGCCGAAAAATCGACAAAGCCGTGCCTAAAGCCGATGTGGTGATCACCAACCCTACGCACTACGCAGTAGCTCTAAAATACGATACCTCTTTGTCAGACGCCCCCTTTGTGGTGGCAAAAGGGATCGACGAAACCGCGATGCACATTCAACGCATTGCCCGCGAAAATCAGGTGGAAATCTTGCACTCGCCACCGTTAACGCGCTCTATCTACTACACCACGGCCATAGAACAAGCGATCCCGAGCCAGCTCTATATCGCCGTGGCACATATTTTAACTTACGTGATGCAATTAAAGGCATTTCGCCAAGGCTCGGGAGAGAAACCACTACCACTTCCCGTGTTTTCCATACCGAAACATTTGCAGCACTAACGGATAACTAGAACAAGTAACAAAGGAATTCTCATGTTGAATCGTCTTAAACAATTTAGACGCTCAGGAAAAGGCTATATCGGCATCCCTATCGTGTTGCTGATGATTTTGGCTATGGTGATTTTGCCATTGCCACCTTTGCTACTCGATGCGCTGTTCACGTTCAATATTGTTCTGGCTATCTTGGTGCTACTGGTCAGTACCACCGCAAAAAGACCGCTCGACTTTTCCATCTTTCCGACTATTTTGCTTATCGCCACGCTTATGCGACTCACCTTGAACGTGGCCTCGACTCGTATCGTTCTACTCGAAGGCCATAATGGTGGAGATGCGGCTGGTAAAGTTATCCAAGCCTTCGGTGAAGTCGTGATTGGTGGTAACTACGTCGTAGGTATGGTGGTCTTCATCATCTTGATGATCATTAACTTTGTGGTCATCACCAAAGGTGGTGAACGTATCTCTGAGGTCTCAGCTCGTTTTACCCTTGATGCGCTCCCTGGCAAACAGATGGCAATCGATGCGGACTTAAACGCGGGACTAATTGATCAAGAAGCGGCAAGACAAAGACGTAAAGAAGTCGCCAACGAAGCTGATTTCCACGGTTCGATGGATGGTGCCTCTAAGTTTGTGCGTGGCGATGCTATCGCAGGTTTAATGATTCTGTTTATCAACATTATCGGCGGTATCAGTATCGGTGTGTTTGAACACGGCTTACCCGCTTCTGAAGCTTTCAAGACCTATGCACTACTGACCATCGGTGATGGCTTAGTGGCACAGATTCCATCACTGTTACTGGCAACGGCAGCGGCCATCATTGTTACTCGCATCAATGACAGCGATAACGATATGACCGATACCATGCATAAGCAGTTATTGGCGACGCCAGCAACCTTATACACGGTTGCTGCCATTATGCTGATTATTGGTCTAGTGCCAGGCATGCCACATCTCGCTTTCTTCACGTTTTCTGGTGTACTAGCGTTTGCAGGCTGGCGTCAATCCAAAGCTCCTGTTAACGATCCGCAGCTTGATGAAGTTGAAGCGATTTCTGCTGCCATGCAAGCAGACAATGAGCAACCACTATCTTGGGATGATATCCCACATGTACACAGCTTATCGCTAGCCTTGGGTTATCGATTGGTCCACCTAGTAAATAAAGATCAAGGTGCGCCGCTGACACAGCGTATTCGAGGGGTACGTAAAAATCTTTCCGAACAAGTGGGCTTCTTAGTTCCAGAGGTAAGTATTCGAGACAACCTGAGTCTTAAACCTAACCAGTACACCTTATCACTTAACGGTGAAATCATCGAAGAAGGCTTTATCGAACCCGATCGTCTGATGGCTATCGCTGTTGGTGAAACTTATGGCGAAGTGGATGGTATCTTAGGCAGTGACCCTGCTTATCATTTGCCGGCGGTTTGGATCGAACATAAAGACAAAGCCAAAGCACTTAATATGGGCTATCAAGTCGTCGATGATGGCACCGTTATCGCCACACACATTAGTAAGGTGATGAAGTCGCATCTAGCGGAATTATTTACTCACGATGACGTGGATGCAATGAATCTGCGCTTAACCCAACAAGCGCCTAAACTCTCCGAAGCGCTCGGTGCAGCTTTAAACCCAGCACAACAGTTAAAGGTGTACAGGCAACTACTGCTCGATCAGGTTCCTCTTAAGGACATTCGCACCATTGCCAATACCATGCTGGAATCAGCAGAAAATACTAAGGACCCTATTCTTATTGCTGCCGACGTGCGTTGTGCACTGCGCCGCACTTTAGTAAACCTTGTGGCTGGGCAACGTAAAGAGCTAAGCGTGTACGCACTTTCTGATGAGCTCGAACAGATGTTGATGACGTCACTACAACAAGCTCAAGCCAATGGCAGCGTCATGTTAGATAGCTTCCCAATTGAGCCAAATATCCTAAGTCAATTCCAGCAAAACTTGCCGCTGATAAAACAGCAGCTTAAGCAACAAGGGCTTGCGCCCATCTTATTGGTCATGCCCCAGCTAAGACCTTTGATCGCTCGATATGCCCGCACCTTCTCGCAAGGATTGGCGGTACTGTCTTATAACGAAATCCCAGAAAACAAACAGATAAACGTGGTAGGAAACCTTGGATAACCTAACTTCAAACCAAGCGCTGTATCGCTACCTACATCAGCTAGTGGAGCAGCATGTCGTTACGGAAGACGACCAGATTATTTTTGACGCTTTTGAACAAAATGACATTCGCCATGCCTGTCAGGCCATTCGCGACACCAAAAACGGGGAAGTCGAGTTTCAGCATTTAACGTTGCGATTCGGCAGCCAAAGTGAGCAAAGCGTCTACCAGTTTGACCTTTCTGATACGATGCGCTTTTGTCTCGATTTGTACAGTTTGTATCTCGCCTTACGCCAAACCAAATTCCAAATAGAGACCTTTCACCCAGATCTCACCAGTAATGTCGTCGTGCCTATTAGCAGTGATGCCCTACTGTGGGAATCAGGTGAGCACTTTCTCAAACAAGTGATTCGATACCACGCAGGCGCGTTCTACCATATTATCCCTTCACTGCAGCTGGGTGAGACCACCCCTTTGCATGAGCGGGTCCATGGATTAACTGAAACCCTCAAAGAGCAAGCTTTCGCATTATGGTTCGACGTTGACCCAAGCCAAGGTATGTTCGAACAGTTACTGCCCTTCGAGCCCGATGCGCTCAAAGTGGCAGCAACGTTAGAAAACAAACAAGACCGAACACGGTTATTACCTTTGGTGAAATTCTGTCGTAATCATAAGTTAGCTTGGGTGGCAGGACGAATCAGTAATCAAGATGAACTCACCCAATTTAAGCGCCTTGGAGCCAGTCATTACTTTGGCTACTTCAGTGATATTCCGACCTCAATGTCATTTAAGTCATTCGGTGATGCCGGTAATGATGAGTACTAACCAAGCGCTTATTTAAACCACATCGGCGCCTCTCCTTTCACTCTTTCTAGCAGAAAAGAGAGGCCAACTTCCCTAACAAAATCGCTATTTTTCGGAATAAACCTCACACTTTCCTACCCAAAATCAATAATTTCCAAGTTTTTTTCATTTTCCAATTAATCCTAGAAATTAACCGACCGCCTCTTGTTAGTGAGCGGGGCGAATGTCCCACATTGATATAGATTCAAGGAGAATGACAATGGCTTTATCGATGCACACTAACTACGCTTCGCTAGTTACACAAAACACTCTGAACAACACAAACGGTCTGCTAAACACAGCAATGGAGCGTTTGAGCACAGGTTACCGCATTAACTCTGCAGCAGATGATGCAGCAGGTCTTCAAATCTCTACTCGTTTAGAATCTCAAACTCGCGGTATGAACGTTGCAATGCGTAATGCACAAGACGGTATCTCAATGATGCAAACTGCTGAAGGTGCGATGGACGAGATGACAAACATCGTTTACCGCATGAACGACCTAGCAACTCAAGCATCAAACGGTTCTGCTTCTACTGCTGACAAAACTGCACTGAACAAAGAATTCCAACAGCTTAACGAAGAGCTAGTGAACATCATGGATTCAACTAACTTCGGTGGTCAAAAGCTGTTTAACACGACTGGTTTCGCTGCGGGTGCAGTTAACCTACAAATCGGTACTAATGCTGGTGAGCAACTAGCAGTTGACGTATCTACAGACATCACAGCGCTAAACACAGCAATCGGTGCAGCTGGTGGCTTTGCTCTAGGTGATATCTCGACAGAAGCTGGTGCTCAAACTGCACTTACTACTCTAACAGGTGCAACAGGTGACGCAGGTCTTCTTGCTGATATCGGTACTACACGCTCAAGCTTTGGTGCGAACATCAACCGTCTAGAGCACACTATCGTTAACCTTGGCAACATGGTTGAGAACACATCGGCTGCGAAAGGTCGTATCACTGACGCTGACTTCGCGGTTGAGTCTTCAAACATGACGAAGAACCAAATGCTAATGCAAGCGGGTACAACAGTTCTATCGCAAACTAACCAGCTACCTGGTATGGCGATGTCACTACTTCGCTAATAAAGCAAGCATCCTTAATAATTGGTGCGGTGATCGCTACCAGCCAACCGCATCGGTTATTTTTGGATATGATGAATTTTCCTTCGTTAACTATTCATCCGTCCTTTTAGCCTCCTTCGGGAGGTTTTTTCATTACTAGGTGGTGCTTGATGGGATGTAAAGAGATGAGAACAGAACCAACTCTGAACCCAGATCTCATATTGCCACTTATCTTATCACCAGCGATTAATACCTCTCACCATCAAGCCGCCTTAACCCTCTGAGTAATAGGCAGTTTACTGGTGGAAAAGCGGAACTAGCACAATGGAAACAGCGCTTCCGCCCACGAAATAAAACTAGTCTAACCAATTGAATTTTAATGTTTTAAATCATGGCATACATCTTGATTTAACCCACTAAGAATACTGTGCTGTCCATCCCTATTGCACGGCGAGCAGCAAAACTAAGGAGCACTCCAATGAGTTCGTTTGACCCAATCACTATGGCGACCAACCTTGCCACTTATGATGTGCAGCCATTTCAGCAGCGCTATCAAATGCAAGCGGATAAGTATCAGGCTCAAATTACTGCGCTAGGCAAAGTGGAATCGGCATTACGCGAATTCCGAACTGCCGTAACCAACATGAACAGCAGTAGCTCGAACATCATTAAGAATACGGCAACAGTTTCACAAGAAGGTTTCCTTTCTGCGACGGCCAATGCCAGTGCCATGGCGGGCAGCTATCAGGTGTTTGTGGAACAAGTTGCCACTGCACACCAACTCTCAACGGGTATGCCAGCCGACCTAGATGCCAACACTGAGATTCCAACAACAGGCACGCTCGATTTAACGGTTGACGGTAAAACCCTATCACTCGATCTATCAACAGTTGATACCGACGGCGATGGCAAAGCAACCATGGCCGATTTGGTTTCCGCTATTAATAATGACCCTGATAACCCGGGGGTGAATGCCACTCTGGTTCGTTCCAATGGCCAGACGCACTTTATGTTATCAAGTACTGAAACGGGTGTTGCCAATAGCGTAAACGTGTCAGCTTCAGGCACTGGGGCATCCTGGTTTGAAGATGCCTTTACTAACACCAGCAACATCAGTACACCGCAAGATGCCGTCATTTGGCTAGGCGCTGAGGGTAGCGGCCTAAAACTGACCAACAGTAGCAATACCTTTACTGGCGTTATTGATGGTGTTGACCTGACGGTCAGCAAGGCGCAGGTCTCGGGAGAGCAACCGCTTACGCTGACTATTGGTGCCGATGATGAAGCGACAAAAGAACAAGTTAACGCCTTCATTGACGCTTACAACACTCTGATGTCTACCATGGATGAATACACTGGTATCGGCGGGGAAGATAAAGCACGTGGCGTGTTAGCGAGTGACCCAACACTTCGCTCTATTGAAAGCCAACTCACCAGCATCATTCGTGGTGAATACAACGGAATGCGCCTAAGTGAAGTAGGTATTGAGATTGATCGCAGCGGCAAGATGACACTGGATGCCACCAAGTTCGAAGAGGCGCAGAAAAATAACAGTGCCGCGCTAGAAGCCATGTTTAACGGCGACGGTAATCTTCTGGATTCCATCGACACCATGGTTGACCCATTTTTGAAGTCGACAACCGGTCTTTTCAAAACCCGTAAAGACTCCCTACAACAGAACATTTCGCGCATTGACGACAAACAAGCAACGTTAGAGCGCAAGTACGACATGGCGTACAGCCGCTACCTCAAACAATTCACTCAAATGAACACTTTAATGACACAAATGAACCAAACCATGAGCATGTTTGGTTAGGGCTAGGAGTACAAAATTATGCTAATGGATTCAGGCTACGACTCATATCAGCAGGTCGATTTAGATGCCCAAGCCGCCGCCGCAAACCCACATCAACTAGTGGTGATGCTGATCGACGGTTTACTTAATGAGATAGAACGTGTGCGCGGTCATATAGGCGCAGGGCGCTTAGCCGAAAAGGGTGATGGTATCAGCAAGTGTATGAACATTCTTGTCGGCCTCGATAGCGCACTTGATGATGAAAATGGCGGCGAAATCGCCGAAAACTTGCACCAACTTTATGACTTCTGCCAAATCGAACTCTATCAAGCCAGTATCCACAATGACGTGGAAAAACTCGCCAGTGTAGAGCGTGTGATGGGCAATATCAGAGAAGGATGGTTGAATTTTGGCAATCAAGCATAAGGTGTCCCCTGAGCGATTCCGACACCTAAGTAAACTTATTGAAATCGCGACAAAAACGGAAGATTGGCACGCACTAAAACGCTACGACGTACAGCTTCGTGAGCTTTTGGATACCCATAGACCTTACTTAAAGGATCCTAGGTTAGCGCCTGAAATTCGCCACGCTAGACAGACTCATTTAGCGGCGTACGAAGCGTTGTCCGTTGCAACCAGTGAACTCAAAAAACGCCTCCACAGTGTGAGCGAGGAAAAAGAGCGAACGGTGGCTTATCAACTTGCGATGACATTGGAGTAACCCCATGCTAACCATGACCAATATTCAAAGTGGTGACAGTTCGGCGCGTGTTAGTGATGGTTCATCAAACCAGAGCATTAATGCAGCAAGTACCTCATCACCTAAGGACGCTGCTGTCCCTTTTGGCCAGCTCATTAAAGCGCCAAAACAACACGACAAATCCGTGGTTGATGACCCTTTGTTATCCAACGGAGCAGATAACGCTGACGAAAGTGCTATGCACGCTACACTCGCGACACTGATTACCGAGCCAGAGTTGCCTAAAGGTTCTGCCGTTGCAACAAGCCAAACACCTGCAACCTCACTGCAGCAACAAGCTTCCGAGCTACTTAGTCAGTTTGTGGTCAATGCCAATACACGCCATTCCGCGGCACCTCAAGTTGAGACACATGTCGCTCACCCATCAATAGCGATAGGTAAAGAAAACTCACCACGTAGCTCGGTCAACTCGGCTCTGCTGGTGACACAAGCAGCTCCAGACAACACCGTCTCTCGCCCCATTAATCCAGAGATAGCTAACTCACTAACAAACTTAAGTAGCCAGCCAGTGCCAGCCCAACAAACTCAAGGTCACCAGACTACTCCTGCGCCAGTATCCACCACACCTTCCACAACAGAATGGGCACCGGTTCGAGTGGACACTCAAGCAGGTAAATGGGGAGAGCAAATGCTGCAGGTGCTCAACGATCGAGTCACCCTACAAGCTCAACAAAATTTGCAAGAGGCTCGGATCAGATTAGATCCGCCCGATCTTGGCAAATTGGATCTTATGGTTCGTGTTGAAGGCGATCGCTTAAGTGTGCAAATCAATGCCAATGCCGCTGCTACACGCGAAGCATTAATGCAGGTCTCAGAACGTCTTCGATTTGAACTGCAAAATCAGAACTTTATGCATGTTGACGTTCAGGTCGGTACTGGAGAAGGCCAACACGAATCACCGCAGCATAGTCAGGAGGAAGAGTCGACGGTTCTCGCCTCGCGTCGCTTTGATGATGACTCTTCATTTCAATCCACATTCACCACTGCTGAACACTGGCTCAGTACGCAAGCCTAGTGCTATGCGCTAAGTACCTCATAGGAAATAAATTATGACTAAACCGCAACTCTTCGCCATGTTCATCGCCATGATAGTGACCAGTGCCTTGGTCTCTGCTACTACTGTGTTTGGTGCAGCCTGGTATTTAAAGCAAGCGGGCGATGACCGCAGCATGATTGAAGACACTCCACTGTCGTTTTTGACTCAAGACAACCAAAGTAGCCAAGGCCCAAGCTTTCAATCATTGGACAAGGTAGTACTGAGTGTCAGAGGCAAGAAGCAAACTCACTTTGTAATGATCGAGCTAGCAGTAGAAACTCGCCGTCCAGATCGACTACAGAACATCAATGACTACATGCCCATTGTCCGCAATGCCATGCTCAACTTGTTCAGCCAAAAAACTTATGAAGACCTTCACGGCGAGCAAGCCCTTGCATCGCTACAAGACGAAGTAAAAAACACCGTGATGATGGCGTTTGCTAAAACTGAGGTGATACGCGATATCGACGATGTGCTGCTTACCAAATACGTCGTGCAGTAGAGGCCGCCTATGTTGGATATGAATTACACGGACAGTTATGGTGTCGCTGACGAAGTGAATTCGCCAACGACACCTATTGATGAAAATCGTCTTCTGAGCCAACACCAGATTTTGGTGAAACGAGTGGTCAATCAACTGCGTAACCATGCTACTACCCATTGCAGCATCGAAGACATGCAGCAAATAGGTTTGATAGGGTTACTGGAAGCAGGGCGTCGCTATGGCAATATCGACGATCCCAACTTCCCAGCATTTGCTGTGTGTCGTATTCGAGGCTCTATTTTGGATGAGCTACGTCGACTTGATTGGCGTTCACGTAAAACACGCCAGCAAGCCCATGAGCTCAACGATATCACCCGCGATCTCACCAAAGCACTAAAACGAATGCCGACGGAGCAAGAGATCATTAAAGCCCTCGGCACCGATCAAGCGGATTATCACACTCGGCTCAGCGCCTCAATGGCTGGCGAGATGCAAAGTCTCGATCAGTTGATAGAAAAAGGGCTGGAAGGTCAGGTAGATAGTGCCTATGAAGGCATGAGCCATGAGCATATTCGCCGCAGTCTAGAGGTCGCTCTCGCAAAATTGCCAAAACGAGAACAACTGCTGATGACACTATTTTATCAGCACGAACTCAACCTACATGAAATTGCCTTGGTACTCGAACTGACACCACCACGGATCTGTCAGCTCCACAAACAAGCGCTAAAACAACTCAACCAATTACTATCTTCTTAGGAGTCACATATGCAAAAGTTTATGGGCGCGATCATTATTCTGATGTGTGTCTTCGGCGGTTACGTTTGGGCCGGGGGAAGCATGATGGCCATTTGGCAGCCAGCCGAATTTCTGATCATTATCGGTGCCACAGTCGGCTCATTGATCATAGGTAACCCTCCGCAAGTCTTGAAAGAAATGCGCAGCCAGCTTCGCTCTATTATGTCACCTCATAAGGACGAGCAAGCGTTCTACATGGAATTAATGGCATTACTACAAGTCTTGTTGGAAACCGTTCGCAGTGGTGGCTTCAAAGCACTCGATAAACACATCGAGAACCCAGAACAAAGCCCGATTTTCAACCGTTACCCACTGGTTAGCCGTGATTATCGTCTTGTTTCTTTCATTACCGACAATTTGCGTTTAATGGCAATGGGACAAATGTCGCCTCATGAATTAGAGGGACTACTAGAGCAAGAGATTGAAGCGATTGAATCAGACCTGCTGCTTCCATCTCGCTCAATGCAACGTACGGCAGAAGCTCTACCCGGTTTTGGAATATTGGCAGCCGTTGGCGGGATCATCATCACCATGCAAGCTATTGATGGTTCCATTGCCTTGATTGGCTATCACGTCGCCGCCGCTCTAGTAGGTAC
The DNA here is from genome assembly GCF_900089835.1 of Vibrio thalassae. GTDB lineage: Bacteria > Pseudomonadota > Gammaproteobacteria > Enterobacterales > Vibrionaceae > Vibrio > Vibrio thalassae. The sequence continues at coordinate 52,134 of NZ_OANU01000045.1, read as the reverse complement.
ATTTTTAGGTATTTTTGGTTGTTACTGCTGTTTAGACCCAGCCAGTAATGCCATGGCTCAACGCGTTAAGCGTGATATGTCAGCCTTCGATTGCATCCGCGCGACACTGGTCGCCTATGTAGCGAAGAAGCCGACGTTGCTCGCGATTGATGCTGGCCGCAAACACATTCAGCTCGACATCAAACCAACCTTTAACCAAATGGAGAGGTGGCTAGCTGAACAGGAGGGATAATGCAAAAACAAGAGCAAGTCGTCTTTAAGCGTTCAGGACGCCGCCATGACCATGAGTACCATGGCGGTGCTTGGAAAGTCGCCTTAGCCGACTTTATGATCGCGTTAATGGCTCTGTTCCTCGTGTTATGGGTAATGCAAGTGGTCGACAAAGAAGAGCGCAAAGCGATTGTCGCCCACCTACAAATGGCCAGTGTTTTTGATAAGAGCACTGGCAGCCTTTTCGATACTTCACAAAGTATCTCCCCTATTGATCTTGCCTCCGACTCATCGGTGACCAGCCGTCATGACTCAGTGCATACCGTGACCTCTTTTTTCCAAGGTGATCGCGATGGACCAGAGTCTGACTCTCTGATAAATGGTACCTTTGATACCCAAGAGCGCTTAGAAGCCTTGGCGAAAGTGGTCAATGAAATGATGCGCCAGATTAATGCTGATGGGAACGTTGACGTCACGGTCACACCGCAAGGCTTAAGAATCGTGCTGCAAGATGACTACAAACAAAACATGTTCCGACGAGGAGGTTCAACACTTACCCCTTTCTTTGAAGACCTGTTATTGGCATTAGCACCGGTATTCCAGCGCGTTGAAAACCCGATGATCATCAGCGGACACACCGACGCAACGCAATACCGCAAAGCGTTCAGTAGCTCCTCTAACTGGGAACTGTCCTCATCTCGAGCCAACAGCGCCCGACAAACCTTGGTCGCTGGCGGCATGCCTGAGCAGAGGGTGCTACAAGTCACCGGAATGTCTGACCGAGCGCTGCTCAATCAACAGGATCCTAAATCGAGTGAGAACCGCCGTATTGAACTGTTTATCTTGACCACTCCAGCTGCCGAAGTGATCAGCACCTTATTTGGCGAACAGCCGACTAACGAGGTCGAAAAGGCACGTGAGAAGGCTCAGTTTAATCAACCTGTGTTCCGAACCGATACCATTCGCTTTGAGTCGGAAAGCACCTCTTCCGTTGAGCCGCAAGCACTTTAGCTTGCGCGCTTAATCAGGTGTTCTATGCTTAGGTAGAACACCTAAATATGCTAATAATTTCTTATTAATTTCATCGAAGTAGAGCGTGTTATGCGTCAAACTCATCCTCACATTGCAGACAGCAAATCTGACCCGCTTCAAAAAGCATTTTTGTGGCTGATCATTATTGATTACGCGTTGCTTGCTCTGTTTTTAAGTCAGTTATCCACGCTGTCTTTAAAAGGAGGAACGGGGATCAGCTTACTGCTAGTGGTTTACAACGGCCTACTGACCTTCCTCTGCTTCCGACGCACCAATAAGCGCGACGCCTATATCATCTACCCCACGCTTTCCGCCATGTTGTTGGCATTTATCTGCTTTTTGTATTTTTTCTTTTTGGTGTGATTTGAGCTCTATTTAGTAAGTCATTTACCTCCGGTGTCATCCCCCCAAAAAAACGTTCGTCATTCCCTTGAAAAAGGGAATCTCATACAGCGCATCGCAAACCTAAATGACATAGTTTACTCTTTAATTTTCAGTTATCTACGTGCTTTAGAAGTTCTTCGTTGTCACGAAGATGACTGTCTATTTGAGATTGCAGGAGACAGGATACCGCCGTGACCATTCTGTTTTCACGGGCAGCTGCAAATCCTCACATCCGTGAGGAAAATGATTTGTTTCCGAGGTTTTCGAAGGGATTATTTAAGCAACGCAACTACAGTATGACGACGAACATTCGCTTGTGCGTTGAGGGCTTTAAATGTAGTGGTGAAGTCTTGAGAGAGCTGAGTGAAGTCATTGAGCTTTTGGGAAACTTGTTCTGAAGATGGCACATTAGACTGGCTTTGAATGCGCGTCATTTGGGTATTCAATTGAGATTGAAATTGTCTGGCTTCGTTTAAGCTTACTTGTGCTTGCTGTAGATGTTGATTGACCTTAGCAATGGACTGTTTGATGCCATCTCGAGACGCTAAGTCAAATTTTAACTCCGCCATGCCATCAGGCTCAGCTTGAATATTGAATGCGTTCGCTTGTCCGGCAGGGAAACGGTGTCCTTGCCCAGTAACCAGCACTTGTTGCTGCATGGCCGCATAAGCAGATTCGTGGACATCAAACAAAATGCTGCCATCCTGCGATAAAGAGGCACGCATACCCATGGGTATTAAGCTGCGATCGAGCTGTTTCACCGTTCGAACACCATCAGATTGGCCATCAAACTGCAACACAACCGAACCACCACTTGGGAAATCCAGTCGAATTTGCTCGGCTCTCTCGCTCATACGATGGACATTGAGTCCTGGAATAGAAAAACGACGCACATCGGCGGTATCGAGTTTAAGATTAAGCTCATTATCCACCACTCGCTTGCCATCAAACCGCGCTTGATTCAATGTCGCTTCAATCGTGGCTTTAGAGCGTGCCAACGAATCAGGCATGTTACTGTTAACACCATTCGAAAGCGCTTGGGTCAGTTGGCGTTTAACTTGGGTGAGCTCTTTACCGACTCCTTGCAGCGCCTTAGTAGCAATCTGCACTGAAGTAGCGTGTTGCTGGCCTTGTGTAAGCAACACGCCTGAAAGTGAATAAGCTGACGTAATGTCAGCTTGAGGTCTTAGCAGGCGCTTTGACAGTGAGGTACTGGTATCAGTGGACGCTTGTGAGGGCGCGATACTGGCCGCTTCTTGCCCTGTTAGCTTGATACTATGCGGTCTAACTTCAACCGTACTTACTGCCATAACACCTTTCCTTGTTAACTAATTCTTAGACCTAAATACGGTCGAAAAGCGAGAGATCGTTAATTTTTACATAGCTGGCTTGAGTTGCTTGTAATGCCGCCATGTAGTTGCTGAGACGAACGGATGCTTCACCATAATCCAACGCAGAGATATCACTGGTCACTTTATCAACGAATAACTTGTTTTCACCGTGTGCGCCATCCATCAAATCAAGGTTATTGTGGCGACCACCGATCTCTGTCATCGCCCCGAGCACGTTACCCAAGGTATCATCTATGGCGTTTAGGCTAGCATCAACTTCAGCTTGGAAATTTGGACTCGGGTTCTTAAATTCGACAATCAACGCGTCGATTTGATTAAGTACGTTGTTTCCTCCACCAAGCTCAAGAATATCCTTGGCCGTCATGTTCGACTCCATAGTGACGCCTTTCGCAACCGTCACCACTCGCTTATCGCTGTTACCATCCACGACATAACCTGCTCCAGAATTTGATAGTGCTGGTATATCAGTTTTGGTGCCAGAGAACAAATAGTGCCCTTCTTCATCCTGAGCATTAAACGAAGACTCGATGGAATCACGTAGACTTTCCAGCTCGGTGATCATGCCGTCGCGATCTTCGTCCGTTAGCGTGCCATTAGAACCCCATAGCACCAATTCACGCATACTTTTTAAGCTCTCATTAACCGAATCGAGATAAACCTCTTGGCTTGATAGCGTGGTTTTCACATTAGCAATATTGCGTTGATATTGATTGATTGCGCTGCCTTCACGGTCGAGGTTCAACAACTGAATCGAGGCCATTGGATCGTCAGACAATTTAGTTAGCCGATCACCCGTAGCCATTTGTTGTAGCACTTTGCCAAGCCCAGCATTATTGGTCTGCAAGCTTTGCAGCATCATCTGGCTAAATTGAGTATCACTGACTCTCATACTAACTCCTTAAAATAACTGCAAAACGGAATCAAACAGCTGGTTAGCCGTGCTGATTACCTTCATATTGGCATTATGCGCATTGGCAAAGGTCATTAGGTTTGCCGCTTCTTCGTCACTATTGACGGCACTGACGTTATCGCGCGCTGCCACCGACTGTTCAAACATTGACTGTTTCGCTTGGTAATCTGATTCCGCTTGGCGAGCTTTGATTGCCGTTTCGCCAACCATCGCAGTAAACGCGTCATTCAGCGATAGGGAACCAAAGCCAGTGATACTCACTGGTTTATTACTGATGGCAATCAAGTCCTTGAGATTATCACTGTTACCTGGGTTGCCATCGCTCGAAAATGCTAACTCATCCGACTTAATATCCGTGATAGTTAAGCTGGCAGCTGGGTTCGCTGGATCGTAGCTAAATAAGGCTTTACCCGCATTGCCATTAAGATCCTGACCTGCCGCCAAGACCGCATTCATTTCATCCGCTAAACTACGCGCCATATCATCAATGGCATCTTGATAAGGTTTGAGTACATCCACTTGATAGTCATGAAGTGAGCCTAACTTACCGCCAAGATCACCTTTAACCGCAAAGGTTTGATTGCCAAACTCAATATGGATGTCGGCAAGATAGGGATCGCTTGGGTCAGGAATCGCTTTAATCACACTGGCATCGCTGCCCATTACTAAGGGCTGCCCTGAAGCCAATGAGACTTGAATACTGCCATCCGCTTGGTCGGTGGTCTTCACTTCCATCACTTTGGAAAGTTCTCCCACAAGCGCATCACGCGTGTCCATCAACTGCGCAGGGTTACCACCCGTGCCTTGCATTTCGACAATTTGCTTATTCACTTCCGCGATATTGGACATCAAGCTATTTGCATGAGAAATGGCGGCGTTACGCTGGTCATGTACATCTTTATGTTGATTATGCAGCGATTCGGTCAAGGTATTGAAGCGGCGAGCTAAGGCCTCCGACTCATTAATCACCTGTTGACGCAGTGGGGTTGATTCAGGCTTTGTCGTCGCATCGTTTAGAGATGCAAACAGAGAATCTAAGCCCGCCGACAAGCTAAACCCATCAGCCCCTAACATGTTTTCCAACTGGCTCATGGCGCTGGTATAACCCGACGCATAGTTAGCGGCACTGGCCGTTGACCACGTTTGCTTCACCAAATATTGATCGGTCACACGGCGAATACTGGTCACTTCCACCCCCATTCCGGGGCTGGTTTTATCGTATTTCCCCCCAGCCAACGACGCCATCACCGCTTGCTGACGGCTGTATCCCGGCGTATTAATATTGGCGACGTTTTGAGCGGTCACATCCAATGCCACTCGGTTGGCATTCATGCCTGAAAGCGCAATATTGACGAGGTTCATAACTAGAGCTCCGTTGTTCTAATAAGAGGCTGAGAAAACGCCATGGTCGTGGCCGCCTCGCTTGGGGACTGAATAGTGAAGGCGACGGAATCATCTGGGCCATTAATCAAGTCATCACTGTGTAGTGAGGCTATGGTGTTAACTTGTGAACTTGCTTCCATATCATTCGCCGAACCTAAGGTACGTGTTAGGCTTGGATCGAACTGTACTTCCAGATTCGATGCGACGGCTTGCGTCGGACTCAGTTGTTTCACCAACATATCGGCAATGCCGGAGTTCTGTTTTTTGGCAAGTTCGATAGCCAATTGTCCATCATGCATATCTCGAAACACGCCATGTTGCTGCGACGAGAAAGGGCTGTCTTCATCTGCCAGTACGTCACTACTGCTGCGCATTTGGCGCAGTACCATTTGCAAGAACATGGCTTCGAACTGCCCTGCGACTTCTTTTAGTGCACCTTGCTCATCGGCACTGTGTTTAATGTTGGTCAAAGCGGCATTGTCGTGATAGAGCATGCTATTAATTCTCGTGCTGTCATTCATCGCGTCTATTTTCATCACACTCTCCTAGATCACTACTAACTCGGCATTGAGCGCACCCGCTTCATGCAAGGCCTGTAGAATGGACATCAAATCGGTTGGGGTTGCCCCTAAACTGTTGACGGCATTCACGATGGTGTTGAGCTCTGTCCCTTCGGGCCAAATCACCATTTGCGCTTGGTCTTCACTGATATCAATTTTCGATTGATCGACCACAACCGTATCGCCGTCAGCGAAAGCATTCGGTTGGCTCACTTGTTGAGACTCAGTAATCGATACCGTTAGGTTGCCATGGCTTACCGCGGCTTCCGTCACTTTTACGTTTTGTCCTACGACAACCGTGCCAGTACGCGAGTTAAAGACAATACGAGCAGGTTTGCGCCCCTCTACGACACTCATTTCCTCTAGCATCGACATCATGGTCACACGCTGCTGAGTATCTTTTGGCGCGCGCATATCGACGCGTACTTTGTTAATAGCAATGGCCACATCTGGACCAAACGTACCATTGATTTCACGAGCGATATTTTTTGCCGTGGTGAAGCTGGCTTTACGTAGATTCAACGTGATTTGAGAACGCGAATTAAAGTCCGACGGGATCTCACGTTCCAAAGTGGCGCCATTAGGCACTCGTCCCGCGGTAGGCGTATTTACCGCGATTTTAGAACCGCTGCGTCCTTCAGCAGACACACCTCCAACCACCACATTGCCCTGAGCGACTGCGTAGACTTCACCATCCACACCTCGCAATGGCGTTAAGAGTAACGTGCCTCCACGTAAACTTTTGGCATCACCAATAGACGAGACCACTATATCCAACATTTGCCCAGGGCCTGCCATCGGGTCCACCGAAGCAGTGACACTCACCGAGGCGACGTTACGCAATTTTGGATTCGCATCATCACCGATTTGTACCCCAAATTGGCGCAGCATATTGGTGATAGACTGAGCGGTAAACTTCACTTGGTTTCGGTCACCTTGGCCGTCGAGACCCACAACCAAACCATAACCAACAAGCTGGTTAGTGCGCACACCCTGTACGTCCACCAGATCCATAATTGGGATTTCTACCTCGGCTCTGGCTGATGACATCATACCGAGAGCAAATGCCAGTAGAATTGAAGTAAAGAAATAGCGTTGTTGAGTCATTAGAACGGCATCCATGGGCTGGTAAAGAACTGAGTGAGCCAACCAGCAGAGTTGCTGTCAGCTAAAGCACCACGTCCAGAGTAGGTGATGCGCGCATCCCCTATGCGATGAGAAAACACTTGGTTGTAACGGTCCACATCGTCGGCACGAATAATGCCCGTGACGCGAATAAATTCATCGCCTTGGTTAAGACGAATCCATTTCTCACCGCTAATTTTAAGTACGCCATTGGGCATCACTTCATGTACCGTGACCGTAATAGCGCCTTCTAACTTATTACCTTGGGAGCTAGCGGCACTGCCATCAAAAGCTCGGCTGCCATTAAGACCCACCGCCGTCTCGTCAAAGGTCTTTCCGCCAACGGTTGCCGCACCAAAATCCACTTTAGACGTCTTGCCGAATTTGGTATCCGCTTTCTTGCTCGATTGCGTTTCCTCCACCAGCAAAATCGTCAGTACATCACCCACTCGGTACGCTCGACGGTCTTGGAATAAGGTTAAGTTATATTGGTGGCGATAGAGGCTTCCTCCCGTTGCTTGTGGCAGCGCGTAATTGAGCTCAGGCGGCGCATACTTTTGTTCATCCGGCTCTGGCGGTACAAACTCTGGTCGAGCTGCACAGCCAGTAAGCACGAGTAGCCCAATTACCACTCCCCAGCGAGAAAGCCATTTCATACCACTTATCCCTTTTCCGTTAATTCCCAACTTTATTGACCTACACTGCTTGTGCGACGAACTTCAGCATGTCATCGGCGGCTGAGACCACCTTGGCGTTCATTTCATACGCGCGCTGGGTGGTGATCATATCGACCATCTCCTCCACTACTTGCACGTTTGAGCCTTCTAATGCACCTTGCTTGATACTGCCCGCCCCTTCTTCACCGGCAATCAGCTCTTCCGCTTGCCCACTGGCTTCGGTCTCTTTAAACAAGTTACCGCCAATGGCTTCTAGACCTGCTGGGTTAACAAATTTCGCTAGGGTGATTTGTCCCAAACCCTGTGGCGCAGGACCGTCTGCCGTGGTCGCCGTCACCGTGCCATCCACACCAACAGAGAGTGTCAAAGCGTTATCGGGAATCTGAATTTGAGGCTCCAATGGCAAACCTTGGCTATTTACCATCAGACCTTCTGAGTTGACATGGAACTGACCATTTCGGGTATACATGATCTGGCCATCAGAGTTTTCAATCTGGAAAAAGCCTTGTCCCATCACAGCTAGGTCTAGGTCTTGCCCTGTGTTTTGCGCGCTGCCTTGAGTAAAGACTTTTTGAGTGCCCACCACTCGCACACCACTACCCAACTGAACCCCAGTTGGCAGTTGGTTCACTTGGTCGACTTGCGCGCCTGGCTGGCGCTGAATGCTATAAAATAAGTCTTCAAACACCACTCGATCGCGTTTGAAACCTACGGTATTTACGTTGGCAAGGTTATTGGAAATCGCCGTCATTTTTGTATCTTGGGCGGCCATCCCTGTTTTACTGACCCATAATGCTGAATGCATGGTTTACTCCTTGGCGCGAGCGATTAGCTCGCGCTCATTAATTTGTTGCCGGATTGCGCAAGGGTTTCCGCTGTTTTCATCATGCGGATTTGCATCTCAAAGTTTCTGGTAAGTGACATAACGCTAAGCAGCTCATCAATGGCTGACACGTTACTGCCTTCGATATGTTCAGGGGCGAGGTTTACCGTTGGATCAGCGGCAAAAGGTTGACCATCAAGGCTATGCAGCAAGCTATCGCTTTCCTTTTGCAGTTGATTCATATCCGGTTTGACCAACTTCAATGTGCCCACTTCCACTTCGGCACCACCACCTGGAGGAATCACCGAAACACGACCACGTTCACTGATTTCTACCTTTTGGAACTCAGGCAGCACCATCGGGCCATTATCACCAACCACGGCAAAACCATTGATGCTCATCGCCCCCAGTTCATCGACTTTGATGTTACCGGCACGAGTGTATGCCTCATTGCCGGTAGGGGTTTGTACACTGATATAGCCTTCGCCCATGATGGCAATGTCTAGCGCTCGACCCGTTTTCACCACATCGCCAGCATCAAAGCGTGTCGCAGCCGAGTTGGTGACCACCATAGTGCGGCCATCAAAACCAGAACCTTGTAGGGGAATGCTTTTAACGCGTTCCATATCTGCGCGAAAACCTGCAGTGTCCGCGTTCGATAAGTTGTTGGAGCGAACGTGTTGCGCTTTGAGTACTCGGCTCGCCCCTGTGGTTGCTGTGAATAACAAGCTATCCATGCTCTACACCTTATACTGCGTTAAACAGAGCTTGAGTGAGCTTGTCAGAGGTTGAGATGGTTTTGGCGTTAGCTTGATAGTTGCGCTGTGCTGTCATCAAGTTCACAAGCTCAGAGGTCAGGTCAACGTTCGAGCCTTCCAATGCACCCGGTGTCAGGTCACCTAACACACCAGAGCCAGGAGTACCCATAACAGGTGCCCCTGAGCCATAGCTTTGAGTCCATGCGGTACCATTGGTTTTTGCAAGCCCCTGAGGATTAGCAAAGTTGGCTAACACCACTTGTCCTTGCAACTGAGATTGACCATTAGTGTAGGTCGCAAACACCATACCGTTATCTTCAACGCGCACGCCTGCTAATTCACCTGAGGTGTAACCGTTGGGATTGTTTGTACTCACACCAAATGCCGCGCCAAACTGAGTGCTGCCTTCAAGGCTAATATCGATGCTCATGGCATTCGCACCTGCCGCAGGGAACGCAACGTTAAAACTGCCCGTTGGTGAGGCTAGTGTGCCATCCGGATTGAAGGTAACCGGAACCGTTTGTGCTGGCGTGCTGCCACCGTCAACCTGAACATTCACTTCCCAAGTATTGTCTGCAGTCTTAGTGAAGTACTGAGTCACCGTATGCGAGTTGCCTAATGAGTCATAAACTTTGGAGGTATATGATGAGTTGAAAGAATCTGGATCTGCTGGGTCAAAAGGATTCACCGTTTGATCGACGATTTTTGAGCTGGCGTCAAAGTTAGCCACAAAGTCCAACTTATCAGTCGCTTGTGCGGCTAGTGATGAAGTACTGATCTTCAGATCACCCACTGAACCCGTCAGTAGATTATTGTTGCTATCAACACCATAACCTTGCAGTTTCGCTCCCGTATTACCAACCACATAGTTGTTTTTATCGGTACCAAATACGCCCGCACGGGTATACAGCGTTTGTCCCATATGGTCTTTAGTGACGAAGAAGCCATTACCATTGATGGCCAAGTCCATAGCACGACCTGTTCCCGAAACCGAACCGTTCTTATCAAAGTTTTGCGAGATGGATGCGACTTCTACCCCTCCGGCTTGCATACCGTTATACACCGCAGAGAATTCTGTGCGCGCTTCTTTAAAACCGTAAGTCGATGCGTTAGCAATATTGTGGCTGATGGTATTAAGCTGAGTGTTAGTAGCGTCCAAGCCACTTAATGCGATATCAAAGCTCATAATGTCCTCTAATTCTGATAATGTGTCTCAGCACGTTGTTGTGCGATGAGCGTAGGCGCTAGGCACCAAACTGACTGATTTGATAGAAAGGCACATTGCCAACACCAGCGATATTCACCATGGCTGCGCCTCCGTTACTTGGAATTCGTACTTGCTTCACTTCACCGGCAAGCAATAAGTTAGGGTCCGCCTGACCTTCTTGAACCTCTACCGATAGCGAGTACTTACCGGGCTTAAGACCCAACTCTTCAGGGTTGATGGAAAAATCCACGTCTCCCGCAGGGTGTGCGCCAAGCGGTACTTTGGTTTTCTGACCGAACTCGTCTTCTACAACTAAGGTCACTTGATTGGATGAATGCGCAAGCTCAACGCGGCCGTTTTGTATCCCGTCCGATAACTCCACTTCATTACCGCTGACATACACGGTTTGCCCCACTAGCCCTGCGGTTGAAAGCACCTGCATGTTATCCAACAGCACCATGCTGTTTTGCATCAGCATCGACATGTTCTCGGTACTTTGTACCTGAGAGAACTGTGCCAATTGGCTGACATACTCAGTGCCGTCTAGTGGGTTCAGTGGGTCTTGGTTTTGAATCTGCGCCACCATCAAGGTGATAAACTCATTTTGCAGTGACGTTGCGTTGTTCATGTCTTGTGGGTTGGCCGCGATACCAGCATTACTTTGACTCGCAACCGGCGTGTCCGTATCCAGAGCGGTAAATTGCGCGATACTCATTAGCGTCCTTCTCCTAGTCTCAACAAGCCTTGCTGCATGCTTTTCACATTAGCCAGCACTTCAACGTTGGTTTCAAAGCTGCGAGTTGCCGACATCATATCGGCCATTTCCGCCACCACATCGACACCTGGGTAGTAGACATAGCCTTCTTCATTTGCCAGCGGGTTGTTCGGTTCAAAACGCTGATCGGCTTTGGCATCACTTTGCACCACATCAACAATGCGCACTTCCGCATTCGGATACACATTTTGTCCGGCGGCAAGTTGAGTTTGACTGTATACCGTGGCAAATACTGGCTTTAGGGCTTTGTAAGCATCATCGGGGTTAGCCGACACGGCATCAGCGTTTGCCAAGTTACTTGCCACCGTGTTCAATCGCACAGTTTGCGCTGTCATCGCAGAGCCTGCGATGGAATAGATATCAGTGAATGACATGATTAGCGTCCCTCTATCGCTTTAGCCAAACCACTGAATTTCATATTCATAAAGGTCAGACTGGTTTGGAAATCCATGTTGTTTTGGGTGAACTTGGCTTGCTCTACACCGAGCTCAACGGTATTGCCGTCTTTACTGTTTTGGTAAGGCACTGAGTATTGCGTCGCAATGTCCAATTTTGGTGTTGGCGTATGCACACCATTCGGATTGGCTTGCTTCATCACGGTGGTAAAACTCAAGTCTTTGGCTAGGTATCCAGGGGTATCGACATTTGCTAAGTTACTAGCAAGCACCTTGGTACGCTGAACCCGAAAGTTGAGTGCCTGTGGGTGAACTCCCAATGCACTATCAAAACTGATTGCCATGTCTCTTGTCCTTAAATGGGCGAAGTACCAAGGGAAATTACAAGATATGTGCCAATATTTTTATAAAACAAAAACAATGACTTACATATTTATCAGGAAATGGAACTTCCGTTTTACGGAAGCAAGACGTGGGATGAGGAAGTGGCTAGGAAGTGCTTTTTTTCTGCTGCTAACTTTACCTTCACAAGCCGAAATTCAGCAAAAAATGACGCCACAAGATGTGGAAATGGCAGTACAACAGTCCGTCTTGGCGGAGATCGAGCGCACCGCACAGAGACAAAACTGGCAACACTACGAGACCAATCTGGTGATGTTCGTTCCAGAGTCAGCAAAACATTTAGCGAAATGCCAAGCACCACTGATTATCACCAGCCGAGATAGTCAGGCACTGCCTGTAGGCAACTTAAGACGCAGTGTACAGTGCCAAGATGGTCACAACGATTGGCGCATCAACACCAGCGCCAAAGTGACCTTATCGCTGCCTGTCGCCGTCGCCAGTCAAACATTAAATCGAGATACTCATATCACCGCGGCATCGGTACAACTGGAAACTCGCACTCTCAGTCGCGCCGTTCACTTCGTTGCCGATTTATCACAAATCATTGGCAACCAAGTCTCTCGCCGCATGCGAACAGGGCAAATTATTGATGCCAGCTTCGTGGTCAAGCCCCCGCTCGTCGAAAAGGGCAATGAAGTCGTCATCATTGCAGCAAAAGGAAAATTCAATGCCAGCACGAAGGGCATTGCGTTGGAAACTGGTGGAGCAGGTGAGCAAATCGAGGTGCAAAATAGCCAATCTAAGAAAGTAATTCGAGCTGTGGTAACAGGTTTGAACCAAGTTCACACTCAATTCTAATTTCTGACTCAAGATAACAATTTTCGATTTTAGTGCTCGAATCAAATCGGATTTCTGCTGTAAAAAATAAAAAGACCTAAATTCATCAAGGTAGATTTAATACTGCCTTCACTTTTGCCGCCCTATACTGTTAATGACACAGCGACAGGACAACATAGCAATGAAAATCGACAAGGTGGCCGGTGGGCACGTCCCTCAAACCAACTTTAATCAATCTAAAACACAGACCACTGAAGCTCCGACGCGCAAGACCGTTACTGAGTCGGCGTTTAATGCCAATACAGCAGCATTGGATAAGGCCCAAGCCGAACTTACCGCAATGCCGAATGTCGATATGGCAAAGGTTGAGGCAGTTCGTAATGCACTGGCGAAAGGTGAGTTGGGACTAGACGTCAAAGCGTTATCACAAGCAGTAATGCGTTTTCATACAGGACATGAGTCTTAGCCGTTATTTAATGGGCTATGTCTCAGCAAGAGGACAACTAAATGGCAGCAACAAGGACAGAGCTAGTCCAGCAATTTGTGCTTTCAATCTCTGAAGACATCAAGCTTTATCGCAAGCTATTGGCGCTGCTACAGCACCAAAAAGCACTGTACTTAAAGTTTGATGGTGAGGAATTGAGTAACAACATTCATAACCAACTGCCGGTTCTCAAGCAATTAGGAAGCAATGCCAGTAAACGCAGCCACACGTTGCAACAACTGCAATTGCCATGTTCTGAAAATGGAGCTAAAAAGCTCATTCGCGCTCTGCCAGCCAAACTGTCCGATACTATTGCCAAGCAATGGCAAATTCTAGAAGCACTGATTAAAGAGTGTCAAAAGTACAATCATGACAATGGACAAAGTTCGGCCGCCTTCCATGAATTGCTCGGGGAGTTAACAGGGCAAGAACAACACTGTTATGGGGAACATGTCAGGTAACCTTAACCGCAACATCTACGGTTACCACTTACTATTATGGGTGGGACTTATCTTTGCGTGTCTCTGGTTTCGTCCCAGCCATGCGAATAGCCGGCCGCCAGAGAGTGCAATCCAGCCCCATTTAGACACTCTAAAGCCTTACCAAAAACAGATCATGAAGAAGTTTGAAGAATTCAACCCTTTGGTCGATGAGATCTTCAAACAGCTCTCTAAGCGTTCTCTGCCTGACAGTTTAGTTTTAGTTCCCATGCTTGAGTCCTCCTATAACCCTAAAGCTATTTCGCCTGCAAAAGCAGCCGGGCTTTGGCAGCTAATGCCGGCTACTGCGAAACGTTTTGGGCTCACAGTGACTCAGCAGCACGACCAACGTTTTGAGATAGCGCCGAGCACACATGCGGCGATGCAATATCTCGACTTTCTGTATAACAAGTTTGACGGTGATATTAACCTGACTCTCGCCGCCTACAACGCAGGCGAAGGGCGTGTACAGCGAGCCATCAAAAGAGCGGGTAGTCGGCAATTTTCAGATTTACGATTACCCACTGAGACCACGCACTACGTTCACCGGTTTCATGCTCTATTGGCATTAGTCGACGTGAATTCACTAAGACAAGATCGCGTGACGACAATGTGGCTGTTTGCCAGCGAAACCCATTGGCAACAAGCACCGCTTATCGACTTAACACCACTGCCCCCCTTGATTTCGCTGTGACTAAGCTAACAATCTAAAAATTGCTTGTTCCCATCACCTTATTCACTGGTAAGATGCTGACATTCTAACCTATTCACCCAGACTCACTTTCATGCATAACGAACGCAAGGCAATCATCTTCGGATTGTGCGCTGTCCTCCTGTGGTCAACAGTCGCGACGGCATTTAAATTGACTTTAGCTGAGTTCACACCAGCACAAATGGTCGCAGCGGCCTCATTCGCCTCTACCCTTGCCTTAGTCGCAGTCTGCGCATTTCAAGGTACCTTGTCGCAAGTAAAGACCACCTTTGTCTCAAACCCATTTTATTATCTGCTACTTGGTTTGATTAACCCGCTAGCGTACTACCTGATTTTGTTCAAAGCTTACGACTTGCTACCGGCTTCGCAAGCTCAGCCCATCAACTACAGTTGGGCCATTACCTTGACCTTAATGGCCGCGTTTTTTCTAAAGCAGAAAATTCGCCCTCAAGACTGGTTTGCATGTGCATTGGGCTATTTAGGTGTTGTGGTTATTGCTACCAAAGGCGATGTACTGGGATTACAGTTTGATAGTCCTGCTGGCGTCGGTTTAGCCCTGCTTTCTACTCTACTTTGGGCGGGTTATTGGATCTTAAATACTCGCAATACCGCTGACCCTGTTGTTGGTGTGTTGCTCGGTTTTTTAGTCGCACTACCGTTTGCCTTTGCCGTCGCACTTTATGAAGGCGCAGCGTGGTCAACCATCAGCATCAAAGGTTGGCTGGCGGTGTCCTATGTGGGTCTTTTTGAGATGGGCATAACCTTCGTCTTATGGCTAAGTGCGCTGAAACTAACACAGAACACCGCTCGTATTAGTAACCTTATATTTGCATCACCGTTTATTTCGTTGATATTGCTAGCATATGTTATCGGCGAAGACATTCACCCATCCACGTTGGTTGGCTTGGTGCTGATTGTTGTAGGATTGGTTGTTCAACAAATCAAACGCAAAGCATAATTTCTCTCTTGTTTTAAATACCGCAGGCCACGCAATCTCACACAGGCCTGCCCTATTAATCGTCATCCCGACCTTGGCTGTCTTGCAGGCACCATGGTATCAACCGCATCTGCATGGACAGTGAGCTGCCATAAGAGCGCTTTCGATGCGCTCTCTTTGTAACAGACATGCAGTTGCACTGAGCTTTGCAAACAATGCTATTTACAATTTACTCAACAGCAAATTATCACAATCGTTAATCTACAACTATGCTTTCCCTGTAGATCCGAATGAACACCCACTACCTTTGAAGATCATGCGCCAACATAACATGGCGCCAAAAGGTTCGAGTGCCAAATGTGGATGTTTGTTATTTCGGTTTACTTCACTGTAGGCAGGAGGATTGATATGAGCAACAAAATGGGGCTGATGGGACTAACGACCATCGTAACGGTGAACATGATGGGCTCTGGGATAATTTTATTGCCCTCCAGCTTAGCACAAACCGGAGGAATCGCCTTACTCGCATGGGGCATCACCGCCGTAGGCGCATTATGTATTGCCTACGCGTTTTCCAAATGCGGGATGTACTGCCTTGAAGATGGCGGGATGTCCGCTTACGCTAAGAGAGCACATGGAAAGTCGAGTTTTTTTATCGCGTCTTATACTTACTATGTCTGCCTCGTCATCAGCGCCGTAGCCATCGCCGTGACATCGGTGGGTTATTTGGAAACGTTTATCCCCTGGCTTAAAGAAAGTCCAACACGCACGTTTATCGGTGTCGTTGTGATTTTAGTCGTCACGCTTGGCGCCAATATGCGCGGAGCGAAAATCACCGGACGAATTTCATCCATTACGGTTTGGGGGGTGATTATTCCTGTGCTTGGCGTGTCAATCATTGGTTGGTTTTGGTTCGATACCAAGATCTTTGCACAAGCATGGAATCCAGGCGATGTATCCATTTCTACTGCCATGTCCTCCGGAATTGCGCTTACCTTATGGGCATTTTTGGGGATAGAGTCCGCAGGCGTCAACTCAGGTGCAGTGGAGAACCCCAAACGCAATGTGCCGCTTGCTTGTATGTTGGCCACCATTTTTTCTGCCGTAACCTATATTGCGTCTACAACCGTCATACAAGGTATTGTACCAAACGATATATTAGCAAAATCCGATGCGCCATTTGGCTTGGTATTCGCACAAATGTTTGACTCAACAGTAGGGAATATTGTGACAGCTCTAGCCATCGTTGCTTGTATTGGCTCGTTACTTGGCTGGCAATTCACTAACGCACAAGTTTCAAAAGCGGCGGCCGAGCTTAATCTTTTCCCCAAGGTATTTAGCCAAGTGAACCGCTTTGATGCCCCTGTGAAAGGTATGTTGATTATGTTTGCGTTAGAAATAGTGCTGGCGGTGATGACCATTTCCCCGACACTACTCAAGCAGTTCAATGTTCTCGTGGACTTAGCCGTCTTTATTAACATGGTGCCTTATATCCTGTCTCTTACCGCACTTGGTGTGATTTTACGTTCCGCCAATGTTGGAAAATCAGAGTACAACATCTCCATCTTTGTAGGGTCGATCGCGGTGCTTTATAGCATCTATGGTGCGTATGCTACTGGGAAGGAATCCATATTCTACGGAACCATTATCACTTTATTTGGTTATTTCTTTTACGGCTTCATTGCGAGCAGAGATGCTCACACCTCCCCGAATGACCCGCAATAGTTCAGCGCATCGATACACATTTCTAATCACTAACCCATTAAGAAGGTAAAGTAATTATGAGGAAGTACGGTAAAAAGAAACAAGTATTAATTTTCAATGACTCGGTCAAAGAAGGAGTCATTGAAAATGCATTGAATCGTTTAATTGACGAGTTCACAAGTGAAGGAGTAGAGGTAAGCGTAGCCATATCATTTGACGATTGTTATTCGATCTTTAACGCCAATTCCGCCGTGGATTGTTTTATGCTTACCTCACAAATGACCGGACAACAAGCAGAAGAAAACAATAAGTTCTACCAGTTGATTAATAAGCTGAATCGACGCCAAGAAGGTGTCCCCGTCTTTTTATTGGCAGAGCGAAAAAAAACCACCCTGTCAGTCAGTCGTGAGTTGATGTCTAGTGTCGATGAGTTTGTTTGGATTATAGAGGACACCCCCGATTTTATTGTTGGTCGTGCACTGGCAGCAATGGAACGGTACCGTGAAAAACTCTTACCACCTCTAATGGCAGCAATCATTAAGTATGATGATGTTCATGAATATTCCTGGGCCGCCCCGGGTCACCAAGGCGGCGTTGGTTTTACTAAGACACCGGCAGGACAACGTTTTTATCAACATTATGGTGAAGCGTTGTTTCGTTCAGATATGGGAATAGAGCGCGGCTCACTGGGATCATTACTTGACCACACAGGATATTTTGGCGAGAGTGAGGCATTTGCAGCCAAGGTCTTTGGTGCGGATAAATCATATTCGCTAGTCACCGGAACATCTGGCGCAAACCGTACCATCATGCAAGTCTGCATGAAAGAAGATAACCTTGCCATTTGTGACCGAAATTGCCATAAGTCAATCGAACAAGGGCTCATGCTCACTGGAGCAAGACCCGTCTATATGCTCCCTACCCGCAACCGTTATGGGATTATCGGTCCCATTTACCCCGAGCAAATGGAAAAAGCAGCCCTACAAAAAAGAGCAGCCGAAAGCCCATTGACTAAAGACTTTACCAACCAAGATCCCGTATACGCTGTAATTACTAACTGTACTTATGATGGCCTTTGTTATAACGCCAAACGTGCCCAAGAGATTCTGGGGCAAAGCAGTAATCGAGTCCATTTTGATGAAGCCTGGTATGGGTACGCGCGTTTTAACCCAATCTATACGGATCACTTTGCAATGCGAGGGGAACCTGAAGAGGCTGAGAACGGACCAACCGTATTTGCAACCCACTCAACACATAAACTCCTTAATGCGTTATCGCAAGCTTCATACATACACGTTCGAAATGGGAAAGATTCGATTGACTTTCAGCGTTTTAATCAAGCATATATGATGCATGCTACCACCTCTCCTTTGTATGCGATTAGCGCATCAAATGACATAGCCATATCACAAATGTCCGGTAACAAAGGCTACTCCCTAACACAAGAAGTTATCCTTGAAGCGGTCGATTATCGTCAGGCAATGGGGCGTTTATATCGAGAGTTTGAACAAGATGGCGACTGGTTCTTTAAGCCCTGGAATGCTGAAACATTTACCGACCCAACAACCGGAGCCTCATTACCCTTTGAGCAAGCTGATCCCAAGTTACTTGCGAGTACTCAAGACTTCTGGATGATGAAGCCGGGAGATACATGGCACGGCTTTAAAGATATGCCAGACGATTGGTGTATGCTTGACCCTATCAAAGTCAGTATTCTCTCTCCGGGAATGGGCGAAGATGGCATTTTGTTAGACCATGGAGTACCCGCAGCATTGGTCACCCAATACCTCACTCGATACGGCATTGTGCCCACACGTACCACCGACTTCCAAATAATGTTCCTATTCTCTATGGGGATCACCAAAGGCAAATGGGCAACCTTGGTGAATACGTTATTACATTTCAAGCATCACCACGATCAGAATTCTCCGTTAAAAGATGTACTGCCGGATCTTGTCAATCAGTACCCCGAGGTATATGGCGGCATGGGCCTGAAAGAACTGAGTAAACAGATGTTTGCTTACCTCAAGCAACATACTCCGTCAGACAAGCTAAATGCTGCGTACTCATCATTACCCGAGGCCGTCATTACACCCAGAGCAGCCTTTGAATCGATTGTTGAAAACAACGTCGAAATGGTGCCATCACATAAATTGCAAGGTCGCGTAGCAGCGAATGCTGTTATACCTTACCCACCGGGCATTCCAATGTTGATGTCTGGGGAGAGTTTTGGTGATGACAGCAGTCCTCAGATTCATTACTTACACAGTTTAGAAGTCTGGGATAAAGAATTTCCCGGTTTCGAGCACGAAACGGAAGGCACCGAGGTAAAAGAGGGTACCTATTATGTTATGTGCGTGAAGGACTAGTGTTTAACAAGGAAATGGCTATGAATAGAACAACCTTTGGTGTGAGTGTCACTTGCACTTTGATCTCAACTTTGCTTTGGGCAGACGAGATTAAATTAACGGGTAGTACCATTGAAAGCGCATCAGTAGATAGGCTTCAGCTAAGCTTGAAGGCTTTTTCGGAAGACCAAAATGACCAGGGCATCGCCACGTCCATGACGCAGGGAAAGTTTCGGTTTGATAGAGGCTACGATACTGGCTTTGTAGGACCAGCAGGCCTTTTTCAAACTGACAGTATTGTGACCTGTTCCCAACCATTGGTAAGAATCACATCTCTTGCTGACTTTAACAACTTTCCCGATGAACTCGACCCTTTCCCTACTTATGGTCTCATGCGTTACGAGGACCGACTCATTCAAGAGCAAGACAACACAAGACCCCGAGCGGGTTTGCGGATTTACAATAATGAGTCTGTTATGGATATCTCTGGTTTAATCAGGTTAACCGTCGACAATAATTCCACAGCACTGTCTGCCATAGAAACTCAATTTGGTAAGCCGTCATTTGTGCTAAAGCGTAATCAAGGATGGCGGGTGCTCTATTTTGACGATAGTGTTGATGTCCAAGCGGTACAATTGGCCTACGAGAATGCTTTGAACCCTGAAAAAAAAGCCAATTACCTTAACATGACTCCCTCAACGGTGTTGTACGGCGTTATGCTTGATGCTTCATTTAACAGCAATCTTGGACTTAAAATTGATGGTGAGGCTTTAGAGTTTTTTATCAGTCAAAGTGATGGAGTTGTAGTGTTTACCAAGTACCAAGATACAGGGTTGTTTATTCAACGTTTCAATACAGAGCTAGAACGATGTGATTCTAAGGCCTATTAGCGGACACTATACCGCCAAACGACACAAGAACTGAGTATCAAGCTCAAAGTAACTATTGAGCTTGATACTTCTAGTCATATGTACAGGCTACCCATAATAACGCTGTAGCTAACCCCATCGCTACGCTGATAAAACGTTTCGCAGTTCGACGATCAATAACGCCTAAGCGTTCTGTCCTGCCACCCAACCAGATGACCATGCCCATTGAAAGTTAAACCCGCCAAGGTGACCTGTGACATCGACACACTCACCTATAAAATACAGCCCCGGAACATGACTTGCTTCCATTGTTTTAGAAGACAAATACTTCGTATCTACCCCTCCAGTAGTGGCTTCGGCAGTCCTATATCCTTCCGTGCCGTTTGGCTTAATTTCCCATGAATGAAGCGCGGTACTAATCGTATCTATCTCTCGCCTATTCAACTGGCGAAGTGGTTTATTTTCAAACACGCTCATCTCAATAAAGTATTCGACTAGACGCTTTGGTAATATTTTTGACAGAGTTGTTTTAATCTCTTGAGCAGGATTATCAACTATCGATTTTTCCACTAACTCAATAACATTCGAGCTAGGAAGCCAGTCAATTTGAACGACATCACCTGGGTTCCAGTATGAAGAGATTTGTAGCACTGACGGTCCAGAAATACCTCGATGAGTGAATAACAAAGCTTCCGTAAATTCGTTGTTGTTACAACTAATTCGAACTGGAAGGGCGGTTCCGGTTAATTCTGTTAAACCTTTTTCTCGGCCATCTAGCGTAAATGGAACTAAAGCCGCTTTAGGGGCTATGACTCCCAATCCAAACTGCTCTGCGACTTTCCAACCAAAAGGAGTCGCGCCCAAACGTGGCATTGAAAGTCCACCTGTAGCTACCACCAAGGACTTACACTTAAAGGAGCCTTTTGTCGTCTCTACTAAAAAGTCACTCTCTGATATACGTTCGATATCAGTCACTTCACATTGATACTTGTAGTGAACATTACCGGTTGCATCACATTCATCTACGAGCATTTTGACGATATCTTTCGCATCATGATTATTAACACAGAATAACTGACCGTGACCGCGTTCTTCAAACTCAATCCCGTGCTTGTAGATCATCGATATAAAATCCCAATTGGTATACTGAGCCAATGCAGATTTAACAAAATGAGGGTTTTGACTTAAGAAGTTCTTAGCCGTCACATCATAATTAGTAAAGTTGCAACGTCCGCCACCAGCAATAAGAATTTTTCTGCCTGGTCGTTTCCCATGATCAAGAACAAGGACTGAACGCCCCCGCTGACCTGCACTAGAGGCACACATTAAACCGGCAGCTCCTGCCCCAATCACGATAACATCATGCTGAACCATAGACTTTCTACACACTCACTGTACATTCAAAATGGATTTCAAAACTGGATTCTACCGTGTTTACTGGCGACTTACTCTTTTTTCCGTTTATTTGATGTAACTAGAGTCAAATACAGATTCAAAACACCAAGCTGCATGCAAGTGCTAACTTGCTCACAATTACAGAGAAAAGAAAATTTTTTGCAAGAGATGTGATTGAACGACATTAATGATAATGCTATCAATAAACAATTCTATCAATAAGGTATGCAAAGGAAAGATACTGTGGCTGCAAAAAAACTGCTTATATATCCACTGGTCCTACTAGGAGTATTTGGCGCTTACGGGTTTGCAACAGGCCAAGACATAGACATGTTGTTCGAATCTTCAGCGGAAACAATTCAAAAAGTTTTGAACGGCGATTATCACTGTCATGAACGCACTGCCATTACAGTCCTCAACCCGAACTAAGTTATCGATGGCACTTTACGGAGCTCTAAAGGGCACTGAAAGTGAATTGACTTAATTATATTATTTGGTCGTGAACGATTTTTCTGTGCGCCCATCTTTATATGACGTCCCCATAGTTAATACCTAGCTAGATTGTTTTTATATCTAGATTACAAGGAGCTGCACCGCCCATAATAGAGAGGATGTTATACAACCCACTGTAGCTCGGCTTTGTTGATTGAAGCGAGTACATTGATACCGACACTACGAGCACACAAGGGCGGGATCGAACTTTAGTTATTGAAAATAAATAACTTTATTTTCAATTGGAACTTTTCCTGATAGTCACGATCAGATCATGAAATAAAAAATATGAGAAACTCGCATGATTATCATTGAACAGCTAAAAAAAGTGAAAGATACCCGTTCGCATATCAACCAAGTCTACCCTGTTATAAAAGTCGCTTTTGTTGTCATAACAGCCATGCTTTGTGGTCAAAACAAGTGGACGGATATCAAGGATTTTGGTGAAGGAAATATCGACTGGTAACGTGAGTATTTCCCCTACGAAAATGGCCTTCCTACTCGTCATAATATTGCAGCAATTATGAGGACTATTGTTCCTGAAACACTCTTAGAAGCTATGGTGGGCTGGGTTAATTTGCATAGAGAGAGGCATGCTCAACCTATCATCAGTGTTGACGGGAAGGTACTAAAAGGTGCTAAAGCAAACAAACAAGATAACCCCCTTTATATGGTCTCGGCATTCGATGTTGATGAAGGTTTGACCCTCACACATCAACCCTGTAAAGGCAAAGGGACGGAGCTAACAGCGATAAGAAACCTGTTAGATACTTTAGATATAAAAGGATGTCTATTAACGGCTGATGCCCTGCATTGTCAGGTTGAAACTCTGAATAAAGTGGTTGATAAAGGTGGCGATTTCTTAGTGCAAGTCAAACTGAATCAGCCCAGTTTGCTTGCAGAAGTGGATGCACAATTCCAAGACTATTGGTCTTTGCCTGAAGATAAACAAGAGTCATACATCACCGAAGATAAAGGGCATGGCAGAAAAGAGGTTCGTGAGGTTTACGTTCTCCCAGCAGCCTTCAGTGAAGCACTCAGAGAAAAGTGGTCTGTCGTTAAAAGTGTTGTTGCAGTGGTGAGAGATAGAAGTGTCAAAGGGAAAGGAAGTTATGAAACATCGTATTATATTTGCACAGATCACTTGTCGTTAGAGTTAGCCTCACAAGCGACCAGAAAACACTGGCACATCGAGAACCAGCAGCACTGGGCGTTGGACGTTATTTTCAAAGAAGATGAACAATGTATTTATGCTGGAGATTCAGCACTAAATATGGCTTGTTGCAGACGTTTTGTTCAGAACTTGTTTAGAAAATCCGAAGGGAACTTGTCAGTACCCAGGAAGATGAATAAAGCGGTATGGGACAAAGATTACAGAGCTTCGGTTTTGTTTACATCAAACTAACAAAGTACATTCGTGCCCTTACGAGCACACCTACTGTTAAACCGCTGTTATGCTGATGACACGTCTGTAAATACACTTACATTGCAGACCTTTTTTCCCCGCCAACAAGATTCAGGCAACGCTCCACATACTTATTTCAATAATCAAAAAGTTATAACAAGAGTGCAGCAAATAATGTAACTCCGATCAGCGCAACGCTTAGGATAAATAACTCTCGGACTCTGTCGCACTTTTCGGTAAACACGGAGTCGTGGTGATGGAGATATTCTTTAGTTTTGAGATAGTGATACAGTCTCACTTGCTTCGACATATTGCCGTGCGCGGTAAAGAAGCCTCGTCCATCCACTTGCTGATAGAGCAATGGGTGCGCTTCACGCATGATGAAAATAAGTGCGCGTAGTGCTGTTAGATACCTCGCCATATTGACCGAGGTAATGAGCATCAATGCTAATAGAATAGTGTCTCCACTGATCATCTTTTCCTCCCTACATCTTCCTAGACACCCAAGAGAAAAAGACGAACAGTCGACTTTTAAACGCTGAGATTACTCAGCTGGGGCGTCCATAATGGAAGAAGAACCTTCTTTTGCTAACACTGCTAAATCTTTGTCGATAAAGAATAGCGCTTGACCATTCTCACCTACGAGTTCTAGCTTATCTAAGATCCCTTTAAACAATTTTTCTTCTTCGTGTTGCTCCGCAACATACCACTGAAGAAAATTAAACGTTGAGTAATCTTGGGCGGTGAAAGCCACATGTGCGAGCTTGTTGATTCTTTCCGTAATCATTTGCTCATGCTTATAGGTTTCACGAAACACATCACCCAGACTTTCGAAATCATGCCTTGGAGCTTCAATGCTACCGAGTATCGGTAAAGCACCTGTCTCACTAACATAAGTAAACAGTCTGTGCATGTGCTGCATTTCTTCGTCTGCATGTTTACGAAGAAATAGCGCCGCGCCTTCAAAACCTTTGTCTTCACACCAAGCACTCATTTGTAAGTATAGATTGGATGAGAAGAATTCGAGGTTAATTTGCTCATTCAGATGCTGAACCATTGCTGGAGAAAGCATTCTAGACTCCTAATTTAATTTCACAAGTTAACGCCACTATAACATAACTTATTGAAGTGTCTCTGCTCTCAAACCAAACTCACAAATTGTCAGTTACTCAATCGCTACTTTTGATTCTAGAAAACTTTGGCGACTTTGCTCACATTTTATTGTCTTATTGCTGAGAATTATCTCGTTAAACACTTCATCACTATCACGCCTACCAGAAACATCGACAGATAGGCGCACCTCGTTGTAGCAACCAAACGCTATAGCCAACTTGTAATTTGTACTTTGGATAACGATTTGAGATCACATCAACATAATTTTGGAGTGGAAAATGCTATGTTTTCCATAGTACTAACGTCAGGAGGAGTGCGTTATGGGTTATAAACATATTATGGTCGCATTAGATCTGTCAGAAGAAAGCAAAATGCTCATCGACAAAGCGGTCTGTCTGGCGAAGCCACTGGGTGCAGAGGTTTCGTTTATCCATATTGATGTCAATTATGCCGAGTTATACACCGGGCTAATTGATTTGAATATGGCTGAGACGCAACATCAGGCGATGGAAGCCTCAATGACGCAATTAAAAGATTTCGCAGAATACGCCGACTATCCAATTAAGCATTCTTTGGTGGGCAGTGGCGATTTGAGTAACGAGCTACGCGATACCATTGGCGAATACAATGTCGACCTTGTGGTGTGCGGTCACCACCAAGACTTCTGGAGCAAAATCCTGTCTTCGACTCGCCAGCTTATCAATACCTCACCAGTCGATATGTTAGTGGTACCAATTAAAGAATAATTGACGATAAAAGGCTTCGAAAGAAGCCTTTTTTGATCCGATCTGTATTGATTCACAAAGATGTTACAATAGGCCCATCGTTCACATTAACAACATGTTTAAGCAATGGGTTATCTTTATTCTGTCACTCTGCTTTGGGCTTTCTCATTTAGCCTAATCGGGGTCTATCTAGCGGGTCAGGTGGATTCGTGGTTCTCAGTGCTAATGCGCGTAGTGTTAGCCGCATTAGTCTTCCTACCTTTTACTAACTTTAGACAAGTGCCAGGAGCCTTAAAGGCCAAACTGATGGCCATTGGTGGTATTCAGCTTGGTCTGATGTATTGCTTCTACTACCAATCCTTCTTACTGTTATCCGTACCTGAAGTGTTGCTGTTCACTGTTTTTACTCCCATTTACGTCACGCTTTTCTATGACTTCCTTAAAGGTCGCTTCTCTCCTTGGTATTTCGTCACTGCCGCCATCGCGGTAGCTGGCGCCGCTTTTATCAAGTTTGCGGGCATCAATGACAATTTCATCACGGGCTTTCTTGTGGTGCAAGGTGCCAATCTCTGCTTTGCCATCGGACAGGTCGGTTATAAATATGTGATGGAACAAACGGACGTTGAACTGCCACAACATAGCGTGTTTGGTTACTTCTACTTTGGGGCAACGGTCGTAGCAACGATTGCTTTTGCGCTGTTTGGCAGTTTTGACAAAATGCCGACCACCAGCGTGCAATGGGGCGTGTTGATTTACTTAGGAATCATTGCCTCGGGCTTAGGATATTTCATTTGGAACCGAGGGGCGTGTCTGGTCAACGCAGGGGCGCTGGCTGTGATGAATAACTTATTAGTTCCTGCCGGGCTTATCGTCAATATTGTGATTTGGAATCGCGACGTGGATTTAGTCAAGCTATCTATTGGGGGCGGTATTATTCTGCTGTCATTAGTCGTCAATGAGCTGTGGGTCAAACCCAGAGCGGAAGCCCAGTTTAAGAGCGTCTAGACTTCTTGCTAGAGAATTCAGTGCAGCTGTTCTGGCTGCACTTTCATGACCTGTTTCTCAACCACACTAGCCGCAAGCTGATATTTCTGCTCCAACTTATTCTGTTTTCGAGCGAGCTTGTGGCTCTTCTTCAAGATTTTCAATAGTTTCTTCTGAGCTTTTTTCCGCATTTTTAGTGCTTTCTTGGCGCGCTTAAGTGCTTTCTTATCTTTCGCCTCCATCTTCTCTGAGTCAATCAACCTCGCCTCTACAGCGCGTGTTTTGCTGACTTTTTCGTCAGAAAGCTTATCGAGTTTGACAGGGCGCTCTTTAAGTAGCGCTTCAGCGAGCACACCACATTGCTGCTGCTCATGAACCGGCTTACTCTGACAAGAGGCAGGAGGAATCGCCGCAGGCTTGCACAGCGTTGATTTATCTACAGAAGAACGGGAGCAGGAGCGGCATAGGTATTTAGGTTCGGTTACTAAGCGGTGTATTTCACCGAGGTTATCGCTAATATCACGACGATTTAACTTACACAAACGCGTACTCATACCACTCTCCAACACCAGACAACGAAAACAGGAATGATTCTTAGTTAGATATAACGTCTAATGCGGACAGTTTCAAGTAACTTGCTCCAGTAACGACAGAGCAAATTACTCAAATCAACAGAGGAGAAGTGTTAACTCATTGATGCGTTGACATAAACATCAAAACGATTTTTTTTGGTTTCAATTGCCATTGTCGGTTTTTTCTCATCTAGCCAATCGGCGTAATCAGGACGTTTTACGACCACTCGCTTAGTGGCGAGTTTGAGTGCTGGCTCCAGTAACCCATCAGCATCCGTGTCCGCGCCGACTAGAGACTGAAATACGCGCATCTCTTTTTTTACTAAAGCGGACTTTTTCTTATTCTCTGGGTGTGGGTACATTGGATCCAAGTAGACCACATCAGGACGTTCAAACTGGCTATCATTCGCAAGTGAATCCAGAGCCTCCAAACTCGATGCATGAAGCAGAGACATACGCTCACTCACCCACCCACCAATTTCTTCATCTTGTTTGGCGCGCGTAAGGCCATCATCAAGTAAAGCGGCGACCACTGGGTGTCTTTCTACCATTTGTACTTTACAGCCCAGAGAAGCCAATACAAAAGCATCGCGACCTAGACCTGCCGTGCCGTCAAGAACGGTGGGAGTCGCACCTTTATTTAAACCCGCCGCTTTGGCAATAGCCTGTCCCTTGCCACCACCAAACTTACGCCGATGAGCAACCGCACCACCAGCAAGATCAACGAAAATAGCCCCTAACTTAGGCTCATCCAGTTTGCGAAGTTCTAGTCTGTCTTCTGTTAGAACCAGAGCGAACTCTGACAATTGGCACGCCGTTAAGCCCCAACGACTGGCTAAGTCCAGCAGCTGTTGTTGGCGTGGCTCATGTTCGCAGATAAGTTGGATTTGCAAGATAGGCTCCGAATAAGGATAAGGTATAGCGCGCCAGTTTACCTCAAGTCGTAACGGTGACCAATAACCGTGATCCGCTCAAAGACGGCCTGATAGAAATAGTGATAAGCTTTAGTCCCATCAATACGACGATAACCTAGGACTCGATATGCACGCCACGAATGGACTTGATAATCTCGACAAAGCGATCCTAAAAACGCTAATGGAAGATGCCCGTCGCCCTTATGCAGAGATGGCGAAGCAGTTTGATGTCAGTCCTGCCACTATCCATGTACGCATCGAAAAAATGAAAGCGGCTGGAATTATCGAGGGGACCGAGGTGGTTGTAAACACCAAAAAGCTCGGCTACGACGTCTGCTGCTTCATCGGTATTAACCTTTATGCAGCGCGTGACTACCATTCTGCACTAGAGAAACTGAATGCCTTAGATGAAGTGGTCGAAGCCTATTACACCACGGGGGCGTATAACATTTTCGTGAAGTTGATGTGTCGCTCAATTGAAGAATTGCAGCACGTGTTAATCAATAAGCTGCAAGCGATTGAAGAGGTGCAATCGACGGAGACATTGATCTCGTTGCAGAATCCGATCAGTCGCAATGTGAATCCTTAGGGTTCGTGTGCGCCGAATGTCGATTCCTGCCTGCGCAGGCGCGCGGCTAGCGGAATGACGGAACATTCAAAAATAACGGAGCCTTTGATATCGTCGCCCTTGCGTAGGCAGGGGTCTACTAAAAGATTCCACCAAACCAAAAAAGGCACTCTTTAGAGCGCCTTTTTACTATCCAAAGTAAAGAATTACATCCACTTAGTCTTAGTCGCCTCTTTCACTGCAGACATAACCAGCGTCGGTAGTGATGCTGCCATAATGACACCGAATAAGTGACCTGCTGC
Organism: Vibrio thalassae; assembly: GCF_900089835.1. GTDB lineage: Bacteria > Pseudomonadota > Gammaproteobacteria > Enterobacterales > Vibrionaceae > Vibrio > Vibrio thalassae. The sequence goes on along the minus strand of NZ_OANU01000045.1, from coordinate 23,361 downwards.
TAGGGCTTCCGTATTGAAGATTAGCTGACCTAGACCTGTATAGATAACCCCTAGCGATAAAATCGCTGACACCGCTACTGCACCTAATAGGTACGGGTTGGTGAATGGGTTTCTGCGGTATAGCGACGTAAAGGTACGTGAGTCAAATAGGTGCCAAAGCTGAGCAAACACCAACATCGCAAATGCCATTGTCTGTGCGTAGTTCGCTGAGAAACCGTTCGTTAGTGCCCAGTTAAACGCCATGTAGCTCATGCCACCTAGTGCCAGACCACGAGTCAGGATACGAGTACCCAAGTGGTCGCTAAAGAAGCTCTCGTTACGTTTGCGAGGCTTACGCTCCATCAGATCTTTCTCTTCTGGCTCAACACCTAATGCCAGTGCTGGCAAACCATCCGAGACTAAGTTTATCCATAGAATCATCAGCGGTGTTAACGGCAAGATCGTCTCTGGGCCCATCATAAGGAACGCGAACAAGATAACCGATACTTCACCAACGTTCGCTGTCAGAGCCTGACGGATGAACTTACGAAGGTTATCAAAGATTTGACGACCTTGACGTACCGCTTTCACGATAGTGCTGAAGTTGTCATCCAGTAAGATAAGGTCACCTGAGTCTTTCGCAACCGACGTACCGGTAATCCCCATGGCAACGCCAATGTCTGCGCGGCGCAGTGCTGGCGCATCATTCACACCATCACCCGTCATCGCAGCCACTTCGTTGTTGAACTGCTGAGCTTGAACAATACGTAACTTGTGCTCTGGCGTTACACGGGCAAATACCGCAACTTCTGGGCAGATTTGACGAAGTTTGTCATCGTCCATTTCATCAAGCTCAGCCCCCGTCACAACTAAGTCTTTCTCGCTACGAATGATACCGATATCACGAGCAATCGCTGCGGCAGTTAGCGCGTGGTCACCAGTGATCATTACCGTTCTTACCCCTGCTTGGTAGCAGCTTTTAATGGCATCGCGTACTTCTGGACGCGGTGGATCCATGATGCCGTATAGACCAAGTACAGTAATGTCTTTTTCAAGCTCTTCGAAGTCTCGCTCCAAATCAGCTTCCGTCAGCGCCTTATAACCAACCGCCAAAGTGCGCAGTGCATCTTGAGCAAAGTTCTCAATCGCTGCTTCGTAATTAGCCACAATCTCTTCGCTTGCACTTGCCGCTAGCGCCAGGTTGCCGTCTGTAGCTGTTGATGTATGGTCGACTGACATACCGTCAACCATAAAGCTTGCTGCATTACGAAGAATCACATCGGGAGCCCCTTTAATCGCAAGGAAGTGGTTACCCTCTGGATCTTTAACAATCACCGAAGCCATCTTACGAGAAGAATCGAATGGGAACTTCTCTATAATTGAATAGCCACCTGAAGTCAGCATCTCTGATTGGTTAAGGCCAGCCTTCGCGGCCGCGACAATCAGTGCGCCTTCAGTTGGGTTACCACGAACCGTCGACTTGTCGCCATCCATGATGTATTCAGAGTCATTACATAGTGTTGCAACCACTAACCCTTTCATCATTTCTGGGCTTTGTTTTGCATCTGTGTTGTGCGATAGCGGCTTAAATTGACCTTCTGGGCTGAAACCTTTACCACTTACTTCCCAATAGCGACCGCTTGCATCGTAGGCCTTCATCACCTGCATCTGGTTTTGAGTGAGCGTTCCTGTTTTGTCTGAGCAAATCACCGTGGTAGAGCCTAGGGTCTCAATCGCTGCCAACTGCTTAGCGAGCGCATTGTTCTTCACCATGCGAGTCGAACCCATGGTCAGAACGATGGTGATAACCGTAGGAAGCCCCTCAGGAATAGCTGCAACAGACAGGGAGATACCGGTGTTTAAGATCTCTAGCCAAGGCATGCCATAGAAAAGACCAATTGCACATACCACGGCGACAACACCAAGCGCTACGAACATCAAGGTTTTTGCGATGGTGTCCATGCGCTCTTGCATTGGCGTTTTAGTTTCTTCCGTGTTCGCCATTAGGTCAGCAATGTGACCCACTTCGGTCTGCATTCCTGTCGCTACAACTAAACCTAGACCTGTGCCCGACGTTACCATGGTTGTCATAAAGCCCATGTTTAACTGGTCACCAAGACCGACTGTTTCGTCGTCAATCACTTTAGCCGTTTTATCGACTGGCTCAGATTCACCAGTCAACGCGGCTTCGTCGATAGACAGACGATTGGCTTCTAAGATACGAACGTCAGCCGCTAGGATGTCACCGGTACTGATTTTTAAGATATCACCAGGCACGATGTCGCTAGCTGGAATATCAATCCATTCACCATCACGCTTCACTTGTGCTGACGGTGCGGCCATTTGGCGCAGCGCTTCCATCCCTTTCTGGGCTTTGAATTCTTGCCAGAATGCGATAAGCGCATTGATAAAGATGATCGCGGTAATCGCGATAGCATCCACTAAGTGTCCGGTGAAATAGGAAACAATGGCACCCACACCTAGAATGAAGATCAGTGGGTTTTTAAATTGATGAGCAAAGAGTTCAAGTGCAGATTTTCCTGCCTTTTCTTGAAGTTCGTTTTTACCGTACTGAGATTGACGCTCCGCCGCTTCTTGTGAAGACAAACCTTGCTCTGGCGCTACACCCATCATCTGCTGGGTATTCTCAACGGTTTCAGTGAACCACTTTTTAGTCATAGGGGGATACTCCGAATCAATTCAGTCGACACCGGTAGAATCACAAACCGATAGAAAGCAATCGCTGAATATAAATTTTTAAAATCCCAGCGCTGTTTGCATGTTTATTGATAATTAATGCGTAAGCGATGAGTAAAAATAAATTACCTGAAACCAAATGGGCTTGTAATTAACTTTCGGAGCACTGGCATGCACTCTAGGACGATTCCTTGACCTAAAACAAACTAGTTTTTTATTCAGAGCATAGAACTAATTATTCATTGTAAGCGAGTTTTAATGACACCTAATTTTCACTGAAATAACACTTCTGTTTTTTCGAATATTGAAACTTGTTTACATGGCGGTCATTGTTAAGGGGATGGCGTTTTTGATGATGAGTAATCGTTTATTAGCCGCTATTCAATAGTTATTCAATTGAGAAAAATATGTCATCTTGGTGTTTTTCTGCCTTTTAGATAATCGTTAACTGAATGAAAATGGCGTTCTCAATACCATAAAAAAAACCCTCAACCAAAGGTTAAGGGTTTTCCGTGTTATTTCTATTCTGTCTTACGCGCTGATACCAGAATGACGCAATAGAGCATCGATCTCAGGCTCACGACCACGGAAGCGCTTAAATAGCTCCATTGGTTCTTCACTGCCACCCATTTCAAGGATGTTATTCAAGAAGCTTTGTCCTGTTTCTTTATTGAAGATGCCTTCTTCCTCAAAACGTGAATAGGCATCGGAAGACAACACTTCGGCCCACAAGTAGCTGTAGTAACCCGCGCTATAACCTCCCGCAAAGATATGACCAAAGCTGTGTGAGAAACGGTTCCATTCAAGGCTTGGAAGTACGGCTACTTTCGACTTCACTTCTGCCAGGGTCTCTAACACACGTGCACCGATGTCTGGATCGTATTCTGTGTGCAGCGTGAAATCGAACAAACCAAACTCAAGCTGACGCAAAATAAACATCGCAGATTGGAAGTTTTTCGCCGCTAGCATTTTATCGAGCATCTGTTTAGGTAGCGGTTCGCCTGTCTCATAGTGGCCGGAGATAAACGCCAGAGCGTCTTCTTCCCAGCACCAGTTCTCTAGGAACTGGCTTGGTAGCTCAACAGCATCCCAAGGCACACCGTTAATACCTGATACCGCACCCGTATCAATCTTCGTCAACATATGATGGATACCATGACCTGTTTCATGGAACAGAGTCACGACTTCATCATGAGTGAACATGGCTGGTTTGCCGCCGACGGGTTTATTGAAGTTACACGTTAGGTACGCTACTGGTGTTTGCAGTTCACCGTCAAGATCGATGCGTCGTACACGACACTCGTCCATCCACGCACCGCCACGTTTGTGCTCACGAGCGTACAAGTCAAGATAGAAGCTACCACGCAGTGTGTCAGTGCTGTCAAAAATATCGAAGAATCGTACTGACTCATGCCAAGTATCCACCCCTTCACGCTCTTTAATCTGCATCCCGAACACGCGGTTTAACACTTCAAACAACCCGCTGACCACTTTTGATTCTGGGAAGTAAGGGCGCAGCTCCTCATTAGAGAATTGGAACAGGTGCTGCTTCTGCTTCTCACTGTAGTAAGCAATATCCCAAAGGTTTAGCTCAGTTACGCCGAACTCTTTTTCAGCAAACTGGCGTAGCTCCTCGACTTCACGCTCACCTTGAGGTTTAGCTTTAGTCGCCAGATCATTGAGGAAGCCAAGCACTTGAGCAGGGCTTTCTGCCATCTTGGTTGCCAGTGACTTTTCACTATAAGTACCAAAACCCAGCAAGCGCGCGATTTCATGACGCAGCTTAAGTTGCTCTGCGATAATCTCAGTGTTGTCCCATTTACCCGCATTTGGACCGCGATCAGAAGCGCGCGTCACATAGGCTTCGTATAGCTCTTTACGTAGCTCTTGGTTATCACAGTAGGTTAGAACAGGAAGGTAAGATGGGATATCTAATGTCAGTAGATAGCCTTCTAATTCTTTCGCCTCAGCCGCCGCTTTTGCCGCTGCGAGTGCCGATTCTGGCATACCAGCAAGTTCTTTCTCATCAGTAATGTGCTTAGTCCAACCCATGGTGGCATCTAGGACATTATTTGAGAATTGCGAGCCTAGCTCAGACATACGTTTGCTGATTTCACCATAGCGGTGCTGCTCATCGGCTGGCAGACCAATACCAGACAATTCAAAATCACGCAGTGAATCTTTGATGGTTTTCTGTTGCGCTTGGGAAAGCGCATTAAACGCGTCACTGGCTTTGATCGCTTTGTACGCTTCATACAGCCCCTTGTGTTGCCCCACCCAAGTGCCGTATTCAGAAAGAATTGGTAGGCAGCTTTCATACGCTTCGCGCAATTCATCACTGTTCATCACTGAGTTCATATGGCTCACTGGTGACCACAAGCGGCTAAGCTTGTCATCAATCTGCTCGATTGGCGCAACAACGTTGTCCCAAGTCGGGTTGGCGTTACCTTCAAGTACTTGGTCTATTTTCGCTCGGCATGCCTCAATCGCTTGTTCAACGGCTGGCTTCACATGCTCAGGCTTAATTTGAGAAAAAGGAGGTAAGTCGGTAAACGTCAGTAGTGGATTTGCCATGCAGCGTCCCTTTTTAGTTATTGGATTCCCTCACTTCATTGGAAGGCAAGTGAGCGTAATTAATAGATAAATGTAGTCTCGAAACAGAAATTTCAATCCTTCGGGATTCAATTACGGTGATTCTAAGCACCAACACCTCTGCCGCTTCGCGCCAGAAGAGGTTATAATCCGTCCATTATTGTTAAACAGAGTCTTTATTTTGCTGAGCTATCGTCACAGTTTTCACGCGGGTAACCATGCCGATGTGGTTAAACATATAGTACAAAGTCTTATCCTTAATTCACTAAAAAACAAGGAAAAGCCATTCGTTTATCACGATACTCATTCGGGCGTAGGCCGTTACGACCTGACCCACGAGTGGTCTGAGAAAACTGGTGAATACAAGCAAGGCATCGGCCGTATTTGGGGCAATACCGATATTCCTCAACAAGTAGCCGAAGAGATCGCCAGCTACATTGAATCGATAGAGACACTCAATAACAGCGACACACTGCGTTATTATCCAGGTTCTCCTCGTGTGGCGCGTGCTCACTTGCGTCCTCAAGACCGTATGGTCTTGACAGAGTTGCACCCAAGCGATTTCCCACTGCTTGAGCAAGAATTTCATCGCGATCGTCAGGTTAAGATTTTTAAAGAAGATGGCTTTAAACGCTTAAAAGGCAGTTTGCCACCAGCAGAACGCCGTGGTTTGGTTCTGATCGACCCGCCATACGAGTTAGCTCGGGAATATCGTGATGTTGTGACGGCGATTTCTCAAAGTTATAAGCGCTGGGCGACTGGCATTTATGCGATTTGGTACCCGGTGGTCAATCGCTATGATATCGACGATATGATTGAAGGCTTAGAAGGCCTTGGTATTCGTAAGATTTTGCAAATCGAGCTTGGCGTATCGCCAGATACTAACGAGCGCGGGATGACGGCATCGGGCATGATTGTTATCAACCCACCGTGGAAGCTAGAGCAGCAAATGAATGCCATTTTGCCGTACCTTAAAGACAAGATCGCTCCAGCAACAGGCCACTTTAAAGTGGAATGGATTGTCCCAGAATAATTTTGGGGAAACACATTCAATCTCAAGAAAAGGCGTAATCAATTGTTTTAAAGCAATATTGCGCCTTTTTTAATTGCGCTTATTTTAGCTCTCCAGAAAATATTTCGACTTTTTTGAAATTATTTTCGTCTTTCTCTCTCCTCCCGCGTCTTACTAGTGAAAGTACCGAAGCCAAGTGCAATGTGTACACCCTAATAGCCTAGTGAGGAAAACTCAGATGATTAAGATAGTTAGCTTTAAGATTTGTCCTTTTGTTCAACGTGTCACGGCGGCACTGGAAGCAAAGCAGATACCGTATGAGATTGAATACATCAGTTTAAAAGACAAACCACAATGGTTCCTAGATATCTCACCCAATGGTCAGGTACCCGTGATGATCACGGAATCAGGGACTGCTTTGTTTGAATCAGACGCCATCATTGAATACATCGAAGATGAATACGGCCCGATTGAGCAAGGCGTAAGTAACGAGCAGCGCGCACTCGATCGTGCATGGAGTTATTTAGGCTCTAAACACTACCTTGCTCAATGCGGCACCATGAGCAGCAAAGATAAAGCGACCTTTGAAGAACGTGCGGAAAAACTAACTAAGGCATTCCAAAAGGCAGAGAATCAGCTATCTGGTAACACCAAGTTCTTCAAGTCGGACACCTTCAGTAATGTGGATATGGCGTGGTTACCACTCTTACATCGCGCTGCAATTGTAAAAGCGCACTCTGGCTATGATTTTTTCTGCGGACTGCCAAAAATGCAAGCGTGGCAACGCAACATCATGGCATCAGGATTGGTCGAGAAGACCGTCTCTAGCGACTTTGAAACGCGGTTTGCTGATTTCTACCTCACCAATACTTACCTTGCTACTGGAAAAGACCTACAGGCTCAACAAAATTGCTCAATATCGAGCTGTTGTGGCTAAGCGACTTTTATAGAGGGCGTAATGCCCTCTTACCTCGTCATTAATCGTTATTACTCATAATTAACTCTGCTTTTTCCCATTGGAGAAAGTTGCTAGACTCGATTTATAGTATGGATAGCGATTCTTAACAAAACATTGCGATGATATTGAGTTCCCTACTCTTCACCCCAATGTAACTGTTACTAGCAATCATAAAATTAATAAGCTCTCGGAGAACGTAATGGCAACGCATTTTGACTATATCTGTATTGGTGGTGGCAGCGGCGGTATCGCATCTGCAAACCGTGCGGCAATGTACGGCGCGAAGGTCGCGCTGATTGAAGCTCAAGATCTTGGCGGTACCTGTGTAAACGTTGGCTGTGTGCCAAAGAAAGTCATGTGGCACGGTGCGCAAGTTGCTGAAGCGATGAACCTATACGCTGAAGACTATGGTTTTGATGTCGACGTTAAAGGCTTCGATTGGAGCAAACTGGTCGAGAGTCGCCAAGCCTACATTGGTCGTATTCACCAATCTTACGATCGCGTGCTTGGCAACAACAAAGTTCATGTCATTCGTGGCTTTGCTAAGTTTGTTGATGCAAAAACTGTCGAAGTGAATGGTGAGCACTACACTGCTGATCACATTCTTATTGCTGTTGGTGGTCGTCCAACCATTCCAAATATTCCAGGCGCAGAATACGGTATCGATTCCAATGGTTTCTTCGAGCTAAACGAGCAGCCAAAACGCGTTGCGGTTATCGGCGCAGGCTACATTGCAGTAGAAATAGCAGGTGTACTACACGCACTAGGGACTGAAACTCACCTATTCTGCCGTAAAGAATCCCCTCTCCGTAGCTTTGACCCAATGATCATTGAGACATTAGTTGAAGTGATGAACACGGAAGGTCCAACACTGCATACTCACTCCGTGCCTAAAGAAGTGGTAAAAGAGGCAGACGGTAGCCTAACGCTGCACCTAGAAAACGGTGAGAGCCAAAATGTGGATACCTTAATTTGGGCGATCGGTCGTCACCCAGCGACAGATGCGATTAATCTTGGTGCTACTGGCATAGCAACTAACGATCGCGGCTATATCAAAGTTGATGAATTCCAGGCCACCAATGTAGCAGGCATTTACTGTGTTGGTGACATTATGGAAGGCGGTATTGAGCTCACTCCAGTTGCCGTTAAAGCAGGTCGCCAGCTTTCTGAGCGCCTATTCAACAATAAACCAGATGCGAAGATGGATTACGACCTAGTACCAACTGTGGTATTCAGTCACCCGCCTATCGGCACCATCGGCCTAACCACACAACAAGCGGAAGAGAAGTACGGCAAAGATAACATCAAAGTCTACACCTCTGGCTTCACTGCTATGTACACTGCAGTAACGAAACACCGCCAGCCATGTAAGATGAAACTGGTTTGTGCTGGCCCAGAAGAGACGGTTGTTGGCTTGCACGGTATCGGCTTTACTGTTGATGAAATGATTCAAGGTTTTGGCGTTGCGATGAAGATGGGTGCAACCAAAGCAGACTTCGACTCTGTTGTGGCAATTCACCCAACGGGTTCTGAGGAATTCGTGACAATGCGCTAATACGCAATCAATGTTATCAAAGCCCAGCCACTAAGTGCTGGGTTTTTTTGGAGCAATTTTTACACAACTTTTATCTAAGTTCTCTTCCTGCTTCTATTGATATTTCTTATAGTTTCTAAAGACTGTTAGGAGTTATCAATGGATAAAAAGCACATATTTTTCTTCGATGCCATGCGCTGCGTGGCGGCTCTCGCCGTCATCACGATTCATGCGCTGGGTCCTTACCGTCAGGAGTTGGGGCAAATACCCATGACCGAATGGGTAACGGCAATCACCTTTAACGGTTTTAGTCGCTGGGCGGTACCCGTATTTATTTTGATTACTGGTGCCTTAATGCTTAACGACAAACGACCGTTTGATATGAAATATTATCTGTCTCGTCGTCTCGGTAAAGTGCTGATTCCATTTCTTGTGTGGTCCCTGTTCTACGCCTACTTATCCGGATGGACAATGGAAGGCTTTAATAGCAACACGGTGAAGGAAGTCTTGGCTGAAAGCTACCACCATCAGACCTATTATCATTTAGGGTTCTTTTACTACTTTATTCCGCTGTATGTTGCGATCCCTTTCCTGCAAGTGTTCGTTCGTAAGTTTGATGACAGCGCGCTATACGCGTTTACCGGACTGTGGTTACTCACCACGCTACTGTTTTTACTGCGAATTGATGGTCCTTGGAGTGAACAATTCTGGCTCTATATGGGATTATTACCACTGGGTTATATTTTATATCAGAAGCTGCCGACGAGCCGAGGCGTGGTTATTACAGCCATTATTCTCGGAGTAGGTGCAATGGCGCTGAGCAGTTACATGGTGGTTCAAGGCAGTATTGAGGAAGGTCGTTATTACGTTGGACGCTGGTTCTCATACAAGACTCTCAATACCGTTCTGGCCGCTAGTATGATTTTTATTGTCTGCAAAGCCTACGCGGATAAGCTTTGGCCGACCGCGAAGAAAGTGGTCAGCGTTATCAGTAAGTACAGCTTAGGTATTTATATTCTACACCCGCTATTCCTGTGGCCAATGAACGAACTCGGACTCCATCAAGGACACCCTATCTATATGATTCCATTTTGGGTTATTGTCAGTGGGAGCTTAGCATTGGCAACCAGTTGGCTGTTGTCACTCAGCAGTAAAACTCGCTGGTTACTGCCTTAATCACAGCTTACCCACGCACACAACATTAAGCAACGTATTGCCTTTCAACGGTGATACTTTGCCATTAGTAAACAGGCCTTTTTGACCGTCTCCCCAATAGGGCATTTGTAACGGCCAACGATTTTTCTGCATCAGCTGTGACTTTATCAAGGCTTGCCATTCATCGTAGCTCGCCAAATGCATATTAAGGTCACTACAAACCTTAATGGCGGCTTGATAGCTCAAGCGATTCCACGCCTTATCATGTTCTATGTAAAACTGATGGCTGCTGTTCGCAATATAAGGCACGCGATAATGTAGTCCATTGACGGTGGTTTCTAACCTGACACTCAAAGTAGCTTGAGCGCTGGTTGCAAGAGGGGTTATTTTTTCTGCTTTCTTTACGGGCTGCTCTGTCGTGTCTTCTATCGACTTAGGTGCAACAGCATTTGCGGATACTGGCGGCATCACCTTCGCTGTACGTTGTGGCGGTGTAGTGGCAGACGGTCGCCTTTCTACTTGACGAATAAAAGCATCACGATATCGAGGCAGGGCTTTAACTTGAGTAAGTTCTTGCTTGGCGAGGTCTGTATCGCTATACGGTCCGATCAAGCAGCGATAGCTGTTTGATTGCGGTAACATCCAAACATCAGTCGTAATATTGGCGTATAAGGTTTTGGCTTGGGAAAGCGGCATCGGTGCATCGAGAATTCCACACTGAATCCAGTAGAGGGATGTGGAACTAACCGGAACCTCACTACTCCAAATCCCATTACCAATGGGACAAGATTTATCGAGCACAGGTAGCGCACTAGTGGAGGGCTGAGAGGCGTCACATAACACGTCGTCAGCATAGACTGGTAAAGGAACCACACTACTGGTCAACAACAAGGCGCCCAACAAGGCACGAAACGAAAAACAACCTAATCCCTTTACACCATTTAAAGAGCTCATAAACATCCTCTGAACACTCTTGGCTATTGTTATAAGCGGCACAAATAAAAAGAGCCGCAATTATCTGCGACTCTTAGTGTAGTTACGATTGGGATTAAAAATCAATCACTCTGGATCACCCTTTATAGATTTTCGGGTTGAAGACATCACGTAACCAGTCACCCAGTAGGTTAATCACCAATACCAAAGTAATCAGAACAATGCCTGGGAACACAGTGATCCACCATGAACCAGAGAAGATATAGTTAAAGCCGATGCTGATCAGTGAGCCCAACGATGGTTGGTCTACAGGCAGACCAAGACCTAAAAACGACAGCGCCGCTTCTGACATAATCGCGTTCGCGACCTGAACCGTTGAGATAACCAAGATGGGTGATAAGCAGTTAGGCAGAATATGACGGAACATGATACGCGGCGCTCTAAAACCCATCACTCGCGCAGCTTCTACATACTCTTTCTTCTTCTCAGCTAGAACCGAGGCACGAATAGTACGCGCATATTGAGGCCATTCTGCCACACCAATGATGACCACCAGCATGGTGACAGCATATTGGCTATAAAATTCAGAACCAAAGCTGGCCTTAAAAATCGCAGAAACAATAATCGCAACCATCATGGTAGAGAATGACAACTGCACATCGGCAAAACGCATCAAAAAGCTATCGATACGACCACCGAAGTAACCCGCCGATAGGCCAATTACAATACCTAGGAATAGCTGTAAACCTACCGCTAGGAAACCAATGGTCAGAGACAGACGTGAGCCATAAAGAATGGTCGATAAAATATCACGCCCTTGGTCATCAGTACCTAGGATGAATTTTTCTTCGCCACCTTCCATCCACGATGGTGGTAGCTCAGAGTCCATAATATCGATAGACGATAAATCATAAGGGTCCGTCGGTGCGATGATAGGAGCGGTTAGCGCCACTACCAAGAACATCATAAAAACAGTAAAACTTGTCATGGCGACTTTGTCGCGCTTGAAGTAATACAAGAAGTCCGAGTTTTTAAAACGCTCCCACACTGAAGGAGCCTCGGCTACATTTGCTTGGCTCATGATTAAGCTCCTTTTCCAGTTAGGTTTACGGTTGGGTTAATCAAGCCGTACAACAAGTCAACAATCGTATTCGTCACCACAAAAATAAGACCAACGAAAATGACGTAAGCGGTAATCAGCGGTGTATCAACGCGGTTAATCGCTTCTAAGAAAAGGAAGCCGGTGCCAGGCCACTGGAAAACCGTTTCAGTCAGGATGGTATACGCCACCATAGTACCGATCTGGACCCCACCGACGGTCAAAACAGGTAACATCGTGTTTTTAAGGGCGTGTTGATAATAGATTTTTTTAAGAGGTAGCCCTTTTGCTTTCGCAAACTTGATGTATTCCGAGCTCAAGACTTCGAGCATTTCAGAACGAACTAAACGGATGAAAAGTGGCAACATAATCGATGCCAACGCGATACATGGCAAGATCAGGTGCTTAATACCATCAATCGTAAAGAACCCAGATTCCCAACCTAGGACGTTGGCTGTTTCACCACGCCCAAAGGACGGTAGCCAGCCTAACTCAATTGAGAAAACATACATCAGCATGATCGCTGTCAGGAAAACCGGAATCGAGATACCAATACTACTGCCGGCCATCACCAATTTGGTAAAGAAACTCTTTGGATGAATAGCGGAGTACACACCGAGTGGTATCGATAAACAAATAATAATAAGCGTCGCGCCGAATACCAGCTCTAGTGTTGCCACCAGTTTATCGAGAATAACCTCAACGGCAGGACGTTTGAAAAAGTATGAAGTGCCAAGATCGCCTTGCAGCGCTGCACCAACAAAACGAGTGTATTTGGTTATGAAAGGATCGTTGAGGCCCAACTCATCACGCAGTGCTTGACGCTCTGCTTCCGAAACCGACTGACCTACAAGCTCACGCAGCGGGTCACCCAGGTTATCCTGAATGGCGAACGCCACCAAACTGATCACAAACATCACTATCAGTGCCTGAAACAGGCGCTTGACCAGAAACGAAAACATTCCCTGCCCCTTAAACTTTCCATATATTTCAGTCTACAAAACAGCACTTAACTCAACTGAAACAAAGTTAAGTGCCAAAAATCGACCAAGTGCTCAACTTAGAAAGTAATCTGCACTTGGTCGAGTTCACTTATGATTATTTAACCACGAGGTCACCGAAGTATGGGAAGTTCATACCGTTAATGATTGGACCAATCTCTACGTTACTTTTCGCTGCCCATGATGGGTCTTGCCAGTGTAGAGGAACGAATGCAGCTTCGTTGTATAGAATCTCTTCTACTTTCTTCAGTGAAGCACTACGCTTGTCCAAGTCTGTCATTGTGTTCGTCTCTTCAATCAACTTATCAACTTCAGCGTTTGAGTAGTGACCACAGTTATACTGACCTTTACCTGTTTCCGCGTTACGAGTCATCGCTAGGAACTCTGTAAAGTTACCTGAATCCTCTGTGTCTGGGTGCCAGCCGATCATTAGCATATCTGCCGCACACTTATCGAACTCAGGCCAGTATTGCGCTTTAGGCATTGTCTTCAGGTCAACCTTGATACCAATCTTAGACAGCATGGCTGCAGTAGCTTGAGCAATCTTGTCATCGTTCACGTAACGGTTGTTTGGCGCCATCATTGTTAGCGTAAAGCCGTTCTCGTAACCCGCTTCTTTCATCAGCTCCTTTGCTTTTTTAAGGTCGTAACGAGGTTTAAGATCCGCGTTGTGCCCAACAAAACCAACGGGGCTCTGTTGAGCTGCGGCAGTTGCCGCTCCCTTCATTACTTTCTTAGTAATACCCTCGTTGTTGATCGCGTAGGTAATAGCCTGACGAACGCGCACGTCTTTCAGTGCAGGGTTACTGTTTTGGTTCATTTGGAACGTAATGACACGCGTTCCTGGCATGGTGTATAGATCAACATTAGCGGCTTTATCAATACGCTGGTAGTCATTTGGTGCAACTGGAGCAATCATATCTACATCACCAGAAAGAAGAGCTGCTACACGCGTCGCATCTTCTTTGATTGGCACTAACGTTAGCTTATCCACGTTACCATCAGACTCTTTATCCCAGTAATCAGCGAAACGATCAAACGTAACTTTGACGCCCTGCTCACGTTGAGTAATCACGAATGGACCTGTACCAGAAACATTAGTCGATGCGTAAGAGTTACCGTGCTTCACTAGCTCAGCTTTGTCTTTACCATCTTCTGTCTTACCTGAGTAGAACTTGCTATCCATTGGGAATAGGTAAGTCATTACGTTTTCTACGAGTGGGTAAACACCATCCGTTTTTACTTCAACCGTGTAATCGCCAGTTTTTGAGATAGAAACGATTGGACCAAAGATACCTTTGAAGTCAGGAGAGCTTTTTAGACGGTCAAATGTCCATACTACGTCATCTGCGGTTAATGTATTACCAGAATGGAACTTAACGCCTTGGCGAATATTAAATTGCATTGTTTCGCCATCAATACGCTCCCAAGACTCAGCTAAGCGAGGTTCAAACTCCATTTTTTGGTTAAAACGGATCAGCGGATCAAATACCATGTGAGACATTTGCAGTGTACCACCAGACAATTGCTCATGTGGGTCTAGTGACACTGGGTCTGCATCATAAGCGACTGTAATATCTGCTGCCGCTGCGCCAAAGCTAAGGCCAGCTGCCATTAAAGCCACCACTAGTTTGCTTTTCATGGTTTTCATTGCATAACTCCTTATGCGGGATTTCTATCCCTAGTTGTTGTATTTGAGTCTGTTTAATACCTGGCACTTCGCGTGTCAGGAGAGGTCAACGACTTACGCCGTTTTTATATCATCTCTTAAACCTGTAAATTCCGGCATTAGAGAAATCAGTTGCTTACTGTATTTATGCTGCGGGTCAGTAAATAGCTGCTCCGTCGGTGCCACTTCTAAAAGCTGACCCATTTGCATCACTCCTACCCGGTCACACATCTGACGAATAACAGGTAAATCGTGACTGATAAACAGCATAGTTAGATTCAGCTCAGCTTGCAGATCTTTCAACAAGTTTAAGATTTGTGCCTGTACCGATACATCTAAAGCAGATGTCGGCTCATCACAAATAAGCAATCGAGGGCGAGTCGCCAGTGCTCGGGCTATCGAAATACGCTGACGCTGACCACCGGAGAACTCATGCGGGTATTTCACGCCGGCCATTTTGCCCAATCCTACATGTTCGAGCAGGTCATTTACGATAGTGCGTGTTTCGCCTTCACTTTCGGTTAGTTTATGGAATCGAATAGGTTCTGCGATGATATCGAAGATTTTCATACGCGGATTCATCGACGTGTACGGGTTTTGGAACACCATCTGCATCTGGCGACGCATCGGGCGACGCTCTTTCTCTGACTTCAGCGACGTAAGGTCAATACCTTCAAACGTAACTTTGCCAGAGTTAGGAACATATAGCCCTGCAATCACACGTGCAATGGTCGATTTACCCGATCCCGACTCACCTACTAATCCAAACGTTTCACCTTCATGTACTTCAAAGCTAACGTTGTTTGATGCTTGAACATACTCACGTCGGCTTTCAAATAACGAATCTTTCGTAACGAAGCGTAGGTTGACGTTTTCTACGTTAAGAAGCGGACCCGTATAATCACGGTGATCTTGGCTTTGACCCAACCAGTGGTTCTTAACATCTAACGGTTCCATCTCATGTGCTTCTTCGATGTAGCTCACAAGAGGGAAACGATCGAGTTTCATGTCTGAACGCGGCACTGCAGAAATCAGGCTACGTGTGTATGGGTGATCAGGTTCACCCAGTACTTTTGCCGTTGGCCCAAACTCTACTAAGTCACCACGGTACATTACCGCTACGCGATCCGTTACGTTAGAAACCACACCCATATCGTGCGTCACCAACATACAACCAACATTGTTCTTGATGCACAGGTCGCGAATCAAACCTAAAATTTGATCCTGAATCGATACATCAAGTGCCGTCGTAGGTTCATCCGCAATGATAAGATCCGGTTCGCCGGCAAGCGCGATAGCGATCACCACACGCTGACGCATACCACCAGAGAATTGGTGAGGGTATTGCTTCAAGCGGTTTTCTGGTTGTGGGATACCCACTTGATTCATAAGATTGAGCGCGCGTTGATACGCTTCATCATCCGATACCTTCATATTGGCATGGATGGTTTCTTTTAATTGTTGCTCAACAGTGAATAGTGGGTTGAGAGAGGTCATTGGGTCTTGGAATATAAACCCGATTTTTGAGCCACGAACTTTGCGCATCTGTTCAGGAGATAGACCGGAGATTTTCTCTCCATCCAAAAACACTTCGCCACCAGCGATAGTCCCTGGAGGTGAAAGCAAATCAATAACCGCATTACCTACGGTCGATTTACCTGCACCAGACTCACCCACAACACCAACAATTTCGCCGCGCTCAATATTGAACGACAAATTTTTAACCGCGGCATGTACCCCATGGCGAGATGGGTATTCGATACGAAGATCTTTAACTTCTAATAATGACATTACCAGACCTCTACTGCTTTGGCAGTTTTCTGCCCCTGTCTGAAAAATTGAATCCATTCTTAGACAGCATTTTCTGCTGACTAATTACAAGTGCATCAATTTGGCAAATCTTTCACAGAAAAGCAACAAAAATAGGATAAAAATTCGAAATTAAGCAAATCCAAAGCAGTATAAGTAAATACTTATGCACAATAACTACATATAATAATACCACCACCTATTTGAAAACTTGACGTGGCACCAATAAAATGCACTATGAAGCGATCATAAATTGCTACATATCACAATATTAGCCACATTAATAACTAAAGCCCTACGAATAGTTATTCCCAAATTATTTTAACACTATAGAAACACAAGTTTTGTAACAATGTCATTTGCAGAACTAAAGTCAAGATCTTAATCACACTTCACAGGCTAAATACTCAGTGTGTGAAAGTAAGTAACATTTTCCTCTACGCCAAGTTGCAACATTACGAAAAGCCACGCTCTGAACAAAATTCTGATTTTTTCTCTCCAGCTAGAGTGAAACGCCATTTCCTAACAAATAAGAATCGTAGAAATGTTATTCAGCGCCTTTAAACCAAACAGAGATTCAAGAGAAATGAGCATGCCAAGGCGCAATTTCATACTCACGCTACCACCTTTACTACACCTAGTTTTCCGATGACTTGGGTGGGTGAAAACGAAATATAGCTTCGATTTTTCCCCATAGCTGCTCACCTGCAATGAACAGTGATAGGACAAAAACAAAGTCACAAATCAAACCAATAGGTTGTCGATAAACCACCCAGTCAGGGAAAAACGACGATAGGTAGAATAGCGCGATATTCATAATCGGCCCGACAATAACCATTAGGCTAACACCTAAGTAGTAGCTGAATTTCGTCGACTGACGACTAGGTTTTAACCTAAGTAAAGTCCCGACCAGGAAGCTCTTAATTTGCTGCAAACGCTCTCGACCAAGCAAAAAAATCGCCCCTATCGAAGCAAATTCAGGTATTCCAAAAATCATCAACCCACTGAGCAAGGCCTTTTGGCTACTGCATAAGTTTGAAGACGTAATAAATGGAATAAATAGCGGGCTAACAAACGCAATGACAAGCAAGCAGACACCCAAGAACAAGCGTATTTTTTTCATAGTGTTACACCATTAGTAAACTCAGTCCCTCCTTGGACTATTCCCCGCTAACTACGGGTTCATTTAACTCGCTTTAGCAAATATCTCTTCGAACTACCGATGTCTTACAGCGCACACCACCACACAACTTCGCATGGTGACTAAATGGGACCGTCACCACTGTGAGCCCTTTGGCTTCTAAGCGTTGATTCAATCGGGGGGTTTCTTCAGGCATGATAATATGCTGGCTATCAAGCATAACGGCACAAGGCCCTGTCGCTAACGCTTCTTCTCGGTTAGTCCAAACCACATCAAAATCACTCATAAATTCAGGTAGCCCTTCTGGAAACGCATCTTTATACGCGATCACCAACTTAGGCCCTGCAATACACATCACAGCAAACAAATGGTGTATCCCCGTATCCTCAACTTCAGTAACGTATACCTGGTAGCCATCATGCTCTAGCATACGCTTTACCCACTCTGAACCTCGAGTATTGGTTGAAGAAGACCCCGTGGACACGAGTACTCGCCCATCACCTAGGTTGAGTACATCCCCTCCTTCGTAAATGTAATCGCGAGCTGTCGTCGGTCTTGGCGCAGTGTAGTGCAGAATATTACTATCGCTATCAATAAAGGGTTGGTGCAGCTCTCGCACTGGTGCAATGCTTGCCCAAGCAATATCACTCGCCCACACATTCTCAAGCACATTGCGCCCAACGACCCAAATAGGCTCCGCAGCAAACACCTGTGTAAACTCATTGGAACTCTGGCAAGTTGCTATCTCCGATTCAGAGACCTCTCGAGCCACATGAACCTTCACTCCAAAATCTTGGTAAACTTGAATCAGAGCTTCCGCCTCACGATTCAGACCTTCAAGAAAGTCTGGAGCGGCCTCAGACAACAACTGACCACCTGCTTTTTCACAAAGGTCATAAAGATCAGGTTGCATTACACTTTGGTATGTCGCCCTGATCTCTTCTGTTAATCTAGGTAGGCGTAAATTTTGATTGTGACCGACAATTACCTCTTTTAGCTTCCCGTACAGGTTAAACTCGCCATAGCTTTGCTTCGTAATCGCTGGCATATAGACGCGGTTGATAGGTTGGATTTTTGACATGGTAACGCTCCTCAATCTTTTAAAAAATAAGAGTTGAGAGTCCCTTCTCGAATGAACAATTTGAGACTAAAGTGAAGCGTAAAATGGTGAAAACCAGTCTATGTCACAAAACACCTGCAGTCTGTCAGTAGGTTGTGTTGGTTATAGTTATCGCAGCACTTGCTGGTGAACGATGATGGTATAGGAAAAACTACCATCGACTTCGACACCTGCTTTATTATTGATAGTGGTTGAAATACTTGGAAGGGTAAGCTGATTGTAGTTTGCCGGCTCTCGGTTGCTTTGTTCGATGATGATGAAGTTAAGATCGGCTTCTTCATCAACGACATAAGACTGACTCACTAAGAATACGCTGGTGAGCTCACCTTGCACCAGCAGTTTGCTTTCCTCTAACCCTATGACTGTCTTGCCAATATAGATCCCTGGTATATGTAGATCTAACTCTGCTATGTATTGCCCAAAGGTGTGTTCTGGAATGCACCCCAAAGCGAAAAGTAGCCCGTTGATAATGTAGCGCTGCATGACGCTTCTCCATTTCAGAAAAATCAGAGCATACTCAAATGAACCCAGGCCTAAAAACGAGAGTGTGATGCGATAATGGTTCAGTACCAATTTGCACTACATAAGACAAATAATTCGCTTGATGAGCTTGCTTTCCCCAGCGAGCGATCGTTGCCACACTATATGAAAGGAGCAGCTCTGACGGGGTTGTTCGGTTAACCTGACCTCCCCACAGTTCAACGCCGCCTGAACCTCCCCCTTTGGTAGCCAACCTTTTCCATGAAAGCGGGACACTGCCTCCAACATATCTGAAGGCCGATTGAAGGAAATCGCGTTACTTGGATTCATCACCTCAAAATCCCACAGGGGTTGGCCATGAGAATTGTGAACATACATGCTACGAGGCTGGTTTTCCGGGGCAACGACTGATTGAATTTCGACAAACTCTCGCTCCCCAACGTCTTGCGTTTCCAGGTGGGGAGGCAAGAATTTCATCGGCTGCGTTAACGCTAGGTCGCACCGCTTTTTAATCAATAACTGGTGAATTGTCTCGGTATCAACACGAAATAAGTCGAGACTTCTTAGCGGGTTATCTCTAATAATCTGCAGTGAAACTTTGCACACCTCATCCAGTGCAATCCCATAGTCAAAGCAAACACACAGTTTCTTCATGCCGTTCTGCTTCGAGAATGTCTCTGTCAGACCTAATACATCATCAAATTCCCTTGCGCGCTTTAAAAAGCGCGAACCAAAGCTCGATAGCTTAACCGGACGGCTCCCTTTAACAATTAACGCACAACCGAGAGAGCTTTCTAATCGATGAATAGTAGCAGAAACGGCTGGCTGACTTTTCCCAAGTGCTTTCGCCGCTTTTCTCATACTGCCATGATGAACCACAGCAACTAAGGTTTTTATTTGATCAATCGTCATGAGATCCCTCATTTTCGGTGAGCCGATTCATTGCCCAGCTATTTAAATGCTGCAAAACTTGGCTGCCAATTAAATGCTCCCTCCAGAATGCCAAGACACCCCACGTTGCTTTTAGGTGTGATGCCTTCATAACCGTCATTTCTTCACTCAACACAATATTGTCACTGACGGCAGATGTATGACTCGCCACTTCCGAGAGCAGTGCCGAAGCCTGCTGATAGTCTGTAACTCGGATTTGCCAAGGACAAGGAAAATCAAAACGCTTATAGATAGGTGGACTCGTTCGATTGTGATGAGAAAGAGACAGTTGAGGCAGTGTGAGCAAATACCCGCTATCAAACGTCGATGGAATGGCATCTTTTGCTTGTTCGGAGGCAGCACTAGCAATCAAATAGCTGTCAACATGCCCGACTGATATAAAGTTACTGGTCTCAGGCCAAGGCAGGTCGGCAAGAGTAATCATCCAATCTAGTCGCTGCTTGTTGAAAGCAGAAATCAGCTCATCACTGGGTAATGTCGTTACCTCAACCTTGATTTCAAACTCTAAAACCGAAGACAGGATCTCTAGGCGCCAATCATTGGGCAGAGCAACATCAATACCTAAAGATATACGTTGTGGTGCCGCACTATTCACCGAGTTTTTTAACTCAAAGTAACTGGTAATCACCGATTCAGCCCAAGGTAGTATCGCCGCTCCTTTTTCGGTTAGCTGCTTCTTACCTGGGCCATCCAAAAATAAACTCCCCCACTGAGTCTCTAGGCTTTGGATCGCAAGGCTCACTGGCCCATGAGTTTTCCCCAGCCGTTGTGCAGCAGCCACAATGGAACCCGTCTTTGCCACAGCAACAAAGCTTTCTAAATGTTCAATCGATGCCAAGTGATAACCTTTTTAAACCATTCACCCTAGATATTAGTTTATCAGAGATAGTTAACATAACCACACGCTTTAAGGAAAGCACTGATTCGGCTTGCACTCTCATATAGGGAATACGGGAACAGACAAGCACATTAAACCAGTTTCTATATGAGGTTCTTATGAATATCAACGCCATCAAAGCCTTCGTGGTTACCACCGAGCTTGGCTCTATCTCTGCTGCGGCAAAGGCAATGAATAAAGGCCGAGTGCAAGTAAGCCAATGGATTGCCAACCTTGAACTTGATTGGGGCATTGAGCTCTTCGATCGCGCAGGTCACAAGCCGGTACTTACCGAACAAGGTCAGGCTCTGCTAGAAAAAGCCTCCTCTATACTGCGTTTGTCTGAAAAACTGGAATCGCAAGTCGAAACAATTAACAAAGCAGGAACCAATTGCCTTCGACTAGGAGTAACGACTTTTATCGATCCAAAG
The DNA here is from genome assembly GCF_900089835.1 of Vibrio thalassae. GTDB lineage: Bacteria > Pseudomonadota > Gammaproteobacteria > Enterobacterales > Vibrionaceae > Vibrio > Vibrio thalassae. Next base: position 1,923 of record NZ_OANU01000045.1, on the reverse strand, counting down.
GTCATCTCACACCTAGTGAGCCAACTGCGCAGCATTGACGCAAATATGGATCTCCAAATTGAGTTTGCAACCTGTGATGACTTAATGGCATCGGAGCAATACGACTTCATTATTAGTCACTATCCCTATAGCGGAATTGGCAATTGGGAGTTTATGAACGTGACTCAACACCAATTCGTCTCGGTTTGCGCTCCAGAGCACCCTATTGCTCAGCTCGACGAAGTTTCGACAGAGCAATTAAGCCAACACCTGGCGATTGCGATTACTCAGCAGCAAGATGAGTCGGTTTGGGGCAGTTACAAATTTGAGAGCTTGTCAGTGAACAACTTAGCGACGGCAAAACAACTCGTCAAAGATGGTATCGGCTGGATAAGCCTTGACCAAAACTCAATCAAACAAGAGTTAAGCGACAACCAACTCGTCATCATCAACCATAGAGAAGCCATTCAGCACAGCAAGTTTGGCCTCGGGTATCGTGATGCTGATTGTCTCAACGGCGTGAGAGAAGTGCTCTATAACGTTCTTCGTCAGCACGTCTCACACTGGCGCCGCCTCTGTCATAAACATCAACAGAGTCTGATTTTTACAAAAACGCGCTCCTGATTACTATGCGCTTCGAAACACACAATAAGGTCAAAAGACCAAACTTTAAACGAGGAAAATATGAAAAAAGCAACTTTGAAAACCGCTACTTTGCTAGCTTTAATGGGCGCAGTTTCAGCTCCAGCTTTAGCCACAAGCGATTCTGGTTTTTATCTGGGGACCTATCTAGGTGCGATGTCAGCTAAGAACACTGACAATGAAGTAAATCCAAAGTCTGAAACATCAGTGAAGAGTAACTTTCGCTCACTAGGCCTTAAAGCGGGTTACGACTTTAACTCGATGTTTGGGGCGGAAATGCGTCACAGTCGCGACAGTGGCAAGATAGAAAAGAATAGTCAAGGTTTGGCCGTTGACCATCAAACTGCTCTTTACGGCAAAGTTAAGTTCAACGTCTCAGATAGCATTGAGCTATACGGTTTGGCCGGTGTAAATAATATCCGCCTAAAACAAGCTGGTTATAAAGGAAATGACAACAAAAAGACCATCAATTCCTTCTCATACGGTGTTGGTGCTCAATACAACTTTACCAACTCACTAGGCGCAAACTTAGAGCTAATGAAGCTGTCTAACCACAAGCAGTTTGATGCTCATTCAGTGAACCTAGGTCTAAACTACAAGTTCTAACCTCCTACCCTATCAAGTTTGCAGGGATGCAACTTGTCCTCCTCTTCTATATCAACACTCTTTTTGTAGTGGCTTAATGATCCCGGACATCAAATTAGGTGGTAAAGTCTCCACCATAAATGAGGTGTTCAATGACAAAACGACAACGACGTACATTTTCTTCTGAGTTCAAAGTAGATGGCGCAAGCTTGGTTCTTGACAAAGGTTACTCAATATCTGAGGCGGCACGTTCTCTAGACATCGGTGATACAGCCTTACGACGCTGGGTCGACCAACTAAAGATTGAGCGTGGCGGAGAAACGCCAACGGTTAAAGTTCTTTGTGAGCTGTTCGATGTCGCGTCTTCCTACTACTACGAGTTTAAAGGATGCCAATCGCATTTGGTTAGCCAGCCGAGTTAAGCAGCTCTTTAACATGAGTTCTGGTGCTGCTGGTAGTCGGACTCTTGTTTCTATGCTGCCGTCTGAAGGCTTCGATATCGCATAACGTGTGCCCGGAGTTCAGGGCTAGCATGGATGCTTAAATTGAACCACGAGTCTATCTGAAATCCACAGACTACGAGACAAGAGGTCGAGAGGCTGTGGCTACGCAGGGCTGTGACTGCTTATGAGTCTGGGCGGCAGTGACTTACCGATGCTGGTAAGGTGATGTAACCCGCTGACAACGGGGAGTGAGGCGAACTCGTTAAGCCAAGAT
>NZ_OANU01000111.1 GCF_900089835.1 Vibrio thalassae | reverse complement strand
CATCTTGGCTTAACGAGTTCGCCTCACTCCCCGTTGTCAGCGGGTTACATCACCTTACCAGCATCGGTAAGTCACTGCCGCCCAGACTCATAAGCAGTCACAGCCCTGCGTAGCCACAGCCTCTCGACCTCTTGTCTCGTAGTCTGTGGATTTCAGATAGACTCGTGGTTCAATTTAAGCATCCATGCTAGCCCTGAACTCCGGGCACACCATAGGTGATGTCTCCCGCCCACTTTTGATTCGGAGCCTCCGCGTTAAAATCCTGAGCCAGCAGGTTCGGAGCAACTGGCATTTTATGTTTGCTGTCCGTCGTACACTTAAACTTACGTGCCGCTTTCGGCGTTAAATCCTGCCGCTTCATACTGGCGGCGATGGTTTTAACATTACGGTTATCACCGTTCTCAGCCAGCTCTTTCTGGATGCGCCTTGAGCCATCACGGCCTTTGCTATTGTCAAAAGCCTCTTTGACCTTCGTATCAAGCTCTTGGCGAGTTACCTCGCGCTGGATGGCCTTGTGGCGATGCTTAATCCAGTAATAAAACCCACTTCGTGAAACGCCGAACACCTTAGCCATGCGGACAACACTGAAGCACAGCAGGTGTTCGAGCATAAATTCGTAGCAATCTACTTTAAGTTTTTCGCGAAGTAGGTGGCGGCCTTTTTTACTATATCTAGCTCTTCAGCTTGCTCAGCCAATTGTCTTTTGAGTTTGGCAACTTCAGCGGCTAGATCTTTTTCCCGCTGACTGGTGCAGGTGTCGCTCTTAGCTGCCTTACGCCAGCCATAGATCTGGGATTCGTGTAACGACAGTTGCCTCGCTGCCGCAGCGACTCCCACTTTCTCTGCTAGCTTCAGGGCTTCTGATTTAAATTCAGGAGAATGGATAATACGTTTTTTCTTGCTTGTCATGGTTCACCTCGTTAGTGATTGTACTCACTTAACTCGGTGTCCAAAACTGCTGGTGCGGATCAGTCGGGGACGATTGCCATACCGGATGAATCGACTTTAGGTGTGTCAGTTCGCCATATGATGTCAGAAAACTATTACGCCTATGTCAGTTTTTCCGATGCAAAAGCTGATTCAACCGAGCCGTTCGATGGCTTTAACAATTTCTTTAGCGATAACCAATATTTCAAATCCCTAGAAATAGGCTGGGTCCCATCCAAAGAGTCATTCTATATGCAAAATTCACACTTGACTGTTTGGCATAGTGATGGGCCTAAAGATCGGTCTAGTGAGAACTATGGTGCTAACTGGTCGACAATTCAAAGCTTTGGAGATTGGGTCCCTTTTTTAAGGGCTGGCGTAGCAAAAGGGTCGGAAGCGTTATATCAATCATCTGTTGTAGCAGGTATGGGGTATCTAGGGTTAGGAGGCACTCTTGGTCTAGGGGTTGGGTGGGCAAAACCTAATGCTTCGTTTGATGATACATACAATTCTGAACTTTATTATCGAATGACATTTGGTCCCGTTTCGGTAACTCCTAATGTACAGTATCTCAAACGACTTCCGTTTAATTCTCAGGCAGATAGCGCTTGGGTATTTGCTTTGAGAGGTAACATCAATATCAGTTTCTAAATTGCTGTTTGTGATTTCCATATATTACAGTCTTTAGATTAACTGGGATTGTTTTCGGCTAACATCAGTGTAAACGACACCTCGTGGAAAATTTCGTCTATTGTTAAAATTTAGACTGTGGATTCATTATGCACTCACCGAAAACAGCTCTTTTATCTTACTTGTTTATTTTCAGCCCGTTAGCGTGGTCTTCTGAGGTTATTCGTGTATGCACTGTCGATTGGCCTCCTTTCTCTATCGTCGAAGATGACAGCAAAGTCATAGAGCAAGGGCTTTCAGTGGATATTTATCGAGAGGCCTTCTCTAGAATGGGCAAGAAGGTTGAGTTCTATCATGTGCCCTGGGGGCGTTGTGAAAAGTCGGTTTTATCTGGTGATTATGACGCTATCCTTGATAGCGTGAAAGTGTCAGGTCTCGTTAACCCTTCTATACCTACTGCTTTCTATCCTCTAGGTGCGTATGTAAATAAAAACAGCGATCTTACTGAATTTCGCTGGGATAATGTGGGTAACAGCAGAGCTGGTTTAGTCATTAACTACCATTACGCAGACATTATTATTAATAACAAAGATTGGGTTGTAGTACCTGCAGAAACGGAAGAGAAGCTCTTAACTCTGTTAGGAAAGAACCGGGTCGATTTTGCCGTTTTAGACTACTTTTCAGTCGTCAAATTGTCGAAGAAAGTTGGGGTTGAAATCCGTTTACTTTACCCTTTGATAGTCTCTCAGAATTTGTACCTTTGCTTGAACTCAAAACATGAGGGCTTGCTTGATGAGCTAAACCTTAAGCTTGAAGACATGTTGGACGACGGAACAGTCAATAGTCTTTATGAAAGCTATTCCTTAAAACCTTATGCTGAGATTTATCGCGAGGTAAAGGATATTACGGAGCCTGATTAGTATAAGCTATTGCCAAAATTAAGTTTTAGGGCTCTGCATTAGAGAGAGAAAGAACAAATTTAGCGCCTCCCAATTCACTCGCCTCTACCTTTACGCTGCCCTTGTGCTTGTTGGCGACCATTTTAACAATCGCTAGCCCGAGCCCCGCCCCAGAACTGGATTTATTTCGGGCAGGGTCTGCGCTGTAAAATGGGTCAAATATCTGAGGCCAGTGCACTTCATCAATGCCATTTCCATCATCTTCAACAGTAATGATTACGCACTCACCATAAACAACAGAAAGCTCAATCTTTGACTTAGCGTATCGACTGGCATTCGAAAGAAGGTTATCAAGCGCTCGTTTAATCAATGTTTGATCAGCAAATAGTGGAGATGAAGGTGTTAGGTGACTTTTTAAAGTTACAGGGATGTTTTGTGAGTGCTTGTCGGCAAGTTTTGTTACAAGCTGACCAATATCGAACGTCGATTTCTGGATTTGAGTTTCCGCGCTTTCCAGTTTAGCGAAGTGTAAGAGTTCACTAATAAGATCATCCATTTCATCGGTATCTTCTAGGATACTCAAAATTTTCTCATTCTGGTCCTCGGTGAGCGAACTTTCTTGCAGCATGTCGGCTTGCCACTGAATTCGGAAAATGGGTGTTCTTAAATCATGCGCAACTGCGTTAGTTAATGAGCGATTACTGGTAATGAGAGCGGAAATCTTATCTGCCATTTCATTGAAGCTTTTGTTCAATGTGCCAACTTGGTCTTTACCAGCAGTGGGTGCTCGAGCAGTCAGGTCGCCATTTGCAAGCTTTATTGTCGCTCGTTCTAGTTTACGAACTCTGCGGTTTAGAAACCAAATTAATGCCGCAGAGTAAACGATGAAGCCAATAAGAATGAATGCCCAAACCAAGTTATTATCCAATTCAATTGCCTGCCTTAATTGTGTCTCGTCGTCACTATAGATGTGATAAAAAGTATCCTGATCGACAAGCCTCATCCAGAAATGACGTTCAGAGTCATAGAATGTGTGCGGATGTTCTTGCGCAGTAGAAAAATAAGATTTTGCGGGCTCAGGTAAATCGCTATAGCTGACTATGCTTAAGCTCTGGGCTGTGTGCTCCACAAAATCGTCAAGCATCTTGAGCGTTTTTTCTTTACCTTGTATATCTGATAATTTGGTTAGGAGCTCTCTAAATGCGGCGCCCTCATGATCTTCGAGAACGTAGTCGTAGTCGGGATTGATTTCATAAATGATGACTTCATAAGCATAAAGACTAAGTCCAAAAAGGATGAGTAAGCCAACAAATGATTCGATATAGATACGACGCATAATTTCCTCTAAATAAATTGTTTACCAACTATCCGGTACGAACAAATAGCCTTTACCTCTGACCGTGATGATACGTTTGGGGGCCGAAGAGCTGTCGCCGAGCTTTTTGCGTAAGCTTACGATTTTGTTATCTGCAGTTCTGTCAAGTCCGTCGTACTCAATGCCTCTTAACTCAAGGGTAAGGGCTTCACGAGACAGAGCTTGATCAGGTGATTGAGCTAGCAGCCAGAGTAGATCGAACTCACTATCGGTCATCACAACTTTTTGACCATCCAGTTCGCATGTTTTCCTTTGCGGTTGTAGGGTGAGTGTCCCATATTTTAACGTTTGCCCAGCGCTCATACTTGAGTTGCTTTCATCGCTAAGTTCTCTTCGTAGGAGCATTCTAACTCTTGCTAGCAGCATTCTGGGCCTAATAGGTTTGGTGACAAAATCATCGGCACCGATCTCAAGTGCCGCCACATGGTCAAAGTCGTCGTCACTTGCGGTAAGCATCATCACTTTACCATTGAAATCACTTCGTATTTGGCGGCATATAGAGAGGCCATCTTCACCTGGCAGCATCAAATCTAAGATCACTAAATCCGGCTGGTTCTTAATGATCTCTTTAGCTACTGATTGTCCATCTTCAAAACAAAAGTGACGGAAAAATCGTTCGAAGAGAAGTAATCTGACAGCATTTTCCTTAGCTTCGGGTCATCTTCTACGATAAATAATTCTAGTTTTATGTTCATAAAATAGGCTTTCGAAATTAATAACTAACACTATTAATAGTAACCCGTTTTATTACAAAATCCTGCTATTTGGAGTCATTAATTGATGAGGTAAATAGGAACCTCCCATATGGGAGGGTTTTCCAGTATTGATGCCTCGTAAAAAGTACTCGTCTGTTAGAACTCATAACCCATACCGACATAGGTTGTTATGGCGCTGGTGGCAGAGTTGTAAGCAGCGCCAACTTTGGCTGTCAGATGTTCATTAAAGCGTTCGCCTGCACCAAAAGCTAATGCATCTGCGTTACCATGATGGCCAAGTCCTACAGAAACCATGATGCTGCCTACATTATGTGGTTCAGTTAAACCATTGAGCGCGGCCGCTTCGGCATAGGCACCATTGATATCGTCAGCCATACGTTCAAAGTCTTTTCTTAAGTCTTTGATGTCTTGCGTATTACGTTGGATCTGTTGTTCGTCTGAATTAAGTCTTTGTTCAGTTTTGGTGATGTGCTGAGTGTTGTTTGAGATCTGTTGTTCGTCGGAAGCAACTCTGCGTTCAGTGTTAGAAATGTGCTGAGCGTTGTTTGCGATCTGTTGTTCGTCGGAAGCAACTCTGCGTTCAGTTTTAGCTATATGCTGAGCGTTGTTTGAAATCTGTTGTTCGTCTGAAGAAACTCTGCGTTCAGTTTTGGCGATGTGCTGAGCGTTGTTTGCGATCTGTTGTTCGTCCGAGGCAACTCTGTGTTCAGTTTTAGCGATGTGTTGAGCATTATTTGAGAGTTGCTTTTCAACGGATGTCACTCTGTGCTCTGTTTTTGTAATGGTTTTTGTGTTGCTTGACAGCTGTTGTTCATCTGCCATTAACGGCGTTTTTCAAGGTAGTTGTCGCCTTTAATTTTTTAAGCAGCTTCTTTCTGCCTTTCAGGATTTAGCTTAACTTCACCAACTTCATCCCAGTTTCTAGATTCGTTTGACCACCGCTGTGGGTTGGCTGCTCTCGCTTGTTTATAAAGCTCTTTGCGCTTAGCTAAGATGGTACTATCCTCTCCATTATGGCGTTGAACTGGGGTCAC
>NZ_OANU01000015.1 GCF_900089835.1 Vibrio thalassae | reverse complement strand
GGTAAGGTCGCTTATATCAAAGGTTACTACAAGGATTTTCAAGCAAATACCATTCGAACACGCCGGGTACTTTCCTACTTTTTTCTCGGTAAAGAGTTGATAGGAAGAGAAGCTTACTCATTTAGCGTGAAGGATCTGGCCTTAGCCGTAGGAGGCCTCAAAGCGATAAGTGCGGCAGAGTTCCGGTGAAAGATGTGGGGATCCCTCAGCGTTTAAGCAGAGCTTTGAAATGCTTGCAAAGTCGAACGTGCAAGTCAGAAATGTCCAAATGTGGGAGTCGGATGGAATCTTGCAAGACGATGGAACATTGCTATATCAGATCCCAATTCTGCCCCCAAAAACTAACGGCTAACATTGGAATGCAGTCAAGGGTAGGACTATGAGCGTAAAACAGAGCGTAAAACAAAGGGCAGAAACATGGTTGAAGCAATCACAGAAAGAGCAGAAACAAAAAGAGAGCGAGGCCACCAACATGGCGTTTCAGTGTTCTCAGATAAGAGTGCCAGCCAGCCCCAAAACCGCGCTATCCTTGACTGCAACAAAAATGCGTTGGCTCAAGCAGCTATAGACAGAGCTTCAAGCCATTTCGAAACGCAGTTAGTCAGTATCGAGGATTTCGACAAAAACCACTTGATTGAGTTAATAGAACTGGCAAGTGAGCTAGGCCATGACAATGCGGTTGATGCTCTCTTTGCTAACACTCTGCCATTGCAATCCTTTCTGACTTGTTTGCTAAAGAGCATCCAGTCGTCCGTTATGAAAGAGTTAGAGACAGCAACTGGCGAAATGAAAGAGTCGCTATTTAGCACACTCCATGACAACGGTTTTAACGTAGAGCGCACAGCGTTTGAGTCGATGGTTAAAGCTATGCAGAACGCCTGTTTGGGAGGGCTGAGTGTAGGAATACGCAATCATCATTGCTACGACTTTGATAATGCGGAGAAGATTTACCTTGAACTCACTACTGAGGTCACTGAACTGACAGTCATCAACTCGCTTAATGGTGAATTGGCAAAATCCCTACTTGGTGTCGTAATACGTAACAGTGACGATGCGCTGCTCAGAGCCAGTCCAGAGGCCATTATTGATGCTGTTTATGATTTTAATCATATTCAAGAATACGCTGGAACGATGTTAGATACGGGGACACCAGAAGATGTGTGGGACGAACTCGTTGAGAATGAATACCTTTCCGACTTTGGCTACTGTGAAGCGACAGATATGTCAGAAATCAAAGAAGACGTGATCGACCAAATCACTGTAATGCAGAGTCTATTGTGTTACGGCAAGAAAAAGAGTATTGACCATCCGTTAGTACAATGGCTACAAGAGCAGTTCACAAAATTGGATTGGCAAGCGATGGATATGGATTCTCACAGCTACCCAATGCATTTTTTGACGGACTCCGAGGAAGTCGCTTCACAGCTTAATCAACAATATCAAGAGATAGCGGAATATGCGGATAGTCGCATGATCTTGACTCCCGCGAAAGCGATAGAAACGTTGGTCACGATAGCTAAAAACCGACTCGCCATTCAAATGTATGAAGCGCTAACGTGGCTTGGTAGAGAAGATACACTTCGAGAGAGCTACGCAAGCACTCACGGCCTAAAGAAATCAAGTGTTGTTGTCTTGACTTGATTATTCAGAAATGACCATAGACTAGAGCTATCAATCGTTAAAGAGGCCATTATCCATGTTCAATTTTGAACCCGTAGAGAATGTTGCAAATAATATTACTTACAGAAAGGAAGCGTTTGTATTAGAGCACTTCGGCAAAGAGTCGTTTCTGACCGCTTATGATGTCAACGATGACAATACTATCGCTAACGCAAGAGTGATAAGTCGAGCTGAGTTTATTGAGTCTCTTTGCAGCAACAGTGTAAACGAAATTATCGATCCACGTATTCTTGTAAACAGCGCAATGCTCAAGGTATGGACGTACACACCAAGACCGAATCAGCCGTTATTTTTTAATTATGCAAAGCGAAAGTTCGCCAGTCCTATCAAGTGGTGTACGTTCGTTTTTAAGTATCAGAAAGGGTCGCTTTCAGTTGGGGTCATTCGCGCAGCCAAAACGCGCCCAACACTTGAAACAAAAGTCTATTATGCGCCCTTACCAAACATCTATTCGAGTGGCAACATTTGCCTTGGCTCATGTACGCTGCCGACCAACGGCTCCATCGATGAAATATCAGAGGCATACCTCAACTCGACAAAAACCCACTTTAATTACAAGAACCTTTTTCGAGATCCCACATTGGGCTGCTATTCCAATTACTACGCATGGCTTGAACGTAAAAGAACTGAACCTATAAAAGTCAGTGAACTCAGCGTCATGGGGACGCTTGGCACTTTCATCCAACGATAAGGATAAAACCATGTATAGAATCCCATTGGAGAAGTTGGGCAGAGAGTTAAAAGTTGCACTCGTAGGAGTTGGCGGTAGTGGCAGCGCAATGGCCCTAGAGCTTATGCAGTTAGATCGCACATTGAGAGCATTGGATAGCCAAACAGGGTTTGAAGTCCATGTGTATGACTCAGGTGTAGTGACGCAAGCCAATGTAGCGAGACAAGCGTTTTTTGACATTCAAATTGGGGTTAACAAGGCAGAAGCAATGGTTTGGCAAGCGAACAATCTTCACGGAAAAGAATGGGTAGCGCACCCCTACAACGCTTGTCTAAGTGAATTGCATGAACTGAAACCCGACATTATTATCACCGCGCTTGATAGACCATCGACTCGCTTTGAAATCAGCAAGATGAAGCCGAGCAAACATACCTTGTGGGCTGACATGGGGAATAACGCCACAGCCGGACAGGTGGTATTAGGCGAGCTTGGTAATGCGACTTATCTCCCCAACGTCTGTGCGCTTTACGACTACAGCCAACTGACCGATGACGATGCAGAGAAAAAGAGTTGCAGCGCCGAAGAAAGTATCAACCGTCAAGAACTTGGTACAAATCAATTTGCAGCAAGAATTTGCGCTCAAATACTGTGGCGGTTACTCCGTCATGGTGAAATCGAAGTACACGGTGCGTACTTCGATACAGAAACGTTGACTGTCGATCCAATTCGAGTCTGTGAAGAAACGTGGGCAATGTTTGGATACACGCCCTCGATCAATAACCCTCGCAAATCACTTACAGAACGTTGAGTTTAAATCGTCTAGGACACCTATAGTAATGGCCTATTTTAACAACCTCACTGAAAAAAAGCAGACAGAAATACTTACTCTGCTCAATTCGAAAATCCGTCAGGAATCGGAAACAATGTATCAGACGGCACTACCGAGAGCGAAAACCGATGATCAGGCGTGTGCTGGAAGATGGTATGAACTGCGAGAACAATGGCAAAATGGCGAAGTTAATAACCTCCATGTCTACGCTTGCTTGCAGATGGACTTTGTTCCTTAGCTCTCGTTCATATCACTGATAAAAATCTCATATATCATAATGTTAGTAGTGAAATCCACAGAGAAGTACACAGATTTTGTGGATACATATCCCACTGTGAGCATATTTATCATGAAAGCACCTCAAATGCCGATATAAGGACCGAACAAATTAGAAAAATTGCAATACACTAATGTCGGCATAGACAAAAAATATAGCCCACTTGCATTTGAAGAATCGAAGGTAAAGTAGGCTGTAAATAAAACAGAAGTAGGAAACTCAGAATGAAACGTATATGTATGTTGGCTATAGCATCACTTTCGTGTACAAATGCCCTCGCGGTCAAATATGGCAGTGAAGTAGCAGCGAGCGAGTACAAAGATTACATCGTTCGATTCGAACTAGAGAACCACTCGAAATCAATGGACTGCGGAGGATTGTTGATTGCGGGTGATTACATCGTGACTGCGGCACACTGTGTCGCGGATCTTGGCGCAGATGACAGCGGAAAGGTTACGATTGACTATTTCATCGACAATGGGGCGTCGAATAAAATTCGCGTCTATCAGAACGTTGAGACCTACAGTACAACCGGAACTGGTACGACTTATCAAGTCATACCGTTATTCGATACGGTAGCCAAGGAAAACATTGCAAAGGCGGCAGCGGATACGGAACTGGCTTACGTTAAGGCGCAATATCCTGCTGCGGATTGGTCACTCAACGATTTGCTTGTTGATCATGACTATTACGACTCTGTCTGGGCGAAAGATATAGCTCTGTTGAAATTGGCAACACCGCTTTCTCAAGTCAGTCATGCTACGTTAGAGCCAACGTTTAACCCAAGATCAAACACGTTTCCTATCACCAACGGACAAGACGTAACGTTCCGAGGTTGGGGAGTGGATGAAAATGGCACTCGACCGAGGGTAATGAACAAGACGACGGTCTCATTTGTTTTAGCTGATTATGACTATTTGCCGAATAATCCCAATGGTGACGGTGGTAAAGGCGCTTGCGCGAATGATGGCAACCAATGTGACTATATTATGCGCGACCGTCTAAACGGGTATGCTACAACCATTGGTAGCACGCCCTATACTGGCGATTCAGGCACTCCTCTTGTCATAGATGGTACGGATAACGTCGTGGCATTTGCCAAATCGACGAATGGCACAGTGAGTACACAATTCACCCACCTAGGCTTTTACTTCGACATTATACGAGAGGCCATCAACCAAGTGGCAGCACCAAAGAGTATCGAGATGGAAGTCGAAAGTGGCTACGCTGCAAGTGAAACCAAAACGTTCATGGTGCAAAACTTAACTGCATCGAGCGAAACGCTGTCGCCTTACGTGATAGACTCGACAGGTATGTTTGATATTTCGGGTTGTGCGGTGACGCTGCAATCGGGTGAAAGCTGCGAAGTCACTATGGTGCTGAATAAAGATAAGCAAGCAATCACGGAGAAAAAGAACGCAACCATCTATCTGGGCGACTCGCTAGATACGCAATTCCCAATCAGCTATACGATAGCCTCGAATAACATCGAAGTGCCTGAATCGGGTAACAAAGAAAGCGGTGGCTCTGAAAGCGGTGGTTCTTTCGGTCTGTTCTCATTATTTGCGTTGGTAGGGCTGACGCTAAGAATAAGAAAGCGAAAAACGTGATAACGACAAGATAATCAGCTTCTTGAAAGCGTCCTAGCTCTTGCTTGGGCGCTTTTTTCGTTTTGTGAACGGTCAGCAGAATCAATGCCACACCTCACTCTATCGTTGACAACACTGACAAAATTTTGACTTATTATTGACCAATTAATAATATACGCCAATATTTGTAGTGTAATTGTAAATGCGATGTCACGATAAAGTATATCGAGTGATTGGCAAGTAATGGCTTCTATCTATTTAAAACAAAAACTCATAGAGCATATCGAAGATCTTACGTTGAGTAATCAGCATATCTACGATTCATTAACAGCACTAAATCCAGTGTTTAAATCAATTCAATCGGTGCCACAGTTTGCGAGAGGAGAGGCATTGCCGAGCAGAATCTATCCTGAAAACATTGATATGACTTACCAAGAAGCTTTATCAATGTCTATTTTTCCGCAACCGGTCTATAGAGAAGTGTTAAATCTGCCGAAGCGCTACACAGGTTTGATACAATTTTTTGGGAATGAGAGCCAGTGTTACGATATTCATCAAGCAGTGCTGGAGAACAGCAAAAAACGTAAAACGCTGTTTAAGTTACTTAAGCAGGCTGCACCTGCGAGCCGTAAGCGTGCTGAATTGTCAAAATCATTGATGCCGGACATCTTAATTCAAACACTTCACCGTAAAATTCCTCTGGTCACACCAGAAACGTATCGAGTACGTAGCTCTTGGTGTGAATCTCAAAGCGGTTTAAAACGAATGAAGGAAGAGGAAGCTTTAGCGTTCGTACATCAATATGCGGCAAAAGGCTTAGATGACTGGCAGCTCCGTTCGCAAGAGTTAAAAATTAAAACGGCCACGAACATCTATAAGAAATCTACTATACGTTTACATCCGCAGTATGTCGTGGCGAGTATTGTAGATGGCAAATCGAAACATGCACCCAAGAAGGCACACTCTCCGTTGATACTAGTCAGTAATAATTCTAAGCCAATCGACTTCACTTCGTTGGAAATATACTCGAAGTCAGAAGAAGAAAAAAAAGAACACATTGTTCTGGAAGGTTACGAACCGTTAATAGAAGGGACGTGTTTAGTGCACCGCAAAATCAGATGAATCGTCTTTGTCGCGATGGATAAAGAAGTGTTGTAACGCTCTTCGAGCTACGCCAGCTCGCCTGAGAACGGGCGTGTTGGCCATGTCGAGACCGTCCCACATCGCCAATGCGTGCGCACCCAAGTCGAAATCGATATGCATAGCCAACGCTTTGATCTTAGCTAACTTTGCTTTAGGTAGCTTGGATAAGTCGAGGTTTGGGATCTTATTTTGCCGAACCACATTATAAAAATGATATTCAAGGTCGACAGCATCAAAGTCCCCATTTTGAAAAGCATCAATCCACGCGTGGTCGTGCAACTTTACAACCGCCTCGATCATAAGTGAGGTTGAAAGTTTCATTTTGGCAAGATCTACCGATAGCATCGATATCAACCATCCTTGTGTTAAGTCTACATAATTTTTAAACAATGAGTCTTTATACGGGATAAAAACAAATTCAAATATATCATTGAAAGTTTATAGAAAACTTCGACCATTGTCAGTCTCATGTTTGATAATTTTACAATTAGTTGACGCGTCGGGTGATGTGAGTAGCAAATGTCATCAGTCTGTAAGGCGATTCGGATACATAGCGCCAATCAATACCATTATCACAGTGGGTAGAAATGCGAGCAACTCGCCATTGAACTGGAGAGCTGGGACGTGCGTAAATGCGATGAAAGCGATCACAATGCTGCCGATAACTGGCAACCAAACGGCAACAGTGAGCACCATCATGAGCAATGCGAATAATACTCCCGTTAACGCCAGTTGGGATAAACCCCACTGCCAAAGAATAACAGTAAATGCGATTGCAAAAGCGTTGTGCACAACGAAGACAACAACTTTTGGTATGTTCCAGGTTCGCCTAGTATCCATTTTTAATTTCCTCTTCTTCAGCAAGATGTTATCAAGTGACTTGCCGATATTCTCTGCTCATCGGAGGCAAAGAGCACAATAGGTCTTCGCCATAGTTTTTGGTTTGTATGCGTTTATCCAAAATCGTACATTTGCCGCTATCGTTTTCACTTCTAATCAGTCGCCCCACGCTTTGTATGAGTGCAATGCTTGCCTTCGGTAACGTGACGGTATAGAACGCATTGTTTCCGAGATATTTTTCGTACTCCATGTGAGCGGCCGCAATAGGCGATTCCGGCATTTCGAAAGGCAACCGGACGATAATCAAGTTGGTGAGTAAATCGCCTCTTAGATCCAGCCCTTCGGCCATGGAGTTGACACCAAACAGAACCGACCGCAAGCCTTGTTCAATGGCCTTAGCGTGGTTTTCCAATATGGCCTGACGACTAGCATCACCTTGGCATTGCAGCAATATTTTGCTGGTGGTGCATGAATGCTCGACAGCGGTTCTTACCGCCTGCATTTGCGCATGGCTTGTAAAAATTACCAGTGAACTCGGCTCGCCTTTGATAAGATTAAACATAATGTGTTTTAACCATGTAACGTACTCAGCGTCATTGGGTTCAAACGGTAAATTAATAGGCATGATCAGCTTCGCTTGTGATTGATAGTCGAACGGTGACTCATACACTCTGCAAAAAACGGCAGCGTGGTTGGCAAGGTTAAGGCCGGTACTCGACAAATAGGTATCGAATACTGATAGAGATCTTAGCGTTGCAGAGGTCAGTATCACACCACTGTTTTTTTTCCAAAGCCATGAAAGAAGCGAGTTCCCAACGGATACCTCGCTGGCTGCTAAGTACAGTTTCCCATCGCGCCGCTCGAGCCACTTCGCAGGCTGTATACCGGCAGTATGGTGGGTCATCAGCAAATTGGTTGTTGTCCAAACCAAATCAATCCGGCCGATAAAGAAACTGAGGTCAGACAGTCCTTTTTCAGCAACCAGATTACTTCCCTCATCTATTATTTCAGCTTTCAGATGATTGCCAGTTTTGCCCAGTGTTCGTCTTACTGCTTTTGTCGAAGTTTGAACATCAAGCAAGAGGCTTTCAAATACGTTAGGGATAGTTCCCAATTCGAATCGATGAAACTGTGAACCATGGAAAAGCACCTCTTCATTCGTCGCAACGAAATCCTGCAAAGCCCTCAATGACTTTATCAAATCGTTGGCGTTCACTTTTATCTCATCGCTAATACGCTGTGAGAGACTTGGTGAGAGCGCAGCAGTAAGTTTTCTTTTATCTGCGAGTTTGTTCAGTGACTCCAGCACCGAGAGTGTGCTAGACAAAGACATTGTGGACGCAGTTGCATCACGAACAATATCAGGCATTCTATGTGCCTCGTCGAAAACATAGACAGCTTCATCAACACTGGGCAGTAAAACCCCGCCGCCCAACTGCAGATCCATTGCCACCAACGAGTGATTGGCTACGATGATATCGGCGCCACTTAGTTCAGAGCGAGCAATATGAAACGGACAAAATTTGTGAGCTGAAAAGCTTACCTTGCAGCCATTTGCGTCACTTGCGACTGCTGACCAAATAGGCTCTGGTAACAGTTCGCCGTTCCAAGAATCGATATCGCCGTTCCAATCGTTAGTCTCCAATTTGGAAGCCATTCGCCGCAAGGTAGCCATATCCTGTTCGGTTGGTGGCAAGTGAAAGAGCGCCTCTTCAAAATCAAGTTCAGGCTGTTGAGTGCCTAATGCTTTATTAAGCTTATCGGCACAGACGTAGCGCTGACGACCTTTTGCCAGCGCTACGCTCAACGGTTTATGGTATGCAGCTTGAAAAAGAGGCAAATCCTTGTTGATGATTTGCTCTTGCAGTGTCACTGTCGCAGTCGAGATGACCACTGATTTGTTATTCAGCTTTGCATGAGGTATGACGCCTAACAGGTAAGCCATAGTTTTGCCCACGCCCGTTCCTGCCTCACAAACAATCACATTGCTGGATTGATCTCGACAAAGAATATTGCGGATGTCATTGACCATTGTTAACTGAGAGGTACGCCTCGTGTAGTGGGGCACCAAGTGAGATAACTCGTCAATGGTTGATTTAATTTCTGCGACAACCGATTCTGCAATATTCATTTGAAGACCTCACCTATTAATTAAATCGTGTTTCACCAATTGAACGACAGTCGATTTCTTCCACAACCGTTTCATGATGACATTGTTCCCACCAGTTGATTTCATTGAGATGTGAACGTTTAGCATCGGTACCCAAACTGTTTCTCAACGTATAGCCCATGCGAGGGTTATCGAGTTTAGTGATCACCTGATAGCACTTTTTAGGCTCTAACGTGACGTTAATAGCTGAGGTCTGCTCTGAGCGAATGTCTCCGACAAGTCGTGACTTCGTTTGAGTACAAACCGCATGAACCAAGGTAGAGCCAGCGTCGACCAAGATTCGGTCTTGATTACCATACTTGCTAATTCGTTGATACTCAGGAATCCAGTCAGTCGCTGGAACACTGTACAAGCTGAAAGTGTTACCATAATCAGATGTCGTGTTAGTGATGACACCTTTCACAACATTCTTCGCATACGGTGCTTTAGATAAGTCGTATTGAAATTTTGCTTCTTGCTCAGGTGTTACGTACTTGAAAATCAGGTCACTCTCTCGAACAATAATGGCACCTGGAGTGGTTTTGTCCTTGCGCACATCCCAAGTCTCATAAGTTAGTTTACGCTGCTCCAGTTGTTCTAGCGATGTGGTCAAGCATCCAGTCAAAGTAAAAGCCGCGGCGATAACGACAGGTAAGTTTTTAAACATTAAGTAATTCCCTTTGTTTGTTGGTTTGTCTATACATTAACAAGGTTTTTCCTAATGCAACTCCGTTTTATCGAAAAAAATAGAGAAGATTGAGAACTGGAAATAAGACCGTAGATTTGGAGAGTTGAATTGCCATGTTCTGGGGTAATATTGCTCAATATACATTTACTCGATGCGCCACGAGTCTAGTGAGGGTGAGGCGCATCATTAAGCCAACTGAACTTAGAACCGAAATAACAATAAAAAAGGAAACGTCTAGTGGACCTGTTTTTCAATACTGCGTTTGACCTCTATCAGCTTATCACTCATAACTCGTTTGCTAGAGTAGTCTTTGCTTTGCTGACAGGCGCGATGATCGGAAGCTTCATTAACGTAGTGGTATACCGTTTGCCTCAAATGCTCAAGAACTACGCAGTCATCGACATGCACCTGATGCACCCAACGGAATTAACAGAGAGTCGAGCGAGAGCATTACTAGCCGATGTTGGATTAGGTGGGCGCTCTATCACGCCTTGCTGTGATAATAGAATTAAAGCCAGACACAACATACCTATTATTTCCTACCTTTTTTTGAGAGGCCGCTGCGCGTACTGTTCAACACTGATTTCTTCGCGTTATCTGATCAACGAACTCGTAATGGCGTTGTTGTGCGTTCTGTTAGTGATGCTAGGACTGAATAACTTAGCTCTATTTTTTATGACCAGCATCACCGCGTTACTCCTTATCGTGGCCAACATTGATATTCGATATCGTCTCTTGCCGCCACAACTGACAATGCCTATAGGTTTCACCGCTATTCTGATGGTGCACTACGATTTGGTGTTAATAACAATGTCACAGGGGATTATATCGGCCATTGCCTTATATATTTTCCTAACCGTTGCCAACGATTTTGTTGCCAAAACAAAAGGCCAGATATTGCTCGGTCAGGGAGATGTTGAACTCATTGTCGCCGTGACCATAGCGATTGGCGCTCAAATGTCCCTAACGGTACTAGCGTTAGCGACACTTTCAAGTTGGTTGGTTGCAAAAATACGTCGTGTTGAAGGGAAGAAAGAACGAGCGTTTGGCCAGTATATATCAGTGTTTACATTTGGAGCGTTGCTGATATTAGTACAAACTTAATAGTTCTAACTGATTAACTTGACATAATGCGCCTTTGAATAGCATACTAAATTTGTAGCAACACTCTCATCACGTAAGCGTTAGCCTTACACATTTACCGAATCTCATATTAAGTCGTCATAGATACAATCTATCTATGACGATTTTGTACGCTTGTACGAAATTCACTCACCCCTGCAATCGCAGAGTGACCTGCAATCGTGTAGGAATTGGGGATATTTACACACCTTGAAAAAGGAAATCTAGGAGACAACTATGACAGCACCTGATTTAACGGGAGAACTCTTTGACCAAATCGAGTCTTTACCAATAAATGGTGAAGAACAAGAGGTCGTGGAGCGATTCTACATTGAAGGAATAGCATTATTTTGTGACACCGAAAGGTAAAATTTAGGAGAAAAATGGTTATGAAAAAAACAGTATCAACACTAGTAGCGTTGGTAGCATTTGGCGCTACCGCTTCTGAGATCGCTGCATCAAGCTGTTCACAGGTTCATGTTAATTTGGTGGATTGCACTGCACAAACAAGTGCGCTCGATGCGTCAAAAGACTATCTAGCCGATTCAGTACAAAAACTGCCAACAAATGTTGTACTAGTGCTTAGAGATCATCATGAACTTCTCTTCTCTGACTACATGACTTGTATGGAGAGACGCCTTTTCAGTCTCAACCAGCAAATCATTACGCTGACACAGTGTGGAGGTAAAGATGTACGTTAAGACTTGTATGGCTTGCCAGAAAGTGTTTAACACTGAATGCGATGGCGAAGAGGAGCCCATTGGCCTTTGTGAAAAATGTGTTGGGTGGCAATCACGCCATTCACAAGACATAAACAATCACAGAGAAAAAATGGTTAAGGCGTTTTCACCAGCGGTGACAGCGGAGTTCAATAAAATGAGCCCTAACGAACAGGCGTTTGTAGTATTTCGTTCTATGGATCTACATGCTAAAGCCAGTTCATTAGCAAGGTAAGGAGTTAACATGCCTTGTCCAAATTGCCAGGATGGTATCTGCAGCAATAGATGCGTGCCACCCCAAAAACGTTAACTAGTAAGATAGACTCCAAAGGCATTTAGCCTTTGGAGTTCTATTTATTTTGCTTCTAAAGCAAAAATGTCACGGCCTTAAGTGACGCCGCATTTGGCGGTTTTGGCACGAACCAACATTTAGCTCGAAAGGGCATTATTGGAGAAAAAGATGAAATTGAACGTGAACACTATCGTGCGATTGCCTTTGCATGACAGCGGCTACACACATTGCATTGCTAGATTAAGCAATGCATATGTCGGCCGAAGCCCACAAAAGTATCGTCGACGTAAAGTTTTGTACATCAAAAATATTGAGAACGGTCGGTGGATATTGCGTTACGTAATGGGGGCTGGTGGTTTACCGGGTCTGACAAAAGACGCGGTAGCACTTGATTATGATGGTATCGAAGCTCTGGGCGCTAATAGAAAAGAATGTTCGCTTGAAATCAAGCCAGCAACTTTTTTCCAGCGACAGATCTGGCTGTGTAATCATCCTGATCTCGTAGTTAGTACCAGTTTCCGGCTTTGCTGGATTGGATTACTACTCACAGTGGAAGCGATCTTTGATAGAGTATTAGCACTCTTATGATCGCAATAAAAAACCTTGCTTGATTTTAGATCAAGTAAGGTTTTTTATATAGTTATTTCTACATAACATCTATGTACTCCTGCGCTAGCTAAGTCGTGTGAACTGGCGATGTGATATTGCGGTTCGCTAGTCTTCAACTTGCCACAGCTAGATCGGGTAAACGAATTTTTTCCCCTCATTCCATTAGCTCGACCATTGCTTGCGTAATGGTAATTTTGTGTTTCTTTGCATAGGCTTCGATTTCAGCCATTTTTGCACCATTCTTACGGTCTTGGTTTGCCGCCTTTGAGCTACCCCATCCACCTAAAGGTTTTGTTTTTTTGCGTGTCACGCCGCGTTTGGAATACTCGCTCCCTGAAATTAATGGTTTTGGCGTTGATTTGTTTTTTGCCATGAATTTCCCCTTGAGTTAGTAATTTGTCGCCAAATTATCAGGCGCGTTCACTTTCTAGGTGATTTGTTCCAGAAAAATTTAAGTGGTTGTAGACTACTTTTAGCTTTCGTTCATCAAAGCAATCTGTTGTTCGCTTGCCTAGTTCACGATACAAAAAACGAGATTGTTCACTTCGCTCTAATTCGCTGTAGTAAAACCCAAATACCTTAAATTTGTCGGATGTGTAGTCGAGTAATGCCTCAACTCTTTGCTGACCATCAATTAGGCAATCTGAGTATTCAGCCAAAGTGTTGTCATCCAGATCAAGATAACCATTCACGACAATCGAACCTATGTCATAGCCCAGATAACAAGACTCAATGAAAGACACTTTTTGTTTAAGCGTCCAAACTGAATCCCTTTGCCAAGTTGGAATAGGAAACTTACCAAGCATTTTACGCGCCCACGGGTAATCCTCTGCTGTATAGCCGTGGCGTTTGTCAACTAAGTCAGAGATCATGACTCCCGACTCACTAAATTTGATGATTGGTTGTGGTATGCGAGTGCTCATAAAGCTCTTTTCCCTTACTGCTTTAATTTTTGACTTTTTAGCCTAGCAACGATGCGCTTAGAGACGATGCGACCAATTAACACCACCGTTACGAGAGTCGCTACGCCTATGAGTACACCGTAGTTCTTAAATAGCACTGCTATTCCATACCACAGCAGCAGTAAAATTCCGATCAATGCAACCAATCTGATAATTGGCATAATTTCCCTCTACTATTGTGATGATTCAAACTTAGCCATTCCGATCCCTTTTTCCTAAATTTTCTCTACGTTATAGCCCATTACTTTTGCTTGAGTTTGAAGGTGTGCAATGTATCGATCCATATTGATTCCATCACCATATGTAGGCGCTTCACTACCAGCAAAGAAGCCGCAAGCGGCTTCATACACTAGCTCCCTAACTTCACTGTCACTACACCCTTTGTATACTGCCAACTTTATTCTTGCAGACGGAAATAAGTTTAGGATGCGGATTACCTGTTCAACACTCAGTACAACACCAGTCGTCTCTTTGATGTGACACGCTGCTTCTTGGTAGTTTTCGGTAGTAGGCTTTGCATCTTGGTTGTCTAGCTCAAACATTGCTGCATTTCGGTGTAATTGAAATGAGAAATCAACCTGATCGGTATCGACAATTCCTTTTTCTTTATTATTCAGAATATTATCTAAATTTTTTGCTTTGTTTATAAACATCAATTTCCCCTACAGTTTAATTTTTTTAACTTCTTTGATGAAAGAGAGGCATAACGGGCAAGTAATACCACCTCGTTTCACCGTTTTGTATTCCGCTTTAATCAGATTGGCAGAATCAATAGCATCACCACAAAGCGTTCTCTCTGTATCAATAGAGCCAGTAGCGCACCAGTGCAGAGATTCACTATCCCTCATTCCTTGAGAATGACTTTCAATGATCTTGATAAGGTGATTCGCCATATTTCCCCTCTGACTAGAAAAAGATACCTTCGCAGGGCTGCGCCCAACACGGTTGTTTATAATTGTCTGGACTCGCTTTCGCGCCACATCGAGTGCATGTAACCTGACTTTGACCATCAAGCATATGCTCCAAACCCGACTTCAAAATAAACTCTTCCTTGCTAACAGATTTACCTTTAATAAAGTAGAGAGAACTGTTTTCTTTAGAGTTCAGACTTAGAACACAGGTTTTATTCTCTTCCTTGGCTTCTTTGACAGCTTGCTTGAGTTTATCTGCATCACGCATTTCAAATAGATTCGCCATACTTTTCCCTACTTTTTGAAGTTTCCATTCTCACGTTGAGAAATGGTTGCCACAGTAACACCTTCGCTTTTTGCGGCTTCACGAAGTGTTAGACCTTTTGCAACTCTATCAGCTCTAAGCTGTTTACCGCGTTCTATATCATCAATGATTTCTTGAGACACGTATCCCGCACCCAAACAGCGGCCACACTTCTGTATTTCTGTGTAATGGCCTGAACTATCAAGACCTGTATTCACAAACACTACTGATTCTTTCTTACCACCACACGTAGGGCATTGATTCATATTCTTTACCTCTTTTGTTCGCTGTCTTTATTTGGTAAGCCATTCACAGCGTCTAAATCACGCTGTTCACCCGCCTTTGCTATACGTGATATCTGGCGTTCGGACTTACCCCAGCGTTTAGCTATATCTTCAAATTTCCAACCTTTTGCATTAGCAATGCGTTGAAACTCTGTAATAGTTTTACCTGTCATATATGTCTATTGTAACCTTTGAAATACACCTGTCAAATATGTCTAGTAGCATATTTAAATCACTTCTCGTCTGGATTTAATAGCGACTCAAAACGCTCAAGACTTTTAATATCGCATTCTTGTAAGAACCGCTCTTCAAACCCTAACACAGCAATCAGCTCTCGCTTTGATGTTGATAGTAAGCCAATAGCTTCCATGTGTTCGTTAAACATTTTAAGTAGGTATTGAACTGCATCAGATCTATTTTTAGTGTGTCGGCCTTTCCATGCAGGTTCATGGTGAAATAGTCTGTTTCTAAATTTGTTAAGAGAACCCATTCTCTGGAATAGGGTATTGAGTTTTACATTCTGCGCTTTTGCGTTAGGGAAGCACTTATCTAGTTGAGTCTGCCAAAGGTTATGTTCTTTATCGCGTGGATTGTTGTAGTCTCTATGAAGCATGTGCACCCAAAAACCGAAAGGTAGGCGAGAAACTAAGTCGTTGCTAGTGTATCGAGCACCAACATCATCCAAACATTGCTGCTCTGCAAAATCGACCTGTTTTTTTGACTCGTGGCTTATCGGGATACGCTTATACCATTCATCATCTTCAAAGCATTCTGTAGCTGATTTATGGATTGAATTTCTCAACGTCACTTCAAGTAGCTGAACCACTGAGAAAAACTGAGACATTATACTTTGCATTGCCATATAGACGGCGATTAACTCACTGTCAGATTTACAGTCGAGCACCTGACGATAGGTTTCTAGTTTTTCTGTAGAAAGTCCTTGCTTGATCTCTTCCAAATCCAAAACATTTGCCCTCAATGAAATTATTATGTATATTTACTGCAACTGAGGCATAGCCTTTTGTTGTGATAGCCCTGTCCTCTTCCGCTGGAAACAGTATTGACAACAGGTAGCGAGTTTAAGAGCCACCCTTTCGAGGGTGGCTCACTTGTTTGTAGCTCACAAAAATACCCTACACCCACCCGTCATATATGTCTATCATATTTTAAAATGCCATATCAGCAATTGCTAGCATACTCACAGTGTCCGTTTCGATTAGTCTTAAGGTTGTTTCAAGAGTTACCGAGCATCAAATGGATAGTAGGGACATCTACACCATGACGTTTAAGCCTTACAGCAAACGTTCGCCTACCGCTAAGAATACTAGGCTGCTCGATACCAGCATCAGCTAAAAGTCGTTTTATATGCTCATTTAGAGCGTTGCAGTGATAGGTTGTGTTGCCTTTTTCGGTAGTTCTACGCTTGATTTTAAAGTGCTCGCCATTGCTTCGTTTGAAGAACGGCTCATCTTCATCAAAACCGTTGTATAGGTCGGGATGATCACCATCTTTTTTACGCTTCTCGATATAGCTCTTGATTAGGTTTTGCAGCTTAATGTTGGACAGGTAAAAGTCTCGGCTCACTTCGCCTTTGACAGTAAAGCACTTTGCCAGTTGTCCGTTCTTCTTAACAATATCTCGAACCTGTACGCGACAAATTTCTAGCGTACTCATACCACTACCGAGAAAGAACCCCATTAAACAAGCGTTAAGCTCTGGCTCTGGTGTCTGTGTAATAACTTTAAAGATCCAAGTTTTGTCTTTGTCCTCGATGAGCGTTGGTAGTGCCATGTGTGTAGTTTCCTGTTTTACATGAAGAAACACAGACGCTAACAGTGGGTGGTATAGAAATCAGTGATCTAGGTACTGGTATTATTAGGTTTAGGGGAAACCGAGGTTTTAAACTTTGTTGTCACACTTTGTTGTTGGCTATGTAGATAGAACCTAAGTTACAAATTATTGTTACAATTAGCTTGTGGTCGCCACGACAAAAACTTGCTTCGGAAGTAGTTAAGTTTCAATCTTTGTCTTTCGCATATAAACAGTGTTGTAGTCCTCGTACACGCTTACCCTTTGTGCATCATCGTGTTGTAAAGAGCTCGGTTATCTACGCTCATAATGCTCCTGCAAAGACAGCTCTTGATTGGTTACGTTCGGATTATCTTTGTAGCTCAACTCTCGGATGTAATGCAGCACCATCTTCGGATCTTGCCAATCTCCAAGTCGCATCATTTCCGCAATTTCCATCTTCCTAACGTAAGCATCCTGTACCCCTCCGCAGCGACCACTATGCCCAGTCCAACGTCGAGGGTTAGGACTCATAAATTCGATACTGTGCTGACAGGCCACATCATAGAGTGCACCTAAACAACGGTCGACGGTCTCACCCGACATCGCTACCGTTGGCCGCAAAAACTTACCGCCACCACTCATTTCTGAAAAAATAAAATGCTCAGGTTTGAGCTGCTTCCTCGCATGATGCAGATACACTCGCATCACGCCAGCAAACAAGCCGATCATCATCTTCGCTTCAACACTGGAGCTGGTTTTGGATTGAGTACGATGAATAATCAGTGTGTTATCTTCCAATATTTCAATATCTTGCAAGCGGATCCGTCCTAGTTCACCTTCACGCAGCATGGTGGAGTAAGCGGTACAACCGAGAGCGAGATTTCGCAGATTCTTCAATGGCCTGACGTCAAGAACATCCACAATTGACAGCAGATCTGCGCTTCGCATACCAAACGCCTGAGCCTGTCGAAAAGCTTTCTGTGACACTTCAACTTGATCTTTAACCAAGCCCCGCATGAAACCAATCACGACCTGGGAGGCGAAAGGATTGTCAAGGTTGAGCCAATTCAGTAGGTAACTCAGTTGGGCTCGGTACTGCCGAATGGTCGGTACCGCTTTATTGCCGACATAGCGCTCATACTTGAGCCAGCCTAACGCAAATGTCTCGGAGATAGGGAAAGCATACGCTCCTTTATTTTCACAATACTGTTTCCAACGTCTGAGTACGGAAGCCAACATCGACAAACTGGTGTGCGCAAGACCGCCTCGGTCGAGATTGAAGGCCATCAACCCTTCAACGATGCGCCGAGCGAACGGGGAGGTCGGGTCAATATGTCGCGTTAAGTCGGGCAGAGTAATCGAGTGACGTTTGAGTGGCTGCTTGTGGCCAAGCATCGCGTCGTCATTCGCAATGTCATCCTGACTTTTGTAGATGGTAGGAAGTTGACGGTCGTTGTTGTTCTCCACGAAACTTCTCCATAATAAAAATGTTACCGTGTCACGTAATGTTGAATGCATAGATAATGTCAGGTGCGCGCTATAACTGAAATTATAGCGTGTTTCTGACATAAAAGTGTAAGTGGCGGTTTTATTGCTGTCCAGAACTATCTCGCCGTCGGTATTGACGAAAATAACACCACGAAGAGGCAGTGGCTTTACTGCGATCTGGTGGAGATGGGCTATCTCCAGATATGACTACTCCAATGAGGCGCTTTGCTCTGCTTCCTCTGTACTACATAAGATCTATTATTAAGAAATGCTGCTGTCGGTGGACAAAGATTGAAACTTTTAGATTAATGTTCGTTACTTGTGTGGAGCTGTTTAGGGGCAAAAAATAAGCTAGCCGATGTAACTAGCTCGTAGTTGGACATTTATTACTTAGAGCATTAACTTCAAAGTCAGACTGGTGCGGGAATAGATACAACCCTACTATGAATATTTATTCAAACAATGACAGCTTTCTCTTTGTTAAATCATTCAACAAAGAGAAAGGCGCTTGATTACTAGACAGGTTTTCTTAACAAGATTAAAGCTCTATTTTTATCTTTCTCTTTTGAGCAACATCAAGAGTTAATTGTCCATTGGTTTGAGGTGGTAACGAGTCCTTGCTCGCTATAATATCCATCTCAAATATACAGCTATCAAAACCTTGAGTTAGTTGAGCTTGAGTCTGACCAAATATTTCATTCAGGGTTTTATTATAAGAACCTGAATTAAGTAGATGCTCACCATTGTTAATATCTGGTGCGACGATTCTTACGTTGGTCTCTACACCATTTGAGCAACTTAGTTGTTCACCTGAGTATGAGTATGTGTAACCTGCCTCTGGCGAAAATGACACATCAACAACTTCATTTGTCAAACTCACGATAGGGTCAAAAGGGAGAGGAAGTTCATTGGCCGTTAACTGAGAAATTTCAACGCCACCCCGAACAAAGCTAACTTTATACTCAGTTGCTAAAGCGGAAGTCGTTGCAGCGTAATACTCACCGCCATAACTACCACTTCCCTCCACCACCTCATCTTTTGATAAGAGCAAAGGTTGAGGTACATTGTCGACCGTAACCACTAATTCATCGCCATCGGCTAAAGTCACATATAAATCATCGTTGCCAAGAACATACCCCGTGACCTCTGCCTCAGATGAACTCGTTGCTGATAAGTTGAAGAACGCTTGTAGATCAGAAACTGCGTAATCACTACTGTAACGAGTGACACTATCCTCTGAGTTTGCAGAAGAAGAGCTGCTACCGCTGCTTCCGCCACCGCAACCGACAAGTAACGTTAACATCAGTACACAGTATAATTCCTTAAAATGAACCATTTTTATTCTCCCTCAAGATAGGTCGCACTTTTCGTGTAGCAAACCAGTAAGCAAAGCAAGCTAAAGGGAAAGTAGCCAAGAAACGCCATAGATTATTTATATCAAATAACTGAAATGAATAAACAATCCCGAAAAGATAACCAAATGATACCGCAATATACGGTACCAATAATGGGTACTTTTCTCGAATTGGTTTTAGACCTGAAGCAAGTGTTATCAACGCTATATACACCCCACCAGATAGGGTCGCCAAGATATAATCTTCTTTTGCGATGAGAATTGCTACTCCACCCCAAAGTACGAAATATATCGCTGCGGTATCCCATTTTTCATTTTGTTCAGTCACACTTCACCACCGTATTACAACCTACAGACACTGCATCGTTCACCGTACCTACATTATCTACCGTCTGCTTAATAACAGGCGAGCCAAAGTATAAGGCATCGTCAATGATTCCTCCGACTTTACCCGCAGGTCCTATCATCACGCCAATGAAGTTACTCCAACTGGAGTCTAGGTACCACGCTCCAATACCCATAACCATTCCTGTGGCGGGATTTAAGGCACCGACACCAATAGCCATATTCGAAAGAACACCCGCACCGATTTGAGCGGTTTCTTCAGCTGTAGTTTCGAGATAATCAGACATTGGCTGTCCAGCTTCTTCCGCTAAATATGCATTTGCAGCATTTTTCTGAAATGTTTCTTTATCCACATACATACGCTGTCCTCGGTAATTTACCCAGCCCATTTCATTATAAAGATAAATAGTAATAACACTCACAGCAGAGCGCATCACCGCATCTCGGCTATTCGCTCCGCTTGCTGCGGCCGCAATGCCTGAAACTGCAACCATACCTGCCATCTTGCCTATTGAGTTGTCCATATTCTCATGAACCACTGAGCCTCCAAGCTTACCAATAACACCACTGATAAAGCCTTGCTTGAAGCTGCCACCTCGAAGCTCATGGAAGCCGCCTTGAGCCACACCATGAGCAAGAGGTAGCGCCCCTTTTAAACTTCCTGTATCGGCATTGAATACGCTCCCTTCACCATGGGCAATCCCATAGGTCACACCCGCAGATAGCCCTCCTAACACGCCAGCTTGCACCGCTTCACCAAAGTCACCTGTCATGATGTAACTTGTGGTAAATGAGGTACTCGCCCCTGAGGCCATCACTGCCCCTACCGTTTCGGTTCCAAAAATACCAGCCGCTCCAAATCCCATGAAAGCGGTACCCACAATAGCACCTATTTGCTGTATTGCCGGATCTGCAAACGTTTGTGAAGTGATCAGCATGGCTAGCCCGACGACAATCTGCCAAAAGTGGCCAGTCGGGTCGTTGTACTTCACTGGGTTATTCAATACATAAGAATAACGATTATAACTTTGACTTAAACTAGGGTCTGGGACAAATGTATCCGCACTCAAGAATCGACCAATGACTGGGTCGTAAAGTCGAGCGTTCATGTTGATGAGACCGCTGCTGTTACCGACGTTTTCATGCCCAGTGAAGCCGCGCATTTCTGCGTTGGTAAACATCGGTGTCGCTTGCAACTCAGCAGAGGCGAGTAGCTCACCAAATGGCGTATAACCACGCTCTATTTGCACCTTCCCATTCGGGTCGGTGATTAAATCTGCCGTCCCTAACGCATCTCGGTGGAAGTAAGCGGTTCGATCTATTTGCTTTTCACTGTCAATGAGCGTTTTCACATGCTCAGCGACGGCTTGATTGTCTGCCATAAATCGGTGGCGCATCGTTGTCACCGCCTTGCCATCCGCGTTAGTCGACACCTCAAGCTGGTACTCAGGGCTGATGTAGTAGGTAGTGACCCCATCAGACACCTGTTTCACACGCTCTCGCTCACTGCCATACGCATACTGAGTGATGACGCCATTGTCTTTAATACGCTTGGCTTTGTTAGACGAGTACCAATCGATGGTTCTTCCACGACCAGTAACCATATTGCCGTTAGCATCATACGTGTAATCGCCAACCAATTGCCCGTTACTCTTAACATTGAATTGGCCTTGTCCGGTTTTATACGTCAAGTTCCCATACACATCGTAACGGTAATCGCGCTTTACCTGAGCAACAGTGCGATTGTCGCTGTAGTACCATTGTGTTAAGCGGTCAAAATCATCGTACTGGTAATGCTCTTGTTGATTTCGAACGGCGCTGATTTTGCTTAGAACGTTACCACGCTCATCGTAAGTATAATGAATGTCTCGTAGGTAGTTGGCGCCCATTCCTGTCGTAATGCGTTGAACCGTTCCACGAGAGCGGTCAATATCACGCCTTGTCAGCAGCCCATTACCAAAGAGCTCACCACCAATTCGCCCAAAGTTATCACGGCTGGTCGCGACCCAGACAATTTCCGCGGTATCGTCGTTTAGACGCTGATCCAATATCTCTTGAAGCTCTGCCTCTGCAACCACCAAATCATCGAGTTCATCGGTTAAGTCAGACAGTAAGTCAGTTTCCTGCCTGGCTAACGCGGCATTGTGCTCTGCTTGAGCAATCAATTCCTTCGCGCGAAGCTCTGCATTATCAGAGGCAGCTTGATAGTGCTTAGCCTGACTCTGCTTTTGGTTTGCTTGAGCACGCTGATGATTCGCAATCGCTTGATAGTGGTTGGCCCATTGATTATACACTTGCGTTAAGTTGATACTGGCCTGTGCGCCATTATAACAGTATGAACCCCATTTCGATGCTGTACAACGACGCGTCTGAACCATCCACAGTGGTACTTTAGCCGTAAAATACTCTTTCCTTTTGCAGTTCCCTTTCCAATCTTTTTTAGTGCATTGGTCATATTTGTAATACGCGTAGCCATTTTGTGTCTTGTAGTTACTGAAAACTTGATTACCAAAAGCTCGCCAGTAATATTGTGCACTATTGCGATAACTCACGGCGCGGTTAGCGTTAATATTGGCACTTCGAAATATCGAGTTCGCGCTGGCACGGAGTTCGTCGGCGGTACGTTGGTAATCATCACTTTTAGCAAACAACTGCTCTGCCGCTTGACGTAAACGCTCAGACTCTTCGATATAAAATTGCGCACTTTTCTCCAGTTCATAAGCCTGCATCTCGAGTTCAACAATGCGCTCTGAGGTGGCTTTTAACGCTTCCTCAATTTGCATGTATTGGCTATCCCAAATATCAGAATAAGGAATACTCATTCGCTTAAGCAGGCCATTCACATCGTAATCTTTATCTAAGTTCATCCCCGACGGGAAAGTCACCCGACTGAGACGGCCTGCTTCATTGTACTCGTAGTAGGTCGTGTACTCTGAGCCATCAATGGATAAGGTCATCGATTGAGTGCGTCCCAATTCATCGTAGGTATAACGACGTTGGCTATGGTGACTGCTGGAGGCATCCAGAGCGCCTTTTAACGATTGGTCATACTGCCATTCATTGGGTTGATATCGTCCACGCGAGTGAGTATCTGAGAGATATTCTTTGATTTTACGACCGAGTGCATCATAACTGAAACTGGTGACCATCCCTCTCGCATCCTCTTGCCGAGCCAGCTCTCCCCACGCATTGTAGTAATACGTCCAAGTGCCCATTGCGGGGTCAATCATCTTGGTTTTATTACCGAACTGGTCATAACTCATTTCCGTTACCAGTCCATTGGCATCCGTTTGGGTGAGATTACCGACTGCATCATAGGTATAACGGAGGGTTGATTGACCATTTTCTACGATTTGGACCGTTTGCCCCAAACCATTAGTTTGCTCAACCTTCTCAAAGGTACCGGGACCGGTTGTTGTTGCGGTTAAGCCTTGATAGCGAGTGGTCGCAACCAGGTCACCAACATCTTCTGTTGGTTGAGTTTGAGTTGTAGGTCGACCTAGCGCGTCATAAGTGGTTTGTAACCAGAACGTCGCATCCCCTGCAAAAGCCCCCTCAAAATAAGGCACGGTTTCCCCAACAAGCTGGCCTTTTTCATCGTATGCCTTATCAACCATCACGGTTTTGCCATCACCGTTCAATTGCTTGGTGCGTACTTCACGTCCCAACTTATCGAAATATGTGGTTGATAAACCGCCCTGGGAGGTTTGCGTGGTCACCATGAAGACACTGCGGTCACCCAGCGTCAATCCGTGTTGGTCTAGGCCGGCATCGGCACCATCGCTCCATTCATAAACTTGCTCAACCCAGTTACCATCGGGCAGGGTTTTCTTAATTTCTCGACAATAATCGTCATACGCAAACCGGGTCGTCAACCCATTAGCGTCGGTGACGGTGTCAGGCAATCCACACAAATTGTTATAAGTGGTTGTGACAAAGTGACCAAGGGCGTTGGTATGCTTCGTCACTCGACCTAAAGCATCGTACTGGGTCGTGGATTGACGCGTTTCACCACTGCCGGTCGTACGCTCTAAGGTGCGAAAACCACTGGCATTGTAGTCAAATTGCGTCGTTAACGAGAGTGCATGCCCAGGCTCGATGGTTTGCTTAATCAAAGCCCCGGTATTTGCATCATAAGAAAAGGCTGTGTTTCTTGTTTGAGAGTCATGACCATTGGATTTGGTCACAGAGACATCAAGAGGTTTGCCGATTAACCAGCGTTGCGTATCATGTTGATAACGCGTGGTCGTTTTTTCAACAAATCGTTCACCATTACCATCGTCGACCGTTTGAGTGATGGTATCGGGGAAATTAAGCGCATCGTAACCTTGATATTGCGTAACCGCGTGGGTCAAAAGGTTTCCTGATGTATCCCAAGCAGATTGACGGCTTTCAATCATTTGTGGCCAAGACTGTCCGGCGATAGGAGACGCCACCTCTCTATAATCAAACTCGCTTTGTGAAATCTTTTGGTTATTGATTCGCGTTTGCGTGCGCTCAACATAAGGTGTCCAATCACTACGGTACCCGGTCACGGTCGATATAAGAGTATGACTCGCTAAATCTTGGGTTTGTATTTCCCCAAACCCGAGCAGGCCCTTATCAGGATGAGCGTGATACCCTCTATAGAAGTATTCAGTGCGGTTCATACCTCCTATGCCATTACTGTGCTCAAGTGCCTTGACCACTTTAAAATTTGGTTCAAGCGCAATAAGCCCGGTAGGCGCTTGCGCCCCTTGGAACACAGAGGCATTTCCTGTTAATCCGTACTCAAACTCACTTTTCACACCTAACCCTGACGTCACCGATTTAAGCAAAGCCAGCGGTTCAAACTCATAAGAGAGGCATGTCAACCCATCGATAGAGCGATAACAATCACCGAGTAATCCATCACCATTGGCGTCGACGCCTTTTTTGAACGGCCCGTAAACGTTATTCACAGCCATAGAGTAAATCGTAGTTTTAATACCAAAGAATTTTTTGATGAAGTTCCCTGATAACGACATCTTATCTTTTAGTAAATCCAGGTCGGCGTTTAACGTGGCTAACACAGTCGGCGAATTAAAATGCTTTCCATCGCCATAAGCACAATACACGCGCTCTCCAGCGATGTAACACAAGTCAGACAAGCCATCGCTGTTTCTGTCAGACAGCATGATGGACGCTTCCACCTGCGACACGTTATTCTCATTGCCAGTGTCGATTTTAAAATGGTCCTGGCCAAGCGTTAACCATGTTTTCGCAGCCTCAAAGCCTTGCCCGGTATTTTGATGGCAAACAAAGTCGTTTCCTTGTCGGTAACATAGCTCTGCTAACCCGTCACCAGTCACATCGACAAGGTTCATGGTGCGCTGCAATTGCTCAACCACCTTGACGTCTTGCTCGTGGGTATTATGATTCGGTGATTGTGAGACGGTGTTTGTTAACCCAACGGGCAATTGACTTGCCCAGCGTTGAGCTGCTTGAAAAGAGAGTGTACTGCTGCCGGATTTTTGACCCAAAGCGCAATAGAAATGGCCATCAAGTTTCACGCCACATAAATCAGCAAAACCATCTTGGTTAATATCAATGAATTGGCTTTGTGGCAGATTCACGGGGTCGAAGTCAAGAATTCCAAAACCAGAGGAAGTTGACTGATACGTTTTCTCTAACGGGTAACCTTGGTCCATTAAGACATAATCGGCGCTCAGTCCTTGCCCTGTATTGTTGGCGCAAACCACTTTATCGGATTCCACTCGGCACACATCCGCCAAACCATCGCTATTCGCATCCAGCAATCTTACGGCATCATTAATGGTGTAGTTTTGGCTCCAGTAACGTCCTGAATCAAACGTTCGCCCTTGGTTGTTTAATGCGCAGAAAAACCCGGTTTCATTGAAAGCACACAAATCTTGAAAACTGTCTTCATTAATATCAAGTAAACTCAACGATGCGTGGTTTTGAGCCTCTTCCCAAGCACTGCCTTGAAAGTCGTTACTCCACTTAGTCGCTGAGGCGTAATTCCCTTGCCCTTGGTTAATTCCACAATAAAGCCCATCTTCAAGGTAACACATATCACTGCGACCATCTCGGTTGATATCACCCGCAACAAACCCTTTAAATTCATCGAGAGGGTACAGTGTTTTTTGCTCAGGCTCTCCCTCTTTGTAGGGGTTACTTTCCCATTCAAAAGTGTGCGCAGGCATGCAAGCGCCACCAGAGCCACACACTTGCAGACTCTCCATTCGACTGAATTTAATGCCTTGAGAATTGACTTCACCGTATGAGAATTCAATACGACGAAGCCGCTGACTGCCGCGATTAATTTGAATATTGTCGAGCTTTTGTCCCAGTGTCTGTTTGTGACCAAAACGATAGGCAGTCAGCACGTCAGGGCGGCTGGTATAGTTAAAAGCTAGGTGCACGTCGGCATATTGAATATTATCGAGGTAGCGCTGACCTTGGTGAGTGCGATAGCGAAAGTCGATACCATTTTCAAATCGGTCGGTTTGTCTCGAGATGAACCATTCGAGGCCATGGCCATCCACGGTCAATTGAGCATCCTCTCTTGAACCATAACGCGTCACGTAACCATCAGATGAATAAATCGTCCAGCTTTCGGGCCCAGAAGATAATTGACCGTTTGCGACAATCTTGGTCTGCCATCCCCCTTTGGTCCGATATTCGCTCCCCCCTTGGCCTTCACGACCAGACACTAAAAAGAGACGTTGACCGTCTAAACAATACACATCGGTATCATCAAATCGTATCCCACTGTTAATGCCATCGTCTTGTTCGTTACGACTACAACGCGTTATACTCGATAACCCATTCAAGCTCATTCCAAGCCCTAACGGACCATTGGCGGTGCCTTGCTGATATTGCACCGACAGCGCGGGCACTAAGTCGTTGACGCCACTAGGCAATTGCAAATCGACTTGATACCCCGATTTCCCTTGAGACACCATCGCGCGACCACTGAGTTCACCAACCGAAGCGGCAACCGTCGGCAACGAAACACCAACCAACATAAGTATAGAAGCGCCTGCTTTGATAATATTCATCATAACGATTCCTTATTGTTGCCAAGGTTGTTGAATCTTTTTTCGACATCAATCAGGTCCGTTTCTACTTTGACCACTTGCTCTTCAATGACTTGTATATCGGGTGAAACGGCGTCTGGCGCTAAAAGCATCGGGTTATAATTCAAGACGATACCTTCACTTTCTAGCTCAGCCAAAATGGCATTGGCCCTTGCTATCACCAACTCCGGAGACTCTTCTGTTGACAGCGCTTCCGCGGTCTCTCTATCCAATCTCACTTTTTCATTCGCAATGTCTTGATTGAGCGTCTCTAGCTCTGACAACATCTGAGCTTCAATGCGTTCACTTTGAGTTTCAAATGTCTGCTGTGACACTACGTGTTGATATTCAGTCTCGCTAGCCGAGTGAGGCTCAGAGCGCTGTGCTGAATCTACCGGGGGCGCCGCATAACCGATGCGTTGAGGTTGAGTTGCGTTATCGTAATTCAGAGCAATGAAGCCTACTCCGAGCGAAAGGGTGATAAGCCCTCCAATCGTTAACCAACGGTATAACATAACGTATCCTTGTATTGTTCGTGTTATTGCGCTCTAAATAGGCGCTTCTGAGTAAAAGAGTTTGGTTTAATGGGATGCCTTCGATTAGCAAGGTGAGTGAGCAGAAGTGCGCCACCCGAAAGCCACAATAACCACAAATGTCCGTGCTGCGTGTAAAGCGTTTGGTGCTCATTCAAAGGCACCGATACATCCATAACCTGCGTAGCTTGGCTTTCCACATGACGAAGAACGGCACCATCAGGACCAACTAAGCTGGTGTGTCCTTGATTAGTGGCATAGATGACCGACTTGCCAACTTCGGCTGCCCTGACCTGACTCAGTTTCAATAAGAATTGTTTCACCCAAGGGGTATGAGTCCATTCAACATCACTTAATAAAAATGCAACGTTACCAGCGTGCAATTTGGAAGCAAAAACATCGGAGTAGAGTGCTTCATAACACACCGCCAACACCGCTCGAAGTGAGCCAAACTCATGCTCTTGGATCGAGTTTGGGAGCACCTGAATATCTCCGCCTCGAGAAAGCGTCACTCGCTCAATCCAGTCGATGAACCAAGCAGGTCGATATTCGCCAAAAGGCACTAATCGTTGTTTAAAATAAATGGGTGAAGAACGGTCACTTCGGTATATCACATTCTGTAAATGTTGACCGTTTCTCGCTTGCCCGCCCCAGACCACCACAACGCCCTTCTGTTTCAGCTTGTCTAAACTGTTCTTCACGAATGGCTGTATCTCTTCATAAGGTAAGGACATAGAGGATTCAGGCCACACAACGATATCAGCCTTCGGGGCTTGTAGAGATAGGGAGACATAACGCTGAACACGCTCAATGACATCGTTCTTAGAGAGTTTATGTGGACCCGCGAAGTTGCCATGTAGAAGGCGAACTGACGCATTCGATTCATTTTGTTCAGAAGGTTGGGGCAAAAAGAGCAGTTGATTTATCAACAAGAAACTCATTAATATCACTGCGACTAGCGTAAGAGCTTTGTGGCGGCCTGATTGATTGACTATCAGCCAAGCAATGGAACTGCTCAGAAGGTACACCATTAAGCCCCCACCAAATGCACCAACGGCACTTAACCAACCAGAAAAGCCCACATCGAGTAACAACAGTCCAGGATGTAGCCAAGCAAAAGAAAAGTCGGTATGTTCTCTCAAAATATCTAGAGACACCAAAATAAAGGGAAGTGCAATGAGCGTGCGAGAGGGCGTCAGGGTGGCTACAAGCCAAGGAATAATAAGAAAACTGGATGATAAAATAACGACTAATAAAGGCCAAAGCCCCCATCTAACCCAACTTGCATCCCCATACTCCTGAGCCAAATAGCCATTCACCCACCACAAACTGGTCGTGTAATAAGCTATGCCGTATAGGAACCAAAGTGCGCTTTTAGAACGAAAGGTTTTTAAGTTTACATGAACGACAAAGACTAAAGTGAACGCCACTATCGAGAGACCGACTCCGAAGGAATCGACCCGATAAGATACGGCACTCACAACACCGGCAATTATCCCTAGCCACCACACAAATAGATCCAATCAATGTAATTTGAAAAATTATTAGTAAAAAGTGGTAGTACATTCATTGTAAATTGTGTAGGAGCAAATTTAGGCAAAAAATGTAATTGGCATAAGTGTCACACTAATATTTTTTAATGATCATCTAGCCAATAAGGTCGATGTATATATCATGAAGTCAATAGGTTCAAGGGTTATAGAGATTACAGGGCGAAGCTTTTAACAGAATGACCAAATAAAGCTATTGAGCAAAAAATCAATAGCCTTGGGCGCATCTAAACACATGAAACCTAACTTCGGAAAGTGAAAATTCACCCACTCGATAAGTGAATAAATATGCAATGAATATCATTGTTGGAGGTAGGTTTTCTATCGACTTATTCATCAACGAAAATGATAATGGGGCAGAAATGAGTTTGGCAACATCACCTCTGTTTTGTCGCCTCTGTTAGATTCCAATCAGCACAGAACCTGGTAATCAGTCATGCGTAACAGAAAAGTTTTAATCTTTGTTCACCCACAGCTACGTCACAGCAACCTCCACACAAAGAGATTGTTCAACTAATACCAGTGCAATGAGCTCTTGAAGTAAAACTTATATTTGCCGGGAAGATTCATTTATTTGAGGTATAACTGAGAAATCGAACTAACATTCTGATTTGAACACTGCTATTATTACCACATCTGATAGTGCAATTTCCTCGCGCACATACCATCTACTCGCTTACTTTTCTTAAGCTTATTCTCCAAATCAACAGTCTTTAAAGCAAAGCCATGTTTTGCTTTGAGGATTTTTTGCTCGTTTGTAGCAAGAAAGTCACAGCCTTTGGTGACACCGCAATGGTGCGGATTTGGCAATACTAACCAGGCCTGAAAGGGCTAACTAGGAGACAAAATGAGAAACATACTTCTGGACTATTACAGTAGTCGATTTATGACCTATTTGATGATCACTATCTGGTGTTCGGCACAACGCCTGTATATGCACTTATTGAACTTCAATATCGGATTACTGTTTGTTCAAGGATTGCTCGTTTTATCTGTTGCGAATGAACTGATGAACGGTCAAGGCTGGAACCACTGGTCATTACTGCTGTTAACAGCGAGCAAGCTAGTCTATGTCTTCATGGATAGAGTCGAGTCAGAAGCTAAACGCATAGCTAAACATGATTTGACGGTTTTGTTCAATTGATTAGGGTGGGAAGATGAAGATGGATTCATTAGAAACACAACTTCGACTGCTTTTAGTCGAGTGGAAAGATGAAGAGAAACGCCTAGCTCAAAAGGCCAAAAATAAACCCGATACGGGTATGCATTTGGATGGTCAATCAACAGGCATTATGCGTTGTCGAGTTGAGCTAGAAGTCATACTCCAGAAAATGAACAAGACCTTTCCAACTACATTGGATGGAGAAGTGTTGGATGGAGAAATTGTAACGCCTGAAAGGGCTCTAATAGGAGAAAACTAAAATGGACGTAAACAAGCTTAAAGCCACGATTGATTGGTTGTATGAAAATTCGAATTACGGTGACTGTAGTTACCGAGAGTACGATTTTTCAAGAGATCTAAAGATAGCGGAGAAATACGCTGAGAAAACCAGTGAGTTTATCTTTATCTCGCGACCGTCAGGAACCATGCTGTTTCCTGTTGCTGTGGGTATCAACCCAATACATGCTACTTATCATAGTACGCATGAAGACTGTGAATGCTACCTCATAGATAGCCAGCTGAAAGTGAAAGACATCTCAGCCGAAAAAGTCGCGGAGCTTGCGAACCGGCAACCAACATTGCCTAGTGACCGAGAAGGTATCATCAATACAGTTAAAGCCATTCTCTCAGATAGCAATGTCAAAATGAGCGGCTTAATTTCATGTTCCATTGAATCGACTGATGTGGTCGTGTGGAGCCGATACATACAATGGTTCAAAACATGCGATCACCCGGTGATGGAAGCATTTTTGAATAATGCGTTGGCTCGCTTATCAAAAGCGGCTTAGTCCAGCTAGCACAAGTACCTTTCTTCTTTGAAGGGTACTTTCTTATTCGTTCATACCGAGAGCTAATAAGAAAGTTAGTCATTTGTGCCATAGGCATAAACTCACTCATCCGAAGCCACCTGCTGAGTGAGCTGCAATTGTGCAGTATCGGAAACAATCACATCACGCTCGAAAGGGCTATTTAGGAGAAAACTTATGAACAAGCTAGTAAAGAGCTTTATTACCAAACCGCAGTCAGCACTTGAGTTGTTTAAGTATTTTGCAGACTTGAACAAAACCCAAGCTGAAACAATTGTTGGAGAGATCTTCGGCCATTTGTTTTGGGTTGAAGCTGGCGCAAAATGGGTCGAGCCACACCAAAATGAGGCTTACGTAAAGCGAGGCCGAAAGGTTGAAGCTTTATTGGAGTCTCTTATCAAAAGAGGCTTCTTCCCATTTGAACGTTCGGTACTTGGTAACAAGTTAGAACGCTCATCCGCTTTAGATTTCGAATCTTTTTGGATGCGCTGCATTGGTAAAGAAGATCACTCATGGATACACGGTTGCGATATCAACTGCAGTATCGCGTTACCCAATAAGCGAATGGTCGTGAGCTATTGCGAAGGCGACGTAACAGAAATCTCGTGTGAGACTCTGGAGCGTTACAACGCAGAAGTGAAACGAGCCAG
Organism: Vibrio thalassae; assembly: GCF_900089835.1. GTDB lineage: Bacteria > Pseudomonadota > Gammaproteobacteria > Enterobacterales > Vibrionaceae > Vibrio > Vibrio thalassae. The sequence goes on along the minus strand of NZ_OANU01000015.1, from coordinate 17,634 downwards.
CGATTGGGCTAAAGAAAACTCGGTTTGGTAAGGAGGATGACGATGAAATTTATAGCATCATTTAGCTCCAATCCGTTTTACGGAGAACTGATACCGATCCCGACTAACCGCAAACTGCATCGCTTGGTCTACGACCGAGTGTATTTGCTTGATTGCTTCGTTGATGAAACGGGAAAAACCTTGTTTGGTCCTGACGCATTAGAATCAGAGCTGTTCGAGATTTATCAATCAGTAAGCGTGCATAAACACGTCCATCTGGTAAGCAGCATCGATGAACTAAAACAGCTGTGCGTACACCCTCGATATCAATATATGTGTCAGCAGCTAGTCGGCCAAGCCTACTGCAGCGAATGTGACAATCTATTGATGAAGGTAGAGCAAGAGAGTGGTGCTTTAGAGCATCGCTGTCCTGTGTGTAATTCGCACCAACCGCTTGAAAGAGCAAACTAGGAGAAAATTATGTATCAAGCCTATTTTGTTGAGATTGATACTCTCGGGGTTGAGTGTCCTCTGACTAAGCAGGTATTGGAAGAGAAACTCTGCTCGCGTGTTGAGTGCAGTTTTCCACTACCGAATGCTTGGAATGAGCACAATGCGCGTCATGACGATGATGGCACGTTGCTCGGATTTAGCTATGACTATCAGGAGTTTGAGCAACGCTATCAAGCTTTTCTGATTGAGCTAATAGGGGAGACAGTCTTAGATTACTCGGGTTGGTCAATCGGTATCCACGACCAAATAGAAACTGCTGTGTGTCTAGAATGGACAACAACGGCAGGATCAATTTTCATTATTTTGGAACTGGAAACGTCAACCTAACAAAACGTCGATAGCTCAAAGCTATCGACCGTTTTTTCCAGTTTATTGAGATGTGCAACCAATGCAGACCTCAATGAATTTTTACTCTCTGAGTAGAACGCCACTACCGATGAAGTGGCACCCGCAATCGTGCGGTTCGGAACACCCAACTAATGCTCGAAAGAGCCAATTTAGGAGATAAACACCCATGTTTAATCAATTAGACTTACTTGAATACCACTTCTCGCCAGCGGTGGTAACAAGAGACTCGCTAAAAAACAGTGGCGCATTTTTACGCCATCAGCCTTCTGGTTCGCTCGCAGGCAATGTTCTTCGAAGCCTCGCTTTGGAGAAGCATGTGTTTGGGGCTGATTGGGACTCAATGCCTGTGCAAGTAGGTAATCAGACTTTTCATTGCGTACTCGAAAGTGATCGTTATTTTCGCTTAGAGAAGCTTAATTTAGCCATTGAAAAGGTTGAAGACCGGGTGGTTCTGGTCGCTGTTAATTTGCCAAAAGGCATAAAGATGATTGTTGATGAGTTGAATCCAGTCTCCATTGAGCGCGCTTGCTGCGATGCAATGGAAAAGGGTTACATCGAGTCACACAGTACCTATCGAAGTTCGCTGCTCGATCCGTTTGTTGCGGTCGATTTTTGGGATGTTTTTGAGAAATCAGAAACACCAAAAGTCTATGGTGCCAAATTCAAACGATTGCCAATTAAGCTTTCGAAAAAAGTGCAAGAGAAGGTCGATAAGCATGTCGTGAATCATGACTACCGTATCGAACTGGCGCGACAAGGTGATACCTGGCGCGTAACTCTGCGCTACGAGTTTATCATTGGTGGTTTCACTGTAGGGATTATTAGCGGCACTAGTATTCCAGCAATGATTGAAATCGCCATTGATGATTCGGGCCAAGGTAAACCTTCTGCCGTTGAGAATACATCGTCGAACAACGTGGTTGAGCTTGATTCCTATGAGGCTGAACTTAAGTTGCTTACTGCGGTGGATTCAAAGCGAATTGAGCTACCGACGCGACAACTTAAGCACTACACAAGCATTCGCTCTAAAGTGAAAGCAGCTGGCGGTGTATATCGTCGCAATGGTTTTGACTTTTCAGATCGCTGTGCGAAAGAAGTGCTGTCAACATTGCAAAATGGTGAAGTTGTAAAAGCAAAGTTTAAGGAAATGGCATTTTTTGCTACGCCCTCGAACTGGAGCAAGTTTGTGGTTGATGTCACTCGTTCTAAATCTGATCCCAATGCGCGCATTTTTGAGCCACACGCTGGCCACGGTGCGATTGCAGATGAGATCAAAGCGTTGGGTATTGAACCTATCGTGAATGAGCTGTGGTCAGAAAATCTCAAGGTATTGCAAGATAAGGGCTACGACTGCCACAACAAAGACTTTCTCACGATGACTGCTGATGATATCGGTGGCCAAGTGGACTGTATTTGCGGCAACCCTCCGTGGGGCAACCGAGTAGACCTTAAACACTTTTTGCACTGTTTGACGATGCTAAGATCTGGTGGCGAAATTTCCATGATCGTATCTGAGTCAATCGTTGATAACGAAAAAGTGAAAGCAATCAGAGAGTTTAAGCAATTGCTTGACCGACAGGGCGCTGTGTTAACAAGAGTACCACCTGGTACATTTGAAAACACAGCTGTTGGTGGCATCCACATCTACATTGAAAACTACATGCCTGAAAAGGAGTAATTTAGGAGACAAGCTGCAAGGGGAGTGAGATTTCTCACTTGCCCCTGGCGGCTAACTTGTTAATCAAAGGGTTATCTTTGGATTGCTTTTTGATTAGCTGCGTTAAGCTTAGTAAGAAAATAGTAAAAAAGGACTAGGTACGATTATGCGCGATTTACGAATACGGTTACTGATAATCAGCACTGTGGCTATTTGGGGCTGTGATACTGAGCAAGTGGGAACCTCAACGCTTTGCACAACGGTTGAAAACTCTCGTATCCAACAGGGTGAGACTGGATTTCGTAGCGTCAATAGAACCACTACTGATGGTAAAAATGTCATTATCGGTTACACCGAGAATAACACTGTAGTACCGCACAGCGAATGTACTGCTGCCAAAGTGGAATACCCAAGCAATGGCATTACATTCTCATGGTTTCTATTTGGTCAAATGATCGAGAATGACGAAGTACACTCGATCCGCTACTACACGAATGTTAATCAGCTTATTAGCTCTCAAACAACTAGATTGCCGAGAGAAGGACGATGGCAGAATCAGTGGGTTGAAGACGCTAAAGTAACGAAACAAGAATGGTTAAATGAACCTTTCATTACGTCCGTAGTCGCTCAGAACAACTTCGAGGGCGATGGAGTAAAGCAAACTGTCATTACGATAGGAAAGATAAGTAAAACCAAGCGTTTTAACAGCAACACCTCAAAATTTGATTGCATTTGGAATGACGATGGAGTGTTGACGGTAGATACAGATTGTACAAATGAAGCCATGCATGATTTAACAATCGTTGGGACCGCCTTGGACAGCGATGGTTTTCTCAACACACTAGAGACAACGCCCATTACGTATGAGCTTGACAGAGACGAGCTTTGGAAAGACATCAATCGCTATTGGTAAATCAATTATATGAGAAAAAATAAACGACAGCGTTACGTTTCATCGTCGGAAATCGGTTCCGTTACGTTCTGTCCGACAGCGTTTTATCACCAAGTCAACGGCACATCTAGCTCACGACTGAATCGTTCACAGCGAGAACGAGGTCAAATAGCTCATAAAGAGGTGTCTGCCCAAGCCTATATTGATGATCGTCAACCGTCACTATTGTATAGGCTGTGGCGATGGTTCATTGGTATATTGGGAGTGAATTGATGATACTGGAGACTTTGCAGACTCAATTGCAGCAATATTGGCTTGAAATCCTATGGCTAGTGGCAGCGTGTTATCTCGCCATTCAAGCGCTTATGTTAGCACTAGATAAGCTTTATCTCATCGTGCGGCCATTACCTGAAACCCAATTTGGATTCAAAGGTCACCTAGTTTATTGCGATGACAAGCCGAACTCTAAGTGTTTCGTCAATCATCGTTATCAACTCAGTGCTAAACCTGATTTTATCTATCGCACAGGACGTCGAAGCTATACAGTTGTTGAGTACAAGTCGAGGAACGCGCCCGTAAAAGAGTCAGATATTAATCAGCTCATTGCGGCTGTAGTGGCGGCTCGTCCAACGTACCCTATTACTAATGCATTCGTAGTAACAAAAAAACAATCTAAGCAGATACCAATTTACAACTCTACACACGCAAACTATAAGCGGATTGCACATCTACATAAAATTGCTCGGCGCATTAAACATTCAAACTACTACCCAAAACCAAAAAAAGCGAAACAGTGTTTTCAATGCGGTTACTATGACGCTCAAAATGAGCAGTGCAAGAAGGCTTAAAATAATGGATATCAATTGGTCTACAGCGATCGTTTCCAATAAGAACATTGTGGTTGTGGAGCCCCACAATGCCAATCTATCGACACACATTCCAGAATTGGTTTCGTTAATCAAAACCAAGATTGGAGACGTGCATTTCATTGCGTTCCGACACAGCAATGGCACATGGAAAGCCATCGAAATGACTCGAGGCACGATCCGCAAGATCCACACTATTCGCGGCCAGAATCGATATGCAACAACAATGGAGATCCCGTATCTAGTTGCCAACCAATTTACTCTGGGGGCCGCATGATTATTAACATTGTTAGATACAACTCTGGTGGCGCAGAAATAGGCATTCAATCGATACCCAATTCTCAGCTGGAGAAAGAACGCGATAAGGTTATTCGAGAAGGTGGTACGTTATTAGTCGATGCGACTCATTTTGCTCTTATTGCTACAGAAGATGGAGAACGCGTGCTGGTTTGTAAAGATTAGAGACGACTCGGACTGGTATCGGAGGCCAGATCCCCTATAATTCAAAACGTGGAAGACATCCACAGCCGAACTCAGCGACAACTACTATTTTCCGTGTCCGTGTCCGTGTCCGTGTGGTTTATCATCGTCGTTCCTCTTTTTTAATACACTTTTTGCGACCCTAAGTTAGCAAATTAAAAAGTGAGTTGCATCTGATACATTCCTTAGCTAGTATCATAATTACACAAGCAAAAATCATTTGCTTCCACTTCTTTTTCAGCTTCCTACTTTCAAGTCATTTGAACGTCTACCTTGTGCAAACTAAATATCGATAAGTCTGTTCGATTATTAAGCAGTGTCCGATCTGATTTATCTATGTTTAGCTGTAAAAGGCTGACTGTCACTGCCACGTTATGTGACTCTGCAATTGTGCAGATGTGGCTCATTTACTTAGCTCGAAAGAGCACTAGTTGGAGAAAATTATGAACAATACCCAAGATCGAAACACGCTGGCTAAAATCGTGTGTAGCACTAACAACATTCACGTTATCTATCATGGTAACTGCATGGATGGTACAGCGAGCGCCTGGGCTGCGCGGTACTGGCTAAGTAAAGCCGACAAGAATCTCAGCTTTGAGAAAGGCTTTTATGGCAAGGCTGTTGACGATTACGAGATACCTGATGACACAGAGTTAGTGCTTATGGTCGACTTCTCAATGAAGTCAGCAGAACTGGATCAGATGGCAGCCAAGTTTAAGGTGGCCATCATTGATCATCACGATAGCGCGCAACGAGAGCTAAATAATGTCGCTCATCCTAATATCTTTAAGGTATTTGATATGACGGAATCGGGTGCGACGCTGACATGGCGAGTGTTTTCAGAATATGAGAATCTTAATCCTGCATGGCGAACAGACGATGGATGTCGAATCCCCACACTGTTAAAACATGTTCGAGATCGCGACTTGTGGCAATGGAAGCTAAAAGATACCAAAGCGGTTGCTTTAGCTTTAAATCATTATGGCTTAGGCATCGATGATTTTGACCACGCTTACAATCAAGAACTTGACGAACTTGTGGCTTTTGGAACACCGATGGTGCTTTACCATCAGTCAATCGTCGAAAACATTGCTTGCTCAGCAAAAGAGTTCGAAATGCTCGTAGACTCAGGTTCGGTTGTCGTACCGATAGTCACCTGCAGTCCTATGTTTATTAGCGATGTGGCTCAGGAGATCTACAACAAAATGGATGTTCCGTTTGTTCTGTTGGTAAACAGCGATCTGAAAGGTGGTTTTAAATGCAGTTTGAGATCGAAGCAGGGAACAGGCCATGTCGTGAACGGCATAGCAGAGAGCTTTGGTGGCGGTGGCCACCAGTATGCAGCCGGTTTTTATGTGACAGAAACTCAGTTTTATGAAATGGGTAGATTAGTAAAGAATGCCTGAAAAGGCTATTTTTGGAGATAAGTTAGAGAGAGGCATTGCCTCTCTCTAACCTAAAGTCCAGAGACGTAAACACACTTGTTTACGTGTCTTGATTTCTTGCTCTACGAGCAGAAACGTCACAGCCTTTAGTGACAGCGCAACGGTGCGCCTTGGTAACAATAACGAATGCTTGAAAGGGCTACTTTAGGAGAAAGATATGTTTAGCTTCAAAAACAAACCAACCAGAAACCGTCGTGACTTTGAAAAACTTTATTACTCTGTCAAAGGAATAATTAAAAATACTCATTCACGAAAAAAACAGGCGAGTAAACGTTATATGTGTTTCCGAGATAAGGAAGCCTTAGCCGATTTACAACTAGCCAAAAAATGCTTCGGCATAGGATTGGCGTATGGAAAGCAAATTTTCCAACCAAATGCGCTTAGAACTTAGGAGATAAGATAGAGAGAGGTGAGCCTCTCTCTAACCTAAAGTCCAGAGACGTAAGCACACTTGTTTACGTGTCTTGATTTTTGCTCTAAGAGCAAAAAAGTCACAGCCTTTAGTGACAGCGCAATAGTGCGCCTTGGCATTACCCACCAACCGCTCGAAAGGGCAAAATAGGAGAAAACCATGACAACAGCAACAGCGTCTGCACCAGCGAAGCAAACCAAAGGTCCAAAGCGTCACATCGAGGACTTTGAGGGCCTAAAGTTGGAATACATTCTGAAATCGGTTTCGATTGCTACACTCTTCGGGCTTGAAGATATGGCAAAAGACATCCCGTATCTGAATACAAAAATTCCGCAAAGGGTATATTTGCTACCTGGCACTGAGGAAGTATTCAAACATCCGTTAGTACCGAATGTGCAAGAGCATAAGTTCGAGCTTTCGGACATGATCCACGTCCTCATGTACGTGCTCAAAAAGTGCGGTAAAGTGCCGTATCTCTTTGGTTTGCATGGCACTGGTAAGTCAAGCACGTATGAGCAAATCCATGCACGTCTTGGAATCCCTTTAGTGAGAATTATTCTAGGGGAAGATTCTGAGGTCATCGATCTTGGGGGGCAAATGCTTCCTAACGAACAAGGCGGTATGACCATGCACTACGGCCTGCTCGTTACGTCAATGCGTAATGGGTGGTCTCTTCAAATTGATGAATGGGATTTGCTTCCAATTCGTCAACAGAAGATGCTGAACGAGGTGATCGAAAATGCTCGCTTTACGGTGGAAATCACCGGTGAACAGGTCACTGCTCATCCTAAATGGCGAGTGATGGTTACTGCCAACACTAATAATACCGGTACTGGCAATAACAACTTCATTCAAAGCGGAGGTGACTCATCTGTTAACGACCGATTTAACCACATAGAGAAATTCTATCTTACCAAAGATGATGAGAGAGAAATTCTGAAGCGATACGTTAAAAAAGTCGTTAATAAGCATCCGAAAATTGCGGACTCTATGACGCCTGCAATGATCGAGACTGCTTACGATAGTGTCATTGAACTGATGTTGACGGTAGCAGAGAGGGTTCGTAACGCACACGAAGAGTCAAAGAAGTCGCAGACTTCTCTTATGACTTTAGAGTGTACATTGAGCACTCGCTCTCTAAAAGGGTGGATAGATAACGTTGTTGCTTTAAACGAGTTCTACTTAGGCGCAACAGGTATCGATCACTCAACAATGCTACGCGATGCATTTAAAATCGCATTCGTGAATGGCGTAAGTCATGATGAACAAGAGGACGTACTTCAGATTTTGTCTGATAGCAGTTCGTTGTAATACACGTCGGCACTCATTCGGTGCCGACATTTAATCGCTCGAAAGGGCAAAATAGGAGAAATAATATGTCAGATTCAAATCAAAACTTGGAGTTAGCAAGTGTATCGGATGCCCTTAAAAGTAAAGGGTTAGCGCTTATCCAAATAAAGATAACGGGGTCAGATTTTAAAAAAGCCCTCAATTATCAAGACATTGGATTAAAGAAAGATGTCGAAGCAGAGCTCGCTTCTCTTGGTCGTAAATCGGTCTTTGAGAAGAAGTACCCAAACCTCCTGAGAAACAATAAGGAGCAGATCTACACCTACCTCGACAAAATGGGTGTGCGATTTGGTAGCTTTGGTACGTGGGCTGTACCTGTTGAACTCTATAAAGAAGTGCACCAGTTTCTTATTGATAAGCAAAATGAGCGAGAAGAAATCAAGAGCCAGCTTATTAGGAACTACGACACTTTATTAATGGAGTTTGCAGAACAGGCCGAAGAAATTCGACCTGGCTTCAAGCAGATCGTACTCGCTAATGCTTATGATAAAGCGTACATCGAGGTTCAGATTGGCATGGCCATAATGGTTCAAGATGACGTGATTGGAGGGATCGGGCTGAGCGCAGTCGATGGTATGGTCAAGCTCGCTAAGGGCTACGAGCATGAGATGATGAAAGCTGCGAAAGCAGCCAATTCACGGCCAAAAATCACGCGCTTTACCCGCTCGAAGCTAGAAGAAATGAGAGATTACTGTATCAGATTTACGTTTTTAACGAACGTACTTCAAGATGCAGCAACCCTCATAGAGCAAACGATCAGTATCTTGCCGCAATCGGTAGCAAAAAATGAAAATTATGACAAGGCAACATCTATCGTCATGACAACATTGAAGCTACTGGCAACCCCCGATGAACTGATGGGTATTGTCGTTGGTGACGCTGCAGGAAAAGGCACTTCAGAGTACATTGATGAAGCGGATGTCGTCGATATGGACGCATCTGAATTTATCAATGAGACAAGCGATGCGACCGATGAGGTAACTTCGGAGTTTATCAGTGATACAGATGATGTCACCGATTTAGTAGCATCTGAGTTCATTGGAATTGAAGATGTGGAAAAGGAGACGTCTCAGTTTCTTGACTTTGACGAGTCGTTTTTCGACCAAGAGCTGGAATATGATTCAGGAACAATCGATCTAAACAGCGATGAGTTTTATGAAGACGACATAGTTCAATAACATAACTAGCCCCCTTTCGGGGGCTCGTTATTCAACGAGTACACATACTCATACGTTCTCGTATCGGTATGTCTACTCCGGTAGATTAGCAACATGGTGAAAGTTGTGGGCATTGGCCTTATCCATCAAAAACGAAAGCTCGAAAGAGCAAACAAGGAGACAACATGAAAATTGAAGTAACAGCAGCAATGCTAATGAATGCCATTGGTTTTGTGGCAATCAATGAACGCGCAGTCGATGACGTCACAGGCTTTATCGATCAGGTGTTTATTAAAGTTTCGAACAACAAGATGCAACTGACTCGATATGGTTTGAGTATCCAAAAACACTCAAATCTCATCGAGTGCGAGTCTTCGGAAGACGAACTACTCTTTCAAGTGCAGTACGATACGCTTAGAGATGTGATTACGAATATCTCAAAGCGCTTTGAAAATTGTTCACTAACTTTGAAGTCGAAAACTGCACTGGTCATTCAAGCAGGTCGGGTAAAGACAGAGCTTAAGGTTACCAACCTTAATCCTCCTGAAGACGATCCTGAGACTTTAGATAGAAATCTGGTCCTCGATGCTGAGGAGCTACAACGCATCATCAAGGTGGCAAAAATCGCCGCTGCAAGGCAAGACGTACGCTATTACCTCAATGGTATTTGCTTATGTTCTGATGAGCAGGGGACGCTACGTGCGATTGGCACCGATGGCCATAGACTATCTATAGCCAAAACCTCGTATGTGAGTACCACTTTGCAGGAGAACAGCATCATTCTGAGTAACGATGCTATCACCTACATTGAAGATATTCTGAAGTTGGCTAATAGTGGTGACATTGGTATCGAGTTCAATAGCGCGAGTTTAGCGATTCAGCTTCCGAACGGTGCGAGTCTCACGACAAAAATCATTGATGGCAAGTATCCAGACTGGCGACGTGTTGTTCCCATGAAAACGGAGAACAACATTATGCTCAGGCGAGAAGAACTTCTTGAGTCTTTGCGTTCTGCGCTACCGATGACACCGGCCAAGTTTCATATTGGCAAATTGTCACTGAAGGATAACTTTTGTGGCATCAAAGCTAAGAACGACATTGGTGAGTACGAAGATGAAGTCGAGGCGGCTGGCGAAGACATTACAACGATCGATATAGGCTTTAACTTTGATTATGTGATTGCTGCGCTTCAAGTCATTAAATCGGAGAACGTTATCTTTGGCTTCAATGATGGTAAAACGGCTACAACTATGTTGGATGCTGAAAATCAACAAGGAGTACAGGTGTTAATGCCTGTTCGAATCTAGTTAATCGCTCGAAAGGGCAATATTAGGAGATAAACATGACGATAGAAATTATCAGACTGACTCGTTATGAGCTGATCTCTGAAATAGCCGAGAAACTACATAACGCGAGTAAAGAGGACCTGTTGCGAATTTCGGAACACCTCTTTGGAATTAAACTCAACCCATGTGGTGCAGCTAATGGGACTGTGTTCATTACCAATTTGGATATGGTAAAGCACACTCCTTTAGTCAAGTACGGTCAATCACAAGATCAACAAGTTAACGAGGTGATCAGAAAGGTTATGGCGTTGCCTAATCTATCGATTCACCAAAAGCGCGTTAGAGCAAGGCTCAAAATGGCAGAAATAGGTATTTATCTGCCTCAAGCGCAGTTTGAGCAAGAATTTCTCAAAGCCTCGGAGGTGCGAAATGTTTAATCATGCGCCCTTCTTAGTAAAGACGAAAACGGTGCAAGCGATACAACGTCGCGCTCGCCAACGACTGTTGAGAAAGAAGAAAAATAACTCATAACCTAAAACCACAATAACGATTTTGTTATTGTGGTTTTTTTTTACCGCTTTTAGGGCAGCGGAGAAAGGTAGACTATTTTGACATGAGCTTTATAGAGAGTAGTGAACTGGCATCTCGATAAGGCTAACTAATGCAAGTAGTGTCCAAGCTGTGTCTATTGTTTGTTGTAGCGTCAGCTACTAACGTTTCTGCATCGACTGTAGCGGAAGCGAATAAGACCGATATGAAGCTGTTTTTCTCTGCTTCTACACCGACCGATTACAATGTTACTCCGCCACCTATACCGGACTTGACGCTCCTTTCCGGCAAAGTGAGTCTTCCCACCTCGTGTAAAGGCAATCTTGGCCTCTCTATCTCGAATGCCTTCACCGATGGCACACTAAAAAAAATCTACGAGAACTTCGACAATATAATACGCCAGCTAGCCTCCACCGACGGGGCTATTTTCATGGCCACGCTCTACATTTCCAAATCTAATCCGAACCTTTATCAGTTGATACAAGAAGGGTTAGATTTAACCATGACTGACTTCCTTTCGGCCATGGGAAGCTGCACGACAATGGCTAACTCGTTAGTGGAGTTCGTGGGTGAGCCACTGATTGAAATGCAGAGCAAAACTAAGCTAAATAAAATCATCGAAGCCAACGCCGCCACCGCGTTAGACCAAGATTGGAATCACATGAGGGTAGAAGATGTGGTCAAGGGTGGACTCGATGCAGCTGCGGATGCTGGATTCGATATTTTTGGAGTCTTACAAGGAGGCAAGAATCAACCTGCAATTGATCTGATGCAAAACGTGGTGACTTACGGTTACTGTATTTATCGAGGTTTGACACAATCTGAATGTCGGCAATACTACGACCAAAACAATGGCTCGCAACCAGCACCTAACGCGTCGGAGGCATATAAGTCCGTCATTGGTAACGTAAACAATAACAAGCAGATCGCTGAAATCATTTTAGGTAATAGTCACATATCCGTCTGCAACGGATGTGAAAGTATCGAAGTCCAGCCGTATGGCGTTCAATCTTACATTAGCCAAGTACAACAGATGATTGCCACAAAGATTCGCGTACTAGCCAACAGAGACATCAATACGCTAAGCAGTGAAGACTATCAATCTGTGGGTCACGAGCCAGTGATTCGTGTCGATGCCAACTATTTTAGAAACCTAACAACGTTAGATGGCGATAGAGAAATTTACGAAATGTATGTGATGGGTTGGGCTTATGATATCGCTTATCAACGTGCATGGTATGCAATGGATGCTATAGAAAATAGTGTAAAAGCGCTATTGACGGAAACTGATATTGAAAAAGCAGGCTTAATTCGTCAGTACGAGTTTAAGTTAGAGACGCTTGATAAAGAGCGTAAGAGACTAGAGAAGCACTCTGAAAATAACAACTATGTACCGAAGATGTACGTTAAACGCTTATTGTCAGCTCAGAAGCAACGCTCATCTCATGCAACGTTGAGTTATTAACAATGGTTGCTGTACAAGAGTCATACGCTCAAGCCATTTTACCCTACGCGATCAACCTTTCAGAACGGGTCTTTGATATCTTCAATGGGCTCGGTCTGGTGTTTGTTCCGTTTGTTGTTATGTTTGTCATTACATTTATGGAAACGCGAGCACAAGGATTGGATGAGGGCTCTCCTGGCATCAATGCGATAAAAACCGCAGAAAAGAACTTTTGGCCAATGCTGATCTTGCTTATTTTATTCGTCATCCCGATGGGAGAGGTGGGTAGCAAAGCAAAATTCACAAAATTCCAGTGTAGTGGTTCAGAGCAAGGTTCTACACGTAATGCTTTGTACCGTATTGGACCAGAGCTAGGCGAACTAGGTCAAGAGCTTGCCGGTGAAAACGCCCGACTGCCTCTTGCAATTGGCCTTTCCAACAACGTATCGGTAGGTATTTCAGAAGCGTTATCCAGTCAGATCGCCTGCAACAAAACGAAAGATACGATGGAGGCTGAGTTAGACAAAGCGCTGATAGAAGTCAAGGATCAAAACTTGGTCAGCAATCTGAGACTCATGGCGAGCTCATGCTACGGACCAGCACAAGGTAGGATTGCAACAGGGATATCAAACCATACAACGAAATTAGCTAATCCATACAGTAAAGAAAAAAACTACTTTTTCGGTGATAATTTGAGGTTAAGCTATCGGGGGCTTGTCAATTCGACCCCTCAGCAGCGCTTGACGTTAAGAGTATCCAAGTCTGAATACGTGGGTAACATTAAGTCGGAATATTATCCGGACAATTTTGAACCGAACTCGAATAACTCGACGCATTACTACCAATTAGTCAACAATGGTTATCAAACCCAGAATAGTTATCAAACCCAGAATACAACAAGTGAATTACTGATTGGATGTGACGATGTGGCCAAAGACATGAAGATGGCCTTAGAAGCTTACATTCAAAATGACAGCAATCATCTGCAAGCGATAGATCGAATCGCTCAATCCTATTCAATTTTTCCGCAAGCAATGGCGGATGGTACGCTAAAAAATCTGACTAAAGATGATGTTTTCAACTCTTACCTGCACCAAGCCTTCCTCGACGCAGTGACCGGAAAAAGAAGCGTTATCGTGCCAGGGACGCCGCACGAGACAACCATCCTCTCTCAAGCTTGGGAATTGGTACGAGATGGGGTGAGAAATACGGCAGTTGGTTCAGATTTGGATACCAAATCGTTTGTGAAAGAGCGCTTAGTGAATATAGGCATGGGAATGTCAATGTTTGAAAAAGCCGCAGAACGCACCAATCTTTACCTTATTTTACCTCTTTTCATCACAATAATAACAGCGGTGGTCTATGTGGCGTCTCCGTTTCTATTTGTTATTAGTGGTTACAGTTGGTCACTCGCCATGAACATTCTCTTTGTTCATTTCTATTTGGCGATGTCGCATTACATGCTTAATCTCGCGTTATTTGTATCGGATTTGCTCTGGCTATTGGCAGATAGCGCCTACGGCTACGTGACACTAAAAAACGCTGGCTTAGCACTGCACTATATGGCTCTGAGTGCTCCTGTTGTGGTGTTGCTCTGTTGGACTATGGTCTGTGTGGCTGCAGGACTTAACCTCGGTCCATTCCTTGTTGGATTGTTCACTGTGAATGCGGCTGCGGCTGCAAAAGCGGGAACGGCCCTCACGAAACAAGCGCTGACTCGCGGAGCAAGTGGCACTATGGACACAAATAAAAGGCAAATTGGCTAATGAACTTAACGACAAACGATCCAAGCGGTCTTTTTCTACTGCCGCTTAGCAGTATGGCTTCTCAAAGCGTGTGGGACATCTTCAATGGCCTTGGCATTGTTTTTTTGCCATTTATTGTGATGTTCGTGGTGTCCTTTTTGGAAGCTCGAGCACAAGGACTCGATGAGGGTTCTCCTGCGGTCTTGGCGATAAAGAATGTTGAAAAAGGGTTTTGGCCGATGCTCTTAGCGATCATGATGGTGGTAATGCCGACAGGAACGGTTTTGAACATGAAATACGCACAATATTCGTGCATGGATAACCCATCGTTGACATCAAGTGATCTGTTGCAGACGAATAGCATTGATACGCAAACGCTGCAAGCGTTGGGTATTGCCAGTACGTCACCGTCGATGGTGGCAGGTATAGTTCACACACTTTCGACAGGTATAAATAGCGCGTTAACGTCAGGTTTAGCGTGTACCAAGGGAGCATCAAAAAAAGAAGTTTCTACGTTTGTTAGAGATCAAATACCAAGTTCAGAAGCCGTGTATCGCTCTGTGTTAACGTTTAATAACCAATGTTTCGCACTGGCATCAGCAGAAGCTCAAGAAGCGATGGCGCAAGGCAAAAATTTTAGAAGTAACACAAATAATCTCAATGGCTGGAGTTTCAGAAAGCCCGATTTTGATCCTCAAGCGACGTTAATGCACAGCGTCTATAACGGAACACACATTGTCGGAGAGAGTCGGGGTAAGTTGACGATGGAGATCCCAAATACGTGGTTTACTCCATCGTTAGCAGGTCAGACAAAGAGTTGTGCCACTATGAGCGAGGCTCTTTATAATAAGCTTAAAAGTGACGTTCTGGCCCAAGCCAATTATCAAGAAAAATCAGCGAATATGTTGGCATACGTGAAGATGTTCAATAGTTCAGCAACACAATCACAAGTTCTTCACGATCTCACGCTAGCGGTCTATAACAACGCACTGACCACCCCAGAGGGCTCTAAGCGTTGGTTTGGAGAAGCAACTGAAGGCAGCACATCGTGGTTTGGTTACTCGATCCCCTCGCTTATGGGCGGCTCAATTGGAATTGCCGCTAATTACTTAAACGATGGTGTCGATTGGGTGAAAAGCTTATTTATGGATGAAGAAAGTACTGAGTCGACGACAACGATGACGCAGGCACTGACGAACGCAATGGTCACGGTTGGCGCATTGTGGAACAATTTAATCGAATCAGGAAAAGCACACGCGGTAACACTAATAGGGCCGATATTAGTAGTGCTGTCGCAAACCATTCTAATGATTGCATTGCCGATATTAATGATTTTATCGGGCTATTCTGGAAAGTTTTTATTCAACTGGGTACTACTGTATTTCTCTGTTTCTGTTGTACCATTTTGGCTTAATTTATCGACGCATTTGGAAACCATCCTGTTGTCACTTTCGGATTACTCTGAATCATTGATCACTCACGCAGACAATATATCGAATAGAACTGACATGCAGATGTACCTCATCTCTGCAACTAGCGCGACGTTCGTTTACCTTATCCCTGTTGTGTGGGTGATGCTGGTGCAAATGGTTGGCAACATTGCGGCCTCATCATTTATGACTATGATTGCTGGCGCGGCGGTGGTTGGTCAACAAGGCGGTGAAATTGCAGGAAATATGGGTTCGAAAATCGCAGATGAAACCTCCCGTACGTTCCGTGGAAAATCAAATGACGGCGCGGGAGAATCGTGGGATATGCCGCCGACAAATTATGCACCCGGAATCGGACACGATAAATAATGGAGACATTATAAAATAAATGTCAAAGTCTATAAGACGTTATGGCTATACGGTACATTGAACTAGACCAATAGGAACGCAGATGAATAAGAAAATTACAGGACGTTTATTGTTATTGTGTGTGGCTATTTTCACAACGGCCATAGCTTTGTTTGTCAGTCAGTATGTGGCACCTGAATATAAGTTAGTTATAACGCTGGGCGTCACTCCATTATTATACGCAGCGTTCATTTTCGCGCTGCGGCAGGCAAAGGTCATTCGAATTATTGGAGTTGACGATAGATAAAAATTGACTGTTAAATTAAACGGAGTAATGCCAAGTATGGAAGATAAAGAAATTAGATTCACAGAAACATATAGCATCAGCAAAGCTGGAGACTCTGAAGAACTATGCCAGATAACATTTGATGTTCGAAACTTTTATTCAACTAAGGATAACCTTTTCGTCAGTGAGGTGAGAGTAGAGCACAGCGGTCACAACCCACTTATCGAGCACTTCAAATTTCAAGTTTTCAACGGCCAAGTTAACACCTTTCATATTGAAGACTTCATACTGCCAGAACGCCTGAGAGGATTCCGAATCGGCATGTTCGTCTTGAATAAGGTATACGGATTACTAAGCGATGAAGTGAAACGTGCTGCGCCACGCGTTGGAGGAACACTGGTTGCGCAAGACAACAAGCCGAATCGAGATCGCATGTATCAGAGGCTAATTGGCGATGACATTCAACATCCACTTGCTCGATTTGATGTTGATAAAAACGGTGAAGGTTACTTTTCGGGTGTCTTTTTAGACGTCGGTGAATCATGGAAGCAATCCATTACTGCAAAAGAAATCTAGTCTAATACCCCACCACAGTATCTCTTCTAGCCCAATTTAGCTTCCATGGAAAGTAGGTCAAGGGGATGGGATAAATAAAAGCCTTGAGCGAAGTTAACTCCAGCTTTGATTAGGGCTTTCAGCTCGTCAACGGTTTCTACACCCTCAGCAATTAACTGACAATTGAAATACGGCACGAACTCTACAATGTGTTGCATCAAAAGACGTTTTCTAGGATCGCAATCTATTGCGTGAATGAACTGTCGGTCTATTTTTACTTGTTGCAGTGGTAAGGTAAACAATCTGTCATACGAGGCCGCTTGAGCTCCGAAATCATCCAACGAAGTTTTGATGCCTATGGCGTTGAGCTGTGCCAATACAGAACTCAGTGCGCAAAGATCACTGTTAGAAAAACTTTCGGTCACTTCCAATGTTAGCATATCGTTCGGATAAGCCGTTTCACGAATGATTTCATTCAGCTTTGAAATAGAGTCTGTTAGCAGTATTTGAGCGCAGGAGAAGTTGAAATTTAATGGGATTGGCTTTTTAGCAAAGAACTGCAATGCTTGTTGAATAACAGAAAGTGTGATGTTACGGCCGAGTTCATGGTCAGCAGTAGCAAACAAGGTTGACGCTGTTCCATTTAGTTGCTTATGTGGCCAACGTGTTAACAGCTCAAAGCCTGAGGGATCCCCACATCTTTCACCGGAACTCTGCCGCACTTATCGCTTTGAGGCCTCCTACGGCTAAGGCCAGATCCTTCACGCTAAATGAGTAAGCTTCTCTTCCTATCAACTCTTTACCGAGAAAAAAGTAGGAAAGTACCCGGCGTGTTCGAATGGTATTTGCTTGAAAATCCTTGTAGTAACCTTTGATATAAGCGACCTTACCT
>NZ_OANU01000010.1 GCF_900089835.1 Vibrio thalassae | reverse complement strand
CTAAATACTTATTCTTCCAATCGTGCAGAGTAGAGATATGCATACCTTCATTATCTGCAAACTCCCGCAAGGATAAACCACTTTCAACAAACCTGCGAATAGTTGCTTTCTTATGCTCTTCTGAATAACGCTTCACTTAATTAAACTTACCGCTCCCTGTTTTACTTTTATTGAGGATTAAGGGCGACAACTATCCTGACACAGGGGGCTGTTGTCTACCGCTGGAACTTTTATGTACCTCTTTTCCGATTCTAGGTAAACGTGGATATAGCTGATATCAGAAGGGTCTGTTTTGGTCTTAACAAACAGCTTTTTGCCATTGTTGGACGCCCAATATTTACGGTATTCAATAAGTTCTGAGGACTGATAGCGTAGGTTATGAAGCCTAATCCCTGCAACTCCAATAGTTCGGTGTCTAAGCAAACCTAGTTCAACTTTCAATTGCTCCTTCTCTGCACCACTGTAGTAAGAGGGAGTCCATTCCGATTGATTCCACTTGTGGTATGGAATGTCACGTTCTCTTGAATCAGGAGCCATATGGTAATAATCGACAATCCACTTATGAAACAACTCAAGAAACACGGAAACTCTAATCACCGCATCCTTTTTAGGGTTGTAGTCTTGAAGTTGAGTAGGATTGGTGAACGTTTTTCCAGGCAGTGCGTTCACTAACCCTTTGTTCATCTGATCAAACAGCTTTTCGATACCTGACTTTCGCCAAGGTTTAGCAGCTTGACTGTATTGGATATCAGACACTAGAGGCCGTAATGAATCTTCTAAGCTTTGGCTCCAAAACTCGGCACCATTGTCGACGACTAAACAGTCAATCTTACCTTGACAAGGCCATTCATTTTCAATGGATGGATACCTTTGCTTTACCCAACTTTTATCCAGTAGCGAGTTCAATAGCGCCTTTCTGACAGAGTCAAAACTCGGCTCTCTAAAGTTGATACTGCACCCTACGATACATTTACTGAAACGGTCATAAAGCATCGTCAGATAGGGTCGTCCCAAAGGAATATCTAGCTCGTCATCAATCAAAATTACTGGAACTGGTGTATGGTCAATTTCGACATATTCCATTGGTTTGGTCGCAGCTACTTGCTGACCAACTGAGCGAAATTCTCGATCTGCATATCGTTTGCCAAATCTCGCAATCGCCACTTCATAAGGAGGTAACTCATTTATTCGATTATAAAATGAACGTTCGGAAATTGGCTTGATTTTGCCTTCCACAATCCCTCGATTTATTTGAATCACTCGGCTCTTATAATATCGGTATGCATCTGCAACGCTAAGTCGTTCACGAGTCAAGTATACATTCTTAATCGCCTCGTCAATCAGGGATTGCGAGTCCATTTCTTTTTGGCGATTACCCTTAAATGTATGCTTCGGAATAAGTGCACAGGGATCTTTACCCGCTTCAAAGTAAGTTTTTTTCCAAGTTGCTAAAGTCCGCCAACTCGGTGGAGTGAGCTGTAATTCCGACTCCACGAAATTTAAAATAGGGTTCAAGTTTTTCTCCGTCCATCCACCTTTTAAACGCTTCTCCACGAACGTGATGATTTTGATACGACGGATAACTTCTTGCTGTACTTTTGGTGATTGAGAATCAATAGTTGAAGAGATTTCAACAGGTTCTTGAGTTAGCTCTATTGGAAGCTGCTGAGGCTCTACTTCTGAAGTTTCAAACTCATCAAAGAACCCAAAAATGTTATTAGGGTCCGATGACATAGTTAACACCAAACGTAGGTTTCGAGACCAAAGCCAATTCCGTTTAGGTCTGTTTTAACTTGCCCTGAAGAGATCCAAGGTAGAGTAGAGATAAGTGTGTCCTGCTCCGATAAACCGAAATACAAAGATACCTCTTGTAACTTCACCATTTGTTTACGTTGAATAAACGCCAACACTAGCTTTTGAAACTCAGTCACGGTTCGCAAGCCGGAGTAACGGTGTAGTAGCTTGAAGTTATCTAAAGTTGGTCCCATTCTAATTTGCTTCTCAGTAATTAAAACTAAACGTCTGTTAAATTCGTTGAATGCAACTCTTTGTTTCTCTTTGAATCGTTCCCTAAAGTCAGGTTTGAGAATCTGGCTAGAGTGTTTTACTTCGAAGAAAGTTGAATGGTCGTCGTGATCTGTCGCCAAAAAGTCGGGGGTATATCGGCACTTTCGATTATTGAATTGATAGTGGAAGCCAAAAGGTTGGGAGGTAAAACTTTTGATGTCTGCGTTATATTCGAGGTGGAAACAGAAATCAAACTCTAAGATGGACAGAGTGCGAACAACTGCATCATTCTTCAAGCTCATGAACTTGCAGATGTTGTGGACGTGTGAGGACTTTTTGGTTTGGTCGAACATAGTGTGCTTCACTTTTGTTGTAAACCTACAACAAAAAGTAGTCTATGCAGACTTATAGTGCAAATATGCGAAGAAGCCTGCAATTTATGCGAACATATATTGCAGGCTTCAGAAGGGTGGAAGCCCCAGCCACATCCCGGCACACAAGTCACTCGCTGCGGCTGCTTCCTTCCGGACCTGACCGAGTTCACGAGCTATTGTTGCGGGAGGACCAGGGCCTCCATAGATTTTGTAGCTTGCTTAGTAAAGGGTTACTGTTGCAAAGCGTGGGAGGATTATCAGGTATCGTGACGATGAATGCAAGGACATCACTACAAATTTGTTCTTCAAGTAGATTAAGTGCTTATAGAATAGTCAAAGCGCCGACACTGTAGTCAATATCGACGCTTTATCTCGTGTAACATGTGACCGCTAAGGTTCTTGCTGTTCCACGTCGATACTCAGAATATAGTCTGTCATCCACGCAGTACCCAG
Source organism: Vibrio thalassae (assembly GCF_900089835.1). Taxonomy (GTDB): domain Bacteria; phylum Pseudomonadota; class Gammaproteobacteria; order Enterobacterales; family Vibrionaceae; genus Vibrio; species Vibrio thalassae. The sequence goes on along the minus strand of NZ_OANU01000010.1, from coordinate 80,536 downwards.
TAAGCACAGCCAAACCACAAAGACCGGTTTCGGCACATCAACCGATGGCACCACAACCAAAGCAGCAAACCCGACCGTTGGCAGTGTCCAGCAGAACAGTTTATTCCAGCGGAACGTTTTGAGCCTTCCTAAACTCTCCATCGACGCTAAGATTCCCGTCATACATAAAGAGACTAATGCAGCATAAGGTAATCCCGCCGCCCAAATGGGTAATATCAGTGCCAATGACCACCAGCTATGTTCGGTTGAGCCTTTCCAGTTTCGCGCTGCATACCATGCAACAAACACTGAGAACGCTTGCACTAATGTCACCATAGGCGTGCCACTCAATTTCCCTGCCGCCTGCGTCAACATAATACCGACGGTGAGCGTTAGAACAATCAAACCAATAATACTCACCACCCAGATATTACTTCGTTTAGAGAACGCAACAGAAAATACTGGAATAAGAATCCATACCGCTACCGACATCGCAATGGACTGAATCGGAAGAGTGAGACCATAAACCACCATTGAGGCGAGCAACATCAAGCCTGCGATACCGCCTTGAGGCAAGATCCATAACGCGGGAATCATCATCGCTAACACGGGGATATCCCCCTCAGTAACGCTGATCGTTCTGGCACAAACTACAACCAGTAGACTTGTGATAATGAATTGAAAAACAGAAAATACCATAGCTCCTCCTTATTACCTATCCTTGGCAAAATGAACTAGGACACTTTCAGTATGGATCAATTTAAGGCGCAAATCTTTGCAGTAATTCACCAAATTCCACTTGGGAAAGTCGCAACTTACGGTCAAATTGCCAAAATGGCTGGGTATCCGGGCTATGCTCGGCATGTTGGTAAGGCGTTGGGTAATCTCCCAGATGGCAGTTCGCTGCCTTGGCATCGAGTGATTAATGGCAAGGGAGAGATATCGCTAAAAGGCGATGATTTTTTAAGGCAGAGAGCGCGATTAATGGAAGAAGGCGTGACGTTTTCAATCAAAGGTAGGATTCGTTTGAAACAATTTGGATGGCAGCCATAACTGCCATCCAATAGAAATACTTAGCGGACACCCACTAACATCATATTGACGTTTGCTGTTTGGTTGGCGTCAGTAATCACAGGGTATGAGGTATCACTGATAAAACGTAGCTTACCGTCAACTTCAATACGTGCGCTGACACTGTAGGTGTGTTTTGCTTTGATATCCGCCATGTCGTAACTCAACTCAAAATCAAACGGTACTTGTGCCCCATCGGTGGTAAAGGTTTGCTCACTGATCACTGTTGCTGCGACATCTTGCAACGACACATCTTGAAGCTTCACGGTCACAACAGCATTAGGTGGCAAAGCAATGCGCTCTCTGTAGGCGATAGTGCCTTTCACTGATGACATACCATCTTCCATATTTTTCTGTTGTTCCACTTGAGACGAAGCGTCTGATTGAGGTGCAGATTGGCACCCTACCAAGCCTAGACCTAAAGCAATAACCAACGCGCCAATGAGTGTCTTTTTCATGATGCCTCTCTTAGAGTTTTTGATTACGACCTGTGTAAAAAACAGGAACGATATGCAATAAACATATCAGATATACGACATCTCGCTTAACAAAAACACGCTTTTTTTCAATAAATTTACCCTATTCCTACATTTTTCTCTGCTTGACGAAATTGATAGCAAAACCCACACTTGGCTAACAAAGTTATGAATAAAAGATGGGTGCTATGAGTAAACCACTAAGCGATTTATTAGAACTATTACAGCTAGAACAGCTTGAAGTTGATTTGTTTCGAGGACAAAGTGAGAACCTTGGTTTGCCACAAGTGTATGGCGGGCAAGTGATTGGACAAGCATTGTCGGCAGCGCGTTATACCGTTGCTGAAGATCGCACAGTTCACTCCTTCCATAGTTACTTTCTCTACCCAGGTGACCCAGAAAAACCCATCATTTACGATGTCGAAAACCTCAGAGACGGCAAAAGTTTTAGTACCCGCCGCGTCAAAGCTATCCAAAATGGTCGACCTATTTTCTATTTAACAGCCAGTTATCATGGTGAGGCTCCGGGGTTTGAACATCAAAGTGCCATGCCAGAAATACCAGGACCAGAGAACTATGCCTCAGAATCTGAATTAGCCGCACGGATCGCAGACTTTCTCCCAGAGAAGCTTCGCAAAGCTTTTTGCGGTGAAAAGCCGATTGAAATGCGTCCAGTGACCGTCATCAATCCATTAAAACCAGAAAAGGCAGAACCTAAACAATACCTTTGGATTCGTGCTAATGGTGAAATGCCAGACAATCAACTTATCCACCAGTATCTGCTTGGCTACGCTTCTGATTGGGGCTTCTTAACTACCGCCTTGCACCCTCATGGTGTCACATTGTTAACCCCTAAATTTCAGGTTGCCACTATTGATCATTCCATCTGGTTCCATCGTCCAGTGAAAATGGATGAGTGGTTGTTATATGTGATAGATAGTCCCAATGCGAGTAACTCTCGAGGCTTAGTGCGCGGTGAAATTTTCAACCAAAAAGGTGAATTAATTGCTTCTTCTGTCCAAGAAGGTGTTATGCGCTTTACCGATGAAACCTCACGATACTAATAGAAAAGGCGGGGACTGATCCCCGCCTTTTCATAAGCACATGACGTGTTACTTAATGTGGGTATTTACCCCACTTTCGATTGATCAGATAGTTCACCATGCGACGCGCAAACCCAGAATAGGGAGAATACAAAAAGCCGATGGCTGAAAACTTGCCTTGATGCATAATAGGACGCAATTTGGAGAACGTTTCAAACCCTTCTCGTCCATGATAATGCCCCATCCCACTTGGTCCGACACCACCGAATGGCAAATCGTGCTGAGCTACATGCAGCATCACATCATTGATGGAGAGTGCGCCCGACATAGTATTTTCCAACACCGCTTGTTGCAGTTCTTTGTCATCAGAGAACAAATACAGCGCTAATGGTCGGTCACGTTCATTGATGAAATGATAAACATCGTCCATGGTTTTGTATGTTAACACTGGCAAAATTGGGCCGAAGATCTCTCTTGTCATTACGGGCTCATCACAGGCAGGACTCACCACTAGATGCAAAGGAAAACGTCGAGTCTCTGCGTCTGGCTCACTGGCTGGGATGAGATTAATCACCTCGCCGGCTCCTTCTTTTGCAGATTGGAGTGTCTCATTAAGGCGATGAAACGACACCTCATCAATCACGGCGGTGTAGTCTGGGTGATCAATGCTCTTGTAGCGGCTCTTCATGACGGATTTGGCCGCTTTGATAACTTGCTTGAGCTTATCTTCTGGGACTAACAAGTAATCCGGAGCCACGCATGTCTGTCCAGAGTTGTACACTTTACCGCCAAGAATACGTTTTAGTGCTTTCTTCACATCGTAGTCTGGCGCAATAATGGTTGGCGACTTTCCACCGAGCTCCAAAGTAACTGGCGTTAAATTCTCCGCTGCCGCCGCCATCACCTTGCGACCTGTTGCACCAGAGCCCGTGAAAATCAGGTGGTCAAATGGCAATTTTGAAAACGCTTGCCCTGTTGTGCCTGTTTCGGAGATAAAACACACTTCATCCTCAGTAAACGCACTCGAAAATGCCTGAGCTAAGGTTTTGCAAAGGTGGGTCGAGTTTTCCGACATCTTCACCATCACACGGTTACCGGCTGCCAACGCTGCGGTCATAGGCCCGATAGCCAAGTAAAGTGGATAGTTCCAAGGGACGATAATGCCAACTACACCCAACGGTTGAGGCACAACTCTATTTTTCGCAGGCCAGAACCACACTGACGTATGACGCTGTTTTGGGCGCATCCATTTCTTTAACTGTTTTCTCACATCAATAATCCCATCGATGGAAGAAAAAATTTCTAGTAGTGCCGTTTCCGCTGAAGAACGATGCCCAAAATCTTTCGCGATGGCCTCGCAAATCTCAGATTGATTCTCACGTAGGACTTTTTCAAGTTTGAGCAGGTTGACACGTCTGAGTTCGCGACTAATACAAGGAGACTCTTTAAATGCAGCCTTCTGTTCTTGAAGCCGCTCTATCATCTGCTGTTCATTGAGTTCTACTACACTCATTAATGCACTCCTGTATCGAGTAATGTTGATAATAGCTGTTGGCACTCCGCTACCGTCATCTCTTCTGGCACCGGATACTCACCAAACGCTTCCTTAATCGCTTGTTTCGCCAAACGAGGAATGTCGGACTTGTTCAGCTCTGGAATCACTGTTGGAATATTCAGAGCGCGGAGTAACGATTCGACATTGTCAATAAACTGAGCACTGTCTTTATATCCTAACGCCAGCGATAGCTGTGTCAGTCTGGCGTTATCTCTTTGTGCGGTAAAGCGCAGAACATGGGGCAAAACTATTGCATTCGCTCTACCGTGAGGGACATGATAGAAAGCCCCCAACTGATGAGCAATGGCGTGAACATAGCCAATATAGGTACGCGTAAACGCTAACCCAGCCTCATAACTTGCTATCGCCATTTTTTCTCGTGCGACTTTATCACTTCCTTGCTGATAGGCCGCTGGGAGATAGTCAAAAATCGCTTTGATTGCGCTGATTGAACACCTTTCGGTAAAGCTGTTTGAGTATTGGCTAAGGTATGACTCAATCGCATGTGTTAACGCATCGGCACCTGTTTCTGCAGTAATTTGCGCGGGCAGACCCAGCATAATATCAGGGTCTAATACTGCGACTTTTGGCACCAAAAATGGGTCGGTAATAGAGCGTTTCATTTTGGACTCTACATCGCTCACCACCGCCGCTACCGTCCCTTCAGAGCCAGTTCCTGCGGTCGTTGGAATCGCAATAATCGGCATCAATGGACGGTGTACTTTGAGCAGCCCAGTCAGCTTTGAAACATCTTTGTTTGACTTTGCGCTCCCAGCAATCGCCTTAGCGCAATCCATTGGCGATCCGCCCCCGAATGCAATAATGCCATCGCAACCTTGTTGCTTATAACGCTCAACCCCTTTGCGAACCGCAGCAAAATCTGGGTCTGGAAGGACTTCATCAAACAAACTGTATTCAATAGAAGCCGTCTCCAATGCGGCCAGCATATTATCGAGCAGACCCAGTTTTCGTAACACGCCATCCGTAACAATCAATGGTTTTTTGACTGAATATTGATTGCATAGTGATGGGATGTTCAGCACTTGACCAGAGCCTGATAAGCACTCTGGCTTGGGCACTGGCACCATTTTGATAAATGGCTTTTTTACCGACACCAATAGCTGATGCAGCATATGACACTCCCTTGCCTGCCAATGTAGATAAGAACCTAGTCTCATTTTATAGAGTGATTACTCTGACGAAGCAAGCATGATGGTAATAAGTTGAGAGCTTTTACTGAATCAACGTATGGGTAAAGCTGTGGTGTATTTCAGTGGTTCCATCGCAAACGTAGAAGTCACATTCGATAGTCCATCAATGCTGTTTACTAGCTTTTTATAAAACTCATCGAAACATTTCATGTCCTTAACGAGCACCTTCATCATGTAATCGTACTCTCCGGCCATGCGGTAGAATTCCATTACTTCAGGGAACAACGACGCGGTTTCGACAAACTTTTTATACCACTCATGCGAGTGGTCGGTGGTTTTCACTTGTACAAACGCAGTAAAGGACAAGCCAAGCTTTTCTGGGTCTAACAAAGCCACTCTTTTTTCAATAATGCCATTGTCTTCAAGCTTTTTTAAACGCTTCCAACATGGTGTCGTGGTCAGGTTGACGGCTTCCGCTAAATCGTTCAACGACAACGTTCCATCTTGCTGTAACAACGCCAACAACTTTTTATCAGTATTATCTATATCCACAAACAACTCCAAATAGAAAAGTTTTCTACCTATAGGGAAATTCAAAGTCAATATAGCAAAGTTTTTCTCCTGATACGTAGGTAAATTATCACCATACCGATAACAAAGTAGGAAACAAAACTATGTGTACCGATATTAAATGGATTAACAACGCCGTTCGTAAAATTGAGGCGGACTTCCAACGCTCAGCCGATACGCACCTCATCAAGCTTGAACTACCAAGCATCGAGGGTATCGATGTTTATCTAAAAGATGAAAGTACACACCCTACTGGTTCGCTAAAACACCGTTTAGCGCGTTCTCTTTTCCTTTATGCGCTATGTAATGGTTGGATTGGTCCGAAGACGACAGTGATTGAGTCATCCTCAGGCAGCACTGCGGTTTCTGAAGCTTATTTTGCACGTCTACTAGGCCTACCGTTTATCGCGGTTATGCCAAAAAGTACTGCGCGCAAGAAAATCGAACAAATTGAATTCTACGGCGGTAAAGCTCACCTCGTTGATCGTCCAGACCAAATCTATGCAGAGTCTAACCGTTTAGCAAAAGAGCTCAATGGTCACTACATGGACCAATTTACCTATGCAGAGCGTGCCACTGACTGGCGTGGTAACAACAACATCGCTAACTCTATTTTCAATCAGATGGAGCTCGAAGATCACCCGATTCCTACCTGGGTAGTAATGAGTCCTGGTACAGGTGGTACATCAGCAACGATCGGTCGCTTTATCCGCTATCAAATGCACAACACTAAACTGTGCGTTGTAGACCCTGAAAACTCGGTATTCCACGACTTCTTCAAAACAGGTAACGCCAATATAACGGGTGATTGTGGTAGTAAAATTGAAGGCATTGGTCGCCCACGCGTAGAGCCTAGCTTTATCCCTGGCGTCGTCGATGAGATGCGTACCATCCCTGACGCGGCGAGTATCGCTACTATCCATTGGCTAGAGAAAAAGTTAGGTCGTAAAGTCGGCGCATCGACAGGTACTAATCTATTCGGCGTGCTGCAATTAGCGGGCGAAATGAAAAAGCGCGGTGAAACAGGTTCTATTGTCACTCTACTTTGTGACAGCGGCGAACGTTATCTCGACACTTACTACGACGCAGAATGGATTAATAACAACATTGGCGATCTACAACCTTATACTGACAAGCTAGAAAGCTTCGAAGTAACCGGTGACTTGGCTTAATCTTCAATGAAAACCAAACGCCACTTCGGTAAGCGAAGTGGCGTTTTTATTTGTTAAGTTTCTAGCTTTAGACCTTAATGGCAATACGGCGCCAATTTACCTAACTCAATAGCCGTTGTATCCCAATTAAACTCATCATTATCACTTACATAATAATAGATCACACCATTCGGCAACATCACAAACTGTATGCCACCATAGCCCGACATAAACGGAATCATCACGTCACATCCTGAGTCAACCGTCACCGATTTACCCCACATACTATTGGCGTAATATTTATTGGTGATTGTCGTCGGCAGCGGCGATGACGTAGGGTCTTCAAATAACGCGATCGCTAGCTCTGCTGGATCCAGTAGTTGTTGACCATTAACGGCTCCCCTATCAATAGAAGTGAACTTAGACAACTTCACAATATCATCGCTCAGGAAGGTCAAACCAAATCCACCAAATGGCATACCTTCACTGTCATAGGTGCGACGCGTATCTTTCGAGCCTTCATCAATACCCAGTGGCGACCAAATATCCGCCACCAGCACGTCATTGAATACATCAAAGCGGCTACCTAACTGACTCTTGGTAAAATTCTGAGCTGCAACGGTTGCAATATAGGTATCGGTCGTGTGATAGATAAACAATGAACCCGGCACCGACTTACGAGGATAACGACTTATTGAGTAATCGAGTTTGTCTTGGTGGCCTAGGACCAGGAAGAAGCCAGTATCATTAGCCGTCGAGCCTTCATCACTCATAGAACTTGAGGACAATCGATAGTTACCCGTCGCCATATCCAACGCATGGTTCGGTGTTACATCTTGCCAATCCCCTTCTGGATCATTGGCAGTTTCTGGTACAAGTGAAGTCAGGTCAGTATTCATGTAGCCTGGATACATAGCCTCTAGCCTCATCGAAACCGTACCCGCAAATGCGGTTTTAGCCGTTGAGTAAGAGGGCATTCTCAAGCGATCACAGTACGGGTGCACACCTTGTCGTGTACTGCATTCAGCACGGTAGTGAACACCGTTGAAAAACACCCCATAAGCGGTCATATGCTCCGGCGTCACACCACTACCAATATTGGCAAGGTTCAAGCCAATAGATGGATAGTCACTAACAAGTTCACTCAAGGCTCGCGTTTCAATTTTCGAGCGCTCATACGCCTGATGCGCTTGTTTGAGCGCTAAGCTATCTGCGACAATATGAGGAGTATACGTAGCGGCGACACTTCCCCACATATCAAACTGATAATACAGACATGTTTCAGAGGCGATCTGATAAGCGACCTGACTAACAGATTGATTATCAAAGGTAAACATCATTAGGCCATTATGGACACAATTCGAGTTCTTTTGGATAAGAGAAAACGGAATGGCTGCCCTGCTTGAACCATTGTCCGAGTTTTCTTTCCACACTCTCCCCGGCTCTAAAATGTACTCCCAGTATGGATGAGAACCAAGATTAATACCGCGTTCTACAGGAATTAAGTGGGTACCACTTTGAACAAATGAGAAAGAGAAGTCAGGAATATGCTTTCTAGGATCATCACCATTTCCAGTGTAACGGAAGGTATCTCTATGCTCGGTAAACTGGCCGATTCCGGCACTCTCAGGGGCGATAAGAGTTAACGTCCCTTCAAAATTATGCTCTGGTTGGGCAGCCTCACTCGGTAATGCAAACGCCTGAGTTGTCGCTAAATAGGAAACCGCATTGCTACTGTTAAGCTCAGAGTAACTCAGTTGGTTACGACTCACATTCCCACTGCCAGTGAGCGGTTGATAATTCTCCGTATACTCTCCGCTGTTATCTTCAACCCCATAACCACTTAACGTCACTTGAGCGGTTGAATTTTGAGGATCATTACTATCTAGGGTAAGTGTTGCGGTTTTTAATCCAGATGTCGTTGGCTCAAACTGCACCGTCACATCACAAGAGGTATTGTTATCCAGCGTGACCCCATCACAACTATTATTGACTAACACATAATCCGCGCCAGAAACTTGAGCACTATTAATGGTGAGCGACTGCATTCCTGAATTGGCTACCGAAATTCGCTTTTGAGTTTGACTATCAATCACCTGGTCACCAAAGTTGGCTTGCTCCGTTACTACAATACTTGGAGTCTCTCCGCCCGAATTGGCTGTTGCTGTTACTGACACATTCTCCACATAGCAATGGTCAGCGCCACCCGTTTGCGCTCTAAAACGAAGGGTTAGGCTGTTGCTTGAAGGAATCGTTATCGACGATGGATAAAAATCGCCACCGTCTTGCCCATTAGTGAGCGCTGACATTTGAGTGTAACTGTTGCCATCGTCCGTTGAGTATTCTGCTATACAATAATCAGCTGACTCAAGTAGTCTCGCTGCGAGTACGTAGTCCACATTAATATCACTATAACCGCTGACGTTTATTACTCTTTCTATTGAGCCGGTTTCTTTTAGATAAGCCGATAAACCATCAATAACGACAGTGTCATTGGTGCTGGTATTTCCATACGCGATCCAATTAGACAACCCCGAATTAAAGTCATCGTAAAAAAGCTCATCCGCTACTGTTGGTACTGAATAAAGCACAACAGATACTAGCGAGAGACAGAAAGAAGGCTTCATTCTATTTCTCCAAATATAAAGTCAATGTTCTTCCCTGAATAGGGACTTTATGATTGCCGAGCTCTGAAATATTGCACTTACTGTCGCACACAGTTGACGGCTCACAATCGAACTAATAATAGAAAAGCCAAAATACCTGCTAGGTACCAGTTGCCACTATTTCGTGGTACCAGCAAATTATTATCCCCCTCAACAACCATCTTAGTCTGGTACCAGGAAATAGTGCTAACTGGTACTAAGCCGAGTAAACCGATTCGCCTATTCTCAACGTTACATTAGTTGGGAGAATAAATAATGGAATATATAAATAATAACGAACTGCTCGCTGCATTTAATAATCAAACTGACCATTCTATTGCGGTATATAACCCACATGATGACTCCATTGTGGGATATATACCTTCTCTTTCCATTGAAGACATTAATCACAAAATAGAACGCTCTAAGGTCGCGCAACAAGAATGGCAAAATACCACCGCTAGCCATCGTGCCACTATTTTAAATAAGTGGTTCGAGCTGGTGACTGAGCACAGTGATGAGCTAGCGCAAATCATGACGCTAGAACAAGGCAAACCGCTGACCGAGGCTAAAGGTGAAGTGGTTTATGGTGCCAGCTTTATAAAGTGGTTTGCAGAGGAAGCCAAACGTACCTACGGTGACACTATTCCTGCTCCTGCTGCAGGAAAACGACTCATGACCACTAAGCAGCCAATAGGGGTGACCGCTTCCATCACGCCTTGGAACTTTCCTATTGCCATGATCACTCGAAAGGTAGCTCCAGCGTTGGCAGCAGGTTGTAGCTGTATTGTGAAACCTGCAAACCAAACCCCTCTGTCGGCTTACGCTATCGCTGAGCTTGCCTATCAAGCTGGTCTTCCCAAAGATCTGCTGTTTGTTATCAATAACCACTCTTCTGTACTGGTTGGCGACCTACTTTGTCACCATGAAGATATTAAGAAGCTGTCATTTACAGGTTCCACAGAAGTAGGTCGAGCATTACTGAAACAGACCGCTGACACCATAAAACGTACGTCGATGGAACTCGGTGGCAACGCGCCCTTTGTCGTCTTTGACGATGCGGATATTCCAGCTGCCGTTCAAGGCGCTATCGCCTCTAAGTTTCGAAATGCAGGACAGACTTGTGTCTGTGCCAATCGCTTTTATGTTCAAGACGCTATCTATGATGAGTTCGTTGATCAGTTTGTGTCTGCCGTCTCACAACTCAATGTTGGCTATGGCTTAGAAGTCGATACCCATGTGGGCCCACTGATTGATAGCAAAGCTAAAGACAGCATCTTAGCGCTGATCTCTACGACGTTGCAGCAAGGTGCCAAGCTGCAATACGGTGGCGATAAGTTATCGGGTAACTATCTACAACCCACCGTACTGACCGACGTCTCCAGCAATATGGACATTGTACAAACTGAAATATTTGGCCCCGTTGCACCGGTGATTCGATTTGAAGATGAAAGCGATCTCATCAAGCAATGTAATGACACCATCTATGGCTTGGCAAGCTACTTCTATACCAAAGACATTCAACGCGCTTTCAGAGTGGCCGACACATTAGAGTTCGGGATGGTAGGCATCAACGAAGGCATAATCTCCACCGAAGTCGCCCCATTCGGCGGTATTAAACAATCTGGTTTCGGCCGTGAAGGCGCAAAACAAGGGATCGAAGAATACCTAAATACTAAATACATCTGCTTCGGTAATCTCTAACTCTCAGCTAAGGAAAGAATATGAGCAATTTAGACTGGCAAAAAAGAAAAGACGCCGTTATTGCACAGGGTATGGGTAACCTTGCCCCTGTCTATATTGAGCGAGCCAACAACGCCACGTTAACGGATATTGAAGGCAACCAGTACATAGATTTTGCTTCTGGCATAGCAGTAACTAATACCGGTCACTCACATCCGAAAATTGTCGCTGCCGTCACTGAACAGCTACAACAATTCAGCCACACCTGCGCTATGGTGACGCCCTACACTAGTTTTGTCACATTGGCTGAAAAGCTCACCCAATTAGCCCCTGGAGATTTCGATAAAAAGGCGGTGTTCTTAACCACCGGAGCAGAGGCAGTTGAAAATGCAATTAAGGTTGCTCGCGCCCACACTAAACGTAGCGGAGTCATTGCTTTTAAAGGCGGCTTCCATGGCAGAACCAATATGTGTATGGGACTGACAGGAAAAGTGACCCCTTACAAAGCTGGTTTTGGTCCATTTCCTAACGACATCTACCATGCACCGTTTCCCAACGTACTTCATGGCGTTACCGTTGAGCAAAGCCTCGAGGCGCTCAACGACTTACTGACTACTGATATCGAGCCTTCACGTGTCGCGGCTATTATTTTTGAACCCATTCAGGGAGAAGGTGGATTTTACGCCGCACCGAAAGCTTGGACAGATGCAATACGAGTCTTGTGTGACCGACACGGTATCGTACTCATCTGCGATGAGATCCAAACCGGCTTCGCTCGTACAGGGGCGATGTTTGCGTCCAGTCACACTGACTTGGTACCGGATATATCGACTATGGCTAAAGGCATCGCGGGCGGTTTTCCTATCTCAGCAGTGGTTGGCAAAGCTGAAATCATGGACAGCGCTATGCCCGGTGGCTTAGGTGGTACCTATGCGGGATCTCCATTAGCTTGCACTGCTGCTCTCAGTGTTTTAGACATCATAGAGCAGGAACAATTATGTCATCGCGCGGTCGAAATCGGACAACAGTTTAATGACAAACTCAACGCTATGCGCAGGGAGTTACCTTGTATTAGCGAAGTGCGGCAAGTCGGCGCCATGATTGCGATAGAGCTCGACAATCCGAGAACAGGAGAGCCACTTGCACACATTACTAAGCAATTAGTGACGGCTTGTGTACTGCAAGGCGTGATCATTTTATCTTGTGGAGTTAAAAGTAATGTCATCCGCTTTCTACCTCCCCTGACCATTGAAAACGACGATATTGAAAAAGGCCTCACAACGATTTACAAATGCCTTACAAAAATCACTAATCAAAACTTGACGCTATAGTTTTACTGCATTTACTCACCAAGTAACAACCAACTAACTCTATGAATTAAATCTACATTTGGAATCTGAGTCACGTATTTACAGTTGTGAATCAGATTCCAATACAACGCGCGATCTTGGTCTCGGAAAATAACATTTCATTAACCAATACTGTTGGTAAGGTAATCAATCGTTGAGGTAAGCAGTGTTAGAGAAGTACATTCAAATCGACACCAATTTATCCCTGTCACTGCAAGACCAAATCAAAACCGGTATTACGCATGCGATCACCAGCGGCTTTCTAGATAGATCGGTGCCTATCACCTCTTCTCGAAAGCTTGCCACCAGCCTCAAAGTATCTCGCAACACCGTCCTTCGAGTGTATGAACAGCTCAATGCTGAGGGCTTTTTTATTTCGCGAGAGCGCAAGGGTTACTACATAAACCCCGAGCTAAATATTAAGCCTAAGCCCCTTACTACACGCGACCAACAGCAGACTCTGCCATGGAACAGATACGTCAAGCTCACCACTCTCGATTCACCGCCCTCTCCTCAAGAGCTGAGTGAGTATCCTTATCGCTTTATTCATGGAATGGTCGATGAGACCACCTTTCCCGTGGCTGAATGGCGTAAATGCGCCATTCAATCGTTGAACAAAATCAACAGCAAACGCTGGACTTCCGAATTTGAGAACTACGATGAACTGATTGAGCAAATTCGCACTCGTGTCCTACCTCGACGAGGAATCTTTGCACAGCATAATCAAATAATGGTTACCATGGGAACTCAGCACAGTTTAAACTTGATTAGCCGCTTGTTGACCGACCAAAGTACAACGGTTGGTATCGAAAATCCGGGATACCCAGAAGCAGTAAATCAACTAAGTGCAAAAACAGATCGCATCGTCCCAATTGATATCGACGAACAGGGAGCAGTAATTAATGAGTCATTGCACTCATGCGATTTGGTTTATGTCACCCCGAGCAATCAGTTCCCTACCACAGTGCGAATGTCAAAACACAGAAGACAAGCTCTGCTTCAAGCTGCTGAGGAACACGACTTTCTGGTGATCGAAGACGACTTTGAGCATGAAACCAACTTTATTGATGAAGACATTCCAGCACTAAAAGGCGAAATTCATAGTGAGCGTATTATTTACCTCTCGAGCTTTTCTTCTACTATCGCTCCAGGTCTGCGACTTGGCTTTATCGTCGCCGCACCTCAGTTCATTGAGCTGGCTAAACGGCTTCAACAGCGCAACCATACTTGCCCGCCTAAAAACAACTGTCAGACCCTAGCTCTGTTTCTTAAATTAGGCTACTACGATTCATTAATACATCGACTACTGACTCGCTATCGCAGTAAATGGCTTACCATGGAAAAGGCGCTTAATTTCTACTTTCCGCAATCAGGGGTAGCCTCAGCATTATCTGGTACCGCATTCTGGATCGACTACAAACCCGGTTTTGACGCAAACCGGCTGGCTAACGTGGCGCAGCAACACGGGATTTTGATCAATTCTGGAGAGAAGTACTATTTTGCTAACGCCAAGAGAAATGGTATTCGGCTGAGTTTCAACTCCATCGACGAAAGCGATATTAGGGAAGGCATAAAACGCCTAGCGCTGCTTGCTCAACACATTATGCCCGATGACTCCTTAGAAACAGTAAAAGGACAACGACTTAAGGCTGATGAAGTCAGGGAGGTGGTCGATGGTTACATCATCTGCACGACTGACTGCTTTAACATTCCTTATAAAGTGACTTTCCAGCAAGATGGTCGAATGCACGGTATGTCCAACCGCCCAAATGATGAGGATGAGGGGTATTGGTGGTTAGAAGAAGACACCTTGTGCATTCAGTGGAAGAAATGGCAATTTTCCGACGTACGAAGACAGAAGTTGATTCGCCATAACAATACCTTGTATCGGTTTGACGAAAATGGTCTTTTGGTATCGAAAGGGACTCTATTACCAAAAGCATCAATACCATCCCATTGAATAAAATGATCGCTGAGATAAATGTCACATATTTGTTAACTGGATTGCATATCTATTAAAGAAAGGTCTTACCCAACATTCTATAGTAAATTATTTTACCGCTCAGTATCTTATATATATCGCTACCTAGAACTTAAAACCAAAAATATCAACCGATATTTCACATAATTCAGCATAAGTAACTACAAAAATAACAAAACAGCGAGTGTAACTCACCAAGATAATTCTGTTTTATATAAGCCAATTCGTTGAACATATTTATTAACAAAACTGGATCCAACGATAACGACAACTGGTACTACTCGATAGTTAACCTGAGCGCTATTTTTTAAATGTCTTGAACAGGAAGTAAATAAACAAGGCCTTACTCTGGTCAAATAATTACAAGGAAGCATCATGTTACTACGCAAACATAAATTGACTGCTGTTGCGCTACTAACGCTCGCTACAGGCTTTACTCATGCCTCTGCGCTAAACACCGCAACATTTGCTACATATACCGATATTAAAGATTGGGATCCTGCCATTGCCTTTTCTACCGAAGTCATCATGCTTAGCAACGTTTACGAACCATTGGTCTGGTATAACCCTCCGAGTTCAAAAGAAACCTTCAGTCCGGCACTAGCAAAAAGCTGGAACGTAAGTGAAGACGGTTTAACTTGGACGTTCCAACTGAGAGAAGGTGTGCAGTTTCATGACGGGACACCCTTTAATTCTCAAGCAGCCAAATCTTCTATCGAACGTACGGTTTCTATGAAAAAAGGGGCTTACTATATTTGGCCTAAAATGGAGATTTCCACACCCGATGCCAATACCTTAGTCATCAAAACAGAGAAACCATCGCCTATCGATCTTATCGCTTCGTCACAGTATGGCGCTTATATCTACTCACCCGCTGCTGCAGACAAAGGCACAGAATGGTTTAATCAGGGTAATGCAGCAGGAACTGGCCCTTACCAAGTGACTCAGTGGGAAAAGGGTCAACAAGTCATTCTAGAGCAGAACGAGCAGTACTGGGGTGGTTGGCAAGACGAGCAACTCGATCGTGTGGTGCTAAAATACGTTTCAAACCCAGCGACGCAAGTACAGATGATCAAAGCAGGTGATGCCGACTTTATCAGCTTACCTTCTGCTGACCTAGTGGAATCACTCGCAAAGCATCCAGATGTTAAAGTGATTGACACTCCCTCATGGAAGAACTCACAGTTCTTAATCAATACTCAAAAATACCCAACGGATAACCTAGAGTTCCGTAAAGCATTACTTCATGCTTGGGACTATCAATCTGTGGTTGATTACATCTACGCAGGAGGAGCAACCATTCCTAGCGGTATTGTTCCCGGTACCATGTGGGGTGCTATCGAAGGTCAGGAAAGCCCACCCTTCGACCTTAAGCAAGCCAAAGCATTATTGGAACAATCTGGCATTCCGAAAAAAGACTGGGTTCTGGATGCTGCCTATATCAACTCTTCAGAAGCCTATAAAAATGCCTTGCTAATGTATCAAGAGAATCTACGCCAGATTGGTGTGACGCTGAATCTAAAGCCGGGCCCTTGGGGTAAGATCTGGAACGATGCGAAGAATCTAAAAACCGCACCGAACCTTCAGTCTATGACATGGTGGCCAACTTACGCGACACCTTCAGATTGGTTGATTGGTCTGTTCAAAACCGAAGAATCACCGTCGTTTAACTTGTCTCACTATTCTAACGCCAACTACGACTCTCTTGTGGACAAGGGTGTAGCCGCCGAGCCAACGAATAAAGCTCAGGCTTCTAGCTATTACCAGCAGGCACAGCAAGTGCTCATTGATGATGCCGTCGCTATCTTCTACGCCGACTTGAAGGGCCGCATCATTCACCACAAAGAGATTGAAGGCGTCACGCCAAACCCAGCTTACGCGGCCACGTTCTTCTATCAACTCTCAAAATAATCAGCGAGCAGGAGCTCAGAAAGAAGTACCGAGCACGGTACTTCTTTCTCAACGTCATTGAAGACATAGTGGTAAGTAGTTATGAGAAATTACATTTTTAGACGCTCGTTAACGCTGGTTGGCATCATGGTCGGCATTTTGGTTATTACTTTCTTTTTAACCAGAGTGCTACCTTCGTCTCCAGTGGAAATGATGCTTGGAGCCAAACCCACAGCGGAACAAATCGCTATCGCCAAACAAGAGTTAGGGCTGGATAAACCATTATGGCACCAATTTGTGTCCTATATTTCCCAAGCCGCAACAGGCGATTTCGGCAAGAGCTTACGTACCGGCCAAGAGGTTAAATCCGAAATTATTAAGCATATGATGGCGACCATTGAGCTGGTCACCATTGCTATTGGTATTTCATTATGTACTGGCATCCCACTTGGCGTCTGGGCAGCGATTCGAAATAAAACGCCAGTCGACCAAATGGCGCGTGGCGTATCTATTGTTGGTATCGCGATTCCATCCTTCTTTCTCGCCATCTTGCTACAAATGCTGTTTTATGGCGTATTAAACTGGTTTCCGCTGCAAGGAAGAATTGATTCTCATATTCTCATTGATGCGCAGTTTACTGCAGTTACAGGACTATTCACGGTAGATACTTTACTGGCTGGGGATTGGGTTGCCTTTAAAAGTGCAGTCCAGCATTTAGCCTTGCCCGTACTCACCCTTAGCCTCGCCACGTTTGCCATTTTTGTTCGAACTACACGCAACTTAATGGTGGAGGTGTTGAGCCAAGATTACATTCGCACTGGTCATGCGTTTGGATTAAGTCACTCCAAGATTTATTTCTTCTATGCGTTAAAAGCAACACTCGTCCCGTTGTTGACTGTTATTGGCCTGACCTATGGATTTATGCTGGGCAACAGTGTGATTGTAGAGTCCATCTTTGATTGGCCCGGTATAGGTCGCTACGTTGTCGAATCTGTCATCACTAACGACTTTCCTGCTGTTATGGGTGTCACCTTGATCCTGTCATCGAGTTATTTACTGGTGAATTTCATCATCGACCTACTGTACTTCACCGTCGACCCAAGACTGTCTCCTGAGGTGTAATATGAGTAAATCATCCGCACACGTTGCAAGTATTGCGTTAAGCGCAAATTCAGAGCCTGTCGCACAGCATCTGTGGCAAACTCGCGTTCGTAAGGTCTGGTACAACGCTAAAAACAACCCACTACTTTACATTGGCGCGTTCATTTTTATTTCTCTGATTGTCATGGCGGTCTTTGCACCTTGGCTAGCGCCTTATGACCCTGCAAAAATGAACTTTGCCCACAAGCTGCAATCGCCTAACGCGCTCCATTGGTTTGGCACGGATAACTTAGGAAGAGACATCTTCTCCCAAATTCTTTATGGCGCCCGAACCTCTCTATCGGTCGGTATTATTACGGTGATATTAGCGCTTGTTATTGGCTTACCCATTGGTCTGGTCGCAGGCTATGTTGGTGGCAAAGTCGATGGCTGCTTAATGCGAATCTCCGATGTGTTTCTCGCCTTTCCTCCCATGCTCTTACCTATCTGTATGATAGCAATACTGGGGCCAGGGCTATTGAATGTGATGTTTGCCATCGCTCTATCATGGTTCCCGTGGTACTCAAGAATTCTCCGTGCAGCGGTGATTAGCGTGCGTAATGAGCAATATGTGCTGTCTGCTCAAGCGGCCGGCGTCGGTCATTTAACGATCATGTTTAAGCACCTCCTTCCTAATGCCATGACCCCGCTATTGATTCAAGTTTCTATGGATTTTGGGTACGTGATCCTCTGGGCAGCAGCATTAAGTTTCTTAGGTCTGGGCGCTGTCCCTCCAACCATTGAGTGGGGATTAATGATAGGCAATGCACAATCGTTGTTCCTTGAATACTGGTGGACCGCCGTATTCCCAGGCTGCGCTATTTTTGTCACGGTCTTGGCTGCCAACTTATTAGGTGATGGTTTACGAGACGCACTTGATCCAAAATTCAAAGGGAGAGATTAGTATGACCGATTCTCTATTGTCCGTACGCAACCTTAGCATTCAATTTGAGAACTTCTCCTCAACTATCCATGCCGTTAATGGATGCAGTTTTGAACTCAACCGTGGCGAGATCCTTGGCTTGGTAGGCGAATCTGGGTGCGGAAAGTCCCTCACTTCAACCGCCTGTCTCGGACTACTACCAGATAACGCCATTCTTAATGGTTCGATTTGTCTTGAAGGTCAACCCCTTGAGTTGCTTTCTGCACAAGAGTGGGCACGCGTTCGTGGTGACGATATTGCGATGATATTCCAAAACCCGATGACGGCTCTAAACCCCTACTTCACCATCGAACAACAAATGGCTGATATTATTCTTGCTCACCGCAAAATCAGTCGCAAAAAAGCCAAGCTCGAAGCAATACGGTTGCTGGACATGGTTCACCTTCCAGAACCGAAACAAGCGGTAAAGAAATATCCACATCAGTTTTCTGGTGGCCAATTACAACGAATTATGATCGCCATCGCGTTAAGCTGTGAGCCCAAAGTCCTTATCGCCGATGAGCCAACAACAGCACTCGATGTCACCATTCAAGCACAAATCATTTTGCTGCTGCGCGAACTAGCCGAAAAACAGAACATCAGCATTTTGTTTATTACTCATGACCTATCCGTCGTGGCATCGCTATGTGACCGCGTGGCGGTGATGTACGCCGGAACCATTGTTGAACAAGGCCCTATCGAGTCACTGTTCAATAGCCCTATGCATCCTTATACCAAAGGGCTACTTAATTCCGTCCCAGCGATTGGTTTAACCCATGAATTGTACGCCATACCGGGTTCTGTACCTGACATGAGAACAAAACCTCAAGGCTGTGCTTTTGCCTCCCGTTGCCATGCTGCAACCGATCTATGTCTAAGCGCTGCGCCAGAAGCCAAACAATATAACGCGCATCAGGTTCTGTGCTTTCATCATCAACCCCCAAAACAGCAGAAGCAAATTGCTTGATTAATTGAGGAGGAATCATCATGGTACAATCATTATTGAGGGTCACAGACCTTGCCAAGTCCTACTCTGTTGGGCAACAAACATTACAAGCGTTTCAGCACATCAACTTCGACATTCAACCAGGCGAGTGCGTAGCCTTGGTCGGAGAGTCTGGTTGCGGGAAAAGCTCCATAGCGATGACCATACTCAAACTTATTGACGCTGATTGCGGTCATATCCACTTTTGCGGTCAAGATATCAGCGTACTCAAAGGTCGACAGCTCAAACAGCTACGAAAAGAGTACAGCATCGTATTCCAAAACCCCTACTCTACACTCAACCCTCGACTCTCAGTTCAAAAGCTATTGGAAGAGCCGCTGCTCACTCACACAAAGCTGAGCAAACTAAAACGGTTGGATAAGGTTATCGAAATGCTCACTACAGTGGGACTTAATGAGAACATGTTAAACCGCATGCCTCATGAGCTTTCCGGCGGGCAGCGTCAACGAATAGGGATTGCACGTGCTTTAATGCTCGACCCCAAATTAATTATTTTAGATGAGCCGACGGCAGCGCTGGATGTCTCAGTTCAAGCTACCATTGTTAATCTACTTAATCAGCTTAAGCAGGAACGTGGTCTGAGCTATTTGTTCATTACTCATGATTTAGGATTGGTCGAACGAATCGCTGACAGGGTATTGGTGATGTATTTAGGTGAAATTGTCGAAGCAGGTCCCGTCGGTGATGTGTTTCATCACACTCAACACCCGTACACACAAGCCTTGCTTAACTCTATCCCGTCACTAGATCCTACCCAACGTGATCGATTGCAAGCCTTATCGGGAGAAGTACCAAGTGCATTGAACCGTCCACATGGGTGTGCATTCCAAAGCCGCTGTCAAAGGTTGAGCGAGAAGTGCCAAAAAGCCTTTCCTCGCATAGCGCAAGAAAGACCCCATGAGAGCGCTTGCTTTTACCCTTTATTGAATGAACACCAGCACTTTGCAACGAACCAACAAGATAAGGTGACAATATGAGCCATTTTTCAATTGCGGGGCTGCAATTAAGCCTTCCAATGGGCGATAACTTAGCAACGTTGGAACAAAAGACTCGTGCCACTTGCCAGCGCTTCCCTTGGGTCGATATGGTGGTTTTTAGTGAACTTGCTATATACGGTGCATCACTTAAATATGCCGAGCCTATCGGAGGCGAAACCGAGCAGAGACTGATCAAGCTGGCTCAAGAACAAAGTATCTGGCTGGTTTCTGGTTCCTATTACACTCAAGATGACAATGGTACCAGCAACACCTTGGTGGTGATTAGCCCCGAGGGACAAGTTATCGCTCGTTACCAAAAAATGTACCCTTTTCTCCCATACGAGCAACAGGTTGAAAATGGCGACCAGTTCGTGACCTTTGACATCCCTAATGTTGGGCGGTTTGGCGTTTCCATTTGCTATGATATGTGGATTCCAGAAACTATTCGTGCGCTGGCCTGTATGGGGGCTGAGGTTATCATTCACCCAACGATGACGGGCACGATAGACCGCGAGATTGAATGCTGTATTGCACGAGCCAATGCCATCACCAACCAGTGTTTTATGGTGGATATCAATGGTTGTGGGCCGCTGGGAAATGGGCAATCGATCGTCGTAGGTCCGGAAGGCGATGTGCTTTATCAAGCAGGAGAAACCGAACAAGTCATTCCTATTGAGCTTGATGTAAGTCGAGTAAAACGTGTAAGAGAAAGAGGAACCTTAGGCCTAGGACAACCACTTAAGAGTTTTAGAGACCACCCAATTGCGTTTCCTCAGTATCAAGAACCGTCAGTATATCTCAATACCCTCGGTGAGCTTAAACTCCCTCCAGCCAATATCTAGAAGCAAAGGAGACTCCCCCGTCTCCTTTGCTCCTGCCTACTCAAACGGAAGAGAATTTTAGAACTACTTCTTGTTTTGACGTGCTTCAAACGCTGCCAGTTGTTCAGGTGTCGCTTTAGGCTGGTGGTTGGTTTTCCACTCATCATAGGTCATGCCGTAGACACGCTCACGGGCATCATCGATATCCAACGCCAATCCTGCATTTTCTGCTTCCGCTTTATACCATTTGCTAAAGCAGTTGCGACAGAATCCAGCAAGAATCATCAGGTCGATATTTTGCACATCTTTGTTTTCATCAAGGTGAGCCAGCAGCTTACGAAATACCGCCGCATCCAATTTGTCCTGCTGTTCTTGAGGAAGATCTTTGTATTTAAATTCAGCCACTTTACTTTCCTTATTGATTGTTTTTGTCCTCAACAATCCTAACCAACAAACAAAAAAATGCCCAGTCGAAACTGAGCATTTTATGAGACTAATTTAACCTGCGGTTTTCATTGAGTCTATAGGGGTTAGTTGTCGGTCAGCTCACCATGACTCGTCCGCGCTTTTACGTCATGGCTAAGTGCCTTGTTAAGTTCAGCTTCAACATGCCCTGGAGCCTTGGTTTTAGCCGAGATAAGTCGATACATCGCTGGAATAACAAACAAGGTGACTAAGGTAGCGAAAGCCATACCAAAGAAGATCACTGTCCCCACCGCCACTCGGCTTTCATAACCAGCGCCAGTAGACAAGATCAGAGGAATGGCCCCTGCTAGCGTTGTGAACGCCGTCATCATAATGGGTCGCAGACGTCGTGCTGACGCATCGATGATGGCTTTTTCGAACTCGACGCCTTTGTCACGCAGTTGGTTAGCAAATTCGACAATCAAGATACCATTTTTAGTTACCATACCAATCAACATGATCATACCGATTTGGCTATAGATGTTCATGCCTTGCTGCATAATAACTAAGCCTAAGAAGCCACCAAACACACCCATAGGTACGGTAAACATGACGACAAGTGGGTTGATGAAGCTCTCAAATTGAGCAGCAAGTACTAGGTAAGCCACCAGCAGAGCCAAACCAAACACCACTAGGATACTGGATTGATTCTCTTTAAAATCTTTCGACTCTCCGGCATAACTGACCGAGATATCACCCGGTAGCATTTCCACGGCTTGTTGATCCATGAAGTCGAGCGCTTCTCCTAGAGTATAACCGTCCGACAAGTTCGCTTTAATCGTGATCGATTTCTGCTTATTGTAGTGGGACAAGCGTATCGATGATGCCACTTCCTCAATGGAGGTCACCGCATCGAGCGTCACTAGTTCACCAGACTTAGTTCGCATATAGATCTGACTTAAGTCATTGGCGTTGTTAAAGTTATTCTCATCACCACGTAGATAGACATCGTATTCTTCACCGCGTTCTACATAGGTCGTTTCGCTTTTACCACCGAGCATTATCTCTAAGGTATCTGAGATATCGGCAACGCTAATTCCCAGCTCTGCGGCACGTTCACGGTTAATAGTGACAACCAGTTCTGGGGTTTTCTCAGAATAGTCGGTACTGGCCCCTTCCATAAATGGTGACTGTTCTGCTGCCAGTTCAAGTTTATCCGCCCAAGTTTGCAATTCATGGTAATCAGACCCACCAATAACAAACTGTACAGGTTCGCTCGAACCGCCTCTAAAGCCTGGCATAAATGGGAATACACGTACGTCAGGAATGCCTGCCAGTGACTTTCTCACTACATTAAGCGATTCTTG
This sequence comes from Vibrio thalassae, assembly GCF_900089835.1. Classification (GTDB taxonomy): domain Bacteria; phylum Pseudomonadota; class Gammaproteobacteria; order Enterobacterales; family Vibrionaceae; genus Vibrio; species Vibrio thalassae. The sequence goes on along the minus strand of NZ_OANU01000010.1, from coordinate 57,354 downwards.
CGCCGTGATATCACGGTCATTCCAATCCTCTAGAATCATGATCACAAAGCCCGTTTGGTCGCCGGCATTACCACCAAACGCTGGTGATTGAATACTAAACGACTTTAAGAAACCTTGCCCTAGCAGCGGCATCAAACGTTTCTCGACGATGTCCATATTGGCTGACATACGGTTATAGCTGGTCGCATCGGCACCACGAACAAACGCGAAAATAACTCCTCGGTCTTCTGACGGTGTTAACTGGGCTGGGACTTGTTGCATCAGTTGGAAACTACCACCAATACAAGCCACGATAATAATTGGAGCCATCCAGCGCAGTTTAAGGGCTTTCACCAATGCCGCTTTATAACCGCGCTCAAGCTTTCTAAACCCTTTATCGACAAACTGAGTAAAACGGTTCGGTTTGACATTGGCTTTTAGGATAGTGCTACCCAGCACAGGGGTGAGCGTTAAGGCTATCAGCGACGAAAAGATCACTGACATCGCCAGTAACACTGAAAACTCGGTGAATAGGAGCCCTATCATGCCATCCATAAATGAGATAGGTAGGAATACCATCACCAATACTAATGTGGTAGCAACGACGGCGAATCCCACCTCACGCGTCCCTTTATAGGCCGCTAATAGAGGCGACTCTCCTCTTTCGATATGGTGGAATATATTCTCGACCACAACAATGGCATCATCGACCACCAGACCAATAGAAAGGATAAGCGCCATTAAGGTGATCAAGTTAATAGAGAAGCCAAAGAAATACGCGGCGATAAACGACGAAATCAACGACACTGGCACCGTCACAGCTGGAATTAACGTCGCTCGCGCTTGACCAATAAAAATATACAGCACGAGGATAACCAATCCACCGGTGATAAACAGCGTGTTGTATACTTCGGAAATTGAACGGTCGATAAAGACGGTAGAATCGTAATCGATCGCCAATCGTGTTCCTTGTGGTAGAAACTGCTGCATGCGTTCAACTTCTTTATGAACTAAGTCCGCAACTTGCAGTGGGTTTGCGTCAGATTGCGGCACAATCCCCATACTCACGTTGACAACACCGTCACTCTTAAAGGTCGAGTTTTCGTTTTCCGCTCCCACATAAACATCGGCGACATCTTTTAAGTAAATAGGGGTATTGTCGCTTGCGCGCTTAACCACCAAATACTCAAAATCAACGGGTGTATTATAGGCACGCGCGGTTCGTACTGACATCACAGTGGCATCGTTTCGAACTTCACCACCCGGACTTTCGATGTTTTCACTACGTAGTGCTGAAGTGATATCCGATGTAGCCACGCCGCGACCGGCCATGTAAGCAGGCTTGAGCTTTATGTACATCACCTGATACAAACCACCCGAAATATCCACTGAACTGACGCCAGAAATAAGGCTGAAGCGGTCGACCAGCACACGATTAACATAATCAGTAAGCTGGGTGCGGTCCATCTCAGAGGAACTTAGGTTGATATACAGTGACGCTTCACCGCTACCATTGTTCTTAAACACCAGAGGGTCATCCGCTTCATCCGGCAGGGCGCGCTGAGCACGAGCTACCGCATCACGAATGTCACTGACGCCTGTATTCAAATCATAGCCAAGCTCGAAGGTAACCGTAATACGCGACATACTGTTTCGCGTCGTCGATTCAATTTCATCAATACCACTGATGCCTGAGAGCTGGTCTTCAATAACCGAGGTGATCTGACTCTCAATGATGGTCGCAGACGCCCCTTCATAACGAGTCGAGATAGAAACAACGGGATTTTCAATATCCGGCATTTCGCGAACGGCGAGTTTACTAAAAGAAACAATACCGAACACGCAGAGCAGCAAGCTCAATACAATAGCCGCTACCGGACGTTTAACCGAAACATCAGATAACAACATTAGCTTGCTTCCTTGTCATTGCCTGCAGACTTGTCCATGCTGCGTCCAGCCGTCGGCTCAGAGGAGACTTCTTGAACAGACACTCCGTCACGCATGTTTACAATGCCCTGAACGACAATACGTTGGCCGATTTCTAACCCTTTTTCAATGACCACTTGATTGCCAACACGGGCACCTAAGAAGACTTCTGTGCGGTGCGCTTTGTTATTTTCATCAATCACATAAACAAAACGCTTAGTGCCTGAGTATTCAAGTGCCTGTACTGGGATAATAGGCGCTTCAATCGGTGGAAACTCCATTCTTGCTTGCGCTAACATGCCCGGCTTTAGGCGATTCTCTTCATTTTCAAAATGGATGCGAACACGAAGATTCAAGGTCTCTTGATTAACACGGGTATCGATAGCGACCACTTTCCCGGTAAAAATACGAGTGCCCCATGCCGACGTTCTTGCCGTCACTTCCATACCTTTTTCAAGCATAGGTAAGTAGTGTTCAGGAACTTGAAGATCAAGTTGCATCGTAGAAAGATCATCGAGCGTCAGCAACTCTGTACCAACACTAACCAGTTTACCGCGACTAAAGTCAATCAAACCAACGGTGCCTTTAAACGGCGCTTCGATATACAAATCATTGAGATTGGCGTTCGCAGCATCCAATCGAGCATTGCCAATTTCCACCGCTGCTTTTTGCGCATCAATTTCGGTTTTAGTAATCGCATTTCGGTCAACCAAGCGTTCAAATTCCGCCAAAATACGTTTCTGATCTCGGGTATACGCTTTAGCCTCTGCTACCGCAGCAAGTGCTTTATCGTCATTAAGCAATACCAATGGCTGCCCTTTCTCGACCTTTTGGTTCGCCGTGACTTTAATTTCATCGACAATACCATTAACTTCTGAGGCGATAATGACCGACTGATCCGCTTCTAATTTACCAACTAAAGAGAGAGATTGTGAAACTTGATGGATGGCAACGGGCTCAGTGACAACAGAGATAGCTTGGGAGCCAGCATTCCTTTTGGCGAAAGTCGCTGGTGAAGCACTAAGAATAGACAGTGCCAGTAAACCGATTATTGTTTTGTTTTTCATCGTGTTTGTCTTCAGTGTAAAAACTTTAGATAGTGTAGCGAGTAATACGGGGAGTAACGTCAAGAAGTGTAAATGTATCCTAAAAAGATTATTTACAATTGACGTTCATCTATCCAGAAACTATCCACGTACAAACAATGTATCACTCTGTTGATTAATAAATAATGATTAAAAACACGCTTTTTAAGCGCCTTTGTCCAAAAAGGCATCATTCAATTCAAAATCATCAAAAAAGGGTTTACAGCTATGCGCAGTTTGTTATGATGCGCTCCGCACTTGAGTGATGTGTTGGGAAAACATTAAACAAGTATAAAACTCCTGGGGGAGTTCCCGAGTGGCCAAAGGGATCAGACTGTAAATCTGACGGCACTGCCTTCGATGGTTCGAATCCGTCCTCCCCCACCATATTCTGTTTAAGTGTTAGTAACAATTAAACAAACTTGAAGCACCGCGTTGGGAAAACAGTGAAACAAGTATAAAACTCCTGGGGGAGTTCCCGAGTGGCCAAAGGGATCAGACTGTAAATCTGACGGCACTGCCTTCGATGGTTCGAATCCGTCCTCCCCCACCATATTCTGTTTAAGTGTTAGTAACAGTTAAACAAACTTGAAGCACCGTGTTGGGAAAACAGTGAAACAAGTATAAAACTCCTGGGGGAGTTCCCGAGTGGCCAAAGGGATCAGACTGTAAATCTGACGGCACTGCCTTCGATGGTTCGAATCCGTCCTCCCCCACCATATTCTGTTTAAGTGTTAGTAACAGTTAAACAAACTTGAAGCACCGTGCTGGGAAAACAGTGAAACAAGTATAAAACTCCTGGGGGAGTTCCCGAGTGGCCAAAGGGATCAGACTGTAAATCTGACGGCACTGCCTTCGATGGTTCGAATCCGTCCTCCCCCACCATACTCTGTTTAAGTGTTAGTAACAGTTGAACAAACTTGAAGCACCGTGTTGGGAAAACAGTGAAACAAGTATAAAACTCCTGGGGGGGTTCCCGAGTGGCCAAAGGGATCAGACTGTAAATCTGACGGCACTGCCTTCGATGGTTCGAATCCGTCCCCCCCCACCATATAAACGAAAGCCGGCTCTTTGAGTCGGCTTTTTTGTTTCTGCTTGTTCAATTGCCAGCTGAAGTTTACAGCAAACGTCCTTGTTTACTGCGTTCATCGACATCTGAATCGGTTTAAAAAACCTCATTGACATGAAAGTAGAAAGTACCTCCATGCTCACCGTAGCCAATATCAGCGCGAACATTCACTTTATCTTTGATCTTCAATCGCAGACCCGTACCTGCCACTTGCCAATGTATTGTCCCAAAGTCCTGAAACATCATCAGCTACAGTGCCCGCAGCGCCCCAGAAGACGACCCCGACTCGCCAATAAACCGGTAGACGATACTCCACTTGTCCCATCATCATTTGATTGTCACGATAACGCCCTAGGATGTAACCACGCATCGCATCAGATCCACCAAGATCTGGTAATTGATTCCAAGGCACATCACCTGAGGTTAAGTTGGCTTGCACTTGCCACGCGAGTAAACCGGGTAGTGGTGCCAACGAACGATATTGCGAGGCTTTTAGTGAATACTTTCCAAAATCTGCTGAGTTTGTCGCGTCACGGTAGTATCCAATATCTGCTTGCAACAATGTGCCTTTTGAGGCGTTAGTTACGTTATCACGAGTGTCGTACACATTAGATAGAAAGACTCCGTAGCTAGTGTTATCAGTTAGCTCTTGCGCGAGGTAGGCTGCACTTGGATCATCAAACTCTTGTTCGTGGGGACGGACTGACTTGATATTACCGCCCAGACCTAAGAAGTAATCGCCTTTGACCCGAGTAAGCCAGGTTGGCTTAACGTCAATCACCTGCTCTTTGAAGTCCACCTTGTTGTCGTCTTGCTGACCATTGTCATTACCACGACCATAGTAAACCGCTGCATCGTCAAACACTTTGATATCGGTAAACACACGATCGTTGCCTGAATTATAGAAATGTTTGTTACTGAAGGTAATACCTATCGAACCATTGCTGGACGCATAAGGGTTTATTACCATCGATGACGGTTGCCCCGCACCTTCAGACAGTGCGCCATACAGACCGACATACAGCAAACCCAACCCCAAACCTTGTTCTGGAGTGTAAAACACGGCCGGAATATAACTTGAGTTTAATCCTTGCTCAGCATCGTACTCTTGTTCGGCACCAAATATACTCAGAACGTCATCTAGAGCATCAGTTGTCGGATTGGGTTTTGCCTCAAATAGAGGAAGCACCTGCTCTTCAGCATGTAACGATGTCGTGGCTAAAGAAGCGCAAAGTAACATAGCAAGTTTAGAAAATCTGTATCGCATCGATAATTTGTATGTATTCAAAAGGAAAGGTCGGATTATAGAATAAAAACACCACTGTATCGTGAATTAGTGGGTTATAAACGAAAAAAACCGCAGCGGTTAAACTGCGGTTTTTGGAATGCTATTTCAAAGATTAACCCTGAATACCAACGATCAACCATGGCGCGTTAGGAACAGTGAGATCACGCTCTAAATGCCAGACGTCTTCGATGTCTTCTTCAACGTTTTCAATGGCATCACGGTAACGGCCTGAGAACTGCAAGCTAAGTTGCGCTTTGTTAGCATCAAAGTCTGCGCGCACAATTTCTGCATCAACGTACATGACGTCAGTGTGTTGCTCACCTTCCAACTTGGCACGTTCAGCCATAAGATCTTGCAACAAGCTTGGAGAAACGTATTCCTCGATCGTATGCAACTCATTATGGTTCCATGCACCTTGCAGAATGCGGTAATGCTCACGAGCACCATTGACGAAGGCTGTCTGATCAAAACCAGGAGGATAGTTATGTGGTACATCGCTGTGACCCGCTGCGCCAAATCCACCCGTTGCAGCACCTGTATTTTGCGGCTGCTCAAAGTTTTGGAAATTCGGTTGCTGCTCGAATTGGTTACGCGTGTTGCCACCAAATGCGGGTTGCTGTCGCTGCTGATTCATACTGCCTTGCTTGGCACCTAGCATACCTCGCATCAACTTAAAGATAACAAACGCAATCAAGCCGAAGATTAGGATGTCCATAAAGTTGATGCCTTCAAAAGCACCACCAAAGAACGCTGCCAGCAAACCACCAGCCAACAGACCGCCAAGAAGACCGCCCATCAAACCTTTTTTGCTGCTACCTGCTTTGTTTTGATCCTGTCTGCTGATGTTATTTGTGTTCTGTTGCTGTTGTTTCGGAGCTGGAGCTGTTTTAAAGCTCTTACCGAATGATTTACCGCCACCGAACTTCTTCGCTTCAGCTACCGGATTCACCGCTACTGCAAGCACGAGCAGAGCGACGAAAGAAAATAAACGTTTCATTCTAGACCTTTAGTTATATTGTTACGTTAAGCCATACCCACTATACATGAACTACGACCCATCAAACATAATATACTGAGCTTAGCATTAAAGGAATCACTCTGACATCTCGACTTGTTTCAGAATATTGCACGTATGTTAAGAGCTAGGTAGAAGTACAGACAAAACTATGCGCGAAGCCCGCAAGACAGGGCTTCATTAGTTGACGCTTAAACATCACGCCTCTAAAATAACGAACCGTGTTCAATTAACGATCCACAACCATGGCCCGCAGAAACGATCATACCAGGGAAGAGCTTGTTGAGCTTACGCTCACGACGGTAAAAGATTACCTTAGCGAAAACTCTTATCACACGCTTAGCCTTCGTAAGATTGCTACTCTAATTGGCTATGTTCCTAGTACATTAGTCAATGTCTTTGGCAGCTATAATTTGCTTTTGTTGCATGCGGTTGCACGCACACTTGATGAGCTATCTCAGGAAGCAAAAGCGGTAGTCGAAGAGGCGAATAATGCCGAAGATGCCCTATATGCATTGGCTAGCTGCTATCATGACTTTGCCAAAAAGTACCCTTATCGTTGGCAATTAATCTTCGAACACAACATGAACGGGGATACGCTGCCTGAATGGCAATCACAGCGTATCGACGGTATGACTGGTATGCTAGAGAGCTTATTGTCTGTCTACAAACCTGAAAAATCTCACTCAGAGGTGCTGCGCGCAAGTCGTGTACTTTGGGCTGGGGTGCATGGCATCACGCTACTTAGTGTCGATGACAAATTCTTTGCCTCTGAGCCAGTTGATGGCGATGAGCTAATCAAAGATCTAATCTCAAAGTACTTACAAAGCTGGTAACCAAAAGGAAAGGTAATGCCACATACGAAATCTGCGTCTCTGTTATCTCAAAGGCGCTTCCTGCCCTACTTTATTACCCAGTTTTTCGGCGCCTTCAACGATAATATTTTTAAGAACGTTTTACTGTTGTTTGTTGCTTTTGCCGGCCCGCAGGTACTGCCGATTTCCAGTAACCTATTCATCAACCTTGCTGCTGGTCTATTTATCCTGCCGTTCTTTCTGTTTTCTGCTTCCGCAGGTGTACTTGCTGACAAATACGAAAAGTCTTGGTTTATTCGAAAAGTAAAACTGGCTGAAATCGCCATTATGAGTCTTGGTGCGATTGGTTTTATTACCGAGAGTTATGGCATCTTATTGTTATTATTGTTTTTAATGGGCACACAGTCGGCTTTCTTCGGCCCAGTAAAATACGCTTTGTTGCCACAACAGCTCAAGCCTAATGAGCTGCTATCAGGCAATGCACTCGTCGAAACGGGGACTTTCCTAGCCATTCTTCTTGGAACTTTAGGTGCAGGTATTATTGCGTCGGCTGATAGTGCCAAGTATGTAGCGGCGGGCAGTGTCATTCTATTTGCATTGGCAGGATACGCGTCAAGCCGCTCAATTCCAGAAGCCCCTGCTGCTGCACCCGATCTTAAGTTTCGTTTGAAACCGGTAAAACAAATCAAAGAAACGCTCAAGATTGCGCATCAAGACCGTGTCGTCTTCCAATGTATTATGGCTATTAGCTGGTTTTGGTTCTTAGGCGCGGCTTACCTAACGCAGTTTCCTAACTTCACTAAAATTCACCTGATGGGGAACGAGGCTGCCGTCTCATTCTTGCTCGCATTATTTTCAGTCGGCATTGCGCTAGGTTCGATGCTTTGTGACAAGATGTCTAAAAATCGTATTGATGTAGGAATCGTACCGATTGGCAGCATCGGCATCACGATATTTGGTGCCCTTATGGCGTTTGCTGTTCCTAATGACCTGCCACAGTTCACCTCATTCAGTGAATTTGTTTCCTACGCTGGCTTATGGCCAGTGTTCGGTTATCTGCTCGCATTAGGCATGTCCGGCGGGTTATTCATTGTTCCTTTGTATGCCCTGATGCAGCAGCAAGCGAAAGAAACTGAGCGTGCTCGCGTTATTGCCGCTCTCAATATCTATAACTCACTGTTCATGGTCGGCAGTGCTGTATTAGGTATTGTTGGTCTCTCAATCCTTGAGTTAACCATTGTCCAACTATTCTTGGTATTGGCGCTAATGAACTTTATGATGGCAACATATCTGTTCTTGCAGTCACCTATTTTTGTCGTTCGATTCCTTATTTGGATCCTGACAACCATCATGTATCGTATCACCCATAAGAATCTGCATCATCTTCCTGAGAAGGGAGGCGCGCTGATCGTCTGTAATCATGTCAGTTATATGGACGCCTTAGTCATGACTGCGGCAAGTCCAAGACTGATACGCTTTGTCATGGAAGAGGATTACGCCAACTTTAAGCCCGTGCGTCGATTCTTGCGTCGTGCAGGCGTCATCCCTATTTCATCGACTCGAAAGGGGTCAATTCGACGAGCCTTTAATGACATTGAGCAAGCCTTGGCTGAGGGCGAAATTGTTTGTATTTTCCCTGAGGGGCGCCTAACCTCTGACGGTGAAATGAATGAGTTTATGCGCGGGATTGATATCGTTCTTCGTCGCTCTCCTGTTCCTGTTATCCCAATGGCCTTAAAAGGGCTTTGGGGTAGCTACTTCAGTCGTCACAAAGGTCGCGCGTGCAAAGGCTTACCGACTCGTTTTAGAGCCAAGTTAGAGCTAGAAGCGGGGGCGCCAGTCGCACCTGAAGAAGCGTCTAGTCAGACGATGTTTGAGCGAGTCGCTACACTTCGAGGTGATTATCGCTAATGAAATTTGCTACATAGCGATCTGGCTTGTTCAAAACAAAATAATTGGCGTTTAGTTTTTCTGAACGCTCGTTAAATAATTTTAGGTTTTGTTGATCTAGCGAAATTCATACAATTCCTTTAAGTGGCGAGAGATTTCTCGCCTTTTTATTAAAGGTACCCCATGTTCACCCAGTTACGCTCTTACCCACTATTTTTTCTCGCGATCATTGCGTGTCTTACCCCCTGGGTATCTTCGCCTATTGCTTTGATTCTCGGCTTTTTCCTCACTACTTTTAGCTTGGTTCCCACCGCGCTTCCTTTAGCAAAATTCACGAAAAAGCTGCTTGCTTACTCTATCGTAGGCTTAGGTTTCGGTATTCATTTAGATCAAGCGATGCAAGCCACCAGCGATGGTATTGGCATTATTGTTGCCACCATACTTGGTACGCTCGTCATAGGTTGGTTTTTAGCACGCCGAATGGGGTTAGATAAGCAAACGGGCTACCTCATCTCGTCAGGTACTGCAATTTGTGGTGGTAGCGCAATCGCCGCGGTTGCCCCAGCTATTAATGCCGATGACGAGAAAATTGGTATCGCGCTAGCAACCGTTTTTGTGCTCAACTCTGTCGCTTTATTCGTTTTTCCAGTGATTGGTCATGCATTGAACCTTGACCAACATACGTTTGGCACCTGGGCTGCTATCGCCATTCACGATACGTCATCGGTTGTCGGTGCTGCCTCTGCTTATGGTGAGGAGGCACTGACCACGGCCACGACGCTCAAATTAGCCCGCGCCTTATGGATTATTCCCGTTGCACTAGTTAGTGCGGCCATTTTTAGCAACAAAAAGAATAAAATTACCATTCCGTACTTTATTTTGTTCTATTGCGCCGCCATTTTGGTAAGTGATTACTTACCTCAATTTGAGATGGTATATCAGGGTATTTTTGATGTATCGAAGAAACTACTCGTCGTGTGCCTGTTCTTAATTGGCTGCAGTATCTCAATTGATAAGCTTAAGCAGGCTGGCAGTAAGCCAATGCTATTTGGTATTACAATGTGGTTGTTGATTTCCGCGACTTCTCTAGCTTGGTTAATGTTTTCTTAGTATCGCCTTGCGCTAATTTTGCGTGTTTAACGTTAAAGAACAGGACGACCGTCAACAGAAAGGCGGTCAGCTCTGCAAGTGCCCGTGTCAACCCATCGCTAGAGAAGGCCAGAGCAAGTTGCAGTGCAATCGCGATAATCAATAATTTATTCATTCCATAGGCTCACTCAGTATCTATGTTTTCTATTATGGTGAGCCTAATGGGTAATGAAAATTCAGTTTTGGACTATGAAATAACTACATAATTGGATTGGTATTGCGACAGCCACTTCTTCACCTCAGCACGCGAGACTTTGATTCCTGACCGTGACAGTGACTCAGGCAATAGAAAATACGCCACAGGCTGTTTGAATCTTGGTAGTAATTCCGCCAGTCTCTGCCTTTGCTCATCGAGTGTGGGTAATGCCGCGGACTGCACAACAGCCACACACCGCGCCCCATACTCTTCATCTTCAACGGCAATAACGATACTCTGAGTAATAGTTGGTAGCGTATTAAGGGCAGCTTCCACCTCCTCACAATGGACGTTTTCGCCCCCAGAAATGAACAGATTATCAGTACGACCAATAACTCTCAGCTCATTGCCATTGACCCACTCCCCTAGATCTCGCGTATCCAACCATTGACTCTGCAACTCCAGTGGCAGGATGCTCCCTTGCCAATAGTAGCCCTTTGCCAACGTATCACCTGCAACAAAAATACGGCCATCATCCAACTTGAGTTTTCGGCGTGGTAACACATAACCCGATGATGGCAATTCATCGACTGGCTTAGCCGTTACGGTCGACGCGGTTTCTGTCATCCCATAACCCATCCAAGCGTCGATATGACGTACTTTGGCCTGTTGAATCAACGACAAAGGAATATGACTTCCTCCAAGCAGCACTCGTTCTAGCTTGGTCGGCCATTGATTATCCACTATCCACTTAAGCTGAGTCGATACCAGTGATGCATGACTCACGTCTGATATATCTTGGCGAAAGTCTCCACTGGCAATTTTTATTGCAGCGCCAGACTGTAGCCAACGCCACACAATCCCTAAGCCAGACACATGATACATTGGCAGACTCAACAACCAACTGTCTCCAACTACAAAACGAAAGCGCTCTAGGAGGCCACTGGCAGATGCAATATGTTGCTCTGCTCCATGCACGACGGCTTTGGGGCGACCTGTTGAACCCGATGTAAAGATAATGGAGGCAATATCAATATCGGACGGTACCGCAGACCTATGCTGGCTCGTTCCGCGTGACTGAAAATGCAAACTTGGTAACTCGGTTGAACTGCAGCAATTCCACACCACCGCAGGTTCATCTTTCAAATACAGAGCTGAGAGTTTGGCTTCGAGTAATTCATCCGATTGCTGGGCAACAATCGCGGGGACGGCGCCATGCGCAAGACAAGCAAGGTAAGCAAAAACTAAGGTTTCTTGCGCACGACCTATGAGGCAAACAACCTGACCTTGAACAATGGCTCTATCAATCAACTGATGTCGATATTGTACAACCTGTTGCTTTACCTCCAGCCAGGTAAGCTGACGCTGCACAGTGGTTAAAGCGATTTGAGTGGGAGCAGACTGTGCCCAGTGCTCCCATAAACAAGTTGACGCCGCCACTTAAAGACTCGTTGGCTCAGATTGCCAAACCAATGTTTGGTCCTCTAAGCGTTCAACTGGTAACAAACAACCTGGCCAAGGGGTTTCTAGTTGCGCACCAAACAGTTGCATAGTATCCAAGCCCGGTGTTTCGGCGGGCACTTGCCAATGAGAAAACCTCGCTAATTGCCCAAGGCCGACGCTGCTCTCCAAGCTTGAGCTGATGACCACTTGAATGGCATGACTTTTCGCCTCTTCAATCAAGCGAATACACTTGTCTAAGCTACCAATCAAGGTTGGCTTGATGATCAACGCTTTCACACCCGTTAGCTCTTTCACGGAAAAATTAGGTTCTTTAATCGCTGCCTGCAATGTTTCATCCCAAGCGATAGCGATTCCGGTATCAAGAGCGAATGACACGCTATCTCCTGGCGTTTGACAAGGCTCTTCCACAAAAGCAATTCGCTGCCTTAATGACGGTGAGATATGTTTAGCGAACTGTTTCGCTTTCTCTAAGGTCCAGGCTTTGTTCGCATCAAGGCGCAGTGTCAGATCAGGGATTGATTCAAGAAAAAGACTGACTAACATACCATCTCTAATGGTTTCATAGAGCCCAACTTTAAACTTAGCCACCTTGCTGCCTTGCATATTGTTGAGTATCGGTATCAATTCATCTGGGTCGCCACTGCACAGAGGCGCAGCACGATAATTACCGTCTTGAGGTAGAGTTCGAGAAAGCTCCATCAAGGCTGCAGACAGACCAAATGCCACTGAAGGGGTACACTGTTCGAACTCAATGCGGTTACCGTTTACCCACAGTTCTAACTGACCCTGTGCTTCAACACCCGCTTGCTCGAGGGTTTCTTGGCTAAATCCTGGTAATGGTGCGATTTCACCTAAACTTACCCGACCATCCTCAGAAAGTTCAACAATCCAGCCATCTCGGTGAGTAAGTTTTTGATCTCGAAGAATGACGCCACTGTCCATAGGAAGACGATAGCGGTAGAGTTTTGCTTGTCTCATAATAGAGTCCCACTTCATAGGAAGTACACGCCGCTGACACAAACCACGAGCCCGTCAGCGACGCTAAATACACCGCAGTTAGGCCACATTTCGATTCAAGAGTTCCAAATTTACTCGCAGTAATTGAGGATAAAATGTATCTAAATATGGCCAAAACAACATGACGCCAAGGCAAAAGACATGCCTTGGTACCAATGTTTATGGGTTTCTTGGGAATTTATTAAAGTCTGGACGACGCTTTTCATTAAATGCGTTACGCCCTTCCTGACCTTCATCAGTCATATAGAACATCATCGTTGCGTTACCTGCTAGCTCTTGTAAGCCAGCTTGACCATCACAGTCCGCGTTCAGAGCTGCTTTCAGACAACGAAGCGCCATTGGACTATGTTGAAGCACTTCACGGCACCAACGGACGGTCTCTTTATCCAGATCTTCAAGCGGCACGACTGTGTTAACGAGTCCCATATCTAACGCCTCTTGTGCATCGTAAAAGCGGCATAAGAACCAGATTTCGCGTGCTTTTTTCTGACCAACGATACGAGCCATATAAGACGCCCCCCACCCCCCATCAAAGGAACCTACTTTCGGACCAGTTTGGCCAAACTGAGCATTTTTCGCGGCAATCGTTAGGTCACACATCATGTGCAAAACATGACCGCCCCCCACTGCCCAGCCAGCTACAGAAGCAATAACTGGTTTAGGACAAGTACGGATCTGACGTTGGAAGTCTAGGACATTTAGGTGATGAGTACCTGAATCATCTTGGTAGCCGCCGTAGTCGCCACGAACACTTTGGTCACCACCAGAACAGAAAGCTTTTTCACCTAAACCGGTAAGAATGATCACACCAACACTTTCATCATAACGAGCATCCGCTAGCGCTTTGATCATTTCGTTGACCGTTCTTGGGGTGAATGCATTGTGAACTTGAGGACGGGCAATCGTAATCTTCGCGATACCGTCTTCAGATTTGTGGTACTGAATATCTTCGAAATCGCCGGTTACGTCAGCCCAATTCACTGGCGCGTAAAGTTCTTCTTCTGTTAGTCCAACTGTTTTAGCCATGCTCTATTCCAATTTTTTTCTCGGGCTTTCGCCCATTTGTTCTAGATAACCAAGTAGCACCGAAGCAAAGACTTCAGGCTGCTCTTTGTGCACATTATGCCCAGCACCCATAATGATCTGACAATCAAGATGGCTATGTTTTGCTAGAGCAGTAAATTTTTTGTCCCGTTCGCCTGTGATATACAAAGGCCGACTGCCATTACTGAATTGCAGCTGCCGTATCTGGGGCAGTAAATCCGGTTGATGGGCTAACGATGTCGACATCAGCATCTGACTTAACTTATCACCAAGGTTAACACTTCGTTTGGCAATCAAATGTTGTCTTTGCTCATGATTTAAGGAAGAAAAGACCGGTTGTTGATACCAATCGCTTAAAACCTCTGCAATATCGTCATTTTTGAATCGCTCTGACCATGCTAGATCATTGGCAAGCCTAGCGTGACGCGCTGCCTGTGAGTCCAAGCCAAAATTACCGCCCTCAATGACAAGCCCCGCCACTAAAACTGGAGTTAGGTGACTCTGGATTTTGAAATACTCCGTCACAAAGTACATCGCAAGCCTAGCGCCCAATGAATAGCCTACCAAACATATCGGCCTTGTGGCACTTTGCTTTTGTGTTTCAATACATTTTAGTACGCTTGAGTGAATCAATCCGCAAACGGCATCAAAACTTGTGCTTTGGATCGAGTGGCTTTCTCCATGTCCAGGTAAATCGATAAATAGTTTATCGTAACCGGTCAAATAGTCCTTCACCGCTTTCCAGTCATCGCCCGCACCTAAAAAGCCGTGCAGAAACACCACGAGAGGCTTTCCACCGGCTTTTCCTTTTTGTGCTTGAACAAACTGACTATGAAGCATGAGTCTGAAACGAACTGATGTCGCGACCAAGTTGACGAATCATATCAGCGACTTCATCACTGGCTGTGACAGTTTCAATTAATAGTGAGCCTTGTCCGCTGACCAAGTGTTGCTGTATTTGGGCATCGAGATCTTGGCGTGATTTGACCATACAATAGCCCAACCCAAATTGAGCCGCTGCATGTTCAAAACGCAAACCGTGAGGCATTTGGTAGCAGCGAACTTTTTTATCTTGTGGGACGGGTAGCATGTCAAAGATAGCACCGCCATCGTTGTTAGTGACGACGATAACACAGGGTGCTTGGGTGTGAGTAAAGAGAGACAAAGAATTTAAGTCGTATAACAGTGATGTATCGCCCAAATATAAGACGGTAGAACGGCCTTTATCTCGATGAACACCGCTTGCCGAGGCAACCAAACCATCAATCCCTGAAGCGCCCCTATTGCTGTAGGTTTCAATCCCTTTTGGATTGGCCAGCATATCTACCAGCCTAACGATAAGACTATTGCCTAAAAACAGATTAATGTTGTTTGGCAGTCGTTCAATACTGCACGCGACATCAAACTCGGTAAGGTGACGTCGAGTTGGCGCTAATCTTGGGACTAATCCCGACCATGATTTCAGCTTATCGCCCCACCCTGCGTGTTGACTATGTTTGCGCGCACGCAGTGCGGATTCTAACCACTGTTCGATGTTGACTTGGTAGTGCCTTAATGTCACATGGTCTGGGTTGAGTCTGTCATCAAACTCGCTTAAGAGCAGATATTCGCTATGTTGAGCGTGTGACTTCAGCCATGCGTTTAGGCGTTTAGACACCAGCCTTGCTCCGACCTGCAGCACAGTATCGGCTTGTGACAATAGACCTGATGCTTGTGGATTCTGAAGCCAAATATCGTAACGCTGCCAATCGCCACCTATACCTGCCTGTGGATCACAAAGGAGTGGCCAACCTAACTGCTGTGCCAGTAGCCCGGCTTGTTGCGCCACAGCCAGAGATACACTGCCAACTATGATCACGCCTTTTCGGTTACTCAGATTGAGGGCGTTAATCTGGGCAACGTAGTCAACCGCAGTTGGAGAAGGATATTCGACGAAACACGTCGATGCCATTCGCCATTTGGCGATGCTTTGCACATAGTCAGAAAATGCCGTTTTGTCTTCACCGCCATAAAGAGGCTCAGGGAAAGGGCAGTTAAAATGAATACTACCGCCGCGCTTTTCTTGAAGCGAGAAGGCATGGTCGATTGTCGACAGTAACCATGCTGCTGGAACCTGAGTGGAGGGTGATGGCAGATTCACTGCCTCAGTCACATGCTGGGAAAAAATACCCAATTGATCAATGGCCTGATTCGCTCCACATTGCACCAGTTCAATTGGACGGTCAGAAGTCAACAATACTAACTTTTCTTTCGTCAGTCGCGATTCAGCCACCGCTGGCAGTAAATTTGCTACCGCGGTACCTGAGGTGACAATGACGGCCACTGGCGATTGACTGGATTTAGCAAGACCTAAGGCTAAAAACCCTAAACCACGTTCATCAAAATGGGTATGAACCTTTAAATGGGGATGCTCGACAGCTTCAAGAGTCAGTGGCGTTGAACGTGAACCAGGTGCAATACAAACGTGTTTTACCCCTTGGCGATAAAGCTCTTCCATCATGATTTCAGTCCAAACTCTATTTAAAGCAGCTTGGTTGTAGCTCATGAGGCAACACCTAATGAAGGTTGGTCAGAAATTAAGCTCAGCAATGTAGACATCTTTTTATCCAATTCTTGCCACTCATCGTCCGCAATGGAGCCCGGAACAATCCCAGCACCAGCAAAGAGTTGCAATTCATCCTTAACGAGCAGCGCGCTTCGTATTGCGACACAGAACTCTGCTTTTTCATGGCTTAGATAGCCCACCGAACCTGCATACCAACCTCGAGCAAACGGTTCATTGTCTTGGATATACTGCATGGCTTCCGCTCTAGGTAGCCCAGCCACCGCCGCCGTAGGCTGTAAGGCTTGCAATAACTGCACACCATTAATACCTTGATGTAAATGCGCCAAGATGTTTCTTTTAAGGTGTTGAACTTTACGTAGTCGCACCAAACGAAGCTCAGTCTCTAAATGCACTTGTTCTGAGTGAGGCGATAGACTGTGCAGAATATCATCAACGACATATTGGTTTTCATTGATGTTTTTATGGTCTTGAGTAAGCCAGTTTGCCAGTTCCATATCTTGAGCCGCATTCCCACCACGGCCAATAGTTCCGGCTAAGGCTTCTGTCTCTAACTCCAGCCCAACTCGTCGATACAGACGCTCAGGAGTGGAGCCAACAAAGGCATGTTCCGGAGACAACGCCATCAGGAAGTGAAAGCTATGATGGTTTTGAATGTAACTCGCTTTAAGTAGCTGCGCAGGAGATATTGAATGTTTAAGATCGACACAAGTTTTACGAGCCAACACGACTTTCTTAAACTTGTCTTGCTCAATGCCTTTCAACACGTCCTCAACCAACTCACACCATCGCGCTTTCTCTGGCGTATGACTTAAAGAGACAATATCGCTTGCAAGTGGCGCTAATTCTTTTGCATCGGCAACCAGCTGCTTTAATGCTCGAATCGAGACCTCTTTACTCATTCCAATGTTGACCGCGAGGCGCCAGCCATCATCGAAACGGATCAATTCCACTTGAGGTAAAAAGAAAAACGCAGACATACAGCGACGATTTTTCTCAGAATGACCGTCAAAAGAACGACCGCCCCAAACTCGCTGGTTATCGCTCAAAATGGTGTAAGCTGGGGCCGGCTCAGAAAATGTGTGCAACTGACCAAGTGCGACCACCTCTTCACGGGTGTCTCGCGACTGCCAGTAGAACTTAGGATAATGAGGCTGTGTGTCCAACCAGTCTATACAATGGGTGTTTGGTGGACCCAGTAGTTCTTGTTCTAGACGCTTAGTGCCTTGTGGCGCACGCTCTAATTTTTCAACAAGCTGAGTGATAGCTTTTGTTAAATGAGACAAATCAACCTCAAAACTGTAACTTTTAATCTTATATACACGAGATACTCTATTTATACCAACTACATAGATCAAGAAACACACGCTTTAATTGCTCGCATTGTTAAGTGGCTCATTACCACCTAACTCATATCAAATCTTTAATCTTCACTTTATGTAGATTTTTATTCTCCCAAAAGGCGATTTAGTGTAATTTAGTAAAGAAATAACCGATTTTTTAGGAATATAGCAATGAAAAATATCGAGATGTCGTCAAAACTCGACAATGTCTGCTACGACATTAGGGGCCCTGTACTCAAACATGCTAAGCGCATGGAGGAAGAGGGACATAAAATACTGAAACTCAATCTCGGTAATCCAGCCCCATTCGGTTTTGACGCCCCTGATGAAATATTAGTCGATGTCATCAGGAATCTACCGACATCTCAAGGATATTGTGATTCCAAAGGTATATACTCCGCACGGAAAGCTGTGGTTCAACATTATCAACGTAAAGGGATTCGTAGCCTAGACGTTGAAGATGTCTACATCGGCAACGGTGCATCGGAGCTTATTGTAATGGCGATGCAGGCTCTGTTAAACAACGGAGATGAAATGTTAGTTCCCGCTCCTGATTATCCGTTGTGGACTGCGGCCGTTTCTCTTTCCGGTGGTAGTCCTGTGCATTACCTATGCGACGAACAAGCTGACTGGTACCCCGACCTAGACGATATCAAGAAGAAAATCACACCAAAGACACGTGGTATCGTGCTGATCAACCCGAATAACCCAACGGGCGCAGTGTATAGCCGCGATTTCTTGCTTGAAGTGGTAGAAATTGCTCGCCAGCACAAGTTAATCATCTTCGCCGATGAGATCTACGACAAAATTCTTTACGACGGTGCGACTCACACTTCGGTTGCAACCCTAACAGAAGACGTCTTGGTTGTGACCTTTAACGGTCTATCTAAGTCATACCGCGTTTGTGGCTTCCGCGGTGGTTGGATGTTTATGACCGGACCTAAAGAATACGCTAAAGGTTATATTGCAGGTCTTGAGATGCTCGCTTCAATGCGTTTGTGCGCGAACGTTCCAATGCAACATGCGATTCAAACCGCATTAGGTGGCTATCAAAGCATTAACGAGCTTATCTTGCCAGGCGGCCGTTTGTTGGAACAGCGAGATAAAGCCTATGAGTTGATTACTCAAATTCCTGGCATCTCTTGCGTTAAGCCCAAAGGCGCCATGTATTTATTCCCGAAGATCGACACCAAGATATACAGCATCAAAGATGACCAACGTATGGTGCTAGATTTCTTGAAACAGGAAAAAGTACTACTGGTGCAAGGCACCGGCTTTAACTGGCCTAAACCGGATCACTTCCGCATCGTCACATTGCCACATATCGAAGATCTGGAAATGGCGATCGGTCGATTTGAAAAATTCTTAAGCACATATAGCCAGTAACTCTTTCATAACACTGCTATAAAGCCTATTCTTAATGAGCGCCGAATAAATAAGTTCGGCGCTAGTAATAAGGGATTACGCTGTATGAAAGAAAGTCATTTTTTTGCTCACCTTGCTCGAATGAAACTGATCCAACGCTGGCCATTAATGCGTTCGGTTTCAACCGAAAATATCTCTGAACACAGCCTTCAAGTAGCCTTTGTCGCGCACGCTTTAGCTATCATTAAAAACAAGAAATTTGGTGGTAACACTAATCCAGAGCGCATCGCTATTCTTGCCATGTATCACGATACCAGTGAAGTTTTGACTGGTGACCTCCCCACCCCTGTGAAATATTACAACCCTGAAATCGCTAAGGAATACAAAAAAATAGAGTCTGCCGCTGAGCGAAAGCTGCTCTCGATGTTACCGGAAGAGTTTCAGGAAGATTTCAAGCCTTTCTTAATTTCAGAATACGCTTACGAAGAAGACACTCAAATCGTCAAACAAGCCGATTCTATCTGTGCCTATTTAAAGTGCCTTGAGGAGTTGAGCGCAGGTAACCATGAGTTCGCACTCGCCAAGAAGCGTTTAGATCAAACGTTACTTGAAAAAAAGACCGAAGAGATGGACTATTTCCTTAACACCTTTGCACCAAGCTTTGAGCTTTCTCTTGACGAGATAAGTTAGCCACTTCAAGGAGTTGTGATGCCATTAGAATCCATGCAAATTTGGCAAGCCCGACATAGCGATGAGCACAAACTTAGACGTAACGACCATCGAGATCCCTTTCAACGCGATAGGGCGAGAATTCTACATTCTGCGGCTTTTAGGCGACTGCAAGCGAAGACTCAAGTTCATGGGACCGGTGTTAATGACTTCCATCGCACACGGCTAACGCATTCACTTGAAGCGGCGCAAATTGGCTCCGGTATCGTGGCTCAATTAAAACAAAAACAGCCTGCACTTGAATCATTACTGCCCTCTGATGCGTTGATTGAAGCACTCTGCCTTGCCCATGATATCGGACATCCACCTTATGGGCATGGTGGCGAAGTTGCTCTCAACTATATGATGCGCGACTATGGCGGCTTTGAGGGCAATGCTCAAACGTTCCGCATCGTTACTCAACTTGAGCCTTACACCGAGCATCATGGGATGAACCTAACTCGTCGCAGTCTGTTAGGATTACTTAAATATCCGGCTCTTGTCAGCCAAACTTGCGCTGATAAGCAGCCGCATCCGGTCACTAACCAGCGTCAGTTAAAAGCCAAAGATTGGGCTCCGGCTAAAGGGATATACGATAAAGACCAATTGCAGTTTGACTGGGTCATCGCTCCCCTCTCCGAGCGTGACAAACAGCATCTACCAACCATGCGATTCGAGCAGCTAACACCACTTCAACACAACAAGACTCAATTCAAATCACTGGATTGCTCTATTATGGAGCTCGCCGACGATATTGCTTATGGGGTGCATGATTTAGAAGACGCCATTGTTCTCGAGTTGGTAGATAAAGATATGTGGCAAGCGAATGCAGCAGAGCAGCTAAAGACCCAAACCAATACTTGGCTGTCAGACCATATAGACTCGATTACAGAGCTACTTTTTTCCGGTAAGCACTACGAACGCAAAGATGCCATTGGCGGCATTGTAAACGCTCTACTGACCAGCATTGAGGTTAAAAAAGTTCCTGAAGCCAGTTTTGAACAGCCTTTGCTTCACTACAACGCGTATCTTGATAGCGGTATGGAGCGTGTGCTGGAGATCCTCAAGCGATTTGTCAGTGAGTTTGTTATTCAAGTGCCTCGAGTACAAATCGTTGAGTATAAAGGGCAGCAAATTATTATGGACTTGTTTGAAGCCTTTAGCGCCGATCCGGAACGCTTACTCCCTGAGTCAACCCGTAACCTTTGGCGTAAAGCCTGTGGTCAGCAAGATACTGGTATGCGCGTAATCGCCGACTATATTTCCGCGATGACCGATGGCTATGCTCAAAAGATGCATCAGCAGTTATTTGCCGCTCATTCAGGGTATTAATGGGTCAGCGTTTACTCGTTTGAACGCGGCGAATGGTAGTTCTTTTCATAAACACCTGACGGCATTTGTTGAATTTGGAACTGAATCATTTTATCGAAAGCGACCAGCATAGCGTCGAAATTCAGTTCCGGCTCCAATGTTTGAATAATATGATGACCTGCTTCAACCGTGGACAACGCATTAGGAGACGGAGCCTTGCGAATACGGTAATCACCTTGCAAGGTTTCTGGTAATTTAATCATCGGCAAGCTATGTAGATTTGTAGACAACTTCCACATTTTAAACGCTTTCTTCCATGTTCCATCAAGTAAAATGACACGCAAATGTTTGTTAGACTTCGCGCATTTTACATGTGATAACTCCACGGAGTCTTCACCCGGATACAACACCACAGATTGGTAGGCATCATCGGCTAACAAATCATTAAGCACTTGATGAGTCGAAAAGTTCTCACCCACAAAAAGGTAGCCGTTCGGCAATGACATCGATAAAATTCGCGCTGTACCAAGTGGGCGCTTTTCTTCGCTCTGGTGCTGCAAAATAATCAATTGTGTGTCACAGTGAATGGGTTGAATCCACTGACAAATACAAGCACGCTTAGCTTTTAGGCACTTGGGGCAATATCGAGATATGGACACTTCTTTTGGCATAAGACTATTACTGATTTCACTACTCTGCGTATTGCTGCAAATTCCCAGCTTACAATCTCTGGTAGAATGGGACAAGCTTGCAATACATGCAGGTCAATGGTGGCGAATAGTATCAGGAAACTTCTCACATACCAACTTAGCTCACCTGTCAATGAACCTTGCTGGACTTTGGGTTATATGCTACCTATTTCGTCCCTCCTGGCGCTCAACGGTTATAGTTACCCTGATCAGTGCAACCGTTATCGGCATTACCTTACTATTTACTGATATACGCTACTATTTAGGGTTGTCCGGGGTGTTGCATGCATTATTTGCTTATGGGGCGCTACAAGAGGCTCTACAAGGAAGAAAGTCAAGCTGGCTGTTAGTGTTAGGTGTGACTATAAAAGTGGCATGGGAGAACATCTACGGCGCATCAGAGGCGACATCACAACTCATTGCTGCGGCTGTTGCAACGCAAGCCCACGCTATTGGATTTAGCGTCGGCTTGGCTTTAGCATTATTGGTGGCGCTTTATCATACTCGTCTACAACATAATCCTTGAGCGATTTTTCTCCACCGTGGCAGCCCCTATTCCCTTAACTTGTGTTAGGTCGTCAGCGGAGTTAAAATGACCATGTTGGGTGCGATACTCTACAATATCTTTTGCTTTCTCCTCACCAACGCCCTTTAACAGCTCTGCCAGTTCTTCAGCGCCAGCCTCGTTGATATTCACCGTAATCTCTATGCCCTCTAATTTCTTTGCCTCAGACGCATAGCTAAGACCCACAGGAGTCACCAATAGAAGTAGCGTCAGACCAATGTTTTTCAGATAGTTCATTTAAATTCCCTTTTCTCACTAAAAGTCATCATCCAAGATACTCAGAAAACGATCGCTGAAAAGTTCTACAGACAAAAAACAAAACGGACCGCAAATACGGTCCGTTTTTATTAGCTTATCAATTACAGTAACACTGTGAACTGATTGGCATCATCGCGTTACTTTGCTGTTACTCAGCATTAAGTAAGTATTCGATATCCGTGTTTTGACGCAGAATAGAAAGCACAGAGGCTAAATCTTGTTGCGTAGCTTCACGTTCCATTTGAGCACCAATTTGCTCGTTGTAAGCTTGGTTATACTCAGATTCAACTTTAGTGAGTTCAACAACAACAACGTTGCCTTGCATATCTTTAGTTTGAGCAAACGTCGCTGAACCTTCAGCAGGCTTGGCCATAGCGAAGACTGTGCCCGCTAATGGCGAACTACGATCGATAGCTTCTAACTCACCAAAGTTTAGGTTGTTCGCTTGCAGCGCGTCTTGCTTGCCTTCTCTTAGTTCATTTACTAGCTGAACACCAAGTTCCATCGCAGCTTGCTCACCTTTCACTTTCGCTAATTGTGCCTCTGTTTGCTCTTTTACTTCAGAAAGTGGCAGTACCGTCTCTTCACGAACGTCATCAACACGAACAACAATAATGTGCTCAGGAGAGACTTCCATCACTTCAGAGTTAAGACCGTCTTCTTTCACCTCTGGTGATTGAAGCGCTTGCATGACCGCTGGAGTTTTCAAGACTTCTGTTGCATCAGCTTGAGAGATAAAGTCCGTGGTCACCACTTTCTGATTAACCGCTTTCGCTGCGTCATCAAGTGAGTCGGGATACTCAAAGGCCACTTTCTCTAGCTCGTTTTGCAGATTATAGAACTCATCAACCGCTATTTGATCTTTCAGTTCAGCGATAATTTCATCTTTCACTTCTGCTATTGGCTTAGTCTCAGAAGGCTTGATCGCATCAAGTTTAATAATGTGATAACCAAAGTCAGACTTCACTAGACCTGTTGCGTCACCAACATTTTTGAGTCCAAATGCAGCTTCTTCGAATGCAGGGTCCATCACACCACGTTCGATCCAACCCAATGAACCACCCTCTTCAGAGCTACCAATGTCTTCTGATTTTTCTTTTGCCAACGTTGCAAAGTCTGCACCAGCATTCAATTCATCAAGGATGGCTTGTGCTTTCGCTTCGTCATCGCCTTGCACTAGAATATGGCTAACTTCACGTTGCTCAGATGTCGAGTACTTATCCAAGTGCTCGTTGTAATACTTCTGAACTTCATCATCCGTTACGGTGATTTGGTCTTTTAGATCTTGAGCAGACAGTTCAATGTACGCCACTTTTACTTGTTCTGGACGAGTAAACTGAGTTGGGTTCTCTTCGTAGTACTTTTGAATTTCCTCATCAGTAAGTTGTACTTTCTTAGAGAAGTCTGCGAGAGATAGCGTCAGCGTTTTGATATCACGTGTTTGCGTCAATAGCTTGCTTTGAAGTTCAATTTCGCTAGGAAGCGTAAATTCACTGCCTTGAATGGCAGAGAGCAATTGGTTACGCACTAAATCACGACGAAGGTATTCAGCAAAGCTGTCAGCACTGAAACCTGCACGACGCAGCGTTGCTTGATAAATTTCTTGGTCAAATTTGCCATCATTTTGAAACTGAGGCATGTCAAGAATCATTTGGCGAACTTGAGCGTCACTGATGCGTAAACCCATCGATTCTGCATGTTGCTCTAGCAACACATCGTTGATCATGCGATCAAGAACAGATTGACGGAAAGACGCTACGTAGCTTGGGTCACCAAGCAGTGTCGAGAAATAATCACCAAGCTGAGATTGCATTCGGTTACGTTCGTTTTGGTAGGCTTGTTCAAACTCACCACGACTGATTTCTACATTACCCACTTTTGCAGCGGTATTGCCGATCCCGCCTGCTATGTAGCTACCTACACCTGCAAACACAAAAGACAGAATAATGAGTCCTAAGATAATTTTAACCGCGATGCTATTCACGCCTTCGCGAATTCGCTCCATCATAATTTTATTACTCTCCAGAATAGGAAGGGTTATCTTCTACTGCTTTGGATAATATCAGAAAAAGAAATGCGCATCAGTAAGATGCGCATATTTAAATAAAGTTCGACTTAATTTGTCGTTCAAGTCTTATGATAGCTTAATTTTTGCTCAGACCTCGCCAATTTTGCGAGTAACTGCAACAAATGATTAGTTACAAGCGTCTTTAAGTGCTTTACCTGCTTTAAATGCAGGAACTTTCGCTTCAGAGATTTGGATCTCTTCACCTGTTTTTGGGTTACGACCTGTGCGAGCTGCACGAGTACGTACGCTAAAAGTACCGAAACCAACTAGAGCCACTTGATCACCCTCTTCTAGAGTAGTGCTCACCGCTTCAATGAAAGCGTCTAATGCGCGACCTGCTGAAGCTTTAGATAGATCTGCGTTCTCTGCGATTTTTTCCACTAATTGTGTTTTGTTCACTGTGTTTCCCCTTTATGTTACCGAATTGTTATTTTTAAAAGGTAACGTTAGTTCCATTCTCGTAGTTAAAGACTCTAAGCCTTGTCTATCAAGGGCTTCAAAGTTACATAGCTAAACTTAGTGCTACAAAAAAACGCTGACAAGCTTTTTTTACCTATCAGCGCATTTCTTTTACCTAAATTTGGGGCGCATCACTCTTTTGCTGGCTCAAATGCCGCTCCAAGCGGTGCTCTCTCTAGTGCGACTTCAAGTACTTCGTCAATCCATTGCACTGGAATCACCTTCAGATCCGCAATAACGTTGTCAGGAATTTCTTCCAAGTCACGTTCATTATCCTTAGGAATTAATACCGTTTTGATGCCACCACGGTGTGCTGCCAATAGTTTCTCTTTTAGACCGCCAATAGGAAGAACTTCACCGCGTAGCGTGATTTCACCCGTCATTGCGACCTCAGCTTTCACAGGGTTACCGGTTAAGCTAGATACTAATGCCGTACACATGGCGATACCCGCACTCGGTCCATCTTTCGGTGTAGCACCTTCAGGAACATGGACGTGAATGTCACGTTTCTCGTAGAAATCCGTGTTAATGCCAAGTCTTTCTGCGCGAGTACGAACGACCGTCATCGCCGCTTGGATGGACTCTTGCATCACATCGCCAAGGGAACCAGTTTGAGTAAGCTTACCTTTGCCTACCATCGCTTCTGTTTCTATAGTCAGTAGATCACCGCCCACTTCAGTCCACGCAAGACCCGTTACCTGTCCAATACGGTTACTGTCATCTGCTTTACCAAAGTCAAAGCGTTGAACCCCTAAGTATTCTTTCAAGTTGCCTTGGTTTACCGTGACTGTTTTCAGTTTCGGGTCAAGTAAGATATTCTTAACGGCTTTACGACAGATTTTCGAGATTTCACGCTCTAGGCTACGAACACCTGCTTCACGCGTGTAATAGCGAATGATGCCAATAATCGCAGAGTCTTCAATCTCAATTTCGTGTAGCTTCAGGCCATTACGCTGAACTTGTTTAGAGACTAGGTGACGCTTGGCAATATTTAGCTTCTCATCTTCGGTATAACCAGAAAGACGAATCACTTCCATACGGTCAAGCAAAGGCCCTGGAATGTTCATTGAGTTAGACGTTGCCACAAACATAACATCAGACAGATCATAGTCGACCTCAAGATAATGGTCGTTAAACGCATTGTTCTGCTCAGGGTCAAGGACTTCAAGCAGCGCAGATGATGGATCACCACGCATATCCGAAGACATTTTATCGATCTCATCAAGAAGGAACAGTGGGTTTTTAACGCCGACTTTCGACATCTTCTGAATCAACTTACCCGGCATTGAACCAATATAGGTACGTCGGTGACCACGGATTTCCGCTTCATCACGCACGCCGCCTAATGCCATACGAGTGTATTTACGACCCGTTGCAGCCGCAATCGAACGACCAAGAGAGGTTTTGCCTACGCCAGGAGGACCGACAAGACAAAGGATTGGCCCTTTCAGCTTGTTGATACGGTTTTGTACCGCTAAATACTCAAGGATGCGCTCTTTAACGCGCTCTAGACCGTAATGATCTTCGTTAAGCACTTCTTCTGCTTTCGCTAGGTTCTTTTTCACCTTCGAGCGCTTAGCCCAAGGCACACCTACCATCCAGTCGATGTAGCTACGAACAACCGTTGCTTCGGCAGACATCGGCGACATCATCTTCAGCTTTTGCAGCTCTTGCTCGGTCTTTTCCTTAGCTTCAGTCGGCATTTTCGATTCTTCAATCTTAGCCTTTAGAGTTTCAAACTCATCTGGAGCATCATCTAAATCACCCAGCTCTTTCTGAATCGCTTTCATTTGCTCATTCAGATAGTACTCACGCTGAGACTTCTCCATCTGCTTTTTAACGCGGCCACGGATTCGTTTTTCTACTTGCAGTAAGTCGATTTCCGATTCCATTTGGCCCATTAAGAACTCAAGACGCTCAGTCACATTGAGCAGCTCAAGCACTTGTTGTTTATCAACCAGTTTAAGTGGCATATGCGCAGCAATGGTGTCGGCAAGGCGAGCAGCTTCGTCAATACCACCAAGAGACGTAAGCACCTCTGGAGGAATCTTTTTATTCAGCTTGATGAAACCTTCAAACTGATCGATGGCGCTGCGGACAATGACCTCTTCTTCACGTTCATCCAATTCTGGTGTGATCAGGTATTCAGCGTCCGCAACAAAAAACTCTTCATCGCGGTAGTTATTAATTTTGGCACGCTGCTGACCTTCAACCAGCACTTTTACCGTGCCATCAGGTAGCTTGAGAAGCTGCAAAATGGTTGCAACTGTGCCCGTTGTGAATAGATCGTCGATTTTTGGCTCTTCAGTATCTGCTTCTTTTTGAGCCACGAGGAGTACTTGCTTGTCATTATCCATTGCCGCTTCTAAACAATTAATAGACTTTTCGCGGCCAACAAACAAAGGAATCACCATGTGTGGGTAAACCACCACGTCGCGCAGAGGCAATACCGGGATTTCTATACGCTCGGAACGTTCCAAGTTCATATCATTCTCTCTTCCGCTTAGTATTATTTTCAGTATATGGGGGCGTATTCGTTGGATTCAATAAAGAAATAAAAAAAGGAGGTATCAAATACCTCCTTTTTAACTCAGCTTCGCAAATTACTCAGCACTGGCAACTTGATTATCGTTGTTGGTATAGATAAGTAGCGGTTCTGACTCGCCATTTATCACACTCTCATCGATAACTACTTTGCTTACCTCCGTCGCTGACGGTAGTTCGTACATCGTTTCTAAAAGCACACTTTCCAAGATTGAACGTAGACCACGGGCACCAGTTTTGCGCTCCATTGCTTTTTTAGCAATAGCACGTAGTGCATCTTCACGGAACTCTAATTCAACACCTTCAAGATCGAACAGCGCACCGTATTGTTTCGTTAGTGCGTTCTTCGGCTCATTCAGGATTTGAATCAGTGCTTCTTCGTCAAGTTCGGTCAGTGTCGTCGTTACTGGTAAACGACCAATAAACTCAGGAATAAGACCGTACTTAACCAAATCTTCTGGCTCAACTTGGGTAAATAGCTCGCCAACCGTCTTAGTTTCGTCTTTTGAACGAACTTCAGCGCCGAAGCCAATACCTGTGCCCGTTGCAACTCGCTGGTCGATAACTTTATCAAGACCTGCGAATGCACCACCACAAATAAACAGAATCTTAGAGGTATCTACCTGCAAAAACTCTTGTTGTGGGTGCTTACGACCACCTTGTGGTGGAACAGATGCAATGGTACCTTCAACCAGTTTCAATAGTGCCTGCTGAACACCCTCACCCGACACGTCACGTGTGATTGATGGGTTCTCAGCTTTACGAGAAATCTTGTCAATTTCATCGATATAAACAATGCCACGTTCGGCTTTTGCTACATCGTAGTCGCACTTCTGAAGTAGTTTTTGGATGATGTTTTCAACGTCTTCACCAACATAACCTGCTTCGGTTAGTGTTGTTGCGTCGGCCATTGTGAATGGCACATCAAGGAAACGTGCAAGCGTCTCAGCAAGTAGTGTTTTACCACTACCTGTTGGGCCGATAAGAAGAATGTTACTCTTACCGAGTTCAACACCATCTGCTGTTGTATCACCATTGCGCAAGCGCTTGTAGTGGTTGTAAACAGCAACTGAGAGAACTTTCTTCGCATAGTCTTGACCGATTACATAATCATCGAGGTGTGCGCGAATATCTCTTGGCGTTGGCAACGCTTCAGATTCTTTCTTTGGCAACACATCTTTGATTTCTTCACGGATGATATCGTTACATAAATCAACGCACTCATCGCAAATGTAAACAGATGGACCTGCGATTAGCTTGCGAACTTCGTGCTGACTTTTTCCACAGAAAGAGCAATACAGCAGTTTACCGCTACCACTCTCTTTGCTTTTATCTGTCATTCGCTAACCTCTTAGCCTTTACTTTCTATGATTTGAGTGTATATCAATTTAGACCAAATTGCGCCCGCCATTTTGATTTTCACGGGCAGCAATTCGGTCAATTGTCACTCAAACGATTGTCGATTAACCGCGATGGGTTAAAACTTCGTCAATAATACCGTATTCAGCCGCTTGTGCTGCTGACATAAAGTTGTCACGGTCAGTATCTTTTTCGATAACGTCTAGAGGCTGACCAGTATGTTCTGCCAATAGATTATTCAACTTCTGTTTGATCGTCAGAATTTCTTGTGCGTGAATCTGAATGTCTGAAGCCTGACCTTGGAAACCGCCTAGTGGTTGGTGAATCATCACGCGAGAATTAGGCAGAGCAAAACGTTTTCCGGGTGCACCACCAGCAAGTAGGAAGGCCCCCATCGAACATGCTTGACCAGTACAAAGCGTGCTTACATTAGGCTTGATAAACTGCATAGTATCGTAAATCGACATACCAGCCGTTACGCTACCACCAGGTGAGTTAATGTAGAGGAAGATATCTTTGTCAGGATTTTCTGATTCAAGGAAAAGCATTTGGGCAACAATTAAGTTCGCCATGTTGTCTTCCACTTGACCAGTCAAGAAAATGATTCGTTCTTTTAGAAGTCGCGAATAAATATCGTAAGAGCGTTCACCACGGGAAGTTTGTTCAACCACCATAGGTACTAGCGCGTTCATAATTGGCGACATTGCATTTTTTTCTTGGTAGCTCATATTCTTATGTCCCTAAAATAAATGGCCCGGATGATAAACATCATACGGACCATTGTTAGCAGAGAAGTCGACTCTAAGTCAACCTTCTATACAAGATATTGCTTATTAAGCTGCAGGCTGTTGGTTCATTAGCTCGTTGAAGCTAACTTCTTGATCAGAAACCTGTGCTTTAGCAAGAATTGCATCGATCGCTTGCTCTTCTAGTGCAACGTTGCGCATGTTGTTCATCATTTGCTCGTTTTGCTCGTAGTAAGCGATAACTTCTGATGGATCTTCGTAAGCTGTTGCCATTTCAGAGATAAGCTCTTTCACTTTCTCATCGCTAGCTTCTAGCTCTTCAGACTTGATTACTTCACCTAGAAGTAGGCCAACTACTACGCGACGCTTAGCTTGCTCTTCGAATAGCTCACGTGGAAGCTGTTGTGCAGCTTCTGGGTTGCCACCGAAGCGTTGTGCAGCTTGCTGACGTAGAGCACCGATTTCTTGGTCGATTAGTGCAGTTGGGGCGTCGATGTCGTTTTCTTTAACTAGACCGTTAAGCGCTTGCTCTTTGATGCGGTTCTTAATTGCTTGCTTAAGCTCACGCTCCATGTTCTTACGAACTTCTGCTTTAAGAGCGTCAACGCCACCTTCAGTAACACCGAACTTAGCAACGAACTCGTCGTTTACTTCTGGAAGTTCACGTGCTTCAACTTTGTTCACTTTGATTAGGAACTTGGCTGCTTTGCCTTTTAGGTTTTCAGCGTGGTAATCTTCTGGGAAGTTTACGTCGATTTCAAATTCCATACCCGCAGTCTTACCTTGGATACCGTCTTCGAAACCAGGGATCATGCGACCAGCGCCCATTTCTAGAGGGAAGTTCTCAGCTTTGCCGCCTTCAAACTCTTCACCGTCGATTGAACCAGTGAAATCGATAGTTACACGCTTACCGTCTTCAGCTGCTTCTTCAACTTGAGCCCAAGTTGCTTGCTGCTTGCGTAGCGTATCGATCATCTCTTCAACGTCTGCGTCGTTAACTTCTGTTGCTGGCTTTTCAACAACGATGTTTTCTAGACCCTTTAGTTCTACTTCTGGGTAAACTTCGAAAGTCGCAGTGAAAACAAGATCTTTACCAGCTTCGTTTTCAACAGGAGCGAAAGTAGGCGCGCCAGCTGGGTTGATTTTTTCAGAAACGATTGCTTCGATGAAGTGACGTTGCATAACTTCACCCATCACGTCTTGACGTACTGCTTTGCCGTACATTTGTGCAACCATCTTCATTGGTACTTTACCTTTACGGAAACCATCGAAACGACGGTTTTTCGCGATGTTGCGTAGTTCAGCTGTCACTGCGTCTTCGATGTTAGCAGCAGGAACAGTAATGTTTAGACGGCGCTCTAGGCCCTCTAGAGTTTCAACAGTAACTTGCATTGTATAAACCTCAGTTTGGCTCAGTGTTGGCTGAGCGTATGAGCATCCATATCACGAGGATATTTCCGCTTCATCCTTGTTAGTACCAATAGGCACTTCTTTAAAGTGAGCATCGATAACCAGTCAATCATGCTTCAATTGCATGACTCTCTTGGCTATCGGACTAATGAGTGACGTCTTCATCGGGCTGAATTGACAGCCTCAAAGGCATCTCTGATTAGTCTCAGGACAAAATTTCAGACGCGACATTCTAGCGATCTCCGCCTACCCTGTCGAGTCGAACTCGGGTCAATCGGTGGTTTTGTCTCTAATTACTCTAAGAAAACGTTCAACAATGACGTTTTCAACCGATTCCAACTTGAAATGGGGACAATATCGGCTTTTTCAAGAGAGTGAAGGGCTTTTTTTGGTGAATGGTGAAAAAAGAGATCTTGCTCTTGTTTTACGGCGCTTTTACCTCTCAGTTCTTGTAACTTTTTTGCCATAAAACACCCAAATTCGTTAACCTATACTCTCAAGCGACACATTGAAACGTTGGGGTTTAACGTTGGGGTTCGACGATGCGATTGAAACGGATTTTACTAGGCTTTGTTGTCCTATTTGTCTTTATCTCGACAGTAGGCGGCCATTGGTACTGGCAGCATAGTTACACGGATCTCCAAGAACAACATAACAACTGGCTAAATCGTTTTGTAGAAACCATTGATAGTAAATTAGACAAGTATCGGCATATCCCCCAACTGCTGTCGCAAGATAAAGAGCCTGTTGATGCGTTATTGTCACCGACAAACAGTGCACAGATTGAGGTCACAAATCGCTACCTTGAGAAAGCAAACCGTATCATTCAAGCGTCCGACACCTATCTCATTGACCGTTATGGCAACACTATCGCCTCTAGCAACTGGGATCTTGAGCGCTCCTTTGTTGGTAAAAACTTCGCTTTTCGTCCTTATTTTCAGCAAGCCATCAACGGCAGTCGCAGTACCTATTTTGCGCTGGGCTCTACGTCTGGACAGCGCGGTTATTACTACTCGTTCCCTGTTACATACGCAGCGGAACACATTGGCGTCATTGTCGTAAAAATGGACTTGTTATCGATTGAACGAAATTGGCAAAGTGAAACCAGCACTTATGTTGCCACCGACAATAACCATGTGGTTTTTATGTCGAGTAATCCTAGTTGGTTGTTTAAAAGCCTATCCCTGTTGGAGCCACAAACCTTGCGCCTCATTCGGCAGTCAAGGCAATATCTAGAAACCAATATTCGCAGCTTAGGGTTTATTGGTAACCTTTCTGACCCGTCCTCTCAATTGACCAATCCTGCAGGCAACTTATTGACCAAACACTACCTCGTTACACAACGTGAGTCTGGCATTCCAAATCTCATTTTGCGGGTGTTGACCCCCCTTTCAACACTTTATATTAAGCTTTTCGGCTTTATTAGCGTCTTAACGCTCGTTTTTATCACTCTTTACCTAATCGTGGCACTAATAGAGACGCGACGTTACCGTCATCGCCAAATCGAGCAGGTACAAGCCGAAGCCAAACAAAAGCTTGAATATTTGGTGATGGAACGTACATCTGAACTGCATCTCGAAATCGATGAAAGAGTGAAAACAGAAAGAGCGTTGAGGCAAGCTCATGACGAACTTATTCAGGCGGCAAAGTTAGCCGTTTTAGGACAGATGTCCGCCAGTATTAGCCATGAACTCAATAATCCTTTAGCCGCTATTCTCAGTTTTGCAGAAAACGGCCAGCGTTTTATTGATAAAAACAGAGTTGACCGTGCACGAGAAAATCTAGAACGTATCGTGGTATTGACAGAGCGGATGGCAAAAATAAGCCAACAATTGAAATCTTTTGCCAAACGAAGTGACGCCAATGAGTTAAGCCAAGTCCAGCTTGCTCCGGTCATATATTCGACCATTGAGTTGATTCAGCCACAACTCAAAAGCCATCAGGTCACACTGGAGTGCAACATCAAGCAACAAGATATCTTGGTACATATCAATCCAATTCAAGTGGAACAAGTGCTCATCAACTTACTGACGAATGCTATTCAAGCCATGCACAATCATAATGAGAAACACCTGGTATTAGCGATAGAGCAAGGTCAAACCAAGGTAACCATTCATATTGATGATTCAGGGCCAGGACTGGATGGAAACTCTGTTGCCGAGCTGTTTGAGCCCTTCTATACCACAAAGGACAACGGGTTAGGATTAGGGCTGTCTATCTCACAACAAATTATCCAAAATTTAAACGGCAAGATTCGCGTTGCCCGCTCTCCGTTAGGCGGTGCGCGTTTTTCGGTCGAATTGCCAATTTGTACTCATACGGACAAGGACTAAGCGATGAGCTACGTATTTTTTATTGATGACGATGATGATATTAGAGCCGCGTTACAGCAGAGCTTCGAACTCGCCGATATTGATGCACAATTCTTCTCATCGGTAGAAGAGGCGCTGTTGTGTCTAAAACACAATGAGCGACCACTCGCCATTATTTCCGATATTCGTTTACCCGGGTTATCAGGTCTAGATCTGCTCAATACCGTTACTCATCACTACCAAAATATCCCAGTAATCCTCATCACAGGACACGGTGATATCTCTATGGCGGTTCAAGCCATTCAAGATGGCGCCTATGATTTTATCGAGAAACCCTTCTCTGCCGAACGTCTTATCGAAATCACGCAGCGAGCGATAGAGAAGCGACAACTTACCCTTGAAAATGAACGCCTCAAACGTTCACTAAAGGCAAGTCAAACCCTTGGCCCAAGAATTATCGGTGACACTCAGGTCATTCAAGAGCTACGCTCTACTATTTCTGTGGTTGCTGATACCGATGCTGATATCTTGTTATTTGGGGAAACGGGCACAGGTAAAGAATTGGTTGCGCGCTCTTTGCATGAACAAAGCTCAAGAAAAGAAGGGAATTTCGTCGCGGTAAACTGTGGCGCAGTTCCTGAAAACTTGATTGAAAGTGAGTTGTACGGCCATGAAAAGGGCGCATTTACCGGTGCAGAAAGCACGCGTATTGGTAAATTTGAGCATGCAAATGGCGGCACGTTATTTCTTGATGAAATAGAGTCTATGCCCCAGCAAGCACAGATTAGATTGTTGAGAGTCTTACAAGAACGTGCCATTGAACGTATTGGCTCTAACACCCTGATACCCTTAAACATACGGGTTATTGCTGCCACAAAAACCGATCTAAACCAAGCCTCTCTGGATGGTAACTTTCGGCAGGATCTTTATTACCGACTAAATATCGTCACACTTGATTTACCACCATTAAGAGATCGCAAAGATGACATCGCCTCTTTGTTTCACCATTTTCAACTGGTCGCCGCATCTCGCTATGGAAAAACGGCCAACGCTTTATCTGCTCAACAATTGAGTCAGTTGATTGGCCATGATTGGCCAGGAAACGTTAGAGAACTGAGAAATTGCGCAGAACGTTTTGTATTACTTGGCAAAATCCAAGCAGGTACGCCTACGCCAGGAGAGAACGACGATGCTCAATCACTTGCTGAGCAGGTAAATTTATTTGAGAAGAATGTCATTGAGCAGGCCCTTAGTGAAACTAACGGAAGTATCAAAGCTACGATGACGAAGCTCAACATCCCAAGAAAAACTTTGTACGATAAAATGCAGAAATATCAACTTATTAAGGAGTCTTATAAAAGCACCTACTAAATTACTGTAGAAGTGTGAGCTAAGTCTCCTATACTGAAATTATATAGACAGTAAGTTGCATAGCAATTAAGTATAAGAACACGTAGGGAGACAATTATGGGCGAAAAAACGAAGGTTCCCTTAATTTCTGATACGGTAGAAATCGATGGTATTTTTTATGTTGAGCATCGCACCAGCGAAACAGTAGACAGAAGGAAAAAACAGAGTAGACGTGTTTTTTATGATCGACGCTCTCAGCCAGATCCAAGAACGCAGAACATCAAGCATATCGATGAGGAGGTCTAACGACCTCCTCTTTTTTTCGTGAGTCAGAGGTTACTTGGTAATGATCTCCGGCCCCATTAATGTGGTCGGAAGCCACGTTGACACCCACGGAACGTAAGTAACGATGATTAAGAATAGGAACATCACCGCGACCCAAGGCAATGCCGCTTTCACCACACCCATCATCGACATTTTCGCCACCCCAGCGGTCACGAAGAGATTGAGCCCGACCGGTGGTGTTATCATCCCAATTTCCATGTTCACTACCATCATAATGCCAAGGTGAATGGGGTCGATACCTAACGCAATAGCAATTGGGAACACCAAGGGTGCAACGATGATCAATAAGCCCGACGGCTCCATGAACTGACCGCCGATAAGCAGTAAAACGTTGACCACAATAAGAAAGGTAATTGGGCCAAGACCCGCTGAAAGCATTGATTCCGTTATCATTTGAGGAATGCGTTCTTCGGTTAACACATGCTTAAGAATCAAAGCATTGGCAATGATAAACAGAAGCATGATGGTCAGTTTTCCAGCTTCAAACAACGTATGCTTGGTATCTTTATGAACAAAAGCTTGGAACACTTTAACAAGGGCTGGCTTGCGATTTTCCTTATCAGCAAATGGCCCCATGTCTTTGTAAATAAAATTGGCAATCAAAAACGAATAGACAGCAGCAACCGCAGCCGCTTCTGTAGGTGTAAATACGCCACCATAAATACCGCCAAGAATAATCACCACTAGTAACAAGCCCCAACTTGCCTCACGAGCGGAGTCGAACACTTCCTTCCAACCGACAAATGGTTGCTTGGGCAAACCTTTCACGGTTGCAGCTATGTAGATCGCTACCATTAACATTAAACCGGCGAGCAACCCTGGAATAACACCACCTAAGAACATACGACCTACCGACACATCTGTTGCTGCAGCGTACACCACCATAACGATGGAAGGTGGGATCAAAATCCCTAGTGTACCGGCATTACAAATAACCCCTGCCGCAAACTCTTTGGTATAGCCATTTTTGATCATACCTGCGATAACAATACTACCAATCGCAACGACCGTAGCAGGTGATGAGCCAGATAGCGCGGCAAACATCATACATGCCACTACCGACGCCATGGCTAGACCGCCTCGGAACCAACCAACCATAGCTATCGCAAAGCGAATGATCCGCTTCGCCACACCACCCGTTGACATAAAGCTTGATGCGAGAATAAAGAATGGAATTGCAAGTAACGTATAG
This sequence comes from Vibrio thalassae, assembly GCF_900089835.1. GTDB lineage: Bacteria > Pseudomonadota > Gammaproteobacteria > Enterobacterales > Vibrionaceae > Vibrio > Vibrio thalassae. Next base: position 20,890 of record NZ_OANU01000010.1, on the reverse strand, counting down.
TGGCCAGCAAAGGCGTTAAACAAGGTTTGCGCTACAGATGCTAACGATGCGTCCGAGTGCATTAGTAGGAACAAGATACTGGACAATCCCAGTGACACGGCAATAGGCACGCCAATTAGCATGAAGCCTACCACCATTAAAAAGAGTAATAGAATATCCATGCTTATTTATCCTTGTCTTTAACACTGTCAAACGCGTTGTCTTGCATGTCCGCTTTTAACGCTTCTAGATCTTCTTCAGCTTCATGACCTGCGATCAGACGATCCAATTTGCCCGTCATGATCTGATACGCTGCCTGAGTGAATCTAAATGTGAGTAGTGCCATACCAATTGGTAAGGCCATATAAGGAATAAAGCGCGGTAGTTTTTCGTAACGTTCACCCTCATTGAGCCAGTCAGCTAAAAACTGCAACATTTCGGGCATAGGAATATCATCGGTTTCATACCACGCACGTTCGGTAGCGAACGGATACCAATAGTTCCATGAACCGATCAACAACAGGATAGAGAAGGCTAAACAAGATAATACTGAGACGATAGCAAAAAGTTTGCGCTTGTCTTCTAAGACCATATTGATGACAACATCAACACCGATATGGAAATGTTTCTTTACTCCATAAGAGGCGCCGACAAGCACCATCCAGGCAAACATAAATACGGTAAGTTCAAGAGCCCAAAGAATATTATCGTTAAATACGTAACGAGAGATAACGTTAGCAAAAGTCAGTAACGTCATCGCGCCTAGAAAGAAAGCAATCAAGGTTTCTTCAAAAGCATCGGTAACTTTACCAATACGAGAGATAACAGACTGTTCCATGTGATACATCGCTTTTGTAATAGTAGGGACAGGAGGTTAGGCCCCACTTCCCGTGAGGCCCCTCGTTATGAGTGTGAGATTATTGTTGGTTTGACGCTTGAGCTGCGTCAATCAGATCTGAGCCAATATCTTTCTCAAACTTCTGCCAAACAGGTTGCAACGCTTGAACCCATTGCTGACGTTGCTCAGGAGTCAACGTACGCACTACACCACCAGCTTCAACAATGTTGTTTTTGTTAGCGAGGTTGACTTTACTCGACTCAGAATTACGAGTCTCTGTCACTTCTTTTAGAATCTGTGCAAATTGCTCACGAGTGTCATCCGGCATACCATCCCAGAACTCTTTTGAAGTCACGACAAGATAATCAAGGATACCGTGATTGGTCTCTGTCACGCCGTCTTGTACTTCAAAGAACTTCTTGCCATAGATATTCGACCAAGTATTTTCTTGACCATCGATAACCTTAGTTTGCAGGCCGCCATACACCTCTTTAAAAGACATTTTCTGTGGGTTCGCCCCTAGTTGTTCAAACTGAGCAACTAAAACGTCAGACGCTTGCACTCGGAATTTTAGATCCTTTGCATCTTCTGGTAGTAATAATGGTTTGTTGGCAGACATTTGTTTCATGCCATTATGCCAAAACGCTAGACCTTGAAGACCACGACGATTCATCGCATTTTTTAGCTTTTCACCCGATTCTGAGTTTTGAAAACGATCGACGGCTTCCACATTTTCAAATAGGAAAGGAAGATCAAAAATACGGTACTTCTTGGTAAACTTCTCGAACTTAGAAAGTGATGGAGCGGCAAGTTGAACATCGCCGTTTAAAAGGGCTTCGAGAACCTTATTGTCATCATAAAGAGTAGAGTTAGGAAACACCTGCATACACGCTTTACCGTTCATTTCCGTATTGACACGCTCTTCTAACAAAGATGCGGCGATACCTTTAGGGTGCTTGTCGGTATTGGTGACGTGACTAAACTTAATCACTATCTCACCAGGATCGCACGCTGCCGTGGCATTGAAACTTGCCAGAGCAATAGCAGAAACAGACAGTAGGGATAGAGGCTTTAACATTATTATTCTCCTTTGGATTAATGCAGTCCCATCAATGGGTACTGATAGGCATCAAGAGAGCAATAAGAGTGCCAACCTCAAAAAAACAAAACTTTTCAGAAAGATAATTGAAATTCAGTAATGAGCAAACACTTCGGGCATAAAGTAATGAGTGGAAAATGAAACACGGAAATTTGTGGTATTGGTGGGAAATGACCCAATATCAAAAAAAGAGCTGACCCACTCCCCCCCACTGGCTTTGTGGGATCAGCTCTAAAAATGTGAAGCCGTAATGCCTCACATCCCTACACTAACAACCTCTCCTCAGTCCCTGCATCAAAAAACACCGCTTTAGACATATCAAAATAAAGGGGGGCCACGTCCCCTGCATTGACGTCAAATTCAGGTGATAGACGGCACGCTACTTCCTGTTCATTGACTTTAACCATAGCAATAACATCAGGACCTGTTGGCTCAAGAACTTCCAGTTTGAGTTTTACTTTAGTTGCAACGGCCGTCTCTTCATCGAGTTTTTCTGTGATGTGTTCAGGACGCAGACCAATCACAATCTCGTTGCCATCTTGTGAGCGCAGAGATTCTGGCAGCGCGACAACATGCTGTTGATTATCACCTGAGAACACGCGGACAATTGGCTTATCGTTCTCATCCAAGTCAACACGTGTCCTAATAAAGCTCATCGAAGGAGAGCCCATAAAGCCTGCTACGAACATATTGTTTGGCTTGTTATAGATCTCTTTCGGCGAGCCCAATTGCTGTAACTCACCGTCTTTCATCACCGCAATGCGATCAGCAAGCGTCATTGCTTCGATTTGGTCATGAGTGACATACACAATTGTTGTCTCTAGCTGTTGATGGAGGCGCTTTATCTGATGTCGCATCTCCACACGTAGTTTTGCATCTAGGTTAGATAAAGGCTCATCGAACAAGTAAAGCTTAGGACGACGCGCTAACGCTCGACCCATTGCGACCCGTTGCCTCTGTCCACCCGAGAGCTGTGATGGTTTTCGGTCAAGAAGGTGGTCAATCTGCAACATCTCAGCGACTCGGTTGACCTCGGCATCAATCTGTTCCTGAGGCATTTTTCGAATTTTAAGACCAAAAGCAATATTGCCACGTACCGTCATATTGGGATACAGGGCATAAGATTGAAATACCATAGCAATATCACGGTCCTTCGGCTGCACTTGCGCGACGTCACGACCATCAATGACTATTTCGCCAGAGCTTATGTCTTCAAGTCCAGCAATGGTATTCATCAAAGTCGACTTTCCACAACCTGAGGGGCCAACAAGGATAAGGAACTCGCCAGAGTCAATGCTGATATCTATACCCTTGAGAGTTTCATTATCCGCATTTTTATAAGTTTTGCGGATCTGTTTAAGTTCTAAAGTTGCCATGTTGATTATCCTTTTACTGAACCCGCAGTCAGACCGCGAACAAAATACTTCCCTGCAAGAACATAGACCACCAAGGTTGGTAACGCTGCAATTATCGCCGCCGCCATATCAACGTTGTACTCTTTTACGCCTGTACTTGTGTTAACTAAGTTGTTGAGTGCCACTGTAATCGGCTGTGTCTCAGAGCCTGAATAGACCACCCCGAACAAGAAATCATTCCAGATCGAGGTAAATTGCCAAATCACCGTCACCATGATGATGGGTGTTGACAGCGGCAGTAGGATTTTAAAGAAAATGGTAAAGAAGCCTGCGCCGTCTAATTTGGCTGCTTTGACAAGCTCGTCCGGCACCGCAATGTAGAAGTTACGAAAAAACAGCGTCGTAAATGCCATGCCATAGATAACGTGCACGGCCACCAAACCAGCGGTTGTATTTGCTAGACCCAGCTTGCCAAGAAGAGCTGCCATTGGGAGTAGAATAACTTGAAACGGAATAAAGCATCCGAACAATAGTAGGCTGAAAAACAAATCTGAGCCTCTAAACTTCCACTTAGTGATAACGTAACCGTTGAACGCGCCGAGCAAGGTTGAAATAGCTACAGCAGGAATCACCATTTGGAATGAGTTCCAGAAATAGCCCTTCACACCTTCACATTTCACACCTGTACAGGCGCTATACCAAGCTTTCCTCCACGCATCGAATACCCATTCAGTTGGCAGCGACATCAAGTTACCTGCTTTGATATCTGGCAGTGTTTTAAAAGAGGTAATAAACATAACAAACAAAGGCATCAGGTATATCAGACAAAAGAAGGTCAATGCTGCATAGACAAATAATCTGGAGAAATTCATTGACGAGTTCATGATTTCTTCTCCCTAAGTTCCGAGTACAGATACGGAACCAAAATAGCCAGTATTCCAGCAAGCATCATCATAGCACTGGCAGCACCAAGACCAATCTGCCCTCGTGTAAATGAATGCGCATACATAAATAGCGCAGGCAAATCCGATGAATAACCAGGACCACCCGCAGTCATGGCCGTAACTAAATCGAAACTCTTTATCGCAATGTGCGAGGTAATAATAACCGCGCTAAAAAATACCGGTCGCAGGCATGGCAAGATAATTTTCCAGTAAATAGCTGGTAAACTGGCACCATCGATTTGCGCGGCTTTGATAATGGATGAATCAATACCACGAAGGCCTGCTAAAAACATTGCCATTACAAAACCAGATGACTGCCAAACCGCAGCTATAACTAGCGTATAGACAGCCATATCTGAGTTTACGAGCCAATCAAACTTAAAACTATCAAATCCCCAGTCATGCATTAATTTTTCAATACCAAGCCCGGGGTTCAAAATCCACTTCCATGCTGTTCCTGTCACGATAAAAGACAGTGCCATTGGATAGAGATAAATGGTACGAATCGCGCCTTCCTGACGAATATTTTGATCAAGTAATATTGCCAGCCCTACGCCAAGGAGGATCGCAATGAGCATAAACAACACCCCGAAGATTCCGAGGTTGGTGATTGAGGTGATCCATCTATCGTTTTCCATCAACTTTTCATACTGTAAGAAGCCAGCAAAATTGAACGAAGGTAGAAAACGCGAGTTAGTCATTGAGACCGCAGCGGTCCAGAAGATAAATCCGTAGATACACACTATGGTCACTAGCATAGTGGGCGCCATAACTAATTTTGGTAGCCATTGCTGTAAGCGATCTACCAAGCTAAATCTCGGCTCGGACTGTTTATTTGAGTTGTGTGCTTTCAAAGTCTGCTCCATAACCTTTCCTAACTAAAAACTGCTTTCGGAATTGAGCAAACGTTAAAGGTGCAGAGCACCACCCACTCCCTTTTAAAAAAGGAGTGGGTCGTATTTAACGCTTGATTCAGGAGGACTAGATAGCCGCTTTGACCGCTTTGGCCAGTTTCTGTGCTGCTTCTTTCGGATCCGCGTTGGGATCATTGAAGAAATTAGTCACTACATCATAGATGGCGCCTTGTGCGTAACTGGTTGTCGACATACCATGAGCCATACTCGGTACAAGGTCACCTGTCTTAGCTGACGCTTTGAAGGTTGCCATTGAGTCCAGTGCACATTGATCAAACGCACTCATGTCCATATCAGTACGAACTGGAATTGAGCCTTTGTTGAGGTTAAATACTTCCTGGAAATCCTTATCCAAGATAGTCGCAGCCAATGCCTTTTGCGCTGATACATTCGCTTCATCTTTGATTTCAAAGAACGCGAAACTGTCTACGTTGTGTGTGAATTGACCATCCGTACCTGGTGCAGGAGCGCAGATATAATCTTTTCCTGGCACCTTACCAGCTGCGGTAAATTCACCTTTTGCCCAATCCCCCATAATTTGCATTGCAGCTTCACCATTAATAACCATTGAGGTTGCAACGTTCCAATCTCGGCCAGGAGAGTTGGCATCGATGTAATCATGAACTTTCTTGAACTTGGTAAACACTTCGACCATCTTATCTCCAGATAGCGTATCCATATCTAGTTCAACAAATGCCTTACGGTAATCATCAGAGCCCAATACATCTAGGGCGACCGCTTCAAACACTGTTGCGTCCTGCCATGGCTGTCCCCCGTGTGCAAGAGGAATGTAACCTGCCGCCTTTATCTTTTCTGCCGCAGCAAAAAACTCATCGAGTGTTTTAGGAACCCCCACGCCTGCTTTCTTCAATACTTCTGGATTAGCCCACAACCAGTTAACACGGTGCACATTAACAGGTACAGCGACGTACTCACCGTTGAACTTCATTACATCAGTGACCATGGTTGGCACAACGTCATCCCATTTACCAGACTGCGCAACATCGTCTAGGTTGGTCAAAAAGCCAAGCCCGCCCCATTCTTGAATATCGTGGCCTTTGATTTGAGCCGCGGAAGGGGGGTTGCCTGATACCGCGCGAGTTTTTAGCACCGTCATCGCGCTCTCACCGCCGCCACCTGCTACAGCAAAGTCTTTCCAAGAATGTCCTTGCTCCTCTAGCATCGCTTTAAGTTCTTGCACGGATTTAGCCTCACCACCAGAAGTCCACCAGTGAAGGACTTCTACTTCGCCTGCATTAGACAGCGATGGTAAGAAGGTAGCAGAGAGAGATAGAGTCAGTAGAGTTTTATTAATGTTCATTGTTTTCTTCCATGTATCAATTAGACAAAAGGCCTTTATTGCCTGTTCTCGACACTAAGTGTAGAAAAAATGAGCAACAAAAAACGCAACAAATTGTTAGTCAATGGTAACAATAATGTTACATTACAACCTATACCTCTAAGTTTGGTGGTATGTAAACTTTTACCTCCAATCCCCCCTGAATCGAATTTTGTAGTGTGATGTCTCCACCCAATCCATGAAGAATGCTGCGGCATATCCCCAAGCCTAAACCGTGACCTTCTTTATCAATTTCGAAGCGAACGTACGGCTCAAAAACCACTTCCATCTTTGACTCAGGAATACCTTCACCCTTATCTAATATTGTGATCACGGTCCATGTTGGAGTCTCTTCAATTGACACAAATGCATGCTTGCCATATTTAACAGCATTGTCGATCAAGTTGGTCAATACCCGTTTAATCGCAAGCGGTTTCAAAACGACAGGCTCAATTGGCAAAACCCTAAAGCTTACTCGTGTGTGAACTTGATTATAGGCCTCTGAAATGTTTCTAACCATCTCGTTTAGGTCCACAAATTCATGATTCTCATGCAGTTCAGTATCGCGAACGCATTGCAGTGACCCTTTTACCATCATTTCTAGGTCATCAAGATCTTGATTAAATTTGTGGCGCTTAATGTCATCATCGAGCAACTCGGCTCTGAGCCTTAGTCGCGTAATAGGTGTTTTTAAATCGTGGGAAATAGACGTAAATAAATGCTCTCTATCGGAAATATATTTTCGGATCCTAGTTTGCATCCGATTAAAGGCCCGAGTGGCCATCACTAGTTCGGTTGCACCCTCTTCTTTTATTGGCGACTGGTCTACATCCATACTCATTTCATTTGCTGCTTTTGCAAGTCGTCTCAGCGGTTTTACCTGAGCTCGAACCAGTAAAAAGGTCAGCACCAAAAGTAACGATGTAAAGATAATTAGGAATACCAACTGATCTTTAGAAAAAATAGTGTCATCTAATTGCATGTAAGGGGAAGGCAATAACGCCGCCACATAGATCCACTCTCTCTCTTTAAGTTTGATTTGCACCACCATTATTGGTGGGTCAAGAGGTCCAAGAGTCAGGGTGTGATGAGCCCAAGATTTTGGTAAGTCATCCAGAAAAATATCATTTTTAATCAGCCTTAGATTTGCTGCTTTAGAGAAGTTTACGCTGACAGATTCAACTTTTGGTAGTTTTTCTTTAAGCACACGCGTAACTGATTGCATGGAAGCGAGTTTGAGCGGTGTATCGGGGATCGGATCAACAATGAGCTCTTCACTGTTGAATGACACAAAGAATCGCGTACCACCCATATTACGGATCTGATCCAGTACAATATGGCGATAGGCCGTCGGCAATTGTTGGAAAAAAGTCACCGTCGAGGCAAACATGGTTGCCATACTAGCAGAAGTATCACGAATACCCGAAAGTTCGTCTTGCTTGGTTTTTTGATACCAAATGGCAGTGAGAACAGCCTGGGAACATAACACGGCGAGTAATGTAAGCAACAGCGTTCTTGCCACTAGCGAATTTGGGTTCAGCCGCTTGAACCAATGAACTTTAGACATTATTGATCGTATTTTACGGGTACAGAAAGAATATATCCGTTACCACGTATCGTTTTAATATAGTCAGGATAGGCTTTACTGGAACCCAATCGATTTCGAATTCTACTCAATTGAACATCAATACCACGCTCGAAGGGGAGTGCCTCTCGACCTCGTGTAGCAAAAGATATCGTATCACGATTGAGAATTTCATTCGGGCGAGACAGAAACAGCATCAGCAACGCAAAGTCACTACCGGATAGGTCATGCGTGCGTCCATTCAACTTATTGGTCATACGATGAGCGATGGTGTCTAAATGCCAGTCGCCAAAGTCAATCGTTCTTGGTGGCAAATCTTCTGTCTTCTCACTACTGAGATGGGTACGACGCAACAACGCTTTGATGCGCGCCATGAGCTGACGAGGACTAAAGGGCTTAGCAATATAGTCATCTGCACCTATTTCCAAACCTATGATTTGATCGGTTTCATCGGATACCGCCGTCAGCATAATGATTGGCACTTGCGAATCTCGTCGTACACGTTGGCAAAGAGTAAAACCATCATCTCCCGGCAACATGACATCGAGCAGAATAAGATCTGGGTAACCTTTCGCTTTAATGAATAGCTCCATCTCTAACCCATCTTCAGCAGTAGAAACTTGAAAGCCAGATTTCGTCAAATACTCATCGAGTAAGAGACGGATCTCTTCATCATCATCTACAACCAAAATGTGCGTCTTAGCCTGCATTTTATTTCCTTAAGTCAGCACTTACTTTCTATAGTGTAAGGCTTTATGGGGAAATTTATTATTGCTTCGTTTATATAATTTGCAGCTTGAATTTGCGCAAAGTCACAAAAGTGACATGCTGATACGATTTGGCTATGAAGGGTTAACAAATTCATTCATCTTTATGATGAGCAGGTGATTACCATACGTTTACCCCATTCAGGTGGCAGCTTGGCGAGTTCTTCAGCGTCTGGTTGTTCTTCATAAGGTGCTTTAAGCACATTTGCCAGTCTATGAACCAAAGAAAAATCACCGCTTTCCGCTAGCTCTATCGCCTGTTGAGCTAAGTAGTTTCTTAGAATGTATTTGGGGTTCACCAAACGCATTTTTCGACAGCGTTCAGTCTCTGAATCATTTTCTAAGCGACAACGCAACATATAGCTTTCTACCCAAGATTGTGCTTTAGCGCGATCAATAAACAAGTCAACCACAGGTGTAATCCCATTGCTATCTATATTCGATAATGATCTGAAAAAACGAGTATAATCGACCTTTTCACTTTTCATAAAAGCAAAACATCGAATGAAGAATTTCTCATCTTCATTTTGCTTAGTCAATAGACCAAACTTCTCGCGCATTTGCCGACTGTATTCTGTTTGCAAGAGTGGCGTAAAGGTTTCCAATCCATTATCGAGATCTTCGCGGTCAATAAGAGGAGACAAAGCATGAGCCAATGCCGCCAAATTCCACATTGCTATCGATGGTTGGTTGTCAAACGCGTAGCGCCCCTGGTAATCAGAATGATTGCAGACATACCCTGGTTCATAGTCGTCCATAAAGCCAAAAGGACCATAATCAAAAGTCTGCCCTAAAATTGACATGTTATCAGTATTCATCACCCCGTGAGCAAATCCTTTGGCTTGCCAGTGCGCGATCATTTCTGCGGTCAAACGTACCACTTCAGCAAACAAGGCGACATAAGGCTTGTCTGCGGTTAAACATTGAGGCATATGCCATGCAATGACCTTATCGGCTAACACACGAAGCTGCTCATGCTGACCGCTATAAAAGAAGTGTTCAAAATGTCCAAAGCGAATATGCGTTTCGGCGACTCGCAACAGTAGCGCCCCCTGCTCTACTTTTTCTCGATACACAGGTGTATCACTGACCATCATTGCCAAAGCCCTTGTCGTTGGTACACCTAACCCCTTCATGGCTTCACTGCACAAATACTCACGAATGGTCGAACGTAATACCGCTCGGCCATCTCCCATACGAGAATAAGGGGTTTTCCCAGCGCCCTTAAGATGCAGATCGAAAGTCTGGCCCGACTTTGCCGTTAGTTCTCCCAACAACAAGCCACGCCCGTCGCCTAAATCGGGGTTATAAATACCAAACTGATGGCCCGCATACTTCATTGCAAGTGGCTTAATCTGCTCATTCGACAAACTACCAGAAAGCACATCCAGCAAAGCGTGTTCCTCATCAACCTCGTTAGGCAATCTAAGCTCAGCCGCCAGATCTTGATTCCAAGCCACCCAGCGTGGATTGTCCAGAGGTGTTGGTTCAACCTGTGTGTAAAAACTCTTAGGAAGGGCTAAAAAACGATGCGAAAAAGACAATGAATCCAGCGAAAACATAGGCAGCTCTATACGGGTTCGATAACAATGAATTAGAGTATAGCGAGTTGTCGTGGATAGAAAACAAACGAAAAGTGTGGATATTCACTTATTTGAAGATTTTACTAAGAGATGAGAATAGAGCTAGGCATGCTTGCTACGCCTAGAGGAACGCTCATCTACAAACTCAAGTGCTTGCGTTTGAGCTGTCCCCTAAGGTCTACGTTATTAGAGCAAAACCAGAATGGCGAGTACTGTACCCAGAGAGAATAGGCAAGTGCGACTAATAACGCCGAGGTTGGAAGGTTGAATCATTTCTTGATGCATAGACAAACACTCCTTTTTATTACACTACTATTACAACTTAGGCTTAAATGGTTATTTTTGCAACGCTGTTCGCAAAAACCTTTGAAATAGCGCCAGAAAAATCACCAAAAAACGGTTAAAACAACAATAGTGCAACCAAGGAAAGTGGCAAAGCAAATAGGGATAACAAGATGCTTATCTCTACCTAGTGAAATAAAGCCTGGTGGTTGATGAACAACAACCGTCACAAGCAAAATGTTATACAGAGCTATCAAAACTCCAATAAGAAAAACATCGAAATATACCAAACTCGTCGCTAAATAGACGTAAAAGCCTATTAATACATAATCTATAACCACAAGCCATGCTAGGCACTTTCGCATATTGAAAACCGAGTGAAGTAGCTCAGTCATAACGATTCATCACCTCAAACGAGGTTACTGGTTGATTGTACTCCGCCTGTCCAATGGCCTGACGATGTGACTCTTGTAACACTGTATCGAGTTCTTTTTCCGCTAGAGGTGAAGCCCTATCCACTTGTTCTAGAGCAAAGGTCTTATAGACCTTATTCAATTCATTTAACGTCTTCGCGGTTAAGATATACAGTTCAATACGACGGTTAATGCCGGATTTAGCATTATCGAAATCAATAGGCGCAGTGTCACTCATCCCCGTCACTTGGAAAATATGGCGCTCTTTCAGTCCTCCCTTATCTAGATAGTAACGAGCACTGTTAGCTCGATTGCTAGACAGCTCCCAGTTCGTCATTCGACTTCCTTTATAGCGGCTCGCATCCGTATGCCCGGTGATGATCATCTTGTTTTCGATTTTTTCTAGCAGCCCCGCTAAATTCAGCAGCAAATCCTGATAGAAAGGCGTCACTTTGGCCCCTCCTCGAAAAAACATTGGGCCTTTATCTGAATCGGCAATCACCAGTTTAACGCCTTGAGGGGTGACTAATACGCTGACACTGCCAAGGGCATCAATGCCGGATAGCTCTTGTTTGACCCGCTGAGCGAGTACCTCTAATTCTTGTTGACTGTTAAACTCACCTTCAAGTACTGAGGTGTCGTTGATGCGATGCAATTCTGCATCGTAATGAGATGTCGCGACATGGGGCAGTGGTAGTGGGTTGATAGAATTGCCACCACTTTCGTTAGTCCCTAAATGCATAATGGGATCATTACCGTAAGCAAAATAGTACAACAGCTTTTTCTGATCGTCTACATCAACAACTTGCAGTATCCACAACACGAGAAAAAGGCACATTAGCGAGATCATCAAGTCTGCCATAGCAACTTTCCAACCACCATGTTGCAGTTCGTTTCGCTTACGACGTCCTTTTTTATTAATGATGATATTTGGTTGTTCCATCATTTGCTCCTTAGCCTTATGAAGGCTGTTGTCTGAGCACTTCTACCGCTTTTTCTAGTTCGACAAACGACGGTTTATAGCGAGTCTCGATATTTTTACGCCCTGCATTCGCGCACATGTGTGCTGATTGACCTTGAGCGTACGCTGACAGGATTGATTTCACACACAGCAGCGGCGCTAACTGGTTCTCGGATACGTCTTTAATACTGCTCGACATCGGCCCGAGTACACAGTAACAACCAAATACGCCGGTAAAGGTTCCGACTAACGCACCCGCGATATTCTTACCGATCTCACTTATCTCGCCATCAAGACCTTGCATGGTAAGAATGATACCCATAACCGCCGCAAGAATACCGAGCCCCGGCATGGCTTCCGCTGTGGCATGCAATTTCTCTGAGGGCTTAGTGTATTCATCTTCAAGGTGCTCGATTTCCTCTTCAAGAAAAGCCTCTAACAAATGCTGAGATTGTTTTCCAGTGATCACCTGTCGGAAAGAATCAATGATAAATTGAGTTGTTAGCGCATCATTGGTGATCTTAGGGTATTTAGCGAAAATCTTACTCGAATCAGGGTTTTCAACATGAATATCCAGTGCTTTGATATTTTGAACTCTGGCGGTATTAATCAGCTCAAACATCAGGGATAACAGCTGTTGGTAATAATCTTTATTGTAAGGCGTGGCGCGAAAGGCAATACCAATCTGTTGAGCCATGAGTTTCAAGGTCGCTGAGGTGGTCGACATTAATAAACTGGCAAACGCCGCACCGAAAATAATGATGATTTCTGACAGTTTGAAGATAAACTCAAATTTACCGCCAAGGAAAATGAAACCGCCAAAAATTACGCTCAGCACCACAACAATACCGATCAATTTTTGCATACATCACTCTCCTTCATTCTACTCTTGAGAATGTCCAAACCTCGGTGCTTCAATCGATGCACCTTGATTTCGTTAATATCGAGAACCAGTGCCGTTTCTTTGGTACTTAAGCTTTTCACGTACACCAAATAAAGAATGCGCTTTTCCATTTCAGGAAGCGTGTTTAATACTTGTTTCACTTCATTGAACAGCACTTCTCGATCCGTTTCCGGAACCGCTGTTATCACTGTATCCAACTCAATATCATCAAACACATCCACCAGCGTCATGGCTTGTTGAAAATCATGACTTTCAATGCCTAAATGATGACAAATTTCGTTGGTTGTGGGCTGTCTTCCCAACTGCTGAACTAATTGCCGTTCAGCGTGTTTGATTCGATTGACCAATTGGCGCTTATCGCGCTCCATGTAATCCCGACGGCGCAGTTCATCGACGAGTTCACCTCGAATTCGTACCGCCACAGCACGACGAAAGTCATCATTGGCGACATGGTCAAACTTCCTAAGTTCAATAACCAACGTCATCATGGCTGTTTGACGTAACTCTTCAAACGTTCCTTCATCAACCGCGTAACGATATTGATACAGCAGCCCGTTAATCAGCTTGATATTTTGTTGCAACACCAACTTTTCTAACTCCTGCAACGTAGCTTGGTCGTTAGTTTGGGTATGCTGGTATTTAGGCTGCATCAACATAGTGACAACCTATTGAAAGACCGCTTTAGTGACAAGTACATCGCCGACTTGCAAGCTCGGTAATTCATCCAAGTCGTCTTTAAGGTCGTCTTGAATCACGTAAATAAACTGTTTGTTATAGAAATAAGAGGCTTCTTTGATACTGAATTTTTTAATGATTCGATTCTTAATTCGGCTTAATTGCTCATGCACATAGGCTCCATTTTTCTGTGGGGTAAACATGGAAACATCAAGCAAAAGCAAGCTTTGTCGATTACCTAAATTAATGGGCACTAAGACATTTTCCAATTGAATCTCAACCTGTTGCATTTTTACTGGTTCAGGCTCTGTCGGTGAAAGCCAAGCGCTCAATGACGCCATGTTCAACATATTGCTTTGGTACAACCAAAAACCTGTCACCGAGAGAGCAAGCGTCGCGACGAATGTGACAATAATTTTAGTCATCCTTAAGCCCTCGCTATGTAAGCACGATATTCCAAAACATCGCTGCTATCTTGACTAGACGTATCATTGGTCTTCGGGTTGATATCTGACTCTGAATGCCCACTTTGTTGTTGAGATTGAAACGACTGTGAGTTTGATTGCCCTAGAGTGATAGTGACCTCTGAAAGCTCACTATTTTGTGCGACGAGTTCTGCTCTTAGGCGTTCTGATGTCGCAAGAATCGCTTCCCTTGTTGCCGCGGACGTTGCGCTCACTTGGATCGTAACGCGCTCACCATCAATTCTTACATGTATATCCACTTTGCCAAGCTCTGGTGGATCAAAACGAATTCGAGCGGCTTGATTGCTGGTGTCCAATTGAAGCTGAATTTTATCTCGCAGCACTTGGTAAATTTGTCTTTGGCTATCTACGTCAAGCGCTTTACTGACTTCAATAGTCGGTGCCACTCGACTTGCTGTTGTTTCATTTACTAGATACAGCGCTTCGGCGGATTGTTGGGTGATGGTCCCAAGAGGGAGTTGCGAGCTGAGTTTTAAGCTTGCTGGTGTCCAAAGGTTCATAGAGCTGGCCTTAGGCGCAATGCCTGGCAAAGATTCTAATTTGAGCAAAAAGGGGGGAGTCTGAGGTGCGCCCTTTGGTAACCACCTGTCCTTAACATCCAATATCACGCCACTCAATACCTGCTGAGAAAAGGAGATATCGTTGGAAATCACTAGCACTTCATCATTTTTGTGCTCGTCAGCTTCAAAAGAGAGCTGATGGGGCTGCGATGACGCTGTTAGCACTTGGATAGAGGCTGCGATTGAGCCTGCGACTTCATTGAGTCGAAACCGTAACTCCTCTGCAGGCAGAGGTAAGCTAACACTTGACGTCTGCGCAGGCTCTTCGAGCATCAACAGACTCATGGGTTTCAAAATACTGTGTTCATTAACCTCGCGAACATCGCTCTCAAAAACAACGCCTTGTTCAATAGGTAACGACTGCTGCACCTGATTCAGCACTGAGAACAAGGTTTGAAATGAGTGTGCAATGGGCGTCATTCGAGTTTCCCCAAGCTCAGAAGACAGTGAGGAGTGAGGCGTTGAAGCGACATTGGTCTTCACCACAGAGTCGCCCACCGACAGCAAGTCGAAAACCAAGCCATTGGTCGTCCAACTATTTGATGCCATTTTTCCTTGCAGTTCCATGACTATTCTCCTGCTCTCACCTGTGTCTGGGTATACGCTTTATCTCGCTCGCGCAGACTTGAATTAGCATTAAGCTGCTGTTTAAGGATAACTTGTTCATGCTCTACTAATGCTCTGCATTGGTTGTGAACAATTTTCAACCGCACAACCAGAGACAAATAACTCGGATGTGATTGCTCTATGGCTAGCAGCACCTGTTTGAGCAAACGGTTTAGCTTTTCGATCTCAGAAAACTGTTTGTTAGTAACCGCCTGTTCTAGCTTGAGAACAAGACGTTCTAATTGCTCAGGACTGGGCTTCATCAAGCCACTCCATTGCGCCTTCCCACCCTTCCTTAAGATCCATCATCACTTCAATAAGCTTGTCTATTAGCTCGGTATTCATCTCCTTAGATGCTTCAAAAACCGTCGCAATGCCATGCTCATAAAGGGCGTGTATGTTCTGAATAAGGACTTCCCCTGTCGATAAATCAAGAGAGGCATCTAGCCCTACTAAGATATCAATAGACTTTTGAGAAGCTTTGGATTTAAGCTCAAGATCCTTATGCTCTATCGCGTATTTGACGCTTTCTAGCTCCTGAATTAGACGCTCATGTAACATACATATCAGCTCAAAACTTGATGATACTGATGCATTAGCGGCCACTTGAACGTTGGCATAATTAGCTTGTTGCTGTTTTCCTAATAGCATGCGGTTTCTCCTTAAACCGTGAAAAGCCCGGAAACGGAATCCAATTGACTGCTGAGTGAATTCAATTGAGTAAACTGGGCAAGGTAACGGTTATAGTAGGTCTCATAACGAGTATCCAAAGCAGACAAGGCGTCGTTGATACGACTTTTTTCATTGTTCAGGGTATCAATTCGGCGATTGAGCGAGCCGTTGGAGAAGTCGATATAGCTCTCTAACTGAGTTTCAAACGCTTCGAACACACCGCCCGTACCTGTAAATAGTGTTTCAAAATCGATGTTAGCAGCGGCACTTTCAAACACATCCGAGTCCAAACTCAATTTACCGTCGCGATCAATTTCTAGCCCCAGCTCAAAGAGTCGAGTTCCGCCATAATCAGCTCTAATAACATTGGATAATTGGTTTTTGATATTGCGTATTGTGCTGTCGGAAGCGAGCACCCCGCGTGCTTCATCTTCGCTTCCTGACTGCGTCAAGTTGGTGATTTCGCTAACAGCATTGTTGTAGCTATCTACAAACTCTTGCAGCGATGCTACCGTGGCGGAAATGTCATTACCTATATTGATATTAGTCGCCGCATCGCCACTGATATTCGCTTTGAGAACCGTGAGATCGACACCATCGATTAAGTCTTCGAAAGTATTGCTAGAACTGGTCAGCTGCGTACCAAATTCATTACCGAGAGCAATAATGGCATCTTGAGCTGCTTGTAACGGTGCCGCACTTGCCGCTGTTACCGTCGTGTCCCAACCGCTTGCCACATCCGCGGATAAGGTGAAACTGGCCTCAACCCCCTCATTGTCGGAGCCAAACAACACTTTCATTGCTCCCTGCGACTTAATCAGCGTTGCTTGAATTGAACCATCAAACTGGTCGTTGAAGTAAGTCACAAACTCACTGTAGGTGACATCACCACTTATATCGCTATCAGCATCCATGATGTTGATACTGGTCGTAGCCCCACCTTGCATCACCGAAAAGCTTCCAGCCGCAGCCATCACATCGTTCGGGTCGGTAGAAGTAGCATCAAAGACAACTTGGTGATTAGATGCCATCTGCTTAACGAAGACATCAAGATTAACCTCTTCCGTACCTGGACTGGTCGTTAACGAAACGTAGTCTTCACTGGAGGTAGACGTCGAGGTTTGAGTGAGACTAGAACCTGTTTTTGTAAACTGGTAGATGTTGTTTTCGAGAGATTGTAATGCGGTTTTGACTTTGTTGATGGCCGATGTCTTGGACGAAATTGTTGACAATTTTTGGTTGTAGCGCAGCTCAAAAGGCTGCACGTCTAAGCTGGCAAAATTACTGGCGAGCTGCACCGCATCAACGTTCATGATCCTTCCCTCTTTAGTCCAATAAGGAGGTACAGCTCTACCCTCCTTGGCATGCTATTACTATGATTATCCTAATAAGCTCATCGCTAGTTGAGGTACCATTTTCGATGCACTAAGCATTGATGCCCCGGATTGCATTAGCATTTGTTGTTTGCTCATATTGCCTGATTCTGAAGCGAAATCAGTGTCCATAATTCGACCTTTAGAAGCATCCACATTTTCAGTCATATTACCGAGATTGGTAATGGTATGTTCTAGTCGATTGATTGTGGCACCAAATGTAGAGCGAATTTCACCTAGGTTACCGACAAATCCATTGTCCGTTGCCGTAGCTGGATCGCCAGTCAATGCATCCATAGCAGTAAGTGCGTTAGCTTGTGTTGTCAAATCACCAATACCCAGTGCTCCAGTAGTACCAACAAAAGTCTGAATGTCGGCCAGAGCTGATGAAGCGCCGCCAACCGTTGTATCGAATGTTAATGTTTCTGCTGAAGTGCTACCTATCTGGAAATCGATAGTGGCATCAAAAGCCCCTGTACCACTCATCAAATTATTACCACCGTAGTTAGTGTTTGCTAAAATATTCGCTAGCTCTTCACCTAACTGTTGATACTCTGAATCCAATGCCGCTAAATCTGCTGTAGTATTCGTGCCGTTAGCCGCTTGAGTCGCTAGGTCGTTCATACGATAAGCGATATTCGTCATCTCATCGAAAGCACCTTCTGCCGTTTGCAGCATCGAAATAGCATCTTGTGAGTTACGCATTGCTACATTCATACCACGAGACTGCGCTTCCAAACGGTTAGCAATTTGCAAGCCCGCCGCATCGTCAGCAGCTGAGTTAATTCGAAAGCCGGTAGACAGTTTTTCCATAGATTTAGTTAACGCACTGTTTGTCGACTGCAACGTGTTCTGCGTGACCAAGCTTGCGTAGTTAGTGTGTACTGATATAGCCATCTGATGTTCCCCATCTGTGTTTGCTGTTCAATGACTGCTAACGACAGTGCAAAAATTCCATTTCATATTTTTTCGAAAAAAAATCCATTAACCTTAAAATTACACGACTCAAAAGTGAGAAGTGGATGAAAAATATCCTAGTATTTTAATCAACAATAACCACAAAAATGGCTGTTATGGGAAACATATTTAAGGCAGTAGCGTCAAGGCTGACGATTCCGATCGTGTTGCTCATGATCTTAGCGATGGTTATTCTGCCGTTACCACCGATCCTGCTTGATGCGTTTTTTACCTTTAATATCATGCTAGCTATTGTAGTACTATTGGTCAGCAGCACAGTCACTCGAGTTCTCGACTTTTCTATTTTTCCGTCCCTGCTTTTGGTGGCGACATTACTTCGATTAACGCTGAATGTGGCATCAACCCGTATCGTTTTGCTTGAGGGTCATAACGGTGGCGATGCCGCCGGTAAAGTTATTCAATCGTTTGGTGAGGTCGTGATTGGCGGCAGTTATGTGGTGGGTATCGTGGTGTTTGCGATTCTGATGATCATTAACTTTGTAGTGATCACCAAAGGTGGCGAGCGGATCTCAGAAGTATCCGCTCGATTTACTCTTGATGCATTACCAGGGAAACAGATGGCCATCGATGCTGACCTTAATGCAGGGGCTATCGATCAAAACGAAGCCAAAGCTCGACGCTTAGAAGTCGGTGAAGAAGCGGAGTTTTACGGCGCCATGGATGGGGCAAGTAAGTTCGTTCGAGGCGATGCTATCGCGGGATTGTTGATCCTATTTATTAACCTTATTGGCGGTGTACTCATCGGTATTTTTGAGTATGGCCTTTCTGCAGAGAACGCCTTTCAAACATACGCTTTACTCACTATAGGTGATGGTCTTGTTGCTCAGATCCCATCACTATTACTTGCAACTTCCGCTGCCATTATCGTAACGCGAATTAGTGACAACGATAATGACATGGCACAAACCGTAAAAAGGCAGTTACTCGCCTCGCCAAACAACCTTTATATGGCAGCAGGCGTAATGTTCGTTATAGGAAGCGTGCCAAACATGCCTCATCTGGCTTTCTATACTTTTACCGTCTTGCTGGCATTTGTTGGTTGGCGTCAGTCAACGTTTCAAGCTACTCCTGAACAGATCGAATCTGATGTAGACGCGCTACCGCGCACCAATCATGAAAACACGATTGATTGGAGCATCATTCCCAATGTCGATGTGATAGCGCTCTCTCTAGGGTTTAAGTTAGTACCTCTTGCTAGCAATAAGAAAGGAGGTAATCTCATCAAGAGTATTCGCGGCAGCCGCAAAACCTTGAGCGAACAAATTGGTTTTGTGATTCCAGAGGTGATTATTACCGATAATCTCGCGCTCAAACCCTCAGAGTACGCGATTAGTATTGATGGCGATGAAATAGAGCGCGGTGAAGTCTATGCCGATAAATCCATGGCGGTTGGCAACCGAATTGACCACCCAGACCTAGATGGCATCGTGGGTGTCGACCCCGCTTATCAGCTCCCTGCTTTGTGGATAAACCAAGCGGACAAAACTAAAGCTATTAACCTCGGATTTCAGGTTATTGAGGTGTATGACGTGATTGCGACACACGTCAGCAAAGTATGCAGTGAACATCTAGACAATATCTTTAATTATGATGATGTGAAAGCAATCAATCACCGACTCGCTATTCACCACCCTGAGCTGGCAGAAAACCTTGCCAACGTGATTTCGCCTAGCCTGCAAATGCAAGTGATTCGCCAGTTACTTGCTCAGCAAGTGCCCATCATTAATGTACGAACCATCGCAAACACCATTATCGAAAGTATCGATACGGTTAAGGATCCAATTCTGCTGTCATCAAATATTCGTGTGGCGTTAAAACGAACCATAGTGAATTTGGTATCGCCCAACAACAAAACCATTAACGCCTTTATTATCGGTTCTACATTGGAAAATGAACTGAAAGGCGCGATTTCTCTTAGTCAACAGGGCGACCCAAACATTCCGTTAGATGCCATCCCCGTTGAACCCTCTGTATTACAAAAGTTTCAAAACCGCATGCCGACAATAGTCCAAACCATGCAAAGCCAAAATCTACCCCCTGTTATCGTTGTTCCACCAACCACACGACCCATGGTGGCCAAATTGGCCAAGGCTTTTGCTAAAGAGCTTATCGTGCTTAGCTACAATGAGATTCCGAATGAGTATGGGTTAAACGTACTTGGTGATGTTGAGTAACGTTAAAAAAACCGAGCTACGTTAATAACTCGGCATCAATCAACTCTTTTTGGGGGCGGAGACGTTTATTGAGGAATAACAACTTGCCTTGGTTAGTCTTGACTAGATCTTACAAAGTCGGCCTTCTGACACTCGGCCTGCTGGTATCGTAACTCGGAATTGGACAAAAGTTTGCTAGCGATTTGCCTAAATTAGCAATCAAAACTACCGGTGAAACCGGTAGTATGATGAAAGCCCCTAGAAGGGGCTATGTTTTATAAGCCCGAGAGTCGCAACTGCTCTTGGCGTTTTTCTTCCGACTCCTGATTACGTATGTATTCACGAATCATCTGTTCATCGAGTCCTACTGTGCTAACACAGTAACCTCTTGCCCAGAATTTTCTCCCAGTAAAGTTACGTTTTAC
>NZ_OANU01000064.1:98419-135237 GCF_900089835.1 Vibrio thalassae | reverse complement strand
TCGTATTCAGAGAAGATGAACTAAAAGTAAAAGACCCAGATGGAGCTGCTCACTTAGCGGCATTTAATCGTGCTGCGTTGAACACGATAAAGCAGGATGAGAGTGACAAAGATAGCTTGGCTGCCAAACGTAGAAAGTCAGGTTGGTCTGGTGAATATCGCTCAAAAATAATATTTGGCTAATATTTATTCAAAGTGGAATCCCGCCCTGCCAAAAGCCGAGGTAGAAACCAAAGCATGGCGTTAAGCTAGCGAATCAATGACTATCTCTGCGCATCAAAAAGCGGCTTTTCAGCCGCTTTGTCTTCCCTATTAAATTAACGTAAACACTACTTGTTGCTATTCACTAATACGTAAGTCGGCCCCGCATTATCAGCGGTAATCAATTGTAACGCAGAGGTGTTTGCCCCTGCTCCTTGGTATTGATTAAATCCGTTTTCCAACGACATGTTTGGAAGTGTTAGTGAATAATTTTCTAACTGCTCTTGCCCAACTAAAGTCGGGGTGTAAAACTCATTATGGTAACTGGCATCAACAAGAGGAAACTGCTCTGTAGCTCGTACACTCACAAACTCTGGGTTTTGTGAATTGTCGACGACATTGTTGTTAAATCGAATATCAACACCAGCAAAAATATTGTCTACTTCAGCATTATTGAACAAGCTAACACGGTGAGATTGATTACCGTAGACAATGCCCCACTCGGTATCAACAAACGTGTTGTTCTCTATGTCGATGTTCTTAGGTGTCCATTGCTTGTTTAGCTCTTTTCCTTTTACTGACTGGTCAAGCTGCTCGCCGTTTTTTACGTCGATAATCCCTGTATTAATGACAATACCACCTCGAAGATCAGCGTTGCCTTCAATTAGTCCATCACGCCCACGTGTGTTAACAAAGTAGTTATTGCGAATCACATGATCTTCATCGTAGATGCGCACACCGCCTGTTAGCAATTTCTTGTTTCCAAGAATAACGTTGTTCTCTACCTTATTACCTTTACCATGTCTCAATGAAATCAACGCTGCACTTTCGAATATTGTGTTACCTGAAATCTCGTTGTCACCCGACTTGACCGAGATAAGTTCACGTTCTCCATCCATACCTACGAGCAAATTATCGACAAACTTAGAACTAGAATCCCATTGCGAAGATTTAGAGTCACCAATTCGAATCGCTTCCCAGCTGTTACCGTTGTAACGAACGGCGTCTTTTATATCTAACTCATTAAACTGGTTTTGTTTTTGGTCAACAAAAATATTATGAGCAATAAGGTGGTTATCTGGCGTCTCATCTTTCTGAACACCAATCAAAGTGCCACGTTTCTGCTTTCCTTCGAATCGGTTATTGATGACTCTTCCATCTTTACCCCATAGGGACACCCACAGGTACTTAGGATATTCAGAACGACGCTCGTCAGGTTCATACGCATAATCGTGATTAAAGTAATAGAATGTGGAATTTTGCAGTGTGTTTCCATTACCCATCATGCGAACTCCACCGAAACGTTCCGCTGGACCGCCTTCAGTGAACACCAAACTATCTAGCGTCACGTTGTTACCTGTTAGTTCAAATTGAACCAGACCAGTAAACCAAACCGCTCCTGCAGTTTCGGCCTTAATCGTCACACCATTTGCCGCAATTGTTACATGCCCCAAATTGGTATATTTTCCATCTGGAATCGTAATCACCTCACCATCTTTTGCATTCTCAAGTTGAGATTTAAGTGCGTTAACCTGTTGGTCTGACTTGAACTCAAGCATCGCACCATCAACATCAACCAATCTGTCACTCGACAAAAGGTAATCGCGTGTCACTTCATTAAACGCCATCGGCACAAACGCTTGAAGCATCGTTTTATTAGCGTGAGTAGTGTCAGCATCGTGTTACCGCAACCAACCAGCGCAACTGAGGCGAATACTGCCGTTAAAGATAAAGCGAGGACATTTTTTTTCATGTGATTCTCTTTATGAATTCTTGTTGGACTTGCTTGAACGTTGCAAGCATTAGAAAGGTTGAAAGCGGCTGGAATCAGCCGCTCAATATTTATGAATAAAGCGCTCTAGTTTTCGGTAGCTACGTTGGCTTCAGCCGCACTTTCCACTTTGTCATCCACTGCTTTGACGAGCAGTAAGCCGACTGCAAAGACGATGCTGCCGCACAGAACAAACACGAAACGCCCCCACAATGGATTTGGCAAGACGAACATTGCCATTACACCAACACCAGCAACGGCGATCAATGAACCCAACATACGACGCTGTCTATTATCAAGCTTCTTCTGTTCAGTACTTTCTGCAACAAGAGGCGTCGCTAGATTGTTGAAGAACTTGTCGACGTCTTGTTCACGATGCTCAGGTAAAGGCTTATAGAACAACGTTGAGAGTACAAAGAAACCTGCGGTGAAAATCATGTGACCAATCAAGCCAATAGCGACTTTTAAATCAGCCCATTCACGACCAGTCAACTCATTAAGACCGAACCAGTTTTGAATCATGTCTGCCGTAATGACAAAACCAACGAAATAAGAGACAAAGCCACCGACGACTAGCGTTCCCCAACCCGCCCAATCCGGCGTTTTACGAATGAAGAAACCACAGAATGCAGGAATAGTCATTGGGAAGCCGATCAAAGCACCCAAGTACATCATAGTGTCGAAAAGGCTTAGACCTTTAAGAGAGTTAATAAACAGCGCAACGAGAATAATAGCAATGCCGAAGAAAGTAGACGTCAGCTTAGAAACCACGACGAGCTCTTTTTCATTGGCATTTGGACGCAGAATCGGCTCATAGAAGTTCTTAACAAAAATCCCTGAGTTACGGTTCAGACCAGAGTCCATGGAAGACATGGTCGCTGCGAACATCGCTGCAATCAAAAGACCAACCATGCCCACTGGCATATACTCTTGAACAAAGTAAAGGTACGCAAAGTCACTCGCTTTAGAGCCAGCTTCTGGGTATTGTGCCGCCAAATCCACACCTTGACCTGCAATAAACCATGATTGCATAAACCAAATGATTGGTCCTAGCGTCATCAACACACATGCTAAAAGTGCAGCTTTACGAGCGTTATTTGAGTCTTTTGCAGCCAAATAGCGGTATGAATTCAACATGTTGTTAGTAATGCTGAACTGCTTTAGGAAAATAAATACAGCCCAGATGCTGAAGATACTTAAATAGTTGAGGTTATCACCGGTAACAAATGACTCGGTTGGGAAGCTCTCAACGATATTAGAAACACCGCCACCATGATAAACCGCAACAATGGCACACGTTACTGTTACGGCCATGATAATGACCATTTGCATGAAGTCAGAGGCAATGACGGCCCAAGAGCCACCAGTCACAGACATAACAAGCACCACAAGGCCGGTAAGAATAATGGTTGTGGTCATATCGAATCCAAAAATACCAGAAGCGATGATAGCGAGACCATTCAGCCAAATACCTGCCGAGATAACACCATTAGGCATCCCTGACCACGTAAATATCTGTTCATTTACTTTGCCAAAACGCATACGTATCGCTTCGATGACAGTGACGACACGCAACTGACGGAATTTAGAAACTAAATCTATTCGACAACATTCGAACTTTAATGGGATTCGAGTTGGAAGTAGAAACCGCCCTCAATAAGATAATTCGAAGGCTTCAATTGAGTAAAGATCAACCACAAGACATCATTTTTATGCTTTTATAGTATAAATTAATATAAAAATCACTTTACCTACATCACATATCTTATTGTTAAAATAGATAGAAGCACAACTACAAAAAACCAACAAGTCATTATAAATCAATAATATAACCCCATTACTTCAGAATTTGGTATGAAAGGCATTGCCAAAGGACGGCCAACCCCGATCCGTATCACATTAAAACCATAGAAAAACCTCTACCATATTTGTAATACATTACCACAAACTAAAAATCTTAAGGGTTAAATAAGATGAGCACTTTAAACAAAGTAACAGTGGCATTAGTTTCTGTGTTCGCGACAGCAGCGGTCAACGCAGCTTCTTTGGATATACGTACTGAGTACAAGCACACAACGGAGCAACATGCGACGCGTATCAAAATGGGAGACAGCATCGGTAACTTCTACTATAGCGGTGAGTTAAAGTTCAAAGGAGAAGATGGCGCGTTTCTTAAAGACTTGCAAAATAATGGTTGGGAGCTGGACTTAGGTTATCGTTTTAAGATCAACGACAACTGGACGATCCAACCAGGTATGCCTATCGAAGCTCGTTCGGCGGATATGACTTACAAACCACAGCTTCGCGTGACTTACGCACTGGATAGTGTTGAAGGACTCAGCTTAAGTGGTCGTTATCGTTATGACATTCGTCAAAACAACGGTGAAGACGCACAGAATGAACGCCGTCATCGTTTAACGGCGAACATCAACTATTCACTAAACGAGTG
Organism: Vibrio thalassae; assembly: GCF_900089835.1. Lineage (GTDB taxonomy): Bacteria > Pseudomonadota > Gammaproteobacteria > Enterobacterales > Vibrionaceae > Vibrio > Vibrio thalassae. The sequence continues at coordinate 130,817 of NZ_OANU01000064.1, read as the reverse complement.
GCGCTTTGGGCTTGAAGGTAACTATTATAAAGCAGCAACAGATGGTTATATCTTGTACAACGGCAAAGACACAAACTACGAGCTAAACGCCACAGCACGTCGTAGCTTCGGCCAATGGGCACCGTACGTTGAGTTTGGTGATGTAAACGTCGATTCTGTTACAGATCGCCGCGAGCTACGTAGCCGTCTGGGTGTCACGTACAGTTTCTAAGGCGTAATTCAAGAGTCGGTACAATTTTCCAATACAAGGGTACTGTTTGTCGAAAAGTCGAGTCGACTGAGCCAAAAACAACTCTGCAGTTGCAATGGCATCAATTAAGGCCTCATGCCCATTATACTCAGGTAGTCCGTATCGCTTCCTAGTCTCAGACAAACGCACATCGAACTCAGCATCTTTATTCACCGCTAACGCCATCGACTTTTCAATAGCTAGTGTATCCAGCCACATCACTGGCAGATCTGACACTCCATACTTCTGAGTTAAATATTCATCAACGAATGCCGCTTCTATCATCGAACCATGTGCAATCAGTATTTTGTTTTTTGCTGCTTGAAATAACTGTGTCATCGCAGAATCTAATGAAATTCCATCTTGCAACATTTCAGGCATGATATGGTTTATGACCGCGGTTTCCGCCTTAACCTCATTTGGCGACTCAATAAACAGCTGTTTTGCACTAGCAACATTGACCGTAAAGTTGACAACTTCTACCCAACCTAAACTAAGAATGCTGTTGGTATTGGCATCTAACCCCGTCGTTTCAAAATCCAACACGAGGTACTCGACTTCTGTTGCTAATGCCTCCATTCTCGGCGCTGGATCACTTAGCAAGTTTCTCAGTGCATTGTCTTGATCCGAAAGCATGTGAACTTCATTTCGAGCGTGAGAGCCTGCAACTATCCACGAAAACTGACATGGTGGCTCCCCCAGTTTATCAATCGCAATCTGAATAATTCGACGATTGTACGCATCCATGATCATCGACATAACACGGCCTATGGTCTCGGGCGCGACATTGCCTTCCACTAGAGCTTCAAATATGGCCTGACGTTCAATAGTAAAATTTGCCATAGTGCGAATACTAGTAGCGTACTTAATTTTTTCGATTAGGAAGATCGCCTGCATGCGATGATTCTGAACCAGATGAGAGGTAGTCAACAGTCCTACTACTTTTCCGTCAGAAACAACCGGTAAACCACGAACATTATGTTGCATCATCAATGACGCAGCGTGCAAAACCAGATCGTTGGGGCTGATTGTCAATGGATTAGGCGTCATCACCTCACTGATCGGAGCACTATTATCATGACCTTCTGCAATAACCCGTTTGGTCATGTCACGGTCGGTCATCAAGCCCACAAGTTTGCCGTTGTCACACACCACCGCAGTAGAAGATCGTTTAACAATTCGCATTTCATGCGCGACATCTTTAATCGACATAGAGGCATCAACAATCGCAATGACTCCACTCGCCACCTCCGACACCTTTTTGATAAACAGCCCTTTTTCTTTATTGGACCAAACAACATCCAATGCCGATTTCAGACGAACTTGCGCTTGTGATGCAAAGAGCTCGGCATACTCCGGATTACGCTTAAATATCACCTCAAGCGTAAATGGGGGATTAAGTACAACAGCGTATTTTCGATGGCGATCGCCTGATAGCCCGCCGCTTTAGTGACCTGATCATCGAGAAAAGTGAAACCAAACAAATCTTCACTTCCCAATCTTGCGCGAAGCACACCATCTGATTTGCGCTGCTCCATGGAGCCGGTGCGAATAACATAGAGAAATTTCTGTTTGCTTTTCGTCAAGCTTGTCTCGCCTTCCCTAACCCCAGAGCGTCCGTTACATGGATCAATCACATCCCCCTTAGCTAAATAGATGATTTTTATTCCGATGCGACCTCACGAACCAGCTCTTTGGGAAGTTTATCAAATGGATCTACGCTACATAGAAACTGTGTAATATTGGGTAAAAGCGCATGAGGCATGTGAGATCTCCAGTTGGTTTTTGTATTATTATATCAATAGAAATTTCACAATGGTGCATTTTAGATACAAAAAAGGCAGCTTATATGCTGCCTTTTTTTCAATTTGTTAACAAGCGCCACCTGTCGGTGTTAGCTTGCGACAGGAAGCCTGTGGTTTTCTTCACGTAGATGATTTGCCGACGCTTCTCGAGCCTTGTTACTATCACCTGCCATGATCGCCTCGTAAATAGCTCGGTGCTCATCAATACACGTAGAGCCGCCATCTGAAGAGAACTGGATAAAGTTAACGAACATGGTGGTCAGAATGTTGCCGAATGGAAGATAGAAGTCGTTGCCCGTCGCATTAAAAATCAAGCTGTGGAAACGAGTATCGACATCCAACCATTTAGTCTGCTCGAAATTTTCTTCTTTAGAAACTTCTACCATTTCCTGAAAAGTCGCAGATAATTCAATACGTTGTTCTGCAGACGCAAATCTAGCCGCCAATGCACACGCTTCCGGTTCAATAGCGCGGCGTAGTCCAAGGAACTGAGCACAGAACTGCTCTACATCATTCAGTCCGTCCATCCACTCAATTAACTGTGGGTCGAGAAAGTTCCAATAAGCGCGATCGACAACACGAGTACCAATCTTAGGTCGAGACTCAAGTAAGCCTTTTGATGTCAAAAGCTTAACCGCTTCACGAAGTGCCGTACGGCTAATACCAAATTGTTCACACAGCGCCATTTCGCCTGGAATAATTGAGCGCTCCGGCAAATCACCTGAAAGAATACCCCGGGCAATCTCACGAGCGACTTGTACGTGGATGCTGCGCTTTGAACCCGTAATAGAATTAAACTTACCTGACATATCTTTATCGCTTACTTAAAGTGTTTATGTATTATTTTATCAGCTATTCTATCACTAAACTTTCTGGAATAGATGTGATAGATCGCATTTATTCGGTGTAAATGTTCTACGTTTTGTGCCCATTCCCCGCTTTTTACGTGTTCGCTATCACATAATCTGAGCTTTTTCCCTCGTTTCTCGACCTATCACTGTTTTTTCGTTGATTCTTTTAAGTGGTATTGTATTATTATTTAATCATCATACGATACTTTGAATAATGTGTGTGTCTAACAATCAACAAGGTCAGAACTATGGCTATGTTCCATACCGTGGCAGACTCTAGTAGAAGAATTCACGTTCAAGTCGCAAAAGCAATTGCCAGTAAAATCCTTACTGGTGAACTAAAAGAAGGCGAAAAATTGCCAAGTGAGCTGGAATTGTGTGAGAAGTTTGGCATCAGCCGTACTGCACTTCGTGAGTCCACTAAACTACTTTCTGCCAAAGGCTTAATCGAGTCAAAACCTAAAGTCGGCACCAATGTGACCGCTCGTCACCATTGGCACTTTCTCGACCCTCAATTTCTTGACTGGGTAAAAGACACTGATAATGTCCAACGCTTCCTCACCCAATTTTTGGGACTTCGAAAAGCGATTGAACCAGAAGCTTGCTCTATGGCAGCGAGAAATGCCTCTATCGAGCATCGCAAGGCACTGTCTGTCTGTTTTCAAAAAATGAAACAGGCTGCGTTTAATCACGACTACACAGCGTGGACACATAACGATCATGCCTTTCACAAAACGATATTCTTAGCGACAGCTAATCCGTTTTACGTCCCTTTTGCCAATATTCTTGAATCGCTTTTTAAGACTTTTATCGATGAAGCTGCCGTGGGCGGGCGATTCTGTATTGAAGAGCATGGGGATATTTACGACGCAATTATGACTGGCGATGCAGACTCTGCAAAAGTCGCATCACGCCAATTATTAGATGATCACAACCAAAGACTTGCCCTATTAGAGGCGGTTTAAACCTGATTTAGAGGAAACAGCAATGTTCGTATACAACAAAGATGTAGCATTAGAAGATCAAGGTGGCGGCCTACGCCGCAAATTGTTGGCGCATTGTGAAAACATGATGACCGTCGAAGTGCACTTCGAAGATGGAACGGTTGCACCAATGCACAACCACCCTCACGAGCAAATTACCTATGTTGTCTCTGGTGAATTTGAATTCACAGTAGGTGAAGAGACAAAAATCGTCAAAGCGGGAGATACTGTTTATAAAGTGCCAAATATTATGCACGGCTGTAAGTGCTTAAAAGCCGGTATCCTAATTGATAACTTTACCCCAATGCGTAAAGACTTCATTTAAACACTAACGCAATGGGCAGTAGAGCCTCTCTTAACTGCCCACTTCTCCTCTCCAAGTTGCCGTTCTTCGCAGCTCTCTTGCGTCATTACTCTTTAATTGTTCGTACTCTAAATATTTATTTAACCAAGTCAGACTACTCAATAGGTTTTTTCCGCCGAAGCCAAATTCCAAACCTTTCACTCCCAGATAAATTACAAACCAAAACAATCACTCCAAATCAAAGACTTAACTATCAATAAGCAACTATACAACTTGGTTTGGCACTTTTATTGACCTGTCTCTTTGGTATCGAATGATAGACCCACTCTTTAGTTGTGTTAAAAAATGTTTACTTACTGGTTAAGCAAAAAAGAGATATTTAATTTGAACTCAAACCTTTTTTCAGGCATTTTATATTTAACTGAACGTTCAATTAAAAATAAAAGGGAGCTCAAATGCCGAAGGTTGGCATGCCATTAGTCAGGAAACCACAACTGGTTCAAGCAGCCATGTCTGTTATAGATCGTGTGGGCTTGCACGCCGCAAGTATCTCGTTAATTGCTAAGGAGGCCGGCGTCTCTACAGGTATCATCAACCACTATTTTGGTGGTAAGCACGGCCTTCTTGAAGAGACCATGCGAGAGATCCTAAGACAGCTTTCTCAAACTGTGACCTCCCACCTGCGTCAAATTCCCAAGACAGAACATGTCAAACGTATCAATGCCATTGTTGATGCCAACTTTGTTGGGTTTCAGGCCGAAAACAAAGTGGCGAAAACTTGGTTAGCATTTTGGTCTTATTCGATGCATGACCCTCAGCTCAAACGCCTACAGCGTGTTAACGAAAAACGTCTGTTATCGCACCTAAAGATCGAACTCAACACACTGTTTACGCCAGAGCAAGCTACCGTTATTGCGAATGGCATAGCTGCACTTATTGACGGTATTTGGCTCAGAGGAACCTTGACACCTGAAGGTATCGATGCCGACAAAGCGCGTTTTATTATCAACGACTATCTCGATAAGCAGCTCACTTTTTACTCATTAAAATAATCAAAAGTTAGACTTTCAAATGGATATGAAAACACTCTATATCGATGGACAAGCTCAACATGGCTCGTCCGATGAATATTTTACTACCTATAATCCAGCCAATGGTGAGCCATTAGCCGAGATTGTCCAAGCTAGCCCAAAGGATCTCGAGTTTGCTATCGAGTCCGCTAAAAAAGGGTTTGCCGTTTGGTCAGCAATGACGCCCATCGAGCGCAGCCGAATCTTGCTCAAAGCCTTGGCATTACTGCGTGAGCGCAATGATGAGCTCGCAGCTCTTGAAGTAGCTGACACCGGAAAACCGCTACAAGAAGCCCTCGAAGTGGATATTGCCACGGGCGCCGACGTCATCGAATATTACGCTGGTCTCGCTCCAGCACTGCAAGGTGAGCAACAACCACTTAGCGAGAATCAGTTTTTCTACACCAGACGTGAACCTTTAGGCATCTGCGCGGGAATTGGCGCCTGGAACTACCCGATTCAAATTGCTATGTGGAAGTCTGCACCGGCACTTGCGGCGGGTAATGCCATGATTTTCAAGCCTTCGGAAGAAACGCCTCTAAGCGCACTGAAGCTTGCGGAAATCTATAGTGAAGCGGGCGTACCAGATGGTGTGTTCAATGTGATTCAAGGTGATCATCGGGTTGGTCAGATGCTGACGGCACATCCTGATATCGCCAAAGTTTCCTTTACCGGTGAATCAGGTACAGGGAAGAAAGTCATGGCTGATAGTGCTCAAACCCTTAAACACGTCACCATGGAGCTTGGCGGTAAGTCTCCAATGATCATCTTTGAAGACGCTAAACTGGATGACGCAGTGTCTGCCGCTATGGTCGCGAATTTCTATACCCAAGGCGAGGTCTGCACTAACGGCACCCGCGTCTTTGTACATGAATCTCTCTACTCAGCCTTTATTGAGCAGCTGAAATCCCGCACTGAAAAACTGATCGTTGGTGACCCGATGGACAGCAAAACTCAAGTTGGTGCCCTCATTTCAAAAACACACTTATCTAAAGTTTTAGACGCCATTGAAAGTGCTAAGAAAAGTGGCGCAACCCTACTGACTGGCGGTTATCAGGTGACTGAAAATGGGTTAGATAAAGGTAACTTCGTCGTGCCAACTGTCTTCGTCGATTGTGACGACAACATGCCGCATGTACAGCAGGAGATCTTCGGACCTGTCATGTCAGTACTTACATTCAATGACGAACAAGACGTTATAGCACGCGCTAACGACACTGATTATGGATTGGCCGCTGGGCTTTTCACTCAAGATTTATCACGAGCGCATCGCGTTATTCATCAAATGCAAGCGGGCATTTGCTGGGTGAACACCTGGGGTGATTCTCCAGCAGAAATGCCCGTAGGCGGATATAAGCATTCTGGTATTGGTCGTGAAAATGGACCTGAGACCTTGAGGCATTACACCCAAACTAAGAGCGTGTTAATCGAGCTTGGTGAGTACGCCAGCCCTTACGCCTAACGATGAGTTTACGGAGACAGATTATGGAACAACGCTACGATTATATTATCGTCGGCGCGGGATCGGCTGGCTGTGTTTTGGCAGACCGACTAACGGAAAGCGGTGAGCACTCTGTATTACTATTGGAAGCAGGTGGCAGCGATAAAAGTATTTTTATTCAGATGCCAACGGCCCTTTCTTACCCAATGAACACCGAAAAATACGCTTGGCAATTTGAAACCACTGAAGAGGCGGGTCTAGATGGGCGCAAGCTACATTGTCCTCGCGGTAAAGTACTTGGCGGTAGCTCATCCATTAACGGAATGGTGTATGTTCGTGGGCATGCTTGTGATTTCGACCAATGGGAACAGCAAGGTGCAAAAGGTTGGAACTACCAGTCTTGTTTACCCTATTTCCGCCGCGCAGAGTCTTGGGATGGTGGCAGCGATGAGTATCGTGGTGGGGACGGCCCAGTTGGCACTTGCAATGGTAATAACATGACTCGTAACCCACTCTATCAAGCCTTTATCGAGGCAGGCAAAGAAGCCGGTTACCCTGAAACTCAAGACTATAACGGTTATCAGCAAGAAGGCTTTGGTCCGATGCACATGACTGTTGATGGTGGGGTCCGAGCTTCTACATCCAATGCCTATCTAAAACGCGCTCTCAAGCGCTCTAACCTCACGCTGATTAAAGGTGTCGTAGTTCATCAAGTCCTATTGGAAGCTAAGCAAGCTGTCGGCGTCCAGTATGAAAAGTCAGGTACTGTCGTCGACGCCAAAGTAAACAAAGAGGTCATTTCTAGTGCTGGTTCTATAGGCTCAGTGCAGCTATTACAGCTTTCCGGTATCGGTCCTAAAAAGGTGTTGGAGCGCGCAGGCGTGACGGTAGAACACGACCTTGCTGGTGTAGGTGCTAATCTTCAAGACCACCTTGAAGTCTATTTCCAATACCACTGCTCTCAGCCAATCACGCTAAACAGCAAACTCGGTTTGGTGAGCAAAGGGCTTATTGGCGCAGAATGGATTGTTACTCGCAAAGGCTTAGGTGCGACCAATCACTTTGAATCTTGCGCGTTTATTCGTTCTCGTAAAGGACTGAAGTGGCCCAACATTCAATACCATTTTCTTCCAGCTGCCATGCGTTATGACGGACAAGCGGCGTTTGATGGGCATGGTTTCCAAGTGCATGTGGGACCTAATAAACCCGAGAGCCGTGGCACCGTAGAGATCCGCTCGGCAAATCCGCATGACAAGCCATTAATTGAGTTCAATTACATTTCGACCGAGCAAGACCGCCAAGATTGGCGAGACTGCATTCGCCTGACTCGTGAGATTCTAAATCAACCCGCAATGGATGCCTACCGCGGTGATGAGATTCAACCTGGGCTCCATATTCAAAGCGACGACGCTATCGATGAGTGGGTAAAGCAGAACGTAGAAAGCGCATATCACCCTTCTTGCAGTTGCAAAATGGGGGCCGATGATGACCCACTAGCCGTACTCGACGAGCAGTGCCGCGTTCGCGGTATCAAAGCCCTACGCGTGGTCGATTCTTCCATTTTCCCAACGATCCCAAACGGCAATCTCAACGGCCCAACCATCATGGTTGCCGAGCGCGCTGCCGACATCATCTTGGGTAAGCCTCTTCAGCAAGACAAGCAACCCGTTTGGCTCGCCCCGAACTGGGAACAAACACAACGAATTGGCTCTCCATTGAGAGAGCTGGACTAAGTCCACCAAAGTCAACCAAAAATAAAAAGGAAATAGCATGTCAACGATGACAAAAACACTCTCAGCACTCGCTCTAAGTAGTATGGCCATGAACGCCTATGCCAACCAATGTGAAACGGTACGTTTCGCCGATGTTGGCTGGACAGACATCACTGCAACCACGGCGGTCACAACCGAGCTATTAAAAGGCATGGGTTACAAAACTAAAACCGATCTTCTGTCAGTGCCTGTCACTTACTCTTCAATGGCGAACGGTGATATCGATATCTTCCTTGGCAACTGGATGCCTACGATGGAGGGAGATATCGCTAAATATCGTGACGCCAAAACCGTAGAAACCGTTCGTGCCAATCTAGAAGGCGCTAAGTACACCCTAGCCGTGCCTAAGTATGTCTATGACGCTGGCGTAAAAAGCTTTGCAGATTTAGCCAAACATGCCGACAAATTCCGCGACCGCATTTACGGCATTGAACCAGGCAACGATGGTAACCGCCTTATTCAATCCATGATCGACAGCAACGCTTTCGGTCTTAAGGACTTTAACTTAGTCGAATCTAGTGAAGCGGGCATGGTATCTCAGGTTTCTCGCGCTGCACGCCGCGACCAATGGATCGTCTATTTAGGTTGGGCACCACACCCAATGAACAGCAATATCGAAATGGAGTATCTCTCTGGCGGTGACGATTACTTCGGTCCTAACTACGGCGGTGCCAACGTTTACACCAACGTACGTGCCAACTATCTCTCTGAATGCCAAAACGTGGGTCAACTGCTGCAAAACCTAGAGTTCAACCTTGAGATGGAAAACCAATTGATGGAAGCCATCTTAAATCAGAATGTGCAACCGTCAAAAGCGGCACTGCAATGGATGAAAGCAAATCCAGAGCAAGTAGAAGCTTGGCTATCTGGCGTGAAAACTCTGTCGGGTGAAGACGCAAATGCAGCGGTACAAAACTACATCGACTCAAAAGCGTAATTCAAAACGAGTGGGCATCACTGCCCACTCAAAAACACTAAGGTTGTATTGTGAATTTTATTACTGACAACAAAATCCCTCTGGGTCAATGGATGGAAGCGGGTGTCGATTGGCTGACATTCAATGCCGCCGGTTTGTTCGACACAATTTCTATTTTCCTTGAAACCATCATTTTGTTTGTCGTTGATGTGTTTAAATGGATGCCGCCTGCAATGCCGATCATGATGACCGCTGCCATTGCTTGGTATCTGCACCGTAGTATCCCTTTGGTACTATTTGTCATTGGTGCTTTGCTGACGATTTTGAACCTTGGCTACTGGCAAGAAATGCTAGAAACCTTTGTTTTGGTGTTTGCCGCGACAACGATTTCTGTATTAATTGGCGTACCTCTTGGCATCATGGCTGCACACCGCCCTTGGCTGTATACGTTGCTGCGCCCCATTCTCGATTTAATGCAAACCGTCCCCACTTTCGTCTATCTGATTCCAACTTTGGTTCTGTTTGGACTCGGTATTGTTCCCGGATTGATCTCCACCATTATTTTCGCCATCGCCGCGCCAATTAGACTGACTTACCTTGGCATCACCAAAGTACCGGAAGAGTTGGTGGAAGCAGGCAAGGCATTTGGTGCCACACGAATGAAGCTATTGTTTAAAGTAGAACTGCCAGCGGCCATGCCCAGCATCATGGCTGGCGTAACCCAATGCATCATGCTGTCTTTATCCATGGTGGTCATCGCCGCTCTCGTCGGTGCGGATGGGCTGGGTAAACCCGTCGTTCGAGCCTTAAATACGGTCAATATTTCTCAAGGATTTGAAGCTGGATTAGCGATTGTCCTAGTTGCTATTATCCTAGACCGACTCTGTAAATCACCGAATCAAAAGGAAGCCTAGTCATGGATGCCATTACGATTAAAAACCTAGACGTTGTCTTCGGTGATAAGCCGCAATTAGCGCTTGAGCAACTTGACCAAGGCAAGACTCGTCAAGAAATCATCGACCAAACCTCGCAAGTCGTCGGGGTCGATAATGTGTCGATGAGCGTAAAAGAAGGTGAGATTTGCGTCCTGATGGGACTTTCAGGCTCAGGTAAGTCCAGTTTACTGCGTGCAGTCAATGGGTTAAACACCATCTCCCGAGGCTCATTAGCGCTGAAAAATGGTGACGAATATGTTGATTTAGCCTCTTGTGATGACGAAACGTTGCGTCACCTTCGTACTCACCGTGTTTCTATGGTCTTTCAGAAATTTGCTTTGATGCCTTGGCTAACCGTGTTGGACAATGTAGCTTTTGGACTTGAACTGCAAGGCATATCGAAGTCGACAAGGCGAAACAAAGCACGCGAGCAGCTAGAGCTTGTTGGTCTCTCTGAGTGGGAAGATAAGTACCCGCATGAGCTATCAGGTGGTATGCAGCAGCGTGTTGGACTCGCTCGTGCATTTGCCATGGATACTGACATCTTATTGATGGACGAACCCTTTTCTGCGCTAGATCCATTGATTCGAACCCAGCTGCAAGATGAGCTGATTCTTCTCCAAGAAAAACTTAATAAGACGATTCTATTCGTCAGTCACGATTTGGATGAGGCTCTAAAAATAGGCAACAATATTGCCATCATGGAATCTGGCAAACTGATTCAACATGCGAAGCCAGAAGAAATTATCCTCACACCAGAAAACGACTACGTCCGTGACTTTGTTGCCCACACTAACCCGCTTAACGTACTTAAAGGCCGCTCATTAATGCAACCAGCAAGTGAGCTAAAGCAAGAACATGATCGTTTGCAGATCTGTTCCGATCAATCGGTTTGGGTCAATCAAGCGAATGGCAAACTCAGCATAGTTAAAGACGAGGAACTAAAGCTCGTGCATTGGGATGCAAATCGAGGTGATCTGGCCCATATTGATCAAAGTACCGTCGTGGTCGCCAGTCCAGACATCGGTATGAGAGAAGCAATAGAACTTAAGCAGCGTAGTAGGTTACCGATTTTGTTGGTTGAGTCTGGTAGAGTCGTTGGCATTCTCGATGACAGTGAATTTTATGATGCATTGTTAGGTAACTTTAATGCTCACCAAGCGGCCTAACAAACTTGGCGCTCGTCACTAAATCTCGCTGACATTGAGTCAGCAAAATATCGCTGTTTCAATAGCTGGTGCAATCAACAGCGAAAAGCCCTAGTCATTGCGACTAGGGCTTTTAAATCGTAACTACGATGTATTATTCATCTGCTGTTTACAGCAGAACAGACCCACCAAGAAACGCCGCAAACGTCATTGCCAACGCTGGTCAATTGGAGGACATAAAACACAAGTTTGTTCTATTGATGCGCTTGCCAAAACACAGCCGAAAATCCACAAACAAAAGCTACCGCTAAGCCAATGAATGCAATCGCTTCGTGTTGTTGCTGAAATATTTCCATAATACCAAAACTGCTTGAGAAAAGGATCTCAATAGTGAAGTAACCGTTTCAGCCCCTCAAGATGATAGATATTTACTGATCTGACTCATATTGATAAATAAAACACACACCTTCAACAATGCCCATCGCTTTACCCACAGAAACCCATTTAGATTACGCTATTTTGATTATGCATTAATAATACAATAGCATTTATGGCTTTGAGAATTGTGTAAAAAAGTGGACATTAATCACATTTAACTAAGCAAGCACATTATCAACACTACTAACCATAGATATAAACTGTTAGATTTAAATTATTGAAACGTCGGTTTGATAAAATATCATTAGTTTGTATTTGGAAAGAATCAAACTAACTTTTGACGACGCCCACGAATATAAAATGTAGGCATTACTTGTTCGAAGAAGCAGTGAGTACACCATTTTCTCATTCACAGGACGACCTTTTAAGCCAATCACACCACAGTGAGATCGCACACAATGAACCAATATAGAATCGCCATCATCGGCGAATGCATGGTAGAACTACAGCGCAAGGATGATCTTTTAAAGCAGGCTTTTGGTGGTGATACCCTCAATACCGCTTTATATCTGTCTCGACTTGCTCACGCTCATGATATTAAAGTGAGTTACATTACGGCGTTAGGCAACGATCCGTTCTCAACGGAGATGATAGACGCATGGAATCAAGAAGGTATCGATACAAGTTTGATTTTGCGTCTCAATGACAAAATGCCCGGCCTATACCATATCGAAACCGATGAAACAGGCGAGCGTACCTTTTTTTATTGGCGAGGTGATGCCGCAGCCAAATTTGTTTTCGACCAACAAGAATCAGAACAACTCATCGACACCTTATTAGGTTACGATGCGGTTTACTTAAGTGGCATCACCTTAGCGATCCTCACGGACTCAGGACGCGATAAGTTGTTCGGCTTCCTCAAAGCCTTTAAAGAGAAAGGCGGTCAAGTCTTCTTCGATAACAACTTCCGACCAAAACTATGGGCAGATCAGCTCACCGCAATCAATACTTACAAAGCGATGCTTAGCTATACCGATGCTGCATTGTTAACATTTGAAGATGAACAGGCTTTGTTTGGTGATACCTCTGTTGAACAATGCATTGAGCGCACCAGCGAAGCTGGCGTTGCAGAAATTGCCATTAAACGAGGCGCAAAAGACTGCTTGGTTGTTGTGAACGATCAAGCTAATTACGTCGCCCCCAAGCCCGTTGACAATATTATCGACACGACAGCAGCTGGCGACTCGTTTAGCGCGGGTTATCTAGCAAAACGCCTAACGGGCGGCAGCGCGCTAGCGGCAGCGGCAATGGGTCACAAAGTTGCAGGGACGGTTATTCAACATCGCGGCGCCATTATTCCCAAGAACGCTACACCAAATCTTGATTAGTAGGACAAATAGAAATGACAACATTAAACGAACAGCTAGCAAACTTGAAAGTAATTCCAGTTATTGCCATCAACAAAGTTGAAGATGCGATTCCACTCGGTAAAGCGTTGGTTGATAACGGTATGCCATGTGCTGAAATTACTTTTCGTACTGATTGTGCAGCTGAAGCTATCGCTGTAATGCGTAAAGAATTCCCTGAAATGCTTATTGGCGCAGGTACTGTGCTGACTAACGCGCAGGTTGATCAAGCCATTGAAGCGGGTGTTGATTTTATCGTAAGTCCTGGATTTAACCCACGTACAGTCCAATATTGTTTGGATAAAAACGTACCAATAGTACCGGGCGTAAACAACCCAAGTCTTGTTGAACAAGCGATGGAGATGGGTCTACGTACCCTTAAGTTCTTCCCAGCTGAACCTTCAGGAGGCGTAAACATGTTAAAAGCCCTGACTGCTGTTTACCCAGTCAAATTCATGCCTACCGGCGGCGTCAGCCTTAACAATGTTGATGACTACCTATCTATCAAGTCGGTACTCGCATGCGGTGGTACCTGGATGGTTCCTACCAACCTAATCGACGAGGGCCGTTGGGAAGAACTTGGTCAACTGGTTAAAGATGCGGTTGCACACGTAAATTAATCGACCCTAACCTTGCCATTTTATTCGGGATCAAGCGGGCTTCTGGCTCGCTTTTTTGTACCACAATAAGTCCGACTTTACCCTCTCTTCTCCTTACTTTTTTAACCTAAGCAACTACTCTTCCCTAGATACCAATACAACAGACAAAACAAATCTAAACAAGAAAGCAGCATAAGTGACTGATTTGTATTAAGGTTAATTTGTGAGGATTTATGTATCGTTTTCCACACAAAATAAAGATGCGTCTCCCATCACACTTAAGACTATTGTAATACAAAACTACAAGATGATTATTTACTATAATCGTCAGTATGAATGATATAAGGCTGAAACATGACTATTGATACTCTTGTAGTACTCGCCTACTTCTTTTTCCTGATCGCTATCGGTTGGATGTTCCGTAAATTCACCACGTCGACCAGTGATTACTTTAGAGGTGGCGGTAAGATGTTATGGTGGATGGTAGGTGCTACCGCTTTCATGACACAGTTTTCAGCATGGACGTTTACAGGTGCCGCAGGACGGGCGTTCAACGACGGTTTCGTTGTTGTAATCCTATTCTTAGCCAATGCATTTGGCTACTTCATGAACTACCTCTACTTCGCACCAAAACTCCGTCAGTTACGAGTAGTAACGGCAATTGAAGCGATTCGTCAACGCTTCGGTAAAACTTCAGAGCAGTTCTTCACTTGGGCTGGTATGCCAGACAGCTTGATCTCAGCCGGTATTTGGTTGAACGGTCTGGCTATCTTCGTTGCTGCAGTATTCAACATCCCAATGGAAGCAACAATCGTTGTTACTGGTCTAGTACTGATGCTAATGGCAGTAACAGGCGGTTCATGGGCGGTCGTAGCGTCTGACTTCATGCAGATGTTGGTCATCATGGCTGTGACAATCACCTGTGCAGTTGCAGCGTACTTCCACGGTGGTGGTCTAGGAAATATCGTAGACAACTTCCACGGTGATTTCATGATGGGTAACAACCTTAACTACGTGAGCATCTTTATCCTTTGGGTAGTGTTCATCTTCGTTAAACAGTTCGGTGTTATGAACAACAGCATCAACGCTTACCGTTACCTACTTGCTAAAGACAGTGAGAACGCGCGTAAAGCGGCTGGTTTGGTCTGTATCCTAATGGTCGTTGGGCCACTAATTTGGTTCCTACCACCATGGTACGTAGCAGCATTCATGCCTGACTTTGCTGAGCAATATGGTTCTGTAGGCGGTGATGCGGCATACCTAGCATTTGTGCAGAACGTAATGCCAGCAGGTATGGTGGGTCTACTTATGTCAGCGATGTTCGCGGCGACTATGTCTTCAATGGACTCTGGTCTAAACCGTAACGCTGGTATCTTCGTGATGAACTTCTGCAGCCCTATTGTTCGCCCTCACGCGTCTCAAAAAGAGCTGGTTATCGTAAGTAAACTTACCACTATCATGATGGGCTTTATCATCATCGGTATTGGTTTATTCATTAACTCGTTACGTCACCTGAGCCTATTCGACATCGTATTAAATGTTGGAGCGCTTATCGGCTTCCCAATGCTTATCCCTGTGCTACTTGGTATGTGGATTCGCAGAACGCCAGATTGGGCGGGTTGGGCAACACTTATCGTCGGTGGCTTCGTTTCTTACATCTTCGGCATCTCACTACAAGCAGAAGACATCGAGCACCTGTTTGGTTTAGAGCAAGCGCTAACAGGTCGTGAGTGGGGAGATCTTAAAGTTGGACTTAGCTTAGCAGCACACGTTGTGTTCACTGGTGGCTTCTTCATCCTAACGACTAAATTCTACCGAGGACTATCGCCTGAGCGCGAGAAAGAAGTAGAACAGTTATTTACCAACTGGAATACCCCGATTGTTGCAGAAGGTGAAGAGCAGCAAAATCTAGATACTAAACAGCGTTCAATGCTAGGTAAACTTATCAGTGTGGCTGGTTTCGGTATCCTTGCTATGGCTCTAATTCCAAATGAACCAACAGGACGCCTATTGTTCCTACTATGCGGTTCAATGGTACTGACTGTGGGAATCCTATTGGTTAACGCATCTAAAGCTGGTTCAACGAAAAAAGCACAAATGGCGAGCTAATCGTAACACCGGAGCAAAAAGTCGCACGGAATCTTAAAGTGCCCCCCAATAGTTGGACACCAATTATTGGGGGGGGGGGTTCATCTCCTTCATACAGATCTCACACAAAGTCGGCTTCGGTGTAGTTCGCTGATACATTACCCAAAACTCAAGTTCAGTTTTGGTGACAACAATCCCACCAAGCAAAGGTAAAAATAGACCCAACGCGACTGGCAGTCAGCGGTCTGAACTTTGCGCAGACATAATCCATGGAACAAGACACCATAACCTTTGAGGCAACTTTACATTTTTAACCAGAAGATGATTATAACAATGTTATCTGAACCTAAACTGTGAGCGTTTGAATCCTTATACTCGCTGTCAATTATTGGTCCATATCTAGGTTATGCACCCAATCATCAAACCGTTGTAGCCAACCTTTGGCATCACTTCCTTCGCGGACATAGGCACCAAATCCATGACCACCTCGCTCAAATAATGTAAGTTCACTAGGAACAGATGCCGCCAATAACGCATGGTGAAGTTTAATACTATGTTCGGCGACCACGACCTCATCATCTTTAGCGTGCATGATAAACATCGGGGCTACATCGGAGGAAATGCGCTTATCAATAGACAGCAAGCTTACTTGCTGAGCATCGTGTAATGCATTCACAACATTCTCATAAGTTCCCAGATGAGTGAAATCAGAAGTCATCGATACCACTGGGTACATTAAGCAGGTGAAATCTGGTCGGCTTGAGCGTTTATCGGTACTCAACCATCCCGCTAAATGCCCTCCCGCAGAAAAGCCCATGACGCCCACCTTGGCCTTAGGTGCCAACTGGCGAACTACACTCAATGCTGCCCGAGCATCAACAATCGGTGTGAGCTCTTCCAAATCAGAGCCGTCATTGTTATTAGGTAACCGATAATTTAAACAAAACGCATGATACCCCATGGAGCTTAAGCCCTTTGCGACCTCTATACCCTCATTATCAATGGAGACAAACTGATAGCCGCCACCAGGAATAATTAGGATAGCGTGACCATTATCTTGTTGTGGCTGAAATTCAAGCAGCTCTGGATGGGAGATATTGGATATCAGCCGATGAGGATCACGCAGCGGTGGTTGCGCATCGTTCACTTCCATTAAAGCGCGCTCTGTCACTATGCCATCTTGCTCAAGGGGATGAAGGATCGCAGCTAAAGACAGCTCCGACAATGAATGAATCGCTCGCATCTAATTACTCTTTATAATTCTGTAAGTTAGTTGCCACAGTAAAACGCCGACTCCATGCCGACAAGCATTTCGTGTGTAAACAATGAGCCGCTTCTCACTACAAAAAAGCCGACAAAAATGTCGGCTGTGAAACACACTAGATCGATATATTAATCGATAAGTGAACGGACATATTCTGCCAGTTCAGGCACTTGGCAATTCGAAAAGAAGCATTCTTGGAACTGAGCACTGCCAACCGCTGTTTTCACGAGGTCCTGATCAATTGCCTGAAGTGCAGCCACGACATCTTTACAAACCGCAGCTTTTACTTCTGACAAAATAGCCGCGTTTTTCTGCTGCGGTTCTGCGCGTTCAATCGGGTAGCCTTCACCACGATTTCCGGTCAACGCTTTCTCAAAAATATAGCGTACATTAAGCTCTCCAGCCCAACCGAAACCTTTGGCAAACGCAAGAGAAATAGCATTACCGTTGTTGATTTGGTTAAACAAGAATGCATCTGATGGCTCTAAACAATAACCACAAATGACTCCAGGGTGTAAGTTACTTGCCATCATAGCGCCTTGACCTGTGCCGCAACCGGTGACAACAAAATCCACCGCTTTAGAGTTCAACAAAATGCTCGCCATAATACCAAGGTGAATATAGGTCAGGTGATGGTCGTTCTCATCCGTCATACCTACGTTAAATACGTCGTGACCTAACCCGCCCGCTACTGTGTTCAATTCAGCCGCAACCATTGCATTTTTTGGCGCTTGGCTGTTCTCCATCATCAGTGCAATTTTCATGTTTTTTCCCAACGGCCTTAGCCGTAAATTTCATAAAAGGTATTAAATGGATCATCGACCAACATCTGGTCATTCAGCAATTCAGGCATTGTGAGCTGCACGATGACGACCATCTCGAGTTAATCTAAAAATGGTCGATAAATTCGTTATTAACAGCGTCGCCTCAAGCAAAGCTCCGCCCATTGAGCCCACCATAATATTGT
The DNA here is from genome assembly GCF_900089835.1 of Vibrio thalassae. Lineage (GTDB taxonomy): Bacteria > Pseudomonadota > Gammaproteobacteria > Enterobacterales > Vibrionaceae > Vibrio > Vibrio thalassae. The sequence goes on along the minus strand of NZ_OANU01000064.1, from coordinate 112,661 downwards.
TGGTTAACCAGCACACTGCACCTACCAAAAAGCCGATTCGCATAGCGATGCCCTGAAGCATAAACAGCGAATAAGTGCCGATTGCCGTTCCTAAAATCGGCCAAAGCTGGGAAGCATCTTTTGCAACCAAAGCACCTAGGATGAGACTTAACGCAATGAAAATCAGCGCGACCACTTTGGATCGAGTGTAAATAGCCGCTGTTGTTCTCACCGCAGATAACGCAGAAGCTAACGCCGAAATTAACGAGCCTAACAATAAAAAGTGGATAAGGTGATTAACGTTTAGTGCTAGCATCAAAATTTTGAGCCGTTTGTCATTCTTTTGGTAAAAGGTAGCGATACCTAAACCATAACTGACAAACCCAAGAATTTGCCCAGCAATGTATGTGTCTATCACCTAATAATCTCCGACTAGCGTGCTAACCAACCACCATCGACAGCAATGGTATAGCCATTGATATAGTCGGATGCTTGTGACGCTAAGAATATGCACGGACCTTCAATATCTTCTGGCGTGCCCCAGCGGTTAGCAGGAATACGCTCTAGGATTTCTGCATTACGTTTTTCATCGGCGCGCAGCGCTGCTGTGTTGTTGGTTGCCATATAGCCGGGTGCAATCGCGTTAACGTTGATACCTTCTTTGGCCCACTCACTCGCCATTAAGCGCGTTACACCCATCACGCCACTTTTTGATGCAGTATATGATGGCACTCGAATACCACCTTGGAATGAAAGCATAGAGGCAACGTTGATGATCTTACCGCCCTCGCCTTGAGCAATGAACTGCTTAGCGACGGCTTGGGACATGAAGAATACCGACTTGATGTTGATGTTCATCACGTCATCCCAATCTTGCTCAGAGAAATCAATCGCGTCGTTACGACGAATAATCCCTGCGTTATTCACCAGAATATCGATACGACCTAACTCAGTCACCGCTCGGTCAACGATGTTCGGAATTTCATCAAGCTTCATCAAGTTAGCACGTATATCAATAAACTTTTGACCCGTGGCCTCAATAAGTTCAATGGTTTCTGTCGGCTCGACAATATTCACACCAACAATATCACAGCCCGCTTTAGCAAGACCTAATGCCATCCCTTGGCCCAAACCTGTATCACAACCAGTTACTACGGCAACTTTGCCGTCTAATTTGAATGAATCAAGAATCATTTTTTATTCCTTCATAGATGTATTCGAGGGCGAACTCTAGAAAGTTCTCACTGCTGTTAAATTAAACATACACAGAAAATGAATCGCACCAAAGTTATTTTTGAAATGATGTTTCATTTTTTATTTTTCTGTGATGACATTTTGTGATTCCGGCCTCACTATTCAGTTCTAATTTTTATGAAAAGCCTTTTTGAAATTACTGACATGATAAAGTTGCAGGGCTATAATCGCGCTTACAACAGCAAATCAAAGGAAGATAGATGGATAAGTCTACGCAACCAGAAGCCGTGTCTTCGGTACTCAAAGTGTTCAACATTCTGCAAGCTTTAGGTGAGCAAAAGGAAATCGGCGTCTCAGAGTTGTCGCAACGACTTATGATGTCAAAGGCAACCACTTACCGTTTTCTGCAAACGATGAAAACGCTCGGTTACGTTTCTCAAGAAGGGGAAGCGGATAAGTATGCACTTACTTTAAAGCTGTTTGAACTGGGCTCTAAGTCATTGGAGTATGTTGATCTTATCGATATTGCCGATAAAGAGATGCGTGCCATCAATAAAGAGACTAATGAAACCGTTCATTTGGGATCCATTGACGATGGTTCGATCATCTATCTTCACAAAATAGATTCTAGCTACCACCTACGTATGCACTCTCGCGTTGGCCGTCGCAATCCACTCTACAGCACAGCGATAGGTAAAGTGTTGCTTTCGCATCTTCCGGAATCTGAGGTTCGTACCATTCTTGATACGGTCGAGTTCATTAAACACACCTATAAAACTCACGAAAATACCGATCAATTACTCCAAGAACTGCACACCGTTCGCGAATGTCATTATGGTGAAGACAACGAAGAACAAGAACCGGGTCTGCGTTGCATCGCGGTACCCGTCTATGACCGATTCGGCCATGCCATTGCCGCTGTATCCGTATCTTTTCCTATCATTCGGTTCGACGAAGAGAAGAAAGCGGAGTACATCACGCTGTTACACAATGCAGGTAGAAATATTTCTGCGCAGCTAGGTTATCACCACTATCCGGTGTAATCATGTCACAGCTCGGGCTGAGTTTTTGGCCCGAGACTCTACTTGGTAACCAAGTGAGGTCAATTCTTGGGTCTATCCACGACGTGATAAATCTCTAGCCAAAATTAACGCTAACCTAAACATTGATAAAAACAAGGTGATGTTTTTGTAATACGCTATTTCTTCTTCCACATATTGCATTGCTTAAGTGAGAGATAAGTTCTCCAAATAAAGTTCGTCAATAACATTTCGCTACTTTCTCCAGAGTCAAAAAAGCCCAGCAAAAGCTGGGCCTAGCGCATTAAGTCAGAGTAAGCACTAACCTAAGTACTTATAGAATACCGTTGAAAGCGGCGGTAGACGTAACGACAACGATTGTGGCTGCGCTTCGCTTTCCATTTGTTTAGTCACTACGGTTTGCACTGCGCCAAACCCACTGCCCGCATAGATAGAGTCGTCGGTATTGAGCATCAGTTCATACTCACCTGCTAACGGCACACCCAAACGGAAGGCTTCGTGAGGAACAGGTGTAAAGTTACTGATCACTAACATACGTTCGCCAGTTTCACTGATGCGTTCATGAGCGAGAATACTCGCTTCTGCCGCATCTTGAAGGCGCCACTCAAAACCTTTAGGTTCTGAGTCAAGTTCATACAATGATTTCTCATTACGATACAGTTTGTTTAAGTCACGAGTGAGCGCTTGCACGCCTAAATGACGCTCAAAGTCTAACAAGAACCACTGTAACTGGTCATCGTGATTCCACTCACCGGTTTGACCAAACTCCGCCCCCATAAAGTTAAGCTTCTTGCCTGGTTGCGCATACATATAGCCTAAATACGCTCGTAAGTTGGCCGTTTGCTGCCACTCATCACCCGGCATTTTATTGTGAATGGAGTGCTTACCGTACACCACTTCATCGTGTGATAAAGAAAGAACATAGTTCTCACTATGGGCATAAACAAGCGGGAACGTGATGGTATCGTGATGGTATTTGCGGTTAATAGGATCTTCTTGAATATAAGAAAGGCTGTCGTGCATCCATCCCATATTCCATTTAAACCCAAAGCCTAAACCACCCATAAAGGTCGGAGCCGATACGCCTGGAAATGCGGTCGATTCTTCAGCAATGGTCATCGCATTCGGGAAGTGCTTGTAGACTTCTTCGTTCATCCACTTAAGGGTGGCAATAGCATCGTAGTTTTCGCGACCGCCATCGATGTTTGGAATCCATTGGTCGTGGCTACGTGAGTAGTCTAGGTACAACATCGACGCAACGGCATCAACGCGAATGCCATCAATATGGAACTGCTCAAACCAATAAAGCGCATTAGACACTAAAAAGCGACGAACATGTTCACGACCTAAATCGTAAATATAAGAATTCCAATCTTGGTGCCAGCCGCGACGCGGATCAGGGTCGTGGAATAGAGGCGTGCCATCGAAATTCGCCAAACCATGATCATCTGATGGGAAGTGCGCTGGTACCCAATCCAGAACAACACCTAAGCCTGCTTGGTGGCACTGATCTACGAAATACTTAAAGTCATCTGGGGAACCAAAGCGGCTCGTCGGTGCGAACAACCCGACTGGTTGATAGCCCCAAGAACCGTAGAATGGGTGTTCAGACACTGGCATTAGCTCAACATGGGTATAACCCATATCGGTCAAATAAGGGATAAGTTCAGCGGCCAGTTCACGATAAGTCAGAAAATCACCGTTGTCATTGTGCTTCCAAGAACCAACATGCAACTCATAAAATGACAGTGCTTCTTTGCGCTTTTCAGTGACAGGTCGAGATTGCCACTTTTCATCTTGCCACTCATAGCGATTATGGTTGTATGTTACGGATGAAAACGAAGGGTACTGTTCAGAGTAAAAGCCCCATGGGTCTGCTTTATGCGGTAAGCCTTCACCATTAGGTCCTTTCATCTCAAATTTATACTGTGCACCTTCTTGCAGGTTTGGAATAAAAATGCCCCAAATCCCATAATCCAGACGCTGCATTGGGTTGCGACGCCCATCCCATGCATTAAAATTGCCGACCAAACTTACTGCCGTGGCGTGTGGGGCGTAAACCAAAAAGCGGGTTCCTTCAATGTTCTCACCATCTCGCTCCAACGAGATAAACTGTGAGCCCATATGATGGTACATCTCTTTTGGCGTATGTAATTCATCGTATTCTGCGTACAAAGCGTGATATTGGTATGGGTCGTCTAGCATTTGCTCCGTTCCATTCCAATCTACCGCTAACTGATAGTGAGTAAATCGCAGATCCAAATCAGACTTTAGAACGAAACCTGACGCTTCGTCTCTCACCATCGGTAATCGTTCTCCAGATGCGAGTTCAACGGCTACTCCGTCAGCACCCGGCATCCATACTCTTAGTGCAACATCTTTTTCCTGTAGATACGGTCCTAAGAATGAAAATGGATCGGCAAACGATGCACTCGAGAGTCGATCGTACGCCTGTTTTAGTCTTTTAAGCCCTTTATTATTCAACGTTCATCTCCCTCGACCTTAAATAGCCCCATGATTATTTATTCGAAACCACTCATTGGTTTCACTGACGTTTGAGGCACTATAAAAAAGCCCGCAAAGCGCGGGCTACCAGCAAGGTTTCATTGTACTTGATTGCACCTATTCGGGAAGTGATTTAACCCTAATTTTCGGGTGCAATACGGTATTTTTACGCACTTCTTTACAATATAAATCCCAATAGTGACAAGCGATAAAAAGAAAAGCACGACTCCCAGAGATGACAGAACAAATCTCTGAAGAAGCCGTGCTTGATTAGCGATTTTGAGGCGGATTATTTGCTTGCGTTAGCGCGCACTTCCGTTAAACGTTTCGCGATACGATTAACCCCTTCTTGAGTAAAGATTTCCTCAAGGTTCATCGACAGTTTGCGACGCCAGTTCGGATACTCATTCACCGTTCCAGGAATGTTAACTGGCTTATCCATTTCTAACCAATCTTCAAGCTGGACACTCAATAGCGTTGATGCACCCGCAGCGACATGCAGTTGAAGTGCTTCGCTCAAGTAAGCATCCATCGGCACTAGGCTAGCATCACGACCAACACCTTCTGGTAGATAACCGTGCCATGCTACGCTATCAAGAATACCTTGTTTACATTCCAGACGGTCATCAAACAAGCCTTCAAGTTGCTCCTTATCGGGGTAAAGACCAATCTCGCTGCCCATTTTAAGATCGTCGCAGTGCCAGAAGCCACGTAATGTCGGCATGTCGTGCGTACATAGTGCTGACATTGACTGATCGGCGTAATGCGCTGGCGAAATGAAACCACCATCTTCTGCTGTTTCGAAGAAGAACACCTTGTACGAGTGGACGCCTGCTTCACGAAGGATTTCAACGATTTCATCTGGCACCGTACCCAAGTCTTCACCAATCACACTACATTGATGACGATGTGATTCAAGCGCTAAGATGGCTAGCATGTCTTCCACTGGATAGTAGATATAAGCACCTTTAGTGGCGTTTTCACCTTTTGGAATCCACCATAAACGCAACAGGCCTAGTACGTGGTCAATACGCAATGAACCGCAATGTTTCATGTTAGCGCGCAGTAACTTGATGTAGGCATCATAAGACGTCGCTTGCAATACTTGCGGGTTCAGTGGTGGTAGACCCCAGTTTTGACCTAGCGGACCGAGAATATCAGGTGGAGCACCAATGCTTGCATCCATCACAAGGTTGCCATTGTCTGCCCAAGTTTCAGAGCCAGAATCTGCAACGCCAACGGCCAAGTCACGATATAGACCTACAGCCATGCCTTTTTCTTCGGCAAGCGCTTGTGCTTCGTTGATTTGAACGTCAGCGATCCACTGTAAGTACATGTAAAGCTGAACTTTATCGCGGTTATCAGCAATAAATTTCTGAGTCGCGCCATTCTCAAAACGGCGATATTTCTCAGGGAATACAGGCCAACCCCAAACACTTGAATCTTCCGCGTGCAATTCGGCATGAATCGCGTCAAATGCCGCCTGATGTAGAAGGCTTTCGCCACCTTCTTCCACAAAATCTAAGAACAATCTTGCACGTTCAGACTGCTTATCTAAATGGCGAGATTTAAACTCTTCAAAAAGAAGAGGTAGCACGCTCATTTTCAGGTCAGCAACTTCAGTGTAGTTAACCCAGTGGGAATCACGTGCCTTCTGAAGGCGAGCTTGGAAGTCAGAGCTACCGACCATTTGCTGGGCATCAGCACTCAATGCGAATTCAGCGACAGAGCTCACATCGATATAAAGTATGTTCAACCAACGACGAGAAGACGGGCTGTAAGGGCTTGCTCCTTCTGGATTAGCTGGGAATAGCGAATGAATTGGGTTTAAACCAACAAAGTCACCACCACGAGCCGCGATGTCGGCCACCAACTGTTTTAGATCACCGAAGTCACCAATACCCCAGTTGTGCTGAGTGCGTAGCGTATAAAGCTGGACACTCGGGCCCCATAGCTTCTTGCCTTGGTCGATGGCACTCTGTTTGAAACAGGCACGTGGCGTGCGAATCAGTGTCATTTCGTAAGGAGCTTTGCGACGCTTACGCTCTAGGTAAAGCTTGTGGTAACCCCATGGTAGGTCAACAGGTAACGAAAATACTAAAGGGCCACCCTCAGCACGCTCATCACGAACGATCTGAGATTGAAGATAGCCTTCAAGTACCTCTCCCAGCTCGGTCTCTAAACGCCAGCTGAAATCGCTTTCACGAGCGCTAACACCTAAATGAAGTTCAACTTCAACCGCATCCTCGTCTTTAACCACAAGAACTGGTTCAATCACTTCTTTTTTATGTTTTTTCTCTGCTGATTTAAGCAAAGTTTCATCATTTGTGGTGTCATAGCCTAAAGACGCTAGCAGACGAAGAATCGTTTCATCTTCTACTTTCGCTGGACTGCCCCACGCACTTATGTAGCTGTCAGCTATTCTTGCCATCTCAGCAACTTGTTTTAATGCTGTTTGTTCTGTCATCGCTCTCTCCGAAGGACTTCTTTCACCTTCAAAACGGTAGGGTTAGTGTAATGTTGATTCGAGCTCAATCGGCTGCTCGAATGTCTATTTACGTCATTCCTGCTCATCACGTATTGGCATGGGCAGAAATCTACTCAAAGTATTCATTATCGCTGTTAGAAGATCCCTGCCTGCGCAAGGATGAAGCAATTAAAGCGACCAAGGCACTCTCTGAGCACCTTGGTCATCATGATTAACGAGAAACGGCTTCCAGTTTCCAAATGTTATTCACATAATCTCTGATGCTTCGGTCAGAACTGAACTTACCAACTAAAGCCGTGTTCAGAATCGCTTTCTTCGCCCAACCCGCTTGGTCACGGTATTGCGCATCCATCGCTTCGTGTGCTTCAACATAAGAAGCAAAGTCAGCCAGACATAGATACGGGTCACCACCGTCTAGTAAGCTGTCGTATGTAGCGCGCAATAGACCTGGTTTTCCTGGTGTAAATTCATCGCCTAACAACAGGTCCAAAGACGATTTTAATAGAGGGTCTGCGTTGTAGTAATCGTATGGGTTATAACCCGCCGCTTTCACTCGTTTTACACCATCAACGTCTAGCCCGAAGATGTAGATATTGTCATCACCAACTTCTTCACGAATCTCCACGTTCGCGCCATCCATCGTACCAATGGTCAACGCACCATTAAGCGCCATCTTCATGTTACCAGTACCAGATGCTTCCTTACCGGCCATAGAGATTTGTTGTGACACGTCTGCAGCAGGGATGATGATCTCCGCCATGCTCACACGATAATCAGGGATAAATACCACTTTCAGCTTGCCGCCAATACGTGGGTCGTTGTTTACTTTTTCTGCAATCTTGTTGATTGCAAAAATGATTTCTTTAGCTAGATGGTAACCTGGCGCTGCTTTCGCTGCGAAGAACACTACGCGAGGTACCATGTCGAAAGAAGGATCTTTCAATAGGCGATGGTAAAGCGCGAGAACGTGTAAAAGGTCAAGGTGTTGACGTTTGTACTCGTGTAGACGCTTAATTTGCACGTCGAAGATCGCGTTGGTATCTAACTCGATACCCATGTTGTCAGAAACCCAATCCGCCAGGCGCTGTTTATTTTGCTTCTTAACCGCCATGTATTCCTTTTGGAATTCCGCGTCGTCAGCAAACTGGGCAATACCTTCAAGCTGCTCAAGTTTCGCAGGCCACTCGTTACCGATCTTCTCAGTGATTAAAGCAGATAGCCCTGGGTTACAGAACTTCAACCAACGACGAGGAGTAATACCGTTAGTCACGTTATGCAGACGCGTTGGGTACATCGCATCGAACTCTGGGAATAGGTCTTTCTTAACCAATTGAGAGTGAAGTGCAGCTACACCGTTAACCGCGTATGAACCAATAACACATAGGTTCGCCATACGAACCATACGATGGAAGCCTTCTTGGATGATAGACAGTTTCGCTTGCTTCTCACCATCACCAGGCCACATTGCACGAACTTCTTGCAGGAAGCGGTGGTTGATTTCAAAGATGATTTCCATGTGACGCGGAAGTAGGCGCTGGATTAGCGACTCAGGCCATGTCTCTAGTGCTTCTGGAAGTAATGTGTGGTTTGTGTACGCAAATGTCTTTGAAGAAATCGCCCACGCATCATCCCAACTCATGCCTTTTTCATCCATTAGGATGCGCATAAGTTCAGGAATAGCGATCGTTGGGTGAGTATCGTTTAGCTGAATCGTTTCTTGCTTCGGTAGCGAAGCGAGCGTGTAACCTGCTGCTTCATGACGACGTAGAATATCGCGCACCGATGCTGCTGAGTGGAAATACTGCTGCATTAGCCGCAGAGTCTTACCTTTCTCATGGTTATCATTTGGATAAAGAACTTTAGTGATGTTACCCGCGTCAATGAGCGCGTGTTGGGCTTCAAAATAGTCGCCATTGTTAAAGCTTGCTAGGGAGAACGGAGCAATCGCCTTACATTCCCAAAGACGCAGAGGGTAGACCGTATTTGACTCATAACCAACGATAGGCAGATCCCAAGGCATCGCTTTTACCGTCATGCCCGGAACCCATTTACGAACTTCTTTGCCGTTCTCGCTCACTACTTCAACATGACCGTAGAAGCCGATTTCTTGCGCAAGTTCAGGACGCGCGACTTCCCAAGGATAACCTTCTACACCACTCCATGCGTCTGGTGCTTCTTGTTGACGGCCATCTTTGAATGATTGCTTAAATAGACCGTACTCATAGTGCAGACCATAGCCTACTGTTGGATATTCTTGAGCCGCACATGAATCCATGAAGCAGGCTGCTAGACGACCTAGACCACCATTGCCCAATGAAGGGTCACGCTCTTCTTCAAGAAGGTCTGTCAAGTTATGGCCTAGTTCTGCCATTGCTTCCGTGATTTGCTCATATAGGCCCATGCTGATCAGGTTGTTACCTGTTAGTCGGCCAATCAAGAATTCTAGAGATAGGTAGTTAACACTTTTCGCTTTTTTGATACGTTCGTCAGCTTCTGTAGCAAGAAGGTCGAAGGTAGTCAGCTCTGCTAACGCACGGCCCATCGCCAAATACCATTGACGCTCAGAAGCGGTCTCGATAGTCGTTGCATAGGTAGCAGATAGGTGCTTTTTAACACTGTCTTGGAAAGAAGCTTTATCAAATTGTTTTTGCTGAGTAGGTTTCATTAAGAAATCTCACTTTAAGTTTTTATCCATCTGTCCCATATCGTGCATGGTGACGTTTCCATAAACATCCTCCTAGTTCCGACTCCATGGAGGATGAGTGAGGAGGGCGTAGAGGGCGTACTCCCCTCCACTTAGTGATCGATATCCCATTCCGGTTAACCATTCTGTTTTTTCTGGTGATAACGATCACGCCACGCTCACTTTTCACTCTAAGCGTTAATTAAGAAACATTTACTATCCCGTCGTAGACTAAATACAAATTCTGCCGTTGAGATCACAAATAGCCTCGAAAAAAGCCGCAAATAACAAGGTTTTTTTGTATACATGACAGGCCAAACATTGGCTACACCCAACAACAAAAGTGATAATGATCACATTTATAAGGCGTAGTCGCTGTGAAAAAAGCTTAAAAATCAAAATATCGTCTTCGATCAATATGTGTAGTACTCAGAGTCTCATACCATCGAAGACACAGTAGAAAGCTATGGTGAATCGCTCCCTATTTCTAGACGGAGTAGAACATAATAAATTGGTAGGAAATATCGATGTGGATTCCTTCAAAACTGACTCGGCCGGGACGCTTACACAACGCAATAGTACGTCCGCGAGTATTGGACCTGCTAGCACAGGCTCCTTTTTATAAGCTTGTACTTTTTCGCTCACCTGCTGGCTATGGCAAAACGACAATGGCAGCACAGTGGCTATCTGATAAACCACATGTTGGTTGGTACAGCATCGACGAGAGTGACAACGACCCGTTCCGTTTCGTTAACTATCTGTTGCAGGCCATCAATAAAGCCACGAATAACACATGCCCAAATGCACAAACGCTGGCGGAACGCCGCCAATTTTCCTCACTGCACTCGCTATTTAGTGAAGTGTTTGCTGAGCTCACGGGTTATCACAACGAGTGCTATATCGTCCTCGATGATTATCACTTGATCAGTGACGAAGACATTCACGAGGCAATGCGCTTTTTCCTCAAGCACATGCCAGACAATGTCACTCTGGTCGTCACTAGTCGTGGTAACCCACCTTTAGGTACTGCTAACCTTCGAGTTCGTGACCTAATGATCGAGATCGGTAATGAGTTACTGGCTTTCGACACCGAAGAAACCACCCGATTCTTTAGCCAGCGTCTCGCCAGTGATATTGATAATGAAACGGCTGATTCCTTACGTATTTATGTGGAGGGTTGGCCTTCTGCGCTGCAGCTGTTTGCGCTCCAAGCACAGCACCAAAAACGCACGCTTGCGCAGTCAGTTGAAACCATCTCTCAGTTCAATCATGCACACTTGTGGGATTACCTCGTTGAAGAAGTGTTTGATCTTCTTGATAAAGACACGCGCAAGTTCTTGATGCAGTGCTCTGTGCTCGACCATTTCAATGACAGCTTGGTGATTGCACTGACTAATCGAGACGATGCACTAAGCATGATCGAATCCTTAAACCGATTCGGACTGTTTATCTACCCTCTTGAAGGAGAGAACAACTGGTTTAGATTCCATAATCTGTTTGCTGAATTTTTATCTCACGAGCGCAAAGCGCGTATTCCACAACAAGAGCATGAGTTACATTTAGCGGCAGCTGAAGCATGGCTAGAACAAAAGGTACCTCATCAAGCTCTGCGCCATGCTCAACTGGCTAACAATCGCGAGTTAGTGGCGAAAATATTAAACGAATTTGGTTGGAAAATGTTCAACCACGGAGAACTCTCAACACTTGAAGAGGCAATCGCACTCTTAACCGAAGACCAGCTTTATAGTCAGCCTAAGCTGTGCATGCTGCAAGCGTGGTTAGCACAAAGTCAACATCGCTATAACGACGTAGGTGAGTTGATTTCAAAAGCTGACCAAGAAATGGAAGCGCGCCACGTTGAGCGTTCCAAAAAACAGGAAGGGGAGTTTCATGCGTTGTTGGCTCAGGTTGCCATTAACCAAAATTCACCAGAACAAGCGCTTGAACTTGCTGAGCGAGCGTTGAGTGAACTTGACCATTCTGTCTACCGCAGCCGCATTGTCGCGACGTCTGTCGTCGGTGAAGTAAACCATGTTATTGGTCAACTTAGCCGCGCCCTCTCAATGATGCAACAAACAGAAAAACTTGCTCGCCAATACCATGTTTACCACCAAGCACTTTGGGCCCAACTTCAACAGAGCGAAATTTTAATTGCTCAGGGCTATGTGCAAGCCGCTTTTGAGGTTCAAGATAGTGCGCTTAAGCTGATTGAAGAACAGCAGCTTCATCAAGTCCCTTTGCATGAGTTTCTACTCCGTGTGCGTGCCCAAGTATTGTGGTGTTGGAACCGATTGGACGAAGCCGAAGAGTGTGCGTACAAAGGATTAGATGTGCTGGGTAACCACTCACCAAGCAAGCATCTTCATAGTTATTCTATGATCGCCCGCATCGCAATTGGTCGAGGAGAACTCGATAAAGCAGCGAAATTCATCGAACAGATTCAACACTTGATGAAGCAATCGACTTACCATGTCGACTGGACCGCTAATGCTTCGTTATCACTACTGCTTTATTGGCAGGCTCGTGACGATAGCGATGCTATCGAACAGTGGTTAGACACCGCCATTCGACCAAATAACGCGTGCAACCACTTTGAGCAACTTCAATGGCGAAATATTGCCCGTGCACAGATTAATTTAGGTCAGTTTGAGCAAGCTCAACAAACGCTGAACTATCTAAATGACAAAGCCGAAACTCATCAACTGGTTACCGATCGCAATCGAAACTTGATAGTAGAAGCGGTACTCAACGTTCATAACAGAAACGAAGAAAAAGCCAAAGCGCTGCTAAAAGAGGCATTGGTACTCACCAATCAAACGGGCATGATTGGAAACTTTCTGGTAGACGGTGCCACCATTGGCCATCTGCTTGAAAAGCTCGTCTCTAGATCTGAGCTAGGTGACTTAGAGCGTCATCGTGCCCAGTTGTTAATGAAAGACATCAATACCACGCAGCGCAGTCGTTCTGTTCACTTTAACGAAGAGTTTGTAGAAAAATTAATCAACCATCCAAATATTCCAGAGCTAGTGCGCACTAGCCCGCTTACTCAAAGAGAGTGGCAGGTGCTGGGTCTAATTTATTCCGGGTTTAGCAACGAGCAGATCGCGCAAGAACTGGATGTGGCAGGCACGACAATCAAGACCCATATCCGTAATTTGTATCAGAAGCTCAACATTACAAACCGCAAGGAAGCCATCAGTACCGCAGAGAATCTATTACAATTGATGGGCTACTAACCCATATTCGCTAAACGCAATACAAAGCCTGAGTTCGTATTATCGTCCTCAGGCTTTTTAATGCCACAAAATGAGCTTGTTGATGGACACCTTGCTAAAATCGGTAGGAATCACCGTGATCTAGGGCGTTGGCATAGGGGTCGATTTAAGCCCTTACTATCGCAACACTATGATCTTAGATGTCCAAGAAAGCTGTTTATTTCGTTTTGATCCGCACCAGCAGTTTTGGACACCGAGTTAAGTGAGTACAATCACTAACGAGGTGAACCATGACAAGCAAGAAAAAACGTATTATCCATTCTCCTGAATTTAAATCAGAAGCCCTGAAGCTAGCAGAGAAAGTGGGAGTAGCTGCGGCATCGAGGCAACTGTCGTTACACGAATCCCAGATCTATGGCTGGCGTAAGGCAGCTAAGAGCGACACCTGCACCAGTCAGCGGGAAAAAGATCTAGCCGCTGAAGTTGCCAAACTCAAAAGACAATTGGCTGAGCAAGCTGAAGAGCTAGATATAGTAAAAAAGGCCGCCACCTACTTCGCGAAAAACTTAAAGTAGATTGCTACGAATTTATGCTCGAACACCTGCTGTGCTTCAGTGTTGTCCGCATGGCTAAGGTGTTCGGCGTTTCACGAAGTGGGTTTTATTACTGGATTAAGCATCGCCACAAGGCCATCCAGCGCGAGGTAACTCGCCAAGAGCTTGATACGAAGGTCAAAGAGGCTTTTAACAATAGCAAAGGCCGTGATGGCTCAAGACGCATCCAGAAAGAGCTGGCTGAGAACGGTGATAACCGTAATGTTAAAACCATCGCCGCCAGTATGAAGCGGCAGGATTTAACGCCGAAAGCGGCACGTAAGTTTAAGTGTATGACGGACAGCAAACATAAAATGCCAGTGGCTCCGAACCTGCTAGCCCAGGATTTTAACGCTGAGGCTCCGAATCAAAAGTGGGCGGGAGACATGACCTATGTGGCAACAAGCGAAGGCTGGCTGTATTTAGCTGTAATTATTGATCTTTATTCAAGGCAAGTCGTCGGTTGGTCTATGGGTACCAGAATGACGGCAACTCTGGTTTGTGATGCGTTATCAATGGCCTTGTTCCGTCGTGGTTTCCCTGAA